>NZ_JNYD01000153.1 GCF_000717175.1 Pseudonocardia autotrophica | reverse complement strand
TCGTCGACAAGATTCGCGAGCGGGCCGTCGCACTGCGCACCGGTGACGGCACCCGGGGCTGCGACATGGGCCCGCTGGTGACCCGGGTGGCGCAGGAGCAGGTGTCGGGTTACATCGACGCCGGTGAGTCGGCGGGCGCCACGCTGGTGGTCGACGGGCGGCAGGGCGAGTTCGACGCGGACGGGGCCGGGTTCTTCGTGGCC
>NZ_JNYD01000152.1 GCF_000717175.1 Pseudonocardia autotrophica | reverse complement strand
GGCCACGAAGAACCCGGCCCCGTCCGCGTCGAACTCGCCCTGCCGCCCGTCGACCACCAGCGTGGCGCCCGCCGACTCACCGGCGTCGATGTAACCCGAGACCCGCTCCTGCGCCACCCGGGTCACCAGCGGGCCCATGTCGCAGCCCCGGGTGCCGTCACCGGTGCGCAGTGCGACGGCCCGCTCGCGAATCTTGTCGACGA
>NZ_JNYD01000151.1 GCF_000717175.1 Pseudonocardia autotrophica | reverse complement strand
GACGGCGATAGCGGCTTTCTTCTTCCCGATCCGGCGGGCGAGGCGCCAGAACTGGGCGGACAGGTAGGTGTTGCGGGTGCGTGCGGCGGCCCAGGCGCACTGGACGAGGATGTCGGTGAGCCAGACGTCGCCGTGGGTGGTCTTGCCCGAGCCGCGTTTGCCGCCGGTGATGTTGTTGCCCGGGGCCAGGCCGGCCCAGGAGGCC
>NZ_JNYD01000150.1 GCF_000717175.1 Pseudonocardia autotrophica | reverse complement strand
GGTGATCGGGTAGCTGCCCAGGAACACCGGCAGCCCGGTGGTCTGCCCGGCCGCGACGATGCCGTAGGCCATCGCGGTGTTGCCGGTGATCTGCCGGTAGGTGCCCGGCTCCAGCTTCGCCGGGGCGACCTCGTAGGTGACGGCGAACGCCTCGGTGGTCTCGCCGTAGGCGTGCCCGGCCCGGAACGCGAGAATGTTGGCCTCG
>NZ_JNYD01000149.1 GCF_000717175.1 Pseudonocardia autotrophica | reverse complement strand
GGTGATCGGGTAGCTGCCCAGGAACACCGGCAGCCCGGTGGTCTGCCCGGCCGCGACGATGCCGTAGGCCATCGCGGTGTTGCCGGTGATCTGCCGGTACGTCCCGGGCTCCAGCTTCGCCGGGGCGACCTCGTAGGTGACGGCGAACGCCTCGGTGGTCTCGCCGTAGGCGTGCCCGGCCCGGAACGCGAGAATGTTGGCCTCG
>NZ_JNYD01000148.1 GCF_000717175.1 Pseudonocardia autotrophica | reverse complement strand
GAGCTGGGCGGCGATGACGTTGCGCTGGATCTCGTTGGTGCCCTCACCCACGATCATCAGCGGGGCGTCCCGGAAGTAG
The DNA here is from genome assembly GCF_000717175.1 of Pseudonocardia autotrophica. Classification (GTDB taxonomy): domain Bacteria; phylum Actinomycetota; class Actinomycetes; order Mycobacteriales; family Pseudonocardiaceae; genus Pseudonocardia; species Pseudonocardia halophobica. The sequence goes on along the minus strand of NZ_JNYD01000148.1, from coordinate 132 downwards.
CGCTCCACGTCGAACTCCGTCGAGTAGCCGTACCCGCCGTGGATCCGCACCGCGTTCAGCGCCACCTCCATCGCGATCTCGGAGGTGAACAGCTTCGCCATCCCCGCCTCCATGTCGCACCGCTCCCCGGCG
>NZ_JNYD01000147.1 GCF_000717175.1 Pseudonocardia autotrophica | reverse complement strand
CGCCGGGGAGCGGTGCGACATGGAGGCGGGGATGGCGAAGCTGTTCACCTCCGAGATCGCGATGGAGGTGGCGCTGAACGCGGTGCGGATCCACGGCGGTTACGGCTACTCCACGGAGTTCGACGTGGAGCGCTACTTCCGGGACGCCCCGCTGATGATCGTGGGTGAGGGCACCAACGAGATCCAGCGCAACGTCATCGCCGCCCAGCTC
>NZ_JNYD01000146.1 GCF_000717175.1 Pseudonocardia autotrophica | reverse complement strand
ATCTCGTACACGCTTCACAGCGTCGTTGATCGGTTGGCCCCGCCGGCCCCGCCGGGATCGGTCGAGGGACGGCGGGGAGGCCGAGGCATGGACGTGCTGGTCGAGCGCTGTGCGGGGATCGACATCGGCAAGGACGAGGTCGTGGCCTGCGTGCGAACCCCGGCCACCGAGGGGCGGGGCCGGCGCAAGCAGACCCGCACGTTCGCCACGTTCACC
>NZ_JNYD01000145.1 GCF_000717175.1 Pseudonocardia autotrophica | reverse complement strand
AGTCGCTGATCACGACGAGCGCACGGACTCGCGCCGGCGGGTGTGCAGTGAGGGACGGTCTGAAGCCGTTGGGAGCGCCCGGCCGGGTCCCTCGACCGCTCGTGCACTCGACTGGTGTGCACCAGCGGCATGATCGGCGGTCCGGTGCTGTGCGGGCGGACCGAGATGCTGTAAGTGTACGTAGTCGCTGATCACGACGAGCGCACGGACTCGCGCCG
>NZ_JNYD01000144.1 GCF_000717175.1 Pseudonocardia autotrophica | reverse complement strand
CTCCATCTGCTTGAACCGCTCGATCATCTTGTCCGCGGTGGTGAGGACCGGGTCGGAGTACTTCTCCCACAGGTTCTCCGACGACGGCGACTCGTTCGCCGGCACGACACGGCCGGCCTCGACGAAGTCGATCTTCTCGCCCGTGCCACGCGCCTTGAGGCGGTCCTCGCGGCTGCCCTGGCTGACGGTCTGGGTGAGCGCGAGGTAGTGGTTGTACTCGCTGACC
>NZ_JNYD01000143.1 GCF_000717175.1 Pseudonocardia autotrophica | reverse complement strand
CTCCATCTGCTTGAACCGCTCGATCATCTTGTCCGCGGTGGTGAGGACCGGGTCGGAGTACTTCTCCCACAGGTTCTCCGACGACGGCGACTCGTTCGCGGGCACGACGCGGCCGGCCTCCACGAACTCGATCTTCTCGCCCGTGCCACGCGCCTTGAGGCGGTCCTCGCGGCTGCCCTGGCTGACGGTCTGGGTGAGCGCGAGGTAGTGGTTGTACTCGCTGACC
>NZ_JNYD01000142.1 GCF_000717175.1 Pseudonocardia autotrophica | reverse complement strand
CGTAGTAGGTGGCTTCGGCCTCGTCCGGGGTGCTCATCCCGAGTTGGCCGTGCAGGCGGCGGTGGTTGAACCAGTCGAGGTACTCCAGCGTCGCCAGCTCGAGGTCGTCGAGCCCGCGCCAGGGGCCACCCGGCCGAACCAGTTCGGTCTTGAACAGCCCGTGGAAGCTTTCGGCGAGCGCGTTGTCGTAGGAGTCGCCACGGCTGCCGACCGAGCAGACCGCGCCG
>NZ_JNYD01000141.1 GCF_000717175.1 Pseudonocardia autotrophica | reverse complement strand
CTGGTCGTCGGTGAGGGTGTGCAGGGAGCCGTCGAGGAAGCCGACGAACAGGTCGACCCGGATCTGGTCGAGCCCACCGCCGTGTCCGGCGCGCTTGACGCGGTGGGCGAGCCGGCCGATGCGCTCTACGGCGGCGTCGGCCGAGTCCGGGGCGAGACCGGTGGCGGTGATGGTCGCGGTGCCGTCCTCGGTGACGCACGCGGAGATCCCGCGGCGGGCGTGGGCCCGGCGG
>NZ_JNYD01000140.1 GCF_000717175.1 Pseudonocardia autotrophica | reverse complement strand
TGCGCTACGCCCAGGAGCGGGAGTCGTTCGGTAAGCCGATCTGGCAGCACCAGTCGATCGGGAACTACCTGGCCGAGATGGGCACCAAGCTCACCGCGGCCCGGCAGCTGATCCTGTTCGCGGCGGAGAAGTTCGACGCCGGGGAGCGGTGCGACATGGAGGCGGGGATGGCGAAGCTGTTCACCTCCGAGATCGCGATGGAGGTGGCGCTGAACGCGGTGCGGATCCACGGCGG
>NZ_JNYD01000139.1 GCF_000717175.1 Pseudonocardia autotrophica | reverse complement strand
ACCGGTGCGCAGTGCGACGGCCCGCTCGCGAATCTTGTCGACGAGGGTGTCGGCGATGTCGCCGACCGCGACCAGCGCCGAGATCGCCATGCAGCGCTCCCCCGCCGAGCCGAACCCGGCGTTGATCGCCTGGTCCGCCGCCAGGTCCAGGTCGGCGTCGGGCAGCACCACCATGTGGTTCTTCGCCCCGCCCAGCGCCTGCACCCGCTTGCCGTGCGCCGTGCCGGTCTCGTAG
>NZ_JNYD01000138.1 GCF_000717175.1 Pseudonocardia autotrophica | reverse complement strand
CTACGAGACCGGCACGGCGCACGGCAAGCGGGTGCAGGCGCTGGGCGGGGCGAAGAACCACATGGTGGTGCTGCCCGACGCCGACCTGGACCTGGCGGCCGACCAGGCGATCAACGCCGGGTTCGGCTCGGCGGGTGAGCGCTGCATGGCGATCTCGGCGCTGGTCGCGGTCGGCGACATCGCCGACACCCTCGTCGACAAGATTCGCGAGCGGGCCGTCGCACTGCGCACCGGT
>NZ_JNYD01000137.1 GCF_000717175.1 Pseudonocardia autotrophica | reverse complement strand
CACCCGGGGGGCGCTGGAGGAGACCGGGCTGAGCAAGAAGGACGCCGAGCGGGCGAAGAACATGTTCGCCCTCGGCCTGCTGTCCTGGATGTACCACCGTCCCCATGAAGGGACGGAGCGGTTCCTGCGCGAGAAGTTCGCCCGCCGCCCGGAGCTGGCCGAGGCCAACATTCTCGCGTTCCGGGCCGGGCACGCCTACGGCGAGACCACCGAGGCGTTCGCCGTCACCTACGAGGTCGCCCCG
>NZ_JNYD01000136.1 GCF_000717175.1 Pseudonocardia autotrophica | reverse complement strand
CGGGGCGACCTCGTAGGTGACGGCGAACGCCTCGGTGGTCTCGCCGTAGGCGTGCCCGGCCCGGAACGCGAGAATGTTGGCCTCGGCCAGCTCCGGGCGTCTCGCGAACTTCTCGCGCAGGAACCGCTCGGTCCCCTCGTGCGGGCGGTGGTACATCCAGGACAGCAGGCCGAGGGCGAACATGTTCTTCGCCCGCTCGGCGTCCTTCTTGCTCAGCCCGGTCTCCTCCAGCGCCCCCCGGGTG
>NZ_JNYD01000135.1 GCF_000717175.1 Pseudonocardia autotrophica | reverse complement strand
CTTCATCATCTGCGCGAACCCCTTGCCCGGGACCGCACCGAGCACCGCGGACGCCGGCACCCGCATGTCGTCGAAGATCAGCTCACAGGCCTCGACGCCCTTGTAGCCCAACTTCTTCAGGTCCTTCGACACCGTGAGCCCCGGGCCGTGCTCGACCAGCAGCACCGAGATCCCGCGGTGCTTCGGCTCGGCCTTCGGGTCGGTCTTGCACAGCAGCGCGATCAGCCCCGACCGCCGCGCGTTG
>NZ_JNYD01000134.1 GCF_000717175.1 Pseudonocardia autotrophica | reverse complement strand
CTTCATCATCTGCGCGAACCCCTTGCCCGGGACCGCACCGAGCACCGCGGACGCCGGCACCCGCATGTCGTCGAAGATCAGCTCACAGGCCTCGACGCCTTTGTACCCCAACTTCTTCAGGTCCTTCGACACCGTGAGCCCGGGACCGTGCTCGACCAGCAGCACCGAGATCCCGCGGTGCTTCGGCTCGGCCTTCGGGTCGGTCTTGCACAGCAGCGCGATCAGCCCCGACCGCCGCGCGTTG
>NZ_JNYD01000133.1 GCF_000717175.1 Pseudonocardia autotrophica | reverse complement strand
GTCCTATCCGGTATTAGACCCGGTTTCCCAGGCTTATCCCAGAGCTGAGGGCAGGTCACCCACGTGTTACTCACCCGTTCGCCGCTCGTGTACCCCGAAGGGCCTTACCGCTCGACTTGCATGTGTTAAGCACGCCGCCAGCGTTCGTCCTGAGCCAGGATCAAACTCTCCAACAAAAACTGGCTCTCAAAAACAGTCCACCCACCGGACGGGACCGGCAGCAGACCAAACATGAACTGGCACAAAA
>NZ_JNYD01000132.1 GCF_000717175.1 Pseudonocardia autotrophica | reverse complement strand
CGTGGGTGGTCTTGCCCGAGCCGCGTTTGCCGCCGGTGATGTTGTTGCCCGGGGCCAGGCCGGCCCAGGAGGCCAGGTGCGCGGCGGTGGGGAAGCGGGTCATGTCCACGCCGATCTCGGCGATGATGGTCTCGGCGGCCCGTTTCCCGACCCCAGTGATGGTGTCGAGCCGGTCACGGGCCCGGGTGAAAGGGATCCCGTCCCGCCCACCGCGGTCCGGCCCGCTCTGGGAGGCGAACAGGGCGTCGACCCGG
>NZ_JNYD01000131.1 GCF_000717175.1 Pseudonocardia autotrophica | reverse complement strand
ATCTCGTACACGCTTCACAGCGTCGTTGATCGGTTGGCCCCGCCGGCCCCGCCGGGATCGGTCGAGGGACGGCGGGGAGGCCGAGGCATGGACGTGCTGATCGAGCGCTGTGCGGGGATCGACATCGGCAAGGACGAGGTCGTGGCCTGCGTGCGCACCCCGGCCACCGAGGGGCGGGGCCGGCGCAAGCAGACCCGCACGTTCGCCACGTTCACCTCCTCGCTGGAGGCGATGGCCGACTGGTTCGCCGCCGAG
>NZ_JNYD01000130.1 GCF_000717175.1 Pseudonocardia autotrophica | reverse complement strand
GGGCTGTGAAGTGAATTGACCGCAGCCTGACTACGCGGTCTTGTCGAGGGTGACGCGGTAGCCGAGGTTGTGGAGTTGGCCGACGAGGCGGTCGCGTTGGCGGTCGGTGTTTCGGCGGGTGAAGTAGTCGCCGCCGAGGTCGGTGTAGTCGCAGTCCTCGGTGAGCAGGTGCCAGCTGATGACCAGGATGGAGTGGGCGACGGCGATAGCGGCTTTCTTCTTCCCGATCCGGCGGGCGAGGCGCCAGAACTGGGCGGACAGG
>NZ_JNYD01000129.1 GCF_000717175.1 Pseudonocardia autotrophica | reverse complement strand
GCCCAAAGCCGCGGTGTTCGCCCAGCACCTGACCGGGCTGCCCGCTGCGCAGATCGCCCACCTGTGCCGGCTCGTGCTGCCCCGGGCACCCCGCTGGACCACCACCGAGATCTCCCGCCGCCTCCGCCGACTGATCATGGAGATCGACCCCGCGCACTACGAACGGCTCTTCCGCCGGGCCCACGCCCGCCGCGGGATCTCCGCGTGCGTCACCGAGGACGGCACCGCGACCATCACCGCCACCGGTCTCGCCCCGGACTCGGCCGAC
>NZ_JNYD01000128.1 GCF_000717175.1 Pseudonocardia autotrophica | reverse complement strand
GGCGTCGAGGCCTGTGAGCTGATCTTCGACGACATGCGGGTGCCGGCGTCCGCGGTGCTCGGTGCGGTCCCGGGCAAGGGGTTCGCGCAGATGATGAAGGGGCTGGAGACCGGCCGGATCCAGGTGGCCTCTCGGGCGCTGGGGCTCGGGCGGGCGGCGTTCGAGGACGCGTTGCGCTACGCCCAGGAGCGGGAGTCGTTCGGTAAGCCGATCTGGCAGCACCAGTCGATCGGGAACTACCTGGCCGAGATGGGCACCAAGCTCACCGCGG
>NZ_JNYD01000127.1 GCF_000717175.1 Pseudonocardia autotrophica | reverse complement strand
CATCGGGAACTCGTCGACCACCAGCACGTAGCGCGGGATCTTGTAGTGCGCGAGCTTGCCCGTGGCGAACTCGCGCAACGACTCCGCGGTGACCTGGGCGCCCTCGCGCACCTGGATCCAGGCGCAGAGCTCCTCGCCGTACTTGACGTCCGGGACCCCGATGACCTGCGCGTCGAGGATGTCCGGGTGGGTGTAGAGGAACTCCTCGATCTCCCGGGGGTAGATGTTCTCCCCACCCCGGATGACCATGTCCTTGATCCGCCCGGTGATGTTCACATACCCC
>NZ_JNYD01000126.1 GCF_000717175.1 Pseudonocardia autotrophica | reverse complement strand
GTCGTCGTAGCGGCCGGCGAGCTTGCCGCCGGGGCGGGTGCGGAAGCGCGAGAGCCGCAGTTCGTTGAGCTGCGCGGGTGGGGTGTCGTCGGGTTCGGGGCCGTCCTGGTCGAGGAGCTCGAGCAGTTGGGTGCCCCAGGTGTGCAGCTCGGAGGGCGTGTAGATCGCGGCGTTGGCGGCGAGTTGGACCTCGGCGCCGGCCCAGGTCTTCGGGTCGAGTCGGCGGGCGGGGCCGCTGTCGAGCAGCCGGGCGATGACTTCGACGTGGCGGAGCCCGGCTTCGCCGGAG
>NZ_JNYD01000125.1 GCF_000717175.1 Pseudonocardia autotrophica | reverse complement strand
GTCGTCGTAGCGGCCGGCGAGCTTGCCGCCGGGGCGGGTGCGGAAGCGCGAGAGCCGCAGTTCGTTGAGCTGCGCGGGTGGGGTGTCGTCGGGTTCGGGCCCGTCCTGGTCGAGGAGCTCGAGCAGTTGGGTGCCCCAGGTGTGCAGCTCGGAGGGTGTGGAGATCGCGGCGTTGGCGGCGAGTTGGACTTCGGCGCCGGCCCAGGTCTTCGGGTCGAGTCGGCGGGCGGGGCCGCTGTCGAGCAGCCGGGCGATGACTTCGACGTGGCGGAGCCCGGCTTCGCCGGAG
>NZ_JNYD01000124.1 GCF_000717175.1 Pseudonocardia autotrophica | reverse complement strand
GTAAGGCTCCCAGTAGACGACTGGGTTGATAGGCCAGAGATGGAAGCCCTGTGAGGGGTGGAGTTGACTGGTACTAATAGGCCGAGGGCTTGCCACAACATGTTGTTCGCATCCACTGTGTGACCCTGAGCACACAACCATCGGTGTTTCGCCGGCGGTTGGTGTTCGACCCGGTCGGTCCCTCGTCGAGAGGGCACGGCTGGGATAGGTGAATAGTGTTGTCGGTGGTCATTGCGGAGGGGGAACGCCCGGTCCCATCCCGAACCCGGAAGCTAAGCCCTCCAGCGCCGATGGT
>NZ_JNYD01000123.1 GCF_000717175.1 Pseudonocardia autotrophica | reverse complement strand
AGCAGCGCGATCAGCCCCGACCGCCGCGCGTTGGAGATCCACGTCTTGGACCCGTTGACCACGTACTCGTCGCCGTCCAGCCGGGCCTGGGTGGCCATGTTCTGCAGATCCGACCCGCCACCGGGCTCGGTGAGCGCCATCGTCGCGCGCAGCTCCCCGGACGCCATCCGCGGCAGGTAGCGGTCCTTCTGCTCCTGGGTCCCGAACGCCAGCAGCAGCTTCGCGACCACCGTGTGCCCACCCATCGCCCCGGCCAGCGACATCCAGCCCCGCGCCAACTCGGCGGTGACCAGCG
>NZ_JNYD01000122.1 GCF_000717175.1 Pseudonocardia autotrophica | reverse complement strand
TGGACGCCAAGTCCTACACCAAGGTGTCCGGCCTGCCGTTCAAGGCCGAGGAACTGCAGGACGTGTTCCTCGACTACCTGACCGGCACCCACCCCAACAGCGCCGACACCAACAGCACCAACGGCTCCGGCAACGGGGCCCCTCTGGGAGTCCAGGCATGAGCACCGCCGACGTACTTCTTCCCGCGGAGGCGAAATGAGCACCGACCTGGGTCTGCCGTCGATCGGCGGGCTGGACCTCGTCCCGACCACCGACGCCAAGCAGACCGCCAAGGACTACACCTCCGACCAGGAGGT
>NZ_JNYD01000121.1 GCF_000717175.1 Pseudonocardia autotrophica | reverse complement strand
CATCACCCCGCAGCCGAGCAGCCCGGCGACCTGCGGGGTCACGGCCGGGTTGACCTTGGTGCACTGCCCGGCCGCGACCAGGGTCTTCTCCACGAACGCGCCGATGCCCAGGGCCGGGGAGAGCTCCTGGCCGGAGGTCAGGGTCATCTTCTGCGTGGCGTTGTGGGTGTTGAAGCAGTACCAGGGCTTGCCCTTCTTACAGGCCCGGCACTGCCCACACACCGCCCGCCAGTTGAGGATCACGAAGTCACCCGGGGCGACGTCGGTGACGCCCTCGCCGACGGACTCCACGATCCCGGCG
>NZ_JNYD01000120.1 GCF_000717175.1 Pseudonocardia autotrophica | reverse complement strand
GGTGGTGTCCTGCTCGGTGCGCCCGAGGGTGGGCAGGATCAGCGCGTCGTGGCCGGCGGTGAGGTGGCTGCGGTTGAGCTTGGTGGAGATCTGCACGGTGAGCGCGGCCGAGCGCAGCGCGGCCTCGGTGATGTGGGTGTCGGACATGGCGGCGGCGAAGTTGCCGCCGAGCCCGATGAAGACCCGGGCGTGCCCGTCGCGTAGGGCGCGGACCGCGGCGGCGGCGTCGTGGCCGTGCCCGCGCGGGGGAGCGAAGCCGAATTCGGCGCCGAGGGCGTCGAGGAAGGCGTCCGGGGCCTTC
>NZ_JNYD01000119.1 GCF_000717175.1 Pseudonocardia autotrophica | reverse complement strand
CATCACCCCGCAGCCGAGCAGCCCGGCGACCTGCGGGGTCACGGCCGGGTTGACCTTGGTGCACTGCCCGGCCGCGACCAGGGTCTTCTCCACGAACGCCCCGATGCCCAGCGCGGGGGACAGCTCGGTGCCGTCGAGGAGCGTCATCTTCTGCGTGGCGTTGTGAGTGGCGAAGCAGTACTGGGGCTTGCCCTTGCGGCACGCCCGGCACTGCCCACACACCGCCCGCCAGTTGAGGATCACGAAGTCACCCGGGGCGACGTCGGTGACGCCCTCGCCGACGGACTCCACGATCCCGGCG
>NZ_JNYD01000118.1 GCF_000717175.1 Pseudonocardia autotrophica | reverse complement strand
GGTGGTGTCCTGCTCGGTGCGCCCGAGGGTGGGCAGGATCAGCGCGTCGTGGCCGGCGGTGAGGTGGCTGCGGTTGAGCTTGGTGGAGATCTGCACGGTCAGCGCGGCCGAGCGCAGCGCGGCCTCGGTCACGTGGGTGTCGGACATGGCGGCGGCGAAGTTCCCGCCGAGCCCGATGAAGACCCGGGCCTTCCCGTCGCGCAGGGCGCGGACCGCGGCGGCGGCGTCGTGGCCGTGCCCGCGCGGGGGAGCGAAGCCGAATTCGGCGCCGAGGGCGTCGAGGAAGGCGTCCGGGGCCTTC
>NZ_JNYD01000117.1 GCF_000717175.1 Pseudonocardia autotrophica | reverse complement strand
GGGTGTCCGGGCGGGCCATGCTCGCCGCCCTGGTCGCCGGTGAACGCGACCCCGTCGTGCTCGCCGAGCTGGCCAAGGGCAAGCTCCGCCGCAAGATCCCCGCGCTGCGCCAAGCGCTACGCGGCCGGTTCACCGATCACCACGCCCTGCTGATCGGGTTGTCGCTGGCACACACCGCGCACCTGGAGCAGGCGATCGCCCACCTCGACGACCGGGTCGACGCCCTGTTCGCCTCCCAGAGCGGGCCGGACCGCGGTGGGCGGGACGGGATCCCTTTCACCCGGGCCCGTGACCGGCTCGAC
>NZ_JNYD01000116.1 GCF_000717175.1 Pseudonocardia autotrophica | reverse complement strand
CCGCGGTGAGCTTGGTGCCCATCTCGGCCAGGTAGTTCCCGATCGACTGGTGCTGCCAGATCGGCTTACCGAACGACTCCCGCTCCTGGGCGTAGCGCAGCGCGTCGTCGAACGCCGCCTGCCCGACCCCCAGCGCCCGGGAGGCCACCTGGATCCGGCCGGTCTCCAGCCCCTTCATCATCTGCGCGAACCCCTTGCCCGGGACCGCACCGAGCACCGCGGGATCTCGGTGCTGCTGGTCGAGCACGGTCCCGGGCTCACGGTGTCGAAGGACCTGAAGAAGTTGGGGTACAAAGGCGTCGAGGC
>NZ_JNYD01000115.1 GCF_000717175.1 Pseudonocardia autotrophica | reverse complement strand
GCGGTCCGCTACCGCACCCCGGTGATCGTGCTCTCCGACGGCGCGCTGGCCAACGGGTCCGAGCCGTGGAAGGTCCCGGACGCCGCCACCCTCGAGAGCGTGGACCCGGACTTCGCCACCGAGCCCAACGCCCCGGACGGGTCCGGGGAGTTCTGGCCCTACCTGCGCGACACCGACACCCTGGCCCGGCCCTGGGCCATCCCCGGCACCCCCGGACTCGAGCACCGGGTCGGCGGGCTGGAGAAGGCCGACGGCCGCGGCTCGATCTCCTACGACCCGGACAACCACGACCGGATGGTCCGGCTCCGCCAG
>NZ_JNYD01000114.1 GCF_000717175.1 Pseudonocardia autotrophica | reverse complement strand
GGTTCGAGCAGTCGGGCAGGTTGTTGGTGCCGAAGGCGCGGGCGAAGAGCTGGTAGACGAACGCGGCCTCGTTCGAGGCCCGCCCGGAGGTGTAGAACAGTGCCTCGTCCGGGCTGTCGAGGGCGTGGAGGTGTTCGGCGATCAGGGCGAACGCGGCGTCCCAGGAGATCGGCTGGTAGTGGTCGGCGCCGGCCCGGCGGACCATCGGCTCGACCAGCCGGCCCTGGCGCTCCAGCCAGTGGTCGGACTGTCGGACCAGCTCGGAGATCGGGTGCGCGGCGAAGAACGCGGCGTCGACGGTGTCGCGCTGGCCC
>NZ_JNYD01000113.1 GCF_000717175.1 Pseudonocardia autotrophica | reverse complement strand
GGGCCAGCGCGACACCGTCGACGCCGCGTTCTTCGCCGCGCACCCGATCTCCGAGCTGGTCCGACAGTCCGACCACTGGCTGGAGCGCCAGGGCCGGCTCCCCGAGCCGATGGTCCGCCGGGCCGGCGCCGACCACTACGAACCGATCTCCTGGGACGCCGCGTTCGCGCTGGTCGCCGAGCACCTCCACGCCCTCGACAGCCCGGATGAGGCGTTGTTCTACACCTCCGGGCGGGCCTCGAACGAGGCCGCGTTCGTCTACCAGCTCTTCGCCCGCGCCTTCGGCACCAACAACCTGCCCGACTGCTCGAACC
>NZ_JNYD01000112.1 GCF_000717175.1 Pseudonocardia autotrophica | reverse complement strand
GCTCGCCAGGTTGCCCATCACCATCCCGAAGCAGTGATAGAACGGCACCGGGATACACACCCGATCCGCCGGGGTGTAGCCGTTGAGCCGGCCCACGAAGAACCCGTTGTTCAAGATGTTGTGATGGGACAGGGTGGCGCCCTTGGGAAAACCCGTGGTCCCGGACGTGTACTGGATGTTGATCGGGTCATCCGGCGACAGCGCCGCCTGCGCCTCGGCCAGCATGGCCGGGTCCCCGGCCCGCCCGGTCTCCAACAGCCCGTCCCACTCACCCGAGCCGATCAGCACCACCGCGCGCAGCGCCGGGCAGCCGCCCCGCACCTC
>NZ_JNYD01000111.1 GCF_000717175.1 Pseudonocardia autotrophica | reverse complement strand
GCTCGCCAGGTTGCCCATCACCATCCCGAAGCAGTGATAGAACGGCACCGGGATACACACCCGATCCGCCGGGGTGTAGCCGTTGAGCCGGCCCACGAAAAACCCGTTGTTCAAGATGTTGTGATGGGACAGGGTGGCGCCCTTGGGAAAACCCGTCGTCCCGGACGTGTACTGGATGTTGATCGGGTCATCCGGCGACAACGCCGCCTGCGCCTCGGCCAGCACGGCCGGGTCCCCGGCCCGCCCGGTCTCCAACAGCCCGTCCCACTCACCCGAGCCGATCAGCACCACCGCGCGCAGCGCCGGGCAGCCGCCCCGCACCTC
>NZ_JNYD01000110.1 GCF_000717175.1 Pseudonocardia autotrophica | reverse complement strand
GCTCTCGAGGGTGGCGGCGTCCGGGACCTTCCACGGCTCGGACCCGTTGGCCAGCGCGCCGTCGGAGAGCACGATCACCGGGGTGCGGTAGCGGACCGCCAGGGCGGCGGCCTCGACGGCGGCGTGGAAACAGTCGCCCGGCGAGCGCGGCGCGATGATCGGCAGCGGTGCTTCGCCGTTGCGCCCGTACATGGCTTGGAGCAGGTCGGCCTGCTCGGTCTTGGTGGGAAGCCCGGTGGAGGGGCCGCCGCGCTGCACGTCGATCACCAGCAGCGGCAGCTCCAGCGCGACCGCGAGCCCGATGGTCTCGGACTTCAGCGAGATCCCC
>NZ_JNYD01000109.1 GCF_000717175.1 Pseudonocardia autotrophica | reverse complement strand
GGGGATCTCGCTGAAGTCCGAGACCATCGGGCTCGCGGTCGCGCTGGAGCTGCCGCTGCTGGTGATCGACGTGCAGCGCGGCGGCCCCTCCACCGGGCTGCCGACCAAAACTGAGCAGGCCGACCTGCTGCAGGCGATGTACGGGCGCAACGGCGAAGCACCGCTGCCGATCATCGCGCCGCGCTCGCCCGGGGACTGTTTCCACGCCGCCGTCGAGGCCGCCGCCCTCGCGGTCCGCTACCGCACCCCGGTGATCGTGCTCTCCGACGGCGCGCTGGCCAACGGGTCCGAGCCGTGGAAGGTCCCGGACGCCGCCACCCTCGAGAGC
>NZ_JNYD01000108.1 GCF_000717175.1 Pseudonocardia autotrophica | reverse complement strand
GGGGCGAGTTTCTCCAACGGCCCCCAGACCGGGAAGTTGAACGCGTTGACCTGCACCGCGACCCCGCGCAACGGCACGCACAGGTGCTGGCCCACGAACGTGCCACCGCGCCCGAGCGGCTCCACCGCCCCGTCCACGTAGACGGTGTCGTTGGGGAGCTCGCGCTTGGCCTTGGAGGCGTAGGCCAGCAGCACCCCGATCCCGCCGTCGACGTCGAACTTCGCATCGCCGAGGGTGGCCCCGGTCCGCGCGGAGACGGCGTAGAGCTCCTCGCGGTGCTCGCGCAGGTGCTGCCCGAGCGCCTTGAGCAGCCCGGCCCGCTGATGGAAGGTCAAC
>NZ_JNYD01000107.1 GCF_000717175.1 Pseudonocardia autotrophica | reverse complement strand
GTTGACCTTCCATCAGCGGGCCGGGCTGCTCAAGGCGCTCGGGCAGCACCTGCGCGAGCACCGCGAGGAGCTCTACGCCGTCTCCGCGCGGACCGGGGCGACCCTCGGCGATGCGAAGTTCGACGTCGACGGCGGGATCGGGGTGCTGCTGGCCTACGCCTCCAAGGCCAAACGCGAGCTCCCGAACGACACCGTCTACGTGGATGGGGCGGTGGAGCCGCTCGGGCGCGGTGGCAGGTTCGTGGGCCAGCACCTGTGCGTGCCGTTGCGCGGGGTCGCGGTGCAGGTCAACGCGTTCAACTTCCCGGTCTGGGGGCCGTTGGAGAAACTCGCCCC
>NZ_JNYD01000106.1 GCF_000717175.1 Pseudonocardia autotrophica | reverse complement strand
TGGATGAGCCGTTTGCGGTAGCGGGTCAGATCCCGCAGCTGCCGGATCACCGGCGGGGGCACGAAACTGCCCCGCAGCAGCCCGTGTTCGAGCAGCTCGGCCAGCCACTCGGCGTCGAGGACGTCGGTTTTACGCCCGGGCAGGATCTTCACGTGGTGGGCGTTGACCAGCATCAACTCCCATCCCTGCCCCTGCCGGCCCTGCCCCTGCCGACCCTGGCCGGCGCGGTCTTCGAGGACGTACCAGACCGGCTTCCAGTACGACCCGGTCGCCTCCATCGCGATGGCGGTGACGCCCTCGGCGGCGAACCAGTCGGCCATCGCCTCCAGCGAGGAGGTG
>NZ_JNYD01000105.1 GCF_000717175.1 Pseudonocardia autotrophica | reverse complement strand
TACCGGCAGATCACCGGCAACACCGCGATGGCCTACGGCATCGTCGCGGCCGGGCAGACCACCGGGCTGCCGGTGTTCCTGGGCAGCTACCCGATCACCCCGGCCTCGGACATCCTGCACGAGCTGTCCAAGCACAAGGCCTTCGGCGTGACCACCTTCCAGGCCGAGGACGAGATCGCCGGCGTCGGCGCCGCCCTCGGCGCCTCCTTCGGCGGCGCCCTGGGCGTGACCACCACCTCCGGCCCGGGGATCTCGCTGAAGTCCGAGACCATCGGGCTCGCGGTCGCGCTGGAGCTGCCGCTGCTGGTGATCGACGTGCAGCGCGGCGGCCCCTCCACCGGGCT
>NZ_JNYD01000104.1 GCF_000717175.1 Pseudonocardia autotrophica | reverse complement strand
AAGACCCTCGAAGACGCCGGCATCAAGCTTGACTCGGTCGCCTCCGACGTCCTCGGGGTGTCCGGGCGGGCCATGCTCGCCGCCCTGGTCGCCGGTGAAGGCGACCCCGTCGTGCTCGCCGAGCTGGCCAAGGGCAAGCTCCGCCGCAAGATCCCCGCGCTGCGCCAAGCGTTACGCGGCCGGTTCACCGATCACCACGCCCTGCTGATCGGGTTGTCGCTGGCACACACCGCGCACCTGGAGCAGGCGATCGCCCAACTCGACGACCGGGTCGACGCCCTGTTCGCCTCCCAGAGCGGGCCGGACCGCGGTGGGCGGGACGGGATCCCTTTCACCCGGGCCCGTGACCGGCTCGAC
>NZ_JNYD01000103.1 GCF_000717175.1 Pseudonocardia autotrophica | reverse complement strand
CGGTGGTACATCCAGGACAGCAGGCCGAGGGCGAACATGTTCTTCGCCCGCTCGGCGTCCTTCTTGCTCAGCCCGGTCTCCTCCAGCGCCCCCCGGGTGAGGGTGGCCATGGCGACCTCGTGGACCTGGAAGTCGGCCAGGCTGTCGTCCTCGAGCGGGTTGGCCTGGTAGCCGACCTTGGTGAGGTTGCGCTTGGTGAACTCGTCGGTGTTGACGATCAGCACCCCGCCGTGGGGCAGGTCGCCGATGTTCGCCTTGAGCGCGGCCGGGTTCATCGCCACCAGCACGTCCGGCCGGTCGCCCGGAGTCAGGATGTCGTAGTTGGCGAAGTGCAGCTGGAACGAGCTGACCCCGGGCAG
>NZ_JNYD01000102.1 GCF_000717175.1 Pseudonocardia autotrophica | reverse complement strand
GACGGCGATAGCGGCTTTCTTCTTCCCGATCCGGCGGGCGAGGCGCCAGAACTGGGCGGACAGGTAGGTGTTGCGGGTGCGTGCGGCGGCCCAGGCGCATTGGACGAGGATGTCGGTGAGCCAGACGTCGCCGTGGGTGGTCTTGCCCGAGCCGCGTTTGCCGCCGGTGATGTTGTTGCCCGGGGCGAGGCCGGCCCAGGAGGCCAGGTGCGCGGCGGTGGGGAAGCGGGTCATGTCCACGCCGATCTCGGCGATGATGGTTTCGGCGGCCCGTTTCCCGACCCCGGTGATGGTGTCGAGCCGGTCACGGGCCCGGGTGAAAGGGATCCCGTCCCGCCCACCGCGGTCCGGCCCGCTCTGGGAGGCGAACAGGGCGTCGACCCGG
>NZ_JNYD01000101.1 GCF_000717175.1 Pseudonocardia autotrophica | reverse complement strand
GGCCTCCTGGGCCGGCCTGGCCCCGGGCAACAACATCACCGGCGGCAAACGCGGCTCGGGCAAGACCACCCACGGCGACGTCTGGCTCACCGACATCCTGGTCCAGTGCGCCTGGGCCGCCGCGCGCACCCGCGACACCTACCTGTCGGCCCAGTTCTGGCGCCTCGCCCGCCGCATCGGGAAGAAGAAAGCCGCCGTCGCCGTCGCCCACTCCATCCTGGTCATCAGCTGGCACCTACTGGCCCAGGACTGCGACTACACCGACCTCGGCGGCGACTACTTCACCCGCCGCAACCCCGACCGACAACGCGACCGGCTCATCCACCAACTCCACAACCTCGGCTACCGGGTCACCCTCGACAAGACCGCGTAGCCCGGCTGCGGTCGATTCTCTTCACAG
>NZ_JNYD01000100.1 GCF_000717175.1 Pseudonocardia autotrophica | reverse complement strand
GCCCAAAGCCGCGGTGTTCGCCCAGCACCTGACCGGGCTGCCCGCTGCGCAGATCGCCCACCTGTGCCGGCTCGTGCTGCCCCGGGCACCCCGCTGGACGACGACCGAGATCTCCCGCCGCCTCCGCCGACTGATCATGGAGATCGATCCCGCGCACTACGAACGGCTCTTCCGCCGCGCCCACGCCCGCCGCGGGATCTCCGCGTGCGTCACCGAGGACGGCACCGCGACCATCACCGCCACCGGTCTCGCCCCGGACTCGGCCGACGCCGCCGTGGAGCGCATCGACCGGCTCGCCCATCGGGTCAAGCGCGCCGGACACGGCGGTGGGCTCGACCAGATCCGGGTCGACCTGTTCGTCGGCTTCCTCGACGGCTCCCTGCACACCCTCACCGACGACCAG
>NZ_JNYD01000099.1 GCF_000717175.1 Pseudonocardia autotrophica | reverse complement strand
GGCCAAGACGGTGATCGGGGCGCCGTCGGCCGAGGGCGTCCGGATGGGCGCGCTGGCGTCGCTGGATCAGCGCGAGGAGGTCCGCCGCAGCGTGAAGGCCCTGGCCGATGCCGGGCGGATCGTCTACGGCGACCCCGAGCAGGTCGAGGTGGTCGGCGCGGACCCGGACCGGGGCGCGTTCGTCTCGCCGATCCTGCTGGTCGGGGACCCGGAGCGGGCCGAACCGCACCAGGTCGAGGCGTTCGGCCCGGTGTCGACGATCCTCCCCTACTCCTCGACCGCACAGCTGATCGACTACGCCGCCCGCGGCCAGGGCAGCCTGGCCGGCTCGATCGTCAGCGCCGACCCGGCATTCGCCCGCGAGGTGGTGCTCGGCGCCGCCGCGTTCCACGGCCGGCTGCTGGTGCTC
>NZ_JNYD01000098.1 GCF_000717175.1 Pseudonocardia autotrophica | reverse complement strand
GGCCAAGACGGTGATCGGGGCGCCGTCGGCCGAGGGCGTCCGGATGGGCGCGCTGGCGTCGCTGGATCAGCGCGAGGAGGTCCGCCGCAGCGTGAAGGCGCTGGCCGATGCCGGGCGGATCGTCTTCGGCGACCCCGAGCAGGTCGAGGTGGTCGGCGCGGACCCGGACCGGGGCGCGTTCGTCTCGCCGATCCTGCTGGTCGGGGACCCGGAGCGGGCCGAGCCGCACCAGGTCGAGGCGTTCGGCCCGGTTTCGACGATCCTCCCCTACTCCTCGACCGCACAGCTGATCGACTACGCCGCCCGCGGGCAGGGCAGCCTGGCCGGCTCGATCGTCAGCGCCGACCCGGCATTCGCCCGCGAGGTGGTGCTCGGCGCCGCCGCGTTCCACGGCCGGCTGCTGGTGCTC
>NZ_JNYD01000097.1 GCF_000717175.1 Pseudonocardia autotrophica | reverse complement strand
AGTCGTCGAAGGTGGGACTGGCGATTGGGACGAAGTCGTAACAAGGTAGCCGTACCGGAAGGTGCGGCTGGATCACCTCCTTTCTAAGGAGTCTCACCGTGTTGGTGGGATGAGGTCGGCGGCTCTTGGAGTTGGCGTCCCTCCTTATCACTGAATCACCCCGGTTTCGGGGTGCTGGGTGGAACACGATCGGTCTGGTTCCGGTATGCGTTTTATGGTTCGGCACACTGTTGGGTCCTGAGGGGACACCTGGTGGTGTTTTCTTCGGATCGCCCTGCGCGGGGCCGCCTAACGTTCGCCTGGTCGTGGATCGGTGTGGATGGTGGTGTTGTCGGGATGCGTGGGTGTGGTTGTGTGTTGAGTGTTGCATAGTGGATGCGAGCATCTTGTTGTGGTCAAGTGTGTAAGGGCACATGGTGGATGCCTGGGCATCAGGAGCCG
>NZ_JNYD01000096.1 GCF_000717175.1 Pseudonocardia autotrophica | reverse complement strand
AGTCGTCGAAGGTGGGACTGGCGATTGGGACGAAGTCGTAACAAGGTAGCCGTACCGGAAGGTGCGGCTGGATCACCTCCTTTCTAAGGAGTCTCACCGAGTGGTGGGCGTCCCCAGGTTTCTGGGGTCCTTTCACTGATACGCCTCCGGATGGCGCCGGCTGCTGTGGCAGCGGGTGTGGGGGCGCTGGGTGGAACACAAAGAGTTCCGCTGGGACACGGGTATGGCTTGGCACACTGTTGGGTCCTGAGGAGACACCTGTGGGTGTGTTCTTGGTGGCCGCGTCCGGTCTGGTTCATCTAACGCTCGCCGTGGTGTGGGTGGTGGTGTGACGGGTGGTCGGGGTGTGGTTGTGTGTTGAGTGTTGCATAGTGGATGCGAGCATCTTGTTGTGGTCAAGTGTGTAAGGGCACATGGTGGATGCCTGGGCATCAGGAGCCG
>NZ_JNYD01000095.1 GCF_000717175.1 Pseudonocardia autotrophica | reverse complement strand
GTCCTATCCGGTATTAGACCCGGTTTCCCAGGCTTATCCCAGAGCTGAGGGCAGGTCACCCACGTGTTACTCACCCGTTCGCCGCTCGTGTACCCCGAAAGGCCTTACCGCTCGACTTGCATGTGTTAAGCACGCCGCCAGCGTTCGTCCTGAGCCAGGATCAAACTCTCCAACAAAAACTGGCTCCAACTGGCGGGCCCACTCCCGACGAGGTCAGGAACATGAGCCCAAAAATGAACTGGCACAAACCGCCAGTCCCGATAATACTAGCTCGACACACTGTTGAGTTCTCAAAAGACACCCGCACACCATGGCTCACCTGACGGAGAACTTCCGGGGCTTTTCCCCACCGTACACCCACTCAGATCCACAAGGATCCAGGGGGTCCGGCTCGGGGGGCGGCCAGCGGGCCTGTTGACCGAACCTCAGGGGCTCGTTCTGTCCGGC
>NZ_JNYD01000094.1 GCF_000717175.1 Pseudonocardia autotrophica | reverse complement strand
TCCGCCGCATCCACGCCTCCTCCGGCACCACCGGCCGCCCGACCGTCGTCGGCTACACCGACCGCGACATCGACACCTGGGCCGGGCTGGTCGCCCGCTCCATCCGCGCCGCCGGCGGGCGCCCCGGGCACAAGGTGCACAACGCCTACGGCTACGGCCTGTTCACCGGCGGCCTGGGCGCGCACTACGGCATCGAGAAACTCGGCGCCACCGCCATCCCGATCTCCGGCGGCATGACCCCCCGCCAGATCCAGCTGATCGGCGACTTCGCCCCCGACGTCATCATGGTGACCCCGTCCTACATGCTCACCCTGCTCGACGAGTTCGACCGCCAGGGCATCGACCCCCGCTCCACCTCGCTGAAGGTCGGCATCTTCGGCGCCGAACCATGGACCGAGCAGATGCGCGCCGAGATCGAAGACCGCATGGACATGCACGCCGTGGACATCTACGGCCTCTCCGA
>NZ_JNYD01000093.1 GCF_000717175.1 Pseudonocardia autotrophica | reverse complement strand
GGACTCGAGCACCGGGTCGGCGGGCTGGAGAAGGCCGACGGCCGCGGCTCGATCTCCTACGACCCGGACAACCACGACCGGATGGTCCGGCTCCGCCAGACCAAGATCGACAGCATCCCGGTGCCGGACCTCGAGGTCCACGATCCCAGCGGGAACGCCGAGCTACTCGTGCTGGGCTGGGGCTCCACCTACGGCCCCATCGAGGCCGGGGCCCGCCGCGTGCGGAACATGGGCCACAAGATCGCCACCGCGCACATCCGGCACCTCAACCCGCTGCCGGCCAACCTCGGCGAGGTCCTCGCGTCCTACCGCACCGTGCTGGTGCCCGAGATGAACCTCGGCCAGCTCGCGCTGCTGCTGCGCGGCAAGTACCTCTTGGACGCCAAGTCCTACACCAAGGTGTCCGGCCTGCCGTTCAAGGCCGAGGAACTGCAGGACGTGTTCCTCGACTACCTGACCGGCACCCACCCCAACA
>NZ_JNYD01000092.1 GCF_000717175.1 Pseudonocardia autotrophica | reverse complement strand
GGACTCGAGCACCGGGTCGGCGGGCTGGAGAAGGCCGACGGCCGCGGCTCGATCTCCTACGACCCGGACAACCACGACCGGATGGTCCGGCTCCGCCAGGCCAAGATCGACAGCATCCCGGTGCCGGACCTGGAGGTCGAGGACCCCTCCGGCGAGGCGGACGTGCTCGTCGTCGGCTGGGGGTCGACCTACGGGCCGATCGTCGCCGGCGCCCGGCGGGTGCGGAACATGGGCCACAAGATCGCCACCGCGCACATCCGGCACCTCAACCCGCTGCCGGCCAACCTCGGCGAGGTCCTCGCGTCCTACCGCACGGTGCTGGTGCCGGAGATGAACCTCGGCCAGCTCGCGCTGCTGCTGCGCGGCAAGTACCTCGTGGACGCCAAGTCCTACACCAAGGTGTCCGGCCTGCCGTTCAAGGCCGAGGAACTGCAGGACGTGTTCCTCGACTACCTGACCGGCACCCACCCCAACA
>NZ_JNYD01000091.1 GCF_000717175.1 Pseudonocardia autotrophica | reverse complement strand
GCGACTATCGCCACTCACGGGGTCAGAGCTGGTAGGTGGAGTTGATGATCGCGCCCTTGCGGGCGTAGTGGATCAGCGCGTCCTGGACGTCGAGCGGGTGCGTCGGGATCACGCCCTCGATCAGGTCCTCCTCGCGGGCACCGTGCAGCGACAGCCCGAAGCGGCAGCAGTAGACCTTGCCGCCCTCCTGGATGTACGTCTGGAGCGAGTTGTTGATGTTGTGCTCGCCGGGGAACGCCGAGTTGCCGGTGGTCGGGAACCCGCGGGTGGCCAGGCAGTTCAGCGAGCCCGGGCCGTAGAAGTAGATCGCGGACTCGAAGCCCTTCCGCAGCGCCCGGGTGGCCTGCAGGATCGCCACGAAGCTCACCGAGGACTCGTGCGCGATGCCGTGGACCAGCGTGAAGTAGGTCTCCCCGTGCTCGGCCTGGTAGTCGGGGAAGACCTTGGTGCCGCCGTAGATCGACGACCCCTCCGGCATCGACGGGTG
>NZ_JNYD01000090.1 GCF_000717175.1 Pseudonocardia autotrophica | reverse complement strand
CGTCAGCGCCGACCCGGCATTCGCCCGCGAGGTGGTGCTCGGCGCCGCCGCGTTCCACGGCCGGCTGCTGGTGCTCAACGAGGCCGACGCGAAGGAGTCGACCGGGCACGGCTCGCCGCTGCCCCCGCTGGTGCACGGCGGGCCCGGCCGGGCCGGTGGCGGGGAGGAGCTGGGCGGCATCCGCGGGGTGCTGCACCACATGCAGCGCACCGCCATCCAGGCCGACCCGGACACCCTCGCCGCGATCACCGGCCGCTGGGTCCCCGGCGCCGCCCGGCGCCAGACCGAGCGGCACCCGTTCCGGCTGCACCTCGAAGAGCTCCGCCCCGGCGACACCATCGTGGCCGGGCCGCGGCGGGTCAGCCAGGCCGATGTGGAGCACTTCGCCGCGTTCACCGGCGACACCTTCTACGCCCACACCGACGCCGCGGCCGCGGCGGCGAACCCGCTGTTCGGTGAGCGCGTCGCGCACGGCTACCTGATCGTCTCCCTGGCCGCGGGCCTGTTCGTCGACCCCGACCCCGGCCCGGTGCTG
>NZ_JNYD01000089.1 GCF_000717175.1 Pseudonocardia autotrophica | reverse complement strand
CGTCAGCGCCGACCCGGCATTCGCCCGCGAGGTGGTGCTCGGCGCCGCCGCGTTCCACGGCCGGCTGCTGGTGCTCAACGAGGCCGACGCGAAGGAGTCCACCGGGCACGGCTCCCCGCTGCCCCCGCTGGTGCACGGCGGGCCCGGCCGCGCCGGCGGCGGGGAGGAGCTGGGCGGCATCCGCGGGGTGCTGCACCACATGCAGCGCACCGCCATCCAGGCCGACCCGGACACCCTCGCCGGCATCACCGGCCGCTGGGTCCCCGGCGCCGCCCGGCGCCAGACCGAGCGGCACCCCTTCCGGCTGCACCTCGAAGAGCTCCGCCCCGGCGACACCATCGTGGCCGGGCCGCGGCGGGTCACCCAGGCCGACGTGGAGCACTTCGCCGAGTTCACCGGCGACACCTTCTACGCCCACACCGACGCCGCGGCCGCCGCGGCGAACCCGCTGTTCGGTGAGCGCGTCGCGCACGGCTACCTGATCGTCTCCCTGGCCGCGGGCCTGTTCGTCGACCCCGACCCCGGCCCGGTGCTG
>NZ_JNYD01000088.1 GCF_000717175.1 Pseudonocardia autotrophica | reverse complement strand
AGCGGGCGACCAGCCCGGCCCAGGTGTCGATGTCGCGGTCGGTGTAGCCGACGACGGTCGGGCGGCCGGTGGTGCCGGAGGAGGCGTGGATGCGGCGGACCTCGGGCTGTGGCACGGCGAACATCCCGAACGGGTAGTTCTCGCGCAGGTCGGCCTTGCTGGTGGTGGGGAACTTGGCGAGATCGGCGAGGTCGCGGCAGTCGTCGGGGTGCACGCCGGCGGCGTCGAAGGACCGGCGGTAGTGCGGCACGTGGTCGTAGGCGTGGCGCAGCGTCCACTGCAGCCGCTCGAGCTGGGTGGCGCGCAGCGCGTCCGTCGACAGGCGCTCGGCCGCGTCGAGGGTCTGCGGGTCCGGGGCCTCGCCCAGCCGGCGCGCCGCGGTCGGGCTGGTCACTGGTCGGACTCCTTCTTGGCGACGAGGGTGAGGACGTCGTAGCGGGCGACGGATTGGCCGTCCTGGCGGGTGACGTCGGCGTCCCAGCGGACCTCGCCGTAGCCGGCGGACTCGCGGGGGGTGAGTTGTTTGCAGGTCAGGGTGACGGTGAGTTCGTCGTCGAACTTGACCGGGGTGAGGAAGCGCAGGTTGTCCACCCCGAAGTTGGCCAGCACC
>NZ_JNYD01000087.1 GCF_000717175.1 Pseudonocardia autotrophica | reverse complement strand
GTTCGTGGGCCAGCACCTGTGCGTGCCGTTGCGCGGGGTCGCGGTGCAGGTCAACGCGTTCAACTTCCCGGTCTGGGGGCCGTTGGAGAAACTCGCCCCGGCGTTCCTGGCCGGGGTCCCGAGCCTGGTCAAGCCGGCCAGCCCGACCGCGTTCCTGACCGCCACGCTGGTCGAGCTGATCGTCGGGTCGGGGATCCTGCCGGCCGGGGCGCTGCAGTTCGTGGCCGGCTCGCTGGGCGACACCTTCGACCACCTCACCGGCCAGGACCTGGTCTCCTTCACCGGGTCGGCGTCCACCGCGCAGACCCTGCGCACCCATCCCACGCTGGTGCGCAACGCGGTGCGGTTCACCGCCGAGGCCGACTCGCTCAACCTGTCCGCCCTCGGCCCCGACGCCACCCCCGACACGGCCGAGTTCGACCTGTTCGTCACGGCCCTGGTCGCCGAGATGACGGTCAAGGCCGGGCAGAAGTGCACCGCCATCCGCCGCGCCTTCGTCCCCGCCGACCGGGTCGACGCCGTCGTCCAGGCCGTCTCGGCGCGCCTGGCCAAGACGGTGATCGGGGCGCCGTCGGCCGAGGGCGTCCGGATGGGCGCGCTGGCGTCGCTGGATCAGCGCGAGGAGGTCCGCCGCAGCGTGAAGGC
>NZ_JNYD01000086.1 GCF_000717175.1 Pseudonocardia autotrophica | reverse complement strand
GCGTTCGTGGAGAAGACCCTGGTCGCGGCCGGGCAGTGCACCAAGGTCAACCCGGCCGTGACCCCGCAGGTCGCCGGGCTGCTCGGCTGCGGGGTGATGGCCGGCATCGGCGCCGCGATCAACACCGGCGGCATCGGCCGCGGCGACTCGATCGCGGTCATCGGCTGCGGCGGCGTCGGCGACGCGGCGATCGCCGGGGCCACCCTGGCCGGCGCCACCACGATCATCGCCGTGGACACCGACGACCGGAAGCTGGAGTGGGCCCGCGGCTTCGGCGCCACCCACACCGTCAACGCCCGCGAGACCGACGCGGTCGAGGCGATCCAGGCCGCCACCGACGGGTTCGGCGCCGACGTCGTCGTGGATGCGGTCGGCCGCCCGGAGACCTGGAAGCAGGCCTTCCTCGCCCGCGACCTGGCCGGCACCGTCGTGCTCGTCGGGGTGCCGACCCCGGACCTGAAGGCCCCCGAGCTGCCGCTGATCGAGTACTTCGGCCGCGGCGGCGCGCTCAAGTCCTCCTGGTACGGCGACTGCCTGCCCTCCCGGGACTTCCCCTACCTGGTCGACCTGCACCTGCAGGGCCGGCTGCCGCTGGAGAAGTTCGTCTCCGAGGAGATCGGCCTCGACGACATCGAGACCGCCTTCGAGAAGATGCACCACGGCGACGT
>NZ_JNYD01000085.1 GCF_000717175.1 Pseudonocardia autotrophica | reverse complement strand
AGCGGGCGACCAGCCCGGCCCAGGTGTCGATGTCGCGGTCGGTGTAGCCGACGACGGTCGGGCGGCCGGTGGTGCCGGAGGAGGCGTGGATGCGGCGGATCTCGGGCTGTGGCACGGCGAACATCCCGAACGGGTAGTTCTCGCGCAGGTCGGCCTTGCTGGTGGTGGGGAACTTGGCGAGGTCGGCGAGGTCGCGGCAGTCGTCGGGGTGCACGCCGGCGGCGTCGAAGGACCGGCGGTAGTGCGGGACGTGGTCGTAGGCGTGCCGCAGCGTCCACTGCAGCCGCTCGAGCTGGGTGGCGCGCAGCGCGTCGAGCGAGAGGCGCTCGCCTGCGTCGAGCAGGTCCTCGGGCGGCGCCTCGCCGCGGCGGACCGAGGTGGTCGGCGCCGGGGCGGCTGCTGCGGTCGGTGCGGTCGACGTCGTCGTCGGGGTGGTCACAGCCGTCGTCCTCCGTCTGCGTTGATCGTCTGGCCGGTGAGGAAGGAGGCGTCGTCCGCGGGGGTCATCGGGCGTCCTTCTTGGCGACGAGGGTGAGGACGTCGTAGCGGGCGACGGATTGGCCGTCCTGGCGGGTGACGTCGGCGTCCCAGCGGACCTCGCCGTACCCGGCGGACTCGCGCGGGGTGAGTTGTTTGCAGGTCAGGGTGACGGTGAGTTCGTCGTCGAACTTGACCGGGGTGAGGAAGCGCAGGTTGTCCACCCCGAAGTTGGCCAGCACC
>NZ_JNYD01000084.1 GCF_000717175.1 Pseudonocardia autotrophica | reverse complement strand
GGGTGGGTGTAGAGGAACTCCTCGATCTCCCGGGGGTAGATGTTCTCCCCACCCCGGATGACCATGTCCTTGATCCGCCCGGTGATGTTCACATACCCCTCGGCGTCCATCACCCCCAGGTCCCCGGTGTGCATCCACCGCGCCGCGTCGATCGCCTCCGCGGTCTTCTCCGGCTCCTCCCAGTACCCCAGCATCACCGAATACCCCCGCGTGCACAGCTCCCCCGGCTCCCCACGCGGCACCGTCAACCCGGTGTCCGGGTCCACGATCTTGACCTCCAGGTGCGGGTGCACCCGGCCCACCGTCGACACCCGCAGCTCCAGCGAGTCGTCCGCGCGGGTCTGCATCGACACCGGCGACGTCTCGGTCATCCCGTAACAGATCGTGACCTCGTCCATGCCCATCCGCGACACCACCTGCTTCATCACCTCCACCGGACACGGCGACCCGGCCATGATCCCCGTCCGCAGACTCGACAGGTCATAGGCGTCGAAGTCCGGGTGGTTGAGCTCGGCGATGAACATCGTCGGCACCCCGTACAGCGACGTGCACCGCTCCCGCGCCACCGCCTCCAGGGTGGCCTTCGGGTCGAAACCCTGCGCCGGGATCACCATCGTGGCGCCGTTGGAGGTGCTCGCCAGGTTGCCCATCACCATCCCGAAGCAGTGATAGAACGGCACCGGGATACACACCCGATCCGCCGGGGTGTAGCCGTTGAGCCGGCCCACGAA
>NZ_JNYD01000083.1 GCF_000717175.1 Pseudonocardia autotrophica | reverse complement strand
AGGGGGTTGGTTTCGGGGTAGTAGGCGGCGATGCAGCCCTTGGGGGTGTCGTAGGAGACGAGCCGGAAGTTCTCCGCCCGGCGCTCTGTGATGACGCCGTGGCCGTCGTCCCATTCGGAGACGAGGTGGACGTGGTCGCCGTCGGCGTGGCCGAGTTCGTCGAGGTCGGCGGGGGAGATGAACACGACGCGGCGGCCGGAGTGGATGCCGCGGTAGCGGTCGTCGAGGCCGTAGACGGTGGTGTTGAACTGGTCGTGGCTGCGGATGGTCTGCAGCACCAGCCGCCCCTCGGGGACCTGGGCGACCTGGAGGGGGTTGACGGTGAACACGGCCTTGCCCTCGGGGGTGGGGAAGGTGCGGGTGTCGCGGGGCGGGTGGGGCAGGGTGAACCCGCCGCGGCGGTTGATCTTCTCGTCGTAGGCCTCGCAGCCGGGCACGACCCGGCCGATGGACTGCCGGATGCGGGAGTAGTCGGCAGCGAAGTCCTGCCATGGGATGCCGTACCGGTCGCCGAGGGTGGCCGAGCCGATGCCGCAGAGGATGTCGACCTCGGACCGCAGGTGTGGGCCGGCGGGCTCGGAGCGGCCGCGGGAGGCGTGCACCGCGGACATGGAGTCCTCGACGGTGACCCGCTGGACGAGCCCGCCGGTGGTGTCCTGCTCGGTGCGCCCGAGGGTGGGCAGGATCAGCGCGTCGTGGCCGGCGGTGAGGTGGCTGCGGTTGAGCTTGGTGGAGATCTGCACGGT
>NZ_JNYD01000082.1 GCF_000717175.1 Pseudonocardia autotrophica | reverse complement strand
CACACCGTCGACGAGCTCCACACCGCCCTCGAACACGCCCGCACCTCCGCCGACGTCGGCGCCGTGCTGCTCACCGGCAACGGACCCTCCCCCAAGGACGGCGGCTGGGCCTTCTGCTCCGGCGGCGACCAGCGCATCCGCGGACGCACCGGCTACCAGTACGCCACCGGCGAGACCGCCGACACCGTCGACGCCGGCCGGGCCGGACGGCTGCACATCCTGGAATGCCAACGCCTGATCCGGTTCATGCCCAAACCCGTCATCGCCGTGGTCAACGGCTGGGCCGCCGGCGGCGGACACTCCCTGCACGCCGTCGCCGACCTGACCCTCGCCAGCGCCGAGCACGCCCGGTTCAAACAGACCGACGCCGACGTCGGCTCCTTCGACGGCGGCTACGGCTCCGCCTACCTCGCCCGCCAGGTCGGCCAGAAGTTCGCCCGCGAGATCTTCTTCCTCGGCCGCACCTACACCGCCGAGCAGATGCACCAGATGGGCGCGGTCAACGCCGTCTACCCGCACGCCTCCCTCGAGGCCGAGGCCCTGCACTGGGGCCGGGAGATCCTCGGCAAATCCCCCCAGGCCCAACGCATGCTCAAATACAGCTTCAACCTCATCGACGACGGCCTGGTCGGCCAACAACTCTTCGCCGGCGAAGCCACCCGCCTGGCCTACATGACCGACGAAGCCGTCGAAGGCCGCGACTCCTTCCTGCAGAAACGCGACCCCGACTGGTCGCCCTACCCCTGGCACTACT
>NZ_JNYD01000081.1 GCF_000717175.1 Pseudonocardia autotrophica | reverse complement strand
TACCACTGGGCCAACGGCCAGAAGGTCGATGGCAAGTCCGGCCGGTTCTCGGACGTGACGAACCCGGCCACCGGCGAGGTCTCCGCGTCGCTGCCGTTGGCGTCGGAGGAGGAGGCCGCGGAGGTCATCGCGGCGGCGAAGGCGGCGTTCCCGGCCTGGCGGGACACCTCGCTGGCCAAGCGGACCCGGATCCTGTTCAAGTTCCGTGAGCTGCTCGACGAGCGGGCGGGCGAGCTGGCGGCGATCATCACCTCCGAGCACGGCAAGGTGCTCTCCGACGCCGCGGGTGAGGTCGCCCGCGGGCAGGAGGTCGTGGAGTTCGCCTGTGGCGCCCCGCACCTGCTGAAGGGTTCGGCCACGGAGAACGCCTCGACGAACGTGGACGTGGCGTCGATCCGCCAGCCGCTGGGCGTGGTCGGGATCATCTCGCCGTTCAACTTCCCGGCGATGGTGCCGATGTGGTTCTTCCCGGTCGCGATCGCCGCGGGCAACACCGTGGTGCTCAAGCCGTCGGAGAAGGTGCCGACCGCGGCGCTGTGGATGGCCGAGCTGTGGAAGGAGGCGGGGCTGCCCGACGGCGTGTTCAACGTGCTCAACGGCGACAAGACCGCGGTCGACGCCCTGCTGACCAGCCCCGACGTTCGCAGCATCTCGTTCGTGGGCTCGACGCCGATCGCCCGCTACGTCTACGAGACCGGCACGGCGCACGGCAAGCGGGTGCAGGCGCTGGGCGGGGCGAAGAACCACATGGTGGTGCTGCCCGACGCCGACCTGGACCTGGCGGC
>NZ_JNYD01000080.1 GCF_000717175.1 Pseudonocardia autotrophica | reverse complement strand
AGGGCGCGGACCGCGGCGGCGGCGTCGTGGCCGTGCCCGCGCGGGGGAGCGAAGCCGAATTCGGCGCCGAGGGCGTCGAGGAAGGCGTCCGGGGCCTTCTCCCAGATGCCCATGGTGCGGTCGCCCTGGACGTTGGAGTGCCCGCGGACCGGGCACAGCCCGGCGCCGGGTTTGCCGATCATGCCTTGCAGCAGGGCGACGTTGACGAACTCGGTGATGGTGGCGACGGCGTGGCGGTGCTGGGTGATGCCCATGGCCCAGCAGTTCACGATCTTGTCCGAGGTGGCGAACAGCTCCGCGGCGGCCTCGATCTCGGCCCAGTCGAGGCCGGTGGCGGCCACGACGGCGGCGCGGTCGAGGTCGCGGAGGTGCGCGGCCCAGGCGTCGAACCCGACGGTGTGCCGGGCGACGAAATCGCGGTCGACGGCGCCGCGCTCCAGCAGCAGGTGCCCGAGGGCCTGCCACAGGGCGAGATCGCCGTTCGAGCGGATCTGCAGGTAGCGGTCGGCCAGCCCGGTGCCGCGCCCGGCCAGGCCCGTGGGCTTCTGCGGGTTGTCGAAGCGCAGCAGCCCCGCCTCGCGCAGCGGGTTGATCGCCAGGATCTTCGCGCCGTGCTGCTTGGCGATCTCCAGCGCGGAGAGCATCCGCGGGTGGTTGGTGCCCGGGTTCTGCCCGGAGATCACGATCAGGTCGGCCTCGTGCAGGTCCTGCAGCGAGACCGAGCCCTTGCCGATGCCGATGGTGCGGGCGAGTGCGACCGAGGTGGACTCGTGGCACAGGTTCGAGCAGTCGGGCAGGTTGTTGGTGCCGAAGGCGCGGGCGAAGAGCTGGTAGACGAACGCGGCCTCGTTCGAGGCCCGCCCGGAGGTGTAGAACA
>NZ_JNYD01000079.1 GCF_000717175.1 Pseudonocardia autotrophica | reverse complement strand
TCTGAGATGTCATGGCCCTACCCCGGGCCGCCTTGAAGGATGAGAATCTGGGCGGGGTCGGCTGTGCTCGTTCGCGCTTGGTGCACGTGAACCCGAGTCTGAGACTGATGCCTGGGGGATCGACATCGGCAAGGACGAGGTGGTCGCCTGCGTGCGGACCCCGGCCCCGGGTGGGCGGGGCCGGCGCAAGCAGACCCGCACGTTCGCCACGTTCACCTCCTCGCTGGAGGCGATGGCCGACTGGTTCGCCGCCGAAGGCGTCACCGCCATCGCGATGGAGGCGACCGGGTCGTACTGGAAGCCGGTCTGGTACGTCCTCGAAGACCGCGCGGGCCAGGGCCAGCAGGGGCAGGGCTGGGAGTTGTTGCTGGTCAACGCCCACCACGTGAAGATCCTGCCGGGCCGCAAGACCGACGTGCTCGACGCGGAGTGGCTGGCCGAGCTGCTCGAACACGGGCTGCTGCGGGGCAGTTTCGTGCCCCCGCCGGTGATCCGGCAGTTGCGGGATCTGACCCGCTACCGCAAACGGCTCATCCAAGATCACACCAGCGAGTGCCAGCGCATCCAGAAGACCCTCGAAGACGCCGGCATCAAGCTCGACTCGGTCGCCTCGGATGTCCTCGGGGTGTCCGGGCGGGCCATGCTCGCCGCCCTGGTCGCCGGTGAACGCGACCCCGTCGTGCTCGCCGAGCTGGCCAAGGGCAAGCTCCGCAAGAAGATCCCCGCGCTGCGCCAAGCCTTACGCGGCCGGTTCACCGACCACCACGCGACGCTGATCGGGCTGTCCCTGGAGCACACCAGCTACCTCGAGGGCGCGATCGCCCGGCTCGACGACCGGGTCGACACCCTGTTCGCCACCCACACCGGGCCCGACCGGGGCAGCGAGCCCGGGGTCCCTTTCGCCCGGGCCCGTGACCGGCTCGACACCATCACCGGGGTCGGGAAACGGGCCGCCGAGACCGTCATCGCCGAGATCGGCGCCGACATGTCCCGCTTCCCCACCGCCGCGCACCTGGCCTCCTGGGCCGGCCTGGCCCCGGGCAACAACATCACCGGCGGCAAACGCGGCTCGGGCAAGACCACCCACG
>NZ_JNYD01000078.1 GCF_000717175.1 Pseudonocardia autotrophica | reverse complement strand
CCCGGCCGAACCAGTTCGGTCTTGAACAGCCCGTGGAAGCTTTCGGCGAGCGCGTTGTCGTAGGAGTCGCCACGGCTGCCGACCGAGCAGACCGCGCCGGCCTCGGCGAGGCGCTCGGTATAGCGGATCGCCAGGTACTGCACGCCGCGGTCGGAGCGGTGCACCAGCCCGGCCAGGTCGTGTTGCTGCTGCGCACGGCGCCACAGCGCCATCTCCAGGGCGTCGAGGGCCACGTCGGTGCGCAGATGGCGAGCCAGCTGCCAGCCCACCACCATCCGCGAGTAGACGTCGATCACGAACGCCGCGTAGACCCAACCCGACCAGGTCCGCACATAGGTCAGGTCGGCCACCCACAGCCGGTTCGGGCCCGGCGCACGGAACCGGCGCTCGACCAGGTCCGGCCGGGTGTCGCCGGCCGCCGAGCCGGGGGCGGCGACGGTGGTGCGCACCGTCTTGCCGCGCACCGCCCCGCGCAGCCCGAGCTCGCGCATCAGCCGCTCGACCGTGCACCGCGCCACCCGCACCCCCGCCAGCGGGCCCTCCCCCGAGCCGGCCTGGCGATTGAGCGCGGCCCAGATCTTGTCCGCCCCGTAGACCCGGTAGTTGGCCTCGAACACCCGCACGATCTCGGTCTTGAGGACCTCGTCACGGCGGCGCCGCGCCGAGAGCGGCCGAGTCTTGGCCGCGTAGTAGCTGCTCGGGGCGATCGCCACGCCGGCCGCGGCCAGCACTCGGCAGATCGGCTCGACCCCGAACTCGCTGCGATGCCCGTCGATATAGGCGATCACTTGCTCGCGGGGCGGTCGAGCTCCGCCGCGAAGAAAGCCGACGCGCTGCGCAGGATCGCATTCGCCCGCCGCAGCTCGGCGTTCTCCTTCTCCAACGCCCGGATCCGGTCCCGCTCGCTCGTGGTCTGCCCCGGCCGCTGCCCGGCATCGATCTGCACCTGCTTGACCCAGCCGCGCAGCGTGTCCCGGTTGATCCCGAGCTGCTCACCGACCCGACGACACGCCTCGGTCACACTCAGCGCCTCCTCACCAGCAACAAGATCCACGACCAGACGGACCGACTGCTCCCGCATCTGGTCCGGGTACTTCCTCGGCGCTGCCATAGCTCCGACCCTTCCGTGGGTTCAGAGCCTCCACCAGACCCGGGGCGGTTCA
>NZ_JNYD01000077.1 GCF_000717175.1 Pseudonocardia autotrophica | reverse complement strand
TGAGCTTGGCCCCTGACGCCGGACACCTGCCCTGAGGCGGACGCCGTCCGCCGGGAAGGATGTCGTCCGTGCCCGCTCCTCACCCGCCGGAGTTCCGGCAGCGCGCCGTCGACCTCGCTCGCTCGAAGGTCAAGCCGATCGCTGAGATCGCCAAGGAGTTGTCGATCTCGGAGTCGTGCCTGCGAAACTGGCTGGCCCAGGCCGACGCCGATGAGGGCGACTCCAACTCGACGCGCTTGTCCAGCAACGAGAAGCGGGAGCTAGCTGAACTGCGAAAGAAGGCTCGCCGGCTTGAGGTGGAGAACGAGATCCTCAAGCGTGCTGCCGCCTATTTCGCCCGGGAGAACGTCCTCCCAAAGTAGTTTTCCCGCTGGTCCGTGAACTCGCCGACGACGGTTTCTCCGTCGCGGTGACCTGCCGGGTCCTTGGCGTGCGCCGCCAGGGCTACTACGAATGGTGTTCCGGCGTGAGATCGCCCCGGACGCAGGAGAACGAGCTGCTACTCAAGCACATCGAGCGGATCCACGCCGAGTCTCGCGGCACCTACGGGTGGCCGCGGGTGCACGCTGAGCTCACCCTCGGGCTGGGCCTGGCGGTCAACCACAAGCGGGTCGCCCGGCTCATGCGCGAAGCCGGGATCCAGGGTCTCTATAGGCGCCGAAGCCGCGGTTGCACCGTGCGCGACCAGCACGCCGACCCGTACGACGACCTCGTCGACCGCGACTTCGTGGTCGACGGTCCCGACGAGATCTGGTGCACCGACATCACCGAGCACTCCACCGGAGAAGGGAAGGTCTACTGCGCTGCGGTCATCGACGTGTTCTCTCGGCGCGTCGTGGGCTGGTCCATCGACGACAACATGCGCACCGAACTCGTCAGTGACGCCCTGGGAATGGCCATCACGCGACGCCGACCAGAGCGGCAGGCCACGATCCTGCATTCCGACCACGGCTCGCAATTCACCTCATGGGCCTTCGGTCGGCGACTCGTCGATGCCGGACTCGTGCCGTCGATGGGGTCGATCGGCGACTGCTACGACAATTCCCTGGTCGAGTCGTTCTGGGGCACGATGCAACTTGAGCTTCTCGACTCGAAGAAGTGGGGAACCCGCACCGAGCTTGCCACTGCGATCTTCGAATGGATAGAGTGCTGGTACAACCCGCTACGGCGGCATTCCAGCATTGGAATGCTCTCCCCGGTCGACTTCGAAGCAGCCCACACCCCACCACACCCAGATCACTGACCCCACACCGTCAGTGTCCGGCGCTGGGGGCCAAGCTCA
>NZ_JNYD01000076.1 GCF_000717175.1 Pseudonocardia autotrophica | reverse complement strand
CTGACTGTGAAGGTGGCGCTACCGGCCCGGTGATGGTGGGTTGGTGGTCGACAGCGGCGGGTGTGGCTCTCCGTCTGACTGGCCCCTCGGTCATGGGGGTGGCTTGCACGGGACTTGCCCACTCGGCGCTGTCGGCACCGGCCCCGGCCGGAGTAGCTGGCCTGATCAGGAGCTTGACCGCCAGATTGCCGCTGGCGTGTCCCGTCACAGTCCTGCCGGCTCCGACCTGGGCCGGGACCTTCACGTCCCTCCAGGCACGGGAGAACGCGTTGTCCATGCTGGCAGAGCTGGTCGAGGTCGTCATCGGCGTCGACACCCACAAAGACACCCACAGCGCCGCGGTCCTCGCCGCGGGCACCGGAGCGGTGCTGGCCGAGATCACCGTCTGCGCCGACCCGGACGGCTACACCGCGCTACTCGCACTCGGCCGTGAACACGGCGTACTGCGAGGCTGGGCGATCGAGGGCACCGGCGGCTACGGCGCGGGCCTGGCTCGCCACCTCGCGCAGGCCGGTGAGCTGGTCGTCGAGCTCGACCGTCCGGCACGCCCGGCCCGTCGCGCAGGGGCCAAGTCCGATCCGATCGACGCGGTCCGCGCGGCTCGAGACGCGCTGGCCCGCGCCCGGGTCACGGTTCCCCGCGCCGACGGTGAACGGGCTTCTCTGCAGATCCGGCTGTCCACCCGCCAGGCCGCGGTCGACGGGGTGACCGAGGCCAAGAGCCAGCTCCACGCCCTGGTCATCAGCGCACCGGAACAGGTACGGGCGAAGTTTCGTGGGTTGAGCACCACCGCGATGCTGCGCAAGGCGTCCAGGCTGCGGCCCGCACGCAGTGCTGCGGACGTGCACGTGTTCACCGCGTTGTCGGCGCTGCGGGCCCTGGCACTGCGAATCACGCTGCTGCAGGACGAGGCCGACGCCCACGAGGCCGAGATCCTCGCGATCGTGCGCAGCTGGCGGCCGGACCTGCTCGAACTGCCGGGCGTGGGGCCGATCGTGTCCGCGACCGTGCTCTCGGCCTGGTCTCACCCCGGCCGGGTCGCCGACGACGGCGCCTTCGCCATGCTGGCCGGGACCGCGCCGATCCCGGCCAGCTCCGGCCGGACCATCCGACACCGGCTCAACCGCAGCGGAGACCGACGCCTCAACAGCGCCATCCACACCATCGCCGTGTCACGGATGCGGTTCCACCCGCCCACCCGCGCCTACGTCGAACGCCGCCGCACCGAGGGCAAGACCGACCCCGAGATCCGCCGCTGCCTCAAGCGCTACATCACCCGCCAGCTCTACCGACAGCTCGAACACCCACCAGCCGCAGGGGCTTGACGAACCATAGGAGCGTCCCGTGAGTG
>NZ_JNYD01000074.1 GCF_000717175.1 Pseudonocardia autotrophica | reverse complement strand
GGAGTTTCAATGACCGTGTCAAGCCGCGTTGGCTGCGGGGGCCGGTGCCTCGGTGGTGAAGCGGCGGTTGTCACGGAGCAGCGCCCAGACGAGGTCGACCAGACGGCGGGCGAGCGCGATCAAGGCTTGGGTGTGTCGTTTCTTCTCGGCTTTCTTCCGGTCGTAGAAGGCGCGGGAAGGGCCGTCGGGACGTCTGATCGCCGAGAGCGCGGCCATGTAGAACACCCGGCGCAGGCCGCGGTGATAGCGCTTGGGGCGGTGCAGATTGTTTCTGACTCGACCCGAGTCTCGGGGAACGGGCGCCAAGCCGGCGTAGGCGGCGAGCTTGCTGGATGTGCCGAACGCGGCGACGAGGTTCCCGCCGGTGTCGGCGAGCAGCTCCGCGCCCAGGATCGGGCCGAACCCGTCGACGCTGGTGATGATCTCGGCATGCGGGTGCTCGGCGAAGCGCGCCCCGAGCTGCTTGTCGAGGTCTTTGATCTCACGGTCCAGCTCGAGCAGCTGCCGGGCCAGCCGGGCGATCAGCGGGGCGGTCACCGACTCGCCGGGCAGCGCCACGCTCTGCCCGGCGGCCACCTGCACCGCGGTCGCGGCCATGGCCTCGATGCCGGGGGCCCAGGCCCGCTGCGCCCGCAGGTGCGCGGCGACCTTCTCGACCCCGGCCGCGCGCAGCTCGGCCGGGGTCTGGAAGCCGAGCACCAAGATCAACGCCGACCGGGTGGTGTAGTCGAAGGCCTGCTCCAGGCCGGGGAAGATCGACCCGAGCAGCTCGCGGAGCCGGTTGACCCCCCGCACCCAGTCGGCCATCAGATCCTCGCGGCGCGCGGTGAGGACCTGCAGGTCCCCCACGATCTGGTCGGGCACGGCCACCTCGGTCAGATCGGTGCGCAGCCGGGCGGTCTCGGCGATCGTGCGGGCGTCCCGCGCGTCGGTCTTGGCTTCCCCGGCGTAGGCACCGGACATCCGGTTGACCAGCCGACCCGGCACCGAGCGCAGCGGGCGGCCAGTGGCCTGCAGCAGCGCGATCAGCAGGGCGGCCGCCCCGGAGGTCATGTCCACCGCCCACACCACCTGTCCGGCCGGCCCGGCCTTCGTGGTGGTGCGGGTGATCAGGTCCTCGATCGCAGCCTGGGAATTGGTGATCTTGCGGGAGAACACCGTCTTGCCGTGCTCGTCGACCGCGCAGGCGTGATGGGCTCTTTTCCCGACGTCGATCCCGACCCACAGTTTCCTGCCCGCCACGTGATCTCGGCTCCCTTTCGACCCGTTGAAAGGCCCGTGGACGTCCCCGCCTGCAGCTCCGTAAACAGCGACCGTGCGCAGATCTCAATCAGCGGCCAAGGCGTCCCGAACGGCAGGGCGGCCACTCCTCAGAAGCCACCAACGACAAGAACCGATCAGCCACACCCTGCCGTCGCGGGCGTCCGGAACACCTCGTCCCGAACATCAACAACCTTACGGAG
>NZ_JNYD01000073.1 GCF_000717175.1 Pseudonocardia autotrophica | reverse complement strand
CTAGACCGTATGGGGGCCGGCGCCTCGCTCGTAAGTTGGCGCGGGTCACCGTCACGACCGGTGGCGGTGCCGCATTTACGGGAGGCGCCGGTGCTGTCGGAGCGTACGTGTGTTGGCCTGGATGTCCACGCCCGTTCGGTGGTCGCGTGCGCGATCGACGAGCGGGCCGGGGAGATCTGGACGTTGCGGTTGTCGCCGAAGACCCCGCAGATCGTGGACTGGATCAAGGGGTTGCCGGGGCCGGTGGCGGTCAGCTACGAGGCCGGACCGACCGGGTTCGGGCTGGCCAGAGCCCTGACCGAGGCCGGGATCCGGTGCGAGGTGGTGGCCCCGTCCAAGCTCGAGCGTCCGCCCGGGGACAAGGTCAAGACCGATCGGCGCGATGCCGAGCGGCTGGCGAGGCTGTTGCGGATCGGGGAGCTGCCCGGGATCCGGGTGCCGACCGAGGCTGAGGAGGCCGCGCGGGATCTGGTGCGGGCCCGCGAGGATGCCCGCGGGGATCTGATGCGGGCCCGGCACCGGCTGTCCAAGCTGCTGTTGCGCCACGGGCTGGTCTGGGACGACAGCGCCTGGACCGGCGCCCATGACGCGTGGCTGCGCTCGTTGCGGTTCGACCGCATCGGGGTCCGGCTGGCCTTCGACGAGGCCTACGAGGCGGTGCTGGTCACCCAGGCCCGCCGCGATCGGCTCGACCGGGCGATCGAGGTCATGGCCGCCGAGCCGGCGTTCGCCCCGGTCGTGGGCCGGTTGTGCTGCCTGCGCGGGGTGGCCACGTTGACCGGGTTCGGGCTGGCCGTGGAGATCGGCGACTGGGGCCGGTTCACCGGCTCCACGATCGGCGCCTACCTCGGGCTGGTCCCGTCGGAGACCTCGACCGGGACGCGGCGGGCCCAGGGCGCGATCACCAAGACCGGGAACAGCCACGCCCGCCGGCTGCTAATCGAGTCGGCCTGGCATCACCGCAAGCGCTATCGGCCCAGCCGCGAGCTGCTCCGCCGCCGAGCTCACCAACCGCCGGCGGTCTGGGCCCGGGCCGACCAGGGCAACCGGCGGCTGCACCAGCGATGGGCCCGCCTCGATGCCCGCCAGAAACGGTCCACGGTCAGCGTGGTCGCCGTGGCCCGCGAACTCGCCGGCTGGTGCTGGAGCCTGGCCGTGCTCGACAACCCGGACCACGCGGCCACCCGGCCGGCCTGAACTCGCCCGGTCCCCCGGAACACCGGTGAGGGCCGGTGGCAACAGGCAGTGCGAGGAACGATCCGCGGCTGAGCTATGAGCAGCCGCCGCAGCATGATCGCGGCGGCGACGCTCGACCCTAGAGACGCGGCCGTTCCCGACGAACACCCGGTCATGCGGTAACCAACCCGCGCATATCAGCCTGACCGCGCGTCGACCGCGACAGCCTCTCCGCCACCGGTCCTCACCGGCCCCGAAAGCTCGCATGAGCAGCCACGATGCTGCCGCATCGCGGCCAAAAACCCCTGCCCACTTGACAACAGGAGCCCCATATCAGCTCAC
>NZ_JNYD01000072.1 GCF_000717175.1 Pseudonocardia autotrophica | reverse complement strand
TACGACGTGGTGATCGTGGGTGGGGGTGGGCACGGGCTGGCCACCGCGCACTATCTGGCGCGCAATCATGGGATCACGAATGTGGCGGTGTTGGAGAAGGGCTGGTTGGCCGGCGGGAACATGGCCCGCAACACCACGCTGATCCGGTCGAACTATCTGTGGGACGAGTCCGCGGCGATCTACGAGCACTCGCTGAAGCTGTGGGAGGGCCTGGAGGACGAGCTGGGCTATCCGATCTTGTTCTCGCAGCGGGGGGTGCTCAACCTGGCCCATACCGAGCAGGACGTGCGGGACTCGGTGCGCCGGGTGGAGGCGAACAAGCTCAACGGGATCGACGCCGAGTGGTTGGGCCCGGACGAGGTGGCCAAGGTGTGTCCGATCGTCAACGTCTCCGACCAGATCCGGTATCCGGTGCACGGGGCGACGTATCAGCCGCGGGCCGGGATCGCCAAGCACGACTACGTGGCCTGGGGGTTCGCCCGCCGCGCCGACGCCGCCGGGATCGACCTGATCCAGGACTGCGAGGTCCTCGGCTTCACCACCGACGGGGACACCGTGACCGGGGTGCGGACCAGCCGCGGGGAGATCGGCTGCGGGCGGGTGGCGTTGTGCGCGGCCGGGCACACCAGCGTGCTGTTGGACCTGCTCGGGGTGCCCGCGCCGCTGCAGTCGCACCCGCTGCAGGCGTTGGTCTCGGAGCTGCTGGAGCCGGTGCACCCGACGATCGTGATGTCGAATGCGGTGCACGTCTATGTCTCCCAGGCGCACAAGGGCGAACTGGTGATGGGCGCCGGGGTGGACGCGTACACCGGGTACGGGCAGCGCGGGGCGTTTCACATCATCGAACGCCAGATGGCCGCCGCGGTCGAGCTGTTCCCCGTCTTCGCCCGGGCGCACCTGCTGCGGTCCTGGGGCGGGATCGTCGACGTCACCCCCGACGCCAGTCCGATCGTCGGGCACACCCCCTACGGCAACGTGTTCGTCAACGCAGGGTGGGGCACCGGCGGGTTCAAGGCCACCCCGGGCCTGGGCTGGTGTTTGGCCGACACCCTTGCGCACGGGCGCCCGCACCCGTTCGTGGCGCCGTTCGCGCTGGACCGGTTCAGCACCGGCGCCCTGGTCGACGAACACGGCGCCGCCGCCGTCGCCCACTAACCCCCCAGCCCCCCGAGCCCACCCCAGCAGTTCACGGAGACCCTTGATGCAGTTGATCCACTGCCCCTGGTGCGGCCCCCGCGAGGAGGTCGAGTTCTGCTACGGCGGCCAGGCCCACCGCAGCTACCCGCACGATCCGGCCGCGTTGTCCGACGAGCAGTGGGCCCGGTTCGTGTTCTTCCGCGACAACCCCAAGGGCCCCTTCGCCGAACGCTGGAGCCACACCGCGGGCTGCCGGCGCTGGTTCAACGCCGTGCGCGACACCCGCACCTACCGCTTCCTCGCCACCTACAAGATCGGCGACCCCCGCCCGGAGGTGACCCCATGAGGCTCGCCGGCTACGGGCACGTCCTCGACCGCACCCGCACCCTGACCTTCACCTTCGACGGCGAGCAGTACACCGGCCACCCCGGCGACACCCTGGCGTCGGCGCTGCTGGCGAACGGGGTCCGCC
>NZ_JNYD01000071.1 GCF_000717175.1 Pseudonocardia autotrophica | reverse complement strand
CGGCGCGGTCTGCTCGGTCGGCAGCCGTGGCGACTCCTACGACAACGCGCTCGCCGAAAGCTTCCACGGGCTGTTCAAGACCGAACTGGTTCGGCCGGGCGGCCCCTCCCCGGACGAGGCCGAAGCCACCTACTACGCTCGCACACCCCCGCCCGAACACCTCGGAGCGGGACAACCGAGCCTCCACTGAACCCGGGGCGGTTCACGCCCACCGCGCAAGCCGGCCACGCACCTGCGCGTAGTCCCAGGTCGAGGACGTCACGAACTGCTGCAACTGCTGATGATCGACCCCGAGCCGGGCGGCCATCGGCTGCATCGACTTGCGCTTGCCATCCAGCAACAACCCACGCAGATACAGCTCGCCCTTGGCCCGCTGATCTGCCCGGGCCAGCCCGCCGAGCAGCTCGGCCGCGAACGCCACCAACCGCGGCCGCACCTGCCCCATCTCCTCCGGAGTCACGACCCCGACGAGATCACGAACCACGCCGAATCAGCGGGAACGACACACCTAACAAAGTACTACTGGTCAGCTGCCGGACTGGGGCCGCGTGCGAGGAGACTATGGGGGTAGCGAGGACGGGGATTTCAGGTTCCGACGCGTGCGCGCCGGTGTGAGGTGACGGACGGTGCGTCCGCGGGGGTGCTCAATGGCCTCGTTGCCTCCGGCGCTGAGTGGCAGAAGGGGGCCGCCCCCTTGGTCCGCTTCGGGTAACGTCCCGAACCGGACGAACGACTCAAGCCTCGATGAATGATGGACGCCACGGCCGAGGACGTGTACCGGCGCGGATCCGGCCAGGCTTCGACGTCCCGGTGCTGCTCATCATGTTCAATCGGCCGGACAAGGTTCGCCGTATGGTCCAACTCCTGCGTGTCGTGCGTCCGCAACGCCTCCTGGTCGCGGCAGATGGTCCACGTGCGAACGTCCCCGAGGACACGATCCGATGCGCGGAGGCCCGGCGGGCGATCGACGACGTCGATTGGCCCTGCGACATCGAGGTGCTGTTCCAAGACGTTAATCTCGGCTGCAAGCGCGGCCCTGAGACCGCTATCAATTGGTTCTTCTCTCGCGTATCCGAAGGGTTGATACTCGAGGACGACTGCCTGCCCTCTGCTGACTTCTTCCCGTTCTGCGCGGAGCTGCTGGAGCGCTACCGCCATGAAGAGCAGGTGATGATGATCAGTGGGTTCAACTCGGTCGGGTCCTGGGCGGACACCGAGAAGAGCTACCTGAGCAGCAGAACGTCACCGACATGGGGCTGGGCCACGTGGGCGCGCGCGTGGGCCGCCTACGACCCCGCGATGAGCGCGTGGAGTACCCCTGAAGGGCGACGTGCGGTGCGTCGCCGTCTCCCATTTGTCGAATATCTGTTATTGCGTCGACGATTCGATTCCGTTGTTGCCGGGGAGCTCCATGCATGGGATTTTGCTTGGGCATTCGCCATGCTGTACCGCGGCGGCATGTCGCTCATCGCCGCCAGAAACGTTGTGTCGAACGTCGGGTTCGGCGTCGACGCCACTCATACCCGGAACCCTTGGTGTGCCGAAGCTCGGGTGCCGGTTCTTCCGATTCTCTTTCCGCTCGTTCATGTCGACCGAGTTGAACTGTCGCCTGCCTTCGAGAGAGCCGCCTACCGGACTCGATGGCCCTGGGCTCGGCGCATCATGACGCTGCTGCCTTCGCGAATCGCCGAGTGCATCCGGGCACTCACGTACGCGGGAGTGTCCAGGGGTCTCTTCGTAGGCGCAGGCAACCCGGCGAGGACCGGACGGGGAGAATCTCAAAGGGTCAGCTACTGAGATGTTATGGCCCTACCCCGGGCCGCCTCGAGGGATGAGAATCGGGGTGGGGGTCGGCTGTGCTCGTTCGCGCTTGGTGCGTGCGAACCCGGTACTGAGACTGAC
>NZ_JNYD01000070.1 GCF_000717175.1 Pseudonocardia autotrophica | reverse complement strand
CTTCTCCAACACCGCCACATTCGTGATCCCATGATTGCGCGCCAGATAGTGCGCGGTGGCCAGCCCGTGCCCACCCCCACCCACGATCACCACGTCGTAAGACCTCCGCGGCTCCGGCGTCCGCCACAAGAAATCGGGATGGTCGGGCAAGGGAGCGCCGGGCGGGATGGTGGTGCTCATGCCTGCAGCTCCGGGTAGAGGGGGTGACGGGCGGCGAGCACGGCGACGCGCTCGGCCAGGGCGGTGAGCTCGGCGTCCGACGCGTCGGGGCGCAGCGCCAGGGCGATCACGTCGGCGACCTCGGTGAAGTCGTCGGCGTCGAAGCCGCGGGCGGCCAGGGCCGGGGTACCGATCCGGACCCCGGAGCTGACCATGGGCGGCCGCGGGTCGAACGGCACGGCGTTGCGGTTGACCGTGATGCCGACCTGGTGCAGACGGTCCTCGGCCTGCTTGCCGTCGAGCGTGGAGTCGCGCAGGTCCACCAGCACCAGGTGCACGTCCGTCCCACCGGACACGACGCCGACGTTCTTCTCCTCCAGCAGCCGCGCGGCCAGGATCTGCGCGCCCTCCAGCGTGCGCTCCTGCCGCTCGCGGAACTCCGGCTCGGCGGCCAGCTTGAACGCCACCGCCTTCGCCGCGATCACGTGCTCGAGCGGACCGCCCTGCTGACCGGGGAACACGCTGGAGTTGAACTTCTTCGCGAGCTCCTGCTCGGCGAGGATGACCCCACCCCGGGGGCCGCCGAGGGTCTTGTGCGTGGTCGAGGTGACCACGTGCGCGTGCGGCAACGGGCTCGGGTGCAGCCCCGCGGCGACCAGCCCGGCGAAGTGGGCCATGTCGACCATCAGGTAGGCGCCCACCGAGTCCGCGATGCGGCGGAACTCGGCGAAGTCCAGCTGCCGTGGGTAGGCCGACCAGCCGGCGATGATCAGCTTCGGCTTGCGCTCGACGGCCAGGCGCTCGACCTCGGCCATGTCGACGCGGTGGTCGGTCTCGCGGACGTGGTAGGCCGCGACGTCGTAGAGCTTGCCGGAGAAGTTCAGCCTCATGCCGTGGGTGAGGTGGCCGCCGTGCGCGAGGTCCAGCCCCAGGATGGTGTCGCCGGGCTGCAGCAGCGCCGCCATCACCGCGGCGTTGGCCTGCGCCCCCGAGTGCGGCTGCACGTTGACGAACTCGGCCCCGAACAACGCCTTCAGCCGGTCGATCGCCAGCTGCTCGACGACGTCGACGTGCTCGCAGCCGCCGTAGTACCGCCGGCCCGGGTACCCCTCGGCGTACTTGTTGGTCAGCACCGAGCCCTGCGCCTCGATCACCGCCAGCGGAGCGAAGTTCTCGCTCGCGATCATCTCCAGCGTGTGGCGCTGACGGCCGAGCTCGGCGCTGATCGCGGCGTGGACCTCCGGGTCCGTCTCCTGCAGAGACCGGCCGAGCACCCGCTCGGGGCTCAGGGCCTCTCGTCGATCCACCGTCACGGACATCCAGCCGACCCCCTCGAGATCGCCATACCTATTCTTGTGGACTGATATACCAACTGCATGGCAAGGTAGGCGGCAGAGCGGTGAGGGTCAACACCCGGGCGTGAATTCATGCCGACGACCTCGCCGGCGTCGAGTCAGATCCCGTCGTCCGAGGAGAGCGTCGTTGTCCGTCGACCAGTCATCAGGCCGCACCACCCCGCCCGCCGACGCCGCCCGTGTCGACGCGGCGGTGCGGGTGTCGATGGCCCGGGCGCTGCGGCAGATGGGGCCGCTGAAGTCGGCGCGCAACCTGTTGACGCTCAACCAGGTCGACGGGTTCGACTGCATGTCCTGCGCCTGGCCCGACCCCACCGACCACCGGCACACCGCGGAGTTCTGCGAGAACGGCGCCAAGGCCGTCTCGTGGGAGGGCCAGCGCGACACCGTCGACGCCGCGTTCTTCGCCGCGCACCCGATCTCCGAGCTGGTCCGACAGTCCGACCACTGGCTGGAGCGCCAGGGCCGGCT
>NZ_JNYD01000069.1 GCF_000717175.1 Pseudonocardia autotrophica | reverse complement strand
TGAGTCGGCGGGCGCCACGCTGGTGGTCGACGGGCGGCAGGGCGAGTTCGACGCGGACGGGGCCGGGTTCTTCGTGGCCCCGACGCTGTTCGACAACGTGACGACCGACATGTCGATCTACACCGACGAGATCTTCGGCCCGGTGCTCTCGGTGGTCCGGGTGGAGACCTACGAGGAGGCCGTGGAGCTGATCAACTCGAACCCGTACGGGAACGGCACGGCGATCTTCACCAACGACGGCGGTGCAGCGCGGCGGTTCCAGAACGAGGTCGAGGTCGGGATGATCGGCATCAACGTACCGGTGCCGGTGCCGATGGCCTACTACTCCTTCGGGGGCTGGAAGAACTCGCTGTTCGGCGACACCCACGCGCACGGTGTCGAGGGCTTCCACTTCTTCACCCGCGGCAAGGTCGTGACCACCCGCTGGCTCGACCCGTCGCACGGCGGCATCAACCTGGGCTTCCCCCAGAACGCCTGATCCGCTCCCACGTCCCGGCACCGTCCGGGACCCGCGGGGCTCCCCGCCGGGCCGACCGATCCCGGGCCCGGCGGGTGACCTCCGCGACGACCGGCCCCGCACCCGTTCCGTGGTGCGGGGCCGGCGGCGTTCTCGGGGCGTCCCGGCCGGACCGGGCGCCCGGGCGGGCATGATGACGCCGTGTCGAGCCCCGCACCGCCCCCTGCCGGACCGCCGGCCGGGCCGGGCGCCGTCGCCGTGCTGCTCGCCACGCTCGGCCGGCGGGTGCGCGAGGAGATCGACACGGCGCTGCGGGCCGAGCAGCTCACGATGCGGCACCTGTCGGCCCTCGGACACCTGGCCCGACGACCGGGGCTCTCCTACAGCGAGCTCGGACGCCGTGCGGGCGTGACGGCCCAGAGCATGCAGGCGACGCTGCGCCAGCTCGAGGAGCGCGGCGCGGTGGAGCGCCGCACCGAACCGGGGCGGGGCCGGGTGGCCGAGCTCCACGTCACACCGGACGGGCGCCGGCTGCTGACCCGGGCGGAGAAGGCAGTCGCCGAGGTCGAACGGGTGATGCTCGCCCCCGTCCCCCGGCCCGAGCGCGCCCTCCTGGCCCGCACCCTCGTGGGAATGCTGGGGCGGCTGGGGGAGGACACCCCCTGATTCGGGCTGCTAGTTTCAGCTCGACTGTAAGTGGATGCCGCCGTGCTCCGGTGAAGCGGGGCCGCGCGGCGGCGTCGGTTTCAGCCGAACTGAAGGGGATGGAGCCCCGATCGTGCCTCCGGGAGGAGGTGCACCGGGACCCGTGTTTCAGCCCCTCTGCAACCCGACCCGGCTTTCTCGAGCCGGAGGAAGGAGACGGATGTGACGGCCGTGCTGCTCTCGGTCCACGTCCTCGCCGCCATCGTGTTCGTCGGACCGGTGACCGTGACCACATCGATGTTCCCGCGGTACGCCCGCGCGGCCCTCGCGGGCGAGGGGCCGGCCGCCCCGGTGACGCTCCTCCACCGCATCAGCCGGGTCTACGCGGTACTCGCGATCGCGGTGCCGGTCTTCGGACTGGGGACCGCTGTGGCGATGGGCGTGCTCGGCGACGCGTGGCTGATCGCCTCCCTCGTCCTCACGGCGATGGCCGCAGCGCTCCTGGGGCTGCGGATCCTCCCGGCGCAGGCCGAGGTGGTGGCCGCCCTCGGCGGAGAGAACGACACCCGCGCGGTGGTGGCCGCGCGGAGGCTGTCGATGACGTCCGGGGTGTTCGCGCTGCTCTGGGCGGTCGTCGTCGTCCTGATGATCGTGCGCCCCGGTTCGACGACGGGGGTCTGAGGTGCTCATGGCCTGCGGGTGGCGGCGGTCGCCGAGGCCGCGTCCCTCGCGCCATCGGGGGGTGGCTCGTGCTGCGCCGCGTAAAGCTGAATTCCCGGTGAACGGAAAGAGCGTCTCCCACCGGCCGCCGCGGAATTGCTCGCCCCCGCGTTCGCGGCGCGTCCGGTGGGAGACGCTCATCCGGTCCAACGCGGCGGAGCGGGACGAGTTGCACGCCCGAACGGGTGGTCCGTCGGTCGCTGCCTGCGACGACGTGTCCACGGATCGCGTTTCCCCGAATTCGATCGAGCGATCGTCGGTGTGGACTCCCGACTTTCCGGGTAGTGATCGCGGTTCGATCACAAGGCGGCGCTCGATATCCGCCGCCCCGGGTCGGTGGAGGTGCTTCCGAAGCAAATGATCGAGAAGTCCCGGGAGGTGTGGCAGCCGGCTCCCGGGTGAGTTCCCGGCGCCGGCCGCGTCGCGCCCTCGTGCGCACGCGTGGGGAGCACCCGAGCCGCCCGGTACCCCCGGCAGCCGGGAGCGGGTCGGGACTTCCTTGGGGGACGCGCCCGTCGCCGGTCGTGCCGCACGAGGGCCGGAGCCCCGCTCGAGGGGCGCAACTCGGCCGATGGACGGGGAGTTGCGCACCGTGAGCGCCGACTCTGGCTCGTCTTCGCAGGTCAGAGCCGGTATCAGCGCTCCTCGGTCGGCGTCGGAACGATCCTCGACGACGAAGTGTGACCGGCGTCATGAACCACGAAATCCGCCGTCAACCCGACCGGCGGCGTCGGGCGCACGTCCCTGACCTGCGGCGATGAGCCGGTTTCGGGGTGGGGGACCCCGGTTTGACCCTCGCCGTCGGCGGGGCGTAACTTTCTCGTCGTCAGCGAGACGCCGGACAGAACGAGCCCCTGAGGTTCGGTCAACAGGCCCGCTGGCCGCCCCCCGAGCCGGACCCCCTGGATCCTTGTGGATCTGAGTGGGTGTACGGT
>NZ_JNYD01000068.1 GCF_000717175.1 Pseudonocardia autotrophica | reverse complement strand
CCGGCTGGCGGTGGAGGCGCTCAAGAGCGTCGACATGGTCGTGGACTGCACGTTCCTGCTGTTCAGCCCGGAGCAGTTCGAGATCCAGGCCGCCGGGACGCGGATCCTGACCGCGGTGGAGCCGGCCCCGCTGCTGGCCCGGCTGATGCCGACAATGGAGCTGCGGGAACGCGTGGAGATCGGCGCGGAGCTGCTGGCCAAGGCGCAGACCATGCGGATCACCAGCCCGCACGGCACCGACGTGACCTACAAGCTCGGCGTCTACCCGACGATGAGCGAGTACGGCTACACCGACCAGCCCGGCCGCTGGGACCACTGGCCGGCCGCGTTCGTGTTCACCGGCGGCGCCGACGACGGCGTCGACGGGAAGATCGTCCTCGCCCCCGGGGACGTGCTGCTGCCGTTCAACACCTACGTCCAGACCCCGGTGGAGATCACCATCGAGGAGGGGTTCATCCGCGACATCCGCGGCGGCGCCGGCTCCTCGGGCCTGGACGCGGACCTGCTCTCCTCCTACATCGAGAGCTTCGACGACCCGCGCGGCTACGGCATGAGCCACGTCGGCTGGGGCCTCGACGAGCGCGCGCACTGGCACGGGCTGACCCAGTTCGGCGGCGGCATGGGCATGGAGCTGCGCAGCTTCTACGGCAACGTCATGTTCTCCATCGGCCCGAACAACGAGCTCGGCGGGCCCAACGACACCGCGTGCCACTTCGACATCCCGATGCGCGGCAACAGCCTCTACCTCGACGACGAGCTGATCGTCGACGCCGGCGAGCTCACCGTCCCGGAGATGCGCCCGGTGGAGCAGCGATGACCGACCACCACATCGGGATGATCGTCCCGAGCTCGAACCTCACGATGGAGACCGAGCTGCCGCGGATGCTGCGCGCCCGCGAGGAGGTCGACCCGGCCAACCGGTTCGTCTTCCACTCCGCGCGGGCCCGGATGCAGCACGTCACGCCGGAGCAGCTGCGCGCGATGAACGCGCAGGCCGAGCGGGCGGCGACCGAGCTGGCCGACGCCCGCCCGGACGTCGTCGCCACGGCCTGCCTGGTCGCGATCATGGCCCAGGGGCCCGGCTACCACTGCACCGCCGAGGACTCGATCACCGCGGCGCTGCGGGCCGAGGGCGCGCAGGCCCCGGTGATCTCCTCGGCCGGGGCGCTGCTCGACGGCATCGCCGCCCTGGGCGTGTCCCGGGTCGCGATCATCACGCCCTACATGAAGCCGCTGACCCAGGCCGTGGTCGAGTACCTGGAGGCGGCCGGCGTCGAGGTGGTCGACTCGCTGTCGCTGGAGGTGCCGGACAACCTCGCCGTCGCCCGGCTGGACCCGGCCGACCTGCGGAAACATCGCCACGAGCTGGACCTGTCCCGCGCCGAGGCGCTGGTGCTGAGCTGCTGCGTCCAGATGCCGTCCCTGCCCTCGATCCAGCCGGTCGAGGACGAGATCGGCATCCCGGTGCTCTCCGCGGCCACCGCGACCACCTACCGGATCCTGCAGGAGCTGGGCCTCCCACCCGAGGTCCCGAACGCCGGTCGCCTCCTGGCCCCGTGAGTGCCCACTGCCCCTCTAGGGGCAGTTGCCACTCACGACCTCGGGTGACCTGGGCGAACGGGGTTCGGGCGTCTCACCAGGCGACGGGCAGGGCGTCGAGGCCGCCGGTGAGCAGGTCGGACCGCAACGGCAGCGCCTCGACCGGGCGGTCCAGGCGCAGCCCGGGGAAGCGGGCCGGGAGCGCCGTGAACACGGCCTGCAGCTCCACCCGAGCGAGGCTCGCGCCGATGCAGTAGCGCGGTCCATGACCGAAGGAGAGGTGGCTGCGGGCGTCGGCGCGGCCCGGGTCGAAGCGCTCGGGCTCGGCGAACGCGTCCGGGTCCCGGTTGGCGGCCGCGGGGGCGAGGACCACGCAGTCGCCGGTCCGGATCGTCACACCGCCGATCTCGACGTCCGCGTGCGCGTAGCGGGGCAGCCCGCTGCCGCCCGGCGCGGCCAGCCGCAGGACCTCCTCGACGGTGTCGGGCACCAGCGAGGGATCGGCGGCCAGCGCGGCCCAGTGCCCGGGATGCTGCAGCAGGAGCACCGTGCCG
The DNA here is from genome assembly GCF_000717175.1 of Pseudonocardia autotrophica. Lineage (GTDB taxonomy): Bacteria > Actinomycetota > Actinomycetes > Mycobacteriales > Pseudonocardiaceae > Pseudonocardia > Pseudonocardia halophobica. The sequence goes on along the minus strand of NZ_JNYD01000068.1, from coordinate 817 downwards.
ACGTCGATGCGGGTCACCGTGGTCTCGTGGCCGGCGAAGAGCAGGGCCGCGGCCAGGGCGGCGCTCTGCCAGTCGTGCTCCGGGCCGGACGCGGCGAGGTCGCTGAGCACGTCCTCGCCCGGCTCCTCGCGCTTGCGCGCCACCAGGCCGTAGACGTAGCCGACCAGGGCCTGGAGGGACTGCTGGGCGGCCTCGCGGTCGTCGAGCCGCCCCGCGCCCTCCGACCAGGCGCGGAACCGGGTCCGGTCCTCGTACGGCACCCCGAGCAGCTCGCAGATGACGAGGATCGGCACCGGCAGCGCGAGGTGTTCGTGCAGGTCGGCGGGTGAGCCGGCGGCCTCGAGGGCGTCGAGCGCCCGCCCGACGAGCTCGTCGACGTGCTCCCGCAGGCGCAGCATCCGGCGGGCGGAGAAGGCCGGGGCGAGGAGGCGGCGCATCAACGCGTGCTGCTCGCGTTCGGTCTCGGGGTCGCCCATCATCGGCCCGCCCAGGATCGCCGAGCCGGACACCCGGGAGGCGCGCTCGGGGTGGGGATGGGACCGGCCCAGGCGCGGGTCGGCGAAGAGCGTGCGGCACTCGGCGTGCCCCGTGACCAGCCACGCGGGGTCGCCGGTCGCGGTGCGCACCACGCAGATCGGGGTGCGCTCGCGCAGCTCGGCGTAGAGCGGCGCGATGTCCAGCACGCCAGGGCGGGCGAAGGGCAGCTGCGGTGTCGCGATGGTCATCGGTCCTCCGTAAGGTTGTTGATGTTCGGGACGAGGTGTTCCGGACGCCCGCGACGGCAGGGTGTGGCTGATCGGTTCTTGTCGTTGGTGGC
>NZ_JNYD01000067.1 GCF_000717175.1 Pseudonocardia autotrophica | reverse complement strand
GGGTGTGGTTGTGTGTTGAGTGTTGCATAGTGGATGCGAGCATCTTGTTGTGGTCAAGTGTGTAAGGGCACATGGTGGATGCCTGGGCATCAGGAGCCGATGAAGGACGTGGGAGGCCGCGATAGTCCTCGGGGAGTTGTCAACCGAGCTGTGATCCGAGGGTGTCCGAATGGGGAAACCCAGCGCCCGTCATGGGGCGTTACCAGCATCTGAATTCATAGGGTGTTGGGGGGAACGTGGGGAAGTGAAACATCTCAGTACCCACAGGAAGAGAAAACAACCGTGATTCCGTGAGTAGTGGCGAGCGAAAGCGGAGGAGGCTAAACCGTGTTCGTGTGATACCCGGCAGGGGTTGCGGATGCGGTGTCGTGGGTTGTGGTCGTCGGGGTTCTGCCGGATCCCGGATTGTGTGGTTGTGTGTTAGTGGAAGACTTCTGGAAAGGGTCGCCGTAGTGGGTGAGAGCCCCGTACGCGAAAACGCGCAGCGCATGATGGACTGTATACCCGAGTAGCAGCGAGCTCGTGGAATTTGCTGTGAATTTGGCGGGACCACCCGTTAAGCCTAAATACTTCCTGGTGACCGATAGCGGACGAGTACCGTGAGGGAAAGGTGAAAAGTACCCCGGGAGGGGAGTGAAATAGTACCTGAAACCGTGTGCCTACAAGCCGTCAGAGCCTTCTTGTGGGGTGATGGCGTGCCTTTTGAAGAATGAGCCTGCGAGTTATGCTTCGTGGCGAGGTTAACCCGTGTGGGGTAGCCGTAGCGAAAGCGAGTCTGAAGAGGGCGTTTGAGTCGCGGGGTGTAGACCCGAAGCGGAGTGATCTACCCATGGCCAGGGTGAAGCGTCGGTAAGACGTCGTGGAGGCCCGAACCCACCAGGGTTGAAAACCTGGGGGATGAGCTGTGGGTAGGGGTGAAAGGCCAATCAAACTCCGTGATAGCTGGTTCTCCCCGAAATGCATTTAGGTGCAGCGTCGCGTGGTGGGTACCGGAGGTAGAGCACTGGATGGCCTAGGGGGCCGACAAGCTTACTGAAGTCAGCCAAACTCCGAATGCCGGTACTGTTAGCGCGGCAGTGAGACTGCGGGGGATAAGCTTCGTAGTCGAGAGGGAAACAGCCCAGATCACCGGCTAAGGCCCCTAAGCGTGCGCTAAGTGGGAAAGGATGTGGGATCGCCGAGACAACCAGGAGGTTGGCTTAGAAGCAGCCACCCTTGAAAGAGTGCGTAATAGCTCACTGGTCAAGTGGTCCTGCGCCGACAATGTAGCGGGGCTCAAGCGCACCGCCGAAGCCGTGGCAATGACACATTCATCCGCTTCCAGTGTGAGCTGGTGGTGTAGTGGTGTTGTTGGGTAGGGGAGCGTCGTGCATCCGGTGAAGCCGCCGAGTGATCGAGTGGTGGAGGGTGTGCGAGTGAGAATGCAGGCATGAGTAGCGAATGCAGAGTGAGAATCTCTGCCGCCGGATGACCAAGGGTTCCTGGGCCAGGTTGTTCCGCCCAGGGTGAGCCGGGACCTAAGGCGAGGCCGACAGGCGTAGTCGATGGATAACGGGTTGATATTCCCGTGCTCGTGATAGTGCGTCCATGCCGAGGCTGTTGATGCTAACCATCCGAACCCGCCTCTGAGTCCTTCGGGACGAGGGGGAGTGGGGGAGCGTGGGGTCCGATTCGGTAGTAGGCAAGCGATGGGGTGACGCAGGAGGGTAGCCTCGCCACGCGGTGGTTGTCGTGGTGTAAGCCTGTAGCCCGACTCCCAGGTAAATCCGGGGGTCATACAAGGGTGAGAGGTGATGCGTAGCCGATTGAGGCGAAGTAGGGTGATCCCATGCTGTCGAGAAAAGCCTCTAGTGAGTGCTGTTGCGGCCCGTACCCTAAACCGACACAGGTGGTCAGGTAGAGAATACCGAGGCGATCGAGTGAACTCTGGTTAAGGAACTCGGCAAAATACCTCCGTAACTTCGGGAGAAGGAGGGCCGGTGGCCTTGAAGCCCCTTGCGGGCTAGGGGCGGCCGGTCGCAGAGACCAGGCCCAAGCGACTGTTTACTAAAAACACAGGTCCGTGCGAAGTCGCAAGACGAGGTATACGGACTGACGCCTGCCCGGTGCTGGAACGTTAAGAGGACCTGTTAGCCCTTCGGGGCGAAGCGGAGAATTTAAGCGCCAGTAAACGGCGGTGGTAACTATAACCATCCTAAGGTAGCGAAATTCCTTGTCGGGTAAGTTCCGACCTGCACGAATGGCGTAACGACTTGGGCGCTGTCTCGACCAGAGACTCGGCGAAATTGCACTACGAGTAAAGATGCTCGTTACGCGCGGCAGGACGGAAAGACCCCGGGACCTTTACTACAGCTTGGTATTGGTGCTCGGTTCGGCTTGTGTAGGATAGGTGGGAGACTGTGAAGCGGTCACGCTAGTGGTTGTGGAGTCGTTGTTGAAATACCACTCTGGTCGAATTGGGTGTCTGAACCTCGGGCCATGATCTGGTTCAGGGACAGTGCCTGGTGGGTAGTTTAACTGGGGCGGTTGCCTCCTAAAGGGTAACGGAGGCGCCCAAAGGTTCCCTCAGCCTGGTTGGCAATCAGGTGTTGAGTGTAAGTGCACAAGGGAGCTTGACTGTGAGACTGACGGGTCGAGCAGGGACGAAAGTCGGGACTAGTGATCCGGCACCTCCTGGTGGAAGGGGTGTCGCTCAACGGATAAAAGGTACCCCGGGGATAACAGGCTGATCTTGCCCAAGAGTCCATATCGACGGCATGGTTTGGCACCTCGATGTCGGCTCGTCGCATCCTGGGGCTGGAGTAGGTCCCAAGGGTTGGGCTGTTCGCCCATTAAAGCGGTACGCGAGCTGGGTTTAGAACGTCGTGAGACAGTTCGGTCCCTATCCGCCGCGCGCGTAGGAGACTTGCGGAAGGCTGTCCCTAGTACGAGAGGACCGGGACGGACGAACCTCTGGTGTGCCAGTTGTACCGCCAGGTTCCAAGATGAGGTCTCCCACCACCTTTGCGTGGGTAAGGCTCCCAGTAGACGACTGGGTTGATAGGCCAGAGATGGAAGCCCTGTGAGGGGTGGAGTCGACTGGTACTAATAGGCCGAGGGCTTGCCACAACATGTTGTTCGCATCCACTGTGTGACCCTGAGCACACAACCAGTCCGGCCCGGTTTCGGGTCGGGGCGGTTGGTGTTCGACCCGGTCGGTCCCTCGTACTGAGGCCGGCTGGGATAGGTGAATAGTGTTGTCGGTGGTCATTGCGGAGGGGGAACGCCCGGTCCCATCCCGAACCCGGAAGCTAAGCCCTCCAGCGCCGATGGT
>NZ_JNYD01000066.1 GCF_000717175.1 Pseudonocardia autotrophica | reverse complement strand
GAAGCCACCAACGACAAGAACCGATCAGCCACACCCTGCCGTCGCGGGCGTCCGGAACACCTCGTCCCGAACATCAACAACCTTACGGAGGACCGATGGACACCATCACCCGCGAGATCACCGTCAACGCCGCCCGGGCCCGCGTCTGGGACGTCATCACGCAGGCGCAGCACCTCGGGCGTTGGTTCGGCGACGCCGGGGCCGAGATCGACCTGCGGCCCGGCGGCCGGCTCACGCTCAGCTTCGAGGGCCACGGGACGAGCGTCGCGCGCGTCGAGCGCGTCGAGGAGCCGGAGGTGTTCAGCTTCCGGTGGGCCCGCAGCCGGGAGACCGAACCCGCACCGGGGGACGAGACGCTCGTCGAGTTCACCCTCACCGAGACCGCGGACGGGACCCTCGTCCGGGTCAGGGAGAGCGGCTTCGCGAGCCTGACCGGCGACGCCGCGGCCTACCACCGCGGGAACACCGAGGGCTGGGCGGTGAAGACCGCGGAGCTGCAGCGCTACCTGGAGACCGTGCCGGCATGAGTGGTCAGGCCCTGTCGGCCCTCGCCGATCCGACCCGCCGCGAGCTGCTCGAGCGGCTCGCGCGCGGGGAGGCCAGCGCGACCGTGCTGGCGCGGGACCTGCCGATCAGCCGCCAGGCCGTGGTCCAGCACCTCGGGGTGCTCGACGCGGCCGGGCTGGTCCGCTCCACGCGGCACGGCCGGGAGGTCCGCTGGTCCCCCCGGCCGGACGGGCTGATCGCGGCCGCGGCCTGGCTGACCGGGCTGGCGGAGGAGTGGGACCGCAGGCTCGCCGCGATCAAGACGATCGCGGAGGAGGGCTGATCACTCGCCGTCCTCGTCGAGCGGGCGGGGCGGAAGCTCCGTCCGCTCGATCCGGTTCTCCACGCCCTCGCGCGGCTCGGTCTCCGCCCACTCCTCGCGGTGCCCGCCGTGGTTGCCCATCCGGCCCTGGACCTCGGCGGCCTCCTGCTCGTCGACGCGGGCGCTGTGTTTGCTGCTGCCACGTTCCATGTGCCGGGCGTACCTCCCCGGCGGGCGGGCAAACGGGGTCAGCGGACCGTCGCGAGCGCCGCGGCGACGATGTCGACCCGCACCCGGGCGCCGGCGTCGAGATCGAGGACCTCGCCGTCGACCTGCAGCGGCATCGGGTCGACGGTCCGGAACGCGTACTCCCGCACACTCGGCTGCGGACCCAGCCCGCGCACGGCGGCCTTGACCGCGGTGGCCAGCACCCGCAGCTTCGAGCTGTGCGGCAGCAGCACGACCTCGAACACGCCGTCGTCCGGCCTGCTGTCCTCGCTGAGCGTGGCGTACTTCGCCATCTCGGCGATGTTGGCGAAGACGAGGCTGTCGAAGTCCTGCCGCCGACCGTCGTCGACCTCGATGGTGAACGGGCGGAACCGGGAGAAGGCCCGGACGGTCGTCAGGATCTCCTTGATCGACCCCTTGCCGCCGCGCTCGAGCTCCAGCGCGACCACCGGCGTGATCCCGAGGCCGATGTAGGAGTGGGCGTGCCGCGGCTCCTCGTCGTCGACGCTCAGCCGCAGCAGGTCGAGCCGTTCCGTCCGGCCCTCGACGATCGCGTCGAGCAGGGGGCGCCGGCCGACGACGCGGCGGTGGTCGTTCGCGTTGCCCGCGGCCAAGACCGCCGCGACGGCCCGCGACTCGCCGGCCTTCATCAGGCCGTCGACGACCTCGTTGTACCCGCCGTCGCCGCTCACGGACACGACCAGCGGCGCACCCGATCCGGCCTCCTCGCGGGCGATCTCCCGCGCGTGCCCGGCGTACTCGGTGGGGCGCAGCTCGACGGGCAGCTCGGCGGCCCGCTCCGCGAGCCCGGACTTGAGCTCCTCGGCGCGCTCCTGCGCGTCCCCGGTGCTGTTCGGGTTGAAGACGATGACGACCCGGTCGTAGGCGCGCGCCACGCCGCGCACCCTATCCGGTCCGGGTCAGGACGACCGGTTCGGAACCGCGTTCGCGCAGCCCGAGGGCGGTGATCGCCGCCACGACGACGAGGAGCCCGATCCACTGCGTGGGGCTCGGCGAGACGCCGAGGAAGGCGATGCCGAGGACCGTCGCCGTCGCGGGGAAGGCGAGCTCGGCGAGCGTGGCCCGCGCGGCGGGGGTGTCGCGCAGCCCGACGTAGTAGAGGACCAGGGCGAGCAGGCCCGGGATCAGCGCGAGCAGTGCCAGCGGACCCAGCTGACCGGGTGAGACGGCGAGCGGCGCGCCCTGCACCGCGACGATGACCGCCGACGCCGGCAGCCCGACGAGGAACCGGAGCACCGTGACGTCGCGCGGCGCGGTGCGCACCCCGACCATCCGGCCGAGCACGGTGCCGAAGCCCCACAGCACCGCGGCGCCGACGGCGAGGCCCGCCGCCCCGAGCTCGCGGACCTGCACCGCGAGCGGGTCGGGGAAGGCCACCAGCCAGGCACCGACCAGGGCCGGCACCGCGAACAGCCAGTACCCGGCGCGGACCCGCTCCCCGAGCAGGGCCGCCGCCGCGACGACCGCCACGAGCGGCTGCAGCTTCTGGAGCACGAGCGGGGTCAACGCGTCGCCGCTGGCGAACGCAGCCGTGAACAGTGCGGTGGCCAGGGCCGACGACCCCGCCCCGATCACGAGGATTGCCACCCGGTCGCGGGTCGGGGCGGCCCGGAAGGCCCGCACCGCCGCAGGGACCAGCGGCAGCAGCACGACGACCGCGATCAGGTGCTCCCAGAACACCACCGTCGCGGCCGGGAGCGCGCCCGCGAGCGGGGCCCGGAGCAGACCGTCCGTGCCCCACAGCGCCGCCGCGACGGCCACGAGCCACGTCCGGTCCCGCACCTGCGTCATGCACCGGGCAACCCCGTGCGCGGTGGATCTATGCCGCGCGGTGCTGTCACGATGGAGGGATGGAGTCCACCCGCCTCGACCGCTGGCTCTGGTCGGTCCGGCTGGCCAAGACGCGGTCCGACGCCGCGGCCGCCTGCCGGGGTGGGCACGTGCGCGTCAACGACCGCCCCGCCAAGCCCGCCACCGCGGTGCACCCCGGCGACGAGGTCCGCGCGCGGGTGTACGAGCAGACGCGGATCGTCGAGGTCACCAAGGTGATCCAGAAGCGGGTCGGGGCGCCCGAGGCGCAGGCCTGCTACCTCGACCACACACCGCCTCCGCCGCCGAAGGAGGCCCGCCCGGTCTTCGCCGTCCGCGACCGCGGGACCGGCCGCCCCACCAAGCGCGAGCGGCGGATGCTCGACCAGCTCGGCGCCCTCCGCCCGCCCCGTCCCTAGGCAACCCCGCCCGGGGCCGGTGGGCGATGATGGGGACATGTACGACCTGCTGTTCCGGCACGTCCTGCGGCGCATCCCCGCCGAGCCGATCCACGGTGTCGCGTTCGGCGCGATCCGGGGCGTGGCCGGGGCCCCGGTCGTCGGTCCGCGCCTCGGCTCGCTGCTGACCGAGTCGGACCCGGTGCTGCGGACGCAGGTGTTCGGCGTCGACTTCCCGAACCCGCTCGGCCTGGCCGCCGGCTTCGACAAGGACGCCCGCGGCCCGGTGGCCCTCGGTCGGCTCGGCTTCGGGTTCGTCGAGCTCGGCACGATCACCGCGCGCCCGCAGCCGGGCAACCCCAAGCCGCGGCTGTTCCGCCTCCCCGAGGACAAGGCGCTCGTGAACCGCATGGGGTTCAACAACTCCGGGGCCGACGCCGTCGCCGCCCGGCTGACCGCGCTCCCGCGCGAGGGCCGCCCGGTCCTCGGACTCAACATCGGCAAGAGCAAGGCCGCGACGCCCGAGGAGGCGATCGACGACTACCGGCACAGCGCGCGCGTCCTCGGGCCGCACGCCGACTACGTCGTGGTCAACGTCAGCTCCCCCAACACGCCGGGCCTGCGCGACATGCAGCAGGTCGCGGTGCTCGAGCCGCTGCTGGGCGCCGTGCGGGAGGAGCTCGACTCCGCGATGTCCGGCCGCAGGATGCCGCTGCTCGTCAAGATCACCACCGACCTGGCCGACGACGACGTGGACGCGGTCGCCGACATGGCCGTCCGACTGGAGCTCGACGGCGTGGTCGCCACCAACACCACCGTGTCCCGGGAGGGCCTGCGCACCCCGGCCGCCGAGGTCGAGGCGATCGGGGCCGGCGGGGTGTCGGGACTGCCGCTCGCGACCGTTGCGCACACCGTGGTCGGGAAGCTGCGGGCGCGGCTCGGCCCGGACCGCACCATCATCTCCGTGGGCGGGATCTTCACCGGGGAGGACGCCTACCGCCGTATCACCGCCGGCGCGTCCCTGGTGCAGGCCTACACGGGCTTCATCTACGGCGGCGGCACCTGGCCCCGCCGGGTCAACCGCGACCTCGCCGCCCTGCTGCGCCGGAACGGATTCGCGAGTGTCGCGGACGCAGTAGGAACCGACACCGCCTGATTCCCTGTGAGTGGCGATAGTCGCTATAGCGGCTATCGCCACTCACGACGGGAATCGAGCCGAGAACGCGAGAAAGGCCCCGGAACCGAAGTTCCGGGGCCTTTCCCAAGGTTTGATGTCGGCGGCGACCTACTCTCCCACACCCTGGCGAGTGC
>NZ_JNYD01000065.1 GCF_000717175.1 Pseudonocardia autotrophica | reverse complement strand
CACTCCTCAGAAGCCACCAACGACAAGAACCGATCAGCCACACCCTGCCGTCGCGGGCGTCCGGAACACCTCGTCCCGAACATCAACAACCTTACGGAGCACCGATGACCGCCCCCATGACCGCACCCCAGCCCCTTCCCGGTCCCACGGCCGAACGCAACGGCGTCACGGTCGCCGTCGACGGCACCGACGCGGGCCTGCGGGCGGTCCGCTGGGCGGCCGCCGAGGCCGCCGTCCGCCGTGCGGGGCTCACGCTCCTGCACGCGGCGCCCTACGCAGCGGGGTCGACGGGGTCCCTGCACGCCCACGCGTGGCGGATCCTCGCCCGTGCCTACACCGTCGCCCACCGGCACGCTCCGCACGTGCAGGCCCGGACGGTCCTGGTGGCGGACGAACCACTCGCCGCCCTGGTCGCGACGTCGCGGGACACGGGCCGGCTGGGCGGGCTCCTCGTCGTCGGGCTCGCCGGGTCCGGGCACCCGACGGACGCACTCGTCGGGTCGCTCGCCCTGGACCTCGCCTCGCGGGCGGGCGGGCCCGTCGTGGTCGTGCCCCGGACGGGGACGCCGCGCGGCCCGGTCGTCGCGGCCGTGGGCGATCCCGCCGCCGACGTCGTCGTGCTCCGGCAGGCCCGGCGGGCCGCGGCCCGGCACGGCGTCGGGCTCGAGGTGCTGCACGCGGCCCGCAACCCCGGCGGCGCCGCGGAGGCGCGCGACGCCCTCGAACGCCTCCTGCACACCCTCGAGGCCTCCCGACCCGGCGTGCCGACGACCCTGCGGGTGGTGCGCGAGCCGAAGTACGAGGCCGTGGTCGAGAGGTCGGACCGGGCGAGCCTGCTCGTCGTCGGGGCCGGGCGGGGGCGGCGGCACCTGCTCGGGTCCACCACCCGCACCGCGATCCGGCTCGCGGGCTGCCCGGTGCTCGTCGCCGTGCCCGAGCCGGAGGACCCGTCGGGAGATCGGGACTCCTAGGGACGGAGGGCCGCCGAGGGCTCTCCGTTCGACCCTGGTGACCAGGGCGGAGCCGGACGATCGTGGAGGCGTCCGGCACCTCGACGCCCCCCGGGAGCGACCATGCCCACCGCCTCCACCGCGATCGTCGTCGACGACAGCGGCGTCCGCATCGGGACCGTGGACGGGAACGGGCAGGTGCGCGACTTCGCCCGCGTCCGCATCGGATCCACCCGGGCCGACGGCGTCGCCGTCGACTTCGCCGGGCGCCGGCTCGGCCGCGTCGTCCCCTGACCGGGCCCGTCATGTCCACGGACGTCACCGCCGGCCTGCTGGAGCGGGCCGTCCAGCTCGCGCTCCGGGCACCCTCGGTGCACAACACCCAGCCCTGGCGCTGGCGGCTGCGCGCACGTGAGGTCGAACTGCACGCCGATCCCGCGCGGCACCTGCCGGGCACGGACCCGGACCGCCGGGACCTCGTGATCAGCTGCGGCGCGGCCCTCCACCACCTGCGGGTGGCCGCCGCGGGGTTCGGCGGCGCCGTCGAGATCGACCGGTTCCCCGATCCCGACCACCTCTGGCACCTGGCCACGGTCCGGCTCGTCGACGGGCAACCGGACCGGGCCGCGGCCGCCCTGTTCGGCCAGCTCGCGCGGCGGCACACCGACCGGCGCCGGTACTCCCCGGAGCCCGTGCCCGCGGCACACGTGGCGGCGCTCGTCGAACGCGCCGGTGAGCTGGGCGTCGTGGCGGTGCCGGTGACCGATTCCGCCGTCCTCACCCGGATGACCGACGTCCTGGGCCGGGCCGCTCGCGAGCAGCGCCACGAGCCGGGCTACCTCGCCGAGCTGCTGATGTGGACCCGCCGCTACGCCGACGCCGCCGACGGGGTGCCGCCCACCGCGGTGCCCGTCCGGACCGGGCAGTGGGACGAGCCGGAGCTGCAGCGCTTCCCGTCCGGCACCCTGTCCCCCGGCCGGGGTCTCGGCCCCGACGGCGGCCTGCTGATGGTGCTGGCGACGCCGGAGGACGACCTCGCGGCGCGGCTGGCGGCCGGGGAGGCGACCAGCGCAGTGCTGCTCACCGCGACCCGCGGCGGCCTCGCCACCGACCCCCTCAGCCAGGCCGTCGAGATGCCGACGGCGCGGGAAGGCCTGCGCTCGGCGCTGAGGATCGCGGAGCACCCGCAGCTCGTGATCCGGCTGGGCTTCCCCGCGCCGGGGGCGCCGCCGCTGGAGCCCACGCCGCGCCGCCCGCTGCGGTCGGTCCTGCTGCACCCGTGAGCTGCGGGGCTGGGATCAGGAGCCGCTGGGCTCGCGGTGCTCGAGGGCCGCGCGGACGCGCTCGTGCTCGGCGACGTCGATCTCCCCCATCGCCAGCCGCTCGTCGAGGATGCGGCGGGCCCGGTCGGGATCGATGTCGTCGGCGGTGATCCCGCGCCGCGCCACGAGGGCCGCGCCCGCGGCGGCCCCCACGGCGGCGGCGACCAGCACGAGGATCACGGCGACCAGCCAGATCGTCGTCATGCCCCCGACCCCCCACATCATCGGACCGCTCCCGCCGGCGGGACCGACGGCTCGGCCGCCTCGTCGCCCGGGACGGCGGGCTCCGTGGCGCCCTGGTCGAGGCGGAACGGCGGGTAGGCGTCCGTCAGCAGGGCCGCGTAGGCCGCGACGCGCAGCACCCAGCGGTCGAAGCCGACCACGAGGTCGAACAGCCCGCGCGGGTAGCGCCCCGTGACCAGCAGCGCCAGGACGGCGACGAGGACGAGCACGGTCAGCAGGCCGCCGTCGAACTGGGTCGGGGCGGTGGTGCCGACCCGCCACACGACCGTGCCGCCGCCCCCGACCAGGAAGAACAGCACGAGGTAGTGCGGCAGCGCCAGCAGCCACCACTTCACCAGCACGAGTCCGCGGGACAGCCGCTCGGGCGGGTCGATCTCCAGCCGGGCCGGGTAGTCGGGGCGGTCGGCGAGCGTGAACGGCGGATAGCGGTCGGTGCCGTTGGCGCCGTAGCCGTAGTACGCGACCCGCCACCCCCAGCGCAGCACTCCGACGGAGAACTCGAAGAGCGCCCGCGGATACCGGCCGGACACGAGGATCGCGACGAACGCGACCACGGTGACCACCCAGCACGCGAACACCAGCACGGCCAGCACGATCACGTGCGGCACGAGCAGCAGCCACTTGACCAGCCAGAGCCAGCGCGACGGCTCGCCCTCGAGCTGCCCTGTGACCCGGACCGGGTACGCGGTGTCCGTCATGCCGGCCAGCGTCGGCGCGGTGCGGGTGCCCCGGCAGGGACCGCGGACCCGGCTCGCGGGGCCGGAGGACCCGGCCCGTCGGGGTGAGGCCACCACCACCCGGCACCGAAGGCTGGCCGCACAAGATCGACGAGTTGGCGCCCTGGGTCCGCGGTCCTGCTTCGGACAGTGTGATCACGAACCCGCGACACCCTCCGGACCAGGGAGAACCCATCATGACCAGCACCCTCGCCGCCCCCGCGACCGCCCGCACCACCGGCTGGGGGTGGGCCGGCATCGTCGCGGCGCTGACGGCGGGCGGCGCCACGGCGTTCCTCGCGCAGGGCCCCGGCACCTTCACCGACCAGGAGGTCAAGCCCGGGGCCTTCATCGTCGAGAACATGAACCCGGAGCTGCTGATCCGGCTCGGCGCCGGGCTCGGCCTGGTCGCCGTGATCGCGACGACGCTGTTCACCCTCGGCCTCTGCCGCCGGGCCGCCGCGACGGCGTCGGCGCGCCCGGGCTGGGTGGAGGCGCTGCGCTGGTCGTCGATCGCCCTGCTGGCGACCACGACGGTCGGGGTGCTCATGCGCTACGTGGCCGCGGGCGGCGCCCCGGGCGCCATGGACCAGTCCATGTACACGACCGAGGCCAGCGCCACCGCCGCGGTCCTCGCCGACCAGATCTCCACCGGCACCTACCTGCCCGCGCTGGGCGTGATGGCCGCGGCCGGCGTGCTGTCCCTGCGCGGCGCGCTGCTGCCCAAGGCGGTCGGGATCGTCGGCCTGGTCCTGGCCGGGGCCTCGCTCGTCGCCACCCTGGCGATCGGCCTGCCCTACAGCAGCGCCCTGGTCTTCCCGCTCTTCGCGCTGGTCGCCGGGATCGCCGCCGTCGCCCGGCGGGCCTGAGCACCGTCCGTCAGCGGCTGGCCGGCTCAGACCGCGTCGCGGGCCTCGGCGAGGGGGATGACCCGCGCCGTCGCGGTGGCCGTGGCCACGGTCGTGCCGTCCGGGTCGTGCAGGGAGCCCTCCAGGTGGGCGACGTCCCCGCGCCGGTGCGCGACCCGGCCGCGGCCGGTCAGCCGGCCCGGCCGGACCGGGCGCAGGAAGTGCACGCCGAGTTCGAGGGTCGACTGGAACTCGTCGGGCTCCAGGGTGGCGAGCAGGGCGGGCCCGACGACGTCGTAGAGCATCGCCGCGACGAACGCGCCGAGGACGTTGCCGGCCGGGTTGGTCCAGTCCTCGACCGCCTCGAACGACAGCTCGACCGGCTACTGGGCCGCCGCGGCCTGCGACTCGGTCAGTCCGCCGCCGGTCCACTCCCACATGGTCCAGCGGTAGCTCCCGTCCTCCTCGACCTCGTACTCGATCACGTCCGCGACCTCGCCGAGCCGTCCGAGCTTCTCCGACCTCGTCTGCGCGGTACCGAAGACGCCGAAGCTCGCCTTGTAGCCCGGGCCCGTCGGCCGGCCCACTCCGCCGCCGACCCAGTCGACGAGATCACCGGCCGGCGACATCATCAGGACGTGGCCCTCGCCGTAGAGGACCCCGCCGCGCCGGATCGTCTGGCGGTAGGTCCCGGTGTCCGTGATCTCCTGGCCCAGCAGGTTCCCGCGGCCCTGGAAGGACACCTCGAGCCAGACCTGCTCCCCCTCCGAGGGGAGGATGCGGACGCTCGTGATCTTGCCGGCGGACTCGCCCAGTCGATCACCCAGCATGGTGCGCCTCCTCGTGGTGCATCCGTGGCCCCGGTCGGCCGGCCGGGGCGCACCGGACAGGATGGGCGCGCCCCGCACCCCACCCAATACGGAGAGGTACGTACAGGGACCGGTGCCGGCGTCGCTCCTCGACGGCGTGGGCGGAAGTCGGGACGACCCGGGTCTTCCCGTAGGGAGCGACGACGAGCGGTCGTCCCTCCGAAGCCCTGCTCGAGAGGTGTTGAGACCACGCGGTGAAAGGTCGCTGATCTGCGGCGATTGACCAGTGTTCGAACATCGGTTCGAGTATGATCAGGGCATGGACGCAGGGCCCGTCGGCACCGCGCGCGAGCGCCTCCAGCAGGCCATCGCGCAGCTGACCGATACCGCCGGACCCAGCGCCGCACCGGACGACCTCATCGCCGCGCTGGTCGCCTACGAGGAAGCCCGACGCTTCCTGGACCGGGCCGTGGTCGACGCCACCGCCGATCTCCAGCGGCGCGGTGTGTTCGCCGAGCGCGGCTACCGCT
>NZ_JNYD01000064.1 GCF_000717175.1 Pseudonocardia autotrophica | reverse complement strand
CAACGCGACCGGCTCATCCACCAACTCCACAACCTCGGCTACCGGGTCACCCTCGACAAGACCGCGTAGCCCGGCTGCGGTCGATTCTCTTCACAGCCCCCCTCCGTGCGCAAGGGAGACACCGTGCTCATCTCGGGCCCGCTCCCCGACGTGGTCGTCCCGCTCCGCAACCACCTCCGCACCCTGTGAGTGGCGATCGTCGCCATGGCGACGATCGCCACTCACGACGGGGTGGTGGGTTCCGGTCGGGTCGGTGAGGCCGGCGTCGAGCGGGTACCTCACGGTCCGTGGTGCAGACCTTCCTCCCGTACCCCGACTTCGCCGCCAGCGCCCGGGCGCTCGACGACCGGCGGCTGGGCAAGCAGCGCGTGGAGGCGCTGCAGATCCTGCGTGCGCAGGTGCGGGAGGGGTACGGCTGGCAGCACCATCCGGCGGTGCGGATGTGGCGGGGCCATCCGGAGGGCGTGGCCGCCTACGCGCTCGCGATCTGCGAGGAGTGGGCGGCCCGGGGCAAGGCCGACACCGTGGCGGAGTCGGTGCGGGCCGACCTCGAGACCGCGGGGCTGCCGCCGCCCCGCAGCCAGACCGAGCTCGCCGCGGCGGGCCTGCTGCCGGGCTGGCTCGGCGACGACCGCGTGCACCGCAGCCACCGCGAGGTCCTGCTCGGCAAGCTGCCCGAGCACTACGCCCCGCTCTTCCCCGACGACGCGCCGGGGACCGCCTACGTCTGGCCGGTCTAGCTCCGCGGCTTCAGGCTCGCCCCGGCGTCGGAGACCAGCGTGGTGCCGGTGATGTGCTCCGCGCCCTCGTCGCACAGGAAGACCACGGCGACGGCGATGTCCTCGGGCGTGCCCGCGCGGCGCAGCGGCGTGGTCTGCTGCACCCGCCCCACCAGCTGCTCGTACGCCTCCTCGCCGAGCGGCCCGGAGAACCAGCGGGTGCCGATGAAACCGGGGACCACGGCGTTGACCCGGATCTCGGGGGCGAGCGCCCGCGAGAGCGACACGGTCAGCGTGTTGAGCGCGCCCTTCGACGCCGCGTAGGCGATCGACGAGCCCTCGCCGTCGAGGCTGCTGGTGGAGGACACGTTGACCACGGCCCCGTACCCACGCTCCCGCATGTGCGGGACCACCGCCCGGGTCATCTGGTAGGTGCCGATCACGTTGGTGCGGTAGATCGCCTCGAAGTCCTCGGCGGCGAGCCCGTCGAGGTCGGAGTGCGGGACGATCCGCGTGCGGCCGGCGTTGTTGACCAGGACGTCGATCCGGCCCCACCGCTGCGCGACGTCGGCGGCGACCTTGCGGCAGGCCGCGTCGTCGTCGACGTCGCCGCGCAGGGCGACGGCGTCGACGCCGCGCGCCCGGCACTCCTCCGCCGTGGCCTCGGCCTCGTCCGCGCTGCGGGAGTAGGTGATCGCGACCCGGGCGCCGCGGCCGGCCAGGCGGCGGCTGACCGCCGCGCCCAGACCGGTCGCGCCACCGGTGACGACGGCGACCCTGCCGTCCATGCTGCCCATGGCGGGCAGCTTAACGACTGTTCAGCGCAGAGTCAGCCGAGCCGCTCGTAGATCACGGCCATGCCCTGCCCGCCGCCGACGCACATGGTCTCCAGTCCGATGCTCTTGTCCTTCGCGCGCAGGCCGTTGAGCAGGGTGGCGGTGATCCGGGCGCCGGTCATGCCGAACGGGTGACCGACGGCGATGGCGCCGCCGTGCACGTTGAGCTTGTCGCCGAACGGGTCGATGCCGAGGTCGCGGGCCGACGGGATGACCTGGGCGGCGAAGGCCTCGTTGATCTCGACGAGGTCCACGTCGTCGATGGTCATGCCGGCGCGGGCGAGGGCCTGCTTCGAGGCCTCGACCGGGCCCAGCCCCATGATCTCGGGGGAGAGGCCGGTGACCCCGGTCGAGATGATGCGCGCCAGTGGGGTGATGCCGAGGTCACGGGCCTTCGTGTCGGACATGACGATCAGGGCCGCGGCGCCGTCGTTGAGCGGGCAGCAGTTGCCCGCGGTGACGAACCCGTCGGGCCGGAACACCGGCTTGAGCTGGGAGACCGCCTCGTAGGTCACGCCGGCGCGCGGGCCGTCGTCGGTGTCGACCTTCGAGCCGTCGGGCAGCGTGACGGGGGCGATCTCGTTGGCGAAGAAGCCGTTCCTGATCGACTCCTCGGCCAGGTTCTGCGAGCGGACGCCGAAGCGGTCCATGTCCTCCCGGCTGACGCCCTTGGCGCGGGCGAGGTTCTCCGCGGTCTGGCCCATGGCGATGTAGACGTCGGGCAGGTGCCCGTCCGTCCGCGGGTCGGTCCAGGTGTCGGTGCCGGACTCGGCGGTGGCGACCGTGCGGGCCTCGGCGTCGGCGAACAGCGGGTTGTGCGTGTCCGGCCAGGAGTCCGAGCTGCCCCGCTCGAAGCGGGACACGGTCTCGACGCCGGCGGAGACGAACACGTCGCCCTCGCCCGCCTTGATCGCGTGCAGCGCCATGCGGGTGGTCTGCACGGACGACGAGCAGTACCGCGTGATGGTCGTGCCGGGCACGGTGTCCAGGCCGAGCAGCACGGACACGATGCGGCCCAGGTTGTTGCCCTGCTCGCCGCCGGGCAGGCCGCAGCCGAGCATCAGGTCGTCGATCTCGGTCGGATCGAGCGCGGGCACCTGGTCCAGCGCGGCGCGGACCATCTGGACGGTCAGGTCGTCCGGGCGCATGTCCTTGAGCGAGCCCTTGCGGGCGCGGCCGATGGGGGAGCGGGCCGCCGCGACGATCACTGCCTCGGGCACGGGTGTCTCCTTCGCTGGAGGGCTGGTGCTGGGTTCGAGTGTGCACCCCTGCGCGACGTGGGGGTTACCGGGCGGTAGGGAATCACACGGGTTGTCCCGTCGCGCGCGGGCGGCGAGGGTACGGGCCATGGACCGCCCACCCGTGATCGTCGAGGTCGCCGTGAACGGGGCCACCCCGCGCAGCGTCAACCCGCACGTGCCGCGCACCCCGGCCGAGATCACCGCCGATGCCCTGGCCTGCGCGCGGCTCGGCGCCACGATCCTGCACAACCACAACGACGAGCCGATGTTCACGGCCGACGGCGTGCACGCGGCCGGCCCCTACCGCGCGGCCTGGCGGCCGGTGCGGGAGCGGTACCCGGACCTGCTGCTCTACCCGACGATGGCGGCCGGGGCGCGCGGCATCCCGGTCGAGCGGCGGTGGGCGCACGTCGCCGAGCTGGCCGGCCTGGGCGGGATGACCCTGATCGACCCGGGCTCGGTGAACGTGGGGCTGACGGCCGGGGGCCGCTGTCCCACGCCCGCGGCGGCCGAGCCGTACCAGAACTCGATCGCCGACACCGAGTACATGTGCGCGCGGACCCGGGAGCTGGGTGCGCTGCCCAGCTTCTCGATCTTCGAGCCGGGGTTCCTGCGGACCGTCGTGACGCTGCAGCGCGCCGGGCGGCTCCCGGCGGGCGGGATCGTGAAGCTGTACTTCGGGGGCGACCTGCAGTTCGGCCTGCCGCCGACGCCGACCGCGCTCGAGGCCTACCTCGAGCTGCTCGAACCCGCCGGCCTGCCCTGGTCGGTCGCGGTCCTCGGCGGCGACGTCGTGGAGTGCGGACTGGCGGAGCTCGCGATCCGGCGGGGCGGGCACGTCCGCGTGGGCCTGGAGGACCACGCCGGCGACCGCCGGCCGTCGAACACGGAGCTGATGGAGGAGCTGCTCGCCCTCCTGGACCGCCTCGGCACCCGCCCCGCGACGTGTACCGAGACCCACGCCCTCCTCACCCCGTGAGCGGCAACTGCCCCTAGATGACTGATTCCAAGGTCAGTGGTCGTAGGCGAGTAGTGATCGTTTGACCGGGTGGCCGATTCGGTCGTTGTGCCAGATCACCGCGGTCAGGGCGAGGAGTCGCTGGTAGACCCGGACGGCGACGCCGGTGATGGTGTGCCCGCCGTGGCCTTCGAGGTCGAGTTGTCCCTTCGCGGTCGCGAAGATCGACTCGATGGTCTGGCGCAGCGGGCGGAAGAACCGCCCGCCCGGGCGGTCGGGTTCGCCCTTGCGGGCTGGGCGGAGCAGCTCCACCCCGGCCTGGCGCAGCCGGCGGTCGAACTCGCGGCCGTAGTAGTTCTTGTCCGCGATCATGATCTGTCGTTCGCGGTCGCGCAGCAGCGCCGGGTCCGCGGTCAGCACGGAGAGCAGCACGAGGCGCTCGTCGGCTTTCGCCCCGGTCAACGCGAACCCGATCGGGAGCCCGTGCAGGGTGGCGATCAGATGCAGGCGTAGCCCCCAGAAGTAGCGCGAGTGCGAGGCGCAGTAGCCGTACTCGGCGTAGCCGGCCAGGTCCGAGCGCCGTGCGGTCTCGCGGGAGCGGCCGCACTCGACCGGGGTGGAGTCGACCACCCACACGTCGTCGGTCCACAGGCTGGTGTCGGCGGCCAGCACGGTGATCAGCCACTCGAGCGTCGGGGCGAGGGCGCGCAGGCGCTTGTTGTAGCCGGGCTGTTGGGGCAGATAGCGGAACAGGTGGCGCAGGTGCGCCCGGGCGTGGCGCAGCCAGCGGGCCTCGCTGGTGAACTGCAGCACCGCCGCCATCACCGCCAACGTGATCAGCTCCGCGTCGCTGATCTTCGGGGTGATCCCGATCCGGGGCCGCCACGGTGCCCGTTCGGGCGAGGCTTTCAGCAGGTCGTCGGTACGCACGTACAGTGCCGTGGCGAGGGTGTCCAAGTCAGCGTCCACGAGAGCCTCCTGCTCTTCTGGGTCAGCACGCTGATCTTGGGCACCCTCCACCCGTCACCGACGCACGCCGCGCCGCATCAACACCTTGGAATCGGTCATCTAGAGGGGCAGTTGCCGCTCACGACCAGGGGTGACCTGCTACTTCGCGCGCAGGTCGCGAAGCCGCTGCAGCTTGCCGACCGAGCGCTCGAGGGTGTCCGGGTCGACGACGTCGCAGGTCACCGAGACACCGACGGTGTCCTTGACCGCCCGGACCAGCTCGGTCGCGGCCTCGGCCCGGCGTTCGGCCGTGGCGTCCGCGCGGGCCTCGACCCGGACGGTGAGGGCGTCCATGCGGCCCTTGGTGGTGAGCTCGAGTTGGAAGTGTGGGGCGAACCCGGGGGTGCGCAGGACGATCTCCTCGATCTGGGTGGGGAACAGGTTCACCCCGCGCAGGATGATCATGTCGTCGCTGCGGCCGGTGATCTTCTGCATGCGGCGCATGGAGGGGCGGGCGGTGCCCGGGAGCAGGCGGGTGAGGTCGCGGGTGCGGTAGCGGATGATCGGGAGGGCCTGCTTGGTCAGCGAGGTGAAGACGAGTTCGCCTTCCTCGCCGTCGGCGAGCACGGTGCCGTCGAGGGGGTCGAGGACCTCGGGCAGGAAGTGGTCCTCCCAGATGTGCAGCCCGTCCTTGGTCTCCACGCATTCCTGGGCCACGCCGGGGCCCATGACCTCGGAGAGGCCGTAGATGTCCACGGCGTGCATGTCCATGCGGTCTTCGATCTCGGCGCGCATCTGCTCGGTCCATGGTTCGGCGCCGAAGATGCCGACC
>NZ_JNYD01000063.1 GCF_000717175.1 Pseudonocardia autotrophica | reverse complement strand
GTGGGAGAAGTACTCCGACCCGGTCCTCACCACCGCGGACAAGATGATCGAGCGGTTCAAGCAGATGGAGGCGATGGGCGTCGACCACCTCGCCTGCCTCATCGCCTGGGGCCAGCCCATCGAGGCCGTCGTCGCCCAGATGGAGCTGATGGCCGAACAGGTCCTGCCCGCCTTCGCCGAAAAGGAGCAAGCGTGATCTACGAGGTCCGCGAGTACGTAGCCGCCCCGGGCCGCCTCGGAGCGGTCCTCGACCTCTTCACCTCCGCCACCATGCCGATGCTGGCCAAGCACGGCATGGAGCTGGTCAGCGCCGGCCGCACCATGATCGGCGAGCACTCCTGGGGCGAGCTCGTCTACACCCTGCGATTCGACGACCTCGCCGATCTCGAACGGAAGTGGAACGGGATGCTGGCCGACCCGGAGTGGGTCGCGGCGCTGAGCGCCGCCGAGGCAGACGGACCGCTGTTCGCGACGATGCGGCGGCGAGTCCTCGACGCCGCCCCGGTGGTCACCGCCTGAGCAGGGAGAACGAACCGGTGCTCGCCAGCGGCGCCGGGAGGAATGAGCTCATGGACCCCGAGCTGCTCAGGAAGTGAGACGTCACCGAGCTGATCGCGAACTGTCAGCGTGAGGTTCCGGAGCCCTACTACATAGACTGTGCCGGTCCGATGCGGACCGTCTCGACCGAGATGACCGCCTGGGCCTGGCGCAGTCGTCCGGCGCCCCGCCATGTCCCTCCCCGGCGGCGCGCCGAGCCACCCGCTAGGAGAAGCATGACCCGCCTGCACGTCTTCGACATGGACGGCACGCTGCTGCGTGGCGCCGCCACCGTGGAACTGTCGCGCCACCTCGGCACGTTCGAGGTCGCGGACGCCGTCGAACGGGCCTGGAACGCCGGAGAGCTGACCGACCTGCAGTTCTGGGAGTCGGTGCTGCCCCTCTGGTTGGACGCCTCCGATGCCGAGATCGACGCCGCCTTCGCAGCCGCTGCCTGGATCGAAGGCGTCCCGGAGGTCTTCGCGGACATCCGGGCCCGCGGCGAACACATCGCCGTGATCTCCCAGTCCCCGCACTTCTTCGTGCGCAGGCTGGAGGGGTGGGGTGCGCACCGGACGTTCGGCTCCGACGTCGTGCCCGGCCGCCCGCCGACCACGGATTCGCTGCTCACCCTGCAGGACAAGGTCGACATCACCCTGGGCCTGCTCGCGGACCTCGGGCTGAGCGAGGACGACTGCACGGCCTACGGCGACTCCCGCTCCGACGTGCTGCTGTTCGAGCGGCTCACCCGCACCGTGGGGATCAACCCCACCGACGTGCTGCGCGACCGGTGCGCCGTCGTCTACGAGGGCCTCGACCTGCGCGCGGCCTACGCGCTCGGCCGGGACCTGGTGCCGTCGTGAAGCGACGTCGTGTCCTGCGCTCCGCTGCCGGCGGACCCCGTCCGGGTCTTGACCGACGACTCGGTGAGTGAGGCCCCGCCGCACGAGATCGCCAAGGAGCTCGGGGCGCTCGGGGTGCCGGGCATGCACCTGCAGGGCTACGACTGCCCGGGCGCGATACGGTGTCCTACCGGCCGGCCTGCGTAGAGCCGGAGGTGCGGACAGCGGGTTCCGCAGCGTCGTCTCCGTGCAGGGCCCGAGGCATCCCTCGGGCCGCGCGACGGCGTGCTCGTCGCCGACCTCGGCCGCGTCGTCGTCCTACGCCACCATGTTGTTCGGCGACCTCGGTGCGGACGTCGAGGTGGAGCGGCCCGGGCCGCTGAGGACTGGCCGCTGCGGACGCGGCGCTGCCTGACCCGCGGCTCATGTACTCGCCATTCCGCTCACCGCCTCGGCCGCCATGGCCGCGGTCGGCCCGGTCGCCGTCGTCGCGCTGGTCGGCACCGGGGTGTCCGCCCCGATCGCCGCTGTTCTAGGACTGCCGGCGCCACTGGCTCAGGCGGTGGTCATCGGATCCCTCCGGGCGCCCGCCGAGCTGAGGAGTGGCGCTGGATGGCACGCAGGACCGTCAGGTCGGCCCCGCGAGCTGCCGGCCGGCCGCGGCCAGGAGCGCTTCATCGTGCCGATCACGGTGCTGATGGTCCTGGTGCTGGTGGTGCTGCGGGCGCGAACACCGTCCTGCTCTGGACCTACCTCACCACCCCGCGGCGGTTCGTCTTCGCCGACGGCGGCTTCACCGGCGCCTACTCGCGTGGGCTCGGACCTTCCTGAGCACCACGATCGAGGTCGTGCGTCACACCTTCACAGCCGCCAGTTGATCTTCTCAAACACGCTCTCAGCCGCGAGGGGTGGCTGCGGTCGTGCCACCTGTGAGCTCGTTCGAGTCCTGAAGCAGGATCAGGCGGAACAGGTCGCGTAGTTCATTGTCGGACTGATCGTCGCGACCTTGGATCAGTTGCGCGCTGGCGCCTTCCCAGGCGGCCTCGAGGAACCGGGCGGTGCGTGCGCTGTAGAGACGTTCCACGCCCGCGCGTGCTGATGCTGCCCAGGAAGTGACGAGCTCTCTGTAGGCCGGGTCGCGGACGCTCTGGGCGTAGAGCTCGTAGAGCAGCGTGCGTTCTCGGGCGCTGTCCTTGAGCGCGTTCACGACCGCGAGGGCCGCGTCGATCATGGACTCGAGGTCGGTGGCTTCGTGGAACTGACGCTCGTACAGGGCCGAGGTGTGCGAGACGAAGAGCCGGAAGGCCTCGAGTAGTAGATCGTCGAGGTTGGCGAAGTGGTAGCTGGTCAGCCCGAGGGACAGCCCGGCGGCGCTCGCGACCCGTCGGTGGGTGACGCCCTTGACCCCGTACTCGGCAGCAACATCGAGGGCTGCGTTGAGGAGGGCGAGGCGGGTGGCATCGGAACGAGGTCTCGCTCGCACTCCACAACTCCCTTCCACCTGCCCGCTCCTCGTTGATGCTTGGACAACCATACTGTCTCGTCACGTCCGCGGTAGGACGCTCGGCCGGACTTCGGGAGTCGAAGCGGGTCTCGCCTGCGGAACCGCGGCTGCCGGGTCAGGATTCGAGTGCGATGAGGCGACGGAACCGGCTGCTGTGGAAGACCAGTGGCTCGTTGCGGGGATCTGCGGTCAGACGGTGGATCTGCAACAGCACGATGTCGTGGTCGCCCGCGGGCAGCTCGGAGTGCACCGAGCAGTCGAGCCATGCTGCAGCGCCCCTGACGAAGATGGCGCCGTCTTCGCTGGGCTCCCACGGCACGTCGGCGAACCGGTCGCGGTCCTTCGCCGCGAGTGAGCGGCACAGCGCCTCCTGTCCATCGGCGAGCACGCTCACCCCCAGCCGGGGCAGCTGCCGCAACCGCGGCCAGGTCGTCGAGCTGTGTGCCACACAGACCGACACCAGCGGTGGTGTGATCGAGACAGAGGTGAACGAGCTCGCCGCGATCCCGACGGGCTCCTCGTCGTCCAGCGCACAGACAGCTGTCACGCCGCTGGGGAAACAGCTGTAGGCCCGCCGCAACTCCGCCTGGTCAACGGGCAGCGGACCGATACTCAGTTGTGAGGCCATTGATCTACTTTCGGCTCGGGTTGTCGAAGTCACGCGAGTGAGATTCGGGCGGCGCGAATCAGGGAGCAGTGCGTGCCGCCTGTGGGGTCAGCCCATCAGCTTGTCGCCGTGGCCCCAGCGGTTGTGGGAGGCCTTCGACGACGACGGTCGGCTCCGCACCGACCCTCCTCGCCAAGCACGGAGGTCATGGCCCTGCGCGACTGCCTCGACCATCTCCTGCGAGAATGACGGATCCTCGAAAACCTTCACCTGAATGAAGGGCATTCTGTCGCTTCCTCTTCTGTGGTCAGAAGTGCTGACGGAGTATTTGTCAAGGTTACCGATTCGCGTCGAACCAGGCTGATGCGACTTTGTTGAACCGCTCCGGGTCGTCTTGGTGCAGGAAGTGGGTGACGCCTGTCCAGAGCTCGACCCGGGTATCGAGACCGAGCTCGTCGACGAGGTGCGACTCCCAGGTGTAGGTCGGCTCGTAGGCGTAGATGCACAGTGTCGGCCGGCGGCGCTCGCGGATCGCGCGTTCGGTCTGCGGGCGAAGCCCTGGCGCGTCCGTGCCGCACCACATGCCGGCATAGGTGGGCCAGACGACCTCGGGGTCGAGCGCGAGCGCCTGTAGCCGGCGTCGGATCCGGCGGGCGGCGGTGACGCTGTTGTGTACCTCCGGCTCGAGGTCGGCTGCCACCGCGGCTCGTTCTGCGCTGTCGGCGGAAGCCGGGTCGCCGATGATCGCGCGAACTTGGCCCTCCCACTCCTCGGGCTGCCCGTAGGCCGGGTCGATCAGCAGGACCGAGCGGGCCAGGTCCGGGCGGCGCACAGCGATCAGGTTGGCGATGATGCCGCCCAGGGAGTGCCCGACCAGATGGCTGTCGCTCAGGCCCAGATGGTCGAGGACGGCGATCACGTCCTCGGCGAGCTCCGCGCTCCCGTACCCGCTCGCGGTCCGTTCGGAATGCCCGTGCCCCCGCAGGTCGAGTGTCACAACACGCGCGTCGCCGGCGAAGGCGGAAATCTGGTCGACCCAGTCGGTCGAGTCGCTGCACCACCCGTGAATCAACACGACAGAGCGGTCACCGCTGCCGAACTCCGCCACGAAGCAGGCGAAGCCCCGAACACGAACCCAACTCATGCATTCCTGCTTTCCCTGTGGTGGCCCGCTCGACCTGGCGCCGCGGTCAGCTGAGGACCGACGCCGCAGCGGCGAGACAGCCGCTGCGGTCCACACCGGCGGTGAGGACGTGCGCGATGTTGCTCTGGTCACCGAGCAGTCGGATATCGGACAGCACGTCGCCGGTGACGACCACGACGTCCCCGGCGAAGCCGGCCGCGAGCTTGCCGATCTGGTGTTCGCGCTGGAGCAGCGCGGCCGCGGTAGCCGTGGCCGTGGTCAGGGCTTCCTCCGGTGTCATGCCGTGCTCGACGTAGAGCTCCAGCTCCCGGGCGTGTGCACCGAAGGGGCACAGCGTTCCGGAGGAGTCGGTGCCCATGGCGATCCGGACTCCGACCTGGCTGGCGATGGCGAAGGCCTCGAGCGTGCGGTCATGGGCGTCGCGCAGGTCGTCCACGCCCTCGGGGGTGAGTCCGCGCCGGGTTCCTTCGCGTTGGCACCAGTCGTTGAATGCCATGGTCGGCACCAGGTAGGTGCCGCGCTCGGCCATCTCCTTGGCGGTGGGCTCGTCCAGGTAGGAGCCGTGCTCGATACTGTCGACGCCGGCGGCGAGGCTGCGGCGGATCCCGTCGATCGACAGTGCGTGTGCGGCGACCCGTAGGTCGAGGTCGTGTGCCTCGTCGACGATCGCGGTGAGCTCGGCGACGGTGTAGTTCGGCCAGTGGGGCTGCTCACCGGGTGACATCCCGCCGCTGGCCATGACCTTGATGAAGTCGGCGCCCTCGCGAGCTTGCAGCCGGACGAGCTTGCGGCACTCGTCGACGCCGTCGGCGGTGTCCCAGCGGCGGCGGGGGGTGTAGGGCGGGTAGAACAGGTCGCCGTGGCCGTTGGTCATGGTGATCCACCACGGGGAGACCAGCAGCCGCGGGCCGATGGTCAGGCCCTGCTCGACGAAGTCGCGCAGCTCGATCTCTCCGACGTCGCGGTGGCCCATCACCCGTAAGGTGGTGAAGCCGGCTGCGAGGGCCCGATGGGCGTTGCGCAGCCCGTGCAGAAGCTTGGCCGGCTTGGTCACTTGCCCGCGGAAGGTGCTGCTCGCCACCACGTTGTCGTGGTCGGAGTTGGTCGTCAGGTGCACGTGCGCGTCGATCAGACCGGGCAGGACGGTGCAGCCGGTCGCGTCGATACGTCGTGTCCCGGCGGGCACTGCGGCATCGTCGGCGGGCCCGACGTACGTGATGATCCCGTTCTGGATGACGACGAGGCCGTTCACGTGGTGTGTGCCTGGTGCGGCCCAGACGAGGCCGCCCTCGATGGCGATGTCGTTCACCTGTTCACCGTCCGCTGGTACGTGGTATGTCTGAGGCCAGGGAGCTCGGCGACAGCCGCCTGCACGTCGCCGAGCCCTGCATGTCACCGAGCCGCTGAGGCGGTCAGATTCTGGAGGGCGTGAGGCCCTCGGCGAAGGCGGGCAGGACCTGTTCGGCCATCAGTTCCATCTGGGCGACGACGGCCTCGACGGGCTTCGATCTTCTCGCCCGTGCCACGCGCCTTGAGGCGGTCCTCGCGGCTGCCCTGGCTGACGGTCTGGGTGAGCGCGAGGTAGTGGTTGTACTCGCTGACCATGTCGTCGAAGAACTCGAGCGCGTCGGCCTCGGCCCCCCCCAGCCAGGTGTGCCGTTAGACCATGCCCCCGCCGCGCGGGGGAGCCGCTCTCGGCGGCCGTGGTGTTGAAGGCCTCGAGCAGCGCCTCGAGGTCCCCGTGC
>NZ_JNYD01000062.1 GCF_000717175.1 Pseudonocardia autotrophica | reverse complement strand
GTCCTTGGGGGAGGGTCCGTTGCCGGTGAGCAGCACGGCGCCGACGTCGGCGGAGGTGCGGGCGTGTTCGAGGGCGGTGTGGAGCTCGTCGACGGTGTGCGGGCGGAAGGCGTTGCGGACCTCGGGGCGGTCGAAGGCGATCCGGACCACCCCGCAGTCCACCGCCCGGTGGTAGGTGATGTCGGTGAACGAGAACCCCGGCACGGCCGCCCAGGCCGCGGGATCGAACGTCTCGGACACGAAGTCGGATGCCGCGCTGGTCACGCTCACGAATCTAGTGCGCGCTCTGCCGCCTGCAGCCTGCGCACCTCGTTGTCGAACGCCGCGGCGATGTCGGGCGGGAGCGGCTTGTCGGCCGGCAGCGCCGCGACGATCTCGCCGGCGACCTCGCGCAACTTGCGGTTCGAGCTCTGGGAGACGGCGATCAGCACCCGGAAGGCCTGCTCGTCGTCGCAGCGGTGCACCATCATGATCATGCCCTTGGCCTGTTCGATGGCGGGACGGCTGCGGAGTGCGGTCTCGAGCTGCTCGACGCGTTCGAGCAGCGCGGACTCTCGAGAGGCCTCGTCCGGGCGCGACGGATCGAGGTCGTCGGGCATGTCCACCTGTCCAGCGGGTCTCGGTCTACCGGGGACCGCGGGCCTCGCTGCTGGACCTGCGCCGCAAGACGTTATCAAGCGGGCGGCCGCGCCCCGGAGCGGACACCCCGGGACCACCGGACGTCCGCGCGGTGGCGGCCACGCGTCCTCCGGATGGTGCCGCGGGTCCCGATTGACCGGTGACGTGTCGCATGCCACTCTCGCCCCGGTGCAGGGTGGCACCGGATGAAGCAGCTCCCCGAGACCGCGAGCGTCAACGCGCAGGTCCTCGCCTCGCTCCGCGCCGCGGTGATCACCGGCGAGCTCGCGCCCGGCAGCCTGCACTCGGTGCAGAACCTCGCCACCCAGCTCGGTGTGTCCCGCACCCCCGTCCGCGAGGCCCTGATCAAGCTCGCCCAGCAGGGCATGGTGCGCTTCGAGCGCAACCGCGGCGTCCGCATCCTGCTGACCTCCCTGCACGACCTGGAGGAGGTCTTCGCCCTGCGGCTGCTGCTGGAGCCGCCGGCGGTGCGGCGCGCGGTCACCCGGCTCGACGGGAACCAGAAGCGCGAGCTGCGCCGCATGTTCGCGCACATGGAGAAGGCCGCGAAGGCGGACGACGAGTTCACGATGTTCGAGCACGACCGGCGCTTCCACCGGGTCCTGCTCGAGGCCGCGGGCAACGCGCGGCTGGCCGCGTTCGTCGACGGGCTGCGCGACATGGTGCTGCGCCGCGGTGTGTCGACCGCCCGCGAGTCGCGCAGCCTCGACGACATCGTCGCCGAGCACCGGGCGATCCTCGACCTGATCGAGGCGGGCGACGCCGAGGGCGCGGCGAAGGCGATGCGCGAGCACGTCCGGCACACCGCCGAGCTGCTCATCGCGCAGGAGGCGGGCGCGGACCTGGGGCCGGGACTCGCCGCCGTCGACATCGACCTGGACTGGACGCTGGCCGCCCGTGACCAGGACTGACCGATCGAGACATCGCCATGCGTTGACGAGTGGCATGCCACATGCCACGGTTCCCAGGGAATCGCGCGTGTGACGCGCGCGACCCTCCAGTGCCGAAGGGACCACGATGGCCACTGCGAACAAGCTCAGCGTCATCCCGTGCGGGGCGATGCACGCCGACCTCACGTTCCTGCTGCTCAAGCCCGGGGTGAGCATCCGTGCCCGCTCCGAGAAGGACTCCCAGATCACGTGGACGGAGGTCCCGACGCACTGCGTGCTCGTCGAGACCGACGAGGGCAAGCTGCTCTGGGACACCAGCTGTCCGAGCGACTGGGAGACCCGGTGGAAGCCCACCGGGCTGCAGGAGTTCTTCCCCTACGACCAGGTCGAGGACGACGAGTACCTCGACGCCCAGCTCAACAAGATGGGCGTCGGCCTCGACGAGATCGACTACGTGGTGCTCTCGCACCTGCACTTCGACCACGCCGGCAACGCGCAGATGTTCAAGAACACCAACGCGAAACTGCTGTGCTCGGACCGCGAGAAGGAGTTCGCCCTGAACTTCGAGGGCGACTTCAACGGCGCCCACCTCAAGGCCGACTACGAGGGCCTGAACTGGGAGACCGTGTCCGGTGACGTCGATCTGCTGCCCGGCGTCAAGCTCATCCAGACCCCGGGCCACACCGTCGGCTGCATGTCCATGCAGGTCGACCTGCCCGACAGCGGGACCATGATCTTCACCTCGGACGCGGTGTACCGCGGCGAGAGCTACGGCCCGCCCGCCGCGCCCGCGGCGATCGTGAACAACCTGGAGCAGTGGTTCCAGAGCGTGGAGAAGCTGCGCGGCATCCAGGAGGAGACCAACGCGCAGATGATCTTCGGGCACGACCCGAACCAGATCAAGGAGCTGCGCAAGGCACCGGAGGGCTCGTACACGTGACCACTCCCGAACTGACCGAGGAGACGATCTTCACCTGGGGTGCTCCGCCCCTGAAGTTCGGCGCCGGCGCGATCGACGAGGTCGGCTTCGAGCTGAGCCAGTACGGCGTGCGGCGGGTGCTGATCGTCACGGACCCCGGGGTCAACGCCCTGGGGGCGCCGCAGCGGCTGGCCGACAACCTCAAGCGCTACGAGATCGAGTCCGAGGTGTTCGACGGCGTGCACGTCGAGCCGACGGACGACTCGATGAACAAGGCCACCGAGTACGCCCGGGCGCAGGGGCCGTGGGACGGCTTCGTGGCCGTCGGCGGCGGGTCGGCCATCGACACGGCCAAGGCGATCAACCTGCTGACCAGCCACCCCGGCGAGC
This sequence comes from Pseudonocardia autotrophica, assembly GCF_000717175.1. GTDB lineage: Bacteria > Actinomycetota > Actinomycetes > Mycobacteriales > Pseudonocardiaceae > Pseudonocardia > Pseudonocardia halophobica. Next base: position 7,160 of record NZ_JNYD01000062.1, on the reverse strand, counting down.
TGATGGACTACATCAACAAGCCGATCGGCAACGCCAAGGTGCCGCCGGGCCAGCTCAAGCCGCTGATCGCCGTGCCGACGACGGCGGGCACGGGCTCGGAGTCCACCGCCATGTGCGTGCTGGACATCCTGTCGATGAAGGTCAAGACCGGGATCAGCCACTGGCGTCTGCGCCCGACCCTGGCCGTCATCGACCCGCTGCTCACCATGTCGCTCCCGCCGCAGGTCACGGCGTCGGCGGGGATGGACATCGTCTGCCACGCGCTGGAGAGCTACACGGCGCGGTACTACACGACCTTCGACCGCAAGAAGCCCGAGGAGCGGGTGACCTACTGCGGCTCGAACCCCGTGTCGGACCTGTGGTGCGAGAAGGCGATGAACCTCATCGCGCAGTCCTTCCGCAAGGCCGTGCACGACGGCGCCGAGGACGTCGAGGCGCGGTCGAACATGATGATGGCGGCGACCTTCGCCGGCATGGGCTTCGGCAACTCCGGCGTGCACATCCCGCACGCCAACGCCTACCCGATCGCCGGCATGGTCAAGGACTACGTGCCCGAGGGCTACCCGCCGGACGAGCCGATGGTCCCCCACGGCCAGTCCGTGTCGCTCACCGCGCCGGAGGCCTTCCGGTTCTCCTTCGACAGCGCGCCCGAGCGGCACCTGCGGGCGGCCGAGCTGATGGACCCGCGGGCCGACAAGGTCAACGACCCCAAGGAGCAGCTGCCGTCCGTCCTGGTGCGGCTGATGCAGGACATCGGCATCCCGAACGGGATCGGCGGGGTCGGCTACACCGAGTCGGACGTCCCCGACCTCGTGCCCGGCACGATGAAGCAGCAGCGCCTGCTCGCGACGTGCCCGCGGACCCCGAGCGAGGACGACATCGCCGACATCCTGACGAAGTCCGTCGAGAACTGGTGACCTCGCGTCACCCCCGTTGAGCGGACGGCACTTTCGCTCACACCGAGTGAGCGAAAGTGCCGTTCGTCACCTGAGTCCGAAGGATCGTTCGAGTGCCGATCTACGTCTTCCGGTGCGAGTGCGGTGTGCGCTTCGAGCACCTGGCGTCCATGTCCGACACCACCGCCCCGGGCTGCCCCGTCTGCGGCGGCGCGACCCGCAAGGTCCCGGCCGGCTTCTCGCTCGGCGGCCAGGCGAACCCCGGCCTGAGCAAGGACGAGATGCCGCAGACGTGGAAGGGCGTCTACGACGGCAACTCGGAGTACATCGACAAGATGCGCCGGACCTGGGACGCGCGGCAGAAGCTCGAGGAGAAGTACCCCGAGATCGCCGGCGACCAGCGGCCGATCCTGGCGCACGAGGGCAAGTACCACGACGCCCCGCTGCGCGCGGGGGACATCCAGCTGTCCGGCACGGCACCGATGCCCGGCCAGGGCGTCGCGGGCCACGGTCACGGGCACGGCCATGGTCAAGGTCACGGCCACGGGCACGCGGAGAAGGCCGCCGCCCCCGCGAAGAGCGAGCCCGCCCCCGCTCCGAACCCCACCCCGCCCGGCGGGTCAGACTGAACCCGTGAGTGCGTACGTCCCGACCGACCCCGCCGTGTCCGACGCGGGAACCGAGACCGACGCGGCGGCCGCGCTGGCCGCCGACCTCCGCCGGGTCGTCGGCGGGGAGGTCCGGTTCGACCCCGCGCACCGCGCGATGTGGTCGGCCGACGCCTCGAACTACCGCAAGGTGCCGATCGGCGTCGTGTCGCCGCGGGACGAGGCCGACGTCGCGGCGGCGCTGGCCGTGTGCCGCGAGCACCGGGTCCCCGTGCTGCCCCGCGGCGCGGGCACCTCGATCGCCGGACAGGCCGTCAACACCGCGGTGGTGCTGGACTTCACCCGGCACATGAACAGGGTGCTGGAGCTCGACCCGGAGGCCCGGACCGCGCGCGTCCAGCCCGGGGTGATCTGCGACCAGCTCCGGGACGCGGCGGCCCCGCACGGGCTGACCTTCGGCCCCGACCCGTCGACCCACAACCGCTGCACGATCGGCGGGATGATCGGCAACAACGCCTGCGGGTCGCACTCGGTGGCCTGGGGCAAGACCGTCGACAACACCGTGGGCCTGGAGGTCCTGACCTACCGCGGCGAGCGGCTCGACACGGCCGCGCCGCAGGGCGAGATCCCGGCGAAGCTGCGCGCGCTGGCCGACCGGGTCGGCGACCGCGTCCGCGAGTCCTTCCCCGACCTCACCCGCCGGGTCTCCGGCTACAACCTCGACCAGCTGCTGCCGGAGAACGGGTTCGACCTGGCCCGGGCGCTGGTCGGGGCGGAGGGCACGCTCGCCACCACGGTCGCCGCGACCATGAAGCTGGTCGAGTCGCCGCCGGCCCGCGCCCTGGCCGTCCTCGGCTTCCCCGACGCGTACATCGCCGCCGACAACGTCATGGTCGTCCGCGAGCACTCCCCGCTGACCATCGAAGGCATGGACGCCGGGCTGATCGCCGCCCTGCGCGCCCAGAACCCCGTCGAGACGGGCTGGAAGGCGCTGCCGCCCGGCGGGGGCTGGCTCTACGTCGAGACCGGCGGCGCGACCCGGCAGGAGGCCGAGGACAAGGCGCGCGCCGTCGCGAAGGCGATGAAGTCGTACGGGCTGACCGAGGCCGTCGTCGAGTCCGACCCGAAGCGGATGAAGGCGCTGTGGCGGATCCGCGAGGACGGCGCGGGCATCCTCACCCGCAGCCCGGACGGCGGCGAGGCCTGGCCGGGCTGGGAGGACGCCGCCGTCCCGCCGGAGAAGTTCGGCTCCTACCTGCGGGAGTTCGACCGCGTGCTCGAGCGGCACGGGCGCAAGGGCGTCTACTACGGCCACTTCGGCGACGGCTGCCTGCACGTCCGGATCGACTTCGACCTGCTCACCGAGCCGGGGATCGCGAACTTCCGGGCGTTCATGGAGGACGCGGCCGACGCCGTCGTCGCCCACGGCGGGTCGCTCTCCGGTGAGCACGGCGACGGGCGAGCCCGCTCCGAGCTGCTGCCCCGGATGTACCCGCCGGACGTGATCACGGCGTTCGAGGAGTTCAAGGGTGTCTTCGACCCGGACGACCGGATGAACCCGGGCTGCATCGTGCGCTCCGCGCGGATGGACGAGGACCTGCGGATCTTCGTCGGGATGCCGACGATGCCGGACGAGCCGCAGCTCGCCTTCACCCACGACCGCGGCTCGTTCACCCGGGCGACCCGGCGTTGCCTGGGCGTGGGCAAGTGCGTGACCGCGCACGGCGGGGTGATGTGCCCCAGCTACCGGGCGACCGGCGACGAGAAGCACTCCACCCGCGGGCGGGCCCGGCTGCTGTTCGAGATGGCCAACGGGCAGGTGGTCACCGGCGGCTGGCAGGACGACGACGTCGCCGACGCCCTCGACCTCTGCCTGTCCTGCAAGGGCTGCAAGACCGACTGCCCGGTCGGCGTGGACATGGCCGCGTACAAGACCGAGTTCCTCGCCAACCGCTACAAGAACAAGCTGCGTCCGGCCTCGCACTACTCGATGGGAGCGCTGCCGCGCTGGTTGCGGCTCGTCGGGAAGCTGCCGGCGGGCGCGGTCGACGGGCTGAACGCGCTGGCCCGGGTCCCGTTCCTGGCCGGGCTGGCCAAGCGGGCCGGCGGCATCGCGCCGGAGCGCGGGATCCCGGCGATCGCCCGCGAGACGTTCACCACGTCGGCCCGGTCCCGCGCGCTCGTCGAGGGCCCGGCGCGGCACGCGCCGCGCGGGCGGCTGCTGCTGTGGCCGGACACCTTCACCGAGCACTTCGACCCCGGCATCGCCGACGACGCCGTGGCCGTCCTGGAGTTCCTCGGCTACGCCGTGGAGCTGCCCCCGCGCACGGTGTGCTGCGGGCTGACCTGGACGTCGACCGGGCAGGTCGGGGCGGCGCGGCGGGTGCTGCGCCGGTCGCTGCGCACGATCGAGCCGTGGCTGACCGAGGGCGTGCCGGTCGTCGGGCTGGAGCCCTCGTGCACCGCGGCCCTGCGCGCCGACGGCGAGGAGCTGCTTCCCGAGGAGCCGCTGGCCAAGGCGATGTCCGGCGGGGTGCGCACCTTCGCCGAGCTGCTGGCCGGGCACGTCGACGAGCTGCGCGAGGCGGTCTCGGGCCCCGGCGCCCGGGCGCTGGTGCAGCTGCACTGCCACCAGTACGCGGACCTGGGCTCGGAGGCCGACCGCGCGGTGATGGCGGCGCTCGGCATCGACGCGGAGGTGCTCGACTCGGGCTGCTGCGGCCTCGCCGGCAACTTCGGCTTCGAGAAGGGCCACTACGAGGTCTCGATGGCGGCGGCCGAGCGGGTGCTGCTGCCGGCGGTCCGCGGGGCGGCGCCCGACGTCGAGGTCCTGGCCGACGGCTTCTCCTGCCGCACCCAGCTCCGCCAGGCGGGCGCCCGGGAGCCGGTGCACCTCGCCCAGCTGGCGGCACGGGCGCTGGGCCTGGGGAAGTAAGGGCCGGCTTGCTGTCGGACGGTCGAGCTCACTCAACCGGGTGGACGGTCGACCCGCGTCACCTCCGGCGTAATGCCGACGATCTTCCCGGCGATGTTCCGGAGGGAACGGCACGAACGGGAGCACCGCGATGAACGGCCTCATGAGCACGGTCCGGGAGATCACCCAGGGCGGTCCCGCCCGCGCGTCCACCACGTGGCTCGGCTCGCTGGTCGGCACCGTGGCCGAGACGCTGCGCGTGCCCTTCGCCGCCCTCGAGGTCGACGGCCGGATCGTGACCGGCGTTGGGGCCTGGCCGGAGCGCGTGGAGCGGGTGCCGCTGGGCTACGGCGTCGAGACCGTCGGCGCGCTCGTGCTGCCGCCCGTCCGGCGCCGGGACGCCCTGCTGCTCGACGCCCTGGTGGGCCAGCTCGCGCAGGCCGTCCGGGCCGCGTCGGTGGCCGAGTCCGCCGTGCACGCCACCCGCGAGCTCGCCGGCGCCCACGTGCCCGGCGGCCTGGTCGCGGCCCTCACGGCCGCCGCCCGCGCGCTCGGCGGCGCCGCCGTCGAGGTGTGGCCGCTGCCCGCCCTGGACCCCGCCGTCGAGGCCGCGGCGTACCGGATCGCCGTGGAGGCGCTCACGAACGCCGCGCGGCACGCCCCCGGTGCCCCGGCGCGCGTCCGGATCCGGGCGCGGGGGGACTTCCTCGACGTCGCCGTGACGGACGGTGGCCCCGGCGTCCCGGCGGGGTTCACCGCCGGCACCGGCGTGCACGCCATGCGCGGCTGGGCCGCGGCCGTCGGCGGGGTCTTAGTGGTCCGCCGAGGCCTGCCCGGCACCCTCGTCGAGGCCATGCTCCCGCTGGTCCCGGCCCCCGTGGTGCCGGCCCAGCGCACACCGGTGGACTGACCGGACGGCACGCGGGAACCTCGCCGGTACGACAGATCGTTGAACGGTCGACCATCGACCGAGCGACCGGGAGGCCGGACACGTGGAGCACGACACCGCGGCGACTCGGGACACCGTGGGGCGTGCGTTCGCGCTGGCCGGCCTGGTGGGTGCCGGGATCGCCGTCGTCCTGATCCTGGGGCTCACCCTCGCCGTCAGCCGGGTCGACCCGGTCCGCCGCACCATCAGCGAGTACGCCCTGCACCCGGACCTCAAGCCGGTCTTCGACGTCGGCGTTCTGGCCTTCGCCGCCGCGGCCCTGTGCGTGCTGGTCGCGCACGCGCGCGCCGGCCTGGTCCGGGCCGTGTCGGGTGCCTCGTCGGGCCTGGTGCTGGCCGCCGTGGGGCTGGTCGCCGTCGTGGTGTTCGAGAAGACGAACTGGGCGGTCGGCCCGAGCGTGGGCGGCACCATCCACCGCTACGCCAGCCTCGTGGCCTTCCTCGCCCTGCCGGTCGCCGCGATCCTCGTCGCCCGCCGGTACCGCCGCGCGGCCGCGCCGGAGCGGGGGCCGTGGGCCCGGCCGGCGGCGTGGGTGCGGTGGCTCGCCGTCGCGTCGCTGCTGTGGTTCACCCCGATCCTCGTCGGCTTCGCGCAGCGCCCGTTCACCGGCGTGTCCTGGTGGCAGGCGGTCCCGTTGGGCCTGATCGAGAGGGGGCTGGCGCTCACCGAGGTGCTGGTCGTGGTCGCGCTGGGCCTGTGGGGGCTGGCGGCCGCGCGGCGCACGCCCGTCGCGCCTTCCCCGGACGTCGTCGCGGATTCCCGGTCCGGGCGTGAGATGTCCCGCGATTGACCCGTCCGCGCGCGCGGTATCACGGATGCATGGTTCCGACGATCACGCTCAACGACGGTGTCCGGATCCCGCAGTTCGGCTTCGGCGTCTTCCAGATCGACCCGGGGCAGGCGACGGTCGACGCCGTGAAGCAGGCGTTCGACGCGGGCTACCGCCACATCGACACCGCTCAGATGTACGGCAACGAGGAGGGCGTCGGGCAGGCGATCGCCGAGTCCGGGCTCTCCCGGGACGAGATCTTCGTCACCACGAAGCTCAACAACAGCCGGCACGGCCGGGACGAGGCGCAGAAGGCGCTCGAGGAGAGCCTCACCAAGCTCGGTCTCGACCACGTGGACCTCTACCTGATCCACTGGCCGCTGCCGAAGCGCGACGACTACGTGGAGACCTGGCGCGGGCTCGAGCAGGCGAAGGCCGCGGGCAAGGTCCGCTCCATCGGCGTCTCGAACTTCCAGGTGCCGCACCTGGACCGGCTGGCCGCCGAGACGGACACGGTGCCCTCGGTCAACCAGATCGAGCTGCACCCGACCTTCACCCAGCCCCAGCTGCGCCAGTACCACCGGGACAACGCCATCGCGACCGAGGCGTGGAGCCCGATCGGCCAGGGCGGCGCGCTGCTGAAGAACGAGCTCCTCACCTCGCTCGCGGAGAAGTACGGCAAGAGCCCGGCGCAGATCGTGCTCCGCTGGCACGTCCAGCTCGGCAACGTCGTGTTCCCCAAGTCGGTGACGCCCTCGCGCATCGCGGAGAACATCGACGTCTTCGACTTCGAGCTGGCCGACGACGACGTCGCGACGATCAGCGGCCTCGACAAGGGCGACCCCGGCGCCCGCCTGGGCCCGCACCCGGACGAGTTCAACTGACATCGTGGCGATCAGGGTGGCCCCGCCCGATGGGTTCTCCATCTGAGATGTCATGGCCCTACCCCGGGCCGCCTTGAAGGATGAGAATCTGGGCGGGGTCGGCTGTGCTCGTTCGCGCTTGGTGCACGTGAACCCGAGTC
>NZ_JNYD01000061.1 GCF_000717175.1 Pseudonocardia autotrophica | reverse complement strand
GCACCTGCAGGGCCGGCTGCCGCTGGAGAAGTTCGTCTCCGAGGAGATCGGCCTCGACGACATCGAGACCGCCTTCGAGAAGATGCACCACGGCGACGTCCTGCGCTCCGTCGTCGTGTTCGGGACGCGGGCCTGACCGTCGAGGCCCCAGCCACCACGTCGTGAGTGGGGATAGTCGCTATGGCGACTATCCCCACTCACAGCTCGGTCACGGCACCGGTGGTTGCACGTCACCGGAAGACGACGGTGCTGTGCCCGCTCAGCAGGACCCGCCGCTCGCAGTGCCAGCGCACGGCCCGCGACAGGGCCAGGGCCTCGGCGTCGCGGCCGACCGTCTGCAGCGCCTGCGGGTCGTAGGTGTGGTCGATGCGGATGACCTCCTGCTCGATGATCGGCCCCTCGTCGAGGTCCGGCGTGACGTAGTGGGCCGTGGCCCCGACGAGCTTGACCCCGCGGTCGTAGGCCTGGTGGTAGGGCTTCGCGCCCTTGAACCCGGGCAGGAACGAGTGGTGGATGTTGATCGCCCGCCCGTGCAGGGCCTTGCAGGTCTGGTCGGACAGGACCTGCATGTACCGGGCCAGCACGACGAGCTCGGCCTCGCACTCGTCGACGAGCTGCAGCAGCCGGGCCTCGGCCTCGGGCTTGGTCTCCGGGGTGACCGGGACGTGGACGTACGGCAGCCCGGCGGCCTCGGCCATCGGGCGCAGGTCCTCGTGGTTGGACACGACCGCGACGATCTCGGCGCCGAGGCTCCCGGCCCGCCAGCGGAAGATCAGATCGTTGAGGCAGTGCCCGAGCTTGGACACCATGACCAGGATCCGCACGGGCTCGGCCGGCGAGAAGGTGAAGTCCATCCCGAAGTCCGCGGCGACGGGCTCGAAGCCGCGGGCCATGGCGTCGAGGTCGACGCCGGCGTCCGCGGTTACCCGGGTGCGCAGGAACAGCCGGGACCGCACCGAGTCGTCGAACTGCTGGTACTCGCTGATGTCGCAGCCGTGCTCGAACAGGTAGGCGCTGACGGCCCGGACGATGCCGGTGCGGTTCGGGCAGCTCAGGGTGAGGGTGAACGAGCGGGTCACGGGAGTCTCCAGCATGTCGAATCAGCACTCCACGACGTTGAGGGCCAGCCCACCGCGGGCGGTCTCCTTGTACTTGTCCTTCATGTCGGCGCCGGTCTCGCGCATGGTCTTGATCGCCTTGTCGAGCGAGACGTGGTGGGCGCCGTCGCCGCGCACGGCCATCCGGGCGGCGGTGATGGCCTTGACCGAGGCCACGGCGTTGCGCTCGATGCACGGGATCTGCACCAGCCCGCCGACGGGGTCGCAGGTCAGGCCCAGGTTGTGCTCGATGCCGATCTCGGCGGCGTTCTCCACCTGCTCCGGGGTGCCGCCGAGGATCTCGGCGAGCCCTCCCGCGGCCATGGCGCAGGCCGAGCCGACCTCGCCCTGGCAGCCGACCTCGGCCCCGGAGATCGAGGCGTTCTCCTTGAACAGCAGGCCCACGGCGCCGGCGGTGAGCAGGAACCGCACCACGGCGTCGTCGTCGCACCCCGGCAGGAAGCGCGCCGCGTAGTACAGGACCGCGGGCACGATCCCGGCGGCACCGTTGGTCGGTGCGGTGACGACGCGCCCGCCCGCGGCGTTCTCCTCGTTGACCGCGAGCGCGGCGAGGGTGACCCACTCCATGGCGTGCAGGCCGTCGGTCTCGTCGGCGTCGGACTCCAGGCGCGCCCGCAGCGCGGCCGCCCGCCGGCGGACCCGGAGCCCGCCGGGCAGGACGCCGGAGGTGTGGGTGCCGCGCTCGACACACTCGCGCATCACCGACCAGGTGTGCAGCAGCCCGGTCCGGACCTCCGCCTCGCTGCGCCACGACAGCTCGTTGGCCAGCATGATGTCGCTGATCCGCAACCCGGTCTCCCGGGTGAGCGCGAGCAGCCCGTCCCCGGCGGTGAACGGGTACCGCACCGGCGTCGGGTCCTCGACCAGGACCGGGCGGCCGGCGTCGTCCTCGTCGAGGACGAAGCCGCCGCCGACGGAGTAGTACTCGCGGCGGTCGAGCTCCGCGCCGTCGGCGTCGAAGGCCGCGAAGACCATGCCGTTGGAGTGGAAGTCCAGCCTGTGCCGCCGGTGCAGGACGATGTCGTCGTCGAGCGAGAACTCGATCTTGTGCTCGCCGCCGAGGACCAGCCGGCCCTCGGTGCGCACCGCCTCCACCGCGGGATCGGCGGCGACCGGGTCGACGAGGTGCGGCTGCTCCCCCGCCAGCCCGAGGACCACCGCCTTGACCGAGCCGTGCCCGTGGCCGGTGGCCCCCAGCGATCCGAAGAGCTCGCAGCGGACCGTCGCTACGCGGGCGAGGTCGCCGGATCCGCGGAGCCGGGTGACGAACAGGTACGCCGCCCGCATCGGTCCGACCGTGTGCGAGCTCGACGGTCCAATCCCCACCTTGAACAGGTCGAACACCGAGATGGTCATGCGCGCTCCTGGAGTCGGGTCGGCGCGGGTCACGTCGTCGGGAACCCAGATACTAGATTGGTATATCAGTTTTGGACAAGAGGTATCGCTGACGAGTTCAGTGCGTTCGCCGCCTGCATGTCAGGTGCCTAGACTGAGATCGTGACCGCTGCGCCCCAGGACATCGAGCAGAGCTCGCTGTCGCTCGCCGACCGCGCCTACGCCGCGATCCAGGACCGGCTGATCATGCTCGAGATCCCGCCGATGGCCCCGCTCGACGACGCCGAGCTGGTGCGCACGATCGGCGTCGGCCGCACCCCGGTGCGCGAGGCGCTCAAGCGCCTGGAGCTGGACCGGCTCGTGATCTCCTACCCCCGTCGCGGCACGTTCGCGACCGGCGTGGACATCACCGACCTCGCGTACATCTCGGAGATCCGCGAGCAGCTCGAGCCGCTCGCCGCGCGCCGGGCGGCCGAGACCGCCGGAGCGGTCGTGCGCACCGAGCTGTCCCGGCTGGCGGACGACACCGAGCAGCTCGACGTCCGCACGCTCGGGCGCAGCGAGCTGATGCGCTGGGACCTGCGCGTGCACCGCGCGATCTACCACGCAGGAGGCAACCCCCACCTCGAGGACACCCTGGTGCGCTACAACAACCTCGCGACCCGGATCTTCTGCCTGTTCCTGGACCGGATGCCGGAGTTCGACCGGCACGTCGGCGAGCACGTCGGGCTGCTGCGCGCGATCGCCGGCCAGGACGGCCCGGCGGCCGAGCACCTGGCCCGCGAGCACGTCCTCGGCTTCGAGAAGGCCGTCCGGGCGATCATCTGACGCCCGCTCAGCCCAGCCCGCTCATCCCAGGGCGTCGCCAGGGCGTCCACGGTCGTCGCCACGTCGTGCACCCGCACCACGGCGCCGTCGGCCACGAGCCGCAGCCCGTGGGCCACCGCGGCCGCGCGGTCGGGGAAGGCCCCGCCGTCGGAGAACGAGTCCGGGGTGACGTTGAGGATCGGGCCGCGGACCGGGCCGTGTGCTCCAGCAGCAACGCCGTGGAGCCCGGTCTCACCCCTCCGGGAGCGAGTTCCGTCCCACCGAGCACGGCGGTCAGGGTGGAGGTCATCGGAGGATCTGCTCCCGGACGGCGGCGGTGACCTTGTCGGCGCGGGTGAGGAGGTCGTCGACCCCGCCGAGGGCGGCGGTGAGCTCCGTGCGCGCGGCGGCATCGGTGATGCCGGCGAGGTTGATCTCGACATTGACGCGGGCGGTGGACGCCGCCGCGCGGGCGGCCTCCGCGGCCGCGGCCACGTCGCTGACGACGTTCGGGCTGCCGACCGGGAGCAGCCGCTCGGCCAGACCGAGGATCCGCTCGGCCAGGGCGACGACGTGGGCGGGGACGCGCCCCGCCTCGATCAGCGCGGCCGCGATCGCCAGGGACCGGGCGGCCATCTCGCGCGGGGTCGAGCACGGCAGCCCGTAGGCGCCGGCGACCGCGCCGAACACGGCGGTGTCCTGTTCGGCGAGGTCCAGCGCGCGCAGGCGGCACGCGTCGGAGTCGTCGCGGACGGCGGTGACGACGGCAGCGTGGTCGACGAGTTTCGGTCCGTCGCTGTAGCGGGCGACCATGCCGACGAGGGCCGCGGCCTGTGCGGCGTGCAGCGCGGCGCTCGCGCCGCCGCCGGGTGCCGGGACGCGGGCGGCGAGGGCCTGCAGGAACTCGTCGAGGGTGTCCGTGCGCATGGGGGTCCCTCCTCGGGCGGTCAGCGGCGGATGCGGGTCATGTCGGGGTCGACCAGCGGCTCGGCGGCCACGGTCGCGCGCACCCGGCGGCCGAAGTACTGGATCTCCACGGACGTGCCGACCTCGACGGCGGGCAGCCAGGCGTAGGCGACCGGCGTGCCGACGGTGTGCCCGAACGCGGCGGAGGTGACGTAGCCCGCCGCCCGGCCGTCGAGGAACACCGGCTCGTGACCCAGCACGACGCTGCGGCCGTCGTCGACGGTCAGGCAGGTGAGCCGGCGCGTGACCGTGTCGGCGGAGAGGCCCTCGAGCGCGGCGCGGCCGACGAACTCGCCCTTCTGCGGGCGCACCGCGAAGCCCACCCCGGCCTCGTACGGGTTGTGCTCGGTGGTCATGTCCGCGCCCCAGGCGCGGTAGCCCTTCTCCAGCCTCAGGCTGGTGAAGGCCGCCCGGCCCGCGGCGACGGCCCCGAGGGGTCGCCCGGCCTCCCACAGCACGTCCCACAGCTTCTGCCCGTACTCGGCGCTGGTGTAGATCTCCCAGCCCAGCTCGCCGACGTACGACAGCCGCATCGCGGTGACCGGGATGCCTGCGATGTGCGCGGCCTTCGCGCGGAAGTACTTCAGCCCCTCGTTCGAGAAGTCGTCATCGGAGAGCGGCTGGACCAGGTCGCGGGCCAGCGGCCCCCACACCCCGATGCAGCAGGTGCCGCCGGTGATGTCGCGGATCTGCACGCTGTGGTCGGCCGGGGCCTGCCGGCGGAAGTAGTCCAGATCGAGGTGCCCGTTCGCGCCGACCTGGAAGAGATCCTCACCGAGGCGGGCGACGGTGAGGTCGCTGCGGATGCCGCCGGCCTCGTCGAGCGCGAGGGTGTAGGTCACCGAGCCGACGGACTTGTCCATCTTCCCGGTCGTCAGCCGCTCCAGGCACGCGAGCGCCCCGGGCCCGGAGACCTCGAGCCGGGTCAGCGGGGTCATGTCGTAGAGCGCCACGGCGGTGCGGGTCTTCCACGCCTCCACCGCGGCGATCGGCGAGTGGAACATCGCCGACCAGGCGTCGCGGCCCGGGGGCTGCCACTCGGCGGGCAGCTCCTTGACCAGCGGGGCGTTGGCCTCGTACCAGTGCGGCCGCTCCCAGGTGTGCGACTCCAGGAAGAACGCCCCCAGCTCCTTCTGCCGCGCGTGGAACGGGCTCACCCGCAGGTCGCGCGGGGAGAGCTTGGGCTGCAGGGGGTGCACCACGTCGTAGATCTCCACGAAGTTCCGCTGCGCGGTCTCGTCGACGTAGGCGTCCGTCGTCTCGATCTCGTCGAAGCGGGCCACGTCGCAGCCGTGCAGCTCGACCTCGCTGCGGCCGTCGACGAGCAGCTGGGCCACCGAGCGCGCGACGCCGGCGGAGTGGGTCACCCAGACGGCCTCGGCGATCCAGAACCCGGCGACGTCCGGGGACTCACCGATCAGCGGGCCGCCGTCGGGGGTGAAGGAGAAGATCCCGTTGAACCCGGTCTCGATCTTCGCGTCCCGCAGGGACGGCAGCAGCAGCCTGCTGTGCTCCCAGGAGGGGGCGAAGTCCTCCTCGGTGAACGGCAGCATCGACGGCATGGCGGCCTCGCCCATGTCGTCGTCGTCGACCTCGGGGAGGTCGCCGATGCGCACGGGCATCGGACGGTGGGCGTAGGAGCCGATGCCGAGGCAGTCGTTGTGCTCGCGGTAGTACAGGTCCCGGTCCTGGTGGCGCAGGATCGGCAGGCGGGCCTCGACCACGTCGTCGTTGCGGCCGACGAGGTCGGCGACCTGCCCGGTCCGCACGTACTGGTGGGCCAGCGGCAGCAGCGGCACCCGCATCCCGACCAGCTTCCCGAGCTCCCGGCCCCAGAAGCCGCCGCAGGACACCACGACGTCCGCGGGCACCTCGCCCTTGTCGGTCCGCACGCCGGTGACCCGGCCGCCGGACTGGTTGATCCCGACCACGCGGGTCGAGCCCTGGAAGACCGCGCCGCGGGCCTCGGCCCGCCGCGCCACGGCGACCACCACGCGGGCGGCCTTGGCCAGGCCGTCGGTCGGGGTGTGGAAGCCGCCGAGGACCTGGTCCCGGTCGAGCAGCGGGTGCAGCCGCACGCACTCCTCGGGCCCGACGACCTCGCCGGGCACCCCCCACGACGTGGCCCAGCCCTGCTTGCGGTGCAGGTCGGCCAGCCGCTCCGGGGTGGTGGCGACCTCCAGCCCGCCGACCTGGTTGAAGCACCACGCCCCGTCGACGTCCAGGGAGAGGAACTTCTCGACGGTGTAGGTGGCGAACGCGGTCATCGTCTTCGACGCGGTGGTCTGGTAGACGAGGCCGGGCGCGTGCGAGGTCGAGCCGCCGGTCAGCGGCAGCGGCCCCTGGTCCAGGACGGTGACCCGGTCCCAGCCGCGCCGGGTGAGCTCGTCGGCCAGGTTCGCCCCGACGATCCCGGCTCCGATGATGACGACGCGGGGGGTGGTGCTCATGCTGGGTCTCTCCTCACGTGGCGGTCGTCGGCGACCGCGGCGGTGGTCGGTCAGGGGAAGGCGGCGGCGGTCGGGCGGGCGGTCGGGTCGGCACGGAACTCCAGGGCGGCGTCGAGCAGCCAGTCGGCCAGGTGGCCGGCGAAGGAGGGCCGCACGAGGAGGCGGAAGTCGTCCGCGCCGAGGGCGAGGAGCAGCACGCCGGCGAGCCCGACGGTGGTCTGCGCGGCGGACCCGACCGGGAACGACGCCGGGCGCAGGTCGAGCGCGCAGCCGAAGGACAGCAGCTCCCGGGCCCGGGCGCCGCTCACCCGGATGCTGGTGCGCTGCGCGGAGACGTCCACGGCGGCGCCGCCGTAGGGCGCGACCGCGGCGATCAGGGCGTGTTCCCACTCGTGCGGCCGCGCGGCGACGCTGGTGACCAGCCACTCGTCCGGGCCCAGCCAGACGGCCTGCCCGTCGTGGGTGCGCGTCCAGGTGTTCGGCTGCGTGGGCAGCCGCGCCCCGAGCGCCCGTGCGGCGGCGTCGACGCCCGGCCCGGCCAGGTCGACGCGCAGGTCCACCGCGGCGACCTCGGCCTCGGCCTCGATCCGGAGGCCTGCCGTCTCCGCGGCGTCCAGCGCCGGTATCCGGTCCTCGAGCGGGTGCGTGCGGAACAGGGTGCGCTCAACCATCGCGACGGGTTCCTTCCGGGTCGACGAGCACGGACGAGCCGATCTCGGCGGGAACGAGCACACCCGCGACGGGGACGTGCACGACGTCGCCGATGCGCGCGCGTCCGCCCTTGACCAGAGCCAACGCGAACGGGCGGCCGAGCTCGGCGCTGTGGTAGCTGGAGGTGACGTGCCCGAGCATGGGCACCGGCGGCGGGGGCAGCACGCCGTCCGCGCGGAACTCGACGATCTGCGAGCCCTCCGGCAGCTTCGTCCGCGCGTCGGTCGGCAGCAGCGACACCAGCTGCTTGCGCAGCGGATCGTGGTTCGCCGGGCGGGCGAAGGACCGCTTGCCCAGGAAGTCCGGCTTCTTCTTCGACACCGCCCACTCCATGCCCAGGTCGTGCGGGGTGACGGTGCCGTCGGTGTCCTGCCCGATGATCGGGTAGCCCTTCTCGGCGCGCAGCACGTGCATCGTCTCGGTGCCGTACGGCGTGATGCCGTACCGCGCCCCGGCGTCGAGCAGCCGCAGCCACAGCGATCGCGCGTACCAGGAGTTGACGTTGACCTCGTAGGCGAGCTCGCCGGAGAAGGAGATCCGCGCGATCCGCACCGGGACGCCGTCGAGCTCGGTGTCCCGCCAGGACATGAACGGGAACGCCTCGTTCGACACGTCGAGGCCGGGGAACACCTCGCCGAGGACGTCGCGCGAGCGCGGCCCGACGACCGGGAACACCGCCCACTGCTCGGTGACCGAGGCGAGGTGCACGCGCAGCTCGGGCCACTCGGTCTGCACCCACTCCTCGAGGTGGTCGAGGATCGCCGCCGCGCCGCCCGTGGTCGTGGTGACCAGGAAACGGTCCTCGGCCAGGCGCAGCACGGTGCCGTCGTCGATGACCATGCCGTCGTTGCCGCACATCACGCCGTAGCGCACGCGACCGACCTTCAGGTTGCTCATCATGTTCGTGTAGACGCGGTCGAGCAGCACCGCGGCGTCCGGGCCCTGGACGTCGATCTTGCCCAGGGTGGAGCCGTCGAGGATGCCCACGCCGGTGCGGACGGCCGCGCACTCGCGCAGCACCGCGGCCTCCATGTCCTCGCCGGGCCGCGGGTAGTGCCGGGCGCGCTTCCACTGCCCGACGTCCTCGAACTCCGCGCCCGCCGCGACGTGCCAGTCGTGCAGGGCCGTGGTCCGCACCGGGTCGAACAGCTGTCCGCGCTCGCGACCGGCCAGCGCGGCGAACGCGACCGGGGTGTAGGGCGGGCGGAAGCTCGTGGTGCCCAACGCGTCCACGGTCGTGCCGAGGATGTCCGCGGTGATCCCCGAGGCGATCACCCCGGAGGTCTTGCCCTGGTCGTGCGCGGTGCCGATGGTCGTGTACCGCTTGACGTGCTCGACCGAGCGGATCCCCGCGCCCACGGCCCGGGCGATGTCGGCCACGGTCGCGTCCCGCTGGATGTCCACGAACTGGCGGTCCGCGTCGCCCGCGGTGCGCCAGAGCACCTGGGCCGGCAGGCGCTCCGGCTCGGCGGCGGTGCTCGGCGCGTCGCCGCCGGCCCCCTCGCGCAGGCACCCGGCCAGGTCCAGGGTCCCGTTGGCGGCACCGATCACGCTGACGCCGGGCAGCGTGTCGCCCGGGCGGAAGGCGCCGAGCGCGGGGTCGTAGGCGAGCACGCCCTTGACGTGGCTGAACAGGTGGGCGGTCGGGTTCCAGCCGCCGGAGACGAGCAGGAGGTCGCAGGGCAGGGTCCAGGGCTCCTCACCAGGGGCGGCGAGCTGCACCTGCCGGATCCGCTCCTCCCCCGTGGTCCCGACCACCACCACGCCGCAGTGCACCGGGATCCGCTGCCGCACGCAGCCGGCCGCCACCGCCGGCACGTCGGTGCGGGCGTCGACCACGGTGACCGCGGCCCCCGCCGCGGCGAGGTCGGCCGCGGCGGAGTAGGCGGCGTCGTCGCTGGTGAAGACGACGATCTCGCGGCCCGCGAGCACGCCGTACCGGTGCAGGTAGTCCCGCGCCGAGGCGGCGAGCATGATTCCGGGCCGGTCGTTGTCCGTGAACACGATCGGCCGTTCGTGCGCGCCGGTGGCCACGACGACCTGCTCCGCGCGAATCCGGTGCACCCGCTGCCGGGAGCGGTGCCGCGGGGCGGCCGTGCCGAGGTGGTCGGTGCGGCGCTCGAGCGCGAGGACGAAGCCGTCGTCGTAGTGCCCGAACGCGGTGGTGCGCTGCAGGTGCAGCACGTCCGGGTGGGCGGTCAGCTCGGCGACGGTGTCGGCCACGAACTGCAACGCCGGGCGCCCGCCGATCCGCTCGGTGCCGGTCAGGCTCCCGCCGGGGGTGGGGCGGTCGTCGACCAGGACGACGCTCTCCCCCGCCCGCACGGCGGTCCGCGCCGCCAGCAGCCCGGCGGGGCCGGCGCCGATCACCAGGGTGTCGCAGTGGGTGTGCTTGCGGTCGTACCGCGCGGTGTCGGGGACCTCGGCGAGCCGGCCCTGTCCGCTCACCCCACGGGCGACCAGGCCGTCGACCAGTTCGATGGTGCTGGCCAGCAGCATGGGCTCGGGGAAGGGCTCCTCGATCTGGACGAGCCCGGTGGGGTCCTCGCTCCACGCGGCGGTGATGCCGCGCGGGCGGCCCAGCTTCACGCTGGTCGCGACCCGGCGGACCCCGTTCGCCAGCAGCGCCGACGCCAGGGTGTCGCCGGGGTGGCCGGTGTACTGCTCGCCGTCGAAGGTGAAGGTCAGGGTGCGGGTGCGGT
>NZ_JNYD01000060.1 GCF_000717175.1 Pseudonocardia autotrophica | reverse complement strand
GCCGGAACTCCGGCGGGTGAGGAGCGGGCACGGACGACATCCTTCCCGGCGGACGGCGTCCGCCTCAGGGCAGGTGTCCGGCGTCAGGGGCCAAGCTCAGAGGTTCCTAATCTGACCTGGTGAAGCGCGCACAGCCTCACGTTGGTGGCGCGCCCCCGCGCCGCGGCGGTGGTCGGTGGGGTCGGTGGCGTCGGCGATTGGGGGTTCGCACAGCCTCGGCACTCGCGGCCGCCCTGGCTGTCGGGGTCGTGCTGGTCGTCGCGGGCGTGATCCTGGTGCTTGGGCTCAACGCGCTGCTGCGGATGCAGCTGGTTAACGCCGCCACGCAGCAGGCCACCCAGCTCGGCGAGCGGGTCGCGGCGAACTTCGCCGACACCGAGGACGTCAAACGCAACGCCGTCCAGGCCACCGGCAAGCGGTCCGACCTGATCGAGGTCGTGACCGACTACAACAACGACCCGCAACGCCCGCCGGATATCCAGAACATTGGCTCTTCCGACCCGCTGCCCGAGTACCCCTTGATGTCCGACCTTCTCGCCCCACCAGAAGACGTCAAGGTTGCAGGCTCCACCTGGATAGCCCTGAATGAGGGCACCTCAATCGAGGTCTTGGTCGTCGCGAAGGGATTCGAGTTCCCGCCGACCGGCCAGCCCTTCACCGTGCTGGCCGCCCAGCCGCTGGACTTCCTGCACCGCGCCGTCAATACGGTGCTGGCGATGGTGCTGGTCGGCATCCCGGTGCTGGTGGTGCTGGTCGGCGGCTTCACCTATCTCTTCGCCGGACGGGCCCTGCGCCCGGTCGAGGCGATGCGCGCGCGGGTGGCGAGCATGTCCGACCGGGACCTCGGCACGCGCGTGCCCGTCCCGCCGGCCCGCGACGAGGTCGGCCGCCTCGCCGAGACGATGAACCAGATGCTCGGCCGGCTGGAGAGCGCGCAGACCACCCAGCGGCGGTTCGTCGCCGACGCCAGCCACGAGCTGCGCAGCCCGCTCGCCACGATCGCGTCGGGCCTGGAGCTGCTGGCCGGCTCGGTGGACGAGTCCGACGCGTCGACCGTCCGGACCCTGCGCGGTGAGGCGGGCCGCCTCGACCGGCTGGTCGACGGGCTCCTCCTGCTCGCCCGCTCCGACGAGCGCGGGCTGCAGCCGCGCCGCGAGGACGTCGACCTCGACGAGATCGTGGAGGCCGAGCGCGGCCGCCCGTCCGACGTCGGCGGTGTGGCCCCCGAGGTCCGCGCCGAGCCCGTCCGGGTCTCCGGGGACCGGGCGCAGCTGATCCGGGCGGTGCGGAACCTGGTCGACAACGCGCGCCGGCACGCCGACTCGCGGGTGCTGGTCACGCTGCGGGCCGAGGGACCCGACGCGGTGGTCGACGTCGCCGACGACGGCCCCGGCGTCCCGCCCGAGGACCGCGGCCGCGTCTTCGAGCGGTTCGTGCGGCTCGACGAGGCCCGAGCCCGGTCGGACGGCGGCGCGGGCCTCGGACTCGCGATCGTCCGGGAGATCGTGGCGGTGCACCACGGCAGCGTCGAGGTGCTCGACTCGACGCTCGGTGGGGCGCTGTTCCGGCTGCGCCTCCCGAGGAGCCCCGCTGACGCGTCCAGCGCTTCCGCCACGATCTTCCTATGATTGGCAAATTTGGATGTTTACCGAATGAAGTAGATGACGGCGAACAGTCCGATCCATACTACGTCCACGAAGTGCCAGTAGTAGGAAACGACAATCGCAGCGGTCGCCTGAGCCGGGGTGAATTTGCTGAGTTTGGTGCGGATGAGCAACAACGTGAAGGCGACGAGACCGCCTATCACGTGGAGGCCATGGAAGCCGGTCGTCATGAAGAAGACCGTCCCGTAGGCGCTCGACGATATGGTGGTTCCTTCCTGGACGAGCTGGTAGTACTCATAACTCTGGCCTGCGACAAAGATTGCGCCCATGAGCAGCGTGACTACGTACCATCGGCGCAGCCCGAACACGTCGCCGCGCTCGGCTGCAAAGACCCCGAATTGACACGTGAAGGATGATGCGACCAAGATCGACGTCACCACAAGCGCGTAAGACACATTTAGCTCGGTCGGCGGCGGCGGCCACTCGCCAGCAGTTTGCGCGCGGGTGGTGAAGTAGATTGCAAACAGGCCGGCGAAAAACATCAGCTCACTGGACAGCCACACGATGGTACCTACGCTGACCAGATTTGGCCTGCTCAGCGAGTGGATGCGGGTGCTCAGTTGGGCAGAGCTGGAAGTCATGGACAGCGTCTCACATTTCTGTGCTAACTGAGGCGGACGGTTAGTGCGCCCCGGCAGGTGGGATTAGAGCGTGCTTCGGCAGTGGGGGATCAGGCGATCTCAACCGTCGAGCCCCATGGATTGATCTGAAGCGGGGTCTGGAGTGCCGTATTGCCCTGGTCGAGCAGGCTGTCGAGGGCGTCCACGCGACCCACCGAGGCAGACCACGCCGCCTGGGTCTCTGGCGTGCTGGGCTGCTCGAGGACGGAACGGCGCTGCTCGAGGAACGCGTCGAGCCACCGTCTCGTCTATCCCGGTACCCGGGCTTCCGCCGAGCTGGGCCGTGACCTGCTCGGTGATCGCGGTGAGGCTGTCTGCGCCTGTGACGCCGTGCTGGACCGCAGTGTCATACATGATGAGCCGGGAAACCGCGGTACTAAGGCCTTGGCGGGCGGCCAAGCCCATTGCAGGCTGGTAGTAGGTGTCATCGACCACACTGTCCTGGACCTGTCGAAAAACCGGATCAATGGCTGCGCTTTGCCAGGCCGAGGGCAATCCGTCGAGTAGCGTGAGGTTGTCCGACCCCTCCCTGGCTAGTGCTGAGAGAGTGGGCAGGTAGCGTGCGAGGGCATTGGAAGGGACGCGGTCGGTGTAACGGCGCACGATGTCGCACATGTCTCCACACGCCGAGCAGAAACCGGCCCGACCGGCGGTGTAGCCGCGGCCGTCCCCCAGGTCTTCAATGTAATCATACTGAAGGTCGGTTACGCCGTTCTCGAATACGCTGACAATCTTGTCCAGGATTTGTCGCTCGCTAACGCTCGAACTCGTTCCGGCGCCTCCTCCGTCCTGGTTCGTCGAGTTCGCCCGTGCGGTGAGAACGACAACCGCTAGTACTGCAAGAACGGAGGCTGACACAGCTAACTTCACGGCTCGTGAGCGACCGGTCATCAGACATTCCTGAGGTGCCGGGTCGAATTGCGAGGGGTCGGAGCGTGAGGGCGCGCCGTGGGTTCCGCAGCGCAAGCCTGTATACCGACGCGCCACTTCTGTGAACCTCGAAGATCAGGTGAGTACAACGCTGGAGTCATCAGGTGGGGCTCCTTGGAGGGGTTAAGCGGCCGGGGCCGGACGCCGGACCACGGGAAGGTGCGGCCCGGTTCCGCCCCGCGGAGGGGGCCGGTGACCTCGTATCGGGATAAAGCGCTTGAGTCGGCGAGAGCTGCCGGGGCCGTGCGCACGTCGCGAGTTCGGTGAGAGTCGCCGACGTTAACTGGTCTACGATGACTGCCCCGGCGCTGGCGGCCTACCGTTGGATGTGAGCGTTGAGACGTGTCGTGGACAAGCAGGAGCGGTGGCGAATCCGGCATGACGTGCTCGCGACTCGGCCTCATCGCCATGCGCGGTGGCTGCCTGGGGCGCTTACGCCCAGCGAGCGGCGCCAGTGTGGGTTGCGCAAAGTGCGGCCGACGGGTTGAGCGCGACGCGCACTCCGTCAGCTTTCGCGCTTATCCGGCGATCTGGCGAACGCTGGCTGCTGTGAGTGCGTCTACCTTCGGATCACGCAGAGCTTGTAGATCGAACCGGCTTCTGCATCGATCGACGAAATGAGAGACTCGACGCGGAGCGGGCTGGCCGTCGGTGGCGACGTGATCTGCGCCTGCGGAGCGGAGGTCGTGTTGTCGAGTTGTTGCGGCGCCAGGGCCGACTGCTCGGGAGGTTGGCAGATCTGCGGGGAGTGATTCGAGCTGCCGTGCGACGCCTGCAGCAGCACGGGTGCCGCCGAGCCGCCTACCAACGGTGTACCAGCCACTCCGTCCCAGCGGCCGCTCCCTCCGCCGGCCAGAACGAGTACGACGACTGCGGTCAGGGCGAGGAGCGCCGTGACCGCGCCAGTCAGGACGGTGCCAGTAGTCGTCCGAGACGCCGCGAGACGCGGAGGCGGGATGGACGGACGCGGCACAGAGAGCATGGTAGCGGCGCTACCCTGTGTCCCCGCTGAGCGTTCTTCGGCGAGGAAGATGCCCGCGAGCTGTGGCCGGTCGGCGACCTCCCGGCGTAGTCGCGGCCCGATCCTGAAAGGGTTGCTCGGCGATCGGAGCAATTGTGGGGGCGTTCGGATCATTTTCCCGCCGTCGTCGACCGTCGGGCCCGTGCCGGGCGCCGTCCCCCGGCGGGCCCTTAAGCTTCCGAACCCCTCCGACCGAGCCTTGCCTACCGTCCTCACCGTGGACAAGGCAACAGTCTCGGCGCTCCGGCGGTGGCGCCCGCACGACATGGGTGACGGCACTGCTGATGGTGCTTGCTAGCCCGCGCTGGCGCACGTGCTGACCTCCATGCGGCGGTGCTGCACGGCCACCTCGAACTGGACGTCATCGAGGTCCTGCGCCGCATCCGGCAAAGGACCCGCGCGGCCCCGGTGAGATCGACGTCGCGCTGCTGACCGTCGCGCTGCACACCCTCGACGCGAGGACGGGCAACGGCTACCACCTCATTGGTTCGCCCCTCAGGTGTCGCCGACGTGCATGGCGCGCTGACCGTTATGGGCATCGCCGACGACCCAACCACACCGAGCAGGTCGACATGGCCTGATCTCGACACCCCGCCGTCCGGTGCCGCCCGCCCGGCGGGACGCCCGTACGTACCACCAGCACACCCGCACGACCCGGCCACAGGCCCCCTTGCGCCGGCACGCACCCGCTCCCCACGGGCCGCTCCCCGAAAGGTCCATCGATGTTGCACCGCATCCCGCGCTCCGTGCGCTGGGCCCTGCTCGTCGCCGTCCTCGGCGCCGTCACGGTGTCCGTCCTGCAGTCCTGGACGTCCGGCGCACCCGGCACCGGCGGCTGGCAGCAGACCCAGTGGGGTCCGCTCGGCCCCGCCGACCGCGACCTGCTGATCAAGGTCCGCCAGGCCGGCCTGTGGGAGGCCCCGACCGGCCAGCAGATGGCCCAGCAGGCCACCAACCAGCAGGTCCGCGCCAGCGGTCAGCACCTACTTAAGCAGCACACCGTGTTGGACCAGATCGACCGCGACGCCGCGGACAAGCTGGGCGTGCAACTGCCCAGCCGGCCGACGGACCAGCAAATCGGCTGGATGAACCAGATCATGCAGAGCACTGGCGCGGACTATGATAGAACCGCCATCCAGCTCGTCCGGCAGGCGCACGGCAACGTCTTGCCGCTCATAACCCAGGCGCGGGTGAGCAGCCGCAACGAGCTCGTCCGGCAGTTCGCCGACACCGCGTTCCAGTACGTGACCGGGCACATCGCGATGCTCGAGGCCACCGGCCTTGTCGACTACTCGGCCCTGCCCGAGGCACCCTCGCCCGGCCTGCTCAGCGGCGCCACGTCGCCCGCGGACATGATCGTCCCGGCCATTGTCTTCGTCGCCTGCGCCGCGGCCGCGATCGGCCTGCTGGTCACCCTGCGCCGCGGGAAGAAGAAGGCGCCGACCGCCGCGACCCCGGCCACCGGCAGCCAGCTCGCGGCCCTGCACTCGGCACCGGTCCTCACCATCCCCGCCCCGCGGCGAGACTCTTCTGGCCGACGTCGCGGCGGCGGGCCTGCTTGAGGTTCCCGACTGATCTGCGCCACCCGGTCGGGTCAAGTGCCCGCTCGAGCAGTTCCAGCACGTCGAGGTCAGTGAAACTCGAGCCATGCGGCGACGAGAGCGATTAGGCGGGAAGAGCTCCCGCAACGTCTGCCGCAGCCGCTACGTCCCGGGTCCGGTCCCGAATCAATGGCCGATGCGTCCGCGCGATCATCTTCACCCGCTCGAAGCTTCAGTTCAGGCCTGATGGGGCTCCTTGCTGCTCAGTTGAGCTTGCGGTTGACAACAGGAACATTCGTCGCCACCGCTACTTGACGCGCTGCTGGCCGAGGTGCTGCTGGCTGGGGCGGCGTGGGTGGCGTCGATCAGGGGCAGTGGCACGCCCCGATCGCCGACCGTCGAGGGCCGATCCGCGGTGCGCTGCGAGGAGTGGGACGCCGCCGCGGCGCAGCAGGGATCCCCCGTGACCGGAGCGGGGGCGACGGTGACATGGTGCCGGCCGTCCCCGGTCGGTGCGGCGGCAAGGCCTGGCAGCAGGCGGATCCGGGATGCCCGTACGGCGTTGAGGATGACCAGTACCTCGGCGAGCTCGTGGACGAACACGACCGTCGCCAGCCCGAGGACGCCGGCGGCGGCGAGCGGGACCAGAACGGTGATGATCGCCAGGGAGAGCCCGATGTTTTGCAGCATTATCGCGCGGGCGCGGCGGGCGTGCCCGATCAGTTGCGGCAGGTGGCGCAGGTCCTCCCCCATGAGCGCCACGTCCGCGGTCTCGATCGCGACGTCGGTGCCCATCGCCCCCATGGCGATGCCCACGTCGGCGGTCGCGAGGGCGGGGGCGTCGTTCACCCCGTCGCCCACCATCGCGATCCGCCGCCCGTCGGCGATCTGCGGTAGGAGGCGGGCCTTGTCCTCGGGCAGCAGTTCGGCGTGAACGGTGTCGATCCCCGCCCCCGCGCCCAGAGCATCGGCGGTGCGGCGGTTGTCCCCGGTCAGCATGGCGACCCGGACGCCGAGGTCGCGCAGCAGCGTGACGGCCTCGGTCGCTTCGGGGCGCAGCTCATCGCGCACCGCGATCGCCCCGAGCAGCCGCCCGGCCCGCTCGACCAGCACGACGGTGGCGCCCTCGCCCTGCCAGCGCAGCACCTCGCCGGTCAGCTCGCCCGCGGGCACCCAGCCCGGCTTGCCCAGCCGCACCGTTTCGCCGTCGAGCGTGCCGGTCAGGCCGTGCCCGGCGACCGTGACGACGTCGTCGGCCGCGCGGGCCGATTCACCGGCGGCGGCGAGGATGGCCGCGGCCAGCGGGTGCTCACTGCGTGCTTCGAGCGCGGCGGCGCAGGCCACCACGGTGGCCTCGGCCACGCCTGTGGCCGGGACGATGCCGACGACCTGCGGTTCGTTTCGGGTCAGCGTGCCGGTCTTGTCCAGGGCGACGGCCCGGATCCGCCCGAGCTCCTCCAGCGCGGCGCCGCCCTTGACCAGCGCCCCGTGCCTGCTCGACGCCCCGATGGCCGCGACCACCGACAGCGGAACCGAGATCGCCAACGCGCACGGCGACGCCGCGACCAGCACCACCAGCGCCCGTTCCAGCCACAGCAGCGGGTCGCCGACCAGCGCCCCGATGCCGGCGACCAGCGCCGCCAGCACCATGATCGCGGGGACGAGCGGCCGGGCGATGCGGTCGGCCAGCCGCTGGCCGGCGCCCTTGCGTTCCTGCGCCTCCTCGACGATGTGCACGATCCGGGCCAATGAACTGTCGGCGGCGAGCGCGGCGACCTCGACCTCGATCGCGCTCATCCGAACCGAACCGCCGTTGATCGCGCCCGCGTAGACCCGGTCACCCGGCCCGACCTCGACCGGGACCGACTCACCGGTGATGGCCGAGACGTCGAGGCTGGTGCGTCCGGAGCGGATGACCCCGTCGGTCGCGGCCCGCTCGCCGGGCCGGAGCACCATCACGTCGCCGAGGACCAGTTGGTCGGGGGCGAGTTGGCGCTCCGTGCCTTCGCGCAGGACCGCGGCGGTAGGCGGCACCAGTCCCAGCAGGGCGCGCAGCCCGCGTCGGGTCCGCATGACCGCGTAGTGCTCGAGACCCTCGGCGATCGAGAACAAGATGCCCAGCAGCGCCGCTTCGGCGACCTGCCCGAGCGCGACCGCGCCGATCGCCGCGATCGTCATCAGGGTGCCGACACCGATCCGGCCGCGCCGCAGGTTGCGCAGCACGCCGGGCACGAACGTCGACGCCGCCACGACCGCGGCCAGCGCCTCGACGCCGATCACTGCCGGGGCGGCAATGCCGGCCCGGCCCAGGAGCCAGCCGGCTCCCAATACCAGCGCCGCGACAAGGGCCAGCTGCAGCTCGCGTACCTGCCACAGCCGTGCCCGGTCGTCGGCCGTATCGACCGACTCGGCTAAGGTTCGGCCGGCCGGGCCGGGGTCCGGCCCGCAGCACGCGTCAGCCATGGACCTGCTCCTTCCCGCTCTCTGGTGCGCGGTCCCCGAGCACGACCTCGACCAGTACCCGTCCTCGGTCGGTCAGCCGGTACATCACCAGGCGTCCCTGCCGGCGTGACTCGACCAGGCCGGTGACCTTGAGCTGCCGCAGGTGGTGCGACACCAGGCCTTGGGCCTGCCCGACGATCCAGCCGACGTCACACACGCACAGTTCTTCGCCGGCGAGCAACGCCGCGGCGATCCGCAGCCGGGTCGGGTCGCCGAGCGCTCGAGCGGCGTCGGCGGACGGCTCGACGGCCCGCAGCTGCGGCACCTCCTGACGGATCCGCTCGGCGTGCGGCAGGTCCAGGCACAACAGGGCACAGGTATCGGGCTCGGCCACATCGACATACTAACGCTCGTTGATACATAGATGTCCGGTCCTCTGTCGGACAGACGGACAGTGGCCACGCAGCGTGATGCTGAGCCACAGTTGAGCGGCAGCACGTGACCCGTCCGGCCCAGTACCGGCAGGGCCATCTGCGCGTTGCTCCTGCGGGACGGCGGACTTCCCGGCGGCAGGAACTCCGACGTCCCTGATTGCCGTCGAAGCGAGATGTGGGTGAACGTGGTGCGGTTCGGAGTCAGGGCCCGGTTCGGCGTCGGGCTGGCGATCGTTGTGGCCGCCAGTGCGGTCGTGGCGGGACAGGCTTCGGCAGAGTCCCCGGCGGCCCAGGCCACGCACGCCGAACCGCCGGTGCCGGGTACCCCGTGCTCGGTGTCGGCCAGGTCGTGCGTGGACCTGGAAGCGCAGCAGGCGTGGCTGATCCGGGACGGCCAGGTCGTGCGTGGGCCGGCGCGGATCTCCTCTGGGGGAGAGGGCGAGGAGACCCCGATCGGTCACTCCCTGCGGGTCTATCGCAAGGACAAGGACCACGTCAGCCAGGAGTCCCGGCTGCCCAACGGCGACCCGGCCCCGATGCCCTGGTCGGTGTTCTTCGCCGACGGCGGGATCGCCTTCCACGGCGGAAGTCCGGACCGCGACTCGGCCGGCTGCATCCACCTCGAGCCTGCCGATGCCGAGGCGTGGTTCAACGACCTGCAGATCGGTGACCAGGTGCAGGTCGTAAAGGCATCGGAGGAGCGGGCGGCCCGGCAGGCCTCCTGACTCGGCAGAAGAGCCCGAAAGGGCGCGCGTGCAGGTCGTATTGCCCTCTCAGGTGACCGCCGTGGGCCTACGAGTTCGGAGGATGCGGGTACGGCCCGAAGTAGTTTGCTCGCGGCGTCCAAAATGGTGCTTGGATGAGGCGGGCCGAGCCCCTGGGGCCACGGCGATCGCAGCGGGGCTACTCAGGAGCTCCGCGTGCTGACCAACGCGGGCGATCAATGCGACCGGCACCCCCTCAGCCCGACCCAGGTTGCAACGACCTCCAACGCTGATGACATTGTCCCCTGTCTGGAGCTCTTGAATCTGCTGCATATTCACTGTCTATAGTAGACCAGCAATTCACATACTGGCAGTTCACCGCCGCACGCTCGGCGCCGGGGGCCGGACTCGGGCGGGGGTGAGCCGGACAACTTGGGGTTCGACCGCCGCAGGTCGCGGTCGGCGGGTGCAGACTCGATGTCCATACCTTGGGCGTAGACGCGCCGAGAACGCCTCATATGACAGTCGCCTGCAGCGGCGCCGTTGATCCAGGGCTTCCCGGGCCATCACGCCGGATACCGTGATCGTCCGGCATGTCCTCGTACGCCGGGCTTTATTCAGCTGCGGCCGCTGTTGCGGGTCAACGCCGAGCGTGGAGAAGCAGCATCGCGTCCCGGAGGTCAGGGCCAGGGCCGGGCTCGCCCATGCCCGTCGCCAGCGGTTGCAACCGGCGAGCTCCCTGCAAGGCCAGGACCTGGTACAGGAGATCGCAGAGGAGGGAGCGCTTTCTGGGCGTCAGGCGCCGGCGAAGGTCAGCCGGGTGCCGGGCGGCGCCGGCTGATCGAGGTCTCCGACGATCGCGCCGTCGAGCAGGACGCGCCGCGCCTCGTGGTGCATCGCTAGTCGCTCGGGTGAGACGCCGGCGCCGAGCAGGCGGTCGCGGACGGTCGGGGCCTCGGGCTGGTTCGGCTCGTCGCTCACGTGATCACTCAACGCCGTCGCCGTCGCCGTGGTGCGGGTCGGTGTCGAGGAGCACCCTGGCGGTGCGGACCGCGGCCGTGCGGATCGAGTCCGGTATGTCGGTGAGGCCGAGGGAGATGGTGTCGAGGATCGACGCGAGGCCATAGGCGTGCTCCGGGTAGCGCTGGCCGCGGTACTCGTCCTGGACAGCGAGATGGCGAAGCCGGGCGGCGGCCTGGTCGATCAGCTCACGGTCGGCCCGCAGCCGGGCGAAGAGATCGCGTTCTCGCACGTCGGATCCCCTGATGGTCGCGGCGGCCGGCGCCAGACATCTGATGGACGTCCGATCCCGACCGGTGGTCGACCGCGGGAGAAGCGCGGCTCGCCAAGCGTAGTCGCCAGCGTCGCCACACGCTGCCAGCGATCGCCAATGACGAGGTCGACAGGTACTCGTGCGCCAGGCGGCACACTCGACCGAGGGTGGCGGCCCCTCCGCCTTCGCGAGCATCGTCATTCGTTCGGACAGGTCGGCCGTCGAGATTGCGGGCGGGGCCGAGTCACGGCGTATCTCTGCGCACGATCAACAGATCAAGCTCGGGTTACAGTGTCGCCCGTACGGGTCCTGTAGGGACACCTGAGAGGGCTCCGAGCTGTGACCATCTTCGGAGATTTCGGTCCGGCCTGTCGGCCGGGCTGTGTTGGTTGGTGGTGGGCCGCTTACTCCGCCCGGTCTCACGTTCCAGGGTGCTGGCGCATCGGCTGACGCCGACAGCCCTGCGGGCTGCCCTGGAGCGTGAGCCTCGCCGGGCGGAGTCGGGCGCGGAGGAGCAAGGGCGGGCGCTTCGCACCGCGCCCCGCAGCCAGCCCACCACAACCACAAACCTGCTGTTCGGGCTGGTTGCCGACCCTTCTTGGAGGCCGCCATGTCCCAGACCCTCGACCACCAGGAGACGCCCCAGGACGAGAACATGCTTCGGCGGGTGCTCGGCTTGCGCCCGGTCCGCACGGTGGTGTTCGACGGCGAGGACTTCCTCGACCCGTGCCCCACCTGCGGGCACCGCGCCCCGGCCGAGCTCCCGTCCGGTGACCCGGTCACCGACGTCGTGCTCGACCGCGTCGCGATCGGGCAGGCGCAGCGGACGGTGGCGATGGTGGTGGAGGTGCTCGACCAGCGCCGCCCGGTCAAGCAGCTCACCGACCTGGTCGCCCCGCGGGTGCTGCGCTACCTGCGGGCGGTCCCGGTCGAGCCCTGCGGGCTACGCGGCGGGGCCCGACTGCTCAGCTTCCACCCGTCCCAGCCACACGAGGGCGCGGTGGAGGTCGCCGGATCGGTCCGCCTCCGGGGACGACGCCGGGCGCTGGCCGCGTCGTTCACGCTCCTCGGCCTGGACCGGTGGGTGTGCTCGACGATCAGGATCCTGTGACCCGGCCGGGCCGGGCGAGAGCTTCTCGCCCGGCCCTTCGGGCCGTTTCAGTCGAGCTGGCGCGCTGTGTTGGTTGGCCGCGGCGCGCCGGGCGGAGCCGTCGCGCCGCGCCCACCTGCCCGACGCCTCCCGGCTCGGAGTTACCGTTCGTCCGCCGATCGGGACCCTCGGTGATCTGCTTATCGTGCCCGTCGTGAGCCCCGTGCCGTACCCGCTGCCGCCGATGGCGGCGGTGAGTACGGGGGAGCTGCCGGTCGGGGCGAAGTGGGTCTACGAGCCGAAGTTCGACGGCTTCCGCTGCCTCGCCCATGCGGCCAGTGGCAGGGTGCGGTTGCAGAGTCGGCAGCTGCGGTCGTTGACCCGGTACTTCCCGGAGATCGTCGCGGCGGTAGCCGAGCTCGGCGAGGACGTGGTGCTCGACGGTGAGCTGATATGGGGCTCCTGTTGTCAAGTGGGCAGGGGTTTTTGGCCGCGATGCGGCAGCATCGTGGCTGCTCATGCGAGCTTTCGGGGCCGGTGAG
>NZ_JNYD01000059.1 GCF_000717175.1 Pseudonocardia autotrophica | reverse complement strand
AGCCAGCGCGGCCTGGAACTCGTCATAGCCCCACGGGCCGCCGACGTCTTCGGGCGGGCACGCGCCCTGGCCGGCGACGCAGCGCGGGTAGCGCACCCCCGGCTCGGCCGCGAGGACCTTGTCCACGGTGATCCGGTGGGCCCAGTTGTCCCCGAAGTCGTAGAGGTAGCCGAACCGATCTCCTGGCTTGACCAGCCGAGACAGCTTGCCTTTGGCCTCGTCGGTGAGGTCTGGATCAGGCCAGTCCGGGCCCGGGATCCCGAAGCGGCGCCCGGCGATGTCGAACTCGTGCAGATGCGAGTTGGTCCAGCCATCACCGACTGCACCACCTCGTGCAGCACCGCCAGGCTCACCTCGCCCGGGGACCTGCACACGGCGCCGGACCGGCGGCTGCATCTCCTCCAGCACGATCTCCAGCTCGAAGATCTTCGTCTTCGCAGTCACACGACCCGCAGGCATACACCGATGCCGTCAGCTCCGCCAGCACTGGCAGGACCGGGATCATCACTCCTGAAACGACGTCCAAGCCACCGGCAACACGATGCGTGTCCTACGCGCGAGGGTGATGTGCCGGTACCAGGCGTCGTAGCGGCGGACTTTGGTACTGGTCGAGTCCGACTTCGTTCTTCGCGGTCTGGAAGCATTCCTCGATGGCCCAGCGGGTGCCGGCGACCGGGATCAGGTACTCGTCGGTGATGCCCGGTCGGCCGGCGCACAGGGAGTAGGCCAGCTCCGGCTCCGCAGCGGCCCGGAGCTGGTCACCGGTGAGGATCTGGCGGCGCACACCAGCAGCCATCTGCCCCACCGGGCGGGGCGTTCTCGGGCGGATACGGCGAGGCCACGGCCCAGTCGTAGAACCCTTCCCCCTTCACGCCCGCACCGGCTGAGCGGAGCTTCCAGGCCCGTTCGGGAGCGCGGGCGACCAGGTCGTCCGCCTGTCGTGAGCCGCCGATCCGGGAGATGTCGGCGTCCAGGGACAACGCGATGGACTGATTTCGGGGAGCCGCGACGACGTGGCCGATCCGGCGCCGCTCACACCAGGAGCAGAACTCGTAGTTCTGCCGGTAGGCCTCGTCCGCCGCTATGAAGGCCGCCGGAACTCCGGCATCGAGGGCGCGGCCGAGCTTGGCCTTGGCCAGGGCAGCCTCGGTGGCGAAATCGACCTCGTCGGGCACCGCCACCGCCGCCTCCCGGCAGCGTCGCCGATCTGAGATCCACGACACGGCAGGTCGAGCTCGCGGTCGATCACGGTGCGGCCCTTGCCTGTGGCGTAGGCCAGGGACACCCCGAGCCGGCAGTTCTCCACCCGCCCCACGGTGCCCGAGTACTGGCGCTGCACACCGGCGGACTCGGTGCCCTCCTTGAGGAACCCGGTCTCGTCGACGATCAGCACCCCGCGCGGCGCGCCGAGGTGTTCCCCGAGCGCGAACCCAAGGACACAGCCCTCGGCCCGCAGCTCGTGGTGCGCGGAACAACAGCACCGCCTCCCGCCCCAGCGGGCTGAGTCCGACATCGCGCTCGGCGGTTGTGCGGGTCGGCAATGGTGGCCGGGCCGTGGCACGAACCGGTGGTTGAGGCCGCGTCGAGGCACGGCTTGATCGGAGCGACCGCCTCGTCCGGCCGCTGCCATCGAGGCGCCTCTCCCGTGCGGGCGCGACTCGCGGACGAAGGTTTGCGGGCCGTGCTTGACCTGTCAGGGCGAGGTGACCTACGATACCAGAATCGTTTATATGAAGAGCCGGGCCGACGGAGGCCGTACGCCCGCTTCATGGTCGACTGAGTGCAGGTTCTCGGCGGTGGGAGAGAGGTGAAGGTGGAGTCGGATCGTTTCTTTCCCGCCGGCGAGTGGATCGCCCCGTCGAGCTCGGCCCCCTGGACGTGCTCGACCCCGTCGACCGCGAAGCCGACCGGAACGGTCGCACTCGGTGCCACCGCGGACGTCGATCGCGGAGGTCTCCTTCACCCTCCGACCTCGCTGCGCACCGGGCGCTGCCGGAGTGCGTCGGGTGTTCGCACTACGCCGTCCTGTGGACCTCGATACCGTCCCGGGCGGCACGCGTGGAGGCCCCAGTGGAACGGGTAGGAGGCAGCGCGACGTGCCGCAGTCCGACCGCAGGCGCAAGCGGCCGACTGCGAAGGGCGCGGCCGAGCATGCCCAGGTTTCGGCGAGCAGGGTGTCCTACGGGCTCAACGACTCCGGACCGGTCACGTCGGAGCGGCGCAACCGGGTGCTGGACGCCTTCCGGTGCTGGATTGCTCGCCCAACGAGTTCGCGCGTCCTGGACGAGCGAGCTGTGCCCGTGGAAGAATCGATTCCATCGAACTTCTCGGTCGTCGCGTGGCAGGTGGGTGGCTCGGCGGCCACCAGCCCGTGCTGGTCGCGGGCACGTCCGACAACGCTGCGCGGCGGGCGGTCGCCGGGTCGCCCGCAGGGTCGCCCGTCGCGGCGTGCCCGAATTACCCCAAGTCGGCCAGGTTCGATCGGGTAGAAACGTTACGATCGTGTAATTCCGCTTGTGACCCCTAGCTTCGACAGGCTCGGTGAGCCAGGCTCTGCGGGGTGTGAACGGGGCGTCCGATCTGAGCGACGCTCCCGGCCGGCCGCTACGAAGGCCGGCCCCGAAACGCGCACGAAGTCCACCAGTAGAAACGACTCTCACGAAGGCGGATCGATGGGGTATCTCGACAACCTGATCATCGACACGGACAACTACAAGCACTGCCACTACCCGCTGTACCCGAAGGTCACGGAGTACGTGTCCAGCTACATCGAGTCCCGCGGCGGGCTGTTCCCGGTGACGATGTTCGTCGGTCTCCAGGTCTACCTGCGCGAGAAGCTGATGAAGCCGATCACGCTCGAGGACATCGACGAGGCCGAGTTCGTGGTCCGCGAGCAGGGGATGCACTTCAATCGCGAGAACTGGCTGGGCATCCTGAACGACCACGGCGGCTACCTGCCCGTGGAGATCGAGGCGGTCCCCGAGGGCACGGTCCTGCCGGCCCGCAACGTGCTGGTGCAGGTGGTCAACACCGACCCGAAGTACTTCTGGGCCACCAGCTTCTTCGAGACCGCGCTGTTGCGGGCGGTCTGGTACCCGAGCACCATCGGCACGGTCAGCTGGCTGTCGAAGATGGTCATCAAGGAGGCGCTGGACCGCACTGCCGACTCGTCGGCCGGGCTGCGGAACATGCTGCACGACTACGGTGCTCGCGGGGTCAGCTCGCAGCAGTCCGCCGCACTGGGCGGTCTGGCGCACCTGGTCAACTTCGACCAGTCCGACACGGTGCCGGGGATCCTCGCCGCGAAGCGCTTCTACAACGCGGGAAAGGTCTCCAACTCGGGTCCGAACTCCGAGCACGCCGGCTTTTGCGCCTGGGGCCGCGAGCACGAGGCCGACGCCCTGCGCAACATGCTGGACGTCTATGCGCCCGAGGGCTGCGCGCTGCTGCTCACCGACACCTACGATCACGAGCACTGCGTCAAGAAGATCATCGGCGGCGAGCTCAAGGAGCAGATCCGGAACTTCCCGGGCCTCGTCGGGATCCGCCCCGACTCCGGCGACATCGTCCAGGTCACCGCCGACACCACCGGATGGCTGATGGACATCTTCGGCTACACCGTGAACTCCAAGGGCTTCAAGGTGCTGCCCCCGTTCGTCCGGGTGGTGCAGGGCGACGGGGTGAACTTCCACTCGCTGCCGCAGGTCTACATGGAGCTCGAGCGCCGCGGGTTCTCCGCCGAGAACGCCGTGTTCGGCATGGGCGGTGGCCTGCTGCAGCACTGGAACCGCGACACGATGAACTTCGGCCAGAAGGCGTCGGCGGTGCGTGTCAACGGCGAGTGGCGGGGCATCGCCAAGTCGCCGACGGGCGCCTCGTTCAAGGTGTCGAAGAAGGGCCGGCTCGCGCTCAAGCACGAGAACGGCGTGTACACGACGGTGCTGAAGGGGTCGATCCCCGAGTCGGACAACGTGCTGCAGCCGGTCTTCCGTAACGGCAAGCTTCTCAAGAAGTGGGACTTCACCGAGCTGATCGCGAACAGCGAGAAGGAGGTCCCCGAGTCCTACTACGTCGACCACGTCGGTCAGATGCGCACCGTCTCCTCGGAGATGGCCGTCTCGGCCTGACGTCGGCCACCCGGCGCCCCTGCCCGCACCCTGCCCGGGCGGGGGCGCCGGGACTCCACCCGAACGAAAGAGGTTGACCCGATGGATGACCCGACCGTGCTGGTCAGTACTGTGCGCGGCCCGGTTCCGGTGGACGCCCTCGGGATGACGCTCACCCACGAGCACCTGCTCAGCGACTGGTCCGGCAGGCCCCGTGCCGAGCCCGAGGACCCGGCCGAGCGCGCGCTGTTCCACGCGGAGGTGAGCCCGTCGATGCAGTGGGTGCTCCGCGAGGACCCCCGCTGCTGTCGGGACAACGCCACCCAGGACGACCCGGACGCCACGGTCGCGGAGCTGGCGAACTTCGTCGAGGCGGGCGGGCGGACCGTCGTCGACTGCACCAACGGCGACGTCGGCCGGGACCCCCTGGCGCTGCGGGACATCGCGGAGCGGACCGGGCTCAACGTGATCATGGGCTCCGGCTGGTACGTGCACATCTTCCACTCCGCCCGCCGGGCACGGACCACTGTCGACGATCTGGTGGCGGAGATCCTCGCCGAGTTCGCCGATGGTGTCGGGGACACCGGGATCCGGCCCGGCATCATCGGCGAGATCGGGGTCTCCCCGCAGTTCACCGAAGCCGAGCGCACGCACCTTCGGGCGTCCGCACGCGCGCAGCGCGAGCTCGGCGTCCCGCTGTTCGTCCACCTGCCGGGCTGGCAGCGGCGCGCCCACGAGGTCCTCGACATCGTCCTCGACGAGGAGGGGGTCCGGCCCGAGGCCGTCGTGCTGTGCCACATGGACCCCTCCGGCGAGGACCCGGACTACCAGCGGGCCGTCGCCGAGCGCGGCGTCTGGCTGGAGTTCGACATGATCGGCATGCCCTTCTTCTACGCGGGCGAGGGGCAATGTCCGGCGCCGCACCAGACCGCGGCCGCCGTCGCCGCGCTCGTCGCCGCGGGCTACGCCGAGCGCCTGCTACTGAGCCACGACATGGCCACGAAGGCGATGTGGACCCGCAACGGCGGCAACGGCTACGGCTACGTGCCCCGCTTCTTCCTGCCCCGGCTGGAACGCCACGGCGTCCCGGGCGAGGTGACCGCGAGCCT
Source organism: Pseudonocardia autotrophica (assembly GCF_000717175.1). Classification (GTDB taxonomy): domain Bacteria; phylum Actinomycetota; class Actinomycetes; order Mycobacteriales; family Pseudonocardiaceae; genus Pseudonocardia; species Pseudonocardia halophobica. The sequence continues at coordinate 7,758 of NZ_JNYD01000059.1, read as the reverse complement.
GCTCACCGCCAACCCCCGGCGCCTGTTCACGGCGGCCCGCGGCGCGCACGCCGACCACTGACCTCTCGAAACGAGAGTCTGTACACCTGTGAGGAGAACTGTGAGCCAGCTTCTGGGAAACGCCTTCTCGGCCGAGCTCGACTGGAAGCCGAAGACGTCGACATTCCGCACCGGGGCCCGCTACCTGGACGGCCTCACCGCGGGAACTGCCGTGGACGTCTGGGGAGCCGAGGTCGGGGAGTACCAGGGCGTCACGGCCGACGAGATCTTCGTGGTGCTCGAGGGTAAGGCGGAGGTCACCTTCCACCGCACCGGCGAGACGATCGTGATCGGGCCGGGGGACGTCGTCCGGCTGTTCGCCGGGGACACGAACACTTGGCGGACGATCGAGACCATCCGCAAGGTGTCGTTCTACGTCCCCCCGGTCCAGTCCGGATCCTGACCCGTACCCCGCACCTGACGGCGGTCCACGACCGGCACCGACAGAGAAGGAAAGAGAGAGAGCGAGTGGACATCACGACCGCCGGCGCCGTACCCCTCGAGCGGCTGGACGAGTTCTACATCGGCGGCCGATGGGTCGCCCCGACGTCCTCGGACACGATCGACGTCGTCGACTCCGTCACCGAGCAGGTGTACTTCAGCGTCGCGGAGGCGCGGAACGCCGACATCGCCGCCGCGGTCGGTGCGGCACGGGCGGCGTTCGACGACGGCCCCTGGCCGCGCATGACGCACAGCCGGCGCGCCGAGTATCTCCGGGCGATCGGCTCCGCGGTCGAGGACCGTGTCGAGGACGTCGCGCAGATCTGGCCGCGAGAGTCGGGAATCCTCGCCAGCGCGGCGCGCGGGGCGATGGGGGAGGTCACGGGCGCGTACTCCTACTACGCCGAGCTCGCGGCGTCGTTCCCCTTCGAGGAGCCCGCCACCCCGTCCGGCGGTGCCGGATACGGGACGATCGTGCGGGAGCCGGTCGGCGTCGTGGGCGCGATCATCCCGTGGAACGTGCCGATGACACTGATCGCCTACAAGCTCGCCCCCGCCCTGCTGGCCGGCTGCACCGTGGTCCTCAAGGCCTCCCCCGAAGCGCCGGGCGCAGCGCTGATCATGGCCGAGATCGCCGAGCAGGTCGGGCTGCCCGCGGGCGTGCTGAACGTGGTCACCGCCGATCGTGAGGTCTCCGAGACCCTGGTTCGAGACCCTCGGGTCGACAAGATCACGTTCACCGGATCGACCGCTGCGGGGAAGGCCATCGCCGGCATCATGACCGAGCGGGTCGGCCGTTTCACGCTCGAGCTCGGCGGCAAGTCTGCGGCAGTGGTCCTGGATGATGCGGACATCGCCGAGGCCGCGCGCGTCCTGGCCGGGGCGGAGTGCTTCCTCACCGGCCAGATCTGCGGCTCCCTGACCCGGATCATCGTGCCTCGCCATCGGCATGACGAGATGGTGGAGGGTCTCGCCGAAGCGTTCTCGCAGGTGACGGTGGGAGACCCCTTCGATCCGGCCGTGCAGATGGGCCCGCTGGCTACGGAACGGCAGCGGGAACGAGTCGAGGGTTACATCGAGATCGGGCTCAGCGAGGGAGCGACGCTCGCTGCCGGAGGTGGACGACCGGCCGGCCTCGACCGCGGATGGTTCGTCCAGCCGACCGTCTTCGGGAACGTGGACAACTCGTGGCGGATCGCGCAGGAGGAGATCTTCGGTCCCGTGCTGACGGTGATTCCCGCGAAGGACGAGCAGGATGCCATCCGCCTCGCCAACGACTCCATCTACGGCCTCAACGCCTCCGTGTTCACCCGAGACGTGGACAAGGCGCGAGCGGTCGGCCGGCAGCTCCGGGCGGGCACCGTCGGGCACAACGACAACCGCGCAGACTTCGGCATCGGCTTCGGCGGCTTCAAACAGTCCGGCATCGGCCGTGAAGGCGGCGTCGCAGGGCTGCTGCCCTACCTGGAGAACAAGACGATGGTCCTCGAGGAGAAGCCGGGTGGCAGCGCGTAGCGCAGCCGCAGAGCCCTCGTCCCGCCCCTCCCACGCTTGATCGGAAGCCCCGTGAACGACGTTTTCCTCCGCTTCGGCCGACCACAGGACACCACCGCCCTCGCCAGCACCCGCGACTCCGGCTGGGCGGCACTATGACCGGCACCGCGACCGTCCGGCGGGCGGGGGTCTGGATCGCCGGGCAGCCGGTATCCGGTTCCGGAACGTTGCCGGTCCGGGACCCCTGGACGGACGAGCTCGTGGCCGAGGTCGCCCTCGCCGACCCCGAGCACGTGGAGCAGGCGCTGCAGCTGGCCCACGAGGCAGCCGGCAGCCTGCTCGAGGTTCCCGCCCACCGCCGGGCGGACGCTCTCCGACAGGCGGCGACGGGCCTGGTCGAGCGTATGGACGAGGTCGCCGCCACGATCACCAGGGAGAGCGGCAAGCCGATCAGATGGTCGCGAGTCGAGGTGCAGCGCGCCGCCCTGACCTTCCGGTGGGCGGCGGAGGAGGCGGTGCGGTGGTCGGGTGAGCTCCAGCGACTGGACAGCGAGCCGGCCGGAGACGGACGCCTGGCCCTGCAGCGCCGGTTCCCCCGGGGGCCGGTTCTGGGCATCACACCCTTCAACTTCCCGGTGAACCTGGCCGCCCACAAGATCGGGCCCGCCCTGGCGGTGGGCGCGCCCATCGTGCTCAAACCCGCGCCGAAGACGCCGCTCAGCGCCCTGTTGCTGGGCGAGATCCTGGCCGACTGCGGGCTACCGGCGGGCGCGTTCTCGGTGCTCACGGTGGACGACGAGGTCGCTGCCGGTCTCGTCGCCGACCCGCGGATGCCCGTGGTGTCGTTCACCGGGTCCGGACCGGTCGGCTGGGCCATCCGGGACGCGGTGCCCCGCAAGCACGTCACTCTGGAGCTCGGCGGCAACGCCGGGGTGCTGATCTGTCCGGACTGGAGTTCGGATGCCGACCTGCGGCAGGCGGCCCGGCGGATCGCGACCGGCGCAAACGCCCAGGGCGGCCAGTCCTGCATCTCGGTGCAGCGCGTCCTCGTCGACAGGACGGTGTACGAACGGTTCCTGCCCGTGCTGGTGGACGAGGTCGAGCAGCTCGTCGTGGGTGACCCCTGGTCGCCGGCGACCACCGTCGGGCCGTTGATCAACCGAGCCGCTGCACAGCGGATCGGGGAGTGGGTCACCGCAGCCGTCGCGGGCGGGGCCCGGGTTCTGACCGGCGGGAAGGTCACCGACGCGCTGGTCTCTCCCACCGTGCTCGTCGACGCCCCGGCCGACGCGCAGGTCTGCCAGGACGAGGCCTTCGGTCCGGTGCTGACCGTCGCGGCGGTGGACGGCGTCGACGAGGGCCTGCGGGCGCTGGACGACTCGCGCTTCGGCCTGCAGGCCGGGATCTTCACCCACGACATCCAGACGGCGTTCCGCGCACATCGGGAGCTGGAGGTCGGAGGCGTCATCGTCGGCGACATCCCCACCTTCCGGGCCGAGCAGATGCCGTACGGAGGGGTCAAGGAGTCCGGCATCGGCCGCGAAGGAGTGCGGGCCGCGATGGAGGACTACACCGAACCGCGCCTGCTCGTGCTCTCGGAAGTGAGCTTGTGAGGCGGCGGCCACCGGCCGACGTGTGATCCGCTCGAGTGGGCGCTATCAGCCCGCAGCGAGAATCGTTTATAGTAACTCCGAGCCGAGGGGAGGGCACATGCCCGACAATCTGAGTTCCGATCCGCTCCGCGTCCTAGTCGCGGGTGAGTCCTGGATCAAGCACACGATCCACATGAAGGGTTTCGACCAGTTCCACTCCACCGAGTACGAGGAAGGCGCCGGCGTCTTCCTGGACTGCGTGCGGGCGGCGGGCCACGAGCTGACATACGTGCGCGGACACGAGATCAGCGCGCTGTTCCCGAAGACGGCGGAGGCGCTCGACGCGTTCGACGTCGTTGTCATCTCTGATATCGGGTCCAACTCGTTCCTGTTGCCGGACGAGACGTTCTTGCGGTCGGAGAAGTCCCCGAACAAGCTCTCCCTGGTGGCGGACTACGTCGGCCGCGGCGGCGGGCTGGTGATGATCGGGGGGTACCTGTCGTTCACCGGGATCGACGGCAAGGCGCGATACGGGATGAGCCCGCTGGCGGGCGTGTTGCCGGTGGACCTGATGGCCACCGACGACCGCGTGGAGATGTCCGACGGGCTGAAGGTGGACGTGTGCGACCCGGCCCACCCGGTGCTGGGCGGTACGCCGGCGGAGTGGCCGATGCTGTTGGGCTACAACCGGACGTTCCCGAAGGAGGGCTCCACGGTGGTCGCGCGGGCCGGTGATGACCCGCTGTTGGTGGTGGGGGAGTACGGCCGGGGTCGCTCGGTGGCGTTCACCTCGGACCTCGCCCCGCATTGGGCGCCGCCGGAGTTCGTGGGGTGGGAGCACTATGCGGCTCTGTGGACGTCGATACTGTCCTGGGCCGCAGGTGGTTCGCGTGGTGAGTGAGTCCCTGAGTGCCCGAAGGTGACGTGACGTGACGCAGTCCGACCGCAGGCGTAGGCGGCCCACGATGAAGGACGTGGCCAAGCACGCCCGGGTGTCTGTGAGCACGGTGAGTCATGTGCTCAACGACTCCGGGCCGGTCGCCCCGGAGCGGCGGGAGCGGGTGCTCGATGCCGTGCGGGTCCTCGAGTACCCGGAGCACTGTCGCGAGGCGGGGCTGCGGGTGCCGGAGGAGGTGAGTGTCGTCGATTTCGACGACCTCCCGGTCTCCGCGTTGCTCACGCCGCGGTTGACCACCGTCCGTCAGCCTGCGCACGACATGGGCTTCCGGGCGGCGTCGGCTCTGTTCGACTTGCTGGAGAAGGGCGAGTCCGGCGCGATCGGCGAGCTTCCGGCCGTTGTCCAGGTGCGGGAGTCCGTGTGCCCACCGGCGGTGGACGGATGACGCCCCGGGTGATGGTGGTCGGCGCGGTGAACGTCGACCTCGTGGTGCACACCGACCGGCTGCCGGGGCCGGGGGAGACCGTGGTGGGTCCGGGCGTCGAGCGGCACGGCGGCGGGAAGGGTGCGAACGCGGCGGTTGCCGCGGCCCGGGCCGGCGCCGAGGTCCGCTACTGCGGCGCCGTCGGCGCGGACGACACCGGAACCGGTGCCCTGGCGGAGCTGCGCGCGGAGGGGATCGACGTCACTGACGTGGCCGTGCTCAAAGGAGTCGCCACCGGCATGGCCCTGATCGTCGTCGACGGCCGCGGGGAGAATCAGATCGCCGTGGGGGCCGGGGCCAATGCAGCCGTGGAACCGGCGGCGGTGCGCGCCGCGGTGGCGCGCTCGGCGGAGTGGGCCGGCTGCGTGCTGGTCAGCACCGAGATCCCGTCGGAGGCGGTCGCGGCGGCGGTGGAGACCGCGGTGGCGTACGGGCTGGCGTGCGTGCTCAACCCGGCGCCGGTAACCGCGGAGCTGGTGGACCTGCTCGGGCTCGGCCCGGTCGTCACCCCGAACCGGTCGGAGCTGCGGGACCTCTACGCGCTGGTAGAGGAGGGTACGGCCGACTCGGTGGCGGAGATGGCGGCCGCGGTGGCCGCTCTGACCGGCGCATCGGTGGTGGTGACGCTCGGCGGCGACGGGGTGCTGATCGTCGACCCCGAGCGGGGGGCGACGCCCCTGCCCGCCCCGCCCGCCACGGTCCGCGACACCACGGGCGCGGGCGACACGTTCAACGGGGTGCTCGCAGCCGCGCTGGCCGCCGGAGCCGCGGTCCCCGAAGCCGCGGCCCGCGGCGTGGCGGCAGCCTCGCTGTCCGTCGGCACGGTCGGGGCACGAGCCGGCATGCCACGGGCTGCGGCGATCGACGGAGCGACGGGGCCGGGCTGAGGTGCCGGCCCCCACGAACCCAACGAAGGGTGGATTCATGACGGCGTCTCTACAGCGGGGCTACGACAAGCGGCTGATGCTGTTCTCGGGCCGCGCGAACCCTGTGCTGGCCGACCGGATCGCCGGGCAGCTCGGTGTCGATCTCGGCCCGATCACGCTCAAAACCTTCTCCAACGACGAGGTCTACTGCCGGTTCGACGAGTCGATCCGCGGCGCGGACGTGTTCCTCGTCCAGCCGATGTGCGGCAACCCCGAGACCGGGGTCAACGCCAACGACGCGCTGCTGGAGCTGCTGGTCATGGTGGACGCGGCGGTCGGTGCCAGCGCCCACCGGGTGATCGCGGTGACGCCCTGGTACGGCTACTCACGGCAGGACAAGAAGTCCGCGCCACGCGAGCCGATCTCGGCCCGGATGGTCGCCCGCACGCTCGAGGCGGCCGGCGTGGACCGGGTGCTGACCATGGACCTGCACGCAGGTCAGCTGCAGGGGTTCTTCGGGATCCCGGTCGACCACATGACGGCGCTGATGATGTTGGCGGACCACTTCGCGGGGTTGGACGACGATCTGGTGGTCGTGGCGCCGGACGCGGGTCGGGTGAAGCTGAACAAGCAGTTCGCGACCCGGATGGGTGCCGGTCTGGCCATCCTGGACAAGGAGCGTCCCGCGCAACAGGTGGCCGAGATCAACCAGGTGATCGGAGACGTCCGGGGCAAGACCGCGATCATCGTGGACGACATCATCGACACCGCGGGCACGCTGCGCGCGGCGGGCGAGGCGGTCGCGCGGGCGGGTGCGCGGCGGGTGTTCGCCGCGGCCACCCATCCCGTGTTCAGCGGGCGGGCCTTCGAGAACCTGGCGGCGTCCCCGTTCGAGCGGATCGTCGTCACGGACACCATCCCGCTGCGGCCGGGCGGGCCGTCGACGATCGACGTCGTGTCCTGCGCCCCGCTGCTCGCAGACTCCATCCGCCGGATCTTCACCGACGACTCGGTGAGCGAGGTCTTCGGCGGGAAGAACCACCTGTTCTAGGGCACCCGAGGAGGAAAGCCGCGCACGGTGGCGCTTTTCGGGCGGGGTCGACCCAGTACTAGAAACGTTTATAGACGGACTGCCGTCGAGGAGAGTCGATATGGCACTGAAGTTCTGGGTGACGACGCCCTTCTTCTATTCGGACATGGACCGTCCGTGGGGTGAGCTGCTGCAGGACATGTTGACGATCGTCGACACCGCCGAGCGGCTGGGTTTCGAGGGCGTCGCGATCAACGAGAACGTGTTCCAGAACTATGTCGCGAACCCCAGTGCCCTGGCCTTCGCGGCGCTCGCGGCGGCCCGCACCACGCGGCTGCGGATCCTGCCCGGCGTGGTGGTGCTCCCCAGCTACAACCCGCTGCTGATCGCGTCGGAGATGGCGATGCTGGACCACCTGGCGCCGGGCCGCGTGGGGATCGGTGTGGCCCGGGGCGGCGGCCGGTACCAGCTGGACCGGATCGGGGTGGACCCCGCCAAGTCGCGGGAGATCTACGAGGAGGCGCTGGAGATCATCCGGCGGGTGTGGGTCGAGGACAACGTGACCTACGACGGCCGCTACTTCTCCTTCCCGCGCACCACGCTCGTGCCCAAGCCCGCCTCGCAGCCCGGCCCCGACCTGTGGGTCGCCTCGCAGAGCGTCGATGGCGTGCGGAAGGTCGCCGCGCAGGGGCACAACCTGCTCACCGCGCCCAACTGGGGCAACTTCGAGCCGCACGGGGACCTCGAGGCGCTGCTCGAGGCCTTCAACACCACGGCCGCCGAGAGCGGCTCGCCGCGCGGCGAGGTCATGGTCTACCGGCACACCTGGCTGGGGCGGACCGAGGCCGACGCGCTCGAGTTCTTCGACGACATGGTCAGCGAGTACAACCACTACCTCGCGCTCACCCAGACCG
>NZ_JNYD01000058.1 GCF_000717175.1 Pseudonocardia autotrophica | reverse complement strand
CCCGAACGCCAGCAGCAGCTTCGCGACCACCGTGTGCCCACCCATCGCCCCGGCCAGCGACATCCAGCCCCGCGCCAACTCGGCGGTGACCAGCGCATAACAGGGCATCGACACCGGGGCCTCGCCCCACGGCTCCGGGATCGCGAGCCCGTAGATCCCGAGCTCCTTCATCTGCTCGATGATCTTCTCGGGGTACTCGTTGGCGTGCTCCAGTTGCTGGACCACGGGCTTGACCTCGCGCTCGACGAACTCGCGCACGGTGTCGACGACGTACCGTTCCTCGCTGCTCAGCGTGCTCATGGTGGGTCCTCTCACGGGGTTCGGGAAGGTCGGACGACCGCGTCAGACGACGGCGCGGTCGCGCAGGTCGGCGAGGTCGGCGTCGGAACGGCCGAGCTCGCGCAGGATGGCGTCGGTGTGCTCGCCCAGCGCCGGGACCGCGCCCATCACCGGCTCGACACCGGCGAGGTCGGCCGGGGGCCGCAGGGCGGCGACGGTGCCGCCGGGCACGGCGACCTCGTGCCAGCGCTCTCGCCCGGCGAGCACGGGGTGTTCGAGGAACTCCTCGATCCGGTTGATGCTGGCGTTGGCCACGCCGGCCTCGTCGAGCAGCTTCCCGGCGGCCGCGGTCGTCAGGGCCGTCAGCCTGCCGCCGATCAGCTCGTTGAGCTCCGCGCGGTGGGCGACCCGCGCGGAGTTCGACGCGAAGCGGGGGTCGCTCGCGACGGCGGGATCGCCCAGCACGACCGCGCAGAGGGCACGCCACTCGCGGTCGTTCTGCACGGCCAGCAGGAGCCTGCCGTCCGCGGTGTCGTACGGGCCGTAGGGGGCGATGGTCGCGTGCTGAGCGCCGACGCGGGCGGGCCGGCGGCCGCCGTAGCGGGTGTAGTAGGCGGGCGAGCCCATCCACTCGGCGAGCGCCTCGAACAGCGACACCTCCACCGCGGACACCTCACCGGTCGTGGCGCGGCGCAGCAGGGCGGTGAGGATGCCGGAGTACGCGTACATGCCGGCGGCGATGTCGGCGACCGAGATGCCGACCTTCGCCATCTCGTCCCAGGTGCCGGTGATCGACAGCAGCCCGGTCTCGCACTGCACCAGCAGGTCGTAGGCCTTGCGGTCCGCCCAGGGACCGCTCGTGCCCCAGCCCGAGACGGTGCACGGGATGACGCGCGGGTGGGTCCGTGCGAGCGTCTCGGCGTCGACGCCCAGCCGCCCGGCCGCGCCCGGGCCGAGGTTCTGCACCAGGACGTCCGCGCGGTCGAGCAGCTCACCCAGCACCGCGCGCCCGTCCGGGGACTTGAGGTCGAGGGTGATCGACTCCTTGCCGCGGTTGAGCCAGACGAAGTAGCTGGAATTGCCGTGCACCGCCTCGTCGTAGCCGCGGGCGAAGTCGCCGGACCCAGGGCGCTCGACCTTGATCACGCGGGCGCCGAGGTCGGCGAGCTGGCGGGTGGCGAACGGCGCGGCCACGGCCTGCTCCAGGCTCACCACGGTGAGGCCGTGCAGGGGTGGGAGGGAGGTCATTCTCGGGCCCTTCAGAGGAGGCGGATCGAGGCGGTCAGCGACGGGGTGGCGCCCTGCGCCGCGACGGCGACCGACAGCTCGTCGCCGTCCCGGAGCAGCTCGTCGGCCGGGGCGGGGGCGTCGAGCAGCGCGGCGAAGGCCGCGGACTGCCAGGGGTCGACGCGCCGGACGGTCTCCACGGTCGGCGGGCGCCAGTCCCGGAGGGCCGTGGCGAGGGCGTCCCCGCTTTCCGGTGTGGTCATGCTGCTCCTCCGTCGGTCGACCTCAGCGGCGTCCTGGAATCGTGGCCCAGTGAAAGCGATACGTGAAATGAAACTTTCTCATCAACTCGATACGCTCAGCGCATGAACGTCGGGGACCTCGAGTGGTTCGTGACGCTGGCGGAGACCCCGCACATGACCCAGGCGGCGGAGCGGTTGAACGTCACCCAGCCCACGCTGTCGCGCAGCTTGGCGCGGCTGGAGCAGGAGATCGGGGCGCCGTTGTTCGACCGGGTCAACCGGCGCCTGCGGCTCAACCCGTCCGGTGAGGTGCTGCTCCGGCACGCCCGGCGCAGCCTGCTCGAACTGCGCGCGGCGACCGAGCACATCCGCGCGCTGCGCGACCCGGAGCACGGCACGGTCCGGCTCGGGTTCCTGCACTCGGTCGCGACCTGGCTGGCGCCCGAGCTGATCCGCGGCTTCCGGGCGCGGGCCCCGCAGGTGCAGTTCGCGCTGACCCAGGCGGCGACCTACGAGCTGGAGGCGCTGGTCGCCGACGGCATCGTCGACCTGGCGGTGACCGGCCCGCGCCCGTCGGACGAGGACCTGGCCTGGCACACCGTCCACACCGAGCAGCTGTGCCTGGTCGTCCCGCGCGACCACCGGCTCGCCGACCGGGGCCGCGCCGGGATCGCGGAGGCCGCGGGCGAGCCGTTCGTCATGCTCGGCCCGGACTTCGGGCTGCGCAGGCTCACCGACGACCTGCTCGCCCGCGCCGGCGTGCATCCGGAGGTCGCGTTCGAGAGCGCCGAGATCGCGACGATGGAAAGCCTCGCCGCGGCCGGACTCGGCGTCACGGTCGTGCCCCGGCCGCGGCCGCATCGGGCCGACCCCAACGCGGTCTACCTCCCCCTCACCGACGACGCCGCACACCGGGTTCTCGGACTGGTCTGGCGCGCGGACCGGCCCGAGTCGCCGGTGGTGCGCCGTTTCCGGGACTTCGTGGTGTCGCAGGAGTGGACCGCGTTGTGAGGACGTCCCTCAGGTGGCTCTGTGGTTCACCGGCGTGGCGGTGTCGGCGATGAGGTTCCAGAAGGCCTGGCCGGCCTCGGACGTCACCCCGGCCGGGCGGGTGGCGGCGGCGACCGTCCAGACCAGGGACGCGTTCGCGAGCGGCACCATCGCCACCGGCACGCGGGTGGCGATCGCCAGCGGGCGCGGCACGATGGCGATCCCGAGACCGTGTGCGACGAGTTCCAACAGGGAGCCGATCTCGTTGCACGTCACCCGCACCGTGCGCACGATGTCCGCGGCCGCGAACGCCTGGTCGGTGACCTGGCGCGCCGCCAGGTCCACGTCGAAGTCGACGAACGCCTCGTCCGCGAGGTCGGCCAGTTCGACGGAGGTCTGCTTGCCGAGCCGGTGACCCGCCGGGCAGGCGAGCACCATGGGGTAGGTGGCCAGGGGGGTCAGGCGGATGCCCTCCGGGGGCTCCAGCGGCATCGTCACGAAGGCGAGCTCGATGGTCTCCTCCGCGAGATCGGCGAAGTGTCGCAACGGCATGCCGACGACCACGTCGACGTCGACGTCCGGGTTGCGTGCGACGAAGCGGCTGATCAGCGCCGCGAGGTCCAGCCCGGCGAACGACGGGATGCACCCGACCCGCAGCGTGCTCTTCCTGACCCCGGGCCCGCGGCGGACCTGGCTCTCGAGCGCATCGAGCGTGGCCAGGGCGCGCCGGGCGCCCGAGTAGAGCTCTCGTCCGGCCTCGGTCAGCTCCGCCCGTTTGCGGGTACGTACGAAGAGGCGAGTGCCGAGGGAGCGCTCGAGGGCGCGGATCGACGAGGACAGCCCGGGTTGCGAGATGTGCAACTGCTCGGCCGCGGCAGTGAACGTGCCGGCGTCGGCGATCGCCAGGAAGTGCTGCAGCTGGCGGGTCTCCACGCATCACTCCGAGTTATGGACACGACAGAATTCCTCTATTGGACACGTCGCATCTATGTGACGCAACCTTTCGCCGAACTCAGCGACGAGGAGAACCCATGGCGATCAGCCGCGACGACCTGCACAGCCTCGACCTCGGCACTCTGCTCGCGGGCCTCCCGCCCACCGGCGCCTGGAGCGCGCTGTTCGAGCTCCCGGGCCTGTCCTTCGGACTGCGGTCCACGGGATCGGCGGTCGAGGTCGTCCCCGCCACCGGCATCAACGACGCCTGGAACTTCGAGCTCGTGGTGAGCGAGTCCGAGTGGACCGCCTTCTGCAGCACCCCGTGCCCGCGGGGCTTCACGACCGCCCAGGCGCTCGTCGCGACCTCCGGCGGTGCGCCGGTTCGCGGGGACCGGACGGTGTGGGCACGGGCCGCGCTCGTCGTCGACCGCGTTCTGGCGGCCCTGCGTGACACGATGACGGCCGCCCCGCAGCGGCGCCCGGACCCCGTGGCGCCGGCCTCCGGGCTGAGCCCGGTCGTCGGCCGTTATCTCACGGTCGAGGTCGAGGGCCGGTCGCAGCGCCTGTACTTCGAGTCGGCCGGCACCGGACCCCCGCTGGTGTGCCTGCACACCGCGGGCGCGGACTCCCGGCAGTTCCGGTACCTGCTGGAGGACCCGGAGCTCACCGCGAACTGGACCGTCTACGCGTTCGACATGCCCTGGCACGGTCGGTCGGAGCCGCCGGCCGACTGGCAGCGGCAGACCTACCGGCTCGCGACCGCCACCTACGCCGCGACGGTGCTGGCGTTCATGGACGGCCTGGGGCTGGAGCGACCGGTGCTGGCCGGATGCTCGATGGGTGGCGCCATCGCCCTGTACCTGGCCGCCGAGCACGGCGACCGGTTCACGGGCGTGTGTGCCCTGGAGGGCGGCCTCGGCAACCCGTCCCGGTTCGTCGACTGGACGAACCGGACGGACGTCGACCACTCGCTGTTCCTGACCAGCTGGGTCGGCGGCCTGATCGCGCCCACCAGCCCCGCGGGTCCGGCCGCCCAGACGCTGTGGGGCTACGCGCAGTCCGGCCCCGGGATCTATCAGGGCGACACCTACTTCTACTCCCAGGACCTGCCCCGGGTGGTCGAGTCCCTCGGGACCGCCCGCTGCCCCCTCTTCGTGTTCAGCGGCGAGTACGACTACTCGGCCACCACCGAGATGAGCCGCACCGCCGCGGAGCGCCTGGGCGGGCAGCTCGTCGAGATGGAGGGGAAGGGCCACTTCCCCATGTCCGAGGACCCGGCCAGCTTCGCCGAGTACTTCTTCCCCGTCCTCGCGCTGCTGCACGACAAGTACGAACGCTGATCGACCCGGCGGCGGTGCTGCCGCCCGCTGCCGTCCAGGCCATCCCAGAGAAGTGGTGAGTCTCTTGTCAGCATCCGTCACCCGGACCGGCGCCGCCGGTCCGGACCGTCGCCGGCGCCTCGTCGCCGCAGGCGTCGGCAACTTCATGGAGTGGTTCGACTTCGCCATCTACGGCTTCTTCGCCACGGCGATCGGTGCGAACTTCTTCCCCAGCTCCAGCCCCACGGCGTCGCTGCTGTCCACCCTGGCGGTGTACGGCGTCGCGTTCCTGATGCGGCCCGTGGGCGGGTTCGTCATCGGCGCGATCGGCGACCGCCGCGGCCGCCGCTTCGCGCTGATGCTCTCCGTGGTCCTCATGGGCCTGGCGACCGCCCTCATCGCGCTGCTTCCGCCGTTCGCCGCGATCGGTGTCGCCGCGCCGGTCCTGCTGGTGCTGCTCCGGTGCGTCCAGGGCTTCAGCGCGGGTGGCGAGTGGACCGGTTCGGCCGCGTTCCTGGTGGAGAGTGCGCCGTCGGACCGGCGCGGCATCACCGCCAGCGTCATCCCGATGACCGCTGCCCTCGCCGTCGCGGTGGGTGCCGGCTCGGCCCTGCTCATCCAGTCCGCGGTCGCGCCCGAGGACATCGTCGGCTGGGGCTGGCGCATCCCGTTCCTCGCCGCGTTCCCGCTCACCCTCGTGGGCCTCTACCTCCGCATGAAGCTGGAGGACACCGAGGTCTTCCGGGAGCTGAAGGCCCGCGGCGACATCGCCGACGCACCGATCCGCGCGGTCGGGCGCAGCGGGGGCCGCAACGTCGCGATCTCCTTCGCGCTCTCCGCGATCACGGTGCTGGGCTTCTACTACATCGCGACCTACGTGACGACCTTCCTGACGGTCACGGTCAAGATGGACCGCTTCGCGGCGCTGGTCGTCGTCGCCGTCGGTGCGCTGCTGTACGCGGCTCTGTGCCCCGTTATGGGTGCCCTGTCCGACCGGGTCGGCCGGCGACCGGTGTCCCTGATCGGTGGTGCCGGGTTGGCCGTGTTCGCCGTGCCCGCGTTCCTGCTCATGGCGACCGGCAACCCGGTCGTCGCGGTGCTCGGTCTGGTGCTGTTCGGGATCTTCGAGGCCATGCACAACAGCACCACGACCGTGATGCTCATCGAACTGTTCCCGGCGCACATGCGCTCCACGGGCAGCGCGATCGGCTACAACCTGGGGGCGGCGCTGATCGCGGGTCCCGGCCCGTTGATCGCCGCCGCGCTCGCCGCCGCGGGCGCCGGGGTGGGGCTCCCGGCCGTCTACATGGCCGGCGTCGCCCTCGTCTGCACCATCATCCTCTGGCGGGTGCTGCCGGAGACGCGCCGACGTGACCTGGGCCCCGGCGAGCAGCGCGGGCCGATCGCCGCGCCCACCCCGGACAACGCGACGACACGGTCCTGATCGCCGACCGAAGAACAGGAAGCACGCACGCATGCATCTGATCCCGGGACGCTCGGGCAAGCCCAGCGTCCGCCGCACCGACACGTTCACCGGCGAGGTCTGGGCCGACCCGATCTCCGGCGGCGACCCCGTCGTCAACCTGGTGGCCTTCGCCCCACGGGCCCGGACCTACTGGCACCGGCACGACGGCGGCCAGCTCATCGTGGCCACCCACGGCAGCGGGTTCGTCGTCCGGCAGGACGGGCTCGGCGGGCCGGTCCGGGCCGGGCAGAGCGTGTGGACGCCGGCGGGCGAGGTGCACTGGCACGGCGCCGGCCCGGACAGCCTGCTGACCCAGACCGCCTACTCGTTCGGCCCGACCGAGTGGCTCGACGAGGTGTCCGACGAGGAGTACGAGCGGGCGGTCCGGGAGGCGTCGTGGTGATCAGCGCCGTGCACAGGCCGGTCGCCTGATCGGCCGGCACCCCTGACGGAGGACCTCGATCGACGCCCCGGTGAGCCGGGGCACGAGCGGCGGGCGGCGGGCGGGGGCCGGTGGCTCAGTTGCCGAAGGTGGGGCCGGGCTCGCCCGGCAGGATGGTGTGCCCGCCCCGGGCCTCGGCCTGCTCGGCGGCGTCGGCCGTCGACTTCGGTTTGACGTTGAGGATGAAGTCGCCCGCGTGGGCCTTCATGCCGTAGTCGACGGCCTGTTCGACGGCCTCCCCCGCGCGGACCGACCGGCGGATCAGGGGGTCGGCGCGCAGGTCCTTCCACAGCGACACGCAGAGCAGCACCATGATGACCACGAACGGCAGGGCCATGATGATCGTGATGTTCTGGATGCCGGTCAGCGCGTCGTCCCCGCCGACCATGAGCATGATCGCGGCGATGGCGCCCATCACCGTGCCCCAGAAGATCACGATCCCGCGGCCGGGCTCGATGGAGCCCTTCTGCGAGATCGTGCCCATCACGACCGAGGCCGCGTCGGCGCCGGAGACGAAGAAGATCGCGACGAGCAGCATCGCGACGACGCTGAGCAGCGTGCCGAGCGGGAAGGACTGGAGCAGCCCGAAGAGCTTCTCCTCCTGCCCGCCCGAGGCGAGGTCCTGGCCGGCCTGCTGCGCCGAGATCGCGGCACCACCGAAGATCGCGAACCAGACCAGCGAGACCACGCTGGGGATCAGGATGACGCCGGCGATGAACTGCCGGATCGTGCGGCCGCGGCTGATGCGGGCGATGAACATGCCGACGAACGGGGTCCAGGAGATCCACCAGGCCCAGTAGAAGACCGTCCAGCTCTGCAGCCACTCGGCCGTCGCCGGGCCGTCGGCGCCGGTCCGGGCGGCCATCGACGCGAGGTCGGCCAGGTAGTGGCCGATGCTGCCGGGCAGCAGGTTGAGGATCAGCACCGTCGGGCCGACCACGAAGACGAAGAACGCCAGGAACGCCGCCAGCACCATGTTGATGTTGGAGAGCCACTGGATGCCCTTGGCCACGCCACTGACCGCCGACGCGATGAACGCGACGGTGAGCACCGCGATGACCGCGACGAGCAGCCCGGTGCCCGGGTTGTCCATCCAGCCCAGCGCGGTGAGCCCGCCGCCGATCTGCAGGGCGCCCAGGCCCAGGGAGGCGGCGGAGCCGAACAAGGTCGCGAAGATCGCGAAGATGTCGATCGCCCTGCCGAGCCCGCCCTCGGTGCGCCGGGTGCCCAGCAGCGGGGCGAAGGCCGCGGAGATGAGCTGGCTGCGGCCGCGGCGGAAGGTGCCGTAGGCGATCGCCAGGCCGACGACGGCGTAGATCGCCCAGGGGTGCAGGGTCCAGTGGAAGAGCGTGGTCGCCATCGCCACGTCGAGCGCCGCCGGGGTCCCGGCCGGCGCGGTGTCCGGTGGCGGCGCGGTGAAGAACGACAGGGGCTCGGCCACGCCGAAGAACATCAGCCCGATGCCCATGCCCGCGGAGAACATCATCGCGACCCACGAGCTCGTCCGGAACTCCGGCGCCTCGCCGTCGCACCCGAGCGGGATCCGGCCGTAGCGGCTGATCGCCAGCCAGAGCGTGAACACGACGAAGCCGCTGGCCGCGAGGATGAAGAACCACCCGCCGGCGCCCATGATCCCGGACAGCACCGCACCCGAGACCGCCGAGAGGCTGTCCGTCCCGGCGATACCCCAGGCGATGAAGGCCAGGACGAGCAGCGCCGCGACCCCGAACACGACGCGGTCGGTCGGATGCCGCCGATCGGCCGCGCCCGTGCCCGACGTGGTGACGACCTCCGGCTCGTCGGGGCTCCCGCCGGTGCCCGTCCCGGTCGCAGGTTCCTTGACTGTCATCGCTTGCGTCCCTTCGTCGGGAGTGCGGTGCGTCATCGTGCGCGCGGGAGGAGGCCGGGTCGACCACCGTCCGGGCATCGGGCGCCCCGGCGTCGAGATCGGGTCCCCTGCGCGAACGGGTTCGGGAGGTGTCGGCCGGCCGGGGCGGTGGCCCCGGCCGGCCGGGTGGGTGGGTGTCAGTGGCCGATCGCGGCGGCGACCCAGTCGCGGAACTCGCCGATGTGGTGCTCGCTGGGCACCAGCACGCCGCCGGCGGCGTAGGCCCGGGAGGACATCGCGGGCTGGGTGCGCTCGCAGGCGTCGAAATCCTGCTGGTTGACGCGGTGGAACAGCTCGACCGAGCGGTCCAGGTCGCGCCCGCTGTCCAGGACCTCCTGCGGGTAGAGCCAGTCGCACTCGACGATCGTGCGGTCGGCCGCCACCGGGTACATCCGGTGGAAGATCACGTGGTCGGGCACCAGGTTGATGAAGACCTGCGGGTTCACGGTGATCGCGTAGTAGCGCCGGTCGTGGTCGGCGTCGACGCCGGCGATCGTCTCGAAGCCGGCGCTGCCGTCGACGGTGAAGCCGCTGACGCCGTCGCCGAACGCGGCGCCGTGGCCCACGTAGTACTGGGCGGCGTAGCCGTCGGCGAACTCGGGGAGCACCTCGGTGAGCTCCGGGTGGATCGTCGCGCAGTGGTAGCACTCCATGAAGTTCTCGACGATCAGCTTCCAGTTCGCCTTGACGTCGTAGGTGATCCGGCGGCCGACGGCCAAGGTGTCGATCGCCCAGCGGTCGATCGCGGCGGGGTCGCCGAGGCGGGCGGTCACGGCGGCCTCGACCGTGTCGGCGAAGGAGGGCGGCTCGTCGGCGAGGCAGATCCAGATCGTCCCGAGCCACTCCCGCAGGGAGACCGTGTGCAGGCCCAGCTGGTCCCGGTTCACGTCGGCCATCGAGTTCAGGTTGGGGGCCGCGATCAGCGCGCCGTCGAGCCCGTACGTCCAGGCGTGGTACGGGCACTGGATCTTGTTGCGGAGCGCGCCCTCGGGCTCGACGCAGAGCTGGGCGCCGCGGTGCCGGCACACGTTGAGGAAGGCCCGCACCCCGCGGTCCCGCCCACGGACGAGCAGCACGCTCTCCCCGCCGACCTCGACCTTGCGGAAGCTGCCGGGCTTGGCGAGGTCGCTGCTGCGGGCGGCGGCGAACCAGTTGCTCTGGAAGATCCGCGACTGCTCGAGCTCGAAGATCGCGGCGTCGGTGTAGTGCGAACCGGGCAGGGTCGGGATCAGGCTGCTGGCGGACTGCTGTCCGGGGATCTCGACGGTGCTCACTGGAGTCCTCTCAGGGGTGGCGGGT
Source organism: Pseudonocardia autotrophica (assembly GCF_000717175.1). Classification (GTDB taxonomy): domain Bacteria; phylum Actinomycetota; class Actinomycetes; order Mycobacteriales; family Pseudonocardiaceae; genus Pseudonocardia; species Pseudonocardia halophobica. The sequence continues at coordinate 4,222 of NZ_JNYD01000058.1, read as the reverse complement.
CGGCGCGGGGTCAGTGGGTCGCGGCGGGACGGCGGCCGAGCCGGCGGCGCATCCGGCCGAAGGAGCGGGGGCGGTCGACGCCGAGCACGGCGACCGGCGTGCCGGACGGGTCGACGTACCGGGCGAGGAAGTCCGCCTCCGCGGGGTCGCCCTCCAGGACCTCGACGCGGCAGCCGGGCGTGCGGTGACCGGCGAACTGGATCCGGCGTCCGTACTGGTCGGACCAGAAGTACGGCACCTCGTGGTGCGGTGCCGGGGTGTGCACCCGGCCGAACAGGGCCGCGACGGCGCCGACCGGCTGCTGCACCGCGTTCGTCCAGTGCTCCAGCCGCAGCATGGAGCCGGTGTAGCCGCGGTGCGCGTTCGCGCAGTCCCCCACCGCGACGACGCCGGGTGTCGACGTGGCGCCCTGCGCGTCGGTCACGACCCCGTCGTCGAGCGTCACGCCCGAGCCCTCGAGCCACTCGACGTTCGGGATCGCTCCGATCCCGACCACGACGACGTCGGCGGGCAGCTCCCGGCCGTCCGTCAGCCGGACCGCGCGCACGCGGGGCGACCCGACGATCTCGGCGACCCCGCACCCGGTGTGCAGCCGGACGCCCGCGGCGGCGTGCAGGCCGGCACAGACCCGGCCCATCTCCGCACCCAGCGGGCGCTCCAGGGGGACGGTCGCGGCCTCGACGACGTCGACCTCGACGCCGAGGCCCGCCGCGGTCGAGGCGATCTCCGATCCGATGAACCCGGCCCCGACGACGATCATCCGCGCGCCCGGGACCAGCTCGGACCGCAGGGCGACCGCGTCGTCCAGGGTGCGCAGCGTGTGCACGCCGGCCGGCACCGGTCCCGGCAGGGCCCGGGCGCGGGCCCCGGTGGCCAGGACGACACCGTCGGTGGCGATCCGCTCGCCGTCGTCGAGCACGACGGTCCGCTCCGCGGTGTCGAGCGCGACGGCCCGGTGACCGAGCCGCCAGTCGGCGGCGAGCTCGGCGTCCTCGGGGGTGGTCAACGCGAGGTCCTCGGTCGAGAGTGCGCCGGAGAGGAACTCCTTGGACAGCGGCGGCCGGTCGTAGGGTGCGTGTTCCTCGTCGCCGATCACGACGATCCGGCCGTCGAACCCCTCGGCGCGCAGGGCACGGGCGGTCGCGAGGCCGGCGAGCGAGGCCCCGACGACGGCGACGGTGCGCATCAGGCGACCTCCTCCGCCACCGCGTCGACGGGAACGCCGGGCTGGGCCGAGGTCTCGACCCCCACCGACTCCTCGACCCAGACGTGCCCGTCCGAGACGACCACCCGGTGGGTGCGGACGGGCTTCTTGGCCGGTGGCCCGCTGGGCCTGCCGGTGCGCAGGTCGAAGCAGGCCGCGTGCAGCGGGCACTCGACCGCACACCCCTCGACCCACCCGTCGGACAGTGAGGCGTCCTGGTGGGTGCAGGTGTCGTCGATCGCGTAGAGAGCGCCGTCGACGTGGAAGACGGCGATGCTCACCTCGCCCTGCACCCGGGCCGCTTCACCGTCGGGGATGTCCGAGGCCGCGCCAACATAGATCATCCTTGCTCCTGTTGCCTATCGCGGAACACGTCATGCGATTCGCAACACGAGGATGAGATCCTTCACTGTCACCGTCAATCGGGGACGCCAGGTTCGTCGACGACCGGCTTCGGAGTTGCAGCATGCGCAACAACAACGTCAATGCGGAACAGCCGTCCGCGACACAGGCGGTCGATCGCGCCCTCGCCATCCTGCCGCTGCTCGCTCGCCGAGGTCCGTCCGGCACCACCGAAGTGGCCCGTGAGCTGGGGATCCACAAGTCCACGGCGTCGCGCCTGCTCGCCGCGCTCGAGAAGCACCGGCTCGTCGAGCGCACCGGCACCCGCGGCAAGTACCGGCTCGGGTTCGGGCTCGTGCGACTCGCCGGGGCGACCGCGGCCCAGCTCGACATCGCCGCGGAGAGCAAGCCGGTCTGCGCGCGGCTGGCCGCCGAGCTGTCCGGCACGGTGAGCGTCAGCGTGCTGGAGGGCTCGCACGCGACGGTCGTGATGCAGGAGCCGCCCACCGACCGCAACTGGATCGGGTTGCGGTCGCCGCTCTACGCGACGGCCGGCGGCAAGGTGCTGCTCGCCGGCTTCGGCGCCGACGCCCTGCAGGAGGCCCTCGACCGGCCCCGCACCCGCTTCACCGAGCACACGCTGGTCGACCGCGCCGCGCTCCTCGCCGACCTCGACGAGGTGCGCGAGCGTGGGTGGGCTGCGACGCACGGCGAGCTCGAGGCCGACCTGAACGCGGTCGCCGTCGGGCTGCACGGGGCGAGCGGACAGCTCGCCGGGACCCTCAGCGTGTCCGGGCGCAGCGGCGCGCTCGACCCCGCCGGCTTCCCCTCGGCCGCGCGCGCCCTGACCCACGCGGCCGCGGCGATCACCGCGCGGCTCAGGGAGCTCGTCGGCCCCTGAACCCCGGGGGCCGAGGGTTGACCGCATGTGACACATCTCTTACGGTCGATAGATATATCAGTCAGCCCACCACGACGATCAAGGCTGTTCATGTTGCGTCGCTGTCCGTCCGTGCCCTGTGTCCCGTGCCGAGGAGGGATGTCATGACCGGTGTACCCGAGGACCGGTTCGTCTCGGTCGGACCGCCCGTCATCGAGGACGAGACGACGGTCCGTCGCGCGACGAAGGCAGCCGCGGTCGGCAACGTCGCCGAGTGGTACGACTTCGGCATCTACTCCTACCTGGCCGCCGTGGCGCTCGACCGGGTCTTCTTCCCCGACGCCGGCGACTGGGCCCCCGTCCTGACCCTCGGGGCCTTCGCGGCCGCGTTCCTGGTCCGCCCGCTCGGCGGTCTGGTGTTCGGCCCGCTCGGGGACCGGATCGGCCGGACGAAGGTCCTCTCGGCCACCGTCCTGATGATGGCCGTCGCGACGGTCCTGCTCGGCCTGGTCCCCGGCCACGCGACGATCGGCGTCGCCGCTCCGCTGATCGTGCTGTTCATCCGCATGCTGCAGGGCTTCTCCGCGGGCGGCGAGTACACGGGCGCGCTGACCCTGGTCGCCGAGTACTCCCCCGACCGGCGCCGCGGCTTCTTCGGCAGCTGGCTGGAGTTCGGCACCCTGGTCGGCTACACCCTCGGCGCGGGCACCTCGGCCGTCCTCATCGCGCTGCTGCCCACGGACGACCTGCTGTCGTGGGGCTGGCGGCTGCCGTTCATGCTGGCGCTCCCGCTCGGGATCACCGGCATCTACCTGCGGATGCGGTTGGAGGAGACGCCGGCGTTCCGCCAGCTCCTCGAGCGCTCGCCCGCGATCTCGACGATGTCCCCGCGCCGTGCCTTCCAGATCCTGATCACGCGGTACCGCTCCGCGGCGCTGGTCGGGGCCGGGCTCGTCGTCGCCTGGAACGTCACCAACTACGTGCTCACGAACTACGTGCCGACCTATCTGACCGGCACGTTGCCGCGGTTCGGCGAGAGCGGGACGAGCGAGGCGCTGTCCACCGGGCTGCAGGTCGTCGTGATGTTGCTGATGCTGTGCGTGATCCTTCCGGTGGGCCGGCTGAGCGACCGGATCGGCCGCAAGCCGATCCTGTTCGCCGGGAGCGCGGCGCTCGTCGTGCTGGGGCTGCCCGCCGTCTGGCTGCTCCGCCACGGCCTGGCCGGGCAGATCGCCGGCCTGTTGATCATGGGTGCGACGTTGCTCTGCTTCGCCGCGGTGACGCCGTCGACCCTGCCCGCGCTGTTCCCGACGCTGATCCGGTACGGGAGCCTGGCGATCGTCTTCAACGTGTTCGTCTCGGCGTTCGCGGGGACGGCGCCCACGGCGATCGGCGCGGCCGTCGCCGCCACCGGCAACCTCGACTGGCCCGGCTACTACCTCGTCGGCGCCGGCGTCGTCGGTCTCGTCAGCACCTGGTTCCTGCGGGAGTCGGCCGGCCGGCCGCTCGCGGGGGCCGCGCCGCTGCGGTCCAGCGCCGACCTCCCCGCACCCGTCCTCTCGCCGGACGGCGTGCCCCTCGAGAACCCACCCCGGTCCGAACGCCGGGGCTGAGATCCGACCTGTTTCCCGACCACGAAGTGGAGTACCGAGTTGTCGCAGAAGGTCCGCGGTGTCGTCGCCCTGAAGAAGGGGGTACCGGTCTCCGTCGAGACGATCGTGGTCCCGGACCCCGGTCCCGGCGAGGCGGTCGTGAAGATCCAGGCGTGCGGGGTCTGCCACACCGACCTGCACTAC
>NZ_JNYD01000057.1 GCF_000717175.1 Pseudonocardia autotrophica | reverse complement strand
GGTGGGCCGTTCGACCCGCACCGCTTCGACCTCGACGAGGCCGACGGAGCGCTGCAGTGGCTGGCCTGGCGACCGCTGACCCCCGTGTCATAGGGCCGACACCTCCGACGGAGACGATCACGGCGAGTGCTGGGCCAGACGGCGGTGGCAGATCAGAGCACAGGCCAGCGACAGCAGCGCGGTGATCGTGGACGCGGAGCGGTCGTAGCGCAGCGCCAGGCGCCGGAAACCCAGCAGCCAGGACATCGTGCGCTCGACGACCCGGCGAACCCGCCCGAGACGGGTGGAGTCCTCGAGCCCACGCCGGGCGATGCGCACCCCGATCCCACGCCGGGCCAGGTAGCGGCGACAACGGGGGTAGTCGTAGCCCTAGTCGGCGAGCAGCTTGCCCGGCCGCCGCCGGGGACGGCCTGAGCGCCCGGCGCGTTCGCGCACGCCCGGGTTGGTGTCCAACAACTCGGCGAGCACGCGGCTGTCGTGGGTGTTCGCGCCGGTGACCAGGGCGCGCAGCGGCAGCCCGTTGCGGTCACACAGCACGTGGTACTTGCTGCCGGCCTTGCCTCGATCGGTCGGCTACGGGCCGGTGGCCTCGCCGCGGCGTTTGGCCCGCGCGCTCACGCTGTCCACCGCGGCCCGTGACCAGTCCAGCAGATGCCGCCTGGGCGAGGCGGCCGAGCACCACCCGATGCAGTCGCTGTCACACCCCGACCTGCTGCCACTCGCGCAGCCGCCGCCAGCAGGTGACCCGGAGCCACAGCCGAGTCCCGCGGCCAGCTCGTTCCAGCTGATCCCGGTCTTGAGAACGAACACGATCGCGGCCAGCGCCGCCCGGTCGGGCACCCGCGGCCGCCCCTGCGTCCCCGCTTCGCCTGCTGAGCCTGCGGCATCAGCGGCTCCACCAGCTCCCACAGCTCGTCGCTGACCAACCGCTCGACACAAGATCGTCCCGCCATCGCGGAACATGATCAGCAACCAGCACAGCTCCACACAGGACCGTCACGCCGACTTGTGAAACGACGTCTTAGTCCAGCGTCAGGTTCCCGACCACCGTCCTACACCCGACCAGTTCGAGATCCGGGTGCATGGCACCGTGAGCGCGACTGCGTCGTCGTTGCCGGTATCCACGTCAAGGATCACCGGACGGGGCATCGGATGTCAGCCTCTGGCATCGTGGTCGACCAGGCCGGGGACGGCTGGCGCTCGCAGTGGGATGACTACGTCATGAGCCCGATGCTGTCCAGATGGACACCTTCCGAAGCCGCTCGATGGTCCGCCAAACATTGCGCTGGCCCTTATTGAGGCGGACGACATCGCCGGGTCCGATCTGGATCGTTTCCTTTGTGTCGTCGAAGGTGACCTCGGCACGTCCTTCCAGCACCACGAAGACCTCATCGTCGGTCACGCCCCCAATGAGTCCTGGCTCCGCCTCCCACACACCGATCTCCGCCCCATCCACAGTGCCGATATGGTAAGTACCGGTCGGTACCGTGGTGCCTGCGTCCTCTAGTGATTCGTACCCTTCGGGCTGGAGCTGGTAGCGGAACACGTTTCCGAGATGCTGTGTCATTCTAGACACTTCCTTTCGCAGTATTCTTACTTCTTTTGGCGCAGCCCCGAACGCCCATCCGGGGCCGGAATCACCCGACCGAGAATCTTGACTCATCGCGGGTGAGTTCCGCCCAGTTCTGCTGCGGGCTGACCAGTGCATCGGTCGAGGCTTCCACGGAGCGCAGAGCACTGCGCTTGATCTTGCCGGTCTTGCGTCGTCCAGGATGTAGATCCGCCGGGCGTACTGGTACGCCGCGAGTCGCCCTCGTGCGAACTCCATCAGTTCTTCGGAAGTCGCGGTGGCGGCACTGTTCAGGGAGACATGGGCGACCACCGTCTCGCCGCGGTACTCGTCGGCTCCCCCACGACGGCAACCTCGAAGACATCGGGTGCACATACCGGACGTCCTCGACCTCGCGCGGCCACCCCTTGGATACCGAGACGTTGATCATGTCTTTGAGACGGTCCACCAGGTAGATCCAGCCGTCCTCGTCCATAACGGCAACGTCTCCACCAAGGGTGACCACACCCACTGTCGTCTCCCCCACCGTCCGCGTCTCGCGGTGCCACGCGGAGGGGCCCGACCGCCGGAGCAGACCGGCGACCGCGCCCTGGCATCTCACCATCCATGAGCACGACCGGATGGTCCGCCATTGCCTTGTCGCTCATTTGTGGACATCGACGACGACACGTCCGTGTACCCGGCCTGCCACGAGATCCTGCGACACGCTCGCCACGTCCTCGAGCCCAACGACCGAAGTGATCGAGTCGAGCAACTCGTGGTCGATGGTCGCCAGCCGCTCCCATGCTCGCCGACGTCGGCCCTCGGAGGCATAGACGGAGTCGACACCGACCAACGAGACCCCTCGCAGGATGAACGGCAGCACCGTCGTAGGAAGATCGACCCCTTGTGCGAGACCGACCGCGGCGACCACGCCTCCGTAGCGGGTGGCGGCCAGAGCCGAGGCGAGGGTCGTGCTGCCGACGGAGTCGACCACCGCACTCCAAGCGGGTGTTGCCAACCCGCCGTCGGGCTCGGCCGGCAGGCGGTCGATGACCTCGCGCGCCCCCAGCCGGAGCAGCGAATCCCGCAGCTGGTCTGCCCGTCCGGTTGACGCCACGACGTCGAAGCCGGCCTGGGCGAGCACGGCGATGGCGATCGTTCCGACGCCGCCACCCGCGCCGGTGACCAGAACCGGCCCGTTCGAGGGCCTCACACCAGCCTCGAGGATCGCCTCGACAGCGAGCCCGGCGGTGTACCCCGCAGTCCCGATTGCAGCGGCGCGCCGCTGATCGAGCCGCGAAGGCAGTGCCAGCAAGAAGGCCGCCGGAACGCGTGTCCGCTGCGTCAAGCCCCCGTCACGATCGGTCCCGAGACCGAAGCCATTCGCGACCACCTCATCGCCGACCGCGAACAGTGGACTCGAAGAATGTGTCACCGTTCCTACGAAGTCGATACCGGGAACGATGGGAAGGTGCTGCGGGATAGGCGAGCCCGCCTCCATCACCTTTCCATCCTTGAAATTGAGATCCGAGTAGAAGACGTCGACCTCGACATCACCCCAGGGCAGGTCGTCGTCGGTCAGCTTGTCGACCGAAATCCGGGTCGATCCGTCGACTCTATCGATCCGTACCGCACGGAACTCGCGCCCATTACTGCTGCTCACTTCCTACACCACTCACCGAACGAGCTCGCTTCGACCAATCGCCGCCTCATCGACTGCACCAATGGGCCCTCCGTCTCGCTCGCGTGAAACGCGGCGACCCACTCCGGGTCACGGACGAACGCACCCCATTTGTGCTCCATGTCTGCGACATCTGTGAACCGGAGCGTGTAGACGACCTCGTTGAACGAGTGATCACCCACCGACGTCACGCCGATCTGAACGAGGTCCATCTGATGTTTGTCGAAGAGGCGGAACGCGTGCTCATTGAATCTCGCGATGAGCGACTGAAGGCGGCCGGGCGTGGCGACGTACTCTCGGACCTCGTATAGCATGCTCTATCTTCCTATCGATTGCACTATGACTTAACTTCCAGCGGAAACTTGCCCGAAGGGAGACTCATCAGCCACTCCGCCTTCCTTTCGCTCTCCGCAGGCAACCATGAAGGATTCTGCCCAGTGTGGACGGCTGTATGAGTGATCCTCGTCAGGTCGTGTCGACGCCGATGGGCGACAGCAGGCGACGGCCGATCGAGTATGCCTCTCTCAGGTCGGTGCCGACGTAGCTTGCCGACGCGAGCTGGGCGATGGCCGGGCTCGGGTTCACCCCGACGGCGTGCGGCAGCCAGGTGAACAGGTCGAGATCCGAGGACGAGTCGCCATAGGCGACACACGCCTGCGCCGTCAGGTGATGTCGGGTCAGAGCATCCTGAGTGATTTTGACCTTCGCCTCCGGTGACAGGGTGGCCGCATCGGGCAGCGGTCGGCCGACCTCGACATCCGAGCCGTAGGTCTCATGCGCGCCCCAACGCCGCAGCCTGCGGCCGAAGAAGGCCGGGGACTGCGTGATGACGATCGCGATCTCACCTCGGGCGCGGATATCGGTGAACACGTCGACGGTGCCGGTCATCCAGCAGGCGCTTTCAAACGCAGCGTCGAGATCGGCTTCGGTCGCCTCGGCGCAAATATCGAGTAGCGTCTGCCAGAATTCCCGGTCCGAGATGGAGCCGGCGAGCCACCGAGACTCGATGTCGATACCGACGGCCAGCTTCCCGAAGTGCCGGGCTAGCTCGATCGTCGCGGCACCTCGAAGGAGGGTGCCGTCCATGTCGAAGACATGCAGACGTCGGCCATGGTCCGACATGTCGGCACCTGGGCTCTGCGGCATGAGCTCTCTTTTCACGAAAAGGCCACACGGGAGGATGCTCGCGGGATGGATACAGGGGTTGTTGGGCCAGGCGTCGCTCGACAAGAGGAACCGCCGAACCGTCGGCCCGAGGGAAACGAAGACCTTCCCGGATTAGGACAGTGTCTCGAGCGGGACGACACCCGGCGCCGGGAAGGCGCGATCCAAGACCTCGAGTTCCTCGTCGGTGAGCTCGAGGTCCAGCGCTGCAGCGTTCTCCTCGACATGGGCGAGCCGGGCAGCCTTCGGAACGGCGACGACGCCCCCTCTACGGACCGACCAGGCCAGCGCGACCTGCGCCGAGGTTGCTCCACGCTCTGTCGCCACGCGGCGGAGGTCAGGATGATCGAGCAACGCGCCCTTCTCGACGGGCGAGTAGGCCATGACCGCGGCGCCCATGCGCTCACACCACGGGAACAGATTCGCCTCCGGACCGCGACGGGTGAGGTTGTAGAGGATCTGATTGCAGGCGGGGACGGCGCCCTTCGGCAACTCCTCCAGGTCGTGCAGGTCGAAGTTGCTGACCCCCCAGGCCCGGATCGAACCCTCCTCGCGCAGCTTCTCGAACCCGGCCACCGTGTCCACGAGGGGAACCTCACGGCGCCAGTGCAGCAGGTACAGATCCAGCCGATCGGTCCCCAGGCGCCTGAGACTCCCATGGCATGCGGCGACCGTGCCCTCGGTGGTCGCATTCTGGGGAGCACCTTGCTGACCAGGAAGACCTCGTCGCGACGGCCACGCACCGCCTGACCGACGACCTCTTCTGCAGCCCCGTCGGCGTAGAGCTCGGCCGTGTCGATCACGGTCATCCCGAGATCGATACCGGCCCGCAAGGCGGTGATCTCGGCCGGGCGGTCCGCACCCATACGCCAGGTGCCCTGGCCGATCGGTGGAACATCCGCTCCGGCCAGCCGAACTGTCTTCACGCTCATAGCAGAAGGTCCAATATCGTAGCCTCTTCCTTACCCGAGAACATCACAAGCACGAAACGTCATCCGCGGGTTTTCGTCCTCCGATCACACACTCCCGAGCGACGGGATCGTAGGTCGAGCGCATCTCCGAACGGGAGTCCGAGCTCGCTCCCAGCGCTACCGGCCCGGCCATCCCGAGCACGCCCTGGCGCTCGGGAGCGTGATCGAGCGGTCGGCGGCGCAGCCGGGGACAGGCTGGGTCGGGTGAGGCGGGACCGACCCAGGGGAGCACAGGTCGGTCCCGCAGCGGCCGGCCTCAGCGCACGCCGGCGACTCCCTGTACGACGCCCGAGTAGTAGCTCTCCGGAGTCGGCCGCTCGCTCCGCTCGATGAGCTCGGCGAAGTCCCACTGGCGCAGCATCTTGCCGTCACGGAAGACCGGCACGAGCTGGTTCTCCTCCGCCGGGATGGAGTCGCGGGGGACGGTGGAGTACGTGCCGTCGGCGTAGCGGAGGGCGAGCCGGCCCCCCTTCGACCGCTTCATCGCGCTGCCGGTCGGGGCCTTCACGGTCTCGCGCCACTCGCCGTTGATGCGCATAGCGCTGGCCTTGAACCCGAAGTTGAGCGTGTCCCGGTTGACCTGCTGCAGCAGGCCGCCACCCATCCCGCAGAGCACGTTGTCCGCAGCCAGGCCCCGCGCCTCCAGTTCGGTGTAGATCGCGATGTAGGTGTCGAGGGTGAGCCCGTCGCCCTGGATCACCCGGATGTTCGGAGGCAGGACCTTGAACCCCTTGCCGTTGGTCTCGTGCCCGAAGCTGTCCATCAGCGACTCGACAGTGTCGACCGGCACCTTGATCGGGTCGCCAGAGTCGCACCGCACCGCGACGAGACCCTGGAACTGGCTGATTTCGTCGTGCATCTCCTTGCCGAGGATCTCGTTGACCGCCCGATCGTGGTCGAACGTGTCGACCAGAAGGCCGGCCACGACGACCCCGGGGAACTTCAGAAGCCTGCGGAACGTGTCCGCCTCGGCATCCCTGCCGGCGGCCGCCACCGTGGAATGCTCCTGGAAGACGGCGCTGCCGTTCGGGGCCGCCGCGTTGTACCACTGCCGGGCGGCGACGTACGCGGGAACCGTGTCGGTCTGGTCGAAGTTGACCAGGTGTGCCATTCCGCCGAGACCGGCCGACTCCAGCGAGCTGACGCCGCGATTGCCGTAGTCGTGCAGGTACATGCGGATCGCCTCGGGGTGATCGGAGGTGCGCTCCAGGAACCCCTTCATCAGCTGCTTGGCCGTCCAGCTCAGGGTGCCGACCGTGGTCGGGTACCAGACGGCCCGGAGCAGGGCGGTCTCGACGAAGCTGGTGACCCATGGATAACGCGGATCGGTGTTGACCAGCTGCACGAGGACGTTGCCGGTCGGGACGACGGTGCCCTCCGGGACCGCCTCGATCTCGATCGGGAGGTGGCCGTCGTGGTCGTTGACCAGGTCGATCCAGTTCTGTCGGTTGAACGGGATGCCCATCGGCCGGTGCACGGCCTCGGCCTCGTGGATGTCGTCGAGGGTGATCCGCCGGGTCAGGTACTCGCGCAGGAAGGCCTGGAGCCCGACGAACAGTGTCGCGGGGAAGCGGCCGCCACGTGATTCGACATAGCTGGAGACGTACTCGGTGCCGTCCGGGTACATCCCGTAGTGCGCGTTCTTGTAACTGTCGACGTTCACGATGATGTTGCGCCACAGGGACGATTCGCCCATGTCTACTCTCCTGATCGTATGCCTACAGGTAGGGGGCCTGGTCAGAGGCGAACCCGGACCAAGCCGAGGACTGTGCTCGCTGACCCACCCCGCCCGCGCCGCCTCCGGTGACCATGAAGCGGATGGGGGTAAGCCACTCAACTGGTGGTCAGCGGCCCACCTCTGCCGTCGTCGGGGCAATGGGAGGCGGTCTCTCGATCCGAGCGGGCCGGCCTCGCTGAAGGAATCAGCTTCCGTTCACCACGTGGTCAGGGAAGCGAAGGGTTCACGGATCGGAGGCTGAGGCAGCTCACGCATGTCCCAACCATCGAAGCGCTCAGGAACGATCCGGTACCGGCGCCGCCGCTATCGCGCCCGCACTGAAGTAGGACTCGAGGTGCGGGTGACCGACGTGGAGTTACTTCTCAACCACCAGATCGAGGAGCTGCTCGACGAGCTCCGGATCGTCAACCTGATCGGCTGTCCCTTCACGCTGAACCGCACGCTCGTTGGACGTCTCGTCCCCGTCGTCGATCACCGCGGACACCCGACCACCCGCGTCGATGACCTTCATGTGGCGGGCGTCAGGGTTCGTGCTCTGTCCCGGATCACCAAGGGTCGGCTCGGGAGGCACGGAGACGGTTTCGTCTACGACGACGAACCACGGCGGCGAGACATCGATCGCCCTGTTCGGAAGGGCAGACGTGAGCCGAAGCCGCAGAGCCCTTTCCACGAAGGCCCAGCGCTTGACGCCTTTCGAGGGGAGCAAGCTCCCCGGAGGAGGTAGCCATGTGGTCGTCCTCCCAGACCCGGGCAGCGAGTGCTGGCCCACGCCGGATGACGTGTCGTGTCCGACCCGGACGGCGGACGCCGTCCGCGTGCCGATCTCCGCTGCGCTCCGAGGCTTGAGCAGCGGAGTGCTCGCCGACCGCGGTCTAGAGCGAGTGGTCGAGGCCATGTCGCTTCCTGTGGCTCCGTTCCGAAGCCGCCCGACGAGCGTGCGGCGTGAATCGTTTCTATTATCCGTATTGCAGATCTACTCCCGTAACCGTCAGGCGCTGCGAGTGACCATAGCGACGTCGGCTGCGTCACAGCAAGACTTAGAACGTTTCTATCGTGTTAGATGGCCGAACACGTAGGTCCCATCACCCTCGGAGACGCCGTGATCGATAGCTCGGTCATGAACCGAGCGAGCGCCGGCGGTGGGCGCTCCGACGAGCACACAGCGCGGCGCTGCCACCCGCGGCTGTGGGCTTGCGATCCTCGGCGGTGCGCTGCGGCGGTACCGCGCGTAGCCCTGTCTATAGGTGTTCACAGGCGCAGACCTCGAGGTCGACGGCACGGGCAGGGGGACGCAGGCCGCCGCGAGACGACAGTGGACAACGACCGCACGACCCAGGCGTGAGTGAGCGACACCTACGACACGAGCCCTCCCGGATCGACGGCGGCGCGGCATCCGGTCCGGGCCGGCGCCGGCCCGATCCCGACACAGAGGAGAAACCAGATGGCTTCAGCGGCAGCTGACCGGGTTGTGCAGGTGAACACGGTTCGAGGCCCCGTACCGGTTGACGAGCTTGGTATGACCTTGACCCACGAGCACCTCATCAGCGACTTCACGAAGCGGTTCACGCCGCCCGAGGGCGCCGCCGAACGCAAGCTGTACGCCACCCCCGTGGGTCCGTCGCTGAACTGGCTACTTGCCGACCGTCCTTTTTGCTGCTTTGACAACGGGCGCCAGGACGACCCGGTCGCCACGGCCGCCGAACTCGGGAACTTCAGTGAGGCAGGCGGACGGACAGTCGTCGATTGCACAAACGGAGACTTCGGGCGGGACCCTCTAGCGCTCAGAGAGATCTCCGACAGGTCGGGAATCAACGTCGTGATGGGCTCCGGCTGGTATGTCCACGGATTTCACGACAGCAGAACCGCCTCCGCCAGCGCCGACCAGCTCACCGAGGAGCTCCTGGCCGAGTTCACCGACGGAGTCGGGGACACGAGACTTGCGCCCGGAGTCATCGGGGAGATCGGGGTCTCGCCTGACTTCACTGACGCGGAGAAGCTCCGGCTGCGGGCTGCATCTCGTGCCCAACGCCAGCTCGGAGTTCCGCTCATGATCCACCTGCCGGGCTGGCAACGTCGGGCCTTCGAGGTACTCGACATCGTGCTGGGCGAGGAGGGAGTGACCCCTGCGGCGGTCGTCCTGTGTCACATGGATCCGTCCGGCCATGACGTCGGATACCAGCGCGCCGTTGCCGATCATGGCGTCTGGCTCGAGTTCGACATGATCGGGATGCCGTTCTATTACCCTGGGGAAGGCCAGTCCCCCGCCCCTGACCAGACCGCAGACGCGGTCGCCGGCCTCATTCGGGACGGGTACTCCGCACGGATACTGTTGAGCCACGATGTGGCCACCAAGAGCATGTGGACCTGCAATGGCGGGAACGGATTCGGCTACGTCCCGAAGCTCTTCCTGCCTCGCCTGGAGCGTCATGGAGTGACGCCCGACGTGGCGGCAGAACTGATGACCGCGAATCCTCGACGCCTCTTTGCGGCCTCGTGCACCAGGTGATCGATTCCGTGAAGCGACCGGCCATCCCATGATCGCGAACGCGGCCGGGGTGAGGATTCCCCCCGACCGGCCTCCGCCGCCCTGACCGAGGTGAACCCGGCCGCTCAGCCGAGGGCGCGCGCCCGGCACGCGAGCTGGAGCATGAGCATGGTGTCCGGGTCCTGCGGGTCGACGCCGAGCACCTCGAAGATCCGTCGCACCCGGTAGGCGATCGCGTTGCGGTGCAGATGCAGCTCCGCGGCCGCCCGCGTGGTCGAGCCCTGATTGTCCAGATAGACCCGCAGGGTCTGCAGGGCGTCGCGGCTCTTCTGCGGCCCCAGCTCGTCGAGCGGGCGCAGCAGCTCGTCGACGGCCTCGCGCGCGGTGTCGGAGGCGAACCACTCGATCAGCGTGCGGTGCAGGCCCACCTCGTCGAAGCTCGTGGGCACATTGACCCGCCGGCCTGCGTGCCCGGCGGCCAGCGCGGCCCGCGCCTCGGCCACCGTCGTCCGCAGGCCGGTCGCGCCGACGTGCGGGCTGCCCACCCCACAGAACAGGCTGATCTGCGGGATCCGCGAGACGATGCGCCGCAGGATCTGGTCTGCGGCGTGTGCGACGTCGCGACCGCGGCCACCCCGGTCGTGGCGTTCCATGCGGGTCAGCAGGAGCCCCGACCCGATCCGGGCCCGGTGCCACACCCCGCCGGCGGCCCTGACGGCCTCCAGCCCGAGCGTCGCGACGCGGTCGGTGATGCGCAGCGACACCAGTTCGTCGTCCGCAGCGAGGGCGCCGAGATTCTCGACGTCGACGAGGATCGCGGTGTGCCAGCCGTCGATGGCCAGGCCGGCGCCGCGCATGCGCTCCAGCAACCGGTCGCCTTGGTCGGGTCGCGCGAGCAGGAAGTCCGAGATCAGCTCGCCGCGTGAGCGGATGGGCGCGTCCTCGGCCTGCCGGGCGGCCGCCCGGGCCCGGCCGATCGCGGCCGCCGCCAGGTGCACGACGACGTCGGCCGCGGCCGCGGCGTGGCCCTCGCCGCGTGGGGTGCTCACGGTCGCCTCGATCTCGTCGGCGACGACCACCGGCGCGGAGAGGTCGCCCGGCTGGGGCGGGCGCAGCTCGACGGGTGCGCCGAGCGCTCCGGTCGCGGCGCGCAGCAGTTCCTCGGGGGTGGTTGCGGCCGAGGCACTGCCTGCCGAGCTGCTCTCGAATGCGCGTAGCGCCGCCCGGATGCGGACGAGCGCCACGTCGGGGCCGCCGGCGAGCTCGCGGTGCAGGGCCAACAGCAGCGCCGCGAGGTCGCAGTCGCTCCGGGCCCGCAGGACGGCCACGGTGACTCGCCGGGCGAGCGCCGCGGCCGTCGGGGCGATGTCCTCGCGCCCGTCGGTCAGCACGACCGCGCTGAGTTTGCGGGAGCCCGCCGTGCGCAGCGCGACGTCGAGCCGGTAACTGACGGCGTCCTGCGACGCGGCGTGAGTCAGGACCGCGAGTGTGGCCTCGTCGAGGTCGCCGAGGCGGCCGAGGTCCTCGACGAGCGCGATCCGCCGCACCGGGGGATCGGCGTCCGGACCTGCGATCGGCTGCAGGAGTGAGCGCAGATCCGGCGCGTCCAGCAACGCCCGAAGGGAACCCACGCGGGTGAGTATCCACCGGGTTGTGCATGCTGCACAAGAAGACGAACTTCTGGTGGCGGATCGCCAGAGACTGCCTGCGGCGACCGACACATACTGGCAGCCGAAGAGCGGAGCGACCCATGACC
The DNA here is from genome assembly GCF_000717175.1 of Pseudonocardia autotrophica. Lineage (GTDB taxonomy): Bacteria > Actinomycetota > Actinomycetes > Mycobacteriales > Pseudonocardiaceae > Pseudonocardia > Pseudonocardia halophobica. The sequence goes on along the minus strand of NZ_JNYD01000057.1, from coordinate 9,955 downwards.
GAGCGCCAGGCACGGGGCCGCAGCAGCGCAGCCCCCGACCCGCGAGCCGAGAGGCGATCGATAGCCGTCGACGACCTCGCGACACTCGCGCGCGGCTGCGCCGTCATGGGCGCGGGCGGGGGCGGCGACCCCCAGGTCGGCGTGCTCATGGCGCGCGAGGCGCTGCAGCAGCACGGCCCGGTATCGCTGGTCGGTTTCGACGACCTCCCGGCGGACGGGCTGGTGATGCCCTGCGGTCTGGTCGGCGCACCGACCATCGCGATCGAGAAGCTCCAGAACGGCGGCGAGGGCGCCCGTCTCGTGGCGGAGACGGAGACCCTGACCGGCCGGCCCGTCGTGGCGATCATGCCCTTCGAGATCGGTGGGTCGAACGGGCTCATCCCGCTGAACTGGGCGGCCCGGCTCGGCCTGCCCTACGTCGACGCCGACGGCATGGGCCGCGCCTTCCCGACCATGCCGCAGATGACCATGAACCTCGCCGGGGTCCCGTCGAGCCCGTGCGTGATGACGGACGAGCGGCTGAACACGCTGGTCATCCGGACCGGGGGCGTGGAGTGGACGGAGCGGCTCCTGCGCACGTCGACCGCGGCCTTCGGCGGCGCCGCCGTCGCCGCGCTGTACCTGATGGACGTGGCGACCGCCCGCCGCGCGACGGTCCCGGGTTCGGTGTCGCGGGCCCTCGGGCTCGGCGCCGCGCTGGCCCGCAACGGTGACGACCCGATCGACACCGTCGTCGACGAGCTGGATGCGGTCGAGCTGATCCGCGGCAAGATCATCGACGTCGACCGGGAGACCTCGGGCGGATTCGTCCGGGGCTCGGCAATCGTCGAGGACGCCAGGGGCGAGGGCCGGCTGCTCCGGCTGGAGATCCAGAACGAGAACCTCGCCGCGCTCGAGGACGGCGAGGTCCGGGCCTGCGTGCCGGACGTCATCACGGTGCTCGACGCCCGCACCGGCGAGGCGATCGTGACCGAGCGGCTGCGTTACGGCCAGCGGGTCGGCGTCATCGCGTACCCGGGGCCCGCGGTGTGGCGGACCCCGGAGGGACTCGCGGTCGCCGGCCCGGGCGCGTTCGGGCTCCGCTTCCCGTACACCCCCATCGCGGGAGCCGTCCGTGCGTGCTGATCTGCGGCTGGGCATCGACGTCGGCGGGACGAACACGGACGCCGTCGTCGTGGACCGCGACGACGTGCTGCTGGCGAAGGCCAAGGCACCGACGACCCCGGACGTCACCACCGGGATCGCCGCGAGCATCGAGGCCGTCCTCGCCACGCTCGGCCCCGACCGGGAGCGCATCACGCACGCGATGCTCGGCACCACCCACGCCGCCAACGCCGTGGTGGCCCGCAGTGGGCTGCGTCGGGTCGCGGTGCTGCGGATCGGCGGCCCGGCCACCCTGGCGGTGCCGCCGCTCGCCACTTTCCCGGCCGACCTGCGCGCGGCGGTGTCGGCGGGCGAGACAGTCGTCGACGGCGGCATCGAGTTCGACGGCACGCAGGTGGCCCCGTTCGACGCCGACACAGCGGCCCGGTTCCTCGCCGACGTCGCGGGCCGGGCCGACGCCGTGGCGGTCACCAGCGTGTTCTCTGCGGTGTCCGACCGGCACGAGCTCGCTGCGGAGGCGATCGCCCGATCCGTCCTCGGGGACGTGCACGTCTCACTCAGCCACGAGGTGGGCAGCATCGGCCTCATCGAGCGCGAGAACGCGACCGTGCTCAACGCGGCGCTGGCCGGGGTGGCCGAGACCGTTGCGCAGTCCTTCGGCGAGGCGCTCGAGCGGCACGACCTGCATCCGGCCCGCTACTTCACGCAGAACGACGGCACGCTGATGGAACTGGAGTACGCGCTGCGCTACCCGGTGCTGACGATCGGCTGCGGCCCGGCCAACAGCATGCGGGGTGCTGCCCACGTCAGCGGGGTGCGCGACGCGCTCGTCGCGGACGTCGGCGGCACCTCCACCGAAGTGGGCGTGCTGATCAACGGATTCCCGGTCGAGACCGGCGACCCGGTCGGCATCGGCGGGGTCCGCACGAACTTCCGGATGCCGGGCCTGGTCACCCTGCCCCTCGGCGGCGGCACCGTCGTGGGCGACGGCGCCCTCGGCCCGCACAGCGTCGGCTACCGGCTGACCGAGTCGGCGCTCGTCTTCGGCGGATCGACGCCGACCCTGACCGACGCGGCCGTGTCCGGCGGGCGTGTCGATGTCGGCCGGACCCGGCCGCCGGCGCGGCACCGCGGCGCGCTGGCCGAGGCCCTCGCCCGCTCGGGCGCGATGCTCGCCGAGGCGATCGACCAGGCGAAGGTGGTCCGCGGCGAGCAGCCGCTGATCGTGGTCGGCGGCGGTGGGTTCCTGGTGCCGGACGACGTCCCCGGCGTCAGCGAGATCCTCCGACCGCCCGACCACGAGGTCGCCAACGCGATCGGCGCGGCGATCGGCCAGGTCAGCGGCCAGGTCGAACGGATCGTCCGGTTCCGGGTCGGGGGCCGGGCGGCGGCCATCGAGGAGGCCTGCAAGAGCGCCCGGCTGCAGGCGGTCCGCGCGGGGGCCGACCCCGAGCGCACCGAGATCGTCGACATCGAGGAGGTCCCGCTCGCCTACCTCACCGACCCCGCGATGCGGATCCGCGTCAAAGCCGCCGGCCCCCTGCGACTCACCTGACACCGCGACCTCCCTCCACGACGTGCAACAGAAGGGCGACAACCCCATGACGACAGCAAGTCCACCCCGGCGGACCGATCCGGGAGCCTTCACCCGGTCCGAGGTGCGCCGCCCGGCGTCGCTCGCGGACGCGGTGCGCGAGCTGACCGAGCTGGGTGCCGACGGCGCCCCGCTGGCCGGCGGCACCTGGGTCATGCGGGCGCCCCTGCACGGCGCGCCGGTCGCCCGCGTCTACGTCGCCCTCGACGGCCTCGCGGAGCTGCGTGGGTTCCGGGCTACGGATGACGCGGTCGAGATCGGCGCCGCGGTCACGCACGACGAGCTCGCCGCTCTCGACTGCCCCGCGGCGCTCGCCGGCCTGGTGGAGGCGGCCCGCCGCTCGGCGTTCCCGGCGGTGCGCAGCGTCGCGACCGTCGGCGGCAACATCGCCGCCGACGGGTTCCCGGAGGCCGACCTCGTGCCGGCGCTCCTGGCCGCCGACGCCCACGTCGTCCTGGCCGGCGACGGGGACACCGTGTCCGCCGCCCGCGTCGCCGTCGGCGGCGTCGAGGAGGTCGCCCGACTGTCTCCTGCGGCCGCCGCGGCCCTCGTCGGCAACCCTCTGGACGACGCGACCGCCGAGCGGGCGGGGCAGGCCGCCGCCGACGAGTGCACGGCACGCGAGGGCCTCGACGCCCCGGGCTGGTACCGCCTCGCCGTGCTCCCCGCACTGGCCCGCCGCGCCGCGGCCGCCCTCACCACCTCCGACGACGAGCAGAACTGAGCCCACTGATGCCCCACTCGTTCACCGTGAACGACCGCCACGTCGAGGTCGACGCGCCGGACATGACCCCCCTGTTGTCGGTGCTGCGCGGCCCCCTCGGCCTGACCGGCGCGAAGCCGGGCTGCGGCGAGGGCCGCTGCGGCGCCTGCACGGTGCTCGTCGACGGCCGGCCCGCGGTGTCCTGCCTGACGCCGGTCGCGCTGGCCGAGGGCCGCAAGGTGCGCACCGTGGAAGGCCTGGCCGAGCCGGACGGGCCGCTGAACCCACTGCAGGACGCCCTCCTCGAGCACGGCGGCGTGCAGTGCGGCGCGTGCACGCCCGGCATTCTCATGGCGCTCACCGCCCTGTTCGAACGCGACGCCACCCCGGACGAGGCCGCGGTCAAGGAGTCGCTCGCCGGCAACATCTGCCGCTGCACCGGCTACCACAAGATCGTCGAGGCGGCCCTGGCCGTCGCGGGCGGGAACGGGGGCCGGTCGTGACGCGCGTGGTCGGAACGAACGCCCGCCGGGCCGACGGCGAGGACAAGGTGCGCGGGGCCGCCGTGTACGGGATGGACCACGGCGTGACCGGCACGCTGCAGGCCAAGCTGCTGCGTTCGCCGGTACCCGCCGGCCGGATCCGGCGGCTCGACACCGCGCGGGCCGCCGCCCTACCCGGCGTGCACGCGATCATCACGGCCGCCGATGTCCCGGACACCACCTCGGGCTGGATTCTGAAGGACCAGCCGATGTTCGCCCGCGAGGAGGTCCGCTACATCGGCGAGCCGATCGCCGCGGTGGCCGCCGAGACCACGGAACAGGCCGAGGCCGCCGTGGCCGCGATCGAGCTGGAGATCGACCCGCTCGAGCCGCTGACGGACATGGACGCCGCCCTGGCCGACGACGCGCGGCTGATCCACCCGGCGTGGGAGTCCTACCCGATGCTGGCGCCGGGGCCGCGCTCCGGCAACGTGGCCTGGGAGTCCACGCTCGACCGGGGTGACGTGGACGCGGCGTTCGCCGCCGCGCACCTGGTCGTCGAGGACGAGTTCACCACCCAGCGCCAGCACCAGTCCCCGATCGAGCCGCACGCCGCGGTGGGCCGGTTCGAGGGCGGGCGCTACGTCGTGCACAGCCCGGCGCAGTTCCCGTTCCTCGTCCGGGACCGGCTTGCCGAGTGGCTCGGCGTGCCGGCCTCGAAGGTGCGCGTCGTCGTCACGACGATCGGCGGCGGCTTCGGCGGCAAGATCGACGCGATGCTGGAGCCGTTCGTGTGCGTCCTCGCGCGCAAGACCGGCCGCGCGGTGCGGCTGGTCAACACCCGGGCCGAGGAGCTGCAGACCGCCGGACCGCGAGAGAACGCGCGGATCCGGATCCGCACGGCCGTGAGCGCCGAGGGCGAGATCCTCGGCCAGGAGGCGGACACGAACGCCGACAACGGCGCGTACAGCGGCGAGATCGTCGCGTGCGCGGCGGTGCCGGGGCTGGTGTTCGGCGGCACCTACCGGGTGCCCGTCGCCCGTTACCGCACCCGGGTCGTCTACACCAACACCGCGCCCACAGCGGCGTTCCGCGGCGTCAACGGTCCCTACGCGATGTTCGCGCTCGAGCAGCACCTCGACCACATCGCGGCGAAGCTCGGCATGGACCGCCGCGAGCTGCGGCTGCGCAACGTGGTCAAGGCCGGCGAGGCGATCGCGAACGGCCAGGTCCTCGACGACGCCGTCTTCGACGAGGGCTTCGCCCGGATCGAGGAGATCGCCCCCTGGGCCGAAGGGGCGCCGTCCGGCAACCCGAGGGCGCTACGTGGCAAGGGCATCGGCGCGGTCACCTGGCTCACCAACCCCGGGCCGGGCGGCGCCACCGTCAAGATCAACGAGGACGGTACGGCGGGCGTCATCTGCGCCGGCGCCGAGATCGGCACCGGAGCCGTGGCCGTCGGGCTGCGCCAGATCGTGGCCGAGGAGCTCGGTCTCACTCCGGACCAGGTCGTCATCCTGCCCGCGGACACCGACGCCGGCACCTACGACGGCGGCGCCCAGGGCAGCCGGACGCTGTTCTCGCTGGGCAACGCGGCCGTGCAGGCGAGCACCCAGGTCCGCGAGCAGCTGCTCGAGGTGGCCGCGAACCTGCTGGAGGCGTCGGCGGCGGACCTGGAGCTCGACGACGGGCACGTGCGGGTGAAGGGCTCGCCGGGGGCTCAGGTGCCGCTGGCGGCGGTGGCGCTCACGGCGCTGCACACGTCGGGCCCGATCTCGGCCACCGGCCGGCACATCACCCCGCCCGTCCAGTTCGACTCGGGCTGTCTCACCGGGGCGCTGTTCACCGGGTTCGCCACCCCCACCTACCACGTGCACTCCGCGGAGGTGGAGGTCGACCGCGACACCGGCAAGGTCACGATCCTGCGCTACGTCGTCGCCCAGGACGTCGGCCGCGCGATCAACCCGCAGCAGGTCGAGGGCCAGATCCTCGGCGGCGTGCTGCAGGGCGTCGGCTACGCCCTCTACGAGGACCTGCGCGTGGCCGACGGCGTGACCCTGGACGCCAGCCTGGAGAACTACCGCCTGCCGACGGCGTTCGAGGCGCCGCCGATCGACATCGCGCTGCTGGACAACCCGTGGCCGGAGGGCCCGTACGGCGCCAAGGGCGCGGGCGAGCCGTCGATCATCCCGGTCGCCGCAGTGATCGCCAGCGCTGTCTCCGACGCGATCGGCAAGCCCATCCGCAACCTCCCCATCACCCCCTTCGACGTCCTGGCCGCACTGCGCGAGGACGGCACGACGGAAGGAACGACGCGATGACCAGCAACGCTACCAACCGGTCCCCCGTCGGCCTGCTCGTCTCCAGTCAGCTGCCGCCCGAGCAGATCCCGGAGATCTCCGCCCTGGTCGAGCGGGAGGGCTTCGGCGAGCTGTGGATCCCCGAGGACTACTTCTTCTACGGCGGCGTCTCCGGCGCGATGGCCGCGCTGAACGCCACCAGTTCCATCAAGGTCGGCATCGGTGTCGTCTCCGCGATGGCGCGTCACCCCGCGGCCCTCGCCATGGAGCTCGCGACGATCGACCGTATGTACCCGGGTCGCGTGTGGCCGGGCATCGGCCTCGGCGTCCCGCACTGGGTGCAGCAGATGGGCGTCATGCCCAAGTCGCCCTACACGGCGATGCGCGAGACCGTCACCAACGTACGGCGGCTGCTCGACGGCGAGGAGGTGACCTTCGAGGGCAAGGTCCACTCCTTCGACAAGATCAAGCTGGTGCACCCGGCCGCGACGAAGCTGCCGATCTACATGGGCGTCATCGGGCCCCGGATGCTCAACCTCGCCGGTGAGGTCGCCGACGCCACCCTCGTGTCGGTGCTGGCCGGCACGAAGTACCTGCGCTGGCTGCGCGAACGCGTCGCCGAGGGCCAGACCAAGGCCGGCCGCGAGGGCGAGCACCACCGCGTGGCGGCCTACGCGCTCTACTCCGTCGACCCGGACGGGGCGAAGGCCAAGCAGGAGGCCCGGACCGTGGCCGCGTTCTACCTCGCGGCCGTGCCCAAGTCGGGGCTCACCGACATCTACGGCATCGGCGACGAGCTGTGGGACATGTACCAGCGCGGCGGTGACAACGCGGGCGAGCTGATCATGCGCGAGATGCCCGACCAGTGGGTCGAGGACCTCGTCATCGCCGGCGACCCGGACGAGTGCGCGGCGAAGATCCAGGCACTCATCGACGCCGGCGCCGACTCGGTGGACCTGGCCCCCGTGGCCGCCGACCGGGCCAAGGAGGTCGTCGAGCTCACCGCCCGCGACGTCCTTCCCCAGGTACGGCATCGGACGGTGGGCTGATGCGCGTCGGGATCGACGTCGGCGGGACCAACACCGACGCCGTGCTGATGGACGGTGACCGCGTCCTGGCCGAGGTCAAGAACCCGACCTCGGCCGACGTGACCACCGGAATCGTCGAGGGCCTGCGCAGCCTGCTGGCCCGCAGCGCCGTCGCGCCGGAGGCCGTCGAGACCGTCATGATCGGCACGACGCACTTCACCAACGCCGTGGTGGAGGCCCGCCGGCTCCTCCAGGTGGCGAGCGTCCGGCTCGGACTGCCGGCCACGCGGTCACTGCCGCCGATGGTCGACTGGCCCGAGCGGCTCGCCACCGCCGTCGGCCGCAACATCTACCTCTGCCACGGCGGGCACGAGTTCGACGGGCGCGAGATCGCCCCGCTCGACGTCGACGAGCTCAAGCGGACGGCCGACGACATCGCCGCGAACGGTCTGCGGGCCGTCGCGATCTCCTCGGTGTTCTCCCCGATCAACGACGAGCTCGAGCGGCGGGCCGCGGAGATCATCCGGGAGACCGCGCCCGACGTGGCGATCAGCCTGTCCTCGGAGCTCGGCCGGCTCGGCCTGCTCGAGCGCGAGAACGCGACGATCATGAACGCGTGCCTCGCCGAGCTGGCCGTGCACATCACCGACGCGTTCCGGGCCGCCCTGCGCGAGTCCGGGATCGACGCACCGATGTACATCAGCCAGAACGACGGCACGCTGATGACCGTCGAGCAGGCCGAGCGGTACCCCGTCTCGACGTTCGCCTCCGGCCCGACCAACTCAATGCGCGGCGCGGCGTTGCTCTCGGGCCTGCAGGACTGCGCCGTCGTGGACATCGGCGGCACGACCTCGGACATCGGCATGCTCGTCAACGGGTTCCCGCGCGAGGCCAAGTCCACGATCGAGGTCGGCGGGGTGCGGACGAACTTCCGCATGCCCGACGTCCTGCCGCTCGGCATCGGCGGGGGCAGCCACGTCCGCTGGGACGGCGCGGCCACCGTCGGCCCGAAGAGCGTCGGCTACCAGCTGCCGAAGCGCGGCCTCGTCTTCGGCGGGGAGACCCTCACCGCCACGGACATCGCGGTGGCAGGCGGCCGCGCCCAGGTCGGCGACCCCGGCCTGGTCGCCCACCTCGACGAGGCGCTCGTCGCGAGCGCGTTGTCGAGCATCGAGGAGCGGATCGCCGAGGCGGTGGACCGGATGAAGACCGAGTCCGCGCCGATTCCGGTGGTGGTCGTCGGCGGCGGGAGCATCCTGCTCGGCAAGGACCTTCCCGGCGCCGCCGAGCTGATCCGCCCCGACCACCACGCCGTCGCGAACGCGATCGGCGCCGCCATCGCCCAGGTCGGCGGCGAGGTGGACCAGATGTACGCCGTCGGCCCGCAGCTCTCCCGCGACGCGGCCCTCGAGCAGGCCCGGGAGCTGGCGGCCGAGCGGGCGGTGGCGGCCGGGGCCCTGCCCGAGTCGGTCCGGATCGTCGACCAGGAGGAGCTGGCCCTGGCCTACGTCCCCGGCAACGCCGTCCGGATCAAGGTGAAGGCCGTCGGAGACCTGCAGCTCGGAAGGAAGACCAGTGCGACTCGTTGACGAGCGGCAGCTCGAGGACATCGCCCTCGGCGCCGGCATCCTCGGCACCGGCGGCGGCGGCGACCCCTACATCGGCACGCTGCTGGCCCGCAACGCGATCCGCAAGCACGGGCCGGTGGAGGTCGTGGACCTCGACGAGGTGCCCGACGACGCGTTCGTGATCCCCTCGGCGATGATGGGCGCCCCCACGGTCATGGTGGAGAAGCTCCCCAGCGCCGACGAGGTCGTGACCGCGTTCCGCAAGCTCGAGCACCACCTGGGCCGGCGGGCGACGCACACGATGCCGATCGAGATCGGCGGGCTCAACTCGGTCATCCCGTTCTGCCTGGCGGCGCGGGAGCGGCTCCCCGTGATCGACGCGGACCTGATGGGCCGCGCGTTCCCCGAGCTGCAGATGTGCATGCCGACGATGTTCGGGGGCAAGGCGGCTCCCATGGCGATCGCCGACGACAAGGGCAACGCCTCGGTCATCGACGCGATCGACAACCGGTGGACCGAACGGCTCGCCCGCTCCCAGACGATCGACATGGGGTGCGCCGCGCTGATCGGGCTGTACCCGCTGGCCGCGGCGCGGCTGCGGGAGTGCACGATCCCGAACACCCTGCGCACGGCCGAGGAGCTCGGCCGCCTCGTGCGGGAGACGCGGGAGGCGCACGGCGACCCCGCCGCGGTTGTCCCGGAGTACCTGGGCGGCCGCCGGCTGTTCCGGGGCAAGGTCGTCGACGTGCACCGGCGGACCGAGGGCGGGTTCGCCCGCGCCGAGGTCCGCATCGAGGGACTGCACGACGACGCCGGCACGACCCTGCGGCTGCAGACGCAGAACGAGCACCTCGTCGCCGAGCGCGACGGGGAGGTGCTCGCCTCGGTGCCCGACCTGATCATCGTGCTGGACTCGGAGACCGGGCAGCCGATCACCACCGAGGACCTGCGCTACGGCTTCCGCGTCACGGTGGTGGCGGCGCCGTGCGACCCGCGCTGGCGCACGCCGGAGGGCCTCGAGATCGTCGGACCGCGCTACTTCGGGTACGACTTCGACTTCGTGCCCATCGAGGAACGCGTCTGAGATGTCATGGCCCTACCCCGGGCCGCCTTGAAGGATGAGAATCTGGGCGGGGTCGGCTGTGCTCGTTCGCGCTTGGTGCACGTGAACCCGAG
>NZ_JNYD01000056.1 GCF_000717175.1 Pseudonocardia autotrophica | reverse complement strand
CGCGGCCGGGTTCATCGCCACCAGCACGTCCGGCCGGTCGCCCGGAGTCAGGATGTCGTAGTTGGCGAAGTGCAGCTGGAACGAGCTGACCCCGGGCAGGGTCCCGGCAGGGGCGCGGATCTCGGCCGGGAAGTTCGGCAGCGTGGACAGGTCGTTGCCGAAGGTCGCGGTCTCCGAGGTGAACCGGTCACCCGTGAGCTGCATCCCGTCGCCGGAGTCACCCGCGAACCGGATCACCACCCGGTCCTTGGCGCGGACCTCGGGGCCCGCCTGGTTCGTCGTCACGTTCGTCCTCCTCGGCGGCGTCCGCCGGTGGGGTGGTGAGGGAGCGGAGACCGCGACGCGTTGTGACGCGCACCGGGCCGATTGCTGCCGCGGACTCCAACCTAGTACCGTTAGAAACAGATTACGTCATCTGTATCAACGGTGAGAGGATGGCCGTGGTCACTCTGTACCGCTCGATCGTCCGGCTGATCGGCCGGCCGCCCGCCCCGGCCACCGGTCGCGTGTGGCCCGGCTGTGGGCACGGCCCGCAGCGCCGCCGCAGACGGGCGGCCCGGCACGCGCTCCGCTGAGGCGCGCTAGCTCCCATGACAGCACACGGCGGCGGCCCCGCCGGGACCGGAAGGGTGCCATGACGGACAGGTCGGCTCCGATGCTCCCGCTGCGCGCGTTGCGCGTCCTCGATCTCACCGAGGGGGCGGCCGAGTCCTGCGGCCGCTTCCTCGCCGACCTCGGTGCCGAGGTCGTGCGCGTGGAGCCGCCGGGCGGGTCGCCCGGCCGGCGCGACGCCCTCGGCTTCGCGTTGCGCAACGCCAACAAGCTCGGCGTGGTCCTCGACCTCACCGATCCCGCGGGCCGGGCGGAGCTCCTGCGCCGGGCCCGCCGGGCCGACGTCGTGCTCGAGTCCTTCGGCGGATCCGAGGCGCGGGCCCTGGGCCTCACGCCGGAGGACCTCCACGCCGCCAACCCCGCCCTCGTCGTCGTGTCGATCACCGACTTCGGTCGCACCGGCCCGTGGGCCGACCGGGTGGCGACCGAGAACGTGCTGGCCGCGGCGGGCGGTGTGCTGTCGCGCTCCGGCCTGCCCGGGGGCACACCGCTGTTGCCACCGGCGGGACTCGTCGCACAGACCGTCGGCGTCCACGCGGCGTGGGCCACCCTCGTCGCCTACGTGAAGCGGGTCCGCACGGGGCGGGGCGAGCACGTCGACGTCTCGGCCTTCGAGGCGGTGGTGCACGGCTTCGACCCCGGCTTCGGCACCCAGGGCTCGGCAGCCGCCGGCCGGTCCGAGACCTTCCCCAGGGACCGCCCGGACGCGGCCGACTACTACCCCGTCTTCCCGTGCGCCGACGGGCACGTCCGGATCTGCCTGCTGGCGAAGCGGCAGTGGCGCGCCATGTTCGAGTGGCTCGGCGAGCCGGCGGAGTTCGCCGACCCGCGTTACGACGCCATCCCGGCCCGGTTCGAGGCGTCGGACCGGCTGAACCCGTTGATCGCCACGCTGTTCGCGGACCGCACCCGCGAGGAGCTCACACTCGAGGGGAGCCGCCGCGGCATCCCGGTCGCCGGCATGCTGACCCTCGACGAGGTGCTGGAGGCGGACCACTTCACCCTCACCGGCACCCTGGTCGACGCCGAGCTCGGCGACGGGCTGCGGGCGCGGGTGCCCACCGGGTACGTGTCGGTCGACGGCGTCCGCGCGGGTCTGCGGACCCCGGCGCCCCGGCTCGGGGAGCACGACAGGCTGCTCGGCGACCGCGCGGAGACCCGGGAGGAACCCGACCTCGGACTGCCCGCCCTCGACGAGGGGGCGCGGCCGTTGGCCGGGCTGCGGGTGCTCGACCTCGGGGTCATCGTGTTCGGCGCCGAACTGAGCCGGCTGTTCGCCGACCAGGGCGCGGACGTGATCAAGGTCGAGAACCCGGCGTTCCCCGACGGCCTGCGCCAGACCCGCAGGGGCGGCGGCATGAACGCCTCGTTCGCCTGGGGTCAGCGCAACAAGCGCGGTCTGGGCCTGGACCTGCGCAGCGAGGAGGGCGCGCGGCTGTTCCGCGAGCTCGTGGCGCAGGCGGACCTGGTGGCGGCGAACTTCAAGCCGGGCACGCTGGAGTCGCTGGGCTTCTCGCACGCGGAGCTCGCACGGATCAACCCCCGGATCGTCGTCTCGGACAGCAGCGCCTTCGGTGGTCGCGGCCCCTGGCGTACGCGCATGGGGTACGGGCCGCTGGTGCGGGCCTCGTGCGGGGTCTCCGCGCTCTGGCGCGACCCGGACCGCGACGTGAGCGACCCGGCCGCCTTCTGCGACGGCTCGACCGTCTATCCCGATCACGTCGCCGGGCACGTCGGCGCCGTCGCGGCCCTGGCGGCGGTGATCGGCCGCGGTGCCGACGGGCCGGGGCGGGCGGTGGAGATCGCGCAGGCGGACGTCGCCGTGGTCGCGCTCGGACCGACCCTGGCCCGCGCCTCGCTGGAGCCCGGGACGGTGGGTGCGGAGGGCAACTCCCGCACGGACGTCGCGCCCGCCGGCGTCTTCCCCTGCGCCGGCGACGACGAGTGGTGCGTGGTCGAGGCGCGGGACGACGAGGACTGGCACCGGCTGGCCGAGGTCACCGGGCTTCCCGACGAGCCGGACCTGCGCACGCTCGACGGCCGGCTCGCCCACCGCGAGGAGATCGAGAAGCAGCTCGCGGCGTGGACCGCGGAGCGGGCCCCGGAGGAGGTGGCCGCGCTGCTGCAGGCGGCCGGCGTGCCTGCCGCGGGCATGCTCCGGCTGCCCGACGAGCTGACCCACCCGCAGCTGGTGGCGCGCGACTCCTTCCACACCCTCGCGCACCCGTTGCTGTCCGCGCCGGTCCCGGCCGCGGCGCGCATCGCCCGGTTCTCGGGTGTCCCGGACCCGGACCTCGGACCCGCCCCGGCGCCGGGGGAGCACACGCGTGAGATCGTCCGCAGCCTGCTCGGCCGCGACGACCGGCAGGTCGACGGGCTCGTTCGGTCCGGCGTGCTGCAGCCCCCGTCCGACGACCCCGCGTTGTCGGAGGAGTCGGCCTGAGCAGGCACCAACGGCGCTCTCGCTCACACGTGATGAGCGAGAGTGCCGTTCGCTCCGTGGCCGGACATGCCGCCGTCGACGGCGAGCGTCGCGCCGGTGAGGTAGCTCGACGCGGGCGGGGCGAGGAAGAGCATCGCCGCGTCCCTCTCCCGCTGGGCGCCGAGCCGGCGATGGCGGGAGGGATCTCGGGCACGGGGGCCTCCCGGGTCTCGACGGCGTTCACCCGTTCGGCTACGTTACCAGCTGACACATATCGTCGTTTGTAAAGTCAGCGAGTCACAGGCGACCCGACAGGAGAGTGCCATGCCCACCACGCGTGCGGACGTCAGACCGGATCTCGTCGTCGACTTCGACATCTACGACCCCGCGCTCACGATGCCGGTGGACCGGATGCAGGAGCGGACGGCGGAGCTCGCGAAGGTCGGGCCGATCGTCTGGTCGCCGGCGTACGCGGGCCACTGGCTGGTCACCGCCTACGACGAGGTGCACGAGATCCTCAGGGACCCCGCGACCTTCTCCAGCTACCCGAACAACCTCGTCGACGCCGGCCAGGGCAAGTTCCTGCCGATCGAGCTGGACCCGCCGGAGCACACCTCGTACCGGCAGGCCCTGCAGCCGCTGTTCAACCCGACCCGGATGCGGGCGCTCGAGCCGCGGATCCGCGAGCTGGTCGTGGAGCTGATCGAGAAGTTCCAGGGCGCGGGCAAGGTCGAGTTCGTGGAGCAGTTCGCGCACGAGCTGCCGACCACGGTGTTCCTCGCCCTGATGGGCTGGCCGCTCGAGGACGCGCCGATGTTCACCGAGGCGACCGAGATCGCCATGAACGGCAAGCCGGGCGACACCCCCGAGCAGGCCGTGGCGTCGCGGACCGAGGCCGCCATGCAGATGTTCGGCTACTTCATGCAGGTCATCCACGCGCGCCGGGCCGCGGCGGAGGCGGGCGAGGAGCTCGACGACATCACCACCGCCGTGATGCACACCCGCATCAAGGACGCCGAGGGGGTGGAACGCGACCTCACCGACGACGAGCTGGCGCGGATGTTCTTCCTGCTGCTCATCGCGGGCCTGCACACCGTGCAGGGCACGCTGTGCTGGATGATGCTGCACCTCTCGACGAACACCGACCAGCGGGACGCGGTGATCGCCGACGCGGACGCCATCCCGGCCGCGGTCGAGGAGGTCCTGCGCTACGAGGCGCAGGTCGCCATGGGCCGCCGCGCGGTGCGCGACGTCGAGATCGGCGGCGTGACGATCAAGGCGGACGACCAGCTGCTGCTCCTGCTGTGCTCCGCCAACCGCGACGACTCGCAGTTCGCCGACCCGCAGTCGCTGCGGGTCGACCGGACCCCGAACCGGCACCTGTCCTTCGGCTCCGGCCCGCACCGCTGCATCGGCTCCCACCTGGCCCGCGTGGAGCTGCGGATCGCCATGGAGGAGATCCACAAGCGCATCCCGGACTACCGGTCGGACCCGGAGGACCCGGCCGTCGTGCTGCCGAGCCAGGTCCGCGGTTTCGCCCGGCTGCCGCTGCTCTTCACGCCCGTCACGCCGTCCTGAACGAGCGTTGACGGGGCGGAACCTAACGCTATAAGGTGCGGCGGTCGGAAACGTCGCACCGCAATTCGATCACCATTCCCCGGTGGGTCGGCGCGCGATTTCCGCCGCCGTCCCGTCCGCTCCCCGAGCGGTCCGGGCCGCGGATCCCATCCGCTGGACGTCTCAGGGAGGACACGTCATGGCGAGGCTCGAGAACAAGGTCGCGATCATCACCGGTGCGGGCTCGGGGCTGGGGCGCCAGTCGTCGCAGCTCTTCGCCGCGGAGGGCGCCAAGGTCGTCGTGATGGACGTCGACGGCGACCGTGCGGACGCGACCGTCAAGCTGGTGAGCGAGCAGGGCGGCACCGCGGTGGCGGTCCAGGCCGACACCACGGTCGAGGCCGACGTGGAGCGCACGGTCCGGACCGCGCTCGACGAGTTCGGCAAGCTGGACATCATGTGGGCCAACGCGGGCATCGTGTCCCGCGGCGGCGTGCCGAGCGTGATGGGCGGCGAGCACCTCGAGTTCGAGGACTTCCCGATCGAGGACTGGCACAAGGTCATCGACACCAACCTGACCGGCCCGTTCCTCTGCGCGAAGCACGCGGTGAAGCCGCTGCGCGAGAACGGCGGCGGCACGATCCTGATCACCTCGTCGGCCGCCTCGATGGTGGCGTACCACCAGATCCCGTCCTACTCGGCCAGCAAGGCCGGCGTGAACGGCATGGTCCGCGGCCTGGCGCTGGACCTGGGCAAGTGGGGCATCCGGGTCAACGCGATCGCGCCGACCCACGGCATGTCGCCGAACTTCCTCATGGAGGCCGGTGCCCCGGTCGTCGGCCAGTCCTACGAGGAGGTCGCGGGCCCCTGGGACAAGAGCGTGACCCCGATCCCGCTCAAGCTGGACCGCCCGCCGTCGCTGCTGGACAACGCGAAGGTCGCGTTGTGGCTGGTGTCCGACGACGCCGGCTACACCTCCGGCCAGGTCATCTCCTCCGGCGACGGCGGCACCATGGGCCGGGTCGCCATCTGGTTCCCCGAGGACCTCGGCCAGGCCTGACCGCGCCCACCCACCACGAGGACCCAGACCAGGGAGGACCCGAGATGGACCGGTACCTGACGGTCGATCGCGGCGCCTGCGCGGGGCACGGCCTCTGCTACGGGGCCGCGCCCGAGATCGTGGACTGCGACGACCAGGGAGACCCGATCATCCTGGTGGAGCCCGTGCCCGAGGCGCTGCTCGGCCAGGCCGAGCACGTCGTGGACATCTGTCCCGAGCGGGCGCTGGCCCTGCAGGAGTCACTGCAGGCGTCGCCGTCCGCCTGACCGGACGCGTGGCAGCAGGTTCGTGAAGGCCGGACCGCCCGTGGGAGCCCGCGGGCGGTCCGGTCGTGTCGGAGGAGTCAAGCCGTGAGCAGGACGACCGGAGCACCGGAGCACGAGATCGACGTCGAGGTGGCGGCGCGCGAGGCGGTCGCCGACGGCGTCGTCCGGCTGACCCTGCGCCCCACGGCCGGGACCGAGCTGCCGGAGTGGGAACCGGGAGCGCACCTGGACCTCGATCTCGGCCCGGACCTCGTGCGCCAGTACTCGCTCTGCGGCGACCGGCACGACCCTGAGACCTACCAGGTGGCCGTGCTGCGCGAGCCAGCCGGGCGGGGAGGGTCCGCCCACGTGCACGACGCCGTGGAGGTCGGACGGGTGTTGCGCGTGCGCGGCCCGCGCAACAACTTCGTCCTCGCGGACTCGCCGCGGTACCTGTTCCTCGCCGGCGGCATCGGCATCACCCCGATCGTGCCGATGATCGCCGAGGCGGAGAAGGCGGGCGCGGACTGGCGGCTGATCTACGGCGGGCGGTCCCGGGCGTCGATGGCCTTCCGCGACGAGCTCGTCGAGCGGTACGGCGACCGTGTGTCGCTGCGGCCGCAGGACGAGGTCGGTCTGCTCGACCTCGAGGCGCTGCTCGGCACCCCGAGCGACGGGACGCTGGTCTACTGCTGCGGCCCGGAGGCCCTGCTCAGGGCGGTCGAGGAGCGCTGCGCGGCCTGGCCGTCGGGCGCCCTGCACGTCGAGCGGTTCGCGCCGAAGGAGGTCCCGAGCACGGCCGAGGACGGCTCGTTCGAGGTCGAGTTCGCGCAGTCCGGGATCACGGTGACGGTGCCGCCCGGTGTCAGCATCGTCGACGCCGCGGCGGACGCGGGCGTGACCATCGAGACGTCCTGCCGGGAAGGCACGTGTGGCACGTGCGAGTCCGCGGTCCTCGGCGGGGTGCCCGAGCACCGGGACTCCCTGCTCACTCCCGAGGAGCAGGCGGAGAACGACGTGATGTTCCCCTGCGTGTCCCGTGCGGCCTCGGAGAAGCTGGTCATCGACCGCTGAACACGCAGGTGGGAGGGTGGTGTGGAGAGAGCCCTCGCGTGGTAAACCTTAAGCCTGTAGGATTACGACCGAACGACTTCCCGAGCCGCGGCGCAAGGGCGCGCGGAGCCAGGAGGCGACGATGACCATTCAGGACACCGTGCCGACCACCGGGCCGGCGACGGGCGAGGAGCGCAGGCCCCACGCCCCGCGCAACGACCGGATCCGGCGGGCGCTCGACCACATCCGCAACGACAGCACCGACGAGTTCGACGGGGTCAACGGCTTCACGGCCGTCGAGTTCACCGACCCGGAGATCGCGCGCCGCGAGCGCGACGCGGTCTTCGGGCGCGTCCCGTCGATCGTCTGCCACGGCAGCGAGATCCCGAAGCCGAACGACTTCCTCACGCTGCAGATGCCGCGCAACAAGATCATCGTCGTGCGGCAGAAGGACGGCTCGGTCAAGAGCTTCGTGAACCTCTGCCGGCACCGCGGGGCGCTGCTGGAGGAGCAGGAGAAGGGCCGGTGCCGGCTGTTCTCCTGCGGCTACCACCGCTGGTCCTACGACACGGACGGCTCGCTGCGGGCGATCACTCGGGACAACACCTTCGGCGAGATCGACCGCTCGAAGTTCGGGCTGATCGAACTGCCCACCGAGGAGCGCCACGGGTTCGTCTGGGTGGTCGACGACGCGGACGCGGAGATCGACGTCGCCGCCTGGCTCGGCCCGGACATGGACGAGATCCTCGGCGGCTACGGGATGGACACGCTGGTCTCCGCCCGCGCGGAGGGCTTCGACGAGCCCGTGAACTGGAAGATCATGCAGGACGCGTTCCTGGACGGCTACCACATCCAGTACGCGCACCCGAACACCGCGGCCAAGCACATCCACACCAACGTGATGGCGGTCGAGGACTTCGGGCGACACGCCCGGTTCATCGCGCCGCGCAAGACGATCGACAAGTTCCTCGAGGAACCCCCGGCGCCGGACGAGGACCTGTCGAAGTACGTCACCGAGACCCACTTCCTGCTGCCCAACAGCACGCTGCTGCGCCAGCCGGACCACTTCGAGCTGCTCACCTTCCGTCCGCACCCCACCGACCCGGGGCGCTGCCGGATGGAGATGCGCCTGGTCGTGCCCACGGTCGAGGACTCCGGCATGGACTCCGAGCGCTGGAACCGGATCTGGGACAAGAACTGGAAGATCCTGCTCGCCGTGCTGCACCAGGAGGACTTCCCGCTGCTGCGCAGCTCGCAGGCGGGCATGACGAGCGCGAACGCGGGCGGGATGGTCCTGGGCCGCAACGAGTACGTGAACCAGATCTTCCACCGTGAGCTGAAGAAGCTGACGTCGTGATCGACTTCGAGTGGTACCCGGCGGACGGGGAGGGATTCCCGCCCGAGGTCGAGGCCGAGCTGCGCGAGATGCTGCGCGAGGCCGCCGAGGCCGATGCCGAGGCGGGCTTCCCGCAGCTCTCCCTCGACGACGACACGGAACCCGGCACGACGCAGCTCCTCGTCTGGCTCCTGCCGGACGAGCGCTCGGGCCGCAACGTCCCGCTCGCCCCGAGCCTGGCCGCCTACCTGCGCGTCGAGCCGTTGCAGGGTGAGGATGCCGGCATCGGCGAGATCTCCTACGTGGTGCGGCCGGACTACCGGTCGCGCGGCATCACCACGCTGCTCGTCGAGAAGATCGGTCTCGAGCTCGGACAGCCGGACGGCTGGTGCGGCACGGGTGTGCGGGCGCTGAAGGTGTGGGCGCGCGGCAACCACCCCGCCGCGCTGCGCATGTCGCTGCGCTTCCGCCGCTACGGGATCAGGACGGCCCTGCGCCGCTGGCAGCTGGTGATACCGCTGCGGGCGGGACGCGAGATCGACCCGGGCGCCGAGCCCGGCGGCCCGCAGGTGCGCGAGGCGACCGGCACGGCTGAGCACGTGGCCGCCGCCGAGCTGTGGACCGCGAGCGGGCGACGGCATCAGCCGCCCGCGGACGCGGAGCTGCTGGTCAGCGGTCCTGCGAAGGCGCCGGACGGTGCGGTGTGGATCGACCCGGGCTCCGGCGAGCCCACCGAGTGGGGCGCCGCGGGCCGGCTCGTCGCGCTGGTCACCCGGGGCGGCGACCGCGAGCACGAGGACGACCCGCTGGTCAGGGCCCTGCTCGTCGCCGGCCTCGAGCGGCTGCGCGACGCGGGCGTCCGGGCCGGGATGATCACCGTCGACGCACAGGACCGCCCGCAGGTGCACGAGGCCCGGAGCCTCGGCCTGATGCACGACCAGACGGACGTGCAGTACACGGTGACCAACACGGCGACCGAGCCCCGTTGGGCCCTCCGGTGAACGAGGAGACAGGGTGACCGCGAAGGAGTTCCCGGGCGTCCCGGCGGACCTGGCCGAGGTCGTCGAGCGGCACGGCCACGCCGTCGCCGCCGGCGACAACGCCACCGTACTGGCGGACTTCCGCCCGGACCGGGTCGGGCAGCTGCTGGCCTCGGCCCGGCCGCCGGAGGGCATGCACTCCGCCGAGCTGCTGGACGTCGAGCCGGGCCCGGACGGCCTGTTCTCCGCCTTCATCCGCTACACCGGAACCGGCGGCGAGGCGGTCTTCCGGTCGCGGTGGATCCAGCTCGACGGCACGTGGCTGGTCACGCAGGTCCGGAACGTCCCGGACACCCCGCCGCGCACGTCGATGGCGCACCCGTCGGACGACGGGCTCGACGCGCCGCACTGGGAAGGCCTGCGTCGCGGCGAGCTGCGGATGCAGCACTGTCCGCGCTGCGACCGATGGACCTGGTCGCCGCGGCCGATCTGCCCGGGGTGCCACGCGACCGACCTCGAGTGGCCCGTGGTGGATCCGGTCGGGCGGATCTACTCCTGGACGCGGACCTGGCAGCCCTTCTCACCGGAGGTCACCGGCCACCTGCCGTACGTCGTGGTCGTCGTCGAGCTGCCCGGCGCGGGCAACCGCCGCATCCTCGGCGTGCTGCTCGACGGCGACGGCGCGGACGTGCGCATCGGCGCGGAGGTGAAGGGCGAGATCGAACCCGCCGCGGACCCGGAGGGCTACCCGCTGCTCCGCTGGCGACTGGTGTGAGGGACTGACATGACAAGCAGGGACCGCGCGTTCCGCGGCGCCACGGCCGTGGTCGGGATCGCCAACACGCCCTTCCACAAGCGCGGCACGGCCACCCAGAGCTCGGCGCAGCTGACCCTCGAGGCGATTCTCGCCGCCGCTGCGGACGCCGGGATCGACGCGCACGACATCGACGGCTTCGTCTCCTACGCCAACGACGACAACGAGGGCCTCGCGATCGGCGCGGCCCTGGGCGCCAAGGAGATCCGCTGGTCGACGATGGTGTGGGGCGGCGGGGGCGGCGGAGTGGCCGCAGCCGTCAACGCGGCGTCCGCGGCGGTCGCCTCCGGCCAGGCGGACATGGTCTGCGTGTACCGCGGCATCTCGGAGGCCGACGCCGGGCGGCAGAGCTACAGCAAGGGGCACATGGGCCCGCTGCTCTCCGGGCACGGCGTGTTCGCGCCGGCCCAGATCTGCGCCCTGCGCACCCAGCGGATGCTCGAGGTCGACGGGGTCCCGGCCTCGGCGATGAAGGCGCTGGTCCAGGCCGCGTACCACCACGCCCAGAACAACCCCGACGCCGTCGCGTACGGCAGGCCGCTGGACCCGGCGGTGTACGACGACGCCCGCTGGATCTCCGAGCCGCTGCGCCTCTACGACTGCTCGCGGGAGAACGACGCGGCGGGGGCCGTGCTCGTCACCACCGCCGAGCGGGCCCGGGAGCTCCGGCAGAAGCCCGCGTACGTCCTTTCCGGCGTGCAGGGCGCGGGCCCGGACTGGTCGGAGTCGGTCGAGAACGACCTCGCCTACACCAGCGCCGGGTTCCACCCGGCGATGGTGGCGCGGCTGTGGGAGGGCGCCGGGGTGAAGCCCGGCGAGGTCGACGTCGTGCAGGTCTACGAGAACTTCTCCGGGCCCGCCGTGGCGTCGCTGATCGACTTCGGCTTCGTCCCGAAGGGGCCGGACGCCGGCCGCGTCATGCAGTTCGAGAACCTCATCGCCCCCCACGGCTCGCTGCCGGTGAACACCGCGGGCGGCAACATCGCCGAGGGGTTCGTGCACGGCTTCGGGCTGATCGTCGAGGCCGTGCGGCAGATCCGCGGCACCTCGCCGAACCAGGTGCCGGACGCGGCCCTGTCGCTCCTGCTCGGGGGCCCGATGGCCCCCTCGGTCGGCGCCACGCTGTTCGGCTCCGACGCCGTGCTCTAGATCCTTCCCCAACCCGGACGTACGCGACGACGCGTGAGGAGACCCCACCATGGCCACGTCGGTCGGATCCGCCCTCCACTGGTGGGCCCGCACGAAGGGCGACCGCACGGCCCTCGTCTTCGGCGAGGACACCGTGGACTACCGCACCCTCCGGGACTGGTCCGGCGCCGTCGCGCGGTCCCTGCACGAGCGCGGCGTGGCCGAGGGTGACCGCGTCGGCCTGCTGGGCGGCAACACCCCCGAGTGGGCCGCCGTGGCGCTGGGGGTGATGAAGGCGGGGGCGGTGCTCGTCCCGTTGAACCCCCGGCTCGTCGGTGCCGAGCTGCACAAGCTGCTGCAGGACTCCGGGGCACGCGGGGTCGTCGCCGACCCGCAGTTCGCCGGCACGCTGGACCAGGCCCGGGAGCTCGGTAGCAGCGTGGAGACGATCCCGTTGCCCGAGTTCGCCGCGCTGCGCGGAGCGGGCCACGAGGATTTCCGGATCGACCGGGACCCGGCCGAGCCGGTCGCGCTGCTGTTCACCAGCGGCTCCACGGGCCTGTCCAAGGGCGTCATCTGCACCAACCGCACGCTGCTCGACATCGTCTTCGAGGCGTCGCTGTGCGAGGAGGGTCTGCGACCCGGCGGCAGCAGCCTGCTGCTGCTCCCGCTGTGCTTCACGCCGGGCCTGGTGTGGGGCCTGGTCATGCAGGTGGTCCTCGGCGGGACGCTGGTCGTCGAGGCGCAGCTCGACCCGTCCCGCGCGGTCCGCCAGCTCGACCGGCACAAGATCGAGACGATCTTCGGGGTGCCGCTGATCTACGAGGTGATGGCGAAGGCGCCGGAGTTCGCCGAAGCCGACCTGTCGCACCTCAAGACCGCGGTGGTCGGTGGCGCTGCGGTGTCCGTGCCGCTGCTGGAGGCGTGGGGAAGCAAGGGCGTGAAGCTCCGCCAGATCTACGGCATGACCGAGGCCGGCGGGGTCGCGACGGCCACCTGGCCGTCGGAGGCCGAGACCCATCCCGACTCCTGCGGCAGCGGCTCGGCGTTCACCGAGCTCAAGGTCGTGCGTTCGGACGGCAGCGAGTGCGAGCCGGGGGAGCAGGGCGAGGTCCTGCTGAAGGGGCCGGGCGTCTCGCCCGGGTACTGGCAGGACCCGGAGACCACGGCTCGGGCGTTCCGGGACGGGTGGCTGCACAGCGGCGACCTCGGCGTCCGGGACGCGGAGGGGCGGCTGACCTTCGTCGACCGGATGAAGGACCTGATCATCTCCGGCGGGATCAACATCTCCCCGGTGGAGATCGAGGCCGTGATCAGCCGCATCCCGGGCGTGCGCGAGGTGTCGGTGATCGCGGCGAAGGACGACCGGTTCGGGGAGACGCCCGCGGCGATCGTCACCGCGGACGACAGCGTGACCGAGGCGGCGATCATCGAGGCCTGCGGGGCGCAGATGGCCGACTACAAGGTCCCGCGCTACGTGGTGCTGCGTCGCGACGACCTGCCCCGGCTGCCGAGCGGCAAGATCTCCAAGCGGGCGATCCGGGACGAGTACTCGGACGTCTCCGAGCGCTACGCCAAGGTGCGCTGACCAGCGGGATCGGTCACCCGCACGAGCTTGTGAGACAGATCGACGGTTCGTGTCATTCCTGGAGCTCGTCCAGGCCGCTCCAGCCTGTGGACGAGGGACCGGCGCCGGGCGGACCGGCTCTCGCGCCGGATCGAGGCGGGATCGGTGTCGGTCAACAATACCGTCATCGCCACGTTCCAGACGCCGGTGCCGACGGGCGGGTGGGAGCGGTCCGGGCTGGGGACGCGGTTCGGCGGCGCGAACGGGGTGCTCAAGTACGGCCGCCGGAAGTCGGTCGTCGAGGAGCGGATCGCGCTCAAGGCCGAGCCGAACTGGTACCCCGTCGTGCCCGCCAAGAGCGAGTTCATGGCGAAGGCCGTGCGCTTCCTCGGCGCCCACGACTGGCGCCGGAAGCTCGGCCGTGCACCGCGCTGACCAGCGCGAACGTCGTCGGGTGTGGCGCTTGACACCCCAGAACCTAGGTGTATAAGGTTTCTGCGACGGTGGCGCTCCCACCCTCCCGAACGCACCTGCCGAGATGCTTCCGGCAGTGCTCCTCCCTGCTCAATGCCGACAGGAGAGTCCCACCATGACCACGAGCCTGACCTCGGTCCCCGAGCACCTGAAGACCGACTTCGACATCTACGACCCGGCGTTGACGTTCCCCACCGACCGGATCAACGAGAAGGTCCGCGAGATCGCGGACCGGTCGCCGCTGGTGTACTCCGAGAAGTACGGCGGCCACTGGATCGTCACCCGGTACGAGGAGATCCACGAGGTACTGCGGCACCCCGAGACCTTCTCCAGCTTCCCCAACAACCTCGTGCCGCACGGCGCCGGCAAGTTCCTCCCGCTGGAGGTCGACCCGCCGGAGCACACTGCCTTCCGCAAAGCCCTGCAGCCGCTGTTCAACCCCACCCGCATGCGAGCCCTGGAGCCGCGGATCCGGGAGATCATCAACGAGCTGATCGACGGGTTCGCCTCCCGTGGGTCCGCCGAGTACATCTCGGAGTTCGCCCACGAGCTGCCGGCGCGCGTGTTCCTCGCGCTGATGGACTGGCCGCTCGACGACGCGCCGATGTTCACCGAGGCCACCGACACCACGCTGCGCGGGGTGCCGGGCGGCACCGAGGAGGAGAACAACGCCGCCCGCGAGGCCGCGGCCGGGCGGCTGTTCGCCTACTTCGCCGGCGTCGTCGCCGACCGCCGGGCGCGCGGCCCGGAGGCCGAGGACATCACGGCGAAGATCGTGCACCAGTCGATCGAGCTCGACGGGCAGGTCCGGCCGCTCACGGACGAGGAACTGTGCAACATGTTCTTCCTCCTGCTGATCGCCGGCCTCCACACAGTGACGGGCACGCTCGCCTGGTCCGTGCTGCACCTGGCCGACCGGCCCGACGAGCGGCAGCGGCTGATCGACGACCCGTCCCTGATCCCGGCGGCGGTCGAGGAGATGCTGCGCATCGAGGCCGCGGTGTCCCCGGGCCGCCGCGTCCGGCACGACACCACCCTCGGCGGGATCGAGCTCAAGGAGGGCGACCAGCTGCTCCTGGTGCTCGCCGGGGCGAACCGGGACGGGCGCGAGTTCGACGATCCGGACGTGGTGCACATCGAGCGCACGCCCAACCGGCACCTGTCCTTCGGCTCCGGCCCGCACCGCTGCCTCGGGTCGCACCTCGCGCGCGTCGAGCTGCAGCTGGTGTTCGAGGAGCTGCACAAGCGGATCCCGGACTACCGGATCGACACGGAGAAGCAGGTCGTCTCGCACCCCAGCCAGGTGCGCGGTGTGCTCGAGCTGCCGATCCTGTTCACTCCGGAGCGCTGACCCCCGGCGCCGACCCCCTCAGCGCCGACACCCCTCGAGGAGTTTCAATGACCGTGTCAAGCCGCGTTGGCTGCGGGGGCCGGTGCCTCGGTGGTGAAGCGGCGGTTGTCACGGAGCAGCGCCCAGACGAGGTC
>NZ_JNYD01000055.1 GCF_000717175.1 Pseudonocardia autotrophica | reverse complement strand
GCGCCGGACACGGCGGTGGGCTCGACCAGATCCGGGTCGACCTGTTCGTCGGCTTCCTCGACGGCTCCCTGCACACCCTCACCGACGACCAGATCACCGCAGCGCTGCTCGCCAGCCAGGCGTCCCGCCCGGCCGAGCACGCGACTCGGCGCCGCAGCGGGCGGCCGGGCTTACTGCGTACTCGCGCCTGCCGAGAGGACACATCCGGCAGTTCCGGGATGCCGAGGACGGACAAGCCCGAGGCCGGCAATGACGGCAGACTTCACACACCGAGCCTCTCGGCCGAGCAAGGGAGCCCGGCGGGTGGCGGAGGCGAGGCCAGCGCCGGTGAACCGGGCGTCCGCTGCGCGGCGGCGTCCGGCCCACCCGCAGGGTCCTGGCCGTCGAGCGCCTCCCCCGAGCCGACACCGCCGACCGAGTCCACCACGCCCGGCGAACCGAGCGGATCGCCGGGGTCGTCGAGTCGACCGACCGAGCCGAGCGGCCCACACGGGCCGGCGAATGGCCTGAGCGGGCCGGATCAGCCGGTCGTGCGGCGGCGCGGGGTGCACCTGCAGATCTCCCTCGCGACCCTCCTCGGGCTCGACGACCGCCCCGCCGAACTCCCCACCCTCGGACCCATCCCCGCCTCCCGCGCCCGCGACCTCATTCGCGCCCAGCACCGTGCGCCCTGGCGGTTCGCCCTCACCGACACGGACGGGCGACTCCTCCGCGCCGGCACCCTCCGACGCCGGCCCACCGCCGAGGACCTCCCGCCGCCCCCACCGAGCGAGACATCGCCCGGTGCGGCCTCGCCGGTCCCACCCACCGACCCCGCCGCACCAGGACTGGTCGACCTCCTCGTCGACGCCGCACTCCTGCGGAACCTCACCACCGACCCCACCGCGGTCCCGCCCTCCTGGCGGCCGGTCCTCGACGAGATCACGAACTCCCACGGCCGCCCGCTCGACGACGCCCCCACCGACCGGTTCCCACACGCAGCCCTGCGCCGCCACGTCGAATTCCGCGACCGCATCTGCACCTTCACCGGCTGCCTCGCCCCCGCGCACCACACCGACCTCGACCACACCCGCGACCACGCCCACGGCGGCCCCACCACCGCCGACGACCTCGATCGTCTGGCGGCCCGCCACCGACGACCACGACGACGAACCCCGACCACCACCCCACCCCGCCACCGACCTCGACGAGCCGCCGCCCTTCTGACGGCCTGCCTTCCGGGGGCGGTCCCAGGTCGTGCTTGCGCAGCTCTTCGGCATCGCGTCGCCGGAGGGCCGGGTCAGCGCGAGTCCCGTCGACGGGATCGATGTCCGCCACGCAACGGTCGGAGGGGCGGCTCGGCAGGGGTCACTTCTGTCCTGCCGTCCGCCCTCCGAGATCTGCGGCTTCAAGTGGGGCACCTCCAGCCGCCCTCGAACAGCGCCGTCAGAAGGTGACTCGACGACCCCTCAGCTGGCCCGCCCCGGCAGCCGGTCGGGGTCGGCGCCGGGGCCGGGGTTGGCGACGATCTCGGCGATGTCGGGCGCGTCGCCGCACCCATCGCAGGTGGTGGTGAGGTGGACCGTGCCGCCACAGTCGTCGTGGGTGAAGAGGATCGGGGGACCGTCGGGGGCGGCCCAGCGGTCACCCCACTCCGTGAGGGCGACGATCACCGTGCCGAGCTCCCGGCCCTTGCGGGTGAGCGCGTAGCCGTCCGGGCGTTCCTCCATCAGCCCGGCGGCCACGAAGCCTTCGAGGCGCTTGGCGAGGACGTTGGGTGCGATGCCGAGGCGGCGCTCGAAGTCCGAGAAGCGGGTCATGCCGGCGAAGACCGCGTTGCGGATGATCAACAGGCTCCAGCGCTCCCCGACCAGCTCGAGGGCGCGGGCCGCGGAACAGTTCTCGCGCTCGTACAGGCGTCCCAGCACGGCACCAGGATATGCCGATTCCACTTGCGTGATGCAAGTCTCACCCTCTACCGTACTTGCTTCACGCAAGTCGACTCGAAGGAGATGAGGACGATGGCACTTCCGCAGGTGGTCTCGCGGGACGAGTGGCTGGCCGCACGCCGGGCACTGTTGTTGCGCGAGAAGGAACTGACCCGGGCGCGAGACGTGCTCGCCGCGGACCGGCGGCGGCTGCCGATGGTGCGGGTGGAGCAGGACTACCGGTTCACCGGGCCGGAGGGCGAGGTCGGGCTGCTCGACCTGTTCGCGGGCCGCAGCCAGCTGATCCTCCAGCACTTCATGTACGACCCGGCCCGGGACGAGCCGTGCCGGAGCTGCAGCGCCATGGCCGCGGAGACGGGTGAGGGCGTGCGCGACCACCTGGCCCGGCGGGACACGGCCTTCGCCGCGGTGTCGCGGGCGCCGTACCCGAAGCTGCAGGCCGTGCGCGAGGCCCGCGGCTGGACCTTCCCCTGGTACTCGTCGGAGGGCAGCACCTTCAACTACGACTTCCACGCGACCCTCGACCCGGCCGTCGCGCCCGCGAACTACAACTTCCGGGACGCCGGGGAGCTGTCGGCCGCGGGTCTCGACTGGATGGTCGACTACGTCGGCGAGCAGCCGGCGATCAGCACGTTCCTGCGGGACGGCGACCAGGTCTTCCACACCTGGTCGGCGTACGGCCGCGGCGTCGAGGAGATGATGCACGGCTACCACCTGCTCGACCTGACGGCGCTGGGGCGGCAGGAGGACTGGGAGGAGCCCAAGGGGCGGGCCCCGGTCGTGCACGCGGCCGACCCCGGCTACACGAGCTGAGCCCGGGAGATCGAGGCAGGGCCGTTCGGCCCGTACCGCGGGCCGAACGGGCGCTCCTACGATCGCCCGGTGCGTCTCCTGGAGCGCGACCACCCGTTGGCAGTCGTGCGCGACCGGGCGGCGCGGGCGGCCGAGGGCGGCGGCCGGCTGGTGCTTCTGGCCGGCGAGGCCGGGATCGGCAAGACGGTCCTGCTGCGGACCCTCGCCGAGGAGCTGCCCCGCGAGCAGGTGCTGTGGGGGATGTGCGACGCGCTGTCCACGCCGCGGCCGCTCGGCCCGCTGCGGGACGTCGCGCACGCGCTCGGGCCCGGCGTGACCACGCTGCTGACCGACGGGGCGCCGCCGCACGAGGTGTTCGCGGCCGTGCTCGACGCGTTGCGGGCGCGGCCGCGGACGCTGGTGATCGAGGACCTCCACTGGGCGGACGACGCCACCGCGGACCTGGTGCGGTACCTCGGCCGCCGGATCTCCTCGCTGCCGCTGCTGCTGGTGCTCTCGTACCGGGACGGGCTCGCCGCCGACCATCCGCTCGTCCCGGTGGTCGGCGACCTGGTCTCGCTGCCGGACACCCGCCGCGTGCAGCTCGCGCCGCTGAGCCGGGGCGCGGTGGAGCAGCTGTGCGCCGGCAGCGGGCTCGACGCCGGGGAGGTGCACCGGCGCACGGCGGGGAACCCGTTCTACGTCAGCCAGATCGTGGCGCAGCCGGAGTCGCGGCTGCCGGCGAGCGTCCGGGAGGCCGTGCTCGCCCGGGCGGCGGTGCTCGACCCGGAGCACCGCCGCTGTTTGGAGCTGCTCTCCTGCACGCCCGAACCGGTCGGCGCCGCGCTGCTGGCCGCCCTGGGCGTACCGCCCGCGACCGTCGAGGCGCTCGTCGGCACCGGGCTGGTCGACCGCCACGGCGACGGGCTGGCCTTCCGGCACGAGATCGCCCGCTCGGCGGTGCTCGACGCCGCCCCGGGGCCCGCCGTGGACCGGCACGCCGCCATGATCGCGGCGCTGGAGGCGACCGGCGGCGACGCCAGCGTGCTCGCGCACCACTCCGCGGCGGCCGGCGACGTGCCGCGGGTCCTGCGTCACGCCCGGGCCGCCGCGGCGGAGGCGGCCCGCTCGGGCGCCCACCGCCAGTCCGCCGAGCTGTACCGCCTGGCCCTCGAGGCGACCGAGCAGATCACCGGGAACCACGAGGCGCCGGCCACCGCGCTCGTCGAACCCACCACCCGCGCGGAGCTCATGGAGGCCCTCGGCACCGAGCTCTACCTCACCGACCGGCTCGCGGAGGCGATCGACGTGCTGACCCGCGCCGTCGGGCTGCGGCGCGAGCTGGGCGACGCGGTGGCCGTCGGCGCGGGGCACCGGACCATCTCGGACTACGCCTGGTACCACGGCGACGGCGCCGCCGCGGCCGAGCACGACCGCGCGGCGCGCGAGATCCTCGCCGGCGCCGACGACCCCCGCGAGTGGGGGTTCGCGCTGGCCAACCACGCCTACCTCGCCGCCCACCGCGGTGACGGGCCCGGCGCCGCCCGGGCCGGGCAGGACGCGCAGCAGATCGCCGAGGAGCTCGCCGACCCGGCCCTGCACGGAACCGCCGCGATCGGGCTGTCCATCGCGCGCCTGCTCGGCGGGGACGTCGCGGCCCGCACCGACCTCCTCGACGCGAGCGCCACCGGTGTCCGCAGGAAGCTCGACGAGCTCGCCACCGCGCCGGTGAGCAACCTCGCGCACCTCGACGTCGAGCAGGGCCGGTTCGCCGAGGCCGACGCGGTGCTGGCGGACGCCCTGGCGCTGAGCGAGCGGCTGGACGTGCAGATCTGCACGATGTGGCAGCGCGGCGTCCGGGCCCGGCTGCGGCTGCTGCAGGGCCGTTGGGCCGAGGCCGAGGAGGACGCGCGCGCCGTCCTCGACCGCGGCGAGATGCCGCTGGGCCGGCTGTGGCCGCGCCTCGTGCTGGGGGTGCTGACCGCGCGCCGCTCGGCACCCCCGGACAACCCGGACCTCGACGTCGGGTGGCGGATCGCGACGGGCCTCGACGCGCCCGCCGCCCTCGCCGCCGCGGTCGCGGCGCTCGCGGAGCAGGCCTGGCTGCTGCGCCGGCCCGACCCGCGGCTGGCCGAGCCGGTCGTGGCCCGGCTGCTCGCGGAGCCGTTCAGCGGCCGGGGCCAGACCCTCGCCCCGGTCCGGCGCTGGTCGGCGCGGATGGTCGCGGCCGGTCTGCCGCCGTTGCCACCGGTCCCCGACGGGCCGGAGCCGGAGGACCACGCCGACGAGGGCGACCGGCCCTACGAGCGCGCCCTCGGCCTCTGGGACTCCGGCGAACCCGCGGACCTCCTGGCCGCCCTCCCCGCACTCGACGAGCTGGGCGCGGCGGCCGTCGCGGCCCGGTTCCGCGCCCGGCTGCGCGAGCTCGGGGTGAACGGGATCCCCCGGGGCCCGGCCCCCGCCACCCGCGCCAACCCGGCGGGCCTCACCGCACGGCAGCTCGACGTGCTGGGGCTGCTCGTCGAGGGGCTGAGCAACGCCGACATCGCGGCCCGGTTGGTGATCTCGCCGAGGACCGCCGACCATCACGTGTCGGCGGTCCTGGCGAAGCTGGGGGTGCGCTCCCGCGGCGAGGCGGCCGCGGCCGCCCGCCGGATGGGCGTGCGCGCCTGACCGGTCAGGCGGCGGCGCTGTGCGGCCCGAACTCGGTCGCCACCTCGACGACCAGGTCGGCGGGAAAGCCGCCGCGGCGGGCGTGCTCGCGGACCGTCTCGGCGTCGTCGGTCTCGTGCACGCAGTAGATCTTGTCGCCGGCCACGTAGCTGCGGTGCCAGGTGTAGGCCACGCCGAGGCCCTCGACCACGCCGTTGGAGGTGCAGGCGATCTCGCGGATCTGCTCGGGGGTGAGGCCGGAGGCGCCGGGGATGGTGCGCTCGATCAGGAAGGTGGGCATCGTGTTCTCCTCGTCTCGGTCCCGGGGACGTCCCGCTGACCTGGGAGAACGGTAGGTCCGGCGCGGCGGCGGGCGCGTCGGTGGAACCACCCATCCCGTGCCCACACCCTCCCCATGCCGGGGATCAGGCACTGCCCAGCGGCGTGTCGCCGTCGAGCCCGGTCAGGGCGAGGACCCGCGCCACCGGGCCCGTCTCCGGGCGCTCGACCCGCAGCACCACACCGCGGGCCCGGGCGTCGCCGGCGAGGTCGACGAGCATCCCGATGCCCGCGCTGGGCAGGTAGCCGACGCCGGTGAGGTCGAGGACCACGGGTGCGGCGGCGCCGGACGGGGCGAGGGCGGCCTCGAGCGGCTCGCGGACGTCGTCGATCCCGCTCAGGTCGAGGTCGCCGTGGAGGGCGAGCCGCAGCCCGGCCCCGTCCCGCTCCACCGTCAGGCCCGCCGGAGCCCGGACGACGGGCGCCGAGGCGGGTGGGCCGGCCGGCAGCGGCCGGGGCTCCCGCTCGGTCGGGTCCAGCCGGAAGGTGACGAGCGTGCCGGCCTCGTGCCGGCCGATCTCGACCTCGCCGGCGAGCGCCCGGATGAGGTCGAGGCCGCGGCCCCGGAACCCCTTGTCGGCCCGCTCCGGTCGCCAGTGGCCGTGGTCGCGCACGCCGACCCGGACCCCGCCGTCCGCCTCGAGCTCCAGCGCGACGGCGAAGCCCTCGGGGTCGCTGCTGCGGTAGGCGTGGTCGACGGAGTTGGCGGCGGCCTCGCCGAGGGCCAGCTGCAGGTCCTCGAGGAGGAGCTTCGGCACCGCTGCCTCCTCCGCCCAGGCCCGGACGTCCGCGCGCATCCGGCGCAGGACCTCGGGGGCCGCGGGGTAGCTCGCGTGCAGCGGGGCCGGGAGCAGCCGCACCGCGACGAGCGCGATGTCGTCCGCGTGCCCGTGCCGCTCCACGACCTCGGCGAGGAGGTGGTCCACCAGCTCGTCGGGGCCCTCGCCCGCCCGGCGCGCGGCGGCCGACGCCAGCCGGGCCAGGCCGTCGTCGACCACCTCGCCGCGCCGTTCGACCAGACCGTCCGTGTAGAGCAGCAGCGTGGTGCCCGGCCGGATGGTGGTCGAGCCCTCGGTGAACGGCGAGCGGTCGGGCAGCCCCAGCACGGGGCCGAGGGTGTCGTCGAGGTAGCGCGCACCCTCGCGGTCGACCAGCAGCGGCGGCAGGTGCCCGGCGCGGGCCCAGCGCAGCGTGCCGGAGGCGCGGTCGAGCAGCAGGCAGGCCGCGGTCGACGCGCGGGCACCCGGGATCCACGACACGTGCGCGTCGAGAATCTCCAGGGCCGCCGCCGGGGAATGCCCCTGGCGGAGGGCACCGGACAGTGCCACCCGCAGCTGGCCCATCACCGCGGCGGCCGCCGGCCCCTGCCCGACGACGTCGCCGACGGACAGGGCGATCCGGTCGTCGTCGACGGCGAAGACGTCGTACCAGTCGCCGCCCGCCTGGACCCCGGCCGCGCCGGGCCGGTACCGGGTGGCGCTGCGCAGCCGCGGGAAGGTCGGCGGCTCCGCCGGGAGGAGGCTGCGCTGCAGGACGGCGGCGATCTCGTGCTCGGCCTCGTGCAGCCGGGCCCGGTCGAGTGCCTGCGCGCACTGCTCGGCCACCGTCAGCAACGCGGCGCGGGCCTCGTCGGACAGCTCCGGGCCGCCGTCGGGGAACCGCAGGCCGAGCACGCCGAGCGGGGTCCCGCCGAGCGAGAGCGGCACGGCGACCTGGTCCGGCAGCTCGCCGCCGCCCTCGTCGAGCCGGCGGTCCGACCAGGCGTGCGGGCTGCGGGTGCCCACCCACACCGGCTCGCCCGTGCGGGCGGCGTAGGCCAGTGGGCGCGGGACGTCCGCGGCGATCCAGCGGACCGGCGGCGGCGGGTAGGCGGCGAGCACCTCCAGCTGGTCGGCGCGGCGCACCGCGACGACGGCGGACGACGCCCCGATCTCCTCGGCGTGCCCCAGGATCACCTCGGCGACCTCGGCGGGCCGCGCCGCGCCGGACAGCGCCGAGACGACCCGGCTGAAGTTCTCGGCGGCCAGCCGGGCGTCGCTCTCGGTGGCCAGCAGCTCGGCGCGCTGCAGCGCCTGCGCGCTCTGCTCGGCGAGCGACACGGCCGCCGCCCGCTCGGTGGCCGCCAACCGCCGCGGCTCGACGAAGCCGAGCGCCACCACGCCGATGCAGCGCCCCGCCACCAGCAGCGGGACGGCCGCCGCGCCGGAGTAGCCGTACTCCTCGCGGACGAGCCCGTGCAGGTGCGGGTACTCGCGCGCCCAGTCCTCGTCCCGCTCGACCCACACCGGAGCGCCGTGGCGCACCGCGTCGGCGACGGGGGCGCGGGCGTCCTCCGGCACGCTCGCCCAGTCCCGCTGCACGGCCGGCGGCCAGCCGACCGAGTACAGCGACTCGAGCGTGCCCGAACCGCGCACCTCCCAGAGCGCGACCGACGAGGTCTTCATCAGCTGCGCGAACTGCGCCACCGCCGTCTGCGCCACCCGGCCCGGGGTCGCGGCGGCGGACAGGGCGGCGGTCGCCTCCTGCAGGAGCGTCAACCGGTGGCTCGTGTCCCGCTCGCTCTCGAAGAGCTGGGCGTTGTCGATCGCGGTCGCCGCGCGCCGGCCGATCTCCTCGAGCAGGGCCAGGTCCAGCGCGTCCTGCGGCGCCGAGGCGCCCGTCCGCGCGGTCGCCAACAGCCCGCCCACCCGTCCGCGGGCGACCAGCGGCACGAGCGAGACGGTGCGCAGGTCGAGCCGGCGGCGCGCGTCCTGCTGCTCCGGGTCGGACGAGGCACCCACGATGTAGCTCTCGTCGACCCCGGCGGTGGCGGGGCGACCGTCGGCGAGCACCTCGTCGGCCCACCGCGAGGCGGCCTCGAGCCGGGCGAGGTCGTCCTCCTGGGCGGCGTCCCGGGCCGCGAGCGCGACCACCCGGGACGTGCCCGTGTCGTCGACGACGATCAGCCGGACCAGGTCCGCGACCCCCTCGTCGACGAGCGCGCGGACGAGCACGTCCCGCCGCCCGGCGACGGTGCTCTCCCGCTCCATCGCCCCGCCCAGCACGCCGAGGACGCGCTGGCGCTCCTGCTCGCGGTACCGGTCGTCGATGTCGAGGCAGCTGCCGACGTACCCGCGCTCGTCCGCCGCCGGATTCATTGGGGCGCCCCGGTCGAGCACCCAGCGGTAGCGGCCGTCGGCACGGCGGAGCCGGTACTCGGCCTCGAAGACGCCGCCCGCCGCGGCGGCGCGGCGCTCGTCGTAGCCGGCCAGGTCGTCCGGGTGGATCCGGGCACGCCAGCCGGTGCCGAGGTCCGCCTCGCCGCCGCCCGTGTACTCCCGCCACGCCTTGTTGACGAAGAGCCGCCCGCCGTCGGCGTCGTCCGCCCAGATCAGCGCCGGGGTGGCGTCGGCGAGGGCGCGGAAGCGGCGCTCGGCGTCGGCGCGGGCGCGGCCGAGGCGCAGGTGTCCGTCGACGCGGGCCAGGAGCTCGCGGGCGGCGAAGGGCTTGGTCAGGTAGTCGTCCGCGCCGAAGGCGAGGCCCTCGACGGCCGCCTCCTGCCCCGCCCGGGCGGACAGCAGCACCACCGGCAGGCGGGCCGTCCGCGGGTCCGCGCGAAGCGCGCCGAGCAGGGCGATCCCGTCGAGCTCGGGCATCATCACATCGGACACGACGAGGTCCGGCGGGTCGGCGAGCACCGCTTCGAGGGCGGCCCGGCCGTCCGCCACCACCTGGACCGCGTACCGCGGGGCGAGCAGACGTCGCAGGTAGTCCCGCATGTCGGCGTTGTCGTCGGCGACGAGCACCCGGCCGCCCACGACGGGCGGGACCGGGATGTTCCCGTCGGAGAGCTCCTCCGGCTCGCTCGGCAACCAGCGCAGGGCCTCCGTGACGAACGGCTCGATCGACGACGAGGCGGGCGACGACGAGGCGGGCGACGAGGCGGGCGACGAGGTCGGCTGCGGCTCCTCCGGCGCTTCCACGACCCGGTCCGCGGGCAGGTGCGCCGTGCCCAGCGGGACGGTGACGGTGAAGGTGGTGCCGACGTCGAGGATGCTCTCCGCGCTCACCGTGCCGACGTGCAGCGCCGCCAGCTCCCGCACCATCGCCAGCCCGATGCCGCTGCCCTCGGCCGACCGCGACCGCGTGCCGGTGATCCGGTGGAAGCGCTCGAACAGCCGCGGCATCTCGGCCGCCGGGATACCGACGCCGGTGTCCGCGACGGTGAGCACCGCGGCGCCGTCGACCTCCCGCAGCCGGACCGTGACCGCACCCTCGAAGGTGAACTTCAGCGCGTTGGACAGCAGGTTGAGGACGACCTTCTCCCAGCTGTCCCGGTCGACGTGCACCGGCCGCGGGAGGGGCGGGCAGTCGATCACGAGCTCGAGCCCGGCGTTCTCGATCGCGGAGCGGAACGCCCCGGCCAGCTCGGCGGTGAAGACCCCGAGGTCCAGCGGCTCGAAGCGGGCCTCGATCCGGCCCGCCTGCAGCCGCGAGTAGTCGAGCAGGCTGTTCACCAGCTTGCCCAGCCGCAGCCCGTTGCGGTGGATCACGTCGAGCTCGGTGCGCAGCCGCTCCGCCGGGATCCCCTCGGCCGCCCGCAGCTCCTCGACCGGCCCCATGATCAGGGTGAGCGGCGTGCGGAACTCGTGGCTGACGTTGGAGAAGAAGTCGGTCTTCGCCCGGTCGAGCTCGGCCAGCGCCTCGGCGCGGTGGCGCTCGGCCTCGTAGGCACGGGCGCCCTGCAGCCCGGAGGCGATCTGCGCGACCAGCAGCTCGACGAATCCGCGGTACCCCTCGTCGTAGCGGCGGTAGGGGTTGAGGCCCACGACCACGAAGCCGGCCACGGCGTCCTCGGAGCCGAGCGGCAGGACCGCGGCCTCGGTCGGCGGCCGGTCCCACTCCCCGGTCGGCAGCCCGGTGAACCGCAGGCCGAGGTCGTCGAGCACGGTCGTCCGGCCCGCCTGCGCCGCGTGGACCGGCCACGGCCCGTCCGGCCCGAGCCGCTCCGGCGCCGCCGGGGTGCCCGCCTCGATCCCGGCCGAGCAGGCCAGCCGGGCCCCGCCGTCGTCGTCGAACAGGTAGACGAGGGAGAAGGGCAGGTCGCGGGTGCTGGTCGCGAGCAGGTCGCGGGCGGCCTCGAGCACGGCGCTCTCGGTGCGCGCACTGGTGACGGCGCTCGACAGCGCGCGCAGGATGGACATCCGGCGCTCGGCGAGGACCCGGTCGGTGTTCTCGGTGACGACGCAGAGGAAGCCCGGGATGGCGCCGGTGTCGTCGGCGAGCGGGCTGTAGGAGAACGTGTGATACGTCTCCTCGGGGTAGCCGGACCGCTCGAGGATGAGCAGCAGGTCCTCGTCCCAGGTCGCCTCGCCGGTCTCCAGCACCGACGCGATGCGCGGGCCGATGTCCTCCCAGATCTCCGCCCACACCTCGTGGGCCGGCCGCCCGATCGCCCACGGGTGCTTGGCCCGCAGGGTGTCCCGCTGGTAGGCGTCGTTGTAGAAGAAGGCGAGCTCGGGGCCCCAGCCCATCCACATGGAGAACCGCGAGCCGAGCAGTATCCGCACGACGTTGCGCAGCGCCGACGGCCAGGTCTCGGGCCGCCCCACGGAGGTCGCGGCCCAGTCCCAGCCCGCCATGATCCGGCCGAGCTCGCCACCGCGCGCGAAGATGCTCTCCTCCGCGACCTGCGGGCGCACGGTCTCGTCGGGCCGGGTCATCGAGGCTCCGTTCCGACGTCGATCCGTCCGGGAAGCGAAGCGTAGCCGGATCCGCGGGCCCCGGTGCAGGCCTCGCGCCCGCCTCCCGCAGCGCGGGCGGAAGTTCGTGGCCGGATGCATGGAACGCCGGGGAACGGGTACGAGATCCTTCCCGGACGGTCGTCGTCGCCGGGATGACGAGGCAGCTCAGGGAGCAGGTGACGCCGTGCCGCACGGTGACGAGTGGCGGGCCCTCGCGGCCGTCACGGGCAGGGCCGGGAACCTCGACCCGCGGGTCGAGCTGGTCGGCGCCGCCGTGATCCTGGTGGTGGCCGTGGCCCTCACGGTCGCGGGGTTGCTGGCGCTGAACCTCGGGATCCTCGTGGCGGCCGTCGTGGTCGGCACGGCCGGGGCGATCTGGTGGGGCGAGGCGCGGCGGCGCCACCCCGGGCACGGAACGAGGAGGCACCCATGAGCGGACCGCACGAGGAGCAGGCGCCCGAGGACGAGCCGGTGCGTCCCTTCCCCGAGCAGGAGGACCCGGAGGCGCTGGAGTCGGACCCGGCCGAGGTCCCGCGCCCGGGCGCGCCGAGCATGCCGATGGAACCCGGTGAGGAACACGGCGACGGCTGACCCGCGGGTCGCGATCTTCCCGAGGTGTCCCCGGCGTGGTCCCGGGTACCTCCCCGCCGTCACCGACGCCGGAGGAGTGCCCGAATGACCACCAGCAGCAGGACCACGGCGCCGACGCGCCGGATCGTGGCGGGCGTGCTCGCCGGCCTGGCCGCGCTCGCCCTGGCCGGCTGTGCGGGCGGGTCGCGCAGCGGCAGTGACCAGCCGGGCGTGGACAACACGGTCACCGCCGCCCCGGGCCAGCCCGTGAAGACGTCGATCAGCTCGTCGTCGGAGAAGGACCTGGCCGCGGCCCTGCGCACCAACGGTGTGGACGACCCGGAGAACTGGGCGCAGATCCTCGAGCAGAACAAGCCCTACCCGGCCGGCGCCGAGGGGACGCAGAAGATCCAGCAGGTGCTGCAGCAGTTCCAGGCCACCCCGGAGAACGCGACCAAGATCACGAACGTGGTCGAGCCCTGACCGGGTTCAGGAGGGGCCGGCGGTCATCCGCACCGTGAAGCCCCCGGGTCCGCGGTGCAGGCTGACCTCCCGGCCGAGCTGGTGGGCCATCCACAGCCCGAGCCCGGCCGTCGCGCTGCCCTTGGCCGGGAGCAGGCCGGCGTAGGGGTCGCTCGGGCCGGCCCCGGTGTCGGTCACCGTGACCACGGTCCGCTCGCCGGTCCAGACCGCGACCCGGACCGGCGGGGCGCCGTGCACCCACGCGTTGTCGACGACCTCGCTCAGCGCGAGGACCAGATCCTCCAGCTCGTCGCGGTCCAGCCGGACGGCGAGGCCGAGCAGCGCGTGCCGGGCCGTGGCGGGGCTCGGGTCGTCGAGGACGAGGGCGGGCGCGCCCGGCTCCGCGGGCAGCGGCGCCCGCAGGCCCTCGGCCAGGACCTCCTCCGGGTCGACGAAGCCCGGGTTTGGCCGCCGCGTGCCGTCCGGCCCGACGAGGTGGGGATGGGTCCGGACGACGTCGTCGAGGACCGGGCGGGGCGTGGTCCGGGTGTCGTACGAGCACAGCGACCAGACGGGGAAGGTCGCGAAGGCCTGGTTGACCGCGGCCTCGTAGCGCAGCCACCCGCCCCAGGAGGCCCCGTGCCCGGGGCGCGGCACCTTCCCGACCAGCCGGACCTGTGGCACGCCGGAGCCGACCGCCTCCGCGAACTGCTCACGGTAGGTGCGGATGGCCGACGCGGGTGTCCGGTACTGCGCTGCGGCGGAGAGCCAGGACACCCCGTTGCCCCGGGGCAGGGCCCGCCGGAGCAGCGCGGCCTCGTGCTCCCCCAGTGCGACGATGGTGGGCTCGCCGGCCGCCACGCCCTCCCGCACGAACGGCGCGACGACGGCCAGGAACTCCTCGTCGGCGCCGTGGAGCACCACCTCGTGGTGGTACCCCGCCGTGCCCGCCGGCCCGGTCCTCATGCCGCCGGGTCCACGACGTCGACACGGACCCGCGCGAGCTCCAGCAGCCCGGCCATCCGCCCGACGACGCCCGGGGCGCCGCGCAGGGCGACGACGACCTCCTCGCGGCGGCCCAGCTCGTCGAGCAGGAGCAGCCCGCGGTGGTCGAGGAAGCCGAGCTCCGCGGCGTCGACGACCAGCTCGTCGCCGAGCGGGCCGAGCTCGGCGCGGTCGAGCGTGCGGGCGAGCAGCGCACGGCCGGTGCGGTCGATCTCGCCGCCGAGCACGGCGCCGACGCCCTCGCGGGCGAAGAAGTGGAAGGGGGTGGCGCCGGGGCTGGCGGCCGGGTGCACGCAGGCCAGCTCGGCGACGGCGGCCGCCCCGAGGACGCGCCGGTCGTAGGCGCAGACCGCGGAGAACGGGTGCCCGGTCATGTACCGGTCGATGCGCTGCTCGTAGCGCGCGAACGCGTCGCGCTGCTCCGCGCCGCGCACCAGGACGGTGATCTCGGCGGCCACGCGCAGGCCGGTGAACCCGTCCGCGAGGGCGGCGTCCGTGGCGACGGCGTAGGTGCTGACCTGGGCGTCCGGGTCGACGACCTCGTCGGCGCCGTACACCGACCGCACGGCGACGACCTCGACGGCACCCGGGCGTGCCCCGGCGCCGAGCTCCGCGGCGACCTCGGCCAGCTCCGCCTCGGGGGCGTCGGCCACGTAGAGCACCCGCTCACCCAGCCCGAGACCCTCGCGCAGGAACCCGGCGGCCTGTCGCCGGAACTCGGCGCGGTCGTCGAACGCCAGGCAGAAGTGTCCGCCCGGGCCGAGGCCACGGGCCTCGTCGACCGGTCCCGTCGCACGCACGCGAGGAGTCTAGTGGGCGTGGGCCCGCGCGGGCCCTCCGGCGAGCCGGGTCACCTCCGCCCGGGGATGAACTCCTGGAGCTTGGTCTTGGCGCCCTCGACGACGAGGTGGGCCGCGGACGGGTCGCCCTTGAGCACCGCCTCCAGCGCGGACTTCGCCTGGTCGACGGTGGCGTGCGGCGGGATCGGCGGAACCTCCGGGTCGCAGTACACGTCGAGCACCGCGGGCCGGTCCGCCGTGAGCACCCGCTCCCAGGCCGGGCCGAGCTCGTCCGGATCCCGCACCGTGATCGCCTCCAGCCCGAGCCCACGGGCGAAGTCGGCGTAGGAGACGTCGGGCAGCGACTGCGACTCCTCGAACTTCGGCGCCCCGCCCATCGCCCGCAGCTCCCAGGTCACCTGGTTGAGGTCGTTGTTGTGCAGCACGCAGACCACCAGCCGCTGGTCGGCCCACCGCTCCCGGTACCGCGCGATCGTCAGCAGCTCGGCCATGCCGTTCATCTGCATCGCCCCGTCGCCGGTGATCGCGATCGCCGGCCGGTCGGGGTGGGCGAACTTGGCGCCGATGGCGTACGGCACGGCCGGGCCCATCGTGGCCAGCGTCCCGGACAACGAGCCGCGCACCGACCCGCGGATCCGCAGCTGGCGGGCGTACCAGTTGGCCGCCGACCCGGAGTCGGCGGTCACGATCGCGTCCTCGGGCAGCCGCTGCGACAGCTCCCACACCACCCGCATCGGGTTCACCGGGTCGGCCGCCACCATGGCCTGCTGCTCCATGGTCTCCCACCAGCCCGCCACGTTCTTCTCGACGGTCTCCCGCCAGCCGCGGTCGGTCTTGCGGGTCAGCCGGGGCAGCAACGCCCGCAGCGCCGCGGCGGCGTCGGCCACGATGTTGACCTCGGTCGGGTACCGCATCCCGATCAGCGCGCCGTCCAGGTCGATCTGCACCGCGCGCGCCTTGCCGTACTCGGGCAGGAACTGCGAGTACGGGAAGTTCGAGCCCACGATCAACAACGTGTCGCAGTCCCGCATCAGCTCGTAGCTCGGCCGCGTCCCCAGCAGCCCGATCGCGCCGGTCACCCACGCCTCGGTGTCGGGCAGCACGTCCTTGCCCAGCAGCGCCTTGGCCACCCCCGCCCCGAGGACGTCGGCGACCTCGGTGACCTCGGCCGCGGCCCCACGGGCACCCTGCCCGACCAGGATCGCGACCTTCTCCCCCGCGTTCAGGATCTCCGCCGCCGCGGCCACGTCGGTGTCGTCCGGGACGACGGTCGGCGCCAGCAGCCCCGGCGTGCTCGACGGAACCTGCTTGAACTCGTGCGCCGGCGGCTCCCAGGTCTCGGTCTGCAGATCGCTCGGGATGATCACCGCCGTGGGGGCGCGGCGGGTCAGCGCGGTGCGGAAGGCGCGGTCGATCGCGTTCGGCAGCTGCTGCGGCACGTTCACCTCGACCAGGTAGTCCGAGGCCACGTCCTTGAACAACGCCTGCAGGTCCACCTCCTGCTGGTACGCCCCGCCCATCGCGCTGCGCTCGGTCTGCCCCACGATCGCCACCACCGGCACGTGGTCGAGCTTGGCGTCGTACAGGCCGTTGAGCAGGTGGATCGCCCCCGGCCCGGACGTCGCCATGCACACCCCGGGCCGGCCGGAGAACTTCGCGTACCCGACCGCCTCGAACGCCGACATCTCCTCGTGGCGCGACTGGATGAACCGCGGCGAGTCGTCGGCCTTCCCGAAGGCCGCCACGATCCCGTTGATCCCGTCCCCGGGATAGGCGAAGACCTGCTCCACCCCCCACTCGCGCAGACGGCGCAGGACGTGGTCGCCGACGGTCTCGGCCATGCGGACCTCCTCAGGGGTGCGGACGCTCCCCCTGCGACTACCCGGTGCGCCCCGGAACACACGGTGCTCCGGGCGTGAAGGTCCTACGGGGACGGACGCAGGCCGGCGACGAGGAGCCCGACCAGCCGGCGCGCGTCGTAGCGGGGGTCGTCCTCGGCGCCGATGCAGAGGTTTCCGACGGCCCGCATGAGCTCGTAGGCCTCGAGGTCGGACCGGACCTCGCCGGCTGCGGCCGCGGCGTCGAGCAGCCGGGCGCAGACGGGGACGAGG
Source organism: Pseudonocardia autotrophica (assembly GCF_000717175.1). Classification (GTDB taxonomy): domain Bacteria; phylum Actinomycetota; class Actinomycetes; order Mycobacteriales; family Pseudonocardiaceae; genus Pseudonocardia; species Pseudonocardia halophobica. Next base: position 10,667 of record NZ_JNYD01000055.1, on the reverse strand, counting down.
CGGTCGAGGAAGGAGGCGTGCAACGCGTCGAAGCCGGCGTCGTCGGAGCGCAACACGGCGGCGAGCCCGTGCTTCGTGACCAGGAAGTCGACGAACCGGTCGATCCAGTGCGCCAGGGCGGCGTACGGGGTGTCGCTGCTCGCCAGCAGGGCCGGACCGGCCTCGGCACAGGCCTCGACCTGGTGCCGGTACACCGCGATGATCAGGTCCGCCCGCGTCGGGAAGTGCCGGTAGATCGTGCCCGTCCCGACGCCGGCCCGGGTCGCGATGTCCCGGACCGGCGCGTTCACCCCGGCGCCGACGAAGACCTCGGCCGCCGCGTCGAGCAGCGCCTTCTCGTTGCGCCGCGCGTCGGCACGCCTGCGCGGGGACTGCCCGCCCATGCCTGCACCCACTCCCTCCTCGACAACCGGAACGTCGTTCCGTATCGTTGGCGGAACAAGGTTCCGCTTCTGCCCTCATCATGACAGACCGCCCTCGGAGAGGGGACGAGCTCATGCCGCACACCGCCGTGAGCACCACCGATGCGCCGGCCCGCCCGCGCTTCGGGATCATGACCGCGCCGATGCAGGTCGGGTACCAGGACGTCCTGCGGGTCTGGCGCGAGGCCGACGCGATCCCGGAGATCGAGCACGCGTGGCTGTTCGACCACCTGATGCCGATCGGCGGCGACCCGGACGGCCCGGTCCTCGAGGGCTGGACGCTGCTGTCCGCCCTCGCCGCGCAGACCCATCGGCTGCGCCTCGGGCTGCTGGTGACGAGCAACCGGTTCCGGCCGCCCGCAGTGCTGGCCAAGATCGCCACGACCGTCGACGTCGTCTCCGGCGGTCGGCTCGACTTCGGGATCGGCGTCGGGTCACGCCCGGGCCATCCGCTGGCCCGGCGCGAGTACGAGGCGCACGGCCTGCCCTTCCACGACACCGCGCACGCCGTGGGGAGCCTCGCGGAGGCGTGCACCGCGATCAAGCGACTGTGGACGGAGGACGCGCCGTTCGACTTCGACGGCACGTACGTGCAGCTCCGCGACGCCCTCGGCAACCCGAAGCCGATCCAGCGGCCCCATCCGCCGATCATGATCGGCGGTCGGGCGGCGGCCACGCTGCGCGTCGTCGCGGAGCACGCCGACCTCTGGAACATCCCCGGCGGGGACATCGCCGACTGCGTGGAGCGCAGCGCCCTGCTGGACCGCTACTGCGCCGAGATCGGCCGGGACCCCTCCTCGATCGTCCGGTCGGTCCACCTGCCCGTCTCCTACGACCGGCCCGACGTGGCGCGGGCGGCGATCGACGAGGCGCTCGGGGCCGGCTTCCGGCACGTCGTCCTCGGCCTGCCGAGCCCCTACCCGGACGGCGTCGCCCGCTGGATCGCCGACGAGCTGGTCGCGGTGTCGGTCTAGGTCCGTCGGCCGTCCGGTCCCTGGGACGGTCCCGTCAGGGCATCGGTCCGGCCGTACGGTCGCGACGACGGCGGAGCTGGGCGGCCTGGGCGGGATCCTGCGGGAGGGCGAGCGCGGCGTCGTAGGCCGCGCGGGCCGCGACGCGGTCGCCCAGCCGGTCGAGGAGCTCGGCCCGGGCCGCGTGCCGGAGCGGGTAGCGCTCCAGCCCGGCGACGGCGTCGACCGCCTCCAGCCCGGCGGCCGGCCCGTCCCGCTCGGCCAGCGCGGCCGCCCGGTTCAGCCGGACGACCGGCGTGTCCTCGACCTCCACCAGCACGTCGTACCAGGACACGACCGCCGACCAGTCGGTGTCCGCCCAGGTCGGAGCCAGGGCGTGGCACGCCGCGATCGCCGCCTGCACCACGTACGGATCGGGCCGGCCGGGGCTGCGCCGCAGGCCCTCCCCGACCAGCCGCACGCCCTCCTCGATCAGCTCTTTGCGCCAGCGCGAGCGGTCCTGGTCGGCGAGCAGCACGGGCAGGCCGGCGGCGTCGCGCCGGGCCTCGCGGCGCGAGTCGGTGAGCAGCTCCAGTGCCAGCAGCCCGAGCACCGACGGCTCGCCCGGCATCAGCTCCTGCAGCAGCCGGGTGAGCCGGACGGCCTCGTCGACGAGGGTCGGGCGGACCTCTCCGACCGGGTCGTAGCCCTCCGTGAACAGCAGGTACACCGTCGCGAGCACGCCGCGCAGCCGGTCGGGCAGCTCGTGGGCGTCCGGGACGCGGTACGGGATCGCGGCCTTCGCGATCTTCTGGCGCGCCCGTGTCAGGCGCTTCGCCATCGTCTCCTCCGGCACGAGCAGCGCCTGCCCGACCTCGGCGACCGACAGCCCGCACAGCGTGCGCAGCGCCAGCGCCACCTGCGTCTCGTGGGCGAGTGCCGGGTGACAGCAGACGAAGATCAGCCGGAGCAGGTCGTCGCGCACCACCTCGGGCGGGGGCGGGTCCTCGGGCACCACGGCGAGCGCCTCCTTCCCCGGCCGCACGGCCTCCCGGCGCAGCAGGTCGATCGCCCGGCGGCGGGCGGTCAGGGTGAGCCAGGCGCGGGGCTGCTCGGGGACGCCGTCGCGGGGCCAGGTCTCCAGGGCCCGCAGCGTCGCGTCCTGCACCGCGTCCTCGGCGAGCGGGAGGTCGCCGAGCTGCCGGACGAGCGTCGCCAGGACCCGGCGGCCCTCGTCACGCACGAGGCGGACGAGGGCCGCGCGGGCCGGCTGGTCGGTCACCCGGCCTGCGACCCGAAATCGATCACCGGCCGGACCTCGATCGCGCCGTCCCAGGCGCCCGGGAGCTGCGCGGCCCACTTCACGGCCTCGTCGAGATCCGCGCACTCGAGCAGGTAGAAGCCGGTCAGGGCCTCCTTGGTCTCGGCGTAGGGCCCGTCCGTCGTGACGACGTCGCCGCCCTTGCCGCCCCGCACGCGCACGGTCGTGGCGGTGCCGGTCGGGTAGAGCGCGGCGCCGCCGCGGATGACGGCGGCCGCGGCCTCGCCGAACGCGCCGTACTCCTTCGTGACGTCCGCGAACTCCGGGCGGCTCCAGTCGACGTCGGCGGCGTAGATGAGGGCTGCGTACTGAGGCATCGGATCCTCAGTCGGGAGCTCTGACACCGCGAGTCGGGAGCTCTGACACCGCGAGTCGGGAGCTCTGACACCGCGAGTCGGGAGCTCTGACACCGCGAGTCGGGAGTTCTGACACCGCGAGTCGGGAGTTCCGGGCGTGAGGCAGGCACTTGGTGTCAGCCGATGTGCCCGGTCACCGTGATCGTGTCGACCTCCAGCTCCGGCGCCGTGGTGCTGCCGCCGAGCGCGGTGTCGTAGCTCGCCGCGCCCAGCACCGTCACCTCGGCGGTGAAGAGGTCACCCTCGACGACCGGGTCGAGCGCACGCCCGCTGCCGGTCAGGATCGTGTTCGACCCGAGGACCGAGTCCTCCTCCGGGACACCGTCGACCTCGGCGCGGAAGCGCTTGGTGCCCGTCGCACTGTCGAACTGCGTGACCACGCCGTACACCACGACGCGCTCGCCCGAGTGCGCCTCCGGGTCCTTCGCGATCAGCGCCCAGTCCCGCGCGGTCAGCGACCGCGCCGGCTCCGTGACGAACGGCGACGGCGCGGACCCGAGGTTCACGACGACCCCCACCGCCACCACGGCGAGCAGCCCGAGGACCGCGACGGCCAGCATGACGTTCCGTCCCCGACGCGGCGAGTTGTTCGCCCGAGGGTCCACGGGTGCCGCGCTCACTTCGCGGTTCCGGTGACATTGATGGCGGTGACCTGCAGCTGCGGCACGGTCATGGTGCCGCCCATGGTCGTCGAGTACGAGTAGGAACCCGTCACCGTGACCTCCGCCCGGAACAGGTCGCCCTTGACCAGCTGGGCGAAGAGCGTGCCGCTCTCGTTCAGGAACGTGTTGGTCTCGTAGTCGACGTAGCCGTACGACGGCTTGTGGACCACGCCGTCGACGTTCGCGCGGAAGGCCGACGTGCCGGTCGCGGCGTCGAACTGGGTGACCTGGCCGTAGGCGACGATGCGCTCACCGACGTGGGCATCCGGGGACTTCGCGATCAGTGCCCAGTCCCGAGCGGTGATCGCCCGGGCCGGCGCCGGCGGCGCGTAGTAGGTCAGGCTGAGCAGCGTCGAGGTCGGCACCTTGAGCAGCGCGGACGGGTACTGGCGGGTGACCGTCGATTCCTCACCGAGGCGCGCCAGATCGGACGGCACCGTGAACCCGGCCTGCGTCAGGACCTGACGCGCCCGGGGCGCCGTCAGCCCGACGAGGTTCGGCACGGTCCCGCAGGCAGTTCGGGCGCAAGGATCCGTGTTGACGGTCGTGGTGGGAGCAGCAGGTGCCGCCGCCGGGCTCCGGCCCTCCTTGTCAATGACCCCGACAGCGACCAGGACGACGATGAGGACCGCGAGTACTCCGAGGCCGCCGTAGACGATTGACGGGGTACTCAGCCGCCGGCGGGTCCCGGACTGTGGGGCCTGGACGTCGGGCGACCCGCTCGGCGGGGTGGTGTCGGGCTGGTGGTCCTGGCTGGGCGAGAGAGACATCCGTGCTCCGGTCGGTCGGGGGTGGCGCCCAGACGTTCGACCGAACGGAGCAGGGAATTACTCCCGTCCTCGACGGTTCGTCAAAAGTGAGTAAAGGAGCTGCCCTACTTCGCCCCGAACTCCGCCTTCACCTCGGCCCGCCAGGCCGCGTACTCGTCGCCGCCCGCGAGTCCGAGGGTGCCGATGCAGTCGCCGCAGCGCCCGACGATCCGCAGCAGGGCGACCTGCCCGCACCGGACGCAGGTCTGCGGGAGGGCGGTGGAGGTGTCGTCGTCTGCCACGCGACGAGTGTGCCCCACCGGTCGGCCCGGGGATCACCCGCGGGCCCGCGTGTTCAGCGGAAGATCATGCAGCTGGAGCTGCCCTCGGCGAGCAGCGTCCCCGCCTGGTCACGGAGGTCGGCGCGGGCGAGGGCGGTGCTGTGGCCGCCGTGCACGACCCAGCCCGTGGCGCGGACCAGGCCGGTGGCGGTGGTGATGCGGCGCAGGAACTTCACGTCCAGGTCGAGGCTCGTGTAGCGGACGCCGGCGGGGAGCGTGGTGTGGACCGCGCAGCCCAGCGCCGAGTCCAGCAGGGTCGCGTAGACGCCGCCGTGGACCGAGCCGAGCGGGTTGTAGTGGTAGTCCCCCGGTTCGAGGGTGAACACCGCCCGGCCCTCGTCGACCGACTCCAGGTCGAAGCCCAGCAGGCCCGCGATCGGCGGGGCGGGCAGCTCGCCGGACATGACCGCCCGCAGGACCGACAGCCCGTCCATCCCGGCGGCCGCGGCCATGCCGGCCGGGTCCTCCCAGCGGTGGGTGCGCTCGTTCAGGGCGGGCTGGACGTCCGTCATCGGCTCCTCCTCGGTCGGTGCGCTCCACCCTAGCTGGATTGCGAACAGAAACCTAGGCGCTGACCGGTTCCTCGCGCCGGCGACAGGCCTGCGCGTACGCGGCCGGCGTCAGCCCGATCGCCGCGCCGAAGTCCCGGATGAAGTGCGACTGGTCGAAGTACCCCAGCTCCGCGGCCACCTCCGCCCAGGGCCGGTCCTGCTCCTCCGCGAGCCGGGCCGCCGCCTCGTGCAGCCGGTAGCGGCGCAGCACCCACTTCGGACTCACCCCGACGTACCGGGCGAACAGCCGCTGCAACGTCCGGGCCGGGATGCCGAACCGCGCGACGATGTCCTCGACGCGCGCCACCTCCCGGTCGCGGAGCAGGGCCGCGACGATCCGCCCGACCACCGCGACCTGCGGGTCCGGCTCCGGCCACCGCGCCCGTAGGAACCCTTCCGTCTGCGCGATCAGCTCGGGCACCGACCCGGTCATCGACGCCGCGAGCGCGTCCGCCGGCGCCCCCCACAGGCGCGCGGCGGGCATCGTGACGTCCGTGATCGTGGAGACGGGCCGCCCCAGGAAGGGCAGGAACGCGCCCGGCCGGAACTTGGTGCCGAACACGCGCCCCTCGCCGGTGTAGACGTAGGTGAACCGCTCCCGCCCGACCCCGGCGACCGCGAGCATCCCGCGGTCGAGCACCACGTTGACGCACGGGTGCGGCAGCAGCGTGACCGACGCCCGGCGCCCGGGCGGCAGTGCCCACGTGACCACCCAGTGCCGCTCGACGAGCTCGGCGAGGTCCGGCGACGGCAGGTACCGGTCCAGCCGGAAGTCGACGTCCCGCACACCCAGCAGGCCGTACTCACTGGTGGTCGACAGCACGCGCACAGCATGCCGCGCCCCACCGACAGAACCGGGACCGCGGACATGAGTGACAGGAGTCACACCACGCGGTTCACTGTCGGTCATGACCACCTACGCGGACCGTCCGTGGCTCGCCCGGTACGACGAGGGCGTCCCGGCCGACGTCGAGCCGGAGTTCCCCTCCGCCCTCGCGATGTGGCGGGCGACCGCGAAGGCGATCCCCGAACGCCCCTTCCTCCACTACTTCCACACCACCCGCACGGTCGGCGAGGTCGACGCCGACTCCGACGCGCTCGCCGCCGGACTGGTCGCGCTCGGCCTGGCACCCGGCGACCGCGTGGCGGTCTACCTGCAGAACGTCCCGCAGTGGGCCGTCGTGATGCTCGGCGTGTGGAAGGCCGGCGGCATCGTGGTGCCGGTCAACCCGATGCTGCGCGAGCGCGAGCTGCAGGTGATCCTCGCCGACTCGGGCGCCTCGGTGCTCGTGGCGCTGGAGTCGCTGCACCCCGTGGCACTGCAGGTGCAGCCGTCGACCGCCGTCCGCACCCTGGTCACGACCTCGGAGCTCGACCCCCTGGGCGACGACGACGTCCCCGGCCTGCTGGCCGGCAGCAGCCGCCAGCGCCCCGCCACCGCCCTCGACCTGCAGGATCTGATCGCCCAGCACGAAGGCGACCCGCCGCCCGCGGTCCCCGAGCCGGGCCCGGACGACGTCGCCTTTTTCACCTACACCTCGGGCACGACCGGCCCGCCGAAGGGCGCGACGAACACGCACCGCAACGTCGTCTTCAACGCCATGACCTACCGGGACTGGATCCACCTCGGCCCGGACGACGTGATCCTCGGCGTGGCCCCGCTCTTCCACATCACCGGGCTGATCGGCCACCTCGCCGTCGCCGCGCTGACCGGCGCGCCGGTGGTGCTGGGCTTCCGGTTCGACGCCGGCACCGTCCTCGAACTGATCGAGCGCTGGCACGCCACGTTCGTGGTCGGCGCGATCCCCGTGTACATCGCGCTGATGGAGCATCCCGACGCGGCCACCCGGGACCTCTCCTCGCTGACGAAGGTCTACAGCGGCGGGGCGCCCGTCGCGCCGGCGGTCGTGGACGCCTTCGAGCGCAGGGTCGGCCCGTACATCCACAACGCCTACGGGCTGACCGAGACGACGAGCCCGAGCCACGTGGGCCCGTTCGGTGCCCGCGCCCCGGTCGACCCGACGTCGGGCGCGCTGTCCGTCGGGGTGCCGGTGTCGAACACCGTGGTCCGGGTGGTCGACGACGAGGGCCGCGACCTCCCCGTCGGCGAGGTCGGCGAGATCGTGATCGCGGGTCCGCAGGTGGTGCCGGGCTACTGGAACAAGCCGGAGGAGACCGCGCACGCGCTGCCGGAGGGCGAGCTGCGGACCGGCGACGTCGGGTTCATGGACGCCGACGGCTGGTTCTACCTGGTCGACCGGAAGAAGGACCAGATCAACGCGGGCGGCTACAAGATCTGGCCGCGCGAGGTGGAGGACGTCCTGTACGGGCATCCGGCGGTCCGCGAGGCCGCCGTGGTCGGGGTGCCCGACGAGTACCGCGGCGAGACCGTGAAGGCCGTGGTCTCGCTCAAGGCCGGCACCGAGCTGGACCCGGACGAGCTGATCGCCTTCGCCCGGGAGCGCATGGCCGCCTACAAGTACCCGCGGATCGTGGAGGTCGTCGACGAGCTGCCGAAGACGGTGAGCGGCAAGATCCTGCGCCGCGAGCTGCGCTGACCCCGCCGAGCGCGGGACGAGGTGCTCCGGCAGCACTTCCCGCGCGTCAGCGCGTGCGCGCCATCTCCTGCAGCCGCCGGATCCGGTCCTCGATCGGCGGGTGCGTGGAGAACCACTTGGCCATCTGGTCGCCCGCCCGGAAGGGGCTCGCGATCATCAGGTGCGACTGCGACACGAGCTGGGGCTCGGGCGGCAGCGGCGCGAGCGCCGTGCCGTACTGCAGCTTGTGCAGCGCCGACGCCAGCGCGAGGGGGTCGCCCGTCAGCTCGGCGCCGGATGCGTCCGCCTGGTACTCCCGCGACCGGCTCACCGCCATCTGCACGACGCCCGCGGCGACCGGCCCCAGCAGCGCGACCAGGATGACGGCCAACGGGTTCGGCCGGTCCTCGTCGCCCCCGCCGAAGAGCCCCGCGAACATCGCCATGTTGGCCAGGAAGCTGATCATCGACGCCATCGCGCCGGCGACGCAGGAGATGAGGATGTCGCGGTTGTAGACGTGGCTGAGCTCGTGCCCCAGCACCGCCCGCAGCTCGCGCTCGTCGAGCAGCTCGAGCAGGCCGGTGGTGGCGCAGACCGCGGCGTTGCGCGGGTTGCGTCCGGTGGCGAAGGCGTTGGGCGCGTTGGTGGGGCTGATGTACAGCTGCGGCATCGGCTGCCGCGCCCGCTGGCTCAGCTCGCGCACGATCCGGTACAGCCCGGGCGCCTCGGCCTCCGTGACCGGCCGCGCGTGCATGGCCCGCAGCGCGATCTTCGCCGAGCTGAAGTAGGCGTAGCCGTTCATGCCGAGGGCGACGAGCAGCGCGATGATCAGCCCGGTCCGGCCCGCCACCAGTCCGCCGACGAGCAGGACCAGCGCGCTCATCCCGCCCAGCAGGACCGCCGTCTTCAGCCCGTTGAGGTGACCGTGCCCGTTGACGTGACCGTGCACCGCCTCGCCGCTCCTTCCGCAGGGTTCCTGCAGGGTCAACGACCCGTCCGGAGGCGGTGTTCCGGTCCGTCCGGCTTCACAGCGGACTCACGGGTTCACGGCGCGCACGGGCATCCCGTCGAAGTGGTCGCGGCGGATGTCGATGAACAACCCGCGGCCCTCGGCGGCGACCGGGCCGTCCGGCCCGTCGAGCCGCGCGGTGCCCGTGGTCCAGGTCTTGCGGCCCTCGCGCTCCTCGACCCGGGCCCACAGGTGCAGCTGCGTGCCCACCGGGATCGGCCTGCGGTAGCTCGTGGTCAGCTCGGCGGTGACGGCCGGGCGGCCGAAGAAGGCCTGCAGCGCACCCATCGTCTCGTCGAGCGCCGCGGCGACGACGCCGCCGTGGACGACCCCGGGCCCGCCCTGCTGCCAGTGCCCGACGTCGAGCACCGAGGTGACGGTGAGGTCCTCGCCCGCGACGAAGCTCAGGTGCAGCCCGGGCTCGACGTCCCCGCAGCCGAGGCACCCGTCGTGGTGGCGGCGCACCTTCTCCCCCGGTCGGGGCGCGCGGTCGTGGGGCAGCGGACGGTCGTTCACGGTCACCGGCGGACGGTAACCCGCCGGGATGTCAGGATCACTCCATGACCACCGAAGTCCGCACGACGGTCGAGGACGGCGTCGCGCTGCTCACAGTCTCCAACCCGGCCCGCCGCAACGCGATGAACCTCGAGCTGTCCGAGAAGCTCGTCGCCGCGCTCGACGCGGCGGTCGCCGACCCGGCCGTGGGCGCCGTGGTGATCACGGGCGAGCCGCCCGCCTTCTGCGCCGGCGGGGACCTGTCCGAGCTGCAGGGGGCCGATCCGGCGCGGCTGAAGACCGTCTACGCCGGCTTCCTCGCCGTCGCGCAGTGCCCGCTGCCGACCGTCGCCGCGGTCAACGGTGCGGCCGTCGGCGCGGGTCTCAACCTTGCGCTCGCCTGTGATCTGCGTCTCGCCGGCCCCGGGGCGAAGTTCGACGCCCGGTTCATGCAGCTCGGCCTGCACCCCGGCGGTGGCTACACCTGGATGGTCGACCGGGCACTCGGCGCCCAGGGGGCCAAGGCCCTGACCCTGTTCTGCGACGTGCTCGACGCCGTCGAGGCGGAGCGCGTCGGCCTGGTCTGGCGGCGGTACGACGACGACGCGGCCCTTCTCGCCGGGGCCAAGGAGCTGGCCGGGCGGGCGGCCGCCGCGCCGCGGTCGCTGATCGAGACCACGAAGGCCACGATGCGCGTCACCTCCGGCGCGATCTCCCACCAGGAGGCGACCGAGATCGAGGTGAGAGCGCAGGCCGCGTCCGTACACTCGGAGGAGTTCCGGGAGCGCGTCACGGCGCTCCAGGCACGCATCAGCAAGCGGTAGGGGCGGCCGCATCCTCGCGCCGTTCCGCCCGGACGAACGGAGACCATGTGACGTCGCACTGGGGCCGGGGACACTGGGCGATACCGGGCGTTAACCTCGTCCGGACATTTGTGTTCCCGAGCCGAACCGGGGAATGACCTCGACATGACGTCCAACGACACCGCCGTCACGCCGTCCGGCGGCGAGCACGATGTCATCACGAAGGACCGGGTCGTCATCCGGTTCGCGGGTGACTCCGGCGACGGGATGCAGCTCACGGGTGACCGGTTCACCTCGGAGACCGCGACCTTCGGCAACGACCTGTCGACGCTGCCGAACTTCCCGGCCGAGATCCGCGCCCCTGCCGGCACGCTGCCCGGGGTCAGCTCGTTCCAGCTGCACTTCGCCAACTACGACATCCTGACTCCGGGCGACCGGCCGGACGTGCTGGTGGCGATGAACCCGGCCGCG
>NZ_JNYD01000054.1 GCF_000717175.1 Pseudonocardia autotrophica | reverse complement strand
CCTGAGCCAGGATCAAACTCTCCAACAAAAACTGGCTCTCAAAAACAGTCCACCCACCGGACGGGACCGGCAGCAGACCAAACATGAACTGGCACAAAAACCACCAGAACACTTAGCTCGACACACTGTTGAGTTCTCAAAAGACACCCGCACACCTTCACTCGACCGCGTCCGCGATCTCGATCCGGGGCTTCCTTCTCGGATTGTCACGCTACCAGAGCGATCCGCTCGGAGGCAACTCCCCTATCTTACGCATGTCCCCCGGCCGGGTCAAGCACCGAAGTCCCGCGCCGGTCCGTTCGGGCCCCGGGGGGCTCGGCCGAACCGATTGTCGTCGCCCGCCTGCGGTCTGACTCTGGGCCGGAGAATCCGTCCCGGTCTGTCGTGCTGACCACCGTGGCGACGAGAGAGAAAGTTACACACCCGCTCCGGGGCCTCGGAAACCGGGGGGTCACTTTCGACGTTCGCGCAGGTCAGGGGCGGGTTGTCGGCGATCGTGCCGCGACGGCCCCTCGACCCGCCCGCGGCGGTGAACCCTCGCGGTCGACCCCGGCCGCCCCGACGGCCCCGGATGCGAACGGGCCCGGCACACCCCCGCGGGAGTGCGTGCCGGGCCCGAATTCCGTCCGTGTGATCTCGGCGACCTCGCGTCGTCAGCGCTCCACGCGCACGCCGGCGAGGTTCCGCTTGCCGCGGCGCAGCACGAGCCAGCCACCCGCGAGCAGGTCCCCCTCCGACGGGGTCCACTCCTCGTCGTCGACCTTCGTGTTGTTCACGTACGCCCCGCCCTCCTTCACGGCGCGGCGCGCGGCCCCCCTGCTCTCGACCAGCCCGGTACCGACCAGGAGGTCGACGATCGTGGCGCCCGCCCCGAGCGAGGTGTCGGTGGTCGACACCTCGGCCATCGCGGCGGTGAGGGTCCCGGCCTCGAGCCCGCCGAGCTCCCCCCGCCCGAACAACGCCGACGACGCGGCGATCACCTGGGCCGTGGCGTCCGGCCCGTGCACCAGGGTGGTCAGCTCCTCCGCGAGTCGGCGTTGCGCCAGCCTCAGGTGCGGCCGCTCCGCCGTCTCCTTCTCCAGCTCCTCGATCTCCTCGCGGGGCAGGAAGGTGAACAGCCGGAGGTACGTGCCGGCGTCGGCGTCGGAGACGTTGACGAAGTACTGGTACCAGGCGTACGGCGACGTCAGCTCCGGGTCGAGCCAGATGTTGCCCCCGCCCGTCGACTTGCCGAACTTGCGGCCCTCGGAGTCCGTGACCAGCGGGGTGGTCAGGGCGTGCGCGCTGCCGCCGTCGACCCGGCGGATCAGGTCCGCCCCGCCGACGATGTTGCCCCACTGGTCCGACCCGCCGATCTGCAGGCGGCAGCCGTAGCGGCGGTACAGCTCGAGGTAGTCCTGGGACTGCAGCAGGAGGTAGCTGAACTCCGTGTACGACAGCCCGTCCCCGGCCAGCCTGCGCTTGACCGTCTCCCGCGACAGCATGACGTTGACCGAGAAGTGCTTCCCGATGTCCCTCAGGAACGTCAGCACGCCCTGGTTCCCGGTCCAGTCCAGGTTGTTCGCCACGAGCGCGCCGGTGGGCGAGTCGTCGAAGGTCACGAACCGCTCCAGCTGCCCGCGGATCCGGGTGGCCCACTCCGTGACCGTCTCGACGCTGTGCAGCGAGCGCTCCCCGACGTCACGCGGGTCGCCGATCTGCCCGGTCGCCCCGCCGGCCAGCACGATCGGCCGGGCGCCGGCCTCCTGGAAGCGGCGCAGGGTGAGCAGCGGGATCAGGTGTCCGGCGTGCAGGCTGGCGGCGGTCGGGTCGAACCCGCAATACAGGGTGAGCGGCTCGGGTCCCCCGAGGTCCTTGCGCAGGGCGTCGAGGTCGGTGGTCTGCGCGATGAGGCCGCGCCACTCCAGCTCGTCGAGGATGCTCACGCCCCCAATCCTCCCCGACACGCGGACGGCCCGTCCCCCGGGTTCCGGGGAACGGGCCGCAGGTCGGGCGCGATCAGGCCAGCTTCGCGTTCATGTCCGCCGGCAGCGTGTCGAGCAGCGCCGGCAGGCTCAGCACGCTGGAGAACGACATCGCCGCGGACTGCTCCGGCGTCGGGGTGAACGCGTGGCCCTGCTGGACCGGCGTCAGCCCGGAGTAGCCGGGCAGGTTCTGGAAGGCCTGCGTCTCGGCGTCGCTCGCCGTGATCAGCACGATCGAGTCGACCGGGTCGAGCTTCGAGATCTCCTCCGTGGAGATCGTGGCGTAGAAGTTGGACCCGGCCAGGTGGTCGAACTCCTGCGGGATGGTCATACCCAGTGCCTGGAAGAAGCGGGCGCGCAGGTCCTGGCTCCCCCACACGAAGAACGACGCGTTGTCCGCCGTGCTCGGCCGGACGCCGGCCACCGACTTGCCCTGCAACCCCGGGTTCGCGGCCTTCACCTGGGCGAACTTCGCCTCCAGATCGCGGATCAGCTGCTCGGCCTCGGCCGGCTTGCCCAGCGCCTGCCCGGTGAGGCGGGTCGCGTCCTGCCACGGGGTGCCGTAGTCGACGAACCCGGCGGGCTGCGCGATCGTCGGCGCGATCTTCGAGTAGGTGTCGTACTGCTCCTGGGTCAGGCCCGCCGAGATCCCGACGATCAGGTCGGGCCGCAGCGCCGCGATCGCCTCGGTGCCGACCTCGCCGACGGGCAGCACCTGCGGCTGCTGCCCCTGCAGCTCGTCCTGCGCCCAGTCCCAGGTGGCGGAGGGCTTGTTGCCGGTGAACTCGCGGACGGCGACCGGGACCACGCCGAGCGCCAGGATCGCGTCCTGGTCGGTGTAGCCCAGCGACACGACGCGCTGCGGTGCGGCCGGCACGGTCGTGGAGCCGAACTTGTGCGTGACGGTCGCCGGGAACGCGCCCGGCGTGCCGGACGGCGCCGTGCTGCCCGATCCGGGCTGGTCCCCGCCGGAGCCGCTGCACCCGGCGAGGACGAGAGCGCCGGCGAGCAGCAGGCCGACGAGCGAGAGGAGTCGGCCTGGCCGACGATCAACGAACACGGCAGGAAGGTTAGGATGGCCTTCCTTGAGTGTCCACTTCTGTGCGGCCGCGCGAGGTCACGGTCCGGACGCGGCCGGGCCGGTACGGGCTCACCTCGGGCGCCCCGTCCACCCAGAACCGCCAGGGCGTGTCGTGCGCGGCGGCGACGCCCACGCGCGGCCCCGTGCGGATCCGCTCGGCCGGCACGGGCTTCCCCGCCACCACGCGCACCGGCGACTCCGGCGAGGTGACGTCGACGCCGTTGTGCTCGCGGCCCAGCCCCAGCAGCGACGCCAGCCGGGCGGGCCCGCGGGCGAGGTCGGCGTCCCGCCGGGCGGTCGGCCGCCGGACCCGGGCGATCCCGGGGTCCGACACCACCCGCCCGGCGCGCAGCAGCACCGCGCCGGCCTCGCCGTCCTGCAGGCAGGTGACGTTGGCGCAGAAGTGCATGCCGTAGACGAAGTAGACGTACAGGTGCCCGGCGGGGCCGAACATCACGGCGTTGCGCGCGGTCCGGCCCCGGTAGCTGTGCGACGCCGGGTCGTCCGCCCCGCGGTAGGCCTCCACCTCGACGAGCTCCACCGCCACCGGGCCCTCGGGCGTGTCCGCCTCGACGGTGCAGCCCAGGAGCCGGGCCGCCGCGGGGAGCACGTCCGCGGCGAGCTCCGCACGCGCGATCAGGGGCCGGGTCGGGGCCGCCACTCAGCCGCTCACCGCCGGGGTGCCCACCCAGGCCCGCGCGTCCGCGGAGGCGAGGCGCAGGCCGTCGAGCTGCTCCTCGACACGCTCGCCCGCGGTCCCGCCGCGGGCGTCGCGCGAGGCGATGGAGCCCTCGACCGTGAGCACCTCGCGTACCGCGGGAGTGAGGGCGGGGTGCACGGCGGCGAGCTCGCGGTCCGTGAGGTCCTCGAGCCCGGCGCCACGCGCCTCGGCCGCCCGGACGCAGCCGCCCGCGGCCTCGTGTGCCACCCGGAACGGCACGCCCTGCCGCACCAGCCACTCCGCCACGTCCGTGGCGAGGGTGAAGCCCGCGGGCGCGAGCTCGGCGAGCCGGCCGGTGTGGAAGACCAGCGTCTCGACCATGCCTGCGACGGCGGGCAGGAGCAGCTCGAGCTGCTCGGCGGAGTCGAACAGCGGCTCCTTGTCCTCCTGCAGGTCCCGGTTGTAGGCGAGCGGCAGGCCCTTGAGCGTGGCCATGAGCCCGGCGAGGTTGCCGATCAGCCGGCCCGCCTTGCCGCGGGCCAGCTCCGCGACGTCCGGGTTCTTCTTCTGCGGCATGATCGAGCTGCCGGTGGAGAAGGCGTCGTCGAGCGTGACGTACGAGAACTCCGCCGTGGCCCAGAGGATGACCTCCTCGGACAGCCGCGACAGGTCGACCGCGACCATGGCCAGCACGAAGGCGGCCTCCGCCGCGAAGTCCCGCGCGGCGGTGCCGTCGATCGAGTTCTCGGCCGACGAGTCGAAGCCCAGCTCCGCGGCCACGGCCTCCGGGTCGAGGCCCAGCGACGAGCCGGCGAGCGCCCCCGACCCGTAGGGCGACACCGCGGCCCGCCTGTCCCAGTCCCGCAACCGGTCGACGTCCCGGACCAGGGCCTGGGCATGCGCGGCGAGCTGGTGCGAGAGCAGGACCGGCTGGGCGTGCTGCAGGTGGGTGCGGCCCGGCATCGGCGCGTCCGGGTAGGCGGTGGCCTGGTTGACGAGCGCGTCGACCACGTCGAGCACGCCCGACGCGATCCGGCGCGCGGCGTCGCGCAGCCACATCCGGAACAGGGTGGCGACCTGGTCGTTGCGGGACCGGCCGGCCCGGAGCTTGCCGCCCAGGTCCGGCCCGGCCCGCTCGATCAGGCCGCGCTCCAGGGCGCTGTGCACGTCCTCGTCCGCGGGCGCGGGCCCGAACGAGCCCGACTCGACGTCCGCGGCGAGCTTGCTCAGCGCCTCGAGCATCCCGTCCAGCTCGGCGTCGCTGAGCAGCCCGGCCCGGTGCAGCACGCGGGCGTGCGCCTTGGAGCCGCGGATGTCGTACGGCGCGAGCCGCCAGTCGAAGTGGGTGGACTTGCTCAGCGCGGCCAGCGCGTCCGCAGGGCCGCCGCTGAACCGCCCGCCCCACAGCCCGGAGCCCGCCATCAGTCGTTCCCCGCTTCCAGGGCGGCGGCGTCGAGGGACTTCTCCGACTCGCCCTCACCGGCCCGGTCGATGGCGGCGATCCGGTCGAAGCCGCCCGAGGGCAGCGCGCCGAACAGCGTGCCGTGCTCGACGAGCACCGTCCCCTGCTCGGCCGGCTGGTCGGCGTAGGCCTCCAGCTTGGCGCGGGAGTCGGCGATGTCGAGGTTGCGCATGGTGAGCTGACCGATCCGGTCGGTGGGCCCGAAGGCGGCGTTCTCCACACGCTCCATCGAGAGCCGGTCCGGGTGGTAGGAGAAGCCGGTGCCCTCGGTGTTCAGGACCGTGTAGTCATCCCCGCGGCGCAGGCGCAGCGTGACGGTGCCGGTCACCAGCGAGGCGATCCAGCGCTGGATCGACTCGCGGATCATCAGCGCCTGCGGGTCCAGCCAGCGGCCCTCGTAGAGCAGCCGGCCGAGCTTGCGGCCCTCGGAGTGGTAGTTCGCGAGGGTGTCCTCGTTGTGGATCGCGTTGAGCAGCCGCTCGTAGGCGGCGAACAGCAGCGCCATCCCGGGCGCCTCGTAGATGCCGCGCGACTTGGCCTCGATGATCCGGTTCTCGATCTGGTCCGACATGCCGAGGCCGTGCCGCCCGCCGATGGCGTTGGCCTCCAGGACGAGGTCCACCTGGTCATCGAAGCGCTTGCCGTTGATCGCCACCGGGCGCCCCGCCTCGAACGTGACGGTGACGTCCTCGGCCTCGATCGCGACCGCCGGGTCCCAGAACTTCACGCCCATGATCGGCTCGATGGTCTCCAGGGAGACGTCGAGGTGCTCGAGGGTCTTGGCCTCGTGGGTCGCGCCCCAGATGTTCGCGTCCGTGGAGTACGCCTTCTCGGCCGAGTCCCGGTAGGGCAGCCCGTGGGCGGTGAGCCACCGGCTCATCTCGTCCCGCCCGCCCAGCTCCTGGACGAAGTCGGCGTCGAGCCACGGCTTGTAGATGCGCAGCTCGGGGTTGGCCATCAGGCCGTAGCGGTAGAACCGCTCGATGTCGTTGCCCTTGAAGGTCGAGCCGTCGCCCCAGATGTTCACGCCGTCCGCCTGCATGGCGCGCACCAGCAGCGTCCCGGTGACGGCCCGGCCCAGCGGCGTGGTGTTGAAGTAGGTCCGGCCCCCGGAGCGGATGTGGAAGGCGCCGCACGCCAGCGCCGCCAGGCCCTCGTCGACCAGCTGCGGCTTGATGTCGACCGCGCGGGCGATCTCGGCGCCGTACTGCTTCGCGCGGTCGGGGACGCCGGAGATGTCCGCCTCGTCGTACTGGCCGAGGTCGGCGGTGTAGGTGCACGGGATCCCGCCCTTGTCGCGCATCCAGGCGACCGCCACGGAGGTGTCGAGGCCTCCGGAGAAGGCGATGCCGATGCGCTCGCCCTTCGGGAGGGAGGTCAGGACCTTGCTCACGGGATCGTTCTCCTTGATCAGAAACGCGCGGGGTCAGAGTTCGAGCAGTCGCGCGACGACCTGGGCCCCGGTGAGGGGCTCGCGGGCCACCAGCAGGACCGTGTCGTCGCCCGCGATCGTGCCGACGACGTCGTTCAGGGCGGCACGGTCGAGCGCGCTCGCCAGGTAGTGGGCGGCGCCGGGCGGCGTGCGCAGGACGGCAAGGTTGCCACTCGCGTCCGCGGACACGAGCACCTCCCCCAGCAACCGGGACAGCCGGGCCGTGCCGCCCCCAGGGGTGTGGACCAGACCGCGGACCGGGCTCCCGTCGTCCGGGATCACGTACGCACCGCGGACCTTGACGGCGCCCAGCTCGTCGAGGTCCCGGGACAGCGTGGCCTGGGTGGTGCCGATGCCCTCGGCGTCGAGCAGGGTGAGCAGCTCGCCCTGGCTGCGCACCGCCTGCTGGCCGATGATCTCGACGATCCGCGCCTGGCGGGCCACCCGGGTGGCCGCGGTCATCGCCACACCGCCGTCATGCGCGGGCCGGGTCCATCAGCCACGCCAGCAGGGCCTTCTGGGCGTGGAGCCGGTTCTCCGCCTCGTCCCAGACCACGCTGGCGGGCCCGTCGAGCACCTCGTCGGTGATCTCGTCGCCGCGGTGCGCCGGCAGGCAGTGCAGCACGATCGCGCGCTCGTTCGCGTGGGCGAGCAGCGCGGCGTTGACCTGGAACGGCCGGAACGGCGCCGCCCGGTCCAGCCCGTCCGCCTCCTGGCCCATCGAGACCCACGTGTCGGTGACGACCACGTCCGCCCCCTCGACCGCGGCGACCGGGTCGGCCACCACCTCGGCGGACCCGCCGGTCGCCGAGCCGTGCGCCTTCGCGTCCCGCAGCACGTCCGGGTCGGGGGTGAAGCCCGCGGGCGCGCCGATCCGCACGTGCATCCCGGCGAGCGTGCCGCCGAGCAGCAGCGAGTGGGCCATGTTGTTGGCGCCGTCGCCGAGGTAGGCGAGCGTCAACCCGGCCGTCCGGCCGAACCGCTCCCGGATCGTCTGCAGGTCGGCGAGGACCTGGCAGGGGTGGAACTCGTCCGTGAGCGCGTTGACCACCGGCACCCGGGACGCCGAGGCCATGGCCTCCAGCCGGGCCTGACCCGCGGTCCGCCACACCACGGCGTCCACGAGCCGGGACAGCACCCGTGCGGTGTCCTCGATCGTCTCGCCCCGGCCGAGCTGGCTGCTCGCGGCGTCGAGGATCACCGGCTGCCCGCCGAGCTGGGTGATCCCCACCTCGAACGACACCCGGGTCCTGGTCGACGACTTGTCGAACAGCACCGCCACGGGCCGCGGGCCGATCAGCGGCAGGTGCGCGAACCGGTCCGCCTTCATGTCCGCGGCCAGGGCGAGCACCTCGGCCTGCTCCTCGGGCGACAGGTCGTCGTCCCGCAGGAAGTGCCGCGGCCCGCCCGTCCGGGCGCCGCGCTCCGGACCGCCCACGACGCTCATCAGACGGTCCCGCCGGACTCGTCGAGGATCCCGGGCAGCTCCTCCAGGAAGCCCTGGGCCTGCGCCTCGGTGAGCACCAGCGGCGGCGCGAGCCGCACGCGGGTGGGCACCGCGTTGTTGACCAGGTAGCCCCGGTCCCGGGCCTTCGCGGCCACGGCGGCGGACACCGGCTGGTTCAGGCCGACGCCGATGTGCAGGCCGGCGCCGGACACGTCCGTGACCAGCGGGTGGGCGAGCCCCTCGATCCCCGCACGGATCTCCTTGCCCAGCCGGTCGACGTGCTCGAGCAGCCCGTCGTTGTCGATCGTGCTGAGCACCGCCAGGGCCGCGGCGCAGCTCACCGGGTTGCCGCCGAAGGTGGTGCCGTGCTGGCCGGGCTCGAGCAGGCCCGCGGCGTCACCGATGCCGATGCAGGCGCCGATGGGCAGCCCGCCGCCGAGGCCCTTGGCCAGCGTCACCACGTCCGGCACCACGCCGGTGGCCTGGTGCGCGAACCACGCGCCGGTGCGGCCGATCCCGGTCTGGATCTCGTCGAGCACCAGGAGGGCGCCGTGGCGGGAGGTGATCTCCCGGGCGGCGGCGAGATAGCCCTCCGGCGGCACGATCACGCCGGCCTCGCCGAGGATCGGCTCGAGGAACACCGCGGCGGTCGTGTCGTCGACCGCGGCCTCCAGGGCCTCCACGTCGCCGAACGGGATGTGCACGACGCCCGGGGGCATCGGCTCGAACGGCTCGCGCTTGGCCGGCTGGCCGGTGAGCGCGAGCGCCCCCATGGTCCGGCCGTGGAAGGCGTCCTCGCACGCGACGATCTTCGTCCGGCCGGTCCGGCGCGTGATCTTGAACGCCGCCTCGTTGGCCTCCGCGCCCGAGTTGCAGAACAGCACCCGCGCGCTCTCCTGCCCGAGCAGCTCCAGGAGCTTCTCGGCGAGCTGCAGCGGCGGCTCGGTGATGTAGAGGTTCGAGGTGTGGCCCAGCGTGGAGATCTGCCGGGTCACGGCTTCGACGACGGCCGGGTGGGCGTGCCCGAGGGAGTTCACCGCGATCCCGCCGAGCATGTCGACGTAGCGGTTGCCCTCGGCGTCCCACACCTCGGCGCCCTCGCCGCGCACCAGGGTGAGCGGCGGGGTGCCGTAGTTGTTCATGAGCGCGTGCTGCCACCGCTCGGCGTAGCTGGTCATTCCGGCACCACCATCGTTCCGACACCCTCACTGGTGAACACTTCGAGCAGCACCGAGTGCGGCACCCGCCCGTCGATCACGTGCGCCTGCGGGACCCCGCCGCGCACCGCGCGCAGGCACGCCTCCATCTTCGGCGCCATCCCGCTCTCCAGCTCCGGGAGCATCGGCTCCAGCTCGGCCGCGGTCAGCGCGGAGATGATCGACTCGGGGTCCGGGTAGTTCGCGTACAGCCCCTCGACGTCCGTGAGCACCACGAGCTTCGCGGCGTCGAGGGCGGCCGCCAGCGCGGCGGCCGCGCTGTCGGCGTTGATGTTGTAGACCTGGCCGTCCGCCCCCGGGGCCACGCCCGCGACGACGGGAATCCGGCCGGCCCGCACGATGTCGAGCACCGCGGCCGGGTTGACCTCGACCACGTCGCCGACCAGGCCGATGTCCACCGGCTCGCCGCCGACGAGCGCGGTGCGCTTCTCGGCGGTGAACAGGCCGGCGTCCTCGCCGGAGAGCCCGACGGCGTACGGCCCGTGCTGGTTGATCAGCCCGACGAGCTCGCGGCCGACCTGCCCCACCAGCACCATCCGGACGACGTCGATCGTCTCGGGGGTGGTCACGCGCAGCCCGCCGCGGAACTCGCCGGGAAGGCCCAGCCGCTTCAGCATCGCGCTGATCTGCGGGCCGCCGCCGTGCACGACGACGGGGTGGATGCCGGCGAGCCGCAGGAACACCATGTCCTGCGCGAACGCCTCCTTCAGCTCCTCGTCGACCATCGCGTTGCCGCCGTACTTGACCACGACGACCTGCCCGTGGAACCGCTGCAGCCAGGGCAGGGCCTCGGCCAGGACCCCGGCCTTCTCCCCGGCCCGCTTGAGCCGGCCGTGCGGGTCGGGCGTGGGGACCTCAGGAGGAGTAGGCACTGTTCTCCTCCACGTACGCGTGCGAGAGGTCGGTCGTGAGGATCTCGGCCTCGCCGGACCCCAGGCCCAGCTCCACCTCGACGAGGACGTCCTCGCCGGAGAGGTCGGCCAGCCCGCGGTCCCCGGCCGCGACTCCGCCCCGGCAGAGGGTGACGCCGTTGATCGTGACGTCGAGCTTCTCGGGATCCAGGGCGGCGTCGGCGTAGCCGGCGGCCGCGGCGATCCGGCCCCAGTTGGGGTCGGAGCCGAACAGCGCCGTCTTGACCAGCGAGTCCCGGGCGACTGTCCGGGCGGTCACCACGGCGTCGTCCTCGCTCGCTGCCCCGGTCACCCGCACGAGGATCCGCTTGGTGACGCCCTCCGCGTCCGCCTGCATCTGCTTCGCGAGGTCCCTCGCGACCTCGGTGAGCGCGGCGGTCAGGTCCTGCTCCGACGGCGTGACGCCCGAGGCCCCGGAGGCCAGGACGATCACGGTGTCGTTCGTGGACATCGAGCCGTCGACGTCGAGCCGGTCGAAGCTGACCCGGACGGCGGCCCGCAGCGCGCGGTCCAGGGTCGCGGCGTCGGCCGACGCGTCCGTGGTCAGCACGGACAGCATGGTGGCCATCGAGGGCGCGATCATCCCGGCGCCCTTGGTGATCCCGCCGACCGACCAGCCCGCCTGCTCGGACAGGGCCTGCTTGGCGACGGTGTCCGTGGTCATGATCGCCGTGGCGGCGGCCAGGCCCGCGTCGGGCGTGGCCTCCAGGGCCGCGGCGGCCTTCTCGACCCCGGCCAGCACCACGTCCCGCGGGAGCTGGGCGCCGATCAGGCCCGTGGAGCAGACGGCGACCTCGATGGCTCCGGTCGCGAGCACCTCGGCAGCCTTCTCGGCGGTGGCGTGCGCGGTCTGGAAGCCCTCGGGGCCGGTGCAGGCGTTGGCCCCGCCGGAGTTGAGGACGACGGCCTTCAGCGTGCCGGTGGTCATGACCTGCTGGGACCACAGCACCGGGGCGGCCTTCACCTTGTTGCGGGTGAACACGGCCGCGGCGGTCTGCTCCGGCCCGTCGTTGACGACGAGGGCCAGGTCCGGCCTGCCGCTGGCCTTGATCCCGGCGGTGATCCCGGCGGCCCGGAAGCCCTGCGGACCAGTCAGGCTCACGGCGCGACCCCCGTGGTCGGCAGGCCGGTGACCTCGGGCAGGCCCAGCGCGATGTTCATGCACTGGATCGCCCCGCCCGCGGTGCCCTTGGCCAGGTTGTCGATCGCGGCGACGACCACGAGCCGGCCCGCGTCGGCGTCGACCGCCACCTGCAGGTGGACCGTGTTCGACCCGAGCGTCGCCTTGGTCGTGGGCCACTGGCCCTCGGGCAGCAGGTGCACGAAGGGCTCGGCCGCGTAGGCCTTGTCGTAGACCTCCCGCGCCTGCGCGCCGTCGCCGGTCAGGGGCGCGGTGCAGGTCGCGAGGATGCCCCGGGGAAGGGGCGCGAGGACGGGGGTGAAGCTCACGGAGACGGGCTCACCGGACACCCCCGACAGGTTCTGCGCGATCTCCGGCGTGTGCCGGTGCACGCCCCCCACCCCGTAGGCGGAGAGCGAGCCCATCACCTCGGCGCCGAGCAGGTGCGGCTTCAGCGACCTGCCCGCGCCCGACGTCCCGGTGACGGCCGTGATCACGACGTCCGGGCCGACGAGCCCGGCCGCGAGGGCCGGCGCGAGGGCGAGCGAGGAGACCGTCGGGAAGCAGCCCGGCACGGCGACCCGGGTGGTGCCCCGCAGCGCGTCCCGCGCGCCGGGCAGCTCGGGCAGGCCGTACGGCCAGTGGCCGGCGTGCTCCCCGCCGTACCAGCGGTCCCACGCGTCGGCGTCCTGCAGCCGGTGGTCCGCGCCGCAGTCGATCACCAGGGTGGAGTCCCCGAGCTGCGCCGCGAGCTCCGCGGACCTGCCGTGCGGCAGCGCGAGGAAGACGACGTCGTGCCCGCCGAGCACCTCCGCCGTACTCTCCTCGAGGACGCGGTCGGCCAGGGGCAGCAGGTGCGGCTGGAACTCGCCCAGTCGTCGCCCCGCGTTGCCGCCCGCCGTCAGCGCACCGATCTCGACCTCGGGGTGCGACAGGAGGAGCCGCAAGAGCTCTCCCCCGGCGTACCCACTGGCTCCCGCCACCGCGATCCGTACCACGCGCAAGATTATGCACTGCCGTGAAATCTCATGCAAAGGCATTCCCGCTCACGCTCCCCGGAAGGGCGGCACCCGGGCCTAGGCTGATCTCATGACCACCCTGGCCGACGCGCTGCGCGCCGGGCTCGAGGCGGCCGCGGACCCGGAGGCCGCGCCCGTCATGCGGGCGTACATGAAGTCGGACATGCCCTTCCGCGGCGTGCCACAGCCCGTCCGGGCCCGGATCCTCCGCGAGGGCGTGCAGGCCCAGCCCCCGCCCACGCGCGGGACGCTCGCCGCCACGGCCGACGCGCTGTGGGACGGCGCGCAGTTCCGCGAGGAGCGCTACCTGGCCACCGCGCTCGCGGGGTACCGCGACTACGCGCGCTGGCCGGACGCGGACTGGCTCCCCCGCTACCGGCACTGGGTGGTCAGCGGCGCCTGGTGGGACCACGTGGACGAGATCGCGTCCCGCCTGGTCGGGCCGGTGCTGCGGGCCGATCCCGTGCAGGTCACGCCGGTGATGCGGCGCTGGGCCACCGACCCCGACCCGTGGCTGCGCCGGACGGCGATCCTCTGCCAGCTGCAGTCCAAGGGCGACACGGACGTCGACCTCCTCGCCGACGCCATCGAGGCCAGCCTGAAGGACGAGGGCTTCTTCCTGCGCAAGGGGATCGGCTGGGCGCTGCGCCAGCACGCGCGCACGGACCCGCTCTGGGTGCGCGAGTTCGTCGACACCCACCCCGAGCTCTCGCCCCTGTCCCGCAAGGAAGCCCTCAAGCACCTCTAGAGGGTGTAGGTGCTGCCGGCGCTGGGGGCGATCCACGCGTCGGGCAGGGCGGCGGCCAGGGCGTGCTGGGCCCGCCAGCCGGTGCAGTGCCCCGGGACCAGAACCGCCGGCGCCAGCTCGCGCAGTGCCGCCACCGTCGGCGGGATCACGGGCTCGAAGTACGGGCCACCGAGGTGCAGGCCACCGAGCAACGCGTACAGCTCCGGAACCCCGGTGAGCCGCTGCGCGTGCCGGACGATGTTGACCGCGCCCGCGTGCCCGCACCCGGTGAGCACCACCAGTCCCTTGTCCTTCACGTGCACCACCAGGGCCTGGTCGTCGACCACGGCGGCGTCGTGCTCCCAGGCCGACCCGGTCCACGCCTGGTGCGCCGGCGGCATCCCCCGCTCGTACTCCGTGGTCCGGTCCACCTCGCCGGTGATCAGCACGGCGCCGTCGAGCAGCACCGACGGGACCCGCCGCTCGACCAGCTCGAACCCCTCGCCCGCGAGCGCCCGCGGGCTGAGCGTCGGCAGCTCGCGAGTGTCGCCGCCGGGCACCGCGAACCGGCGCCGGGTCCACGCGGCCGGGTGCAGCACCATCGGCAGCGCGCGGGTCCCCCTCCGGCCGGCGAGCCCGGCCAGCCCGCCGGCGTGGTCGGGGTGCCCGTGGCTGAGCACGATCCCCTGGACGACGTCGAGGTCCGCGCCGACCCGCCCGGCGTTGACGACCAGCGCGTCGGGCGAGAGGCCGGCGTCGAAGAGCAGCGAGGTGGTCGCCGTGCCGCGCCGCACCGTGACCAGGGCGGCGAACCCGTGCTCGGCCATCAGCCCCACGTCCGCCGCGCCGCCGACGAACTGCGCGGCGGTGGCCCGGCCCGCCCCGAGACCCACCCGGGAGACCCGTTCGTCGCCGGTGAGCAGGGCGTCGAACACGTTCTCCACCAGGGTGGTGATCCGCACCTCGTCGACGGGCTCGAGAGGGATCGGGTCGACCGCGGGACCCTCGGCGGGACGGGGGACGCCCTGCGCGACCTCGGCCCGGCTCGCGTGTCCGTCGCACATGGCCGCACCGTAACGCCGCCCCCGATCCCCCGAACAGCACGCAGACGACGGCGGTCCCGGCACCCCGCCGCGGGAGGCGACGATGACCGACGGCACCACGGCCCGCCCGGCACGGGGTCTCCCGGCCCTCGCCGCGCCGGCCGCCAGGGTCGGCACGCTGGTGCGGCGCATCCCGTTCACCAGCACGGTCGTGCTCGTGATGATCGTGGCCGGGTTCGCCACCGGCGCCTTCTGGCGGGCCGCGGCCGACCAGGCCTGGTACCCCTGGGTCGCCTACGGGGTGCCCGCACTGGAGAACGGCCGCTGGTGGACGCTGCTGACCGGGCCGTTCCTCGCCGTCATCCCGCCCTTCTACCTCGTCATGACCGGCAGCTTCGCGCTCTTCGTCGGCTGGGCGGAGTGGCGGCTGGGGACCGGGCTGGCCGCATTGACCGCCGTCGCCGGGCAGCTGGTGGGCATCCTCACCGCGCTCGGCTTCCTGCTCGTGGTGCGCGGCACCGGCTGGCCGTGGGCGGAGACCACGAGCCGGCTGCTCGACGTCGGGTTCTCGGCCGGGGCGCTCGCCGCGCTCGCGGTGACCAGCGCGACCCTGCGCCCGCCGTGGCGGCTGCGACTGCGCCTCGCCCTGGCCCTCTACGTCCTCGCGTCGGCCGTCTACCTCGGTTCGCTGGCGGACCTCGAGCACCTGGTCGCCGTGCTGATCGCGCTGGTCGTGGGGCCGCGGCTGGTCCGCGCCCGGGCGGTGCCGGCCACCCGGCCGAGCCGCCGGGAGTGGCGGCTGCTCGCGGTGTTCCTGCTGGTGCTCATGGTGGCGGGCTCGGTGCTGAGCTTCCTGCTGCCGAACGACGGCCCGCTCGGCCCGACCGGCGACCCGGAGGCGAGCTGGGTCGACCTGGCGATCACGGTCGTCGGCGCGGCGCTGCTCGTCAACGGGCTGCGCAAGGGCCGGCGCGTGGCGTGGCGGTGGGCCGTCGGGCTCGCCGGGCTCAACGTCGCCGTCGGGCTGCTGGCCGGCGTGCTGTTCGTGCTGGCGGCGGTCCTGGAGAACGCCGAGGCCGTCCTCGACCAGCCGGGCCTGTTCGTGGCCGACCGGCTCGCCTGGACGGCGCTGCTCGTGCTGCTGCTGGTCGGGCGGCGGGCGTGGCGGGTGCCCTCGCGCCGCGCCCGGCGGGCGGTCGGCGGCGTGACGGACCGCGGGACCGCGGTGGCGTTGCTGGAGAAGCACGGCGGCGGCACCGTCTCCTGGATGGCCACCTGGCCGGACAACGAGTGGTTCGTGACCGCCGACGGCGACTCCTGCGTGGCGTTCCAGCGGCACGCCGGTGTGGCGATCGGCCTCGGCGACCCGATCGGGCCGGACCCGGTCGCGGCGCTCGAGGAGTTCGGGGTGCGCAGCGAGACGGCGGGGCTCATCCCCTGCCTGTTCTCCGCCTCGGACCGGACCGCCCGCGTAGCGCGGGAGGCCGGCTGGTTCACCGCGCAGGTCGCCGAGGACACCCTCGTCGACCTGCCGGAGCTGGAGTTCCGCGGCAAGGCCTGGCAGGACGTGCGCTCCGCGCTGAACAAGGCGGGCAAACAGGGGATCACGCACCGGCTGGTCCGGCTCGCCGACGAACGGCACGCCGTCGTCGACCAGGTGCGGGAGCTCTCGGAGCAGTGGGTCGGCGGCAAGGGCCTGCCGGAGATGGGGTTCACCCTCGGCGGCGTCGACGAGGCGCTCGACCCGCACGTCCGCGTCGGCCTCGCCGTCGACGCCGACGGCCTGGTGCACGGCGTGACGTCGTGGCTGCCGGTGTACGCAGCGGGCGGGACCGTGACGGGCTGGACGCTCGACGTCATGCGGCGGCGGGAGGGCGGGTTCCGGCCCGTCGTCGAGTTCCTGATCGCGTCGGCCTGCCTGGCCTTCCGCGAGGAGGGGGCGACGGTCGTCTCGCTCTCCGGCGCGCCGCTGGCCCGCACCGACGCCTCCGGCGACACCGCGGTGCTCGACCGCCTCCTCGACACGCTCGGCGCCCGGCTCGAACCGCTGTACGGATTCCGCTCGCTGCACGCCTTCAAGGCCAAGTTCCAGCCGCGGTACGAGCCGATGCACCTGGTGTTCCGGGACGAGGCGGACCTGCCGCGGGTCGGCGTCGCGCTCACCCGGGCCTACCTGCCGGACACCTCGACCCGCGAGCTGCTGCGGCTCGCCCGGGCGTAGTGGTGACGACGCCGCGAGGCCCCGCGGAGCCGTGCCCTGCTCCGCGGGGCCACCGGCGAGAGGCCCCCCTCCCCCGGCCGCGTCGACGGCCCTGGTCCCCTCCGGAACCGTCGTGACCATCCGACACCATCGCGATGCGGTTATTCTTCGCCTCGCACGCCAACGTCCCGCGGACCTCTTGTCGCCCCGGCGCAACGCCGACCCGGAGGTGGACCCGATCCCTGCGCACGGTGCACCGCGCCCGCTCGCCGGCCGGACGTGGATGGACGCGCTCGAACCCGGCGGGGCCGTCGTCGAGGTCCGGTGCGCGCCGCACACCTTCGAGGAGACGGTCGCCGTCCTGGGCCTGCCCGCGGCGCGCTGGGGTCTGGAGGCCGCCCAGCGCGGGGCGGAGGCGGCCATCGAGGGCGGGCCGCGCACCGCCGAGACCGTGCGCCAGCTGCTCAGCGCCTGTCAGGGCTGCTTCCTCGCCGTGCTTCGCGGGCTGCGCACGGAGACGGCGCCCGCCGACCTCGCCGTCCCCGGCGAGCTGCTGGCCTCGGTCCGCGGCGCGGTCCGCGGTGGCGTGCCGCTGCCGCGGCTGCTGCGCATGATGTGGACCGCGCACTTCGCCGCGCTCGACGCGCTGGTGGCGGTGACGGAGGCCGTCGTGCCGCCCGTGGAGGCGGCCGCGGAGGCCCGCGCGCTCACCGCTGAGTCCTTCGGCTACGTCGAGGCCTTCAGCGACGCCGTCGAGCGCCGGTACGCCGCGGAGCTCTCCGACTGGACCGGCTCGGCCGCGGCGGCGCGGATGGAGGCGGTCGAGGAGATCCTGGCGGGCGGGCCGGTCGACCGGGGCGCGGCCGAGACGGCGCTCGGGCACTCCCTCGGCGGGTGGCACGTCGCCGTCCTGCTCACCGCGGACCGGCCGGCGGTCCGGCTCGACGGGGAGCTCACCCGGCTCGCGGAGGTCCTCGGCGCCGACGGGACAGTCGGTCTGCACCGGTCGCCGACCACGCTGTGGGGATGGTTGCACTGGCCCGCGCGACCGGCGGAGGAGCCGGCCGGGCGGATCCGCGCCGGCGGGCCGCTCGCCGTCGGGGTGCGGGCCGCCGTGGGGCCGGCCGCCGAGGGTGTCGACGGCTTCCGCTGGAGCCATGTCGCCGCGCAGGAGGCCGCGCGGCTGTCCGGGCTGGGGCACGGGGGCGTCGTCGGGCACCACGAGTCGTCCGTCGCCGGCCTGCTCACCGCCAATGCCGAGCACGCCCGCCGGTTCGCGCTCGGCACCCTGGGCGCCGAGCTGTGCGCCGCGTCGGCCAAGGCCCGGCGGCTGCGGGAGACCCTGGCCACGTACCTCGCCGTGGGCCGCAGCCGGGCCGCCGCCGCGGACCAGCTGCACGTCTCGCCCGGGACCGTGGCCTACCGCGTCAAGCAGGCCGAGGACCTGCTCGGGGGCACGGTGGAGGGCTCCGGCTGGATGCTGATGATCGCCCTGGAGATCATGCGGGCGTTCGACGCCGTGGGGCAGGACCCCGCCGCAGGCGCCGCGGACGGCCAGCTGGGCGGCCCGCTGGGCGGCCGGGGGCTGTAGCGCGCGACGTCTGTCCGCACCGCACGGAGATCGCTAGCATCCGCCCATGGCCGAGGCGTCCGCGCACGAGACCGAGGACGAGTTCGCGTCGACCGAGCGCGGTGCGGCCGAGCGCCTCATCTTCTTCTCCGACGCCGTCGTGGCGATCGCGATCACGCTGCTCGCGATCGACCTGCAGGTGCCGCAGGGCGACACCGCCGCCGAGCTCGCGGCCGGGTTCGCGGCCAACCGTCCCGAGTACCTGGCGTTCCTCATCAGCTTCGCGGTGATCGCCCGGCACTGGATCAGCCACCACCGGGTGTTCCGGTACGTCGGGCGCGCCTCACTACCGCTGACCTGGCTGAACATGCTGTGGCTGCTGATCATCGTGCTCACGCCGTTCTTCACGCGGTTCATCGCCGAGGCCCACGTCGACTTCGCGCGCTTCGCCGTGTACGCCCTCGCCGAGACGCTGCAGATCGGCACGTTCGCCGCCATCGTCGCGGTCCTCGGCCGCACCCGGGCGTACATCCCCGGGACGCCGCGGCAGCTCGTGCGCTACGGCTGGGTGCCGTCGGCGATCACCGGGTTCGCCTTCCTGGTGTCCGTCCCGCTGTTCCCGCTGCTCGACCTCTGGTCGTTCGCCGTCTGGGTGGTCGTGCCGTTCATCGGCGACCGCGTCACCAACGCGCTGGGCATCACCGGCCGCTACGCCGTCTGAGATGTCATGGCCCTACCCCGGGCCGCCTCGAGGGATGAGAATCTGGACGGGGTCGGCTGTGCTCGTTCGTGCTTGGTGCGTGCGAACCCGTCTC
>NZ_JNYD01000053.1 GCF_000717175.1 Pseudonocardia autotrophica | reverse complement strand
TGGGCGGTCGCCCGCCCCGGTCCCGGGCGCGTAGCTCAGCGGGAGAGCACTCGGTTTACACCCGAGCGGTCGCAGGTTCGATCCCTGCCGCGCCCACCCCCTCCGACCAGGTCGGATGCTCGCGAGACACGCTCAGTGCCAGCGTGTCGTGACCCCAAATCTGACCCCAACCGCCATAGCTTCGGCCGTATGGGGTCATCGCGGGCGGGCCGGAAGCGCGTGCGGGGGAGCATCGATCGTCTGCCGAACGGCGGGCTGCGAGTACGTGTGCACGCCGGCTACGACGCCGTCACGGGAAAGCGGCACCGCCTTGTCGAGATCATCCCGCCCGGCCCGGATGCTCGGGCGCGGGCCGAGGCAGCGCGCACGCGGATGCTCAACGAGGTCGACGAGCGCCGGAACCCGCGGACGTCGGCCACGGTGAACCAGCTCCTCGACCGCTACCTCGAGATGATCGACGTCAGCGCGAGCACGCACCTCATGTACACGCGCTACCTGGAGAACCACGTCCGCCCGTTCATCGGCGGGCTCAAGGCCGGCGCCGTGGATCCCGACGTCCTCGACTCGCTCTACGCCGAGCTCCGGCGCTGCCGCATCCACTGCCGACCGAAGAGACGGCAGATCGACCATCGCACGCCTCAGCCGCACGAGTGCGACGAGCGCTGCCGGCCGCACGTGTGCAAGCCGCTGTCGAACACGACGATCCGGCACGTCCACCACATACTGAACGCCGCATACAAGAAGGCCGTGCGCTGGCGCTGGATCGCAACGAGTCCGGTGGTCCAGGCCGAAGCACCGTCGCCGAAGCCGCCGGACCCGCGGCCGCCGACGCCGGCGGAGGCGGCGAAGCTGATCGAGGAGGCGTCGCTGGATCCGGACTGGGGCGCCCTGGTCTGGTTCACCATGACGACGGGCGCGCGTCGCGGCGAGGTCTGCGCGCTGCGATGGCGCAACGTGGACCTCGAGCAGAGTCTGGTCGAGATCCGCCGAGCCCTGGCGACCGACGGCCGCAGCAAGCTGGTGGAGAAGGACACGAAGACCCACCAGCAGCGCCGCGTGACGATCGACGACGAGACGCGAGCGGTCCTGACCGAGCATCGGGCGCGGGCCGAGGAGGCGGCGGCGCAGGTGGGCAAGCTGCTCACCGGGCAGGCGTACGTCTTCTCGCAGGCGCCGGACAGCAGCGAGCCCTTGGTGCCGGCCTCGGTCGGGCAGCGCTACACGCGGATGGCAAAGCGGCTCGACATCGAGACGCACTTCCACGCTCTGCGGCACTACTCGGCGACCGAGCTGATCGCGGCCGGGATGGACGTCCGGACCGTCGCCGGACGGCTGGGACACAGCGGCGGCGGCATCACCACGCTGCGGGTCTACAGCGCCTGGCTGGCCGAGGCCGATCAGCGTGCAGCGGCCGGCATCGCCGCACGGCTGCCCGAGCGTCCGAAGGTGGCCGCATCCGCGAGCGAGCGGGCGAAGACGGCGCCTCGCCTGCCGTTCGAGAAGGTCGCGTCGGTCATCCGCCAGCAGATTCTTTCCGGCGAGCTCGTGCCCGGTGATCCGCTGCTCGCCGTGAACGCCCTGGCCAAGCGGCACGATGTCGGCGTCGGCACCGTGTACAAGGCTCTGCAGCTCCTCGAGGAGTGGGGCCTGGTCCTACTCAAGACCGGAGGTCGGCCGATCGTGCTCGAGACCGTTGACCTCGACGACTCTGCGACGTCATTCCCGTCCGAGGCAATGCCCTTGGCGCAGGAGCCCGAGCCGGAGATCGCCGAGGTCGAGCCAGCGCAGCCAACCCCACCCGCTCATGCTTCGGCGAGGCTCCTCGACTTCGTGGTCCGCCGCCGCGGCTATGTCATCGCCGACTTCTCGGCCGAGGCCGACCCGAACGATGCGGCCCAACTGCGTCAGCTGCTCGTCGACGCCGTCCGCCGGGATGGCCGCGACCCGAGCGACCTCGGGGACTTCACCATGGAGGTCGCGGATCCCGAGCTGAAGGAGCGCATCCGCACCTTCGTCGCCCCGAGCAGTTCTTCCTGAGGCTGCCCGATCTTGTGCGCTCGTGGAGTGACGTGCTGCGGCTGGAGACGACAGCGCTGGCGCGGAGCCGTACGATCCGAACATGCGTTCGAGTAGGAGGTGGTGCCCATGCGCAGGATGGCCAAGCCCGTCTACGTCGACCTGCGGTGCATCTACGGCCCGCAGGAGCGACGGAACATCGACATCAGCAAGCCCGGAGTGCTCGACGGCGTCGCGAACGGCGAGCTCCACTCCTGGTTCCGCGGGCTCGACGCGCGCTGGTACGGGCTTGTCACGTTCCCCATCATGTGGGCGTCGCGGAACCCCTCGCTGGGGCTGACGCTTGTGGATCAGCTCGTGCCAGCCGAGGCGTTGAAGCTCCGCCGCTACAACGGCCAGACCTACCGGAGCTGATCGATGAGCCCCGAAGTGGTGAGGCAGCCGACGGCATCCGCCGCCGTGCAGCGGAAGTTGATCCTGCCGTGAGCGACGCGGAGCAGGCTGAGGAGATCCCGACGGTCCGGACCCGCCTCGAGGCGATGCTGTCGGAGGAGCGGATCGCTTCGCACCTCGAGCGCAAGGTGATCAAGCTCGACGGCGTGGTCGTCGAGGACCTGGACACCCCGGCCTCGCCGGGAACAAGGATCGTCTTCGGCGGGTCCTGACGTCGCCCGACTCCGCCGTGAGCGGAGCGCTGACGGCCGAGGCAACCTCCGGTGCTGGCCCGACGGCTGCCGGGCCAGCACCGGGAGCGTGCTTGGTTGAGCTTCTCGTCAGCTGAGAGTGCCGTTGAAGAACACCGGCTCGTTGAACTCGGCGGCGACCGCGATCTGCACGGGCCCGGTAGCGCCCTTCTTGGTCTTGAAGCGGAACGGCACCCGCAGGGACTGTCCCGGCGCAATGTCTTGCGTCGCCAGGTCGGCGCCGTCGTCGAAGTAGCGCTCGGCCGGCGCCCCGTTCACGGTCGCGTTCATCGTGACCAGACTGGCGCCCACAGGATGGCTGCTGCCGTTGGTGATCGTGACGGTCGACTCCCAGCCCTGCTCGCCTCGACCAACGATGTACTGGTTCCCGGGGTTGTGCGGCGTAGGGGCGGCGACCATAAGCCCGACCTTGGACGAGTAGTAGAACATCTCGCCGAGTCCGACCGAGCCGCCCTGGCGAGCGTCGTCGACGGCCTTAACGGCGCCGCCGACGAGAGCGGTGCAGCCAGCGAAGGCGAGGATGGGGATCAGGATGAGCGCGCCGACAATCCACGGCCACTTCCTCCGCTTCTTCGGCGGCGTCGGCTCGGCGCTCCGCTGCGTGGGAATCTGAGACGGCAGCTGCTGGCCGCCGGTGAAGCCGAACTGTTGCGGTTGCCGCGGCGGCGCCCACTGCTGGCCGTACTGCTGAGGCATCGGCTGCGGCTGTCGGTGCTGGGGCGGGTAGGGACCGGGCCGACCGTTCTGGGGACCGTAGTACGGCTGACCGCGACGTGGCGGGTGAGGCTGAGACATGGGGGAGCGTCTCCGTTCGTGCATTTCGTCCCCCGACGTCACTTCACGAATCGCAGTGCTTGGGTGGCCCGTTACCGCGGCCGGATCGCGGGTTGATAACAGTCGAATTGAGGCGGCAGTTCACGTTCGGCAAGACCTTGAGTACACCGACGCGACCGGTACCACGGTCGTGACGCGGCCCAAAGTCTGACGACGGCGACGACACGCTTGCCCTGCGATTTCAGAGCCGACTGCAGACGACCGGCCTCTCGGCCGGGCTGCGTCTTCCGTGGTGGGCCGCTTACCCCGCCCGGTCTCACGGGCAAGGGTGCTGCGCATCGGCTCCGCCGACGACCTGACGGTCGCCCCTGCCCGCGAGCCTCGCCGGGCGGAGTCGGGCGCGGAGAGGCAAGGGCGGGCGCTTCGCACCGCGCCCCGCAGCCAGCCCACCACAGCCGAACAACCCTGCTGCTTCAGCTGGTTGCCGAACTCTCCAGGAGGCCGCCATGTCCCAGACCCTCGACCACAAGGAGACGCCCCAGGACGAGAACACGCTTCGGCGGGTGCTCGAGCTCCGCCCGGTCCGCACGGTGGTGTTCGACGGCGAGGACTTCCTCGACCCGTGCCCCACCTGCGGTCACCGTGCCCCTGCCGACGCCCCGGCCGAGCTCCCGCCCGGTGACCCGGTCACCGACGTCGTGCTCGATCGCGCCGCGGTCGGGCAGGCGCACCGGACGGTGGCGATGGCGGTGGAGGTGCTCGACCAGCGGCGCCCGGCCAAGCTGCTCACCGACCTGGTTGCCCCGCGGGTGCTGCGCTACCTGCGGGCGGTGCCGGTCGAGGCCAGCGGCCTACGCGGCGGGGCCCGCCTGCTGAGCTTCCACCCGTCCCAGCCCCACGAGGGTGCGGTGGAGGTCGCAGGATCCGTGAGGGTTCGGGGACGGCGCCGGGCGCTGGCCGCGTCGTTCACGCTGGTCGGCCTGGACCGGTGGATGTGCTTGACGATCCGCATCCTGTGAGCCAGGAGGAGCGGGCGAGATCTTCTTCTCGCCCGCCCCTTCGGGCGGTCGCAATCGAGCTAGCGCGCTGTGTTGGTTGGTCGAAGCGCGCCGGACGGAGCCGTCGCGCCGCGCCCATTGCGCCGGACTCCGGTGGGGCAGGGCTAGTCAGCCGGGGCTCGTTGCCAGGCGCGTCCTTGCCCGACATTGGTAGACGAAGCTCTCAGCCAGCCAGCAGCACACCGAGTCGGTCGACCGCCGCCACCTGCCGGCAGCCCTGACATCCGTCGATGTGACCTGGCCTCGACACCGTCTGGGGACGGGCAGGGCGCTCAGTGAGCCTGGACCCAAAGGCGGCAGCTCCGCCGCCGCGCCGCTGCCCGCCGGCCGGGCGTGCGGCCCGCGGCCGGTCCCCGTCCGGCGCGCTGCTAGAGGGCGCTACTTGTTCGACTCAGGAAGCTCGGGGAAAGCCAGCTGGTCAGCCTGTGTGCGCCCCTGGGCGACCAACTCCGAACGCAGTTCGTCGACAGGGCCGATGGTCGAAACAATGCTGGCCTCATAGAGCCAGGTCAACGTACCGTCACGTTCCGGACGGCCGCTGACCCGAATCACCAGGTCGCGGTCGTGTGCTTGGACGGCAGCGTGGTATTCATCCGGATCGGACAGGCGAACACGGAACTTCTTTGCGTTCGGGGGCAGGGTTTCCATTCCGAAGACCCCGGGACCGCCAAGTTCCTTCTTTGTAAGTAGGTGAACGCGTCCGACAATGGTGGACTCCATGTCTGTCTCGACCTCGGCAGACAATCGATTGGACGCTCGCTCAAGTACAGGCGTGTCAGCTGCCGTGAATGTGAATTTGGACTCTCTCGACTGCGCGTCGGTTGCCTCGTAAGAGATCCACTCTAGGGCGACCTCCCCCTCGTCGGAGTTCTTGGTTATCCCTTTCAGAGCGGTCAGGAGGTCGAACGAGATTCCGCTACTTACCCCTGCCTCGAATCCTGACAAGCTACCCGAGGAGTGGAAATGCTCGACTGCCTCCTGTGTTGCCTCAAGTGCTCGACCAATTGCAAGGGTTACTTCACGCGCTGGTGCGGCCTCGGTGCCGGGCAACGATGCCAGATCGAGCTTAGAAGAGGTCAAGGCTATGGGAGTATCAACAGGCGCATATGCCGTTACGACATAGCTGCCGACAGCAGTCTGCCCCATTAGAACGTTGTCCAGATATCTGCCTGCGAACTGTCCGAACCTGTTGCTGAAGCGCCGTAAGCGGCTGATGTGCGACTTGGCGCCAGCAACCAAGGTCTGTCGCGCTGAGCGGACTAGCTCCTCGCCGTCCCGCCAGCCAATGAGGCCAGGCGGCGCTGCGCTCTCCTTGCGGAAGTGGAAGGCGTCAGCCTGGCCCATTTGGAGACGTGGTAGCAGGTCGATGGATCGGGCCGCGGGTAGGCGGGAATCTACAAGCTCCGCCAGTGCGGCTGTCATCAGCTCGGAATAGTCGGGAGCGCGGGTGTCGAGCGGAATCAGAAGCGACCAGCGGTCAGGAATCAGACCTTGATCGCTGAGGGGAGGGCGGAGGCGTTCATATAGCCCGGCACGTCCTCCGACGGTCGTCCAGCCTTCGTTTCGAAGGGTAAGCAGGAATTGCCTCGGGTCGACTTGGGAAGACGTGAGGGGAAGGGGGCGAGACATCCTAGATCGCCTCGCCGCGCTCGACCCTATCGAGCATCGCGGTCAGGGAATCTGCGTCGAAGATGTTCCTCGTCGGGATGCGAACAGAGGGAGATTGAACCCCTTCTGCAGCCGTCTCGCCTTCCAGATTGAGGAAATAGCAGCAGTTGCGCACCTCGAGGGCGTTATGCGATGACTTGCTCCAGTCTGCTTGAGCGAGTTCGGTCGCCATCACCAGCAGTATCGCCTTTGTCGTTGTCCGACGCATTGCGAGCTTCTCGAAGTAGATGCGCTTCTTGAACTGATAGGAAAAAAAATCCTTGGAGGGGTCCGGCCGAACCTGCGTCGTATTCTTGAGCTGCGCCATGACGACGACTTCTTCATTGAAGTCGCCGCGGCCGGGTCGGATGATTCGTACGTCGGTGCCATAGACGTCGCGTTTGATAGGCTCCAGCGTGCAACCAGCGGTGGCCGCAACGGCGGCCACGTAGCCCTCCTGAAGTTGCTCCATACACGTCGTGAACGTGGAGTCGATGACTGGAAGCACGTTCTGCTGGCGAGTAGGCACGCACGTCCTTCGTACGGGTAGTGAACTGTGTGCGACGCGTGACCGTCGCACGGCAGTTACGTCTCCGCGACGGCCACCTGCGTTACCGGTGTTACCTGTGATCTTCGCCAAGAGGAACCGTGTGTGCCTCGGCTGAGTCGCCTGCACGCGGTCGAGTGGGTTCGAGATCAACAGCGTGTCCATCGCACCCCCTCTGCCTGGTCAGCGACTTCCTAGCAAGGGTCACCGACAGTCCCGCTGTACTCAACGGTTCTTACGCCTGCTCGGCACACAGGTTCACCAATCGGCTTACATGCCCTCGCCGGGCGGGCAGATCACAGGATGGCGGCCCGTGCGATCCCGACGACCTCCCGGGGAGGACCACCTGGCCACCCGTGGGCGGAGCTGTGTAGGTGGGCCAGCGGCGGCGTCGAGGGCCGCCTACGGGCGTCCGGGCGGTCGGGCTGCGCCAGGTTCGACGGGATGGCCCTCGGGAGCGTGGGAGAGCCCCAAGATCGTTCTTGGGTCGTCTGGGCCGTCTGTGGGCTGCCAGAAACCACCCAACAACGAAAAGCCGCGCTGGCCCACGAGGAGCGATCCCCGCCGGTCAGCGCCGCTTTCAGCACGAGGCTCAGGTAGCCTGCTTCGTCTTCCAGAAGATCTTGTCGATCTCATGGAGATGGTGGGCTGCAAGCTCTCGGCGACAGGCAGGTGCTGTCTCGCAGAATCTCACCGTCGGCTGTCGTCGCCCAGTGATCGCAGCTTTTTCCGCACCTTCTCCGGATCCCACCGCGTGTGCCCGCCGGGCGTTCGCAGCTCGGGCGTGATCGCTCCGCTGGCGATGTAGCGCTGGATCGTCCGCAGGCTGAGGCCCAGCTCCTTGGCGAGCTGTCCGCTCGTCACCAGCCGTGCCACGACACGCAGGCTATGCAGCTGATCAGGTTCATGGCACTGCTCGTCGTACTATGTCGTAGATTGACGTAGTTAGAGGAGGCGGTGTGGCGGACACGGTCTACTCGGTCCACGCGACGAGGCCGGACGACGTCGGAGCGGTCGAGGTCATCTTCGGAACCGAGGCCGAGGCGCGTGAGTATGCCCGGTCCCGGTCGCTCGACGACCGGGTGCTCTCGACGTCCGTGACCAGCTTCCGCGTCGGCCGGCTGGGGACGAGACAGTCGGTCGCGTGGTTTGTCGAAGGGAACGAGCAGCCTCGTTCGTTCACTCGCCGGCTGTATCCGACGGACTGACGGGCGCGAGGCCCGGCCGTAGGCTCGGGTCGGCAGCGCCGCGGACGGGTTCCAGGATGAGAGATTGAGGTGCGCGATCAGCGACGCGGGAATGACGAATCAGATCCAGCAGAACGATCCGGCGGCCGTGCTGCACGCGGCGGCGCGGAAGGTCCAGCGCGAGAGCGAGCCCGCCGAACTGATCCGGTACGGCTCCAACGCGGTCTTCCGGCTGCCGAACCGCGTGATCGCGCGCGTCTCCCGCCCTGGGGCCAGAGCTGACGCGGTGGAGCGCCAGGTCAGCGTGGCGCGGTGGCTCGAGGAGCTCGACTACCCCGCGACGCGCCTCGTTGGCCTCGAGCAACCGGTCGTCGTCGGCGATCGTCTTGTGACGTTCTGGAAGTCAGTATCCGACGGCGAGACCTACGCCGGCCTCGCCGACGTGGCCGCGCTCATCCGGCGGCTGCACGAGCTCGACGCGCCGTCCTCTCTCGAGCTTCCGAGACTGCGGCCCTTCGGTTCACCCGACGCACCGCTGCCGTCGTTCCCAGGACTCGAGGCGGACGACGCGGCCTTCCTGCAGGAGCGCTATCGCTGGGCGCGCGAGACGTTCGACGATCTCCCGTTCGCGCTGCCTCGCGGCGTGATCCACGGGGATGCGAACGTCGGCAACGTCCTCCTCGACCGCGACGGACGGCCCGTACTCATCGACCTCGACAGCTTCGCCGTCGGCCCGCGCGAGTGGGACCTGATCCAGACAGCGCTCTTCTACGACCGGCTGGGCTGGCACACGCGCGAGGAGTACGAGACCTTCGTCCGCGTCTACGGCTACGACCTGCTGCAGTGGGAGGGTTACGAGCAGCTCGCCGACATGCGCGAGATCGCGATGACGGCGTGGCTGAGCCGGCAGGCCGCCGAGTCGGAGAAATCGGCGGCGGAGGCGGCCAAGCGGATCGCTGCCCTCAGGACCGGAGCGAGCCGCAAGGACTGGTCGGCCTACTGACCCCAGAGCCGGCGGGAACGAGCCTGCTCGTCGAAGTCCCGCACGACGCGAGACCCGCGGAAGCGGGGCAGACGCTGCCGGAGCTCGTCGACGTAGCTCGCGCACCGCGTGGACTGCAGGTCCTCGCCGAGGTCGAGCGCGGTCAGCGCGGTCGCGCAGCCGGCCTCGACCTCGCCGCCGTCGAGCTGGGCGTGGGCGAGGACCATCGTCGCGAAGAAGTCGCTGCGGACGTACTCACCGCTGGCTCCCTCCACGGCCTGTGACGCCCAGTGCGCAGCATCGGACGGGCGCCCGAGGTCGCGATGGCAGTGGCCGAGTTCCGCAGCAAGCTCCGCCTCGTCGAAGTACTGGATCCACTCCGGACCGTCCCCAGGGGAGTGGCGCTCGAACTGCGAGGTGGCTCGGCCGAGCGCCGCGTCGCACCCCGTTGCGTCGCCGAGCCTGGCGAGCGCCCGTGCCTCCATCACGCTGAAGTGCGCGCTGAGCACGGGGATGCCGAGTGAGCTCGTCCCCAGTTGCGCGGCCCGGGCGAGATTCGCTGCCTCGCGGAACCGGCCGAGGTAGGTCGCCTGGTGGCTCATCGCGTCGAGAATGCTCGCCGCGAGGCTGCGATCCCCGGCCTCGTCGGCCAGCGCCAGTGCCTGGATGAAGTAGCGCTGGGCGAGACCGTGGTGCCCGACGTCGTAGGAGCTCCAGGCCGCGAGCTGGGTGATCTCCGCGGCGGCCGTGAACAGCTCCCGGTACACAGTCGACGACGCGCCGGCACGCAAGGACTTCGGTAGCTCGTCCCGCAAGAAGGCGATGAGGGCCCGACGCGTGTGGCCGCCGCCGAACCTGTTGTCGAGCATCGCGAAGGTCAGCCGGGTCTGTCGGATCCGGTCGACATCGCCTCTGCCGACGGTCCTCGGCTCGACGTCGGCGGAGCCTCGCGTGCCGACGAGCCACGTCAGCGAGGCCTCGTTCCATGCTGCTGGTCTTGCCGCCGAGGCGACCACCGAGCCGGCCTGGTCGATGTCGGCCTGGAGCAGGGCGGCGAGGGTGGATGCGGACTCGTCGGCGTCGGTGGGGTAGCTGAGGCCCACGTCGGGGCTCACCGTCTGTCCACCCACAAACCCGACCTCGTCGGGACGTACCTCGCGCCCGAGACGTTCGCCCAGGGCCTGCAGAATGCACGCCCTCGCCTCCTCGTCGCGCGGGATGGTCCCGTTGATCCAGCGGCTGACGTAGGTGTGCGTGTACTCGCGGGTGAGTCCCCGTCGCGCAGCCATCGCGGTCACCGCACGTGCGAAGCGCTTGCGGCCCACGGAGCCGTCGCGGTCGAGGTAGCCGGCCTCGCGCAGGAGCGCGCAGAGCCGTTCGTTGGCTGCCATCGACCTCCCTCCGCGCCCTGGGCGTCCGAGTGTGCCCCCATGTGCGCCCTGCCGCGGGCAGTTCGCGAAAGCCAGAGTGGATCACGTGGAGGACAGACGACAAGAGGAGGCCGGCGGGGCCTTGCTCAGCGCAGCCGAACGACGAGAGGTGCGGCGGGAGCTGACCCGGCTCGGCGCGGAGGTGCGTCGCTGGGCGGACCTGCTCGCCGCCAGGATCGACGAGCTCGGCCGGACGGTCAACGGCGGAGCGACTTCTCCAGCTCACTCACCCGCGCGTCGAGCTGCGCCATCGCCGAGTCGAGAGCCTCCCGGAGGTCGTCGATGCGCTGACTGATCTCGACGAACTCGGCCGACGGAACGGACGGCTCGGGCTCCCGCGAGACATAGACGCCCTTGCCTGGTTGGCCCTCGGCAAGCCCGTCGGACTGCAGTTGCTTGACCGCGGCGCGGGCGACGGTGACGGACACGGCGTAGGTCGACATCAACGCCGAGGTGGAGGGCAGCAGGTCGCCGACGGCATAGGTCCCGTCCAGGATCTTGCCGCGCAGGTCGTCTGCGATCTGCTGGTACTTGGGGCGCCTCGCCACCGACCCTCCTCGCCTCGTCACCGGCATCTTGCCGGTCGGGCACCACCACCTTCCACGACACGCCCATCCACAGGTGTGTCACCACACCTACTGCCACATGTGCACTATGTGCATATGGTTGAGCCAGGTCGTTCTGAGGAGGACTTATGAGGAAGCAGCAGAGCAGTGCGGATTCGGTCGCGCCGGCCTTCTACAGCGTCGCCGCGACGGCGCGGATGCTCGGCGCGTCGGAGATGACCGTCTACCGCGCGATCCAGGACGGTGAGTTCCCGGCGCTGAGGATTCGGGGGCGGATCGTCGTCCCGGCCAAGGCGCTCGAGGCCATGACCGAGGCCGCGGTGGCCGGACACCGCACCGTCGATGTCGCGGAGTGGACTGCGGCCGTCGCGGAGGAGGCTGCTGATGGGCGCGGCTGAGCTCTTCGCCGCCCTGTTCGTTCACGAGGTCGACCCGGACTGGCGGGTGTTCGCCACCTGCCGGGAGATCGACGCCGACCTCTTCTTCCCGGAGGACCGCCAGCCGGCGGGGCAGGTGAAGGCGGTC
Source organism: Pseudonocardia autotrophica (assembly GCF_000717175.1). Classification (GTDB taxonomy): domain Bacteria; phylum Actinomycetota; class Actinomycetes; order Mycobacteriales; family Pseudonocardiaceae; genus Pseudonocardia; species Pseudonocardia halophobica. The sequence goes on along the minus strand of NZ_JNYD01000053.1, from coordinate 10,304 downwards.
TGCCGGTCGTGCCCTGTCCAGCCCGAATGCCTCGCGACGGCGATCGCGACCGGGGAGGCGCACGGGATCTGGGGCGGGTTGACCTACCGGGAGCGGCTTCGGCTCATCCGCGTCCTGCGCGACGGCGGGTTTCAGATCCCGCGCTGGCGGCGCCGGAGGCGAGCGGCATGACCACGGACGCACGACGAAAGGACCGGTGGGGTGGACGGCGTCGGGGTACTGATCTTCTTCGCGCTCGTCGGGGCGTTCATCTGCGCTCGGGCGCGCGTGCCCGGGGGAGCGGTGCTGTTCGCGCTCGTCGCCCTCGTGCTCTTCGTGGCCAGCCCGATCGGGCAAGGGGTTCCCGGCGCGGTGGCGACCTTCTTCTCCACGCTCGACGACGCGGCCACGCCCGTCCTGAACAACGAGGAGGCCGGTACGTCGCGCTGATCGACAGGGGTGTCCGCGGAGGCCACAGATGACCGCGCGCGGTGCTCTGTTCTCGCTGCTGCTCGTCGTGGCGGTGGCAGCCGCAGTGCTCTCCTTCGCCGCGCTGCGCGATCTCGCCCGGATGTGCGGTTTCGCGGTCTGGCTCGCTTGGCTGCTCCCGGTCGTCGTCGACGCCGGGGCGGCAGCGGGCTCCCTGGTTTGGCTCGGCGGGTGGGCGGCCGACGCCGCTCGACGGTTCGCCCGCGCGTTGGCTCTCTGCCTGTTGGCCCTGTCGGTCGCGGCCAACGCGCTGGGCCATGGCCTCGAGGCCTATGGGCTTGGGCCACCGTGGTGGGTCGTCGTGGTCGTGTCCGCGATCGCGCCGGCCGTTCTGGGGGCGGTCGTGCATCTCGCGGTCCTGGTCGGTCGAGTCACGCCGGCGCCGCCCGTCGAGTTGCCGGACGACGACTTGGCCGATCTCGGCGACGAGCCTCTGTCGCCGTGGTGGGAGTCGGCCCCTCCCGTATCGGAACCGAGCCGATCCGACCGCGCCGAGGCGCTCATCGCCTCCGGGATCGGTCGTCGGCGCCTCGCCAAGGAGCTCGGCGTGACGGAGCACGAGGCACGCCAGCTTCTCGCCTCGTCCCGCCGCGACGACGCGCCCGACGACCCCGAGGAGAACGCGTCATGACCTACTCGCCCGTTCTGTTGTTCCTGCTCCTCGCGATCGGAGCGGGTGCCGCGTGGATGCGCGGGTCACGGGGCCTGGCCGTGATCGTGGCGGCCTGCGCCGTCCTTCCGGGCTGGTGGGCGGTTCGGCACCTGCCGATCTGGATGCTGCTCGTCCCCGGATCCCTGCTCGTGGCGTGGGGCTGGCATCGCTGGAGCCGGACGTCGGCGAAGGTGACCCGCTGGGGAGCCCGGTCGCGCCGGAAGTCCGGCGTGGCCTCGTCGGTCGACATCGCGCGCGTGGCCTCGGCCGCAGCGATCCGCCGTAAGGCGGCGTCGGTTCGTCCCGCTCTGTCGGCGCAGCCGCTCACCGCGCGGGGCCGGATCCGGATGTCTGACGTCGGGGTCGCGCTGTGCCGGGTCGGACTGCAGCGGGTATGGGCCTCGATCGAGGACGTCACGCTGATCTTCGGTGGGCCTCGCACCGGCAAGACGGGGTGGCTGGCAGGCTGCCTGCTCGACGCTCCCGGTGCCGCCGTGGTCACCTCGACCCGGACGGATCTCCTCGAGCTGACCGGGCCGCTCCGCGCTCGTCGTGGCCCGACCTACGTCTTCAACGCCGTCGGGCTGGGCGGCCACGCGTCGACAATCACCTTCGACCCGCTCACCGGCTGCGCGGATCCGGTGACGGCAGCCGAGCGCGCCACGGACCTGCTCGCGGCAGGTTCGCACGGCGGTGGCGACCGCGAGTTCTGGGACACCCAGGCTCGGCGCGTCCTCGCCGCGCTGATGCACGCGGCAGCGCTGGGGGAGCTGACCATGCGTCAGGTCCTCGGGTGGGTCGCCGATCCGGACGGGGCTCACCGCGAGGTCACGTCGCTGCTGCGGAAGTCGCCCGCGCCCGAGTACGTCCAGGACGCCACGCAGTTCGTCACGACCAACGACCGGACGCGGACATCGATCACCTCGACGATCATGCCGGCGCTGGGCTGGTTGACCTCGCCGGCGGCGTCGGCTGCGGCGAGCGGCGCGCACCCGTTCGACGTCGGCGACCTGCTCGACACCCGGGCGACGGTCTACCTGCTCGGCGCGGAGGAGACGCAGGCGGCGCCGCTGGTGTGCGCGCTGACGGGCTTCATCGCGAGGGAAGCGCGGCGGCTCGCGGCGGTCCGGCCGGGCGGGCGCCTGGACCCGCCGCTGACCCTCGCGCTCGACGAGGCGGCGTTGATCTCGCCGGTCCCGCTGCAGTCCTGGACCGCGGACATGGGCGGGCGCGGCGTCTCGATCATCGGGGCCTTCCAGTCGCGGGCGCAGGTGATCGCACGATGGGGCGAGACCGGTGCGGCGATCATCCTGAACAACACCGCGGCGGTGATGGTGTTCGGCGGGACTCGCGATCGGGACGACCTGTCCTACTGGTCAACATTGGCCGGCGAGCGCGACGAGCCCGTCACGACGACCGACCTCCACGGCCGGCTCGCCTCGCGGACGGTGCGCCGCGTGCCCGTCCTCGCACCGGCGCAGATCGCGAACCTGCCCGCGGGGCAGGTCGTGGTCTTCCGTCGCGGCATCCCACCGGTCATCGGGCGGGTCCGGATGGCCTGGCGACGGCGCGACGTCCGGTCGCACGCTCGGGTTGTCCGTCGCCGGGCGCAGGCGGCGCGGCTGCGGCGTTGGCGCGACAACGCGGTGGCCGGCGCTGTCGACGCGCTGGCAGCCCGGTGGCCGGAGCGGTTCGGGGCGCTCGCACGGCGGATGCAGGACGAGGGCGTCGACCGTCGCGAGCGCGAGATCGCCGCGCCGGACAACGTGCTGCAGTTGCCGGGGCGGCAGTCGTGACCGACGAACGCGAAACCGTGATCACGGCCTTCGCCCGCTCGCTGGAGCGGACCCAGCGTCGACTGGGCGAGCTCGATGCCCTGGTCCGCCAGCTGGCGGGAGACGTCACCCGCCTCTCCCGCTCGCGCCCGCCGGCGGACGACGCCCCGGCCGCGACGGGCGAGGGCGGGCGAAGCTCAGCAGGCGGCGGGTGGCTGCTCGCCGAGGACCTGGATCCGGCCGTGGTGGAGATGACGCAGCTGGTCGACTGGGTCGAGACGGTGTTCCTGCGCTACCCGGATGCCGAGCTGCCCTCGTGCTGGCTCTGGCATCCGGCCGTCGTCGAGGAGCTGTGGTGGCTGCGCGGCGCGCACGCCGGGGCCTACGCCGACGAGGGCGGCTCCTGGCAGCGCATCGGGGACTGGCACGACCGCTACCGGCCCGGCGTCGTCAAGCGCCTGCGCGCCGCAGTCGGCGGCTGCGAACTCGCGCTGCACATCGAAGGCGGAGACGCCGCAGGTCCAGCACCGATTGCCCCGCTCGCCGAAGCCGCGAGCGACGTCGTCCACGCCTGGACCACGCGCCGCGCACTGCCCGAACCGACCGAGCAGCAGCTCGCCACCGCCGAGCAACACGACCGCGCACAGCACCGGAAGGCCCACCGATGAGGACGCCCCTCCAAGATCAACAACTCAAGATCCAAAGTCAATACACACCTAGGCATCACGATCCGATGGACGCACACGACGCGGTCGGAGGCCGGCGGTGCTGAGCCTCGCGATCGGCCATGACGTCGGCTACCTGACCGGTCCTGTCGCCGGCGGCCGGGAGGGTTACTACACCGGCGCCGTCGCGGCCGGGGAGCCTGCCGGGCTCTGGTACGGGGCCGGGGCCGAGCGCCTCGGGCTCGCCGGTGAGGTCGACGCCGAGCTGATGGAGGCCGTCTATACGCACCTGCTCGACCCACGCGATCCCGCGGCGCAATCGCGGTCGACGTGGGGCGAGGCAGCGCCGTTGGCAGCTCCGCACAAGAAGTTCCGGTCGCCCGAACAAATTCACGCGGAGTTGCTGGCGGCCGAGCCGCAGGCAGGGCCGGAGCGGCGGGCCGAGCTGCGCTCGCAGGCCGAGCAGTCCTCGCGGCAAGCGGTGGCGTTCATCGACGCGACCTTCTCGGCGCCGAAGAGCGTGACGGTGCTCGGTGCCGCCTTCGAGCGAGCCGCCAATGACGCCCGCGCGGCGGGAGACGAGCGGGCGGCCGCAGCGTGGGCGGCGCACCAGCGGGCGGTGGAGGACGCGGTGCTCGAAGGGGCCCGCGCCGGACTCGACTACCTGCAGGACGCGGCCGGCTACGCACGTGCTGGTCACCACGGGGGTGGTGGCGGGCGGTGGGTGGACGCCCACGAGTTCGTCGTCGCCCAGTTCCTGCAGCACGACTCCCGCAACCGGGACCCGCAGCTGCATGTGCACAACGCGATCCTCAACCGCGTCCAGTCCGTCGACGGCAAGTGGCGGGCGCTGGACTCCCGCACCATCCACGCCCACCGGGGTGCGGCGGGCGCGATCGCCGAGCGGGTCATGGAAGCCCACCTGTCGCGGACACTCGGGGTGGAGCTGGCCACCCGCCCCGACGGGCGGGCGCGCGAGATCGTCGGCATCGAACCGGAGCTGCTGGAGCTGTTCTCCTCCCGCCGACACGCCATCACCGCCCGCACGCGGGAGCTGGTCGACGCGTTCACCGCCCGCTTCGGGCGAGAGCCCTCCCCACTGGAGCGCACCCGGCTCGCCCAACAGGCCACCCTCGCCACTCGCGCGGCGAAGAGCCACGACGGCGAGTCGCTGGGCGAGCGGCTCGACCGGTGGGAGGCCGAGGCCAGGCAAGCCGTCGCCGGCGGCCTGAACCATGTCGCGCATCAGGTGGTCGAGCGCGCCCAGAAGGAAGGTGCGGCTGGGGAGTGGTCGGTCGAGGACGTCGTCGAGCGCGCGCTGGCCAACGTCGGCACAGCGCGGGCGTCCTGGTCGCGGGCGGACCTGATGCGCGCGATATCCGACGAGCTGCCCGGCCAGCTGGGCATTCAGCCGGACCAGGTTCGGCCACTGCTGGAGAAGCTGACCGACACCGCGCTCGCTCAGGCCGTGCCGATCACTCCGCCGCCGGTGCTGGACTCCCTGCCGGGAGAGCTGCGTCGCCAGGACGGGTCGTCGATGTTCGCGCGGCCGGGCGGGGAGCGATACAGCGCGCCCGGTCAACTTGCCGCGGAACGCCTGCTGCGGCGCACCGCCGTGCTGCGCGGCGCGGATGCGCTCGATCACGCGGAGGCCGACGCGATCGTGGCCCGGTTCGCCGAGTCCGGCCACGAGCTCGGCGCCGATCAGGCCGCCGCCGTGCGGGGCGTACTGACCTCAGGAGCGCGCGTCGAGGTCCTCGCTGCCGCGGCTGGAACCGGCAAGACCTTCACGGTCGGGGCGCTGACCGACGCCTGGACGCACTCCGGGCGCCGCGTCCTCGGCCTCGCGCCGTCCCAGGTCGCGGCGGACCTGCTCGCCGAGGAGGGGCTGACGGCGGCGAACACCGCGCGGTGGCTGTCGAACACGCCCGGGAACATGGTGCCCCGCGAGGGCGACCTGGTCGTGGTCGACGAGGCCGGGATGGCCTCGACCGGCGAGCTGGCCGAGATCACCCGTCGTTGCGACGCCGCCGGCGCCAAGCTTCTGCTGGTAGGCGATCCGCGCCAGCTCGGCGCGGTGGGACCGGGAGGGGCGCTGGCCGACGTCGGCGAGCGGGGCCTCACCTATCACCTCGGCGAGGTCCGCCGCTTCGCCGCGGACTGGGAACGCCAGGCCTCGCTGCAGCTGCGCGAGGGCCGACCCGACGCACTCGACGCCTACCAGCGCCACGGCCGGCTGGTCGACGCCGGCGCACCCGAGCAGGCCGAGGCCGCAGCAGCCCGCGCGTGGTTGGCCGACACGCTCGCCGGGCGCGACTCGGTGCTGATCGTCGGCGGCAACGACGCCGCGGCGAGGGCGAGCGCGGAGTTGCGCGCCCAACTCGTCGATCTCGGCCGAGTTGAGGAACGCGGCGTCGAGCTCAGGTTGCAGGGCACCGTCGCGGGAGTCGGCGATCTCGTGCAGGCGCGCCGCAACGGCTGGAACCTGGTCGGCTTCGCTGGGAACACCCGGGCGCCGATCAACCGCAGCACTTATCGCGTGACCGGACTGCGCGAGGACGGCGGGCTGACGGTGACGCCGGTGCTCGGCGGTGAGGCGATCCAGCTGTCCCCGGAGTACGTGCGCTCGCACCTCGCGCTGGCCTACGCCAGCACCGTGCACGCCGCGCAGGGCCGCACGGTCGACACGGCGCACGCGGTCCTCGCCCCTGGCGCCGACGCCTCCGCCGTGTACGTCGCTCTGACCCGCGGCCGGGAGCGCAACATCGCGTGGACCGTCACCCGCCCGACCGCGTCAGACGCGCTCCCCGGCCAGACGCTGGAGACCGAGCCACGCACGGCTCGCGCGATCCTCGCCGACCTCTTCGCTACGGCGGAGGCGGATCAGACCGCGCTTGCCGAGCGCGAGCAGGCGGACATCACCGCTCGGTCGACACTCACCCACGCCGGGCAGCTCATCGAGGGCGTCGGCCACGTGACGTCCGGCCGGACTGCGGCCACGCTCGACCGGCTCGCCGTCAACGGAGTCCTTGAACCGCGGATCCGCGAACGCCTGGCCGCCGACGAGGCGTTGAGCTCGCTGGATCGCTTGTTGCGCACTGCCGAGCTCGCCGGGCACGATCCCGCCGCCGTATTGCGCGGAGCGATCGACGGCCGCGGCCTCGACGACGCCCGCTCACCAGCGCAGGTGTTGCACCACCGCATTACCACCACGCTGCACGGCAGGCTGACGCCTGAGATCGAGTCTGCGGCCGATCTCGTCCCGCGTGATGCTCCTGCGGACTGGGCCGACTGGCTGCGGGAACGGGCCGAGGCCGTTGACCTGCGCCGTCACGAACTCGGCGCCGAACTCGCGTCCGAGCCGCCGCCGTGGGCTCAGACAGCGCTCGGGCCCGTGCCCGACGATGTCGTCGGGCGGGCAGAGTGGGAACGGCGAGCCGGTTGGGCGGCCGCCTACCGCGAACTCGCCGACCACACAGACGAGCACGACCCACTCGGCGCGGCACCTGCCGCCGGCCTTGCCGAATCTGCTGCCCTCTTTCGTGCTGCCCATCGCGCACTGGGCCTGCCCGACGCCGGCGCCGAGGAAGCAGATCTGACCGATGGGCAGCTGCGAATGCGGGTCCGCGCCTACGAGCGCGAGACCGCGTGGGCGCCGCGGTGGGTCGGCGACGAGCTCGATCAGGTTCATCAGCAGGCGGCGAAGACGGCCGGCGACGCAGAGATCTGGGCGGCCCGCGCCGAGACCATCTCTGACGACGCCGAGCGGGATGCGCTGCGCGTCGCCGCGGAGAAGGCTCGCGCCGAGGCCGAGTCGCTGGCCGAGCGGGCGGCGCAGCTCGAAGTCGCCGACCGGGCCCGCGCGGCCTGGTTCGTCCACACTGCTCAGACCCGCGATCGGGCCGAACGCGCACGGGTCGAGCTCGGCGCGCGCGGTGTCGACCTCGCTCACCCGGTGGATCGCGTGACCGCCGAGGAGTGGCTCGCGGTGCACCTCGCCAGCCAGCGCGAGGAGGAGCGGCACCGCGAGATCAGCGAGCTGGACGTCGCCGACCTCGAGCACTCGCAGTCCGGTGACCTGCGCTCCGGCGTCGAGACGGACGTGCCCGACGTCCGAGATATCAGCGTTGCCGAGCCCAGTGAGACCGCCCAGGACAGCCGAGGGCGGATCCCGACGGTCGACGAGACCAACGCAGCCGTGGGCCGCGCGCAGCTCGCGCTCGCCGAGATCGCGGCCCGCGATGCAGCAGACGCCCAGCGCGAGGCCGAGGACGCCGCCGTCCGCGACGTGGCTGCCTGGCAGCAGACCCGAGAGGAGGTCCCGGAATGGGACGCCGAAGCCGTCGCCGAACACTAGCCCGACTGCACCCGCTGCCGCGCCGCCGCTATCCGCGCGGTCAGGCGCCGCGACCGCTCCACGGTCGCCCGTGCCTCGTTCCGGGCGGCATGACGCTGCTCCGGTCCCCAGATCTTGTGCGGCGCCGCCGCCATCGCCGCCTCGATCAACTCCTGAGCCTCGACCAGCTGCCCGTCGGCACGCCGCGCCGGCAACGGCATCGGGGGAGACGCGGTTGTGCCGAGCAGCCAACCCAAGGTTGCTGCAGTGCCGTCGGCTCTGGCGGGCGGCACGTCGAGCGGCGGGCAGTAATCGACACCGAGCGTCTGGGACAGAGCGTGAGCAGGCGGAGCAGCGTCAGGGGCGAGGGCTGCGCGAGCAGCCCAGAGCTCAGCCTCGGCGAGGGCCCGGCTCACCGGACGTTCCTCGCGGCCGGTCATCGGCGCGACGTGTCCACCACGGACCCACGCCAGCGTCGCGACGATTCCGGCTGCGCGGCCCGAGCCCGACTCGGTCGCCTCGGCGTAGGCGAGCCAGTGCAGGTCGGCGATCTCGTGGAGCGACGGGACCGTCCACTGCGGCTCGGTCGGTGTCCACGACATGTCGCCGAGTATGCGCCAGTTCCCCGACATGTTCTCCGCTTCGCACCGGGAGGCGAGCGCGATGACCGACGCTGATCTGCTGCGCTCGGCACTCGCCAACGCAGCGCGTGGTTGGCGGGTCTTCCCCCTGCGGCCCAACGACAAGCGCCCGGCCGTCCGCGACTGGGAAGCCCGAGCCACCACCGGCGAGGCACGCATCCGCAAGGCCTGGTCGAAGGGGAGATTCAACATCGGGCTGGCCTGCGGGCCCTCCGCGCTTGTGGTCATCGACCTGGACACCCCTGCTCACGGCGCCGAGCGCCCGAGCCAGTGGGATCGGCCCGGGATAAACGACGGAGCCGACGTCCTTGCCGCTTTGGCCGACGAAACCGGGCAGCCCGCGCCGTTCGAGACGCTGACCGTGCAGACCGCCTCCGGCGGCGAGCACTTGTACTTCCGTGCGCCCGACGGCCTCCGGATACGCAACTCGGCCGGGCGCCTCGGCTGGCTCATCGACGTCCGCGCGTGCGGCGGCTACGTCGTCGCAGCGGGCTCGATCGTGCGGGGGCGCCGCTACCGCAGCAACGGCCACGACGTCCTCGCACCACTACCAGACTGGATCGCCGACCGGCTGCGCGAACCGGCGCCCGAGCCCTCCCGCAGTCCGAGGCGACGCGACTTCGCCCCGCTGCTTGACGTGGTCGGCCGCCGCTCCCGCTACGCCGCGGCAGCGCTGCACGGCGAGCTGGAGACCGTGCTGGCGGCGCATCCCGGCTGTCGCAACGACACCCTCAATCGCGCCGCGTTCGCGCTGGGTCAACTCGTCGCCGCCGACGTCCTGCCCAGAGGACTTGCGGTTGCGGCCCTGGCCGAAGCTTCGGCCGTCATTGGCCTGCCATCCGCGGAAGCCGACGCCACCGTCCGCTCCGGTCTCGCCGCCGGCAGCCGCCGACCGCGCCGGATCTCGACGACAGGAGAACTACGGTGACCTCCCGGTCCCGCCGGACCGCCCACGACATCCTCACCGGCCTCGACGCCGACCGCCACCTCGCCGTCCTGCACGGCGAGGACACGGCCGGGCCGCAGGGCTGGGACGCAGACCCCACGCCGCTCACCCCACGGCGGCTGGTGCCGCCGTTCCCGGTCGACGCACTCCCGCCGTGGGTGGCCGACATGGTCCTCGCGGTCGCCGAGTTCACCCAGACCCCGCTGGACCTACCCGGCTGCCTCGCCCTGGCCGCACTGTCCACGGCGGCCGGCGGGCGGGCCGAGCTCGAGGTCCGGCCGGGCTGGCGGGAGCCGCTCAACCTCTACACGGTGGTCGCGATGCCACCCGGCTCCCGCAAGAGCGCCGTCTTCGCCGCCATGACGGCCCCGCTGCTGGAGGCCGAACAGACCCTCGTCGAGCAAGCTCGCCCGCGGATTGTCGAAGCCGAGCTGGCAAAGAGGATCGTTCAGACCGAGGCCGAGCGCCGCGCCAAAGACGCCACCCAAGCCCGCGACGACTCAGCCGCGAGGAAGCCCTCGCCTCCGCCCAAGACGCCGCGATCGCGGCCGACGAGATTGCGGTCCCGCCGCTACCGCGGCTGATCGCCGATGACGTCACCACCGAAGCCGCCGCCTCCCTGCTCGCCGAACATGGCGGCCGCCTCGCCGTGCTCTCCGTCGAGGGCGGCATCTTCTCCCTGTCGGGTTCACACGACCTCACGTGCCCGGTGCCGAAGGGCCGTGAGCTGATATGGGGCTCCTGTTGTCAAGTGGGCAGGGGTTTTTGGCCGCGATGCGGCAGCATCGTGGCTGCTCATGCGAGCTTTCGGGGCCGGTGAG
>NZ_JNYD01000052.1 GCF_000717175.1 Pseudonocardia autotrophica | reverse complement strand
CGGTCTGGGTGAGCGCGAGGTAGTGGTTGTACTCGCTGACCATGTCGTCGAAGAACTCGAGCGCGTCGGCCTCGGTCCGGCCCAGCCAGGTGTGCCGGTAGACCATGACCTCGCCGCGTGGCGAGCCGCTCTCGGCGGCCGCGGTGTTGAAGGCCTCGAGCAGCGCCTCGAGGTCCCCGTGCGGCTCGAAGTTGCCCCAGTTGGGCGCCGTGAGCAGGTTGTGCCCCTCCGCGGCGACCTTCCGCACGCCATCGACGCTCTGCGAGGCGACCCACAGGTCGGGGCCGGGCTGCGAGGCGGGCTTGGGCACGATCGTGGTGCGCGGGAACGAGAAGTACCGGCCGTCGTAGGTCACGTCGTCCTCGACCCACACCCGCCGGATGATCTCCAGCGCCTCCTCGTAGATCTCCCGCGCCTGGGCGGGGTCCACCCCGATCCGGTCCAGCTGGTAGCGGCCGCCACCCCGGGCCACACCGATACCCACGCGGCCCGGGGCCAGGTGGTCCAGCATCGCCATCTCCGACGCGATCAGCAGCGGGTTGTAGCTCGGGAGCACCACCACCCCGGGCAGGATCTTCAGCCGCGTGGTGCGTGCCGCCGCGAGGGCGGCGAAGGCCAGGGCGCTGGGGTTCGCCACGTAGTTCTGGAACACGTTCTCGTTGATCGCGACGCCCTCGAAACCCAGCCGCTCGGCCGTGTCGACGATCGTCAGCATGTCCTGCAGGAGCTCACCCCACGGACGGTCCATGTCCGAGTAGAAGAAGGGCGCCGTCACCCAGAACTTCAGTGCCATGACTCACTCCATTACCGGGAATCGTGTGTGAAGAGGAAGGAACGGGTGGGGCTGAATCCGACGCTCTGCGGACCAGCTGCGGGTTCTCGCCACCTCACCCGAGGTCGGAGTTCGACTTCGTGGCCAAGTACGGCCCACTCCGCGAGTGACGTACGCCCGTTCGGGAACGGCCTGGCAGCAGGGTGCGCGTGGCGTCGAGGTTGGTCTCGCGTGAGCATGGTCATGCGGCCTGTGTCGCCTCCTTCAGGGAGTTGACCCAGAAGGGGTTGGTGAGCAGGAGCCGTCCGATCGCGACCAGGTCGCAGTCCCTGCCGGCCAGCGCGGCTTCGGCGGCTTCTGCGCTGCTGATGCCGCCGGCGACGATGGTCGGCATGCCCGTGCGTTCGCGGACCTGTGCGGCGAGGTTGCGGAAGTCGACCGGGATGTCGAATGATGACGCGCCCTCGACCGCGCCGCCTGCCGCGGCGTCGACGGCATCGCAGCCGGCCCGGCTGAGCTGGTCGATGACCGGGATGGCGTCGTCGACATGCCAGCCGCCTTCGGCGAGGTCGTCGATCGCCAGCCGGACGAACAGCGGCATTCCCGGCTCGCAGGCTGCGCGCACCTGTTCCACGATTTCCAGCAGGAAGCGACTGTTGGCCTCGGGGCCGCCGCCGTACGGGCCTGAGCGGTGGTTGGTCAGCGGCGAAAGGAACTCGTGAATGAGGTAGCCGTGCGAGGCGTGGATCTCGATCACGTCAACACCGACCTGACTCGCCCTGGCTGCGGCCTGCCCGAAGGCGGCGACCAGGTCGCCGATCTCCTCGTCGGTCAACGCGTGGGGCTGGTGGCTCGAGGCGTTGAAGGGCGCCCCGGTAGCACCGACTACCTGGTCGAGCGCCTCGCTGTCGGTGAAGGCCTTCCGCCCGGTGTGCCCGAGCTGCACACCGACCTTGGCCCCCTGCTCGTGGCAGAACTCCACAATGGGCGCCAGCGCCGCGGCCTGCTCATCGGTGTAGAGGCCAAGAGCACCGCCGTGGCCGCGGCCCTCGGGCGAGACCGCCGAGTCCTCGATCATCACGAGCCCGACACCTCCGACCGCACGCGAGCCGTAGTGCACCAGATGCCAACTACGTGCGCACCCGGTCTCGTCAGCGGAGCGCTGCGACATCGGCGCCATGACGACCCGATTCGGCAGCTCCAGGCCCCGAACCTTGAGGGGGTCGAGCAACATGAGCTTCTCCTTAAACCGCAGGCGGTCGGCCATCCGACCGGTCAGAAGATGTGCTTGGAACCGTCGAACACCGCGCTGACCGAGCCACCCACCTCGACCTACCGGTCGATGCCCGCGACTGCCAGGTAGACGACGGCGCCACAGCCTTCGCGGGTGATCGCGGCGAGCGCGTGCTCGAGCTGGGCGCCGCAGTCGCAGCGGACTTCAGAGTCAGGGCTCGATCCTGCGCCGACACGCCCGTTCCGGTCCGCGGTTGTCAGAGCGCCCGCCGCGATCAGATCGCCCTCGTTCTCGCGTTCATGATCATCGGCGACCACGGCCGGCCCACCTGACGCACGCGCCTCGACGGCCGAACGCACTGCCTGAGCAGCACGCTCCAGCTCTCTGGTCGTACGGACCACCTGAGGATCCCACCCTTCGCGATGAACCGACCTGCACGCGGCGACCACTTCGGCCTCCGTCACAGGGGTCGAGCTTCCTGACGAACTCACCGCCCTGTGGCGACCGATCTCCGCGCCAGTTTGAACAAACGTCCAAATATGGGGCCTGAGTATGGGCACCGCTCCACGGCTTGTCAACGCCCAAGTGATCGGTACGCGGGATCCTCAGCGGTGACTGAAGCACGCGGCAGGCCGCTGGGGCTGCGCGTCCGGGGTCCCCAGGGTGCCGAGGGGGACTGCCGGCCCGTTTGCTCGCTCGGCAGGCCCGCACGCCATCCGGTAGCGGTTGCGGTAGGGGCCGCCAGCGAGCCTCCCGACGGGCCGTCCGGTCCGTGAGCCCCGGCCGCACCCCCGAGGGCACATCGTTCAGCCGCTCGACCTCTGCCTGTCGTATGGAAACGTTCCTAGCCCTTGTCAGTTCTCCTGGATCTGGCTACTTTCAGGCGGTAGGGGTCCGCGAACTGGGCGGCAGGTCGCCCTCAGCAGAAACGTTTACCTCGAAGAGGAGGGCACGTGCCCGAGAACCTGACTTCCGCCCCGTTGCGCGTGCTGGTCGCAGGTGAGTCCTGGATCAAGCACACGATCCATATGAAGGGTTTTGATCAGTTCCATTCCACCGAGTACGAGGAGGGCGCTGGTGTCTTCTTGGAGTGTGTGCGGGCGGCGGGGCATGAGCTGACCTATGTGCGGGGGCACGAGATCTCCTCGTCGTTCCCGAGGACGGCGGAGGCGCTCGACGCGTTCGACGTCGTCGTCATCTCCGATATCGGGTCCAACTCGTTCCTGTTGCCGGACGAGACGTTCCTGCGGTCGGAGAAGTCCCCGAACAAGCTCGGCCTGGTCGCGGACTATGTGGGTCGCGGGGGCGGGTTGGTGATGATCGGGGGGTACTTGTCGTTCACCGGGATCGACGGTAAGGCGCGTTACGGGATGAGTCCGCTGGCGGGTGTGCTGCCGGTGGATCTGATGCCCACTGATGATCGGGTGGAGATGTCGGATGGGCTGAAGGTGGACGTGTGCGAGCCGGCTCACCCGGTGCTGGGTGGTACGCCGGCGGAGTGGCCGGTGCTGCTGGGCTACAACCGGACGTTCCCGAAGGCGGGCGCCACGGTGGTGGCGCGGACCGGTGACGACCCGCTGCTGGTGGTGGGGGAGTACGGGCGGGGTCGGTCGGTGGCGTTCACCTCGGATCTCGCGCCGCACTGGGCTCCGCCGGAGTTCGTGGAGTGGGAGCACTATGCGGCACTGTGGACGTCGATACTGTCCTGGGCCGCAGGCGGTCCGCGAGGTCAGTGACAGCCCCTGAGAGCTCGAAGGTGACGTGACGTGACGCAGTCCGACCGCAGGCGCCGGCGGCCCACGATGAAGGACGTGGCCGAGCACGCCCGGGTGTCCGTGAGCACGGTGAGCTACGTGCTCAACGACTCCGGGCCGGTCGCCCGCGAGCGGCGGGACCGGGTGCTCGACGCCGTGCGACTCCTCGAGTACTCGCCCAACGAGTCCGCCCGCAACCTCAAGCGGCGCGGCGCGGCCACGATCGGGATGATCGTCCCCGAGTTGACCAACCAGTTCTTCGCGATGGTCACCGAGGGTGTGCAGCGGGCCGCCTCGGCCCGGGACGTGCTGGTGGTCTTGGTGGTGCCGGACGCGTCCGAGCTGCCGGAGGAGAAGCAGGCGCAGCTCCTGCGCAGCCAGCGCATCGACGGCGTGATCTACCTGTCCGGGACCGGGTCGATGCCGGCGTCGATCTACGAGCTGGCGCGCTCCGGGCCGGTTGTGCTGGTCGACGAGCAGATCCCGGGCCTGGACCTTCCCGCAGTGGTGTGCGAGGCCCGCAAGGGGGCGCGGGAGGTCGCGACGCTGGTGATGGAGCACGGGCACCGCCGTGTCGTCGTCGTCGGCGGGCCGCCCAGCCTGTGGACGGCCCAGCAGCGGCTGGCCGGGTACCGGGAAGCGTTCGCCGGGGCCGGGCTGGACCCGGACTCGGTGCCGGTGCTCGTCGGGGACTACCGGCAGGCATCCGGGCATGAGCTCGCGGCGCGGGCCCTGGCCGCCGACCCCCGGCCTACCGCGTTGGTCTGTATGAACGATCTGATGGCGATCGGGGCGATGGAGTACTGCCGTGAGGTCGGCCTGCGGATCCCGGAGGACGTGAGCGTGGTCGGCTTCGACGATCTCCCGGTCTCTGCGTTGCTGACGCCGCGGTTGACGACTGTGCGTCAGCCTGCGCACGACATGGGCTTCCGGGCGGCGTCGGCTTTGTTCGACCTGCTGGAAAACGACGAGTCCGGCGCGATCGGCGAGCTCCCGGCCGTCGTTCAGGTGCGGGACTCGGTGTGTCCGCCGAGGTCGGAGGGATGACGCCGCGGCTGGTGGTGGTCGGCGCGGTGAACGTCGATCTGGTGGTGCAGACCGACCGGCTGCCGGGGCCGGGGGAGACCGTGGTCGGTCCGGGTGTCGAGCGGCATGGTGGTGGGAAGGGTGCGAACGCGGCGGTTGCCGCGGCCCGGGCCGGTGCGGAGGTCCGTTACTGCGGCGCCGTCGGCGCGGACGACACCGGTGATGGTGCCCTGGCGGAGTTGCGTGCGGAGGGGATCGAGGTCACCGATGTGGCGGTGCTCGAGGGTGCCGCCACCGGCGTGGCCCTGATCGTGGTCGACGGCGGCGGGGAGAATCAGATCGCTGTCGGTGCCGGCGCCAATGCGGCTGTGGACCCGGCGGCGGTGCGCGCGGCGGTGGCGCGCTCGGCGGGCTGGGCTGGTTGTGTGCTGGTGAGCACCGAGATCCCGCCGGGCGCGGTGGCCGCGGCGGTGGAGACCGCGGCCGCGCACGGGCTGGCGTGTGTGCTCAACCCGGCACCGGTCACTGCGGGGCTGGTGGACCTGCTGCGGCTCGGCCCGGTGGTCACGCCGAACCGGTCGGAGCTGCGGGACCTCTATGCGCTGGTGGAGCAGGGTGCGGCCGGCTCGGTGGCGGAGATGGCGGCTGCGGTGGCCGCTCGGACGGGCGCCCCGGTGGTGGTGACGCTCGGCGGCGACGGGGTGCTGGTGGTCGACCCCGAGCGGGGGGCGGCGCCCCTGCCTGCCCCGCCTGCGGACGTCCGGGACACCACGGGCGCGGGCGACACGTTCAACGGGGTGCTCGCGGCCGGGCTGGCCGCCGGCGCCTCGGTGTCCGAGGCCGTCGCCCGCGGTGTCGTGGCGGCCTCGTTGTCGGTCGGCACGGTCGGGGCACGGGCCGGCATGCCACGTGCCGCGGCGATCGACGAGGCAACGGGACAGGGCACGACCGCGCGCCGCTGAGCAGGTTGCCGCGCAATCCGGATGAAGGGTGGACTTATGACGGTGTCTCTGCAGCGGGGCTACGACAAGCGGCTGATGCTGTTCTCCGGCCGGGCGAACCCTGTGCTGGCCGAGGAGATCGCCCGCCAGCTCGGTGTCGATCTCGGCCCGATCACGCTCAGGACCTTCTCCAACGACGAGGTCTACTGCCGGTTCGACGAGTCGATCCGGGGTGCGGACGTGTTCCTCGTCCAGCCGATGTGTGGTAATCCCGAGACCGGGGTCAACGCCAACGACGCGTTGTTGGAGCTGTTGGTCATGGTGGACGCGGCGGTCGGGGCGAGCGCTCATCGGGTGATCGCGGTGACGCCGTGGTACGGCTACTCGCGGCAGGACAAGAAGTCCGCGCCGCGGGAGCCGATCTCGGCGCGGATGGTCGCCCGCACGCTCGAGGCGGTCGGGGTGGACCGGGTGCTGACCATGGACCTGCATGCCGGGCAGTTGCAGGGGTTCTTCGGGATCCCGGTCGACCACATGACCGCGCTGATGATGCTCGCCGACCACTTCTCCGGCCTGGACGACGATCTGGTGGTGGTCGCGCCGGACGCGGGTCGGGTGAAGCTGAACAAGCAGTTCGCGACCCGGATGGGTGCCGGTCTGGCGATCCTGGACAAGGAGCGTCCCGCGCAGCAGGTGGCCGAGATCAACCAGGTGATCGGAGACGTGCGCGGCAAGACCGCGATCATCGTGGACGACATCATCGACACCGCGGGCACGCTGCGTGCGGCGGGGGAGGCGGTGGCCCGGGCCGGTGCCCGGCGAGTGTTCGCCGCGGCCACCCATCCCGTGTTCAGCGGGCGGGCCTTCGAGAACCTGGTGGCGTCCCCGTTCGAGCGGATCGTCGTCACCGACACCATCCCGCTGCCGCCGGGCGCCCCGCCCACGATCGACGTCGTGTCCTGCGCCCCGCTACTCGCCGACTCCATCCGCCGGATCTTCACCGACGACTCGGTCAGCGAGGTCTTCGGCGGCAAGAACCACCTCTTCTAGGCGTACCTCGGTGTTCGTGCGGGTCGACGTCGTGCCCGGCCTCGGTGCTGGAGGCCTCTCCGGCGGCTGGTCATGCCGGCTGCGGTCCACTTGATGGAAACACGGCGCCCTTCAAGCGCTGGCGGCACCTCGTTCAGCGTCGAGAAACGTCTGTATCCGACCCGCTACCGCCGCCGCGCCGTCGAGGTTATCGGCCCGGCCGACCGAGTACACGGTGGCCGGGGCCGGTCCGTCACCTCAGCGAGTTCATGCCCCCGTCGACCGCCAGCACGGAACCGGTCAGGGACGGCAGCCCCGGGTCCGCGAGATGGACGATCGCCCGCGCGATCTCCTCCTGCCCGACGAGTCGGCCGGTGGGCTGGCGAGCCTGCAGCGCAGCGAGCGTGGCCTCCGGGTCGTCGGCGGCGCCGAGCAGCCGGTCGATCCACGGCGTGGCCACGGTCCCGGGGCAGACGACGTTCACCCGCACCCCCTCCCCGACCAGGTCGGCGGCCATCGCCCGGGACAGCGCGAGGACGGCCCCCTTGCTCGCCGAGTAGAGGGCCCGGTCCACCAGGCCGGTGGTCGCCACGATCGATCCGACGTTGACCACCACGCCTGACGCGGACCGGCGCAGCGCGGGCAGGGCTGCCCTGGTCACGCGGACGACGCCGAGCAGGTTGACGTCGAGGACGCGGTTCCACTCGTCGAGCCCGTTGTCCTCGACAGTGCCGGAGGCGCCGATGCCGGCGTTGTTGACCAGGATGTCCAGCCCGCCCGTCTCGGCGACGACCTGCTCGACGGCACGGCGCACGGACTCGTCGTCCGTGACGTCCGCCTTCAGCCCGAGGATCGGTGCGGGCACAGCGTCGACCTCGCGGTCGAGGACCGCGACCCGCGCACCGCGCTCGGCCAGCAGGGCCGCCGTGGACGCGCCGATGCCGGAGGCGCCGCCGGTCACGATCGCGGTCAGTCCTTCGAAGTCGCTCATGTCAGGGTCTGACCTCCATCGACGTGCAGGGACTGCCCCGTCACGAAACCCGCGGCGTCCGAGGCCAGGAACAGCGCCGTCTCCGCGACGTCCTGCGGCGTGGCGAGCCGGCCCCACGGAATCCCGGTCCGGAACGACGTGGGGTCGCCCTGGATCTGACGCTCGGGCCCGATCCCCAGAGCCACCCACTGCGCGCGTTGCAGCTCGGTGTCGCACGAGCCGGGACAGAGCGAGTTCACCCGGACGCGGTGCGCCGCGAGCTCCAAGGCGAGGCAGCGGGCCATCATGTCGGTCGCGGCCTTCGACGCGCAGTAGGCGCCGAGGTCCATCCGCGGGGTGCGCGCACAGTTCGAGGTGAGGACGACGATGGCGCCGCCCTTGCCCCCGTCGCGCATCGCGACCGCCGCGGCGCGGGTGGCGAGGAACGCGGCGCGGGTGTTGACCGCGAACTGCGCATCCCAGTCCGCCACCGGCGAGTCGAGCAGCCGCCCGCTGCGCAGGATCCCGGCGTTGTTCACGAACACGTCCGGCACCCCGAGGGTCTCCGTCAGCTCCGCCGTCACCTCGTCGACGGCGGCGGCGTCGGTGAGGTCGGCGACGAGGGCGTGACCGTTCAGCGCGGCCGCCGCGTCCTTCGCGGTCTCCGGGTCCTTGTCGATGATCGCGACCCTGGCCCCCGCCTCGGCGAGGCGGGTGGCGATCGCGCGGCCGATCCCTCGGCCCGCACCCGTGACGACCGCGGTCTTCCCGTCCAGCGTGCTCATCCGACGGCTCCTTGCGTGGTGCGCACCCGGATCGCCGAGAGGGAGAGCAGGCTGATCACGGCGACCGCGGCGAGCAGGGCCGACATCGGCCACGCGGCGTTGTCGAAGGCGATGAGCAGGCTGCCTGCCAGCAGCGGGACCAGACCGCCGATCATGCCGCCGATCTGGTAGCCGAGGGAGGCGCCGGTGTAGCGCACCTCGGCGGGGAACAGCTCCGAGTAGAGGGCGGCCTGCGGGCCGTACATGAGGGGGTGTCCGATGCCCATCATGATCAGGACTCCGAGGAACAGCAGGGGCGTCGAGCCGGTCTCGATCAGCCAGAACAGCGGGAACGCGGCCACGGCGACGAGCAGTGCGCCCGCGGCGAAGACCGGGCGGCGCCCGACCCTGTCGGAGAGGGCCCCGAAGAAGGGCACCGTGCAGCACATGACCGCGGCGGTGACGAGCACCGCGCCGAGGAACGTGCTGCGGCTGATCCCCACGTGCGAGGTCGCCCAGGACAACCCGAGCACCGTCACCAGGTAGAAGACGGTGTTGATCACGACGAAGGCGCCGGCGGCCGCGGCGATGTTGCGCGGGTGGCGCAGGAGCGCCTCGCGTACCGGGAGTGTGACGACCTGGCCCGCCGAGCGGGCCGCGGCGAACTCCGGCGACTCGTGCAGGCTCAGCCGCACGACCATGCCGATGATGATGAGCAGGGCGCTCGCCAGGAACGGGATGCGCCAGCCCCAGGCGAGGAACTGCTCGTCGGGCAGGCTGCTGACCGCGGAGAAGGCGGCGGTGGACAGCAGCAGGCCGAGCGGGCTGCCGATCTGGGGCCAGGAACCGTAGAAGCCCTTGCGGCCCGGCGGCGCGTGCTCGACGGCCATCAGGATGGCGCCGCCCCACTCGCCACCGACCGCGATGCCCTGGACAAACCGCAGTGTCACGATGAGGAGGGGGGCGAGGATGCCGATCTGCGCGAAGCTGGGCACCAGGCCCATGGCGACCGTGGCGGCGCCCATCGCGATCAGCGAGAGCACCAGCATCTTCTTGCGGCCGATGCGGTCACCGAAGTGGCCGAAGACGACCCCGCCCAGCGGTCGCGCGACGAAGCCGACGGCGAACGTGGACAGCGCGAGGAGTAGACCCGCGGCCTGGGAGAACTCCGGGAAGAACAGCTGAGGGAAGACCAGCGCGGCGGCCGTCCCGTAGATGTAGAAGTCGTACCACTCGACGGTGGTCCCGATCAGGCTGGCGAAGGCGACCTTCCGCGTCTGGCGACGCGGCCGAGTCGTGGCCTCCTCGACGGCACTCACTGACGGCTCTGTCATGGGTGTCCCAACTCTCTGGGTCAGGGGGTGGTGGTGACGGGACGCGGGACGTGGAGCAGCGCGGCGTCGTGGGCGGCGACGACGGCATCTCGGGTCTTGCCGGCGCGGGCGGCGTCACCGAGGACGACGACGCGGGTATCGGAGCCTGCCGCCAGGCGGGGCACGAGCGCCTGGCCCCGGCCGACGCGCAGCCGGTAGTAGAGCAGATCGCGCAGCCGCGGCGAGGCGAACAGCCGGGCGGCGGGCCGCGAGCGGCCCAGCCGGGAGCGGAGTAGCCGCGGTACGAGACGGCCGAGTCCGAACCGGTAGTGGGCCCCCGTGGCGACGACGACGACGTCGGCGTCGCGGACGTCCGCGGGTTCCACCGCGCGCCCGAACCGGAACGAGACCCCGCGCTCGCGGCAGTCCCGCACCAGCTCCTCGATGTAGGCCTCGAAGGTGCGCTCGACGGCGTCGACGTCGTTGAAGCGGGGGGCGAGGCCCGCGAGCCGCAGGGCACCGCCCGCCTCCGCCGCCTGCTCGACGACGGTGACGTCGTTGCCGTCCGCGGCCTCGGCCGCGTAGGTGAGCCCGGCAGGCCCGGCGCCCACGACGACGATCCGCAGGCCCTGGTTTCGCGGGCGGTCCTCGTAGAGGTGCTCTCGTCCGGCGGTCGGGTTGACCACACAGGTCAGCTGGTTGCCCGAGCGCATCGACGTGATGCAGTGGTTGCAGGCCAGGCAGCGCCGCACGGGCCTGCCCTCCTGTGCCTTGTTCACCCACTCCGGGTCGGCGATGAGCGGGCGGCCGAGCGCGACGACGTCGAGCGCCTCCTCGGCGACGGCCCGGGCGGCCAGCTCGGGATCACCCAGCTGGCCGACGCCGATCACCGGGATGTCGACCTCCTTGCGCATCCGCGCCGCGTACTCGACGAACGTCGCGGCCGGGTAGCGCATCGGCGGGATCATCCGCTCGGCGGACGGCAGCGAGCGGTAGTGCCCCGCTGTCACGCTGACAGCGGCGGCGCCGAGCTCCGCAGCCCAGCGTCCGACCTGGATGCCCTCGTCGAGGGCCACACCGCCAGGGAAGAAGTCCTCGACGCCGATCCGGAAGATGACGGGGATCTCCGGCACCTCCGCCCGGATCCGGCGCAGGACGTCGAGCCCGAAGCGAGCCCGGTTCTCGAGCGACCCGCCGTACTCGTCCGTGCGGACGTTCTCCGACGGGGAGAGGAACTGGGAGATCAGGTAGCCGTGCGCGCCGTGCAGCTCGACCAGGTCGAACCCGGCCTCCTGCGCCCGACGGGCAGCGGCGACGAAGGCGTCGGTGGTCTCCGCGATGCGTTCCCGCGTCATCGCCTGGGGCACGGCGAGCTCGGCCTCGATCTCGAACACCGGTGTCGGGACGGCGGACGGCGCCACCGGCGTGGTGCCGGAGACGACCGATCGCGCCCGGCTGCCGCCGTGCCCGAGCTGGATGGAAGCCTTGGCGCCCGCCGCGTGCACGGCGCCGACCAGCCTCCGCAACCCCGGCAGGTAGCGGTCATGGCAGATCCCGAGCTCGCGGAACCGGTGCCGACCGGCGATCTCCGGCGACGCCATCTCGACGGTCACCAGCCCGACCCCGCCCTCGGCCCGGGCCCGGTAGTAGGCGATCGTCGCCTCGGTGACGAAGCCGTCGTCGTCCGCGAGGCGGGTGGTCATCGACGGCAGCAGGGTGCGGTTGCGGAGTTCGACGCCGCCGATCCGGACCGGGTCGAAGAGAGACGGTGCGGCGGTCGCCTGCTCAGCCACGAGCCAGTCCCGCTGCGGCCACGGCCTCGCGCAGGGCCTGCCGCTCGGCGGCCGGGATCGGCTGGAGCGGCGGGCGGACATGCGCCTCGTCGATGCGGTCGAGCGCGGCGAGGGCGACCTTCATCCGGTTGTGGCCGTCCAGGAACGGGTCCGCGTAGCAGGCCTCGGCGACCGGCTGGATGCGGTCCCAGATCCGCCGTGCCTCGGCCAGGTCCTGCTTCTCGACCGCGCGCCACAGCCCGACGTGCAGGTCGACGACGACGCTTCCGTGCCCGGACAGGATCCCGTCGGCACCGAGCACCAGCGACGCCAGCAGCGATCGGCTGAAGCTCGACAGCACCGCGACGGGCCGGTCGAGCTCGCGCAGGGCGCGCAGGTTCCGCTCGTAGGCCACGATGTCGTTGGACCACTCCTTGACCGCCACGATCTGCTCGATCTCGGTGCAGAGCCGGACGACGGTGTCCGTCGGCAGGCGCAGACCCGAGGTACTCGGGTACAGGAAGGCGATCAGCGGCAGGGATGTGGCGTCAGCGATCGCGCTGTAGTGGCCGAGCGCCATCTCGGGGCGGCTCGGACCGCCGCCCTCGAACACCGCCGTCGGGAAGACGAGCAGTCCGCTCGCGCCCGCGGCCTCGGCGTCCGCGGCGATCCGGGCGGCCTTGGCCGACCCGTCCTGGTACACACCGGACACGACGGGGACGCGACCGCCGACCTCGTCGAGGACGATGTCGAGCAGGCGGCGGCGCTCGTCGGCGTCCAGGGTCGCCACCTCGGAGGCGTGGGCGTTGGTCGTGATGCCCGTGACGCCGTCGACCTCGAGCAGCGCCCGCAGGTGTCGGCGGAGGTTGGGCTCGTCGATCTCGAGGTCTGCGGTGAAGGGCAGCAGGTGCGCGGGGATGACGCCGCGGAAGGGGTGCATCGTCGTCGAGTTCCTTCGTGCTCACGGGGAGCGGGAGAACAGCTGACACGGGTTCGGGTGCCGTGCTCGGTCTGGCGAACGCTAGGTCGCGAGCTGTGTCACAGTGAAATGCCGAGTTGACATCAGTTATGCGTCTTGCGCATAGTGCGCAGGTGGCAGGCACCTTCGACGTCATGCGTGCGGCGGCGGGACTCGAGGTCCGCCACCTCCGCGCGTTCGTGGCGGTGGCCGAGGAGGGCTCCTTCACGGCGGCGGCCACGCGGCTGCAGCTCACCCAGCCCGCGCTGAGCCGGACTGTCGCGCAGATGGAACGGATCGTCGGCACGGTGCTGATCCACCGCACCCGCAGGCTCGTCCGGCTCACCCCCGCAGGAAACCGGTTCCTGCCCTACAGCCGCCGGGTGCTCGACGTGCTCGACGAGGGGGTGCGCAGTGCGCGGGGGGAGCCCTCCACCCTGCGCGTCGGATTCACCTGGGGCTCGGCCGCCGAGCACATCGCCCCGATCGTGCGCGCCTTCGAGGAGGAGCATCCGCACGTCCACGTCGAACTGCACCGCTACGACGACACCCTCGCCGGGCTGACCGACGGCCGGACCCATGTCGGCTTCCTCCCGGGGGTGCAGCGCCGGGAGGCGCCGGTGAGCACGCTCGTGCTCGCCGAGGAGCCGCGGGTCGCCGCGCTGCAGGCCGAACACCGGCTCAGCGCGCGCCGCACACTGCGACTGTCCGACCTGCGGGAGGAGACCCTGGTGATCAACGTGATCTCGGGGACCACCTCGCTCGATCTCTGGGAATCGGGGCAGGAGCCGCGCCGGTCGGTCCGGGTGCACAACGTCGACGAGTGGCTCGAGGCGATTGCGGCCGGCCGGGGGGTCGGGCTCACGCCGGCGTCGACCGGGCGGCTCTACCGGCACCCGCAGATCCGGTACCGGCGGATCGTGGACGCACCACCGGTCCCCCTGCTGCTCGCGTGGCCGCGCACGGCGCCGCACCCGTTGGCGATCGACTTCGTCGCGATCGTGGAACGCCGCCCCCGCTGAGTGGGGGTGGCGCAGGGGACCGCACTTCGCCAGGGCGACCTGGGCGTCGATCTCGAACAGGACGCCGCGGCGCAGGCCGACGGTGGTCGTCGTCCGCGCCGGGAAGGGCTCGCAGAACTGCTTGAGCAGCTGTCGTCTGCTCGGACGTCGGACGAGCGGACTTCGTCTCAGGGCACGACGGCGTGCTCGCTCTCGTCGAAGTGCTCGAGCGCGAAGGCCCTCGACGACTCGACGTGCTCCCGCATCAGCCGCTCGGCCAGCGGTCCGTCCTGGGCGCGCAGCGCGTCGAGGATCCGGTGGTGCTGCTCGACGGCGAGAGCCGACTGCTCGGCCGGATAGGCGTACCGGGAGCGGTAGCTCACGGTGAAGGCGAGCACCTGACCCATGACGGACTGCAGCATCCTGCTCCCGGTGGCGTCGCTGATCAGCTTGTGGAAGGCCAGGTCAGCGAGGGCCTGCTCGCCGGGGGTACCGGAGGCCCCGACCCGTTCCAGCTTGGCCTGGGCGTCGACCAGCGCGTCGAGGTCCTCACGGGTGCGGGTGCGCGCCGCCTCGCCGGCTGCGTAGGCCTCGAGGACGGCGCGCAGCGAGTAGATCTGCACGATGTCGTGTGCGGTGATCGTACGGACGGCGGCGCCCCGGTTCGGGGTGAGCTCGACCAGGCCTTCGCTCTGCAGGGTGAACAGCGCTTCGCGGACGGGCGTCCGGCTGACCCCCAGGCTCTCCGCCAGGGCGCGTTCCGGCAGTGGTTCCCCCGGCTTGAGGGTCCCGGCGAGGATCTCTTCGCGCAGCACCCGGGCGACGCCCTCGCTCGTGCGCTGCGCCAGGGGAACGGCGTTCCGCCCCACGAGCTGCATGTACCGGTCTCCATCCTGAGCGATCCCCAAGGACGCCCGCCGGCTCCCTCCCACGGCCGCGGATCACCGCGGTGGGCCTGGTCGCCGAATGATACGGGTCGGCCCGCCGGCCGTGGGCCCTCCGTGGCACCGGCCCCGCCGGCCGGTGCCACGGAGGGCGTGGTCACGCCGAGGTGGTCGTGGGGGACCCCCCGTGCCCGACCGGCAGTGCGCTCCCCGCCGGGAGGGCCGGCTCGGCTCCTGCCGGGGCGCCGGCCGCGTCGAGGTCGTCCGAGGAGTTGTCGACGCCCCAGCGTGCCCGGTCCAGGCCGCTGACCTCCTCGGCGGCGTCCGCGCGGAGTCCTCCGAACCTCTCGAAGACCAGGCACATCAGGAAGGCCGGGACGCCCGCGACCAGCATCGTCGCCCCGACGCCGGCGAGCTGCCACCACGGGGTGATGTGGGCGACGCCCACCGCGTACGGCCCCTCGAGTCCGATGTAGCCACCGGTCGGGGTGCCCCACTCGAGGAAGCCGGCGAGCACCGCGCCGGCTGCGCCGGGCCCGAGGGCGAGCGGCACGACCTTCGGGTCGTCGATGCGGAGCCGGCGCAGGAGGCTCGCGGTGCCCAGCCCGACGACCGGGCCGAGGGCGCCGATCAGGAGGCACTGCCAGGCGTTTCCGATGTCGAGCAGGGTCCCGGTGATCACCACTCCGGAGATCGGCCCGAGGAAGGCCCAGGTGGGCTCGTGGCGACGGTGGGCGAGGAGCAGGCCGACGACCGCGCCGCCGAGGATCGCCGCGACCAGGTTGATGATCACCACACCCATCCCGCTCTCGGTGAACGAGATCCCGAAGAAGCCGACGTCGGGGACGATGTAGCCGCTGCCGAGGGTGACGAACGGCAGCGCGAGCAGGATCAGCAGCGTCCCGATGCCCACGAAGGACAGGTTCTGGGCGGCGGGCCGGGCGCCGGTGCGGTGGACGCCGCCGAAGGCCCCGAGCCGGGGGCCGACGCGCCAGGCCAGCACGAGCACGAAGGTCCCGGCGGTGATGTAGAGCGGGAACACGCCGTCGAAGTCGTGCGTGCCCCGCAGCGTGAGCGGCGAGAGCGAGCCCCAGCACAGGTAGCCCACCAGGGGCGAGAGCACCGCGCCGACGACGAAGGACATCACGTAGAGCGGGACCGGCTTGATGCGCTCGACGGCCCCGGTGTGGACGAGCGCGACGGTGGCCATCGTGAAGGTCACGAAGAAGACCAGGAAGATCTGCAGGACGTCCGCCTCGGGCAGCGCCGAGGGGTCGATGTGCCGGGAGGCCGTCGTGGTGAAGGCGCCGCCGAGCCACCAGTCCCGCATCGCCTGCAGGAACGGATCGGGGGCACCGAAGGCCTGGTTGAACTGCCACTGCCAGATCGGGTAGCCGACGAGCAGGGTGCCGAGCCCGCCGACCATCGCGGCCCCGCCCTTCTGCAGTGCCGTGTCGAGGACGTTGCGACGCCGGACGAGCCCGACGTCGATGAACACGAGGCCCACGACGACGAGCAGGACCGCGATGGCTCCCACGGTGTAGATGAAGGTGGAGAGGATCCAGTTGGTGGAGGCCTGCTCGGGGAATTGCGGCATGAGGATCTCCGGTCGAGGAGTGCCGAGTGCTGCGGACCCGCAGCGGGGGAGAGCGACGAGCGTCGGGGGTGCGGACGTGATCGGTCCGGACGTGCAGCCGGGTCGTGCACCGCGGGGGGGAACGTATACCGGTATGCCATCTCGGACAAGAGGTCGCCGCGCTGGTTCTGAGCTGCGACGATGCGCCGTGTAACGATCGCGTTGCCGCCGTCGCCAATCATGTTTCCTGGCGCGGGAGGCTTCCCTTCGGACCCCTCGGTGAGGCAAGCTTCCTGTCGTTCGGCCCCCCGCCGACGCCTCGGCACGGTTGGTATACATGTATGCCAACCCCTTCCGCCGAAGGACGACAGCCGCGAGAGGAGCATTCGTGGACCACGAGCCAGAGACGGCCCGTGTGTACGACCGTGCGGGATTCGGCCACTCCGTCCCGCGCGGGGCCCGCCCCGCGGTGGTGGTGGTCGACTTCAGCCACGGCTTCACCGACCCCTCCTACCCGACGGGTGCGGACATAACCGGCCCGGTCCTCGCGACCGCGCGGCTGCTCGAGGCCGCACGGGCCGCCGGCGCGCCGGTCGTGTTCACCACGATCGCCTACGACCCGGGACAGGTCGGCACGCTCACCTGGCTGCGCAAGGCCCGCGGGATGGCGGCGTTGACAGCCGGCAGCCGGCTCGTCGAGATCGATGAGAGGCTCGACCCCCGGCCCGACGAGCACCTCGTGGTCAAGACGGGCGCGTCGGCGTTCTTCGGAACCGGCTTGGCCACCTACCTCGTCTCGCGGGGGGTCGACACCCTCCTCGTCACGGGTGCGACGACGAGCGGCTGTGTCCGCGCGACCGTGGTGGACGCGGTCCAGTACGGCTTCCCGACCCTGGTGCCGCGGGACTGCGTCGCCGACCGGGCGGCCGGGCCCCACGCCGCGAGCCTGTTCGACATCGACGAGAAGTACGGCGACGTCGTCGACCTCGCCGACGTCCTCGACTACCTCACCCGCACGGGCGCCGCGGCCCCGCACCGCGACCGCGCGAGCGGCCCCGACACCGCACCGCCGTTCACCACCGAGCCGAAGTCAGAGGTCCCCGTATGACGTGCACGAGCCCCGGTCCCCTGCCCTTCGAGCCCGCCCGGGCGGTGCCCGGCAAGCGCTTCGCCAGCCCGTTCGCGGTCACCACACCGCCGGGCGCCGAGGGCTGGGAGAGCATGTACCCGTACTACGCGCTGCTGAGCAGCGAGCGGGCGGAGTTCGAGGACGGCAAGTTCTGGTTCTTCGACGGGATGCACAACCCCGAGCCGCTGTACCCGTTCGACACGATCATGACCGAGAACTGGTGGGTCGCGGTCAGCCAGATGTCCACCCGGGTCTGGCCGATCCCGCTGGCCGGCGGCATCGACCACCGCATCATCAACGGCTACCTCTACATCAGCCCGAACGCCGTGTCCGATGCCGACGAGATCGCCGCGCGCGCCGAGGACTTCGAGGTGCGCGCCGGGCACTACTACGAGAACTGGGACGAGATCTACGAGCAGTGGGTGGCCAAGGCGACCGACTGCATCGAGCGGCTGAAGGGCATCCACTTCGCGCCGCTGCCGGACAAGGAACCGGAGTCCGCCGTCTTCGCCCACCGCGGCCTGTACTCCAGCTACGACCTGCTCACCCGGTACAGCGAGCTCATCCACAACCTGTTCGAGATGGGCTCCTACCACTTCGAGATGCTCAATCTCGGCTACGGCGCCTACCTCACCTTCCGCGAGTTCTGCCAGGCCGCATTCCCCGGGATCACCGACCAGACCATCGCCAGCATGGTCTCCGGCATCGACATCATGCTCTTCCGGCCCGACGACGAGGTCCGGGCCCTCGCGCGCCTCGCCGTCGAGCTCGGGTTGGCCGGGCAGCTGCTCGGGAACGAGGACCCGGCGGCCGCCCTGGCCGCGGTGGCCGCGCAGCCGGCCGGTGCGCGGTGGGTCGAGGCCTTCGAGAAGGCCAAGGACCCGTGGTTCTGGTTCTCCACGGGCGCCGGGTACCAGCACAGCGACCGCGCGTGGATGGACGACCTGCGGCTGCCGTTCACCGCCCTGCGCGGCTACGTCAAGAACCTGCTCGAGGGCCAGGACATCGACCGCCCCCTCGAGGCCATCCTCGCCGAGCGGGTCCGGGTCACCGACGAGTACCGCACCTACCTGCCGACCGAGGCCGACCGCGAGTCCTTCGACGGGCTCGTCGAGCTGGCGCGCAAGGTCTTCCCGTTCGTCGAGAACCACAACTTCTACGTCGAGCACTGGCACCACTCGATGTTCTGGTCGAAGATGCGCGAGCTGGGTGACGTGTTCGTCGCGCACGGCTTCCTCGACGACCGCGAGGACATCTTCTACCTGCACCGCAACGAGATCTACTCGGCGCTCTACGACCTCAACATCGGCTGGGCGACCGGGACGGAGGCCCGCGGCGTCACCTACTGGCGCCCGGAGGTGGAGCGCCGGCGCCGCATCCGCGAGGTGCTGAAGGCGAACCCGCCGCAGCCGGCGCTCGGCGTGCCGCCGGAGTACATCACCGAGCCCCTGACGGTGATGCTGTGGGGCATCAACCAGGAGTCGGTGCAGGAGTGGCTCGGCTCGGAGGGCCAGGACCCGAACCAGCTCAACGGCGTGGCCGCCTCCGCGGGCAAGGTGACCGGCAGGGCCCGGGTGATCCTCGACCCGGAGCAGCTCCACGAGGTCGAGGACGGGGACATCCTGGTCTGCCGGATCACCGCGCCGAGCTGGGCACCGGTCTTCTCCCGGCTCTCGGCCGCCGTGTCCGACGTCGGCGGCATCATGGCGCACACCGCGATCGTGTGCCGCGAGTACGGCCTCCCGGCCGTCGTCGGCACCGGCTTCGCGACGACCACCATCAAAACCGGACAGCTCATCGAGGTCGACGGCGGCAACGGCGTCGTCCGCGTGCTCGAGGACGTGAACGCATGACCACGACGGAGACCCCCTTCGTCCTCCGGATCGACGACCCCGCGGCCGTCGCCAGCCCGCTGCTCGGCGGGAAGTTCGGCAGCCTGGCCGAGATGACCGCGGCCGGGTTCGCGGTGCCGCCCGGCTTCGGCATCACCACCTCCGCCTACCGCTACTTCCTGGCGGAGTCCGGGCTGGCGGACGCGGCCCGGACGGTGCGGGCCGAGGCGCGCGGCGCGGACCTCGCCCGCGTCCAGGAGCTGAGCGCGGAGTTCTCCGCGCGGATCGAGGGCGCGACCGTGCCGGCGGCCCTCGAGGACGCGATCCGCACCTCCTACGCCCGGCTCGAGGAGGAGGCCGGGAGCGCCGGACTGCCCGTCGCCGTCCGGTCCAGCGGCGAGTCCGAGGACCTCGCCGGGGCCAGCTTCGCCGGCCAGTACGACACCTTCCTGTGGATCCGCGGCGCCGACGACGTCCTCACGCATGTCCGGCGGTGCTGGGCGGGCATGTTCGGTCCGGCCGTGCTGACCTACAAGCCGGAGGCGACCGCGGACGCGGTGCTCGACGACCACGGCATCTGCGTCGGCGTGCAGCGGATGGTCGAGGCACGCTCCGCCGGCGTCATGTTCACCCTCGACCCGGTGACCGGGGACCGTTCGAAGGTCGTCGTCGAGGGCTGCTGGGGCCTGGGGGAGGGGGTGGTCGGCGGCGGCGTCACGCCGAGCCGCTTCGTGGTCGACAAGGTGACCTTCGAGGTCGTCCGGCGCGAGCTGACCCCGCAGGAGTCCGCGTACGGCGTCGACCCTGCCACCGGCGTGGTCGGTCTGGTGCCCGTGGCCGAGGACCGGCACGAGCTGCCCTGCCTGACCGACGAGGAGATCGACGCGCTGGCCAAGCTGGCCAAGCGGATCGAGCGCCACCGCGGCGCCCCCCAGGACATCGAGTGGGCGGTCTCCGAGGCCGGCGACGTGTACGTCCTGCAGGTGCGACCGGAGACGGTCTGGGCGCAGCGCCGGGCCGAGCAGCTCGTGGCCGTCCCGAAGTCGGCGGTCGGGCACGTGCTGGCCCGGTTCTCCGGCACGGGTGTCGCCACGGGGAACCGGTCCTCGTGAAGCCCGCCCGCTTCGCCTACCACCGGCCCACCACGGTCGCCGAGGCCGTCGCGCACCTGCGCGACCACGCCGGCAGCGCCCGGGTGCTCGCCGGCGGGCAGAGCCTGGTCCCCATGCTCAACATGCGGCTCTGGCGGCCCGTCGCGCTCGTCGACATCAACGAGATCGACGAGCTCGACGACATCCGCGTCGAGGGAGAGCGCACCGAGATCGGCGCCCTGGTCCGGTACTCGACCCTCGAGCGCTCGCCGCTGGTGGCCGCGCGACTGCCGCTGCTCTCCCGGATCGTGCCCCACATCGGCGACCGGCAGGTCCGCAACCGGGGCACGCTCGGCGGCTCGCTCGTCCAGGGCGACCCGACGGGCGAGATGCCCCTGGCCTGCCTCGTGCTCGGCGCGACCGTGGTCGCGGTGGGACCCGGCGGCGTGCGCCGGATCCCGGTCGCGGAGCTCTACACGGGCTCCTACGCGACGGTGCTCGAACCGGACGAGCTGCTCGTCGCGGTCGACTTCCCGGGGCATCCGCAGCACGTCGCGTTCCGCCAGTACTGCCGCAAGCACAACGACTTCGCGGTCGTCAGCGTGGTGGTGACGGGCGACCGGGGCGCCGACGGCACCTGGCGCGACGTCCGCATCGCCCTCGGCGGCGTGGCGGACAGTCCCGTCCTCGCCACCGCAGCGGCGGCCGCGCTCGAGGGCTCGCAGCTGACCGACGCCGACCTCGACACAGCCGCCGCGGCCGCCGCGGAGGTCATCGACCCACCGTCCGACGTGCGTGCCTCCGCGGCCTACCGGCGCCACCTGCTTCCGGTCCACCTCCGCCGCGCGCTGACCGACCTGCGGGCCGCGCGCCCGTGACACGACGTGCCCGTGGACCGCTCCGCGGGTGGAAGAGAGATCATGCAACTCCGTGAGGAATTCGAGGTCGCCCAGCCGCTGGCCTCGGTATGGGCCTTCTTCGAGCAGTTCGAGAAGGTCGCCGCCTGTGTCCCCGGTGTCGAGGACCTGACGCAGACCGGCCCCGACGACATCGACGTCCGGATCACCCAGAGTGTCGGGCCGATGTCCGCCACCTTCGCGGCGGCCGCGACGATCGTCGAGCGGGTGCCGGAGAAGCTCATCGCCTTCACCGCGACCGGCAAGACCGTGCGCGGGGCCATGGGCAACGTCAGGGCGTCGGTCACCGTGCAGGTGGAGGCCGCGGGACCCGATCGCACCACCGTGTCCGTCGACGGGGACGTGGCCCTCGCCGGCGCCCTGGGCAGCGTGGGGCAGAAGGTCGTCGCGAAGCAGGCCGGGAAGGTGACGGCGGCGTTCTCCCGCAACCTCGAGGCCGCGCTGGGCGGCGGCGCCGCTGTGCCGGCCGCCCGCCCGACGATCGGTACCGCGGACTTCGTCGACCGCACGCCGGCCCCGTCCGCCCCGGCGCCGGCGCCTGCCGCTCGCCGGGGACCCGGCCGCTGGACGATCGCCTCCGTGGTGCTGAGCGCGGTCTCGGCCGTCCTCAGCGGGATCGCGGTCTGGCAGAACCGGCGATCGCGATGACCGCGACACAGCCGTGGACGGCGCCACGGGTCGAGGCGTGCGGCGAGGTCGAGGCGCTCGCCGCCGGGTGGATCGCGCCGTACGGACAGGCCGAGCACCTGGTGCGCGCGCGGGACTGGCTCGTCCACCTCGCGCCCACGGCGACCGCCGAGATGCGGGTCGCGGCACTCACCCACGACATCGAGCGGATGTTCCCGGGCGGACCGGTCCTCCGGCACGCCGACCGACGCTGGGACGACCCGGTCTACCTGTACGCCCACTCGCTGCGCTCGGCCGAGGCCGTCACCGTCTGGCTCGGGGGCCTGGGCCCGGTGGCCGCCGCCGTCGACGGCGCGGAGATCCGGCGCCTTGTCGGGCTGCACGAGGTCGGCGGCATCGACGGCGCGGACGAGGTCCAGGCGGCGGACTCGCTGTCGTTCCTCGAGACCCTCGCCGGCCTGACCCGGGACTGGGTCCTGTCCGGCGTGTGCTCGCGGCTGCAGGCCGAACGCAAGCTGCGGTACATGGCGGACCGCGTGCGGGTTCCCGCCGCCGCCGAGTACACGGCGGCCCTGCTGGAGTCGGCGATCGACCTGCTCCCGGCGGAGGTGGAGCACGGATGACGACGTCGCTGGACATCGCGGGCACGAGCGTCGTCGTGCGGGCGAACGGGCTTCGGCACCGGGTCCTGCGCTACGGCCGGGAGGGCGACCGGGACCTGCTCCTCCTGCCGGGCATCACGACCCCCGCGGTGTGCGCGGACTTCCTCGCCGTCCGGCTCGCGGGGCTCGGCTACCGGGTGGCCCTGCCGGACGTGCGGGGTCGTGGGGAGAGCGACCGGGCCCCGTCGGGCGCCTACCGCCTCGTGGACTACGCCGCGGACGCCGCCGGCCTCGTCGAGGGGCTCGACCTGCGGGCGCCGGTGGTGGTGGGCCACTCGATGGGTGCGCGGATCGCCGCGGCCTACGCGGTGCTGCACGCCCCCGACGACCACGGTCCGCTGCTGCTGGTCGACCCGCCGACCTCGGGTCCCGGCCGGGCCCCGTACCCCACCAGCAGGCAGGCGTTCCTCGACCAGCTCCAGCAGGCCCGGCAGGGGACGGACGCCGACGGCGTGCGCGCGTTCTACCCGCGCTGGCCCGAACGCGAGCTGGAGATGCGCGCCCGCTTCCTCGCCACCTGCGACGAGACCGCGGTCGTCGAGACCCACGAGGGCTTCGAGACGGAGGACTTCTTCGACTACTGGACCGCCCTGCGGGGGACCGTCGTGCTCGTGCGCGGGGCCGACAGCCCGGTCGTCCCGGACGGGACGGCCGAGGAGCTCCGCCGCACCCGTCCGGACATCCCGGTCCTCGCCGTCCCGAACACCGGGCACATGGTGC
This sequence comes from Pseudonocardia autotrophica, assembly GCF_000717175.1. GTDB lineage: Bacteria > Actinomycetota > Actinomycetes > Mycobacteriales > Pseudonocardiaceae > Pseudonocardia > Pseudonocardia halophobica. The sequence goes on along the minus strand of NZ_JNYD01000052.1, from coordinate 254 downwards.
CGTGGGACGACCTGGCCGGCTTCCTCGACGTCGTCCGCCCGCACCTGCTCTCGTTCCTCGATCCCCAGGAGTAGCCAGTCATGGACCAGAACCTGTTCAACGAGATCTGCCTGCAGCAGCTGACCCTCTCGGCGGTGCACGAGGGCGAGACGGTCGCGGTGCTGACCCGCGGGAACGAGCGCGCCGAGTACGCCGACGCGTTCCTGTGGGCGATCGGCAAGCTGGGCGCGCAGGGCTTCCACCTGCGGCTGCCC
>NZ_JNYD01000051.1 GCF_000717175.1 Pseudonocardia autotrophica | reverse complement strand
GTCACGACACGCGACCGCTGAGCGTGTCACGCGGGCTCCTGACCTGGTCAGGGAGGGTGGGCGCGGCAGGGATCGAACCTGCGACCGCTCGGGTGTAAAGCGCGCGGCACTCCCCTCTCAGGTCTCCTACCAGCGACAACGCTGGCGCGAACTCCCTCTCCAACCCCTTTGACAGCACCCCTGAACGGAATTTCGTGTCATGAGTGGTGTCACGCCGCGAGCGCATTCAGTCGGCGCGGGGCCAATCATAACCTTCCGACCTCCTCTCAGCGTCGAGGCGATTCTTACGCTCCTACTTCTTCGTGGCCGCGAGGTCGAGGGCGACGTCGACGATCATGTCCTCTTGCCCGCCGACCAGCCCGCGGCGGCCGACCTCGACCAGGATGTCGCGGGTGTCGAGCCCGTGCTCGGCTGCAGCCCGCTCCGCGTGGCGCAGGAAGCTGGAGTACACCCCGGCGTAGCCCAGGGTCAGCGTCTCGCGGTCAACACGGACCGGGCGGTCCTGCAGCGGGCGGACGAGGTCCTCGGCAGCGTCCTGCAGGGCGAAGAGGTCGCAGTTGTGCTTCCAGCAGTGCAGGTTCGCGACCGCGATGAAGGCCTCGATGGGGCAGTTGCCGGCGCCGGCGCCCTGGCCGGCGAGGGAGGCGTCGACGCGGGTGACGCCCTCCTCGACCGCAATGACCGAGTTCGCCACCGACAGCGAGAGGTTCTCGTGCGCGTGGATGCCGATCTGGGTGCCCGGGTCGAGGACGTCGCGGTAGGCGCGGACGCGGTCGCGGACATCACCCATGGTCAGCCGGCCACCGGAGTCGGTGACGTAGACGCAGTGCGCGCCGGCGTCCTGCATGATCTTCGCCTGCTTGGCCAGTTCGGCGGCCGGTGCCATGTGGGACATCATCAGGAAGCCGGACACGTCCATGCCCAGCTCGCGGGCCTTGCCGATGTGCTGGAGGGCGATGTCGGCTTCGGTCGAGTGGGTGGCCACGCGCACCGAGCGCACGCCCAGGTCGTAGGCCTTCTGCAGCTCGTGCAGGGTGCCGATGCCGGGCAGCAGCAGTGTGGTGAGTACGGCGTCGGTCACCACGTCTGCCGCGGCGGAGATCCACTCCCAGTCGGTGTTGCTGCCCGGGCCGTAGGTCAGGCTCGCGCCGGCGAGGCCGTCGCCGTGGGCGACCTCGATCGCGTCCACCCCGGCGGAGTCGAGCGCCGCGGCGATCCGGCGCAGGTCGGCGGGGTCGAGGCGGTGCCGGATGGCGTGCATGCCGTCCCGCAGGGTGACGTCCTGGATGTACAAGGCGGGAGGAGTGTTCGAGCTGGTCATCGGAGGGCCACCGCAGGCTGGGTGCTGCCGGCGTGCGCAGCGAGGAGCTCGGCGGTGCGCAGGGCGGCCGAGGTCATGATGTCGAGGTTCCCGGCGTAGGCGGGCAGGTAGTGGGCGGCCCCCTCGACCTCGAGGAACACCGACACCTTCCAGCGCGGGCGCGGTGCGCCGGCGCCGATGAGGGTGTCGAGGGGCTCGTCGTCGGCGACCGGGGTGACCTGGACCTGCTGCTTGAGCCGGTAGCCGGGCACGTACCGGGAGACCTGCTCGGCCATCGCGGCCACGCTGGCCTTGATCGCCTCCGGGTCGGCGGCCGGTTCGTCGACGGAGCCGGCCAGGCACAGCACGGTGTCCCGCATGATCATCGGCGGCTCCGCTGGGTTGAGCACGATGATCGCCTTTCCCCGAGCGGCCCCGCCGACGACCTCGATGGCCTTGGCCGTGGTCTCGGTGAACTCGTCGATGTTCGCCCGGGTCCCCGGGCCGGCCGACTTCGAGGCGATGGAGGCGACGATCTCGGCGTAGCGCACCGGGGCGACCCGGGCGACGGCGGCGACCATCGGGATGGTGGCCTGCCCGCCGCAGGTGACCATGTTGACGTTGCGCGCCTGGGTGTGCTGGTCGAGGTTGACCGCCGGCACGACGAACGGGCCGATCGCCGCCGGGGTGAGGTCGACGAGGATCTTGCCGTGCGGGGCGAGCGTCTCGGCATTCGCGAGGTGCGCGCGGGCCGAGGTGGCGTCGAAGACGACGTCGATCTCATCGAAGTTCGGCAACGCGATGAGCCCGTCGACGCCCTCGGCGGTGGTCGGGATGCCAAGGCGTTGGGCCCTGGCCAGCCCGTCGGAGGCGGGGTCGATGCCGACCATCGCGCCCATCTCGAGCGTCTCGGACAGGCGGATGACCTTCATCATCAGGTCGGAGCCGATGTTGCCCGAGCCGATGACCGCGACCTTGGTTCGTGACATGTGTGCGCTCCCTCGTGCCCGACGGCTCAGCGGCCGTCGAGGGCGACCGTGGTCAGGCCGAAACCGGCGATGAGCTCACGGATGGGTCGGTAGTAGCTGTAGCGGACCGAGTAGGGACCGGCCGCGCCCAGCGCGGCGTAGGCCGCGATCCAGGTTCGGACCTCGTGGGAGGAGTTGCCCGCGATGCGGGTCATCTCGTCCGGGGTCCAGGCGTCGAGCGGGGTGAGGTCCCCGCCGGCCAGGATCGTCATCAGCTCGCGGTCCCAGTCCGGGGCGAGGTCCTGGATGGTGGCGGTGCCGGCGGCGAAGTCCCGTGCCGCGGCGAAGACCCGTTCCTGGCGGGCCCGGCGCGCCTCCGGGGTCCGCGGTCCGCCCTGGCCGAGCAGCATCCTGCGCTGGTCGGTGTTGGCCGTGGCCAACCGCGGCACCGGCGGATCGTGGGACAGCCCGCCGGAGGCGATCAGCAGCACCTTCTGGTCGAGCCCGGCCAGGTAGCGGCCGATGGCCTCGCCGAGTAGCCGGACCCGCTGCAGCGGGGTGAACGGCGGCGCGACGGAGTTGACGAACACCGGCACGAAGGGCTTAGCGGTGATGTCGCCGAAGAGGATCTCCATCGGCTGCACGGCGCCGTGGTCGACCTCCATGTCCAGGGACACGGCGAGGTCGATCCCGGCGTCGAGGGCGGCCTCGGCGATCCCGCGGGCGAGGTCCTCAGGGACGTCGAGGCGGCCGGCCTGGCTGCCGTAGTCGCCGATGCTCTGCGCGGCGTAGCCGACGCAGAAGGGCGGCATCAGCCGGTAGAAGAACCCGTTGTAGTGGTCCGGTCCGAAGTTGACCACGACGTCCGGGTCGAAATTGCGGACGAACCGGCGCGCCTGGCCGAAGGCGCCGTCGAGCTCGGCGGCGACGTCGTCGGGCAGCTCGGCGTGGTCGAGCAGCGGGCTGTGGCTCGTCGCCACCAGCGCGAGGGTCATCGCGCCGCTTCCTCTCGGCCGAGCAGGAAGTCGAGGTGGATCTTGTTGAAGGTCTCGGTGTCCTCGTACTGCGGCCAATGCCCGCACTCCTCCATCACGGCGAGGCGGCCGTTCGGGATCAGCGAGGCGATGCGCTCGCCCTCGTCGACCGGGCCGGAGGGGTCCTTGGTGGTCCAGATGACCAGGGCCTCGGCCTGGATCGCGCGCAGGTCGTCGTCGCTGATCATGTTGCGCTTGCGGGTCTCGAGGTCCTGCAGCGCCATGTTCGACTCGCAGGCCTTGAGCCAGTCGGGCTGCTGGAAGATGGCCTGGCGGGTGCGGATGAGGTCGTCGGTGACCATGGTCGGGTCGGCCATCAGCCACTCCAGGCGCGCCTTGACCCGCTCCCAGGAGGGGTCCTTCGCGGCCTCCATGGACAGCGTGTAGAGCCGCTCCATGACCTTGAGGTTGGCCATCGTGCCGCCCATGGTGTTGAGCACGATCTTCTCGACGCGCTCGGGGTGCTGCTGGGCGAACCGTGCGGTGACCCAGCCGCCGAGCGACTCGCCGGAGAAGGAGGCCTTCTGCGCGCCGAGGGTGTCCACGATGTGGTTGACCTGGTCGATGTAGTGCGGGATCTCCAGCGGGTGGTCGGGCTTGGTGGAGTAGCCGTGCCCGATGAAGTCGATCGCCCAGACCGAGAAGTGCTCGGCGTGCGCCTTGAGGTTGCGAACGTAGGCCTCGGCGTGGCCGGTGATGCCGTGCAGGAACAGCAGCACGGGCTTGGAGTCGTCACCGGCGTGCAAATAGCGGGTCCGGTAGGGCCCGGCCTGCAGGAAGCCCTGGCTGAACTCGACCTGGTTGAGGTCGTTCCAGACGCTGGTGTAGGGACGCTCGGTCATCGCAGTGCTTCCTCCGTCAAGGTGTTCTCTCGGTTTGAGCCGTCGCCGGGGCCGACCTGTGGCACGGCGACCGGCACGGCCCGGGTGCTTTAGGCGGGCCCTCGGTGTCGCGGATCGCGTGGTCGGTGTCCTGGGCCAGCACCGCGCCGAGCGCGGCCTGCAGCTCGCGAAGAGCCTGGTCGTCGTCCCAGACCGCGCCGCTGTGCCGCCAGGCGACGTAGCCGTCGGGCCGGACGAGGATCGCGCCCGCCTCGTGCACCTCGCGCACGCGGTGCCAGTTGCCGTAGGGGTCGATGGTGCCCGGCTCCCCCACCACCACGGTGCGCAGGAAGGGCAGGTCCAGCTTCTGCGCGGCCCGCTTCCAGGCCGCGCCGCCGATGCCGGTCAGCAGGGTCATCTTGCCCTTGCCGACGACGTCGAGGGTCGAGAGCCGGCAGCCGTCCGGCCCGACGAGCCAGGCGTGCGGCAGCTTCGCCCCGGGGCGGGTGGTGGCCTGCAGGTACAGCTCGGGATGGTGCGGCCACTCCTCCGAACCGACGGTGGTGTCGGGTACGACCGCGGCGGACTCGTAGCGCTGGTTGAGCTCGACGCCGTGGGCGTTGAACTCGGTGTTCTTCAGCTCGAGGGCCTCGTAGAGCCGCTCGCGCAGCGCCACCCCCTCGGGGCTGGCTTCCCTGAGCTTGGCCAGCCCGTCGCGCACTGGGTCGTCGCTGTCCGCGGCCAGCCACTCGCGCAGCCCGGCATAGTCCTTGCGGGACTGGTTGGCCCGGGCGACGATCTGCTTGCCGACCGGCATCCGCTCCGGGGTGTAGGAGTCGAGCAGGCCGGCCCCGGCGTGCCCCTTGACGACGTAGGCGACCTTCCAGGCCAGGTTGAACGCGTCCTGCATGGAGGTGTTCGATCCCAGCCCGGACGACGGCGGGTGCCGGTGCACGGCGTCGCCGCCGCAGAACACCCTCCCGACCTGGTAGTTCGTGGCGTGCTGCTGGTTGACGTACCACACCGAGCGGGACACGATCTCAATGTCGAGGTCGTCGTCGCCGACCAGCATCCGGATCCGGTCCTTGACGACGTCGTCGGGCAGGTCCGGCACGCCGTCGGCCATGTCGAAGCCCCAGCCCGCGATCCACTGGTTCCACGGCTTGATCGCGCGCAGCAGGCCCATGCCGATCTCGCCGAAGCCGGCCTTGGAGTTGTAGATCCAGTGCAGGATGCTCGGCCGGTGGGCCACGTAGCGGCTCAGGTCCGCGTTGAACAGGATGTAGTTGGTCCCGGCGCGAGCCAGCTCGCCCTCGAAGGGCAGGCCGATGTCCTCGGCCACCTTGGAGCGGGCACCGTCGAAGCCCAGCAGGTAGCGGGCGCGCTGGGAGAAGGTCTGCCCGGTGCGCATGTCGCGGAACAGCACCGTGACGCCCTCGCTGTCCTGCTCGTGGGAGAGATACTCGGTGTGGAAGCTGATGATCGCCCCGCGCTCGGCCGCACTCCTGATGAGAACGGGCTCCATCAGCGGCTGCGGGATGTCGAGCATCGTGCAGGGGCTGCCCTGCAGGTAGTCGCCGTAGCGGCGGTCCCCGGTCCCCCACGTCTGCAGCCGCACGATCTCCTCACCGGCCAGGCTCGTGGTGAACAGCGTGTCCCCCATCTGGTCCCACGGGGTGGCGTAGCGCCGGGCCTCCCGCTCGACGCCGAGGTCGCGCAGAACCTCGACCGCGCGCTGGTTGGTGATGTGGGCCCGAGGCCCGTTCGCGACCCACGGGAACAGCGACACCGCGTGCACACGGATCCCGTAGGTGGCCAGGGCGAGCGCCGCGGTGCCCCCGGCGGGGCCGAGCCCGATCACGATCACGTCGGTGTCGAAGCCGTCGGCCGGGGTGAACGGGGTGAAGGCGGGCGGCGGAAGCGTCGTTGTATCCATGGCACCTTCTCGGAGCTGCCGGCGCGAACCGGTCCGAACATCGAGGAGACCCAGAGTGGGTCAACCGGTCACTGGCATTCTAGCATCACACTCAGTGAGACCCAAGTTTTCGCGGCCTCGTCTGCGGGCCGGTCGGCTGGCGGGCGACGGGTGCGGCGGTGAACTCGGCACGGACGGTGCCGAGGTCGGTGAGCGTCGCGACGTAGGTGCGGCCCTCCTCGACCGGCACCATCGCCCCCAAGGCCCCGGAGAGCACGACGTCGCCCGCGCGAAGCGGCGTACCCAGCTCCCGGGAAGTTCGTGCGAGCCAGACCAGGGCGTTGACCGGGTCGCCGAGGCACGCTGCTCCGGTGCCGGTGGACACCGTCTCGGTGCTGCCGTCGGCGTTGCTGGTCAAGGTCATCTCGACGGCGCGCAGGTCGCGGTCGCCGAGTTCGATCGGCTCGTCGCCCAGGACGTACAGTCCGGACGAGGCGTTGTCCGCGACGGTGTCGACGATCGTGATGTCCCAGCCCGCGATGCGGCTGTCGACGATCTCCAGTGCGGCGACGGCCTGGCCGACCGCGGCGCGGGCGACGTCGGCGGTGATCTCGTCGTCGCCGGCGAGGTCGGCGTTCAGCACGAACGCGATCTCCGCTTCGATCCTGGGCTGCAGCAGCCGGCCGATGTCGATCGGCTCGTCCTGGCGGCAGGCCATGTCGTCGAACAGGACACCGAAGTCGGGCTGGTCGACTCCGAGCTGCGCCTGGACCGCAGGCGCGGTCAGGCCGATCTTGCGCCCGACGACGCGCCGGCCGGCGGCGACGCGGGCCTGGGTGAGCAGCTGCTGCACCGCGTACCCGGTCTCGAGCGCGGTGTCCCGCAGGAGCTCCCGGACGGGGGCGCACGGGGAGCCGGTGCGCGTCGCGGCGATCAGACGGGCGGCGCTCGCGCGGATCCGGTCGGCACGGTCCGCGCCACCGGTCTCCGGGTCGCCCTGGCGGCCGTGGTCGAGGGGCTCGCTCATGGGTACTCCGGTCGGTGCTGCCGGGCGGGTGGGCGGCGGGGCCGTCCACCCGGTCCGACTGGGGGGCGAGTTCGGTGGGCTGCTTCAGGCGTTGGCCGCGGCGGGCTGGGCCAGCCCGGCGAGGACCTCGTCGGTCGTGGCGATCTCGGCCAGCAGGCCGAGGGACTCCAGCGAGGCGGCGTGCGCCTCCGGGGAACCCGCGGAGCAGGCGTCGGCGACGACGACGGTGCGGTAGCCGAGGTCGGATGCCCCGCGGGCGGTGCCTTCGACCGAGGCGTTGGTGGCGACCCCGGTGAACACGAGCGTGGTCACCCCGAGCCCGCGCAGGGTGGCGTCGAGGTCGCTGTCGGCGAACCCGCCGACACGCTGGTGGGTGACGACGTGGTCGCGGCCCTGCGGCGTCACCTCGTCGGTGATCGCGGCACCCGTGCTGCCGTCCTTCAGGCATCCGGTCTGCGTGACCATACCGAGCAGCAAGGAGTTGGCGTTGAGGTCGGAGTAGTCCTCCTTCCACGCCACCCGGGTGTAGACGACGGGCACACCCGCGGCACGAGCGCCGTCGAGCAGCCGGGCCGCAGTGTCGAGCACGCCGGTGCGCTCGACCTCGGCGCGGAAGAACCCGGCGAAGGCGCCGTCGGGGCCGACGATGTCGTTCTGGAAGTGCACGGCCACGACGGCCGTGCTGTTCGGGTCGAAGCTGGTCATGGGTGATCGATCCTTTCGGGTCGTGGGGAGCTCAGGCGCGGGCGAGGATCGACGAACCGATGTCGGCGATGTCGCGCTCGGCCGTGAACGGGTTGGACAGGAAGACCGAGACCATGTCGCAGCCGGCCTCGCGCATCAGCTGCGTCTTCTCCAGCAGCTGGTCGGGGGTGCCGTAGAGGCACCAGTAGTCGACGAGCTCCTTGGTGATCAGCGGCCGGTGCACCGGGTCGAGCCCGCGCAGGTACTTCGCCCACACCTCGAGGTAGTGCGGCGCGTCCGGGGCGGTCGGGTCGCCCAGGTAGGCCATGGCCGCCTCGGTGGACGCCTTGACAATGGGCTCGCCGAGCTCGTCGACGTGGTCGTTCATGAACCCGGCGTTGGTGATGCACGAGGAGATCGGGCCCGAGCCGAAGCCCTTGTCGATGCCGTCCTCCCAGGTCTCGCCGTCGCGCAGCTGGTAGAACCAGGACAGCGCGACCAACTTGACCGAGCCGGGCGGGCGGCCCGCCTCGGCGACGGCCTTGTCCAGCTCGCGTCGGACCACGCCGATCATGTCGGGGTCGGGGCCGAGGCAGTAGGTCATGTAGTCCGCGTGCTTGGCCGCGATCGCCAGGCCCTTGGGCCCGCCGGCGGACATCCAGACCTCGACCGGGTCCTCGAGGTTGTACCAGTGGCCGTTCTTGTCCAGGAACTCGATCTCGCGCTCCTGGCCCAGCCACGTCTGGGTCACCCGTCGGCCGGCCAGCAGCCCGCGGGCGACGTCGAGGGCGGTGTCGAGCTCCGAGAGCTTGGCCGGCCGGTTGCCCATCGACCGCAGGGCGTTGTTCGCGGTGCCGATCCCGAGGAACGTCCGCCCCGGGGCCAACGCGTTCAGCGTCGCGATCGAGTTCGCGGTGACCGGGGCGATGCGGGTCAGCGGGTTGGTCACCCAGGTGCCGAGCTTGATCGTGCTCGTGTCGCGGGCCGCCAGCGCGAGGTACTGGTACGGGTCGCTGAACAGCAGCGGGCCCTCGCCGACGCCGAAGTGGCTGGCACCGACGTCCTCGGCCTGCTTGACCAGGCCGACCTGGTCGATCTTGGCGCAGGTACCGATGCAGAACTCCATGTCTGCTCCTTTGCGGATGGGTTCGTACGCGCAACTGGCATGCTACGCTGCTAGCGTCACAGTAAGGGCGGTCCGGCGGCGCGCACAAGGGGGCCATGGTGGAGACGAACGGCGCGACGACGAACGGGTCGGGACGGTCCGGCTACTCTTTGCGCGTGACCGACCCGCAGCTGACCCGTCTCGACCGCGGTGCCAGTCGGCTCAACCACGCCGTGTACGACCAGCTCAAGGAGCGACTGCTCGAGGGCCGCTACGCGGCCGGCGAGCGGCTGTCCACCGAGGCGCTACGCACGGAGTTCGGCGTCAGCAAGCAGCCGGTGATGGAGGCACTGCGCCGCCTGTCCGGCGACGGCATGATCGAGATCCTGCCGCAGGTCGGTTCCCGGGTCGCCACGTACGACCTGCGCGAGGTCGAGGACTTCTTCCACATGTTCGGCGGCTTCGAGGGCAGCATCGCCGGGATCGCGGCCACGCGGCGCACCGAGGACCAGCTCCTCGAGCTCGACCTGATTTCCCAGCGGATCGGCACGCTGCGCTCGGAGAAGGACGCCGGAGTCCGCGCCCAGGGCTACCGGGTGCTCAACCGGCGCTTCCACGAGGCCATCCACCTCATGGCCCACTCCCGGATCATGGCCGAGACCAGCCGCAAGATGTGGGACCTGTCCGACTTCCTGATCAACACCACCGGCGTGCCGCAGCCGTTGAGCTCCGCGCTCGACGAACGCCACGACGACCACGAGGAAATCCGCGAGGCCCTGCACGCCGGGGACCAGGCGGCCGCCCGTTCGTCCATGGAGCGCCACATCATCGGGACGGTCGCGGTCATCCATGCCGAGACCGCCTCCACGACCCGCACGACGAGCTGACACCCGCCGCGCTCCGTATCGCGGCCCGCGCGCTGGATCTGGACGAAGCGAAACGACGCACTTCCGCCGACCGCCCGGCGCCACACGTTCGACGCTCCGCGGACGATCCGATCTCCGCTCTGCCCCTTGCGCCGGGAGCGCCCGCCGGTCCCGTGGATCGGTGATTGACAGCGGCGCGACCCACTCCCCCAACGAGTCCGGAACAAGATCCTCGACGAGGGCCCGACAGCCTGGCCGAGGCAGGTTCCGTCTACAGCAGACACGCCGCGATCATTCTGATCGGCCGCCGACCTGACCGCGGGAGCCGGGCCGCGTGGACGGTCGAGGGCTGTAGGCAGTCCTGGATGGCGAGGAAGTCGACCGGCCTGCTGCCACACCACCAGCTCCTCGTCGAGCACGACGTCATCACCGACTTGCGCTTGTCAGCGGCACGGCCTTGCCTCCGAGGCCGTTACAGCTCGGTCGGGCCCAGGCAGCTGCTCCATCCGACCACCCGCTGACGGAATATGACTGACGGGTTAGTAGGCGTTGACAACGCCTCCGCAACGGCGGATACGATCTGGACCGACGCGCCTGCCTGCGACCTGGATGAGATGAGCGATGAACGACTTGACGAAGGAGGTCGGCGTGCAGAAGTTTGAGTTCATCGACTTCGCCGCCGAGGGCACGATCGGGTCGGTCTGGCTCGACAGACCCCCCGTGAACGCGGTGAACGGGACGATGTACCTGGAGATCAAGCGGTTCTTCGACGGCGTCGAAACCCACTTGCCGGACGCTCGGGTGATCGTGCTCGGTGGCAGGGGCAAGCACTTCTGCGGCGGTAACGACCTCGCCGAGTTCCAGACGATGACCCCCGAGAACGCCGGCGAGCGGATGCGGCTGGTGCGCGAGGCGTTCTGGGCCATCTACGACTGCCCTGTGCCGGTGATCGCTGCGGTGCACGGTGTCGCGGTGGGTACCGGCCTCGCCATCGCGGCGTCCTGCGACCTCGTGGTCGCCGCGGAAGGGGCTCGGTTCGCTCTTCCCGAAGTGAACGTCGGCGTGATGGGGGGCGCCAAGCATCTGTCGCGGCTGGTACCTCAGGGTGTCGTCCGCCGGCTCCATCTGCAGGGCGACCTGGTGCCCGCGGAAGAGCTGCTGCCCTACGGAGGCATCTGCGAGATCGTACCCGCGGACCAGCTGGACGCGGCGGCCCGAGAGCTCGCCCGTTCCATCGCTCGACACAGCCCTGTTGTGCTGCGGTTCGCCAAGCGCAGCCTCAACGCGATCGAGTACATGCCGTTGAAGGAGGGCTACGAGTTCGAGCAGGGACTGACCGGGGAGCTCGCCGCGTACGACGACGCCAAGGAAGCCGTCAACGCGTTCGTCGAGCGCCGCGCGCCGGTGTACACAGGACAGTGAGATGACGACGATGGCTGACCCGGCCCTCGCCGCCGACCTCACGCAGTACCGCACCCAGTGCCGCAAGTGGCTTGCCGAGGCGAGGATCCCCGAGGTCCCGCTGTCGTTGACCGAGCGCTTCCGCGTGCTGCGCGAGTGGCAGCACACCCTGTACGAGGCGGGCTGGATCGGAATCGCCTGGTCACGGGAGGCAGGCGGCCAGGGGCTCACCCACCTTCATCAGCTCGTGTTCTCCGAGGAGCTCGCGCGAGCGCGCGCCCCGCAACCGATCGGGCTCATCGGGCTCGACGTCGTGGGACCCTCCATCGACCGGTTCGGCACCCTTCGCCAGCGCACCGAGCTGCTCCCCCGCCTGCTCTCGGGTGAGGACATCTGGTGCCAGGGCTTCTCCGAACCGGAGGCGGGATCGGACCTGTCGTCCCTCCGTACGCGCGCCGAGATCGACGGGGACGACTTCGTGGTCTCGGGACAGAAGGTGTGGACCAGCTGGGCGCACCTCGCGTCCTGGTGCGCCATGCTCGTCCGCACCAACCTCGACGCGCCGAAGAGCAGGGGCATCAGCTATCTCCTGGTCGACATGTCCTCGCCCGGGATCGTGACCCGGCCGCTGACCCAGATGACCGGCGACCAGGAGTTCTGCGAGGTGTTTCTCGACCGGGTGCGCGTGCCCCGCGAGAACCTCGTCGGCGAGCTCGACGGAGGCTGGGCGATCGCCCGGCACACCCTCGGGACCGAACGCGCGGCCTACACACTGCGGCGACGCGTGGAGTACGAGGTGGCGTTGCAGGACGCGATCGACGAGCTGTCCGCGTGCCCGACACGCGACGCCGACCCGCGCCGCGGCTATCGGGTGCGAGCGGCCGTGGGCCGCTCCCACGTGGCGCTGCGCGTCCTCGAGGCCCAGACCCGGAAGACGATCGGCAGGCTGGCGGCCGACACCGGCCCGGTGCCCGAGGACTCCGTCGACAAGCTCCTGCTCAACGACATCGAGCAGCAGGTCTACGGATCCATCGCCGATCTGCTCGGTCCGCTGCGGGCCACCCCGGCCGCCCGCCCGTTGGGCCTCGACGTCGCTCGTTGGGCGCACGATCACCTGTACTCCCGGGCGGCGTCGATCTACGGGGGCAGCTCCCAGATCCAGCGCAACATCATCGCCGAACGAATCCTGGGGCTTCCTCGTGACTGACACCTTGGCCGAGGTCGAAGAGACCGTCGACGCCTACCTGAAACGGTCGTACGACGCGCAGCGCAGGCATGCACTCACCCGGTGCCAGGGCTGGGACCGAACCTTCCTGGAGGAGATCGCCGACCTCGGCTGGTTCGCGCTCGCCGTTCCCGACGAGGCCGACGGACTGGGGTTGCCCCTCTCCGCTGTCGGCGCGGCGATGATGTCCCTGGGGCGGCACCTCGTGCCCGGTCCCCTGCCCGAGCGGCTCCTGCTCCCGGCGCTCCTGCTCCGACACCTCGACGGCGGAGGGTCGGACCGGAGCGATCTGCCCGGCGCGGTCGTCGCGCTGGTCGACCCCGCCGCTCACGGGAGCTGGTCGGTGGACGGCGGCCACGTGCGGGGGGAGCCTGCCGGGCCGGCGGGCAGCATGCTGCCGGTGCGCTTCGCCCGGGAGGCCGACCTTCTGCTCGTCGTAGCGGAGTCCGCCGAAGGGACGGCCGTCCACCTCCTCTCGTCCCGGGGTCCCGGAGTCGATGTCGAGCCCGTCGAGAGTGCTGACCCGACTGCCCGGCTCGCGCGCGTCACCTTCGCCGAGCCGGCCGGTGCCGGGACCGCGCCGGTGCTCACCGGCTCCGCGGCCGAACGGTTCGTCACGGAGCTGCGCGCGTGGGCTCAGATCCTGGCGGCGTGCGAACTTGCCGGGATCGCCGTCGGGCTGGTCGCGGAAACCACCGCGTTCGTGCAGGTCCGAGAGCAGTTCGGTCGTCCGATCGGCGCCTTCCAGGCAGTCAAGCACACCCTTGCCGACATGTACGCGCTGGCGAGTTCGCTGCGCAACCTCTGCGACGTCACCCTGGAGGACGCCACATCGAGCAGCGCGGACGAGCTGCTCATGCTCGCGGCCGTCGCCAAGGCCTACGCAGCGGACGCGGCGGTTCGCGTCTGTGAGAGCGCGATTCAGATGCACGGCGGCACGGGCTTCACCACCGAGACCGATCTGCATCTGTACTACAAGCGCGCCCTCGCGCTGCGCGCCTGGTACGGCGACCACGAGGAGCTCACCCACCGGATCGGGGACAACCTGCTCACCGGACCGCAGCTCGCCGAGCCCCGGAGCACGTCATGACAGTCACCGCGCCCGGCAGGTACCGTCCCCGACCCGATCTGGTCGCCGCCTATACCGCGCCCGGCCTCTGGGAGGAGACCCGCGTCGACTCCTACCTGAGAGAGCGGGCCGCACAGCACCCGGATCGCCTGGCCCTCGTCGACCGCGGGAACCTGTGGAGCTACGGCGCCCTCGACCGTGAGGTCGACCGCTGGGCCACGGCCCTGCGGAACCACGGTGTCGGGCTCGGCACGGTGGTCTCCTGGCAGCTCCCCAACTGGGCCGAGGCCGTGGTCCTGCACCAGGCGACGCTTCGTCTCGGCGCCGTCAGCAACCCCATCATCCCGATCTACCGGCACTCCGAGGTCTCGTTCATCCTGCGGCAGGCGCAGTCGGAGATCGTCTTCGTCCCGGCGGCCTTCCGGGGCTTCGACTTCCCCAGCATGCTCCGCGACATACGGGACGAGCTCCCGGACCTGGCGACCGTGGTCGTGGTCGGTGACGCTCCCTCCGAGGACGGTGTCATCGGTCTGGACGCCTTCCTGGCCAGGGCGGCCCCGGCGCAGGCCCGAGCGGGCGGGAAGGCCGCGGACGACGCGAACGCCATCGCGCTACTGCTGTACACATCCGGCACGACCTCGAGCCCGAAGGGTGCCCTGCACACGCACAACACCCTCGACTACGAGAACCGCAGCATGATCGAGTTCTTCGGGTTGACGAGCTCGGACGTGGTGTTGATGCCGTCCCCGGTCACCCACATCACCGGTGTCCTCTACGGCCTGCAGCTCCCCTTCATGCTCGGCGGTGCGGTGGTGCTCCTGGATGTCTGGGAACCTGGCGCCGGGCTGGAGCTGATGGAGCGCCACGGATGCACGTTCATGGTGGCCGCCACCCCGTTCCTGCACGGCCTGGTTCACCATCCGGCCCGCACACCCGAGGCGACCCGCACGCTGCGCGTCTTCGCCTGCGGGGGCGCGGACGTGCCCCCCGAGCTCGTACACCGGGCCACGGACGAGCTCGGCTGCCTGGTCAGCCGGGTCTACGGCTCCACCGAGTTCCCCACCGCCACCAGCAGCAACCTCTCCGACCCGACGGACAAGCGCGCACGCACAGACGGGCGTGCGATCGGCCAGGCGCAGGTCGTCGTGGTCGACGACCAGGACCGGCCGGTGCCCCCCGGCGAACCCGGGCACCTGCTCGTGCGGGGTCCGGAACTGTTCGTCGGATACCTGGACGACGCCCTGAACGCCGACGCCTTCACCCCGGACGGCTGGTTCCGCACCGGGGATCTGGCGGTCGTCGACGGCGAGGGCTACGTCGAGATCACCGGCCGCCAGAAGGACATCATCATCCGCGGCGGCGAGAACATCAGCGCGAAGGAGGTCGAGGACCGCCTCTTCGAGCACCCCAAGGTCGCCGACGTCGCGGTGGTGGCAGTCCCCGACCCGGTGCTGGTCGAGCGGGCCTGCGCCGTCGTCGTCCCGGAAGCGGGGGTGGAGGTCGATCTCGACGAGCTCACCACCTGGCTGCGCGAGCACCATCGCCTGGCCATGCAGAAGCTCCCCGAATACCTCGTCCTGGTCGATGAGCTACCTCGCACCGCCAGCGGCAAGGTCCAGAAGTTCAAGCTGCGCGACCGACTCCGTCGCTGCCCCCCGACAGCGGAACCGACCCGGTAACACGGGCCCGACCGTGACAGCCCGTCAGGAACCAGGAGGAACAATGAAGATCCATCCAACCAACCCGTTCTCGGCGGGGCACCAGTTCCTGGAGGCCCCTCGCTGGCACGCCGGCCACCTCTGGGCCAGCGACTTCTTCGCCCAGCAGGTACTCCGCTTCGACGACGACGGCAGCTACCAGACCGTCGCCAAGGTCGACGGCTCCCCATCGGGCCTCGGATTTCTCGCCGACGACTCCGTGCTGGTCGTCTCCCAGGCCACCGCCAAGGTCCTGCGGATCGCTCCCGACGGAACGACCACCGAGTACGCGGACTTCAGCGACATCGCCACCGGACTCGGCAACGACATGCTCGTGTCGCCGTCCGGACATGCCTACGTGGGCAACTTCGGTTTCGCCCTGGGCACCGAGGACCCCCGCACCACCAACCTGGCGCACGTCGACCCCGAGGGGCACGTGCGGCGCGTTCCCGGGGAGGTGCTCTTCCCCAACGGCGCCGCCCTGACCGCGGACGGCCGGACATTACTGCTGGCCGAGACCTTCACCCATCGCATCAGCGCCTTCGACGTGGCTGCGGACGGATCTCTGTCGAACCTGCGGCTCTGGGCGCAACTGCCCGACAGCTTCCACCCGGACGGCATCGCGCTGGACAGCGACGGCGGCGTCTGGTTCGGCAATGCCCTCACCCCCGGGGACGAGAGCGGCTTCTACCGGGTGCTCGAAGGCGGCACGATCACCGACCACGTCCCCACCCCCGGCACCTGGGCTATTGCCTGCGCGTTCGGAGGCTCAGGACTCGACGTGCTCTACCTGATGTGCAACACGACCACGCTCGAGGAGTTCCACGAGGGTCGCTCGAACGGAGCGGTTCTCACTGCCTCCGTCGGTCGTAGCGGCGTCGATCCTGCGTAGACCGCATGAGACCTCGGCCGGGTTGCCGGGCGCCACATCCACTCGGCAACCCGGCCCGAGATCACCACGGACTAGGATGTCGCGCGGGCCGCAGCACGGGGAGGAGGAGAGAATGAGTAGCGCAGGCATGACGACCGGCGCACACGCGAAGCGGCCCAAGACCCGACGTGCCGACATCGGGGAGGCGGCCAGCGCGCTCTTCGCGGCTCGAGGCTTCCACTCGGTCAAGATGGACGACATCGCTCAGGCCAGTGGCATCACGGCCCGAGCCCTCTACCGGCATTACGCGAACAAGCAGGCCCTGCTGTCCCATGTCGTGCACCAAGATCAGAGCCGGCTCATCGAGACCCTCACCTCGCTCGGAGACACGCCACCTCCAGACCTGGCATCAGGGCTTCGCATGCTCATCGAGACTGCCCTGCAGAGCCTGCGCCTCTCGCTGTTGTGGCAACGCGAAGCCCGTCATCTCGGCCCTGACGACTACGCCGCGGTGCGGGCGCGCACGCGTTGGATCGCCGATCGGGTCGATGCCCTCAGCATCGCCCCGGCCCGTCCCGATCTCGACCCCTTCCTGCGTGAGCTGCGCAGCTGGGCAGTCGTCGGCCTCGTGACCAGCCCGGGGCACTACGACACGAGCCTGGCGTCGACCCGCCTCGCAGACCTCCTCTTGCAGGCAGGCATCCGAGTGGTTGGTTGCCTTCCCGCGCAGGAACCGGCTCATGACGGTCTGCGTCCGGTTGACCGGCCCCCGACCGCGCGGCGCGAGCTGCTGATCCGCTCGGCCGCGCGGACGTTCCGCAGCCGCGGCTACGGCGGGGTGACCATCGACGAGATCGGCGGCGAGGCCGGCGTCGTCGGTCCTGCCCTCTACCGCTACTTCGACACCAAGGCAGACCTCCTGGTCGCGGTGCTCACGCGGTTCAGCGAATGGCTGGCGCTGGAGACGTCTCGCGCGCTACGCCTGCCGGTACCCGACGAAGAGATCATTACTGCCCTGATCAACGGGTACGTCCGGCTCGGTGTCCAGGAGACCGACTTGGCCTCGGTCTCCGTCACCGAGCGGCTCTACCTGCCGCTCGACGTCCACGAACGCCTCAACCGAATGGCCAACGACGACGTCGGCGAGTGGCTGCGCTGGCTCATGGCAGCGCGCCCGGAGCTCTCCGACAGCGAGGCGATGGTCCTGATCAACGCCGCACGGACGACCATCGACGGCATCGTCCGTATCCCGCACCTGCGCGCCGACCGGCGTCTCGAGCCCGAACTGGCTCGGCTGACAGGCGCCATCCTCGGCGTCTCGCCGAGCGAAGGCTGAGCGCCCGCCTCCGCTTCGGCCTTCCACTCACGAGCGCCGACTTCCGGATCCCGCAACAGCTGCCTCGTGCCCATGCGCACGTCGGCGGGCGACACGCCCCCACAGAGATCCCACATGAGTGTCGGTTACCTTCTGCGGCCTCCTGTGGCGATAGGAGCTGCATAAACCCGCTCGTGTGGGCGACTTACCTCTCCAGCTTCGACTGAGCGAGTTAGCGACCGTTGACAAGAGTCTTCGGGGCGGCTTCAATGGCCTCTGGTGACCAGGGTCACGGCGCAAGCTCTCTGACCGACCTTCGTCCCCCCTGCGACGAGCGCCGGACGCTCGTGACTCCAGTACGCAAAGGAAGGAACCCGAATGGGCACGTCTGTCGTCGAGGAGCTCGACGTCCTTGTTGTCGGAGGCGGATTCTCGGGGATCTACCAGCTCGAGCGACTCCGGTCCCTGGGCTTCGCCGTCAAGCTGTACGAGGCCGGCTCCGACGCCGGCGGGGTCTGGCACTGGAACCAGTACCCCGGCGCTCGGGTCGACACGGAGGCCACTCTCTACCAGTTCTCGGATGAGCGGATCTGGCGAGAATGGAACTGGTCCGAGATCTTCCCGGGCCAGGAGGAGCTCCAGGCCTACTTCAGGTTCGTCATCGACAAGCTCGACCTCGGTCGCGACATCCGGTTCAGCACCCGGGTCACCGCGGCACAGTTCGACGAAGAGACGAACACCTGGACAGTCGAGTCCCGCGACGAGCGGACCGGCGAGACCTTCCCGACGCGAGCGCGCTTTGTCCTTCCGCTGCTGGGCACGGGCTCCAAGGCGCTTCTCCCGAACATTCCCGGGCTCGAGGAGTTCGAGGGCGACCACTTCCACACCTCCCGATGGCCCCAGGGCTGCGACATGACCGGCAAGCGGGTCGCCGTCATCGGCACCGGCGCCAGCGCCGTCCAGGTCATCCAGTCCATCGCGCCCGAGGTGGAACACCTCACCGTGTTCCAGCGCACACCGGCAACGGCCCTTCCGATGATCTCTCGCAAGCTCGACGCCGCTGCGAACGACGAACTGCGCCAGTCTTATCCGGAGCTCTTCAAGTACCGGGAGACGACCTTCGGCGGACTCGAGTACGACGTGATCTTCACGCCGACCGCGGAGATCTCCGACGAGGAGTTCAACGCAACGCTCGAGGAGCTCTGGTCCAAGGGCGGTCTCCAGATCTGGCTCGGCGGCTACGCCGACATGTTCTTCAATGCAGAGGTGGGCAACCGGATCTACGCCTTCTGGCGCGAAAAGACTCTGCCGCGCATCAAGGACCCGGACCTGGCAGAGAAGCTCGTCCCAGCGGTGCCCCCCTACCCGTTCGGGACGAAGCGCTGCCCGCTCGAGTACTCCTACTACGACGCGTTCAACCAGGACAACGTCGAGCTCGTCGATCTCAAAGAGACATCGATCGAGAAGGTCACCCGCAACGGGATCGTCACGGCGGACGGTCGCGAGCACGAGTTCGACGTGATCGTTCTTGCTACCGGGTTCGACTCCTTCACCGGCGGTCTCACCGACATCGACGTCCGCAGCACCAAGGGTGAATCGTTCGGCGAGGTGTTCCGCGACGGCGCCCGCACCGCACTGGGCAGGGCGACCGCCGGGTTCCCCAACATGCTCTACGTCTACGGCCCGCAGAGCCCGTCGGCATTCTGCAACGGCCCCACCTGCGCGGAGCTCGAAGGCGACTGGGTCATCAACTGCCTGGTCCACATGCGCGAAAGCGGCCTGACCCGGATCGAGGCCACTGCCGAGGCCGAACAGGAGTGGCACGACCACCTCGAGGCGCTCGCCACCTCGACGACGTTCCCGCTCGCCAACTCCTGGTACATGAACGCCAACGTGCCCGGCAAGAAGCGAGAACTGCTGGCCTACCCCGGTGGGCTGCCCATGTATCTGGAGAAGTGCCGACAGTCCGTCGAGAACGGCTACGCGGGATTCGTCCTCTCCTGATGGTTCGTCCGGAGTGACGGCTGACCGCGGGTGTCGCCCACTCAGTGGGTGACACCCGCGGCGCTCAGCGCCTCACCGGCCGGGACGGAACACGGCGCGGACGCACCCGTCCTCCTTCTCCTTGAACATCCGGTAGCCCTTCGGCCCGTCGTCGAGCGGCAGCACGTGGGTGGCGAGGTGCTCGGTCCGCACCTCGTCCCGGCTCATCAGGTCGAGGATCTCCGGGACGTAGCGGTGCCCGTGCTGCTGGGCGCCGCGCAGGGTCAGCGCCTTGTTCATCACCGCCCCCATCGGGAACTTGTCCACCACGCCGCCGAACACGCCCAGCGCGAACACCGTCCCGCCCTTGCGGCAGGCGTAGATGGCCTCCCGGAGGGCGGTCGGCCGGTCCGTATGCAGCCGCATCTGCTGCTTGACCTGGTCGTAGAGGTACTGCGGGCCCGGGTGGTGCGCCTCCATGCCCACCGCCTCGATGCAGACGTCCGGACCGCGGCCGCCGGACATCTCCCGCAGTTCCGCGGGGACGTCGACCTCCTCGTAGTCGAGGGTCTCCGCCCCGATGTGCGTGCGGACCTGGTCTAGCCGGTTGTCGAACCGGTCGATGACGACGACCCGCTCGGCGCCCATGAGCATCGCCTTACGGGCGGCCATCTGGCCCACTCCCCCTGCGCCCCACACCGCGACGACGTCACCGGGCTTCACCTCCGCCTGGTGCGCCCCGGTCCAGCCGGTCGGGGCCGCGTCGGAGGCGAAAAGGGCGCGCTCGTCGGAGACGCCGTCCGGGATCGTGAAAGCGCCCTGGTCGGCGTAGGGCACCCGGATGTAACGGGCGTGGCTGCCCGCCCAGCCGCCCATGGCGTGGGAGTACCCGAAGCAACCGCCGATGGACTGGCCCCACAGCGCCTCGGTGATCCCCGGGTTGGGGTTTCCGTTGTCGCACAACGACCACAGCCCCTGCGTGCAGTACCAGCACTGCCCGCAGCCGATGAACGAGACCACCACCACCCGGTCGCCGACCCGGTGCTTGCTGACGCTCTTGCCGACCTCGGCGACCGTGCCCATGAACTCGTGGCCGAGCACGTCACCGGCGCGCATGGCGGGGATGTAGCCGCCCAGCAGGTGCAGGTCGGAGCCGCAGGTCACCGACAGGCCGACCTCGAGGATGATGTCGCGGTCGTTGAGGATCTTCGGCTCCGGGACGTCCTCGACGCCGACCTCGTTGACGCCGCGCCACGTGACCGCCTTCACCGCACACCTGCCTTGGGCGCCACCCTGGTCCACATCTCGAGGAGTGCCCCGCCGGGAGTCGCCGTCCGCTCGCCGTGTGGTGCGGGGTCCACCGCCAGCACCTCACCCACCTCGATGAGCTGCTTGGCCCGGCGGAGGGCGGAGCGCAGATCGGCCTGCGGGTCGCTGCCGCCCAGCCGACCGAGGGCGCTGCCGGAGGGTCGGTCGCGCAGGCGGGCGCCGAGCTCGGTTCCCTTGCCGTCGGCGGCCGCGCGGACACGGACCTCGAGCTGGTCGCCGAACTCGGCCAGGGGCGCGGGCAGCCGGTCGGTGTCGATCTCGGACGGCTCGCGGAACACGGTCACGACGAGCCACCCGGACGCCGGCCGGTCCGCGCCTGCCGGTCGAGCAGGCGAGGGGTCCACGATCGACCTGACCTGACGGACGACGCTCCCACCGGCGCGGGCGGCCAGGGACGCCACGCTCCCCAGGGCGGAGGTCATACCCGACCTCCCGCACCGGCGGACTGCGGGGCGCCGGCGAACTCCTGCACGATCTCCTGCACGATGCGCACTCCAGCCATGTCAGGCACTCGCCCCCGCCATCGCGGGGTGCAGGACGACCTTCGTCCAGCCGTCGTCCCGCTTGTCGAAGTGCTCGTAGGCCTCCGGCGCGCGGTCGAGGGGCAGCTCGTGGCTCACGATGAACGACGGCTCGGCCTTGCCCCCGGCGATCAGGTCGCGCAGCTGCCTGTTGTACCGCTTGACCGGCGCCTGGCCGCTGCCGATGTGCTGGCCCTTGAACCAGAACATGCCGTAGTCGAAGGCGAGCTTGCCCTGCTTCGCGAGCTCGTCACTTGCCCCGGGATCCTGGGGCACGAAGACGCCGACGTTGCCGATCTTCCCGGTGAAGCGCACCGAGGCGACCAGCCGGTTCATCGTCAGGTTGGCCTGCTCCTGCCCGTCGGGCTGGTGTGCCTGGTAGCCGACGCATTCGCACCCGTTGTCCGCGCCCAGCCCCATCGTCTGGTCGAGAACGGCCTGCACGGGATCGACCTTCGAGTCGTCGATGGCGATCGCGCCGATCGACTCGGCCAGTCGCAGCCGGTCGGGGTGCCGGTCGACGACCATCACCTTGCCGGCCCCTCGGATGGTCGCCGAGAGGGCGGCCATCAGCCCGACCGGGCCGGCACCGTAGATGACCGTCTGGTCGCCGGGCTGCACGCCGGCCATCTCGGTGGCGTGGTAGCCCGTCGGGAAGATGTCGGCGAGCATCACGTAGTCGGCCTGCCGCTCCTCGGCGTCCTCCCCCAGTCGCAGGCAGTTGAAGTCACCCCAGGGCACGCGCAGCAGCTCGGCCTGTCCTCCGGCCCACGGGCCCATGTCGGCGAAACCGTAGGCGGCGCCGGCCATCTTCGGCTCGGGCTGCGCGGTCAGACAGTAGTTGGTGAGCTGGCGCTCGCAGTTCTTGCAGTGGCCGCACGAGATGTTGAACGGCAGGACGACGTACTCCCCCACCTGGACCTTGTCGACGCCGGTGCCGACCTCGACCACCTGGCCCAGGTTCTCGTGCCCGAACCAACGGCCGGGCTCGAAGTCGGTCCGGCCCTCGTACATGTGCAGGTCCGAGCCGCAGATGTTCGCCGACGTGATCCGCACCAGGACGTCGGTCGGGCGCTCGATCCGTGCGTCCGGTACGTCCTTGACCCTGACCTGGCGCGGCCCCTCGTAGACCACTGCTTTCACGCTGCCTCCCTCGTCGCGGGTGTGCCCGCCCGCTCCGGGCTCGGGTGGGCCCCCCTCATTGCACCCCGGCGGAACGTGGACCGGGTATTGGCAGACATGCCGATCCCGGACCCGAAGGCCGACCCCGCAACCGGGACGGGTCGCCCTGCCGACGGAATTCGGACCCGGGGCGACGCGAGCCACGGCCCGCGCCACTTCCCGAGGACCTTCCTCCATGCGCATCGGTCTCATAGCCCCTCCGGGCGTCCCCGTCCCCCCTCTCGCCTACGGCGGCACGGAGTCGGTCGTCGATCGCCTGGCCCGCGGACTGGTTCGCGCCGGTCACGAGGTGCTGCTCGCCGCCGCGGCCAACAGCGCCTGCCCGGTGCCACGGGTGCGAGGAACCGACGAGGCCGGGAAGGCGGGACCGGTGTGCGCCGACGCGGTGACCGAGCTGCGCCACGCCATCACGAGCTACGCCGCCATGAGCGACATGGACGTCGTGCACGACCACACGTCGACCGGCCCGCTGTACCGGCGTCCTTCCGGCCGGCACGCCCGTGGTGACCACCGCCCACGGCCCGTTCGACGCGACCTTGGGCCCGGTCTACCGCGCGATGCGCGGAGTCGCCGTGGTGGCCATCTCGCACCACCAGGCGGCCACCGCCGACGGGGTCCCGCTCGCCGGCGTGATCCACCACGGCCTGGACGTGGAGTCGGTCCCGGTGGGCCGCGGGAACGGCGGGTACGCGAGCTTCCTGGGGCGCATGTCCCCGGAGAAGGGACCTCGCGAGGCCGCCCTCGTGGCCCGGGCGGCGGGCGTCCCGCTGCGCATGGCCGCCAAGCTCCGGGAGCCGGGCGAGCGCGAGTACTTCGACGCGCAGGTCAAGCCGCTGCTGTGCGCGGACGTCGAGTTCCTCGGGGAACTGGGCTGCACCGAGAAGCTGGAGCTCGTCGGGGGCTCGTTCGCCCTCCTGAACCCCGTGCAGTGGGCGAGCCGTTCGGTCTGGTGATGATCGAGGCACTGGCCACCGGTACCCCGGTCGTCGCCACGCCGGTCGGTTCCGCCCCCGAGATCGTGGATGAGGGGGTCACCGGTTTCCTGCGCTCGGGCGGCCTCCCACTGGCCGCGGCACTCCGGGACGCCTCGCAGCTCGACCGCGCGGCCTGCCGGGCGGTCGCTGCCCGGCGCTTCAGCAGCGAGCGAATGGTCGCCGAGCACATCCGGCTCTACGAGGAGCTCCTGCTCGGTCCGGCGCCGTGCTACCGGATGATCAGCAGGCCGTCGGTTCCCGCGGCCTGAGCGCCGAGGATCCCTCCGGAGCACCCCAGCGATCTGGGCACCCCTCGACCAGCTCATCCGTCCGCGCACGCGAGACC
>NZ_JNYD01000050.1 GCF_000717175.1 Pseudonocardia autotrophica | reverse complement strand
CGACAGCACCGGCGCCTCCCGTAAATGCGGCACCGCCACCGGTCGTGACGGTGACCCGCGCCAACTTACGAGCGAGGCGCCGGCCCCCATACGGTCTAGCACGCAGTCTGGACGGGGAGCTCCGCGTCTTGCCTGACCTCGGCCATCTTCCGATGCTGGAGGATCCTCGTCGGACAGCGAGGGAGATCAGCACGTTCCTGATGGAGATCGATCACCAAGAATTCGAAGCGGCACAATCCAGACGCGATCCCGCAGATGGATAGAATCCACCTCCTGCTAAGCCTCTCACACCGCACATTACTTTGACGGCTACAGTGGTCACACTTCAACCTCACCAACAGAACGCGGGAGCAATGCTGACTCAGGGGGAGTGTCAGAGGAACGGTGTAACTGGCTTCGGTGATGGCTAGTTTCCGTTGCTGGGGACGATACGGCCGGCGAAGGTGATCGCGAAGGCGTTCAGGGCCGGCTTCCAGCGCATCGCCCAGCGAGCTCGGCCTTTCCCGGTGGGGTCGAGCGAGCGGGTCATCAGGTAGAGGCACTTGAGCGCGGCCTGCTCGGTCGGGAAGTGCCCGCGCGCCTTGATCGCGCGCCGGTAGCGGGCGTTGAGCGACTCGATGGCGTTGGTGGAGCAGATGACCTTGCGGATCTCCACGTCGTAGTCCAGGAAGGGCACGAACTCTGACCATGCGTTGCGCCAGAGCGCGATGATCGCCGGATAAGTCCCTCCCCAGGTGTCGGTGAACTCCTCGAACCGCGCCAGGGCGGCGGCCTCGGTCGGGGCGGTGTAGACGGGCTTGAGGTCCTTGGCCATCTGTTCCCAGTAGCGGCGGCTCGCGTAGCGGAAGGTGTTGCGGATCAGGTGCAGCACACAGGTCTGCACGACCGTGGCCGGCCAGGCGGTGGTGATCGCCTCGGGTAGGCCTTTGAACCCGTCGCAGACGGCGATGCACACGTCGGCGACGCCGCGGTTTTTGACCTCGGTCAGTACCTGGAGCCAGAACTTGGCGCCTTCCCCGCCCTGGCCGCCCTCGCCGGCCCAGATCCCGAGGATGTCGCGGTGGCCGTCGACGGTGACGCCGATGACCACGTAGAAAGGCCGGTTGGCGACTTGGCCGTCGCGGACCTTGACGTAGAGGGCGTCGATGAAGATCACCGGGTAGACGGCGTCGAGGGGCCGGTTCTGCCACTCGGCCATGTCGTCGAGGACCTTGTCGGTGATCTTCGAGATGGTGTCCTTGGAGACTTTCGCCCCGTAGACCTCGGCGAAGTGCGCCGCAACCTCACCCGTGGTCAAGCCACGGGCGGTCAGTGACAGCACGATCTCGTCGATCCCGTCCAGGCGTCGCTGGCGCTTGCGCACGATGACGGGGTCGAAGCTGGCGTCGCGGTCGCGCGGGACTTCGATCTGCACCGGCCCGATCTCGGTGAGCACGGTCTTGGTGCGGGTGCCGTTGCGGGAGTTCCCTCCGTCGCGGCCTGCGAGGTCGTGGCGGTCGTAGCCCAGGTGCTCGCTCATCTCCGCTTCCAGCGCGGTCTCGAGCACCGTCTTGGTCGACCCGGTGAGCAGCCCGCCCGGGCCGACGAGCTCTACGCCCTCGGCCCGAGCCGCTTCCACGAGTTGTTGAGCGAGTTGTTGCTGGTCGAGCCGGCCCGGTGGCATGGGCTCGATCGTGTCGGTCATCGCTGGTCCTTCCCCCGGGACACGCCCGGAGCTACAGACCAGTTACACCGAAGATCAGACACTCCCGACTCAGGGAGCTCAACAGTGAGACCCCAGGATAAGGCATGCTTTCGGGTGGCGGTGGTCGTCCCATTGCAGGGGTCGGAGGCGATATACGGGCAGTCTGGAGTGCTGTGCTCACGTTTGGCGTGCGAGGAGATCAACGACGCGGGCGGCGTCCTCGCCCAGCCGGTGAAGCTCCGACTTGTCGACGGCGGGGCGGGGCCGGATCGGGTTGCTTCTGAGGTCGAACGGCTGATCACCGGCGGGCAGGTTGACGCTGTTGTGGGCTGGCACCTCTCGACAGTGCGGCAGCAGCTCGCCCCGCGTACGCGGGGCCGGATCCCCTACGTCTACACCGCGCTGTACGAGGGCGGAGAATCTACACCTGGGGTGTTCGCTATCGGCGAGACGCCGCAGATCCAGCTCCGCCCCGCACTCTGGTGGATGGCCGAGGAGCTCGGTGTGCGGCGCTGGTTCGTGGTCGGTAACGACTACGTTTGGCCGCGTCGCTCCACTGCGCTCGTCGAGCGGTTCCTGCAGGAGCGCGACGACATCCAGATCGTCGGCGTGCAGTTCGTGGAGCTTGGGACGTCGGACTTCGACGCAGTGTTGCGCTCCATCGAGAAGAGCGCTTGTGATGGTGTGCTGATGTTCCTCGTCGGACACGATGCGGTCGAGTTCCATCGCCAATTCGCCGACCGGGGCATGGAGAGCCAATGCGCGCGATTCTCCACTCTGATGGAAGAGAGTATGCTGCAGAAAATCGGGACCCGTGCCGCACAGGACGTCTTTGTCGCCTCTGGTTATTTCGAGGCGCTCCCGGCGGCGGAAAGCCTGGACTTCGGCGCCCGGTACGTCCGACGGTTCGGCCCCGGTGCGCCCGTCCTCAACGCTCCAGGTGAGTCCGGCTACAAGGGCCTATGGATGTTGGCCGTCTCTGCCTCGCCGGACGTGCAGGCTCCACGTGCGGGAGCAGACGTTGGGCTGCTATTGCGCGGGCTGGCGCGGTGCCGCACAGCAGCTGAGCACGCAGACACCAGACACACGGACCTACCGCAGTGCTTGGTCGAGCGAGCAGCCATCGGCACCGACCGTGGTCCTCTTCGGCGGAGCGCCGTCGCTACGACGGCGCCGGGGTCGCCGGGGTCGCCGCTGGCCTGCCCGGCTCGGGTCTGCCCTCGGCCTTCCTCGGGCGAACTTGAGGTCGCTCCCGCGGGCCCCGCTGGATGCTCGTGCGGCGTGGTCTCGTTCACCGCTGACGCGTCCGATCTTCAGGAGTTGCTCCAGCACCCTCGGAGTGGCTCGAGGGCGGCTCGTGGAGCGGCGATGTTGCCGTGTCGGCGCCCGTCGGGTCCCCTGAGCAGGGCGGCCCCACGCTATTTTCAACCAGTCGGTCTTCTGCGCCGACGCCGCGGTCGCTCGCCTATCGTGATGACGTGGGTCACGCCATTGCTGACGAGTCCTCTAACCTTGCCCTCGAGGCCCTGGCGCGACGTTGCCTGCTGGGGGTGGAGGACCAGTACCGCGCATGGCTCGTGCTGCTCCGGCAGTCGGGGTTGTACGGCGAATCGTGGGTCGACCATGACGAGCTTCGTGCGAAGGCGCTCGAGGTGTTCGAGCTCATCTTCCGCCGCATCGCCGGCTTGGAAGTAGCCGAAGACCTCGCCGAGGTGTCACATCGCGTAGGTGTGCGGCGGGCGGAGCAGGGTGTCTCGCTCAACGAGGTGCAGGCAGCGGCGAACCGAGACTTCCAGATCGTCTGGGAGGCGATGCTGGCGGAGGCGGACGACCGGGAGGCCGCAGCGCTGCTGCGTCAGGCTCCGGCGATTTGGGCGATCGTCGACGACCACACGCAGCGCATCACGGAGGCTTACCGACGACGGTCTAACGAGCTGGATGACCTTTCCGACGACCGGCGGCGCGAGTGGTTCAGACGCCTGCTGAAGTGCAACGGTGAGCGTCCCGATGTCGTCCAGAACGCGGCGGAGGTGCTGGGGCTGCCGGTGGCCGCTCGGTTCCGAGTGGCAATCGCCACTCGCGAGTGCGCCGGCCGCCTCCGCGACGTACGCGACGCGCTGACGGCTCTGAGGTGGTCTTTCCACTACCAGGAGGTCGAGGGTGGTGACGTCCTTGTCATACAGAGCATGCAGGAGCAGGACAAGCGTGTCATGAACTGTCTCGCCGGGATTCGTTGCGCCGTCGCTCCGCCGGCCCACGGGCTGGACGAGGTTCCTCGCGCGACGAGGATCGCCTCCGACATCCTCGCGGCATTGCCCGAGGACCGGAACTCGCCAGGCTTGCTCGAGGACGCGTGGCTCTCGGTTGCGGCGACCCAGGCCCCGTTGGTGACCCAGGCGCTGGCCGAGCGTATTCAGCGCTGTCTGGAGAATGTCCAGGACGCGGACGTGCTCCTCGAGACCGCGCGGGTCTTTTGTGATGGGGACGGCACGGTCTCCCGTGCGGCGAGCGAGCTCTTTTGCCACCGGAACACGGTGCTGAATCGGCTCGAACGTCTGCGCAGCCTCACCGGTGTCGACGTGCGTCGACCTCGGGATGCGGCCAGCTTCCTGTTCGCGATGAGCGCTGGCAGGCCAGCTGGCGGGACTCCGTAGAGCGTCCAGAGGCGCCGAGCCGGTCTCAGCCCGGCGGCCGCAGCTCGAGCACCGATTCGGCCGCCGCGTTGACGGCCGGACGGCTGTAGAGCAGCGGGAAGTACTGGCCGCGCGCCCACCCGTCGACCAGGTCGTCGAAATGGGGTGACGTCGGGTCGCCGGACTGTCCGGGGTAGTTCAGCGCAAGCGACCCGTCCCAGTCACCCACGTCGATCACTACGCGGAACGTCGATCCTCCTGTCTGCACGAAGGCAGAGTCGTAGGCCGTGTCGCACACCGTGTCCCCGCTTCCTCCACGAGGAATTGGCCCGACCTTCACCTCTTCGCCGGTCTGGTTGTCCGTGAGCCTGAGGGGATGACGCAGCACCGAGACGTGCAGTCGTCCCCAGGCCCACGTCGAGGGGTCGTCGCCCAGTAGTGATTCGCAGTCCGTAAACGCTGCCTTGAGCGAAGCAGTCATGACATGTCGCAGCGTGGTGGCCGCATCGGGTCCGAGGCGATCTGCAGGCTGCTCGAGAAGGCTGAGCAGGACCCGGGAGTCGGCGAGCAGCGATTCGTCGGGCGCGAGTCGGGCGAGTGCGTCGTCGACGTCCGCGTCCGGCAGAAGGCGATGGAGCGCCGCGGCGAGCACCGCGGGTCGCAAATGGCGCCGATGCCACACCTCGAAGAGGGCAGCGGCCGCCGAGGTTGCATCGAGGACGCAGTCCCATTCCCTGAGCATCGCGAGACCAGGCGTGCCGTCGCCGTCGGTGAGACGGTCCAGCACCCGGATGATCCGTTGCGCGGGAAGGCTCGTCACGTCGCTTTGCAGCCGAGCGGCGTCATCGACCGACCGGACCAGTCCGTCCGAGATCGCCGCGTCGATCCGTTGCTTCCGATCTGGCGCGTACCAGTCGTGTGTCACTGTCTTCTCCACAGGATGGTCGGACGGGAGGTTCATCTCGTTCGCCGAAGCGAACCAGCCCACCTCGGGGTTCTCGATCCCGGGGAGTTCGTCAGCGTCGTAGAAGCCGTCCCACTCGTACCGCCCGTCGCCCGGCACGGGCAGTGTTCCGTCCCAGTTCGGACGACGCGGGGTGAGGCCGGCCGCCTTCCAGGCGATGTTCCCGTGGACGTCGGCGTAGATCTGGTTCTCCGCGGGCGCGCCCCACCTGTTCATGGCCGCGCCGAAGCCCTCGAAGTCCGTCGCCCGCATGTAGTCGACGCTGCCGAGATAGGGCGCCATGCCCGGCTCGAGCCACGCGGCGCGGACGGCGAACGCGTGGGTGCCGGTCGTGCGGACGACCGGCCCATGTCGGGTGAACAGGAGCTCGACCTCGACGTCATCGCCTCCGTGGACAAGGACGGAATTGCGTTCGACCCGTATCCGCTCCCACCCGTCGAGGTAGCGGTAGCGCCTCGGGTCCTGCGGGTCGAGCTCGTACACGTACAGGTCTTCCTGGTCGACGCTGAACAGCGTCATCCCGAACGCCAGAGCGCCGTTATGACCGATGGAGACTCCGGGCAACGCCGGCTCACCGCCGCCGATCACGCTGAACGATGGCGTGTTCAGGTGAACGAGATAGCGCAGCGACGGCAGCGACAGCGAGCGGTGCGGGTCGTTCGCGACGATCGGCCGCCCGGTCGACGTGACCTGCCCGCCGAGAACCCAGTTGTTGCTGCCCTCCATCAGGACGGCGTCGGAGGACGGGACGCGAGCGGGATCGTCGAAGTCCGGGTAGGTCGTCGCGAGCTCGTACACGTCGAGGACGTCGTCAGGGATCGCATCGAGGTCCAGACCCTCGGGAACCGTCAGCGGGACGAAAGGCTCCCTCACCTTCCGCAGCTCTTCGACCGCGACGCCGTAGTCCCTGATCGTCCGCGCCCGGGCGACCTCCTCGCGGATGTTCTGGAAGAGACCGTGGCTGCGGATCCGGGCGATGTCCTCGGGCTGCCAGCGCGACGGCAGATAGCCGTACCGGCGGAACTCCGGCGGCAGCAAGCTGGGGGAGGCCCGCACGAGATCGACGTAGGCGTTCACGCCGGCAACGAACGCGGACGCGATCCGTTTGGTGTCGGATCCGTACGCGAGCCATTCCTGGCGCATGTCACCGCGGAAGAGGAACAGCCGCGCGGCCCGGTCGCGCTCGACGAAGTGCGGTCCGAACACCTCGGACAGCAGCCCCAGACCGCGACGCCTCCACAGGTCGATCTGCCACAGTCGGTCGCGCGCCGCGTTGAAGCCTTGCGCGAAGAACGCGTCGTGCGAGCACGAGGCGTAGATGTGGGTGACGCCCCAGCGGTCGATGATCATCTCGACCGGCGACTCGAGGCCGGGAACGACGTGGACCCCTCGGTCGGCAGACACGTCCTGCTGACTCATCGTGACTCCTAGATGTGCGAGGAAGCAGAAGCGCAGGCCGCAACGCCGGGGGACGTGAATTTCCGTCACCCCGGCGCTGCGGGGAAGGCTCAGCCGACCGGGTTGCCGTTCTCGTCGTAGGCGAGGTCGTCGTAGTCGCTGACCTCGATGAGGCCTTCCTCGACCATTTTGTTGAAGGCCTCGCCGCGCTCGATGAGCTTGAGCGGAGCGCGGTTGGCGGCGAGCTCCCGGCGTCGATCGGCAGTCGCCTCGGCGTCGACGGCCAGGGGGTGCCGAGGGTTGTCGCTGTCGACGAGAACGACGCCGTACTCGTCACGTGCGCTCTCCGGGGACACCAGGGCACGCTGGACATCGAGGCGCACGGCTTCCGGGTCGCGCTTGAGCGCGTCGCCCCACCCGCCGCCGCCGGGCGTCGTGATGCGGACGATGTCGCCCTTCTTCACCGGGACCATCTGCTGGCGGTGAACCAGCTTGACCTCGTCGGGTGTGCCCGGGTTGATCCAGCACACGCCCGGAAGGCCGGCCTTGCCGCCGTTGACGCCGAACGGGCCGAAGACGGTGCGGTATGCGGTGATCGAGAGGAAGCCGTCGGCCAGGCAGCGAACGTCCTTCAGATACCCGAGGCCGCCGCGGTAGAGCCCGGCGCCGCCGGAGTCCTTGTAGAGACCGACTCGCTCGACGACGATCGGGTAGCGCTGCTCGATGAACTCCGCCGGCAGGTTCTTCGAGTGGGGAACGAGGTCGACGGTGTCTGTCCCGTCCGCCCAGGGACGTGCTCCTGAGCCGGCACCGAAGATCTCACGGTAGAGATACTCGTTGCCGTCGTCGTCGTGACCCCAGATGCCGTAGAGCTGGATGTTCATCATCCCGGCGATGACGTTTCCCTTGTGTGCCTTCGCCAGCGCCGCCGTGTAAGCGTTGATCATCACGAGCATGCATTCCATGCGGTCGACGACAGGTGCGGGATGTCTCGCCGACAACACCGTGTCGGGCGGGATCATCATCTGCATCACGCGGCCCATGCCCTCGTTGACGAGGATCTCCTGCCCCGCCTCGCCGGCGAGGAACGCGCCGAGCCACTTGATGTAGTGGCGGCCGTCCATCGCCCAGTTGACCGGGCCTTCCGCCGTCGGACCGGTCCCGCTGGCGTCGATCACCATGCGGTCCTTGTCCTTGTGGATGGTGTACTTGATCTTGATGGGCTTCTTGGAG
This sequence comes from Pseudonocardia autotrophica, assembly GCF_000717175.1. GTDB lineage: Bacteria > Actinomycetota > Actinomycetes > Mycobacteriales > Pseudonocardiaceae > Pseudonocardia > Pseudonocardia halophobica. The sequence goes on along the minus strand of NZ_JNYD01000050.1, from coordinate 17,037 downwards.
ATGCCGTCTTCTTCGATGAAGTCCTCGCCGACGTAGGTCCCGTCGGGGATGTTCGGCAGTGCGTGCGCGCGAGCGTCGTTCTCACACCGGTCCATGATCGCGTAGAACGCGGCCTCGACGACGTCCGCGCCGTACTGGTCGATGAGCTCGAGGACCCGGCGCTCCATCAGCCGCGCGCACGCGATGAATCCGTCGATGTCGCCCTGAAGCTCGCCCGGGAAGCGGCTGTTGCGCAACAGGATCTTCTGCGCGTCCGCGTTGAGCTTGCCGGCGTCGAACAGCTTGATGACGGGGCAGATTGTGCCCTCTTCGTAGATACTGGTCGACCGGATGGGCCAGCTGCCCGGCACGGCGCCGCCGACGTCGGTGACGTGGCCGAACACCTGGGAGAAGCCGATGAGCCGGCCCTCTCCGAAGATCGGGATGACGATGCAGTAGTCGGGCAGGTGCCCGATCGTGGCGCACGAGCCGTGGACGTCGTTGTAGATGTAGACGTCGCCGGGCAGGATCTCGTCGAGGGCGTAGGTGTCGCGGATCGGATCTGCGGTCGCGGCCCACGACACCGTGGTCACGTTGTCGCAGTCGATCGAGTTGATCGAGGCGCGGTAGTCGTGCTGCTCGCGGATGATGCTGCTGCGCGCCATCCGCTCGACGACAGCCTCGCCCTCCTCGACGGCCCACTGGAGCGCGCCACCGATGACGTCGACGGTGAGGGAGTCGAGCGTCGGCTTCAGCTTCTGGACCCGCTCCCACGCGGCGTCGTCGCGCGGCCAGCTCTTGAGCCGCATGGGCTCGAACCGGGTGCGGTCCTCGTACGGCGTCATGTCGATCGTGAAGTGCGTGATTTCCTGAGTCATGTCGGTCTCCGTTCGAGGCGTCAGGTCAGTCGTGGGTGGCGAGGATCTGGCCGTTCTTGTCCACGGTCATCGACCAGCCCGGCTCCAGTACGAACGTCGAGTCCTCCTGCACCACGACCGCCGGTCCTGAGGTCGGCAGGTCGACCGGCAGACCGTCACGCGGGTAGACGGGCGTCGAGACCCAGCCGCCGTCGTGACCGGCCTTCGACTCGAAGTAGACCTGCGTGTCACCGAGGTTCGCGTCGGCCCAGGTGGTGTGCTTGGCCGCGATCTCGTTGATGGGTGGCCGGCTGAGCTCCCCGATTCCGGCCGCCGCGAGCGCGACGATCTCCACGGGGTCCTGGCCCTTGTAGGAGTACCCGTAGGTCCGCTCGTGAGCGGCGTGGAACTGCTCGATCGCCTTCTGCCAGGCCTCCTCGGAGAGCTCGTTGGGGTCCCCGTCGTAGTGGGAGTCGACCTGCACACGGATCTCGTACGCCTGGCTGCTGTAGCGGAAGTCGAGGAAGGTCTCCACGCCGATCCGTTGCTGGTCGACGCTTTCGCGACGGGCGGCCGCGAGCGCCTCCTCCGCGATCTTGCGGTACGCCTGCTGAAGCTCGGGGAAGTCAATCTCGTCCTCGCGACGCACGTAGGTGTGGACGGCGTCGGTACGGAGGTCGGTCATGAGCAGGCCCTCGGCGCAGGCGAGGCCGGGGGCGAGCGGCACCAGGACCTTGCCGGTCTGCATGATCTCGGCGCACCTGCAGGCATGCAGGCCGCCCGCGCCTCCGAACGGGAAGAGAGTGAACTTGCGCGGGTCGCGGCCGCGGGCGACGCTGGTCAGGCTGATGCCTCGGGCCATGTTCTCGCTCGCGAGTCGGAGGATGCCGAGTGCTGCCTCCTCCGGGGTCACGCCGAGCTTGTCGGCGATGTTCTCGGCGATGGCCTTGCGCGCGGCGTCGCGGTCGACCGTGATCGACCCGTCGCCGAGTGTGGCTTCAGGGATGCGGCCGAGGACGACGTGGGCGTCGGTCACCGTCGCCTGCGTGCCGCCCTTGCCGTAGGCAGCCGGACCCGGGCTTGCGCCGGCACTCAGGGGGCCGACCCGCAAGGACTCGTCGCCGACGATCGTCGCGATCGAGCCTCCGCCCGCGCCGAGCGTCGTGATGTCGACCATCGGCGTCTTGATGTTGTAGTGCTCGATCTTGCCCTCGGCCAGCATGTGCGGGCGGCCGTTCTCGATGAGACAGATGTCCGTGCTGGTACCACCCATGTCGAGGGTGATCAAGTCCGGCTCGTCGGCCACCTGCCCGAAGGCGCATGCGGCCAGCACACCGGCGGCGGGGCCGGACAGCACAGCCTTGATCGGCTGAGTGGCGATGTCGGCATCCGGAACCAGGCCGCCGTTGGACTGCATGACGAACAGCTCGGACTTCCCGCCGCTATCGGCGATCGCCCCGGACAGCTGCCTGACGTACCGCGTCAGGGCAGGCATGAGGGCAGTGTTGAGGCAGGTGCTCAGGGTGCGCTCGTACTCGCGATACTCACGGCTGAGCTCGGACGACAGCGTGAGGTAGCACTCCGGATAGACATCCGCGAAGATCGCACGGACGGCTTCCTCATGGACCGGGTTCCGGTAGCTGTTGAGCAGCGACACCGCCACGGCCTCGATACCCATGCTCTTGAACTCCTCGGCGACAGCGCGGACCGAGTCGGAGTCGAGCGGCACCATCTCGTCCCCGGTGTGAGCCATGCGGCCCTTCACCTCACGCACGAGCTCGAGGGGCACCACACGAGGTGGCTTCTCCCAGTAGGCGATGTTGCCGAAGCCACCCGGCACGGTCTGGCGAGCGCACTCGAGCACCTCGCGGTGCCCGTGTGCGACGATCAGCCCGGCCTCGCTGTACTTGCTCTCCAGGATCGCGTTCGTCGCCACCGTAGTGCCGTGCATGACCATTGCAGTGTCGTCCGCGCTGACGCCGTGCTCCGTCAGGCCGCCGAGCCCGTTCGCGAAGCTCTCCGAGGGATCCCACGGGGTCGACGGGACCTTCTCGTAGACGCGCCGACCGGTCTCCTCCTCGATCGCGACGACGTCCGTGAACGTCCCCCCGATGTCAATACCAACTCGCCACGTCATTTGGCATCCCTTTCGGTTGCTCGATTGCCGGTGAGTGGGCGGCCGCTGTGTCAGGCCGGCCTGCGGCGGTGACCTGGCCCACACCGACCGACGGGAACTCAGTACAGAGGTCGGCCCGGCCGGTCACAAGCGACAGGCTCACAGCGTTGACCGGGGTCGGCTGTGCATTTGCTGTCCGACCCGGCGGGCGAACGTCTCGGCCAGGTCGCCCGCAAGATCGCGGATGCGTCGCATCTGTGCGCCTCTTGATGGCCTTGACCCCGAGAATTTGGTGACCGCCGCGCGGAGCACGCTCAAGGGGCGTCTCGCGCTGTTCCACCGCCGCGTGATCGGCGTTGAGCACTTGTCGAGCCTGGATGCGTCCTCGTTTGATGTCTGCCCATCGATCCTCCGCGCTCCAACGCCTACCGTCCTGTGTGGCGCTGGTGCCGGATCCGCGACGCCGGCTGCAGGACGAGACCGGGGAGGTCGTCGAGGCATGTCGGTAGCCGTTGAGTTGGACGCCGTTGGTCAGGCAGAGCTCATCCGTAAAGGTGAGGCGACTTCTGAGGAGCTCGTCCGTGCCGCGATCGAGAATATCGAGGCCCTGAACCCGCGGATCAACGCGGTGATCCACCGCATGTTCTACGAGGGGCTCGAAGCCGCTCGGCAGGCAGACGCCGCGGGGACACCGACCGGGCCGCTTCACGGCGTTCCGTTCCTCCTGAAGGACTTGCTGGCCGAGTATGCCGGGCAGCCCTATCGGGCGGGGAGCCGGTTTCTCGAGGGCAACGTGTCGACGCAGGACGCGGAGCTGACGAGGAGGTACAAGGCCGCCGGCCTGATCACGCTCGGCAAGACGAACCTTCCCGAGATGGCCGTCGGTCCTGCCACCGAGCCATTGCTATTCGGGGCGACCCGGAACCCCTGGAACGCGGTCATGTCGACCGGGGGCTCGAGCGGGGGAGCCGCCGCAGCCGTCGCGGCCGGCCTCGTCCCGCTCGCACACGCGAACGACGGCGGGGGTTCGATCCGGATCCCGGCGTCGTCCTGCGGGCTCGTAGGCCTCAAGCCGAGCCGAGGTCGCAACCCCCTCGGACCCCGTTACGGCCACGTCTGGGGCGGCCTAGTCGCCGAACACGTCGTCAGCCGCAGCGTTCGGGACAGCGCCGCTGCCCTCGACGCAACGCACGGTCCTGACGTGGGCGCGCCGTACTGGTTCGAGAATCCGCCGACGACGTTCCTCGAGTCGATCAGCCGCCTGGAGCGGCCGCTGAAGATCGCGTTCACCGAACAGACTTATGGAGGGGACGAAGTTCACGAAGAGTGCCGAGCCGCAGTGCGGCACGCCGCGACTCTGTGCGAATCCCTCGGCCACAAGGTCGTCGAGTCCCGGCCACCCATCGATGAAGACGTCCTGTTCGACAACTTCACCCGCTTGCTCGCCGCGGCTGTCGCGGCCACGGTTCGCGACGTCGTTCGCCTCAAGGGGCGCAAGCCCCGGGAGGATGAGATCGAGCCACTGGTGTGGTTGATGGCCCAACGCGGCGAGAGGATCAGCGGGGGCGAGTACCTCACCGCGGTGCAGGATCTACAGGCATTGAGCCGGCAGGTCGCTCAGTTCCACGAGGAGTTCGACGTGATGCTCACGCCGACGCTCGGAAGGCCTCCCGTCCCGATCGGGGCGTTCGTGATCGAGCCCGGCGCAGACCCCTTCGAGACCCGACGGCGGATGTGGTCGTTCGCGCCGTTTCCGCAGCTTCAGAACGCGACAGGCCAGCCGGCCATCTCCCTTCCACTGCACTGGACACCCGACGGTCTGCCGGTCGGGGTTCAAGCTGTGGCGAGACTCGGCGAGGAGCACACGCTGTTCGGGTTAGCCGGCCAGCTAGAGGCCGCGGCACCTTGGACGCATCGCTGGCCTCCCATCTCGGTCGCCAGCAGGGAAGCGGGCGCGACCCGCCCCGGCTCTCTGCATGATGAGGCTTCTTGATGTCGCGCGGTGGGACGCTTGCAGAGCTGTGGCTATTGCCCGGTGTTGCAGCAGATGTCTGAAGCGACGGAGACCAAGCGAGCCGACTGCCGCTACACCGTGCTCCACACGATTGCTGTCGCCGGGGTTTTCGATGTCGGCCCGAATGAGGGGCTCTTCCGGATTCGACACCCTGCCGCGGCGCCGCTCGCACTAGTCACACCTCAACGCCTTCGGCTTCAGTCTGGGTGCGCTTGAGGTGGGAGACGATGTCGCGCTCGACGTCGCGGATATGCCGGACGGCGGCTGTGCGAGCGTCGCGCACTCGACCTCCGATAACCGCCTCGACAATTTGGCGGTGACCGGCATTAGCAGCCTCGCGCCGACCGGGTAGCCCGATCACCTGGTGGGAGTAGGCGAGGAATAAGGGCTCGACGGTCGAGTGCAGCTTCAGTAACAACGAGTTCTTCGTTAGCCGCGCGATGCCCCGGTGGAGGTCGGCGTCGAGGGCGACGAATGCGTCGTCGCTCAGCCCTGGATCGGCCATTGCGGTGAGGACGTCCTGGAGCTCGGCGGCTTCCTCCGGACTGGCGCGACGGGCGGCGAGTCCAGCAGCGTCCCGTTCGAGGGTGATCCGGACTTCGAAGAGTTCGGAAACCGTATATTCATCGAGCACGAGGAGCTGGGACAGATCCGGCTGGCGGCGCGAGCTGCTGACGACGAATACGCCGATGCCGTGGTCGGTGCGCAGCATGCCGTTGGCCTCGACGACGCGGATGGCCTCGCGCATCGAGCTGCGACCAACGCCGAACTGGTCAGCGAGGGCACGCTCGGGGGGCAGCTTGTCGCCTGGTTTGAAATCTCCTCGAGTGATCATGAGCTCAAGCTGCTCAGCGACGGAGTCCGCCACCTTCAACCGGCGAACCGGCTCGATCCCGCCGCGGACCGGGCTGCTCATACGGCCCCTCCTTCTCCTGCCGCCGACCTTGCCGACCGACGGGCCGTGTGAGCGGCCGTCGGCTCTGGTCCGGTGGTCTGACGAGCAGTGTCTCTCATCGAAGAGTCGGGTAGATCCCGGCCCGCCGCAACTCGCCTGTGAGCGGGCTTGACCGGCTCCGCACCCGGGCGGCGGGGGAGGACCTGGGCCGGCATGATTGCGCCGGGCCGGCCGACCACGAGCGCCGCGAGCGTGTGACCCGCCACGGCAGCCTCGCGCGGGGGTGCGCCCTGCAGCCGCGCCGCCAGGTACCCGGCATTGAATGAATCGCCCGCGGCTGTCGTGTCGACGACGTCGACGTCTCGTTTCGCGGGCATGGTTGACAGTTGGTCACCGGTGACGACGAGGCACCCGTCCGGGCCGGTCTTGATCACGATCTCGGCGATCCCCATGGCGGCCAGGCGGGCCGCGCAGGCCTTGCCGTCGTGGTCGTCGAACAGCGCCTGCTCGTCGCCGAGTGTGGGCAGGTAGACGTCGGCCAGCTTCAGAGTGCGGCGAACCGCTGCCCGCGCAGCCGCCCTATCGGGCCAGCCGGTCGGGCGGTAGTTGCTGTCGAAGGCGACTCGCGCACCTCGGGCGCGGGCAGCGGCTAGAGTCGCCCATAGCCGCTCTCGGGCCGTGGGCGACAGAATCTGCAGCGTGATCGCCGACAAGTAGACGAGATCGCTGTCCGCGATCGCCTGGTCGACCCGCTCCGGCCATTCGACGTCGAACAGCCGCCGGGCCGGGGAGTCGGACCGGTGGTAGGTGAAGCTGCGCTCTCCTGATCCGTCCGTTCGGACCAAGTAAAGCCCCGGCGTGTGCCCCGGAATCCGTTCCACCAGTTTGGTGCCGATGCCCTCGGCGGCCACGGCGGCCACGAGCGCGTCGCTGTACCAGTCGTCGCCCACCGCGGTCACGTAGTCGACGGACGCCTCCTCCGCCAGCGTGCTGCGCGCCAGGTAGACCGCGGTGTTGAAGGTATCCCCGGCGAAACCGAGGGCGAGTGTGCGGTCCGTCCGGTGGGTGAGCTCGACCATGCACTCCCCAATCGCGACCACCCGGGCAGGTCGTCCCGCGATCACAGTTGCCCTGCAGCGATGAGACCGCGCAGTTCTGCCGCCTTCGCCTCGAGGTCGTCCGCGGCGTATACGTCGCTGCCCACTCCCACGGCGAACGCGCCCCCATCGAGCCAGGTCGGGACGTCACGCACCGCGATACCCCCGGTTGGGATGATCCGGGCCGCGGGCAGGATCGAGAGCACCGACTTCAGGTACTGCGGCCCGCCCAGGTGCGCGGGAAACAACTTGGCGACGCCGGCATCGGCGGCCATGCTGAGTTCGGCCGGGGTGATCCCACCCTCGACGAACAGCACGTCTGCCGTGGCAGTGATCCCACGCGCCTCCGATACCGGATGCGGGCTCACCAGGAAATCGGCCCCGCGGGCGAGCGCCAACTCCGCGTCGGCGGCGGTGCGCACCGTCCCCAGCCCGACCAGAGCATGCGGCGCGTCGGCCTTCACCGCCGCAACGAGTTCTGGCCACCCCGGGATGGTCGCGGTGAGTTCGAGGACGTCGAGCCCCGCCGCGACTAGCCGCAACGCGATCGCGTGCCCGGCCTCGGCATCGGGAGCGCGCAGGACCGGCACGATCCGGGCGCTGCCGATGCGTTCGGCCGTCCGCTCCTGGGCCGCGGACAGGGTCATTTCTTTCCTCTCAGAACGCCCGGAGCCCGGGGACCCGGGTCCGGAACCGGTAGAGCGTGGTGCTGGCGCAGATGTAGAGCGTGCACAGGTCGTCGTCGCCCCATGTGAAGTTCGCGGTGACCTCCGGAACCTCGATGACGCCGAGCGGCGCGCCTGTGGGGTAGAAGACGTGGATCCCGTTCGGCCCGCAGCTGAAGAGGTTCCCGGCGCTGTCGATCTTCAGCCCGTCGGGCTCGCCGGGGCCGGTGCCCGTGGTGCGCGCCCAGATCTCGCCGCCGGCGACGCCGCTCTCGGTGAGCTCGAACCGGCGGATGTGCAGCCGCTCTGTGTCGGCGACGAACAGGAACCGCTCGTCGAGGGAGAGGCACAGCCCGTTGGGCCCCTCGACGTCGTCGGTGAGCAGCTCCAGGCCGCGTTCCCCGAGCCGGTAGACCCCGCAGAACGGCAGCTCCCGCGACCGCGGCACGCCGTAGGAGGCGCCGCGGCCATATCCGGGGTCGGTGAAGTAGATCGTCCCGTCTCGGGCAACGACCACGTCGTTTGGGCTGTTCAGTTCCTGGCTCCGGTAGCGGTCCGCCAGCGTCACCAGTGAACCGTCGGCCTCCTGCCGGACCAGTTGGCTGGTCGCGTGCTCGCACGTGAGCAATCGGCCCTCCCGGTCGTAGGCGTTCCCGTTCGCCATATTGCTGGGATCGCGGAATATCGACACCGCGCCGTCCGCGGACAGCTTCAGAATTCGGGAGGCGGGGATGTCACTGAAGACCAGCGACCGCTCCTCCGGGTGCCACACCGGGCCCTCGAGGAACCGGAACCCCGTGACCGTGGGTCGCAGCGGCTCGTCGGCCACCACGTCGTGCAGCCGGGGGTCCCGGACCTCGATGCCGGGCACCGCCTCGATCATTGCGAGCCGTACGGCCGGGCCCCGTCGGGGGCGACGGCGAACCGTTCGTCGGCGTCCGGGGCGAGCACGACGCCCAACCCGGGCGCGTCAGATGCGGCCAGGTACCCGTCCTGCACCATGAGCGGATCGGTCAGCATCCCGTCCCAGCCCGGCCCGCCGTAGGCGTCGACCTCGATCAGCGGGGTGTTCTCACAGGCCAGGATCAAGTGCAGACCGGCGGCGAGCGCGATCCCGGTGCCCGAGGAGCATGCGATGTGGGGCACGCAGCTGAGGTTCCACGTGCTGGCCAGATCGGCCACCCGCTTCGCCTCGGAGATGCCGCCGACGCTCGTGGCGTCCGGCTGCAGGATGTCGAAGGTGCGCCGGGTCATCAGGTCGATGAACTCGAACCGGGTGAGCAGCGACTCCCCGCCCGACAACTTGATCGAGACCCGGTCGGCGAGCCAGGTGTGGTCGTCGACGTACTGGGTGAGGCTTCGGGACCGGATCGGCTCCTCGAGCCAGGCGACGGCGAGACCCTCCAGCTCGCGGGCGAGGTGCAGCGCCCCGCGCCGGTCGTAGGACATGTTCGCGTCCACGGCGAGATCGACGGCCGGCCCGACGGCGTCGCGCACCGAGCCGACCAGTTCCACCGCGGCGCCGATGTTCCCGTCGATCCGGAGCTTCATGGCGGTGAAGCCGTCGCCGACTGCAACCGTGGCCTCCTCGACGATCGCTTCGACCGGCTTGAGCGAGGGCGCGAAGTAGGCTCGTACCTTCGGCTTGGAGGCGCCGAGCAGCCGGTAGAGGGGCTGCGCGGCGATCTTGCCCATGAGGTCCCACAGCGCTATGTCGACGCCGCTGATCGCGTAGGTCTCGATCCCGCGCCGGCCCCACATGTGGGTGGCGTCGAGCATTTGCTGCCAGATCGCGCCGATGTCGCGGGGGTCTTTCCCTACGAGCATCGGAGCGAGCTGGTGGTTGATGATCGGCCCGACGGTCGAGAAGTACTCCGAGGAGAACCCGGCCTCGCCGATCCCGACCAGGCCCTCGTCGGTGGTGATCCGGACGACGATGCCGCCCTTCGTGCCGACCACCATGGCGCCCCAGCGCAACGGCTCGTCGAGCGGTGATCCGAGCGGGAGTGCCTCGACATGCGCGATCTTCATCAGCTGGCCTTCAGATGGGGGACGAGGTCGGCCCAGTCGTAGGACTCGACGAAGTACTGCGAAGTGCTGTACGTGCCGTCCATCGTGTCCTTGAGCGAGTCCGGTCCGGGGAAGCCGATGACCTTCCAGCCCATCCGGTCCTTGTTGCCGCCGTAGACGGGGTCGCAGTAGAAGCCCTGGCGGACGTGCAGGCACAGCGCCTCGAAGAACGGTAGCCCCTGGTCGAACGTGCCCTGCAGGAACGTCCCGACCGCCAGGCTCGCGCCGAGGGTCACCGGGCTGGGCTTCGGAGCGCCGGAGTAGGCCTCCAGCACGAGGTCCTGCTCCGCCTCCGCGAGGTGCTTGAAGGGTTTCGAGAACTGCTCCTGGGCGACGGCGTCGAGCGCCTTGATGCCCTCGCGGTAGGTCCGCTGCATGTCGTACATGCGCGCCCGCCAGGCGTCGGCGAACTTGCCGGTCAGCTTAAGGAAGCCGCTGCCGTCGGCGGCGGCGAAGATGTAGTCGATACCCGACAGGTAGCGGTCGATGAACACCACCACGCGTGCCTCACGGGCACCGGGGTCGTGGTCGCTGGGGATGATGCGGGCGGCGGCCGCCTCGATCGTGTCCCACTCCTGCTGGGTGAAGAACAGGCGCTCGTCGGAGTCGGGGTCGATCGGGGAACCGACGATCTCCCAGTCGGCCTTCAGGGTCACGACGTCCTCCTTTCCTCTCTCGGGGCTCTCAGGCGACGTTGATGCGCTCTTCGCGGCCGTTGGCCCAGATGTCCGCGATGTACTCGGAGACGCGCCAGGCGTTGGCCATCATGGTCAGCGTCGGGTTGACGCCGGTCGAGGTCGGGAAGCAGGAGCCGTCGACGACGAAGAGGTTGTCCACGTCGTGCGACTGGCACCACTCGTTGAGCACCGTCGTCGACGGGTCGGTGCCCATGCGCGCCGTCCCGTGCTGGTGGCAGGTGTTGCCGGTCATGCGGTCCAGGTAGACCGGGATGGTCTTGCGTGCGCCCGCGACCTGCAGGATCTCCGCGTTCTTGTCAACCTGCCACTTGCTCATGGCGACGTCGTTGGCGTGCGGCTTGTGCGTGATCCGGGCGACCGGCAGGCCCCAGGCGTCCTTCACCGTCGGGTCGAGGTCGACGCGGTTGGACTCGACCGGCATGTCATGAAGGATCGCGCCGATCTTCATCGCGAAGTTGAAGTAGCTGCGGTCGGCGTCCTTGAGCGACTGCCCCCACTGGGGCCGGCCCGGGAACACCCAGTTGATCGGGTGGCAGGTCTGCGACGCCGAGATCAGGCAGCCGCCGATGTGCCCGCGGTTCTCGTCGGTCTCGTAGAACTCGAACGTGCCGCCGCTGATGTAGTTGCCGACCCAGCCATAGAGCGGGTCGTCGATCTCCTGGTCGAACAGCCCGACCGCGAACACGTACTCGTGGAAGGTGGCGTTCTTGCCGACCATGCCGCTGGAGTTGCCTAGGCCGTCGGGGTGCTGCGGGGAGGTCGACATCAGCATGAGGCGGGCGGACTCGATGGCGCCGAGGCCGAGGACGACGACGTTGGCTTCCTGGTCGACCTCGTTGCCGTCCGGGTCGATGTAGATCACTCCGGTCGCCCGGCCGTCCTTTCCGACGGTGATCTCGCGGACGAACGACTCGCTGCGCAGTTCGAAGTTGCCGGTGGCGACGGCCTCGGGGATGAACGTGGTCAGTGTGTTCGACCGCGCGGTGCTCGGGTCGCCGTACTGATTCCAGAAGCTGGTGGTGTTGAACGGGTCGCGGCCCTTGTGGTTGTTCGTCACCATTGCGTGCGGGATGGGGAAGCCGTTGATCCCCATTTTGTTGCAGGCCTCGTAGAAGCGCTTGCCGAATCGCGTCGGGCGCAGGGGTTCGCTCGGGTAGCCCTTGCTGCGGAACGGCTCGTACTTGTCGGCGCCGGCGATGCCGGAGATGCCGAACTCCCACTCCACCTTGGTGAGGTAGGGCTCGAGGTGCTCGTAGCGGATCGGCCAGTCGGCCAGGCTTGCGCCCTCGATGTCACCGTGCAGGCTGCGGACCATGAAGTCCGACTCGCGCGGCCGGGGCACCCAGCCGGCCCAGTGGTTGGTGCCGCCTCCGACGAGCTGCGGGGTGGGCGAGAACGGGAAGCGTTCGGCGACCGAGGTCTCGTCGTGGCGCAGCGTGCGCGGGAACAGGTTCGGGTCGGGCCAGAGGTAGTTGCGGTTGACGAACTTGAGCTCGTCTCCAGAGTAGTGGTCCTTGGCCGACAGCCACGGGCCGCGGTCGAAGCCGACGACCTTGAGGCCGGACTCGCTGAGCACCTTGGCCGCGGTGGCCCCGGTGGCGCCGAGTCCCACGACGATCGCGTCGACCGGCTCGGGCTTCTTGGCGTGATGCACGATGCTCTCCTCTCCGCGCCGACAGCTGTGCCCAGGCGCGACGGTATGCCCCGGGACCCGAGGGAGAGCGCCCTCGGGCGGGGTGGGTCGGGTGGAGGTGGGACGCGGGTTACAGGTCGGGCGCTTCGGCGTTGCTGGGGGTCTTCGTCTGCGAGGCGATGTCGCGGTGCCGGCGTTTGATGTACTCGGCGCAACGGACCGCGACGGCCTGCAGCGTGCTGGTGGGGTTGACGGCGGCGCCCGTGGTGAGCGAGCTCGCGTCGGCGATGAACAGGTTGGGCAGGTCCCAGGTCTGGTTCCACTTGTTGGTGACCGAGTCCTCGGGGGTGTTGCCCATCCGGCAGGTGCCCATGATGTGCCAGCCGGGCGGCGGCCCGTCGATCCCGCCGATGCCCGTGGTCGCCGTGTCGATCACGGCGCCGGCTGCCTCGGCGGCGTCCTGGGCGCGCTGGACCCCCCACTGCACGAGCCGGCGGTCGTTCTCGTGCAGCTCGTAGTGAACGTGCGGTGCCGGCAGGCCGCTGGAGTCCTTCACCTCGGGGTCGAGGGTGACGCGGTTGGTGCGCACCGGGAGGTCCTCACCCTGCACATAGATCAGCGCATGCCGCCCGAAGTGCTCGTTGAAGAACTTGCGGTGGCCGGTTCCCCAGGGCGCGATGTTGCCGGTGTTGGTGCCCAGTGCGCTGGTGGCGGCGCCGAGGGCGGTGCCGACCTGGAGCGAGAAGCCGTTGACGAAACCCCGCGACGGGTCGGTGTCGTAGAACTCCTGGCTGTAGAGCACCGCAGGCTCCGGGCCCTTGAAGCCCTCGAGTGGCTCGTCGAACCAGAAGTCCACGAAGGACCAGCTGTGAAACATCAAGTGGGTCCCGACCAGGCCGTTGGAGTTGGCCAGCCCGTCGGGGTGGCCCTTCTGAGCCGACATCAGCAGCAGCCGCGGCGTGCCGATGGAGTTCGCGGCAACGACCACGACCCCGGCCCGCACCTCGTGCCGCTGCCCGGTGACACGGTCGATGTACGTCGCCCCGGTCGCGCGGCCGTTCTTCGCGTGGATCTGCTCGACCCGGGCGTTCACCCGCAGGTCGACGCCGTTGCGCAGCGCCTTCGGCCAGTACGACACGTCGGTGGAGGCGATGGAATGCCGCGGGCAGCCGGCCAGGCAGAAGCCGCAGTCGTTGCAGGCCAGCCGGGCGTCCTTGGCCCGGGTGAGGATCGCGTTGTCCGCGGGCCACCAGTGCCAGCCGAGCTTGTCGAACCCGGTCGCCATCTTGTGCCCGACCTTGCCTCCGCGGCTCGCCGGGCCCCAGCCCTCGGGACGCGCCGGATTGCCCGGGTCGCCGGTGCGGCGCGCGACGCCGATCTCGGCGTCGTTGATGGCGTAGAACGGCTCGAGCTCCTCGTAGGAGATGGGCCAGTCGATCGTGCCCTCGACCCCGTGCTCGGTGCCCTTGCGGAAGTCCACCGGCTTGAACCGCGGCCAGGCTCCGGCGTAGTGCAGGGTGGAGCCGCCGACACCGGTGTAGATGTAGGGGGTCGTGTTGCCGGTGGTCGGGTAATCCTCCGGGAGCTGGCGGACGTTCGGTTCGAATGACCAGCTCCGCTGGCGCTCGATCTCCCACCCGTCGTACGTGTGCGGGTGGCTCATCGGGTGGATCCAGTCGCCTTGCTCGAGGCAGACGACCTTGAGCCCGCCGTCGCTGAGCCGCTTGCTCATCGCGCCGCCGCCCGCGCCCGCCCCGATGACCAGGACGTCGGTCTCGGTGTGTGCCGCCATCAGCTTTCGATCTCCTGCTTCCTGGATGCGGTGCCCACCCAGCTCATCCGGCCGAGGGGGCGGGCAGCGGGTCGGCGGTCTCGAGCGGCAGCTGCGCCTGCGCGGTGCGGCCGCTGTGTGGGAGGTCGGCAGGGATCTCGGCCCGCCGGACGTCCTCGGTGCGGGTGTAGGTGCCGCGCACCCGGGCCAGCAGCTCGTCGTCCCAGTCGTCCATGACGTCGGAGTAGCCGTAGGGCTGCGGCGAGTCGCGGTAGTCCTTGGCCGCGGGCAGGAGCCGGTTCATGGCCCGGATGACCTCGGGCCGGGAGTAGTACGCGTGGTAGACGACGTCCCGCAGGCGCGTGAAGAACTCGGGATCCTCGCGCTCGAGTCCTTCCAGGACCCTCACCTGCTCCGTCGAAGTGGCGTCGGCGAAGTCCTGGCCCAACCCCTCGAGCCGGGCCCGCAGATGGTCCTCGCCGAAGAACGGGAACCATCTGGGCTCCCAACCCGCCGGGGCCACGTACCGGGCGATGAACGAGACCACGTCGACCTCGCTCGGCGCCGGGAAACCGTCGCCGCCCGGGATGAGCTCGTCCGCCACGGCGTTCAGGACCGCGGTCTGCAGCTCCGTCAGCCGGACCCCCGGCAGCCAGCCGCCCAGCGGGGGCCGCGCGTCGCGGGAGGTCAAGTTCAGATCGGTCACGTTCCCTCTCCTTTGCGGGACGTCGTCAGACCCGCGTGGGCCAGGCGCGCTCGAGGTAGTTGACGATCGCCCGGCCGAAGTCGGGCAGGTCGACCGGTGTGCGCGAGGTGATGACATTGCCGTCCTCGACGACCGGCTGGTCAACCCACGTGCCGCCGGCGTTCTCGACGTCGACCTTGATCGGCAGATAACCGGTGATCTTGCGGCCCTTGGTGGCGCCGGCAGAGGCGAGCATCCAGCCGCCATGGCAGATGGCGGCGACGAGCTTGCCGGACTCGTAGGCCTCCCGGACCAGGTCGACCATCTCGGGGTGCAGGCGCATGTTGTCCGGCGCGAACCCGCCGGGAATGACCACGGCGTCGAAATCGGCAGCCGACGCCTCGGCGGCGGAGGCGTCTGCCTCCATCGGGTAGTGCTCCTTGCTGTCGTAGCTGCTCTTGGTGCCGCTACCGACGACCTTGACGTCGGCGCCGGCCTCCTGCAGGCGCAGGTAGGGGTACCAGCCCTCGAGGATCTGGTACTCGTCCTCGATCAGCAGGGCGACTCGCTTGCCGGAGAGCGACATCAGGAACTCCTTCTTCTTCGTCGGGTGTGGTGAGCAGGAGGGGAGAGCGGGGCCCGCACGGGCGCGCGGGCCCCGGGACGCGCTCAGGCGCCGATCATCTCCAGGAACTCGATGCTGGTGCGGACGTCGCCGTGATTGGCCTGAATCTGGCGCAGGGCCTCCCAGTGCTGGCCGTAACCCAGCGGGTCGTCCTTGCCCGACGGGATGGCCGCGGTGGTGTCGGCGAGAACGATCATCTTGAAGTCCTGGTTAGCCCCGTCGATGGCGGTGGCCAGCTGGCAGTTGCCGGTGGAGAGGCCGGCGACGACGAGGGTGTCGCAGCCCGCCTTGCGCATGTACTCGGTCAGCGCGCTGCCGTAGAACGAGCTGAAGCGGTGCTTGCGGATGACCGGCTCGTCGGGCAGCGGCTTGAGCTCGTCGACCAGCTCGTCGCCGCCGTTGCCCCAGCTTCCGGGGAACGTCGCCAACTGACCCTCGAGGCCCCACTTGATGTCGGCGTACCCGGCGTCCTTGCCGTCGGGACGCAGGCCCCACAGCGACCAGACGACCGGGATGCCCTTGGCCCGGCAGGCCTCCAGCACCGTGACGACGGGCTGGATGACGTCCTTGCCCTCCGGGGCACCACCGACACTCGGGATGTACATCGCGCCGTCCGGCTCTGCGCACGCCTTCTGCATGTCCAGGACCAGCAGCATCGTCTTCTCGATGTCGATGGTCGGGGCGAGCATCCTCGAGCGGTCGATGTGGTCGTCGATGTGCTTGTAGGTGTAGTCGAGCGAGGACATCGCTGCTCCTTTGCGGTGATGCGGATGACCGCTTCCAGGGGGCTTCCGAGCCGGCGCGGGGTGGAATCGGCGGCCGGCTGTCCTACCCAGATCCCTGGCCGTTGGCACGAGATCTCAGGTGATCTGGTGGTCTGAACACTAACCCGGGGCGCCGCGGGAGTGTCAATAGTCCGTTCGAGAATGTTGCGCGTCGGCGGTGAGGGTGCCGCCGCTCGGCGCACCGGTGCCAAGCAGGTCGTGGACGCCGCGTGGGCTGTGCGCGGCCAGCGCGCGGCCCGCGAGCACGGCTGCGGTGTCGCCGTCGACGGCGCGCACCGCCTCCTTGATGGTGGGCACCGCCGCGGGGCCGACGCTCAGCTCTCGGACGCCCAGCCCGACGAG
Source organism: Pseudonocardia autotrophica (assembly GCF_000717175.1). Classification (GTDB taxonomy): domain Bacteria; phylum Actinomycetota; class Actinomycetes; order Mycobacteriales; family Pseudonocardiaceae; genus Pseudonocardia; species Pseudonocardia halophobica. Next base: position 805 of record NZ_JNYD01000050.1, on the reverse strand, counting down.
CACCCCCACGGCCCGCTCGTCCGCCGCCAGCTCGCCGCACACCGCGACCGGTGCGCGGCCGTCTGCTCCCCGGCAGACGGCGTCGATCAACCGTAGGACGGCCGGATCGAGCGCGTCGCCGAGGCCGGCCACAGCGGGGTTGCCGCGCTCGGCCGCCAGGGTGTACTGCGTGAGGTCGTTCGTTCCGACGCTGAAGAAGTCGACGTGTGGGGCGAACGATCCGGCGCGCAAAGCTGCGGCCGGGACCTCCACCATCATCCCGACCAGCAGCCCCGGTGGATGTCCGCCCCCGACGGCCGTCACGGCTTCGTCGAGCAGACGCCGGGCGGCGAACAGCTCCTCGAGTGTGCTCACCATGGGGAACATCAAGCTCACCGGTGCGTCGCGGGCCGCCCTCACCCTGCTCCGGGGCGACAGGAACTTCCACATCACCCAGCTCGCCAGGCTCACCACGCGGGAGCAGGTGTATCAGGAGCACCCTGCGCTCTCCGACATCGCGAAAGCGCTCGGTGCCCAGCTCACCGAGGACACGGTGATCGAGCTCAACGGCATGGTCGCTCTGCAGCGGCGCAGGCCGGAGGAGGCCGCGGCGCACTTCCTGCGCGACCACGGTTTCATCGCCTGAGGTCTTGCGGATCGGACCGGCCTCGCCCACCGGCGCGAACGGCACTCCCGATCCCGGGAGGGTCCGTTCGACCACGGGTCGCCTGTGAAGAGAATCGACCGCAGCCGGGCTACGCGGTCTTGTCGAGGGTGACCCGGTAGCCGAGGTTGTGGAGTTGGTGGATGAGCCGGTCGCGTTGTC
>NZ_JNYD01000049.1 GCF_000717175.1 Pseudonocardia autotrophica | reverse complement strand
CAACGCGACCGCCTCGTCGGCCAACTCCACAACCTCGGCTACCGCGTCACCCTCGACAAGACCGCGTAGTCAGGCTGCGGTCAATTCACTTCACAGCCCACCGGCGCCCGCGAGTCGCGAGATCCGGACCCGCGAGTCGGGAGATCCGGACCCGCGAGTCGGGAGATCCGGACCCGCGAGTCGGCAGTTCCGGACCCGCGAGTCGGCAGTTTCAGGCGTCCGAGTCGCACATCTTCGTCGTCGTCAGAGCGTGAACGCCCCGCCGACGTATCTCCGCCCGGCCTCGTCCTTCGCCGGATCACCGGGCCCGATCCGGCCGGCGAACACCTCGGCGTCGTCCTGCGGGACGTACCCGATGGCGGCGCCGCCCTCGGGCGACCAGACCCGGCGGGTGTTGGCCGAGACGCCCCAGACGACCCGGAAGCCCGGCGACGGCGTCGCGAGCGCGGCCTCGACCAGGCGGGCGCAGTCGTCGGGCGAGAGCCAGGTGGAGAGTCCGCGCAGGTCGTGGGGCTCGTCGGCGCAGGTGCCGATCCGCAGGCAGACGACGTCGAGCCCGTGCCGGTCGTGGTACAGGCTGCCGAGCGCCTCGCCGAGCACCTTGCTCACGCCGTAGTAGGTGTCGGGGCGGGGCCCGACGTCGTCGGGCATGTCGAGATCGGGGTCGTCGGGCTGGTGGACGAACCCGACGGCGTGGTTGCTCGACGCGTACACCACCCGCCGGACCCCGGTCCGTCGCGCCGCCTCGAACACGGCGTACGTGCCCTCGATGTTCGCGTCCCGGATCGACGCCCAGTCCGCCTCGCCGGAGATCCCGCCGAGGTGCACGACGGCGTCGACGCCCTCGCACGCGGCGATCATCGCGTCCAGGTCGGCGACGTCGGCGGTGATCGCGCCGGGCTCGTCGACCGGCACGCGGTCGAGCAAGCGCAACTCGCGGTCGGGGCGCGGCATCCGCGCCCGGAGCATCCGCCCGATCCGTCCGCCGGCTCCCGTGATCAGTACTCGCTGCACGCCGTGATCCTGCCCTCGCGCAGGAGGGGTCGCGCAGGGCAGGGTGGGCGGCATGGGTGAGCTCGTCGCCGGCGTCGACTCGTCGACACAGTCCTGCAAGGTCGTCGTCCGGGACGCGGAGTCCGGGGAGCTGGTCCGCTCCGGCCGGGCCGCGCACCCCGACGGGACCGAGATCGAGCCGAAGCACTGGTGGGCCGCGCTGCAGCAGGCCCTCGACGAGGCCGGCGGGCTCGCGGAGGTGGCGGCCGTGAGCGTCGCCGGGCAGCAGCACGGGATGGTGTGCCTCGACGAGACCGGCGAGGTCGTCCGGCCCGCCCTGCTGTGGAACGACACCCGCTCGGCCCCCGCCGCCGCCGCGCTCGTCGAGGAGCTGGGCGCGCAGGCATGGGCGGACGCGACCGGCACCGTCCCCGTCGCCTCGATCACCGTGAGCAAGCTGCGCTGGCTCGCCGAGCACGAGCCCGCCAACGCCGCCCGGACCGCCGCCGTCTGCCTCCCGCACGACTGGCTGACCTGGCACCTGGCCGGGAGCGGCGAGCTGGATGCGCTGGTCACCGACCGGTCGGACGCCTCCGGCACCGGCTACTTCGACGCCTCGTCCGGCGAGTACCGCCGCGACCTGCTGCGGCTCGGCCTCGGCCGCGACGACGTCGTCCTCCCCCGGGTGCTCGGACCCACCGAGTCCGTCGAGGGCCCCCGGTTCCGGCTCGGCCCCGGCGCCGGGGACAACGCGGGCGCCGCGCTCGGGCTCGGGGCCGGCGACGACGTCGTGGTCTCCCTGGGCACCTCCGGGGTGGTCTCGGCCCGCGGCGACCGGCAGGGCACGGACCCGACCGGCACGATCGCCGGGTTCGCCGACGCCACCGGCGCCTTCCTGCCGCTCGTGGTCACGCTCAACGCCGCCCGGGTGCTCGACGCGGCGGCCCGCCTCCTCGGCGTCGACCACACCGAGCTGTCCCGGCTCGCCCTCTCCGCCCCGCCCGGCGCCGAGGGCCTCACACTCGTGCCGTACCTCGAGGGCGAGCGCACGCCCAACCTGCCGGACTCCACCGGCGCGATCCACGGCATGACGCTGGCCAACGCCACGCCCGCCAACCTGGCCCGCGCCGCGATCGAGGGCATGCTGTCCGGGCAGAAGGCGGGGGTCGACGCGCTGGCCGCAGTCGGCGTGCACGCGCACGAGATCATGCTGATCGGCGGGGCGGCCCGCTCCGAGGCGGTGCGGCGCATCGCCCCCACGGTCTTCGGCGTGCCGGTCGTGGTGCCCGAGCCCGGCGAGTACGTGGCCGACGGCGCCGCCCGCCAGGCCGCCTGGGTGCTCTCCGACGGTGCCGAGCCCCCGCGCTGGGCGAGCGGGACCTCGGAGCGCTACGACGGCGACCTCACCGACGGGCTGGAGGAGCGCTACCGCGAGGCGGCGGAGAAGTATCTCCCGCGACTCGGACGGTGAGAGGAGCATCAGCGTCGTTCGATCATGGTTCGACGACGCTGGTGCTCATCGCGACAGCGTGGTGGGGTCCTGTGCCGCGAGCTGTTCGTAGCCCACCCACTCCTGTGCCAGCCGCTCTCCCGATGCGAACAGCTCCGCGGTCCTCGACCGGATCGCCGCGGGGAGCCAGTCCAACGGTGCCGCGCCGGCCCGGGCCGAGCGCTCTCGGTCGGGGCGCGAGGTCCCGGCCTCGACCAGTAACGAGTACAGCGCGACCGCTGGCAGCAGGGGCGGCAGGCCCAGGGCAGCCGTGTCCGCCCGACCGGGGAAGCGGACGCCCGGCGGGTCCAGGTCCCCGAAGTACCGCAGCTCGAGGGGCCGCTCGGGTCGGGCCGCGAGGGAACGCAGCACGCCGGCGAGCCTGCTCCCTCCGCCGAGGACGACGGAACCGGCCGGCCCCGGTGCCGCGCGCAGCCGCCGAACGAGACTGTGGAAGGTCGCGACGTTCTCGACGAGAAGGGTGACCGGGCCGGGCCCGAGGTGTTCCGTGCCCAGTGGGCTCGACACCGGGAAGGCGCGGAGCAGGTCGGGGGTGAGGATGCCGTCGGTGAACAGCCGGGTCGTCCGTGCCTGATCCAGGTACTTCTCGTCCCCGGTCAGCTCCAGCGAACGTTCGGCGAAGGGCACCGCCGGCCGCTCCTCGACCGGAACCGGCGCGGCTCCGGACCGTCGCGCGGGATGGAACGGGCCGCGCCCGTCCCGGAGAAACAGCTGCACCGCGTCCACCAGCGCACGCTGCGCCTCGCCCGGCGGATGGGAGCGGAACAGCGCGTCCACCGCGCGGAGCTCCGCTGGACGCACGAGCTCCCGGCGCGCCGCCGGTGGGGACGGCCGAGCCGGCGCCTTCCGCACCCACACCGGCAGCGCGGGACGCCGGGTGCGGTCCCAACCGGTTCCCCGTTCGGCGGGCAGCACGATCTCTCCGGCCGAGGCCAGCTCCCGCAGGGCGTCGAGGAGACGTTGGCGGGCGTCCGCCGCGAGCTCGAGGCTCGCGTCCGCAGCAACCGCGACCAGGCGCAGGGCCTCGACCTGCACGGTCCGCGCGGACGACCGGGTCACCGCCTCCGCGAGGGCGGTCGCGAGTCGGGACCGGGTCACAGCAGGGTGAGGGCGACCGGGTCGTCCCGGTGGATCCGAGTGCTGTCGATCGCGCCCGCCGGGTCCTCGTCGGCGAGGGTCCGCTCGGCGACCCGGACGTACTCTCGGCCCCGATTCGCGGCGTTGCGCAGCCGGATGATGTTCGGGAAGCGGCCGACGGCCTTCATGTCGCCGACCCCGGTCAGGAAGATCAACTGCACGCCGTTGGCGGCCGCGACCTTGCGCTGCAGGTCGAGGAACACCACGTAGTTGGCCTTGCCGAGCGGGTTGTCGAGCGGCAGCGCACCCAGCCCCGGGACGTCCCGGCCGCGACTCGTCGCCCGCAGCTTGGCTACCATGCAGAACAGCAACAGCGAGATGGTGACCTTCTCGCCGCCGGACCACTTGCGCATGCGCTCGACCGACACCCGTTCCAAGGCCAGCGCCGTGGACGGCTTGAGCACCCGGGCCCGCCAGTTCCCGTCCCCGACGACGGCATTCGTGGCCTGCCAGAGCAGCTCCAGACCGCGCGGGACCTCCGCACCGCGGGCGGTGAGCACGTCCACCAGCCGGGCACAGCGGTCCCGGACCACCGCGTCCGCCGTCTCGACGGCCGACCGCGGCCCGACGTCGAGGAACCGGTGCCCGGCCCACGCGCCGAGGTTCTCGGGGAGCTCGGACAGGGTCTGCGCCCGCGCCAGGGACTTGAGCGCCTGCCGAACCATCCCGCTCATCGCGGTGACGACGACCGACTTGTGCTGCTCCAGCTCGTCCAGCCTGCCCTGCAGATTGACGGCGTACTTGTCCAGGTCCTCGGCCAGCGCGCCTACGCCGTCGCCGAGCTCGTCGACGACGTCGGCGACCCGGAACCGGTCCCGCACAGCCGGCTTGACCTCGGCGAACCGGTCCGCCGAGGACCACACCGTGATCTCCTTCGCCGCCTCGTCGACGGCCGCGCGGCCCCGCCGGACGGCCGCAGCGGTGTCGTCCAGCCGCTCCCGGATTGCGCTCACCTCGGCGGTGACAGCCTCGACGCCGATCTCCTCGACCCCGATCTCCTCGGCCCCGTCGGACGGTCCCTCGACGCCCAGCAGCTGCCCCTGGTGCACGAGCTCCCGCCCGCGCTCACGCGCCTCGGCCCGCAGGCCGCCGGTACGGTCGAGCTCCAGCCGGGCCCGCTCGGTCGCCTCGCGGGCTGCGGCGTGCTCCGCCTCCGCCCGCGCCGCCGCCGCCACCGCACTCGCGATCGTGGTCGGCGCCGGCTCCGGGACGTCGGCCGGTTGCGGGTAGCGCGCGGCCTCGGCCTGGGCGGAGTCCACCCGGGTACGCGCGGCACCGACCGCCTCGTCCGCGATCTCCGCCGCGGCCTCCGCCCGGGCCGACGCCGCCGCACGGGACTCCGCGTCACCGCCCTCGGGGCCGTCCGCGAGCGCCGTCGCGGCCTCCCGCACGTCCGCGGGAAGGGCGCTGACCTGCTCGGTTGGACCCGCGAGCCCGCGCCGGGCCTCGTCCAGCGCGGCGGCGAGCGCGGAGTCCGACACCTCGCGCCGATACGCCGCCACGGCGCTCTCCCACGCCCGCTGTGCCTCGGCGGGCGCGACCGGCTCCGCCGCCTCCAGCGCCGACGCGGGCACGTCCAGCGTGGAGCGGACCTCCTGCTGGGCCGTGGTCGCGCGGCGCACGGCGTTGAGCTGTTCCTCGACCTCCCGGAGGATCCGGCGGGCCGCCTCCTCCGTCGCCTCCTCGCGGGTGATGTCGGCGCGCGCCGCCTCGATCTCCGCGGGCAGCGCGGCGGCCCGGGCGCGGCTCTCCTCGGCCGCCGCGAGCCGGGTGGCGAGGTCGCCGAGCACGGCGCCGGCGACGTCGGCGGCCCGCCGGGCGGCCTCCGCGGCCTCCCGCAGCCCCTCGATCGTCTGCTCCCGCTCGGAGAGCTCACCAAGGTCCGCGGCGACGCGCTCGAGATCCGAGTCCACGCTGGCGACGGCCTCCCGGGCCGCGGCGACCGCGCCGTCGAGCTCCTCGAGGGTCCCGGGCGGGCACTCCCGCCGCAGCGTCCGGACCCGGCGGCGGAGATCGTCGTCCCGGTCGCGGACGGCGGTCAGCTCCCGATCCGCGTCCACCCGGCCGACACGGGCCTGTTCCCGAGCCGCCGTCTCGGCGCCCCCCGCTGCGGGATCGGTGAGCGCGGCCGCGGGCGGGACCAGCTCGAACTCCTCGGTCCGCTCCCCCCGGACCACCGCGTCGAGATCCGTCGTCGAGGCCAGCACCACCGCGGTCGTCGGGCGAAGCCCCGCCTCGACGAGCGCCGCGCGGGCCGCGGGGAGATCCTCGGCCGCGTGCACCAGCAGACCCGACGCCAGCGCGGGCGCCGCGCGCAGGACGGCGGCGTGGGAGCGCTGCGGCACCGCGTCCGCCAGATACTGCCAGCCCGTGGCGACGGCGATCCCCGCCTCCTCGACGACGGCGCGGGCCCGACCCAGGTCCAGGGTCGGCGGGAGGAGCCCGGTCGCGGCGAGCGCCTCCAGTGCCCGTTCGTCCTCGGCCCCTTCGACCGCCAGCTCGGTCCGGCGCCGCTCGGTCCGCGCGATCGCCGCGGTGAGCAGCTCCTCGAGGTCGCCCGCCTCGGCAACCGGATCGACCGCGTCCCCACCGCTCAGCGCCTGCAGCCGGTCCTCGGCGGCGAGCTCGGCCGCACGTTCCCGCAGGTCCGCGGCCCGCTGCGTGGCCGAGTGCACGCTGTCGAGAGCGGTGCGCCGCTCGGTCGCCAGGCCCTCCTCGATGGCCCGTAGTTCCTCGCGACGCTCCCGTGCCGCGGCCCGTTCCTCGGCGAGCCGGGCCAGGTCCTCCGCGGCCGCGGCGGCGGCCGCGCGGTGCCGCTGCAGGGCCGCGGGGACCTCCTCCTCCGGCTCGACGTGTCCGGCCGCGCGCGCCGCCGCGACCGCGCGGTCCAGGTCGGCGAGCCGCTCCCGCACGTTCTCCTGCTCGGCGGCCAGCCGGCCCTCGACCGTCCGGGCCGCGCCCGCGCGACCCCGCGCGGCCTCGGCCTCCGTCTGCTCGCTCCCGCATCGTTCCTGCAGCTCCGCGCTCCGCTCGGCCTGCTCGGCGAGCGCTCCGTCGAGCGCGCGGGCGTAGCGCGCTGCCGCCTCGTCCGCGGCGCGGCGCAGCGGCTCGGCGCCCAGCTCCGCGGCGGCCTGCTGCTCCTCGAGGGACCGGACGCGGGCCTGCGCCTCGCGCCACCGGAGCAGCGGGTCCACCGCCCACCATGCGGCCCGGACCTCCCGCGCGCTCCGCTGGGCCTTCTGCGCGGCCGCCAGCTCCGCCCGGGCCTCGGCAAGCCGGAACCGCGCAGCGAGCCCATGCAGGGCCGCCACCTGAGACTCCGCCGCGGCCGCGGCCGACCGCAGCTCGACGACCTCCGCGGACAGCTCCTGCTGCCGGTCCGCGTGGGCGGCCTCGTCGCGCCGAGCCGCGGCCGCCGCAGCCGCGATCCGCCCGGCCAGTGCGACCGCCCGCTCCTGCACCGACTCCGCCGCCCCGGTGGCCTCGGCGAGCACACCCTGACAGGCGGCCAGGGTCCGCAGCAGCGGGACGGCCTCGGCGGCGAAGGCCCGGTCCGCCAGAAGCTGGGGCCGTTCGGCGAGCCCCGAGCGGACCTTCTCGAGGATCTCCGAGACCTGCGCGGGCACGTCCGGGTCGACGATCAGCTCCAGCAGGTACCGGACGAACTGGTCGGCGTTGCGGAACTGGAACTGGCCCTCGATGCCGCCCTCGGTGGCGTTCATCTGCAGCAACGCGGTGAAGATCGCGGGATCCAGGCCGTGGTCGTCCAGTACCTGTCGCCAGCGGTCCTGCCGGTCGGTGACCACGACGCCCGCGCCGGGCACGGCGTCCCACTCCCGCAGCGCCGCGACGTAGTCCTTCTGGGTGAGCCGCTGCCCGATGGGCAGGCCATCGAACCCGGTGCGGCCGGCCCGGTCCTCGGTGCAGAGGTACCACCGGGCGGTGAGCCGGTCGTGGTCCCGGTTCGGGTCCGCCGGCTGGGCGCGGTCGGTCCACTCGTACACGGCGCCGGTGACCAGGCGCCGCCGTCCCGGACCGGACCACTCGATGACGACGTGTCCGGTGTCGTCGTCCAGCAGGTAGTCCTCGAGGTGTTTGCCGGTGGCCTGGGTGGCGAGGAAGTCCTTGCGCGCCGGCCGGATCAGCGCGCAGATCAGCGACAGGACGGTGGACTTGCCGCCACCGTTGCGCAGCCAGAGGATCGAGTCCAGCGGCACGTCCCCCGAGTCACGGAAATCCAGTGTGACGTCGAGGAACCGGGCGGCCCGGGGCCCCATGCGATCGATCCGGACGCGGCTGATCTTCCACATCACCGGCGCGCTCACGAGGCCGCCCGCAGCTCGCGCAGCGCGTCCAGGGCCGCCCCGCCCGCCGAGTCCGCGACGAGCAGCCGGAACCGGTCGGTGAGGTGGTAGACATCCGGCCCCAGCGAGGTGGCCTCGCGGGCGGCGCCCTGGTCCACCAGCCAGCCGAGGGCGTCCTCGATCGCCTTGAGGGTGCAGCCGCGACCCCGGCGCCCGGTCTGCGTGGTGATCAGCTGGGGCATGTCGCTGTAGATCTCGGCCGCGACCCGCGCCCGCTCCTCCGGCGTGCCCTCGCCACCCTCCTGGGCCTTGAGGGTGTCGACGGCCGCGCGCAGGAACTCGTCCACCTTCACCAGGTCCACCAGTTTGGTCTCCGGATCGTCGAAGTCCACGTCCTGGGGGTAGGCGTAGGCGGCGATGCCGATCAGGACCAGTCCGAACACCAGGCGCTCGGACTGGTCCATGGCCCGGAAGTCGGTGAGCCGGGTGGCGAACGGGCCACCGGGCTCGGGGGCGAGCACGATCCCGGAGCGTGGGGTGCCCAGCGCCTCCAGACCGAGGCCCTCGGCCATCGTGTCCACGACGTCCCGGAACCGCAGCTCGGTGCGGTATCGGTCCAGGAGGGCGCGGTAGTCGCTGCCCTCGACGGGCCTCGCTCTGCGCTGCAGGCCGAACGCCAGCAGCTCCGCGGCGGCGCGCACCTCGGTCAGATCCGCGGCGACGGCGTCACTCACCCACAGCCTCCAGTTCGTCCGCGATCGACGGTTCCTCTTCGACACCCAGGCGCAGGGGCCGTATCCGGAGGTCCCGCCCCCGGGCCAGCCGATGGTCCAGTTCGACGCCCTCGTCCAGCGCCTCCAGGCCCCCGGCCAGCTCGACCGAGCCGTCCGGGTCCTCCTCGTCCGCCGCGGGGTCAGGGGCGAACGCCCACAGCGCCGTGAGCAGCACGAGCTCGGCGACCTCGTCGTCCCCGCTCGCCTCGAGCAGCTCGGACAGGGCGGCCCCCTCCTCGGTCACCCGGGCCGCGGACAGCACCTCGCGCGCTCCCTCGACGACGGCCGCGGGGTAGCGCTGGACGTCCTCCTCGGCCGCCTCCTCGAGGCCGGCCTCCTCCGCCACCGGCTCGACGGTCTCCCGCTGACGCGGCGGCGCCCAGAGCTGGTCGAGCAGGTCGTCGAACCGGACGAGCCGGGGCACGCCGACCCCGAGCGAGCGATCGGCGAACGCGGTGGTGACCTCCACCGCCTGCTCGCGCGGCAGGTCCAGGGCGGGGCGCAGCACGTCCTCCCCGAGGGCGAGCATCCGCAGCCGGCGCCGTTTCGTCAGTCGCTGCCGGACCTGGGCGGCGAGGAAGACCTCACGGGCGCCCACCAGCCGTCTCTCCAGGTCGAGGTGCACCTGCCGGACCCGCCCGAGCAGGTCGACGATGCGGCCGGACGCCGCCCGCACGTCCCCGCTCGTCTCGGCGTCGAGCCCGCTCTGCACGTGCTCGAGGAACCGGTCGTCCTCCGCGATCCGCTCCTCCACGTGCCGGCGGGCGATCGCGAGCCGCTCCGGCACGTCGACCAGCCAGTCGTGGCTGCCGACGTCCCGCCGGGTGGCGTCGAGCAGCTCGGACAACGTCGCCGCGATGCCCACCGACGTGCGTTCGGCCTGGGCGGCGGTGCGGACCGCGGCGTCGAAGCGGCGGTCGTCGAGCTGGCGCTGCAGGACGTGGGCGAGGGCGCGGTCCGCGTCCTCCAGGTCGACGTCGAGCCCGTGCAGGAACAACGTGATCGCCTGGTCCGACGCCGTGAGCACCGGCCCGTACTCCGCCTCGCGCAGCGACAGCAGGCGGAAGCTGTAGGGCTCGCGCTCGACCCGGTCCCCGGAGAGGTCGGCGAACCAGTAGGTGAACCGGCGGTGCTCGTGCGCCTCGTTGAGCAGGCCCTTCAGCACCACCTGCGCGACGTCCCGGGCCTGGTGTGCGCGGTCCGGCCGCATCCGGGCCGCGAGCGCGGTCAGGTCGTCCGCGACCTCCTCCAGGGTGGCCTCGCGCGCGAAGCCCATCGACCCGACGACGAGGTCCACGGCGGCCAGCGCGAGCTGGCGGAGGTCGAACAGCTCGTCGTCGATCCCGGCGTGCGCGGCGTTGCGCACCAGCCGCGCGATCGGGTCGGTGAGCGCGAGCGCGCGCCACCGCGCCCGAGCGGTCGCGTCCGCCGCGGGCGACACCACGGAGGCGGCCGTCATGGTCACGACCTTAGAAGGGCCTACCGACAGAAAACTCTCAGGCCCCTCTCACCTGGGATCGGGACACTCGGAGAGGAAATGGAAAGGAGACCTCCGTGATCGCCTCCCTCCTCGGGCTGCTGCTGGTGCTGTTCCAGCTGGTCCTGCTCGCGCGGGTGGTCGTCGACTGGATCGGGGTGCTCTCCCCCGGCAGCGGCGGCTCCGCCCTCTACCAGGCCCGCCGCGTGACCCACGGCATCACCGAGCCCGTGATCGCGCCGGTCCGCCGCGTGGTCAGGCCGGTGAACCTCGGCGGGATCAGCCTCGACCTGGCCTTCATCATCGTCTTCGTCGGCGTGCTGATCCTCCGCACCGCGATCGTCCCGCTCATCCCGTTCTGATCGCGCCGGGCGCCCCGCATACCCCAGCCCCGCATACCCCACCCCCACCCGGGTAGGCGGGGGCCATGACCGACCCCCAGAACCCCGAGCGCAGCAGGGCCGAGGACGAGCCGGCGCTGCCCGACGACCCCGTGGACCAGGACGCCGAGCCGACGATGACGGCGCCGGCGGAGGACCGGCCGGACGGGGGCACGCAGGATCCCCGCGGCGACAGCCCGGACGTGGCGGACGCCGACGGCGAGGGGTGATCCCGGGCCTCAGCCGGTCCGCGGCGAGTCCTCCCCCGGCAGCAGCACGCGGGCGAGCCGGCGGATGCGTTCGGGGGTGACCCGGCCCTGCACGGAGTCCCGCACGACCCGGAAGCGGGCCGCCCGGACCTGGCGCGCGGTCACCTCGGTGACCACGGGCTCGTCAGCCTGGTCGCTCATCGTCGTCCTCCGTGTCGAGCACGAACCTCTCGCGGGCCGCACCCGGTGGTTCCGGCGGCGCGAAGGCCCGGTCGAGCTCGTCCAGGATAGCGTCGACCCGCTTCGCGTACCGCCGGTTGAAGGCGTACCAGTGCCCCGTGATCCGCCGCTCCTCCAGCATGTGGCGGGCGGCCTCGGGCGCGACCTTCCCCTCGACGACCCAGTCGTAGACCTGACTGCACCAGCCGAGCAGCGCCGTGTCCTCCTCACGGCGCCGCTTGCCCTCGCCGACCAGCAGGTTCGCCGCGGCGCCGAGCAGCGCGCCGAGGAGCGCGCCCAGGAAGCTCATCCACGTCGCAGCCATCGACGCGGACGCTAGCGGGCACCACCGACGAAATTGCCCCCGAACCGCCGGGGCTACCCGTGTCGCTTCAACTCGTGGAAGAACCCGTCGACGACCTGCAGCTCCCCCGCCCGCACGATCTGGTCGTACACGTACTTCCCGACGGCCAGGTCGAGCACGCCCAGCCCGAACGGCGAGAAGATCACCGTGCCCTCGGCCGGCACCGACGCGCGCCCGGACAGGACGTCGTCGAGCGTCCCGGCCAGGAAGTCCCGGTGCCCGAGCCGCTGCTCCACCAGGTGCGGCGACGTGTCCGCCTTGAGGCAGTGCTCGACGTCGTCGACGTAGTTGGTCGCCTCCAGCAGGATCTCCGGCGCGAGGTCGCGCAGCGAGACGTGCAGGACCAGCGGCCCGTGGTCGAACCACGAGACGTCCGTGACGTGCGGGGTGCCGGCGATCGTCGCGAAGACCACCAGGTCGCTGCCCCGGATCAGCTCCTCGGGGGTGTCGTACAGCGTGACCCGGCCCGGCGTGCCCGTGCGTTCGAGGTGCCCGCGGAAGCCGGCGGCGCTGTCCGCCGACAGGTCGAACACGCCGATCTCCTCGAACTCCCAGCCGGTCCCGGCGAGGAAGGTCTGGATGTACCGCGCGATCAGGCCCGTGCCGAAGAACCCGACGCGGGTCGGCCGCTTGCGCCCCTCGCTCAGCCGGTCCGCCGCGAGCGCCGCCGAGGAGGCGGTGCGGGTGGCGCTGATGATCGAGCTCTCCATGCAGGCGAAGGGGTAGCCGGTGTCGTGGTCGTTGAGGATCAGCACGGCGGAGGCGCGCGGGATCCCGGCCTGGACGTTGCCGGGGAAGCTGGAGATCCATTTCAGCCCGTCGACCGGGGTCTGCCCGCCGAGCGAGGCCGGCAGCGCGATGATCCGTGAGGTCGGCCGGTCCGGGAACCGCAGGAAGTACGACGGCGGGTTCACCGTGTCCCCCGCCCCGTGCAGCCGGTAGGTGGCCTCGACCAGGTCGGTGATCTCGCGCTCCCGTCCCGCCAGCGCCCCCTGGACCTGCGATCCGGAGACGACCGCGAACGGCGGCACCGTGAGCCCGGTGCCCGAGGGCTCTGCCGTGCGATCTGCGGCGGGGTCGACGGCCGTCACCGGGCACCGCCCTGCGGGGCGCAGTCGGCGAGCTTGACCGAGTCGGCCAGCCCGACGAGCACCTGCCGGTCGCCCTGGTAGGGCTCCCGGCTGTGCGCGCAGCGGACGTTGTCGACGAGCAGCAGGTCACCGGCCTGCCACGGCTCGCGCAGCGTGTGGGCGGTGTAGACGTCGTTGATCAGCGCGATGACCTCGGGGCCGATCGGGTCGCCGTTGCCGAACCTCGTGGTGAACGGCAGGCCGTCGGGGCCGTAGGTGTCGACGAGGAACTCGCGGACGTCCGGGTCGAGCGTGAACTCGTTGAGGAAGGCGATCTGGTTGAACCAGCACCGCGCGCCGCTGACCGGGTGCCTGACGACGGCGAGCCGGCGCTGCCGGGTCTTGAGGCCGCCGTCGGCGGTCCACTCGAAGTCGATCGCGTTGCCGCGGCAGTAGGCCTCGACGGCGCCGCGGTCGTCCGTGCCGAAGGCGTCCGGCCACGAGGCGCCGATCTCGTCGTTGTACGTGCGGGTGAGCATCCAGCCCTCGCGCTCGAAGCGGGCGACGAGGTCGGCGGGCAGCGCCTCGAGCACCGCGGAGGCGTCGGAGACCGTGGTGGCGCCGCCGGACGCGGGCGGGTTGAGGCAGGCGAACAGCATCAGGCCCGGGAACTCGAGCGTGTAGCTCAGCTCGTGGTGCATGCACATCTGCTGGTTGGCGGGCCACGAGGTCGACGAGTGCACGCCGTCGCCGAAGTGCTGGCGCGGGGCGAAGGCCTCGCGCTCGCCGAGCAGGGTGTTCGTGAGCCCGCGGAAGACGGCCGCGGTGGCCGCCCAGTCCTGCAGGCCGAGGCCGCGCACGAACAGGTGCCCGTACTGCGTCACCAGGTTTCGGACGGTGTCCCGGTTCTGGGCGGCCCACGCGGCGGGCCCCTGCGGCGCGGTGGTGGTGAGGACGACGGGCCCACCGGGTCGCTGGGTGAGGTCCAGTGCGGGTGCGGGCTGGGTCATGTCTTGTCCTTCCGAGGGTGTGCGACTCGTGGGTCCGGTCAGGAAGAGGCGGCGCGGACCGCGTCGAGTACGACGACCGCCGCGTCGTGGGGCCGGCTCCGGAGGAAGTGGTGCCCGCCCCCGTCCAGCTCTCGGGTCTGCACCTCCCCCGCCAGGAGCTCCCAGTCCCGGCGCCGGGACTCGTCCGCCGTGCTCGGGTCGTCCGCGGCCCGGACCACCGCGACGGGCGGGGTGACCTTGATCCCGGACGTGGCGGCGTCGGCCAGGTAGCGGTGCGCCTCGATGCAGTCGTGGCGGTACGCCGCCGCGACCCGCTGGGCCCCCTCCGGGTCGAGCTGGGCCAGCTCCGGGTACAGGCCGGTCTCGCGCAGCCGGTCGACCAGCGCGGCGTCCGACCGGCCGGACAGCTCGACGATCCCGTTCCGCCGGGTCATCGGGTCGCCGAGCTGCTGCGAGGACAGGACGACCAGCTCGACCCGCACGCCCCGCTCGTCCAGCGCCCGGGCCGCGGCGACGGCGTACGCCGTGCCCGAGGAGTGCCCCCACAGGAGCACGCGGGTGAGGTTCTTCGTGGCGATCTCGGCGACGACGCGGTCGACGATCTCGCCGAGCGGCACGAACTTCTCCGTGGTGGACGGGTCGTGGCCGGGCGGCTCGACGCCGTACACGGTGAGGCCGGACAGCGCGCCGAGCTCGGTGGCCACCGGCCGGAAGTTGACGGCGTTGCCACCGGCCGGCGGGAAGCAGATCAGCGCCCGGCCCGGGTCGGCCCCGGTGACCAGCGGCTGCAGCAGCTCCGCCGGGGCGGCGGCGACGGCCGGGTCGGCCGGCTGGGCGGGTGCGTCGAGCAGGGTGGCGAGGTCGGCGAGCACCGGGTTGCGGGTGATGTCCTTGAGCGACACCGCCCGGTCCAGCGCGACCGCGA
Source organism: Pseudonocardia autotrophica (assembly GCF_000717175.1). GTDB lineage: Bacteria > Actinomycetota > Actinomycetes > Mycobacteriales > Pseudonocardiaceae > Pseudonocardia > Pseudonocardia halophobica. The sequence continues at coordinate 13,059 of NZ_JNYD01000049.1, read as the reverse complement.
GCTTCACCGCGGACAGCGACGAGCCGCCGCGGTCGAAGAAGTGGTCGTGCCGGCTGATCTCCGCCTCCGGCACCCCGAGGATCTGGGCGAACGCGGCGGCCAGCCGCTGCTCGGCGGGGGTCGCCGGAGCCTCGTGGTCGGCGGCCGCGGCGGGCTCCTGGCCCAGCTCGGCGGCGAGCGCGGTCAGCGCCTTCTTGTCGATCTTGCCGTTGGCGGTGAGCGGCAACGGCTCCCGGCGGTGGAAGGCCGCGGGAACCATGTACACCGGCAGCGTCCGGGCCAGTCCGTCCCGCAGCAGGTCGACGGGCAGGTCCTCGGCGGCGGCGTAGAAGGCGACCAGCTGCGCACCCGCGCCCGGCCGCTCGGCCACGACGACGGCACCGTCGCGCACCCCGGGGATGCCCAGCAGCGCGTTCTCGATCTCGCCGATCTCGATGCGGAAACCCCGGATCTTGACCTGGCTGTCCCGGCGGCCGAGGAACTCGAGCTTGCCCTCGGGCGTCCAGCGGCCGTAGTCGCCGCCGCGGTAGAGCCGCTCCCCCGGCACGTGCGGGTCGGTCAGGTAGACCGCGCGCGTGCGCTCCGGGTCGTTGACGTACCCGCGGCCCACGCAGACGCCGGCGAAGCAGATCAGACCGGGCGCGCCGAGCGGGACCGGCTCGAGGTTCTCGTCGGTCACGTACACCCGCACGTTGCGCACCGCCGGGCCGAGCAGGACCTTGGCCGGAGCGGACCGCATGACCTCGTGGTTGGTGTCGTCGGAGGTCTCGGTCAGGCCGTAGGCGTTGACCAGCGACACACCCTGCACCTGCCCGAAGAAGCGCTGGGCCAGCTCGGTCTTCAGGGCCTCGCCGGTCGCCGAGACACACCGCAGGTCGGGCAGCGCGCGGCCGGTGCGCTCCAGGTAGGACAGCACCACCTCGAGGTAGGACGGCACGACCTGCATGACCGCGACCCGCTCGCCGACGACGGTGTCCACGAACCGCTCGACGTCGAGGATCGAGTCCTGGTCCACCACGACGGTCCGGCCGCCGACCAGCAGCGCCGACACCAGCTGCCAGAGCGAGATGTCGAAGCACTGCGGGGCGATCTCGGCGACGACCGCGCCCTCGGCGATCTCCAGGTCCTCGATCTTGGCGAGCAGGTGGTTGAGCATCCCGGCGTGCTCGCACATCGCGCCCTTGGGCTCGCCGGTGGAGCCGGAGGTGAAGTAGACGTACGCGGCCTGGTCGGGGCCGACCTCGATGCCGAGGTCGGAGCCGTCGGGCTCCTCCGCGAGCGCGGTGGCCGGGGTGAGCACGCGGACCTCGGGCAGCGCGTCGAGGGCGCGGTCGAGGGTCTCCGTGCTGCCCGGCTCGGTGACGACCAGGACCGCGTCGCCGCGGGTCAGCGTCTTGCGGATGCGTTCGGCGGGGAAGTGCGGCTCGATCGGCAGGTACACCCCGCCCGCCTTGAACACGGCGAGCACGGCGGCCATCCAGTCGAGGTTGCGCTCCATCACCACGCCCACGACGCCCTCGCGCTCCAGCCCACGGGCACGCAGCGCGCGGGCGAGACGGTTGGCGCGGTCGTTCAGCTCGGCGTAGGTCCAGCGGACGTCGCCCTGAACGGCGGCGACGGCGTCGGGGTGCCGGCGGACGCGCTCCTCGACCAGCTCGTGGAAGCGCCGGTCGGGCAGCGGTCGGGTCGGCCCGGCGAGGCCCTCCAGCTGGAAGGCGCGCTCCTCGTCGGAGAGCAGCGTCGACGCCGTGTGGTCGGCGTCGGGATCGGCGGTGAGCTGCGCGAGCGCGGCGAGGTGGTAGCCCCCGATCCGGGACCCGGCGGCGGCGTCGAGGACGTCCGTGCGGTGCCGCAGCTGCAGGTGCCCGTCGCGGACGCCGACGGTGAGCACGACCTCCCCCGTGGGCTCCGGCGCCGGCCCGGCGGGGTCGACGACGGTCTCGAACACCGGACCGGACACGCCGAGCTCGGCGCGCAGCCCGTCGACCGGGAAGTCCTGGTGGGTGTGCAGCTCGGCGGCGGTCCGCCCGGCGGCCTCGACCAGGGTGCGCCACGGGCCGGGCACCACGGGCAGGCGCAACGGCAGCGGCCCGGCCGGCGTCACCAGCCCGGCGACGGTCTCGGGCTCGCCGGACACCGCGGCCAGCACCGTGGCGTGGGCGGCGACCAGCGCGGCCTCGGTCACCGGACCGGGCAACGCCACCTCCACGAGCGCGACGCCCGGGCGCGGCTCGAGGGTCCAGCGCGGGACCGTGGTGTGCCCGCCCGCCGTGAGCGCGGCGGTCCACCAGACGCGGGCCGCGCTGCCGGGGGCGCAGGTCGGGGCGGCGGTCGGCGAGGTCATCAGGCTCTCCGGGGTCAGGACGGGCGTCGTCGGGGTGAACGGGGTGAACGGGCCGGACGGCGTGGTCATCGGGGGGCTCCTAGCGGGCCGTGAGCAGGGCGGCGGTCCAGTCGGACGCGCCCCGGTCGGTCGGGGACGGGAGGGCGGGCGGGACCGGCGCGGGCGGGTCGGCCAGCTCGTGGGCCGGGTTGCCGCCCCAACGGGCGCCCGCCGGGATCTCCTCGCCCTTCATGACGAAGGAGTCGGGGGCGATCTCCGCGGCGTCGCCGATGGTGACGCCGTAGTGGACGAAGGCGCCGAGGCCGAGGGTCACGCCCGCACCGAGCGTGGTGCGGTCGGACTTGAAGGCGCCGTCCTCCTGCGAGTGGCACTGGATGGTGGTGCCGAAGTTAAGCGTGCAGTCGTCGCCGATGGCGGTCAGCGTGCGCTCGGTGAGGCCGATGCCGTCGTCGAACACCCGGCGGCCCACCCGGACCCCGAGCATCCGCGCGACGAGGTTCTTGTACGGCGTGCCGCCGAGCAGCTTCTCCATCGGCGGGACCACGAGCTTCCAGAAGCGCTCGTGGCGCCAGAAGGCCTTGTCGTAGATCGAGCAGGACTTCGGGCGGAGCCGGCGGAAGCCGACGATCAGCCGCTCCCACAGCACGAACCAGACGATCGTGAACAGCAGGCTCGCCACCACTTCCAGCCCGAACGCCACCGCGCCGAAGTCCTGGAAGTGGTCCAGCGCCAGCAGGCCCAGCAGCAGCAGGCCGAGGACGTGGCCCCAGCGCACCAGCAGCGCGAGGCCGATGGTGACGAGGTTGTGCAGGTTCTTGCGGCGCAGCCGGCGGCGGCGCTCCCGCATGTCGATCTCCAGCACCCGGTCCCGCTGGACGGTGCGGGGGATCTCGAAGGCGGGCGACCCGAGCAGGCCCACCCCGTGCCGGACCGGACCGTCGACCGGCACCGCGACCTTGGTGGCGAGCAGGCAGTCGTCGCCGATGCGCCCGCCGATCGGGTAGGCGATGGCGTTGCCGAGGAAGCTGTTGCGGCCGATGGCGACCCGCGCGGTGCGGAACGAGGTGTTGGAGAAGTCGGCGTTGTTCACCGACAGTCCGTCGGCGACGACGGTGCCGCGGCCCACCGAGGTGAGGAACGGCGTCTCCTGGGCGATGGCCGAGCCGAAGTTCGAGCCGGTCTGCTCGACCTTGCCGAGGTCGTACCCCAGCAGGTACAGGTAGCCGACGATGAACGAGCTGTCCCCGAACAGGTAGACGAAGGTCTTCACGTTCGTCAGCCGGGTGACGGTGCGGTGCAGCGAGTACCGCCACCCGTGCATCGGGTACACGCGGTCCGGCCGGACGAACAGGGCCACCAGCCGCGGGACGGTGAGCACGATCAGCAGCCCGACGGCCAGGCCGCCGAAGACGATGATCGCCGACTCGGCCAGGGCCTCCAGGTAGAACGCCGAGGTGGTGTACCCGAGGACGCCGGGCTGGAGCAGCTCCTTGAACCGCGGCACGGCGTTCACCACGATGTAGAGCCCGCCGAAGCCCAGCGGCAGGTAGATCGCGAACAGCTTGACCAGCTGGCTCGTCACATAGCTGACCTTGCGCAGCGCCCGGATCCGCACGGGCGGGACGGCGCGGAAGTCGGTGTCCGTGGGGACGGCCGGCGAGCCGTGCCAGCTCTGCCCCGCCGGGACGCTCTGCCCGCGGTGCAGCGAGGACGCGTGCCCCAGCTGCGCGCCGTCGCCCATGGCGGTGCCGATGTCCAGCACGCTCTTGTCGCCGACGACGACGTCCTGGCCCAGCGTGACCCGTCCGGTCTGGATCTTGCCCGCGTGCGCGCGGTAGCCCGGCATCAGGGCGTCCTTGCGGATGACCGTGCCCGAGCCGATCGTCACCAGGTCGGTGCAGACCGGCAGGTTCCGGGTGAGGATCACGACGTCCCTGCCGACCTTCGCCCCGAGGGCGCGCAGGTAGAGCGTATAGATCGGCGAGCCGACCATCAGCAGGGCGATCGGGTTGCCGCGCACGAGTGTCTTCACGAGCCAGAACCTGAAGTACCGCAGGCTCCAGACCGGGAACTCCTTCTCCTTCCAGCGCCCGACCAGCACCCACTTCGCGACGACCGGCAGCAGGCACAGCGCCAGGAACGCGCCCGCCCCGGCCTCGACCGACCGGATGTAGGTCTCGAGCACGGTGGTGCTCGTGGAGATCCACCTGTAGGCCCGGTCCATGACGACGCCGGCGGCGGTCGCGTAGAGCGCGAACACCAGCAGCTGCAGGAACCCGGTGAGGTAGTAGCCGAACGTGCTGTGCCGCACCGGGACGACCGGCGCGGGCGCGGCCTGCACCGGCGCCGGGGCCACGGCGCTCGGCGCGGCCGCGGCGGCCATTCCGGCGATCGTCGGGTTGGCGTAGACGTCCCGGATCGAGATGGACGGCAGGTCCTCCCGCTTGCGCAACCGGGCGCAGAACCGGGTCATCACCATCGAGTCGGCGCCCAGGTCGTCGAACACGTTGCGGTCCGTCGGCACGCGGTCTACGCCGAGCACCTCGGCCAGCACCTGGGCCAGCCCGTGGACGACGTCGTCGCCGGCCGCGCCCACGGGGACGACCGGGGCGGCGACGGGCATCGACGGCGCGAAGGCGGTCGCGAGCCCGGCGATCGTCGGGTGAGCGTAGACGTCCTTGATCGAGATCGACGGCAGGTCGGCCCGCTTGCGCAACCGGGCGCAGAACCGGGTCATCACCATCGAGTCGGCGCCGAGGTCGTCGAAGACGTTGCGGTCGGTCGGGACGTGCTCCACCGCCAGCACCTCGGCCAGCACGCTCGCCAGCGCCGAGGCGAGGCCCGCGGAGGACGGGGCCTTGGCCGGGGCGGGCGCCGGGGCGGCCGGGGCGGGGGCCAGGGCGGCCGGGGCGGCTGAGGTGTGCGCCGGAACGGGCGCCGGGGCCGGCGGCGCGACCGGCCGCGGGGCCGGGGCGGGACGGGCCGGGACCGGGGTCCGCGGGAAGGGTGTCGGCGTCAGGGGAGCCGAGGTCCGCGGGAACGGCGTCGGTCGGGTCGAGCGCGGGAACGGCGAGGGCGCCGGGCCGGCGGGCCGCGGGGCCTGCGTCGGCGCGGACGCCGCCGGACGCGGGGCCGGGCTCGGCATCGGGTTCGGCGCGGGGCTCGGGCCCGGGCCGGTCTGCCGCGGGTAGGGCGTGGGCCGCACCGGCGCCGGAGCGCTCGCCCGCGGGTAGGGCGTGGGCCGCCTCGTCGCCGGCTTCTCCTGGGCCGGGGCTGGCGCCGGGGGCGGAGTCGGTGCAGGAGGCGGGGTCGCTGCAGGGAGCGGGGTCACTGCAGGAAGCGCGGTCACTGCAGGAAGGGGGGTCGGAGCCAGGGACGGGGCGGCGGTCGACCCGATGATCCGGTCGAACGTCAGCACGTCCGGCTGCGGCTCACGCGAAGGCGCCGGCGTCGGGGTCGGGGTCGGGGTCGGGGTCGCCGGCGGAGCCGGCGCTACCGCCGTCGAGCCGATGATCTGGTCGAACGTCAGGACGCCCGGCTGCGGCTCGGGCCGAGGCGCCGGAGCGGGAGCCGCCGGCGACGCCGGAGCCGGAGAGGTCGACCCGATGATCTGGTCGAACGTGAGGTTCCCCGACGCAGGCGGGGCAGGAGGCGCAGGAGACACGGCCGGCGCGGGAAGCACCGCCGGGGCAGAGGGCGGCGGGACGGGAGGCGCGGGCGGGACGGGAGGCGCGGCGTCGACCGGCGTCACCGGCGGCCGCAGCTGCTCCAGCTGCTCGTGCAGCCGCGCGTTCTCGGCGCGCAGCCGCGTCATCTCGCCCCCGTTGAGCGGCAGGGCCTCGCGGTCCACCCGTCCGTCGGCGGTCAGCGGCAGCGAGTCCAGCCGCTCCAGGCGGGCCGGCACGTGGTCCGTCGCCAGCCGCTCGCGCAGCCACGACCCGATCTCCCGCTCCGTGACCGCCGGGCTGTCGGCGCGCAGCGTGTAGAAGCCGACCAGCTCGGTGGCGCCGGGCTCGGGCTCGTGCGGCGCGACCGCCGCCGACGCCACCCCGGGCACCGCCAGCATCACCGACTCGATCGCGGTGAGGTCGACGCGCTCGCCGTGCACCAGCACCTGCAGCGCCCGGCGGCCGCGGTACTCGATCTCGCCGGCGTCGTCGACGCGGCCGAGGTCGCCGGTCCGGTAGATCCGCCCCGACGGGTTGCCGGGGATGCCGAGGAAGTCATCGACGAAGGCGTCGCCCGCGGGGTCGGGGAAGCCGCAGGCGAGGCCGAGCCCGGCCACGCCGATCTCGCCGGTCTCGCCGTGCCGCAACGCCCGCGCCGGCTCCTCGGGGTCGAGGACGACGGTCGCGAAGGTCGGCAGCGGCACGCCGATCGTCATCGGCTTGTCGGGGTGCGCGTCCGTCCAGGTCGCCGCCACGGTCGCGCCCGGCGGCACGTACGCGACGAGGAACCGGCGGGCCGGCCGGTGCCAGCGCGCGACCAGGCTCTGGGGGCAGGCCTCCCCCGAGACCAGCAGGAACCGCAGCTGGGGCAGGTCCGCCTCCAGCGTGGCCAGCACGGCCGGGGTGGTGCACAGCGCGGTGACCCGGCGCTCCGCCAGGACGGCGTGCAGGACATCGCCGACGAGGCGCGGGCCGTCGGGTGCGGGCACCAGCGTGGCGCCGGCCGCCCAGGCCATCCAGACCTCCTCGATGCCGCCTCCGGAGAACAGGGCCCGGCCCTGGTAGAGGCGGTGCCCGCGGACACCGAAGGTCTCGGACGAGACCCGGACGGCGTTGCACATGCTGCGGTGGTCGATCTCCACGCGCTCGGACCAGCCGGCGGGGCCGGGTACGTGCACGACGTACGCGGGCCGGTCGACGGGTTCGCCGCGCTCGGCGGGCTGCAGCCGCTGCGGGCTCATCTCGGCGATCAGGGCGGCGGCGTCGTCGACGGCCAGGATCTCGGCGCCCGCGGGCAGCGACCCGACGACGGCGACCCGTCCGCGCAGGTGCGAGCGGGTGAGCACGAGCCGGACCTCGGCGTCGGCCACGAGGAAGCCGAGCCGCTCGGTCGGGGCGTCGGGGTCCAGCGGCACGCAGGTCGCGCCGATCTTGAGGACCGCGAGGAGGGCGACGTAGGTCTCGACCCGGACGTCGAACAGCAGGGCGACCCGGTCGCCGGGGCGGGCGCCGTGCAGGCGCAGGTAGCGGGCGAGACGGTTGGCGCGGGCGTCGAGCTCGTCGTAGGTCAGCGAGGCCCCGGGGCCGTCGACGGCGAGCTGGCCGGCGCGGCCGTACTCCCGGATCCAGTCGCACCGTTCCTCGAACACCGAGTCCAGGCGCTCGTGGCGACGGACCCGCCAGCCCTGCGCCTCGTGCCGGTCGACGAGGACCAGCTCCGAGAGCGGGGCGGGCGGGCCCGCGGGGGCCTCCGCCGGGGCGTGCCCCGGGGTGGGCGGCAGCAGTGCCATCTTCTCAGGCCACCAGGCTCTCGTCGGCCGGCTCGACGAGCACGTCCTCGCCGAAGTTGTCCCGGACCCACTCGGTTCGGTACAGCGTCTCCAAGTAGCGTTCGCCCAGATCGGGGGCGAGCGTTACCGACGTGAGGTGCCCGGCCGAGTTCTGGTCCAGCCAGGCCTTCGCGCCGCTGACCACCGTGCCCGTAGATCCGCCGAAGAGAAAGCCCTTTCTCGCGATCCGGTGACACATGGCGACCGCGTCGGCCTCCTCGACGAACACCACGTCGTCGATGTAGGACCGGTCGAAGATCTCCGGCACGACGCTGGTGCCCAGGCCGGGGATCAGCCGGCGCCCGGAGGGCTGCCCGAAGGTCACCGAGCCGACGGCGTCGACGGCCACGATGTGCACGTCCGGGCGGTACTGGCGGAACCAGCGGGCGCAGCCCATCAGCGTGCCGGTGGTGCCGGCGCCGACGAACAGCACGTCGAGCTGCGGGAACTCCTCGGCGATGGCCGGCGCGGTGGTGCGGAAGTGCGCCTTCCAGCTGTTCGGGTTGCTGTACTGGTTCAGGCAGTGGGCGCGCGGGTCGGCCGCGAGGACGGCCCGCACGTACGCCTGGCGCGCACCGAGGTAGCCCTCGGGGCCGGCCTCGCGGATCACGCGGACGTCCGTGCCCATGGCCTCCATCAGCTGGATGGTGGCGGCGTTGCAGCGGATGTCGGTGACGCAGATGAAGCGGTAGCCCTTGTTGGCGGCGATGATGCTCAGCGCCACGCCCAGGTTGCCGGACGAGGACTCGACGAGCGTCGAGCCGGGCCCGATCTCCCCCGCGCGCTCGGCGGCCTCGACCATGGAGGCGGCGGCCTTGAGCTTCACGGAGCCGGCGAAGTTGAAGCCCTCGCACTTCAGGTACAGCTCGTGTCCGACGATCGAGCGGAGGTCGACGAACAGTCGCTCCTCGGTGAATTCCTGCGGACCGGTCACGATCGGCATTGCTGTCTCCCCCCATCGAGCAGCCTCGGTGCTGCTGCGTTCCCCCGGTTCGTCGGCCGCCGTTGGTGCGGTTCGACGGGAACGAGAATGCTCTGGGGAGAGCCCTGGGACATTGGGGCAGATACCCGAGGTGACGGAGTGATCCCCCTGACCCCACCGGGGGTTTACCCCCGGTCCTCCGGGGGCCCCCTCCCTCGCCGCGCGGGCCCCGGACCCCGACCCTTCTCGGCAGCCCGCCGCAGCGGGTGCATCACCAGCGCCCGCCGGAGCGGGCCCGTCGGGGGAGGACACCGTGTCCGGAGGGAACGTCGCAGGAGCACCGGAGCCGCCGAGCCGCATGCAGCTGGGCCTGGCCACCGGAGTGCCCTTCGGCCTGTTCTGGGGCGTTCTCGTGGCGCTGCAGGGCGGCCCGGGCGCCGACGCCGGACCCGCCGGCTACGCGATCCTGGCGGTGGCGTCGATCGTGGCCGGGGCGCTGTTCGGGCTGATCATGGCCCTGGTCCTCGGTCACCTCCAGGACCGGGCGGCGCGCCGGACCGGGGTGGCCGGGGTGGTCGCGCAGCGCACCGTGCGTGCCGCGGTGTCCGGGCCGGAGGTGCTGGCCCGTGTGCGCGAGGCCGCCGCGCTCCTGCCCGGCGGCCGGCTCACGGCCGTCGACGCCGACCGCGCCCTGCTGCGGACCGGCGTGACCTGGCGCAGCTGGGGCGAGCGGGTCGAGGTCGAGGTGCACCCCCAGGGCCCGGCGGCCCGGGTCGTGCTGCGCAGCCGCCCGCTGGTCCCGTTCACCCTCGTCGACCAGGGCCGCAACGCCGAGAACGTGGCGCGGCTGGCCGACTGGGTGGCGGGCCTGCCCTGAGCCCCCGTTTCGCCCCCGTCGTGTCCGGGTAGGACCTGACGCCCGCACGACAGGACGGAGGGTCGACGCCCGTGGACCACACGCAGGCACCGGTGCTGGACGCCCTCGAGGCCTACCACCGCGAGCACCACACCCCGTTCACCCCGCCCGGCCACAAGCAGGGCCGCGGCGCCGATCCGCGGGTGCGGGCGGTCCTGGGCGAGGACGTCTTCCGCGCCGACGTCCTCGCCTCGAGCGGGCTCGACGACCGGGCCTCGTCCTCCGGGATCATCGCCCGGGCCCAGGAGCTCATGGCCGACGCCGTCGGCGCCGAGAACGCCTTCTTCTCCACCTGCGGCAGCTCGTTGTCGGTGAAGAGCGCGATGCTCGCCGTGGCCGGCCGGCACGGGCGGCTGCTCGTGGGCCGGGACGCCCACAAGTCCGTGATCTCCGGGCTTGTGCTCTCGGGCCTGCAGCCGGTGTGGGTGTCCCCCCGCTACGACCGCGACCAGCACCTCGCCCACCCGCCCTCGCCCGCCGACGTCGAACGGGCCCTCGAGCGGGACTCCGACGTCGCCGGAGTGCTGATCACGAGCCCGACGCCCTACGGCACCTGCGCGGACATCTCCGCCATCGCCGAGCTGTGCCACGCGCGTGGGCTGCCGCTGCTCGTCGACGAGGCCTGGGGCGCGCACCTGCCCTTCCACGAGCGGCTGCCGACCTGGGCGATGGACGCGGGCGCGGACCTCTGCGTGGTCAGCATCCACAAGATGGGCGCCGGGCTGGAGCAGGGCTCGGTGTTCCACCAGCAGGGCGACCTGATCGACCCGACGTTCCTGGCCGCCTGCGCCGACATGCTCTCGACGACCAGCCCCAACGTCCTGCTGTGGGCCGGGATGGACGGCTGGCGGCGGCAGATGGTGGAGCACGGCCACGAGCTGCTCGGCCGGGCGCTCGACCTGGCCGCCGACGTCCGCCGGCAGGTCGACGCGATCCCCGGGCTGACCCCGCTGCGGGACCAGCTCCTCGGCGCGGAGGCCTCGCACGAGCTCGACGAGCTGAAGGTGCTGATCGACCTGTCGGAGCTCGGGATCAGCGGCTACCAGGCCGCCGACTGGCTGCGCGGGCACCGCGCGGTCGACGTCGGGCTGTCCGACCACCGCCGGATCGAGGCCCAGCTGAGCCTGGCCGACGACGCGCAGACGGCCGGGACCCTGCTCGAGGCCCTCTCGGCCATGGCGAAGGCGGCCGACGGGTTCGACACTCCGCCGCCCGTCGACCTGCCGAGCAAGTCCGCCCTCGAGACCGACGCCGAGATGATCCCCCGGGACGCCTTCTTCGCGCCCTTCGAGGACGTGCCGCTGCGGGAGGCCGAGGGGCGGGTCTGCGCCGAGCAGGTCACCCCGTACCCGCCGGGCATCCCGGTGCTGCTGCCGGGCGAGCGTGTGACCGGGGAGATCCTCGACTACCTCGCCACGGGCCTGCGGGCGGGGATGGTGCTGCCCGACCCGGCGGATCCGAAGCTGGAGACCGTGCGGGTCGTGGCCCGCTGAGCGCCGGTACGCGGCACCGAATGTTCGTTCGCCCGATCGTGGAGGGCCTCAGGCGGGCGGGATGATCCCCTCGGAGACGATCCGGACGACCTCGCCCGGCAGCGACTCGGACCCGGGCCGTCCCGGCCGGTACCACTCGATGATCGAGTTGACCGTGCCCGAGAGCAGCCGGGCGGCGAGCGAGGGCTCCACCCCGGCGCGGACCTCGCCGTCGGCCACGGCGTCGGCGACCAGCGAGGCGATCGTGGCGTCGAACGCCCGGCGCCGGGCCAGGGCCCACCGCTCGGTCTCGGTGTTGCCCCGCACCCGCAGCAGCAGGGTGACGTAGGGCAGCTCGGAGGTGAGCACCTCGACCTGGCGGAAGATGATGTGCCGCAGGCGGTCCAGGGCCGCGCCCTCCTGCGCCGCGGGCTCCTCGAGGATGGCGAACAGGCCGTCGAGCGCACGGTTCAGCGCGGCCCGCAGCAGCTCCTCCTTGCCGCTGACGTGGTGGTAGAAGGAGGACTTCGTGATCCCCGCGGCCCGGGAGAGGTCCTCCATCGAGGTCGCGTCGTAGCCGCGGGCGTTGAACTCCTGCACCGCCACCGCGAGCAGCGACGACGCGTCGTACACCGGCCGGCGCGCACCGGCCGCACCCCGGGCGCGGCGGGTGCGCGCGGGCGGGGCGGGCGGCTCGGACGGCGCGGCGGTCATCGGCCCTCGAACGCGGGCTTGCGCTTCTCCAGGAACGCTTCGACGGCCTCGCGGTGGTCGCGGGTCACACCGAGCCGCGCCTGCCCCTCGCCCTCGTTGGCCAGGACCGTGTCGAGCGACGAGACGGCGCCGATCGCAACCGCCTTCTTGATCTCGGCGTAGGCGAGCGTGGGCCCGGCCGCGAGCCGGCGCGCCAGCTCCAGCCCGGCGCCGAGCACCTCCTCCGCCGGCACCACGGTCCTGACGAGCCCCGACGCCAGCGCCTGCTGGGCGTCGAAGGACTCGCCGAGCAGCAGCAGCTCGGTGGCCCGGGCGGCACCCAGCGAGTGCACGAGGCTGGCGGACAGCCCGGAGTCCGCGGTGAGCCCGATGGCGGAGAACGCCGTGGCGAAGGTGGCGGTGTCGGCGGCGACGCGCAGGTCGCAGGCCAGGGCGAAGCCGAGGCCGGCACCGACGGCGCCGCCGTTGAGCGCGCAGACGACCGGCTTCGGCATCGTCGCGATCGCCCGAACGATCGGGTTGTAGTGCTTCTCGACCGTGTCGAAGGAGGTCGCGGCGTTGCCGCGCAGGGACTCGACGTGCTCGCCGAGGTCCTGGCCGACGCAGAACGACTTGCCGGTCCCGGTCAGCAGGACCGCACGGACGGCGCCGTCGGCCGCCACCCGCTCCAGCGCCTCGAGCAGCGCCTCCTTGACCTCGACCGTGAGCGCGTTGCGCTTCGCCGGGCGGTTGAGCGTGACGATCGCGACGGCCGGGTCCTTGTCGTCCGCGGTGACGAGGACCGCCGGCCCGTCGGGTTCGGCCGCACCACTGTTCGTCTGCACGCGGTCATGCTAGCGTCTCCCGGCAACCGAACGATCGTTCGCCGCGAGACCGGGTGAGCGACGGCGGACACACCGGCTTCCCGACGACGAGGAGACCGCCCGTGAGCATCCCGGTCCTGCGCAGCTATGTCTCCGGTGACTGGCACACCGCGACCGATGAGGGCCGCCCGTTGTTCGACGCGGTGACCGGGGAGGAGATCGCCCGGGTGTCCTCGGCGGGGGTCGACTTCGGCGCCGCGCTGGGCTACGGGCGGGAGGTCGGTGGGCCGGGGCTGCGGGAGTTGACCTTCCATCAGCGGGCCGGGCTGCTCAAGGCGCTCGGGCAGCACCTGCGCGAGCACCGCGAGGAGCTCTACGCCGTCTCCGCGCG
>NZ_JNYD01000048.1 GCF_000717175.1 Pseudonocardia autotrophica | reverse complement strand
CCGCTGCCTCAAGCGCTACATCACCCGCCAGCTCTACCGACAGCTCGAACACCCACCAGCCGCAGGGGCTTGACGAACCATAGGAGCGTCCCGTGAGTGGCAACTGCCCCTAGAGGGGCAGTTGCCACTCACGACCCCGGCTGAGCTGGGGTTAGGCGTCGTCAGCGGGCATCGCGGTCGGCCGGGTCCCGGCCGGCCGACGTCGCGATCGGGGCCGGCACACCCGCTCCGGCCACTCGGACAGCCGGCGGAGCGCCGCACATCCGCTGCGGTGCCTTCGCCCACGCACGACAACCCCCGGGCGGAGACAAGACCCCACGTCGGCCCCGGCTCGCCGCCCGGCATTTCCGCAGCTCAGCCCGGGTCGTGAGTGCCAACTGCCCCTCTAGGGGCAGTTGGCACTCACAGGTCGCCGAGGTCCACCAGGAAAGCGATCTCCTCCGGGGAGTACCAGGCGAGCTCGTGGTCCTCGGCCTCGCCGACGAGGAACTCGGCGTCGAGGTCGCCCAGGTCCGCCTTGTCGACGACCGCCGCCGCCTCCCGCACCGCGTGCTCGGCCTCCTCGGCGTCGACGTGCACCGCGGCGATCGCGGTCATCGGCACGGCGGCGGAGATGCGGACGGCGCCGTCGTCGAGGTCCGGCCGCAGCGTGACGTCGTCGAGGTCGGCGGCCACCACCACCCTCCGGGCCGGCACCTGGTCCTCGCCCAGCCCGAACTCGACGGCGAGCAGGCGCAGCGACGCCCGCGCCGCCTCGCCCATCGCGGCGTACTCCAGCTCCTCGTCGTCGCCGGACACGTAGGCCTCCCGCAACCGGGGGGTCAGCGCGAACGCGGTCCCCCCGATCGGGTCGAACCGTCCGGTCTTGACCAGCTTCCGCAGCATCGGCCAGGTCCCGGGGATGTAGATCCGCACGGTCTCTCTCCTGCTCTCAGCGGCTCGCGGCCAGCAACTCGTCCAACGCCTCGTCGACCAGCCCGGCGAGGACGTCGACGTCCGGCATACCGTCCCGGTCGCCGTTGAACCCGTAGTACACGCCACCGTCGTAACTGGTCAGCCCGATCGCGAGCGCCTGCCCCTTGGCGAGCGGCACGACCGGGAACATCTCCAGCATGCGCGCTCCGGCGGCGTAGAGGGGGAACTGCGGGCCGGGGACGTTCGTCACGACCAGGTTGAAGATCCGCTTGGAGATCCCGCTCGCGGCGCGGGCGCCCAGCGCGTGCAGGGTCGGCGGGGCGAAGCCGCCGATGCGGACCAGGGTGTCGGCGCCGACGTTCTGCCCGGTGGAGGTGTGCTCGCGCATCGCGTGCGTGACGTGGTGCAGCCGCACGACCGGGCTGGGCTCGCCCACCGGCAGGTCGACGAGGAACGACGACACGCGGTTGCCGAGCGAGCCCGAGGTCGCCGAGCTGGGCACGTCCGCCTCGCCGCGCACCGACATCGGCACCATCGCGCGCACCGACGCCCCGGACGTCACCGGCTCGCCCCGGGAGAGCAGCCAGTTCCGCAGGGCGCCGGAGACCACGCTGAGCACGGCGTCGTTGACCGTGCAGCCGTGGGCGGCGCGGATCCGCCGGTACGCCTCGAGGTCCGTGCGGGCGACCGCGAACCGGCGCTGCGTGGAGATGTGCACGTTGAGCGGGGTGCCGGGCGCCGGGCGCGACGCCGTCCGGGCCATGGTGAGCAGCTTGCCGGCCATGCCCGCGAGCTTCGTGGCGGTCGCGACGGCGTCGCCGGTGGCGGCGCGGACGTTGTCCACGATCTCGCCCGGACGCGCGACGGCGTCGCCCACGGCCTCGGCGATCAGCCGCAGGTCGCTCGGCTCCGGCCGGGGCATCCACACCTCCTCGACGCCGGGCCGCGCGTCGGGCGAGACGTCCAGGATCACCTGGGACAGGTCGATCGCCGAGATGCCGTCGACCATGGCCTGATGGGTCTTGGTGACGACGGCGACCCGGTTCTTCTCCAGGCCCTCGACCAGGTACATCTCCCACAGCGGCCGGGTGTGGTCCAGCGGCCGGGACATCAGCCGGGCGACGAGCTCGCTGAGCTGCTCGTCCGTGCCCGGGCGCGGCAGGGCGGAGCGCCGGACGTGGTACGCGACGTCGAACTCGGTGTCGTCGACCCAGACCGGCCGGGCCAGGTTGCCCGGCACGTGCTTGACCTTCTGCCGGTAGCGCGGCACCAGCGCGATCCGCTGCTCGACGAGCCCGACCAGCTTCTCGTAGTCGAGCCCGCCCTTGCCGGCGCGCTTGAAGATGGCGACGCCGCCCACGTGCATCGGCGTGGTCGCCTGCTCCAGGTAGAGGAACGACGCGTCGAGCGCGGAGAGCCGGGGCGGCATGGTCGCGATCCTACGTGCGCGTGCGACCCTGCACGGGTGGCAACGCCGGTCTCGCCGAAGGACTCCTTCATCACGGTCTACGGCCGCAAGCCCGTCCTCGAGGCGCTCGACGACGACTCGCTGGCCGTCGACAAGGTGATCATCGCCGAGGGCACGCGGGGCGAATCGGTGCGCGCCATCACCGACGCCGCCCGCCGCCGCGGCGTGCCGGTGCAGCGGGCGAGCGCGCACCGGGTGAAGGTCCTGGCCGGCAACGGGCGACACGACCAGGGCGTGCTGGCGGACGTCGTCGCCCCGCGGATGGCGCCGGTGCCGGTGTTCCTGCGCGACCTCGGTTCCCGCCGCCCGGCCTCGGTGCTCGTGCTCGACCGGGTCACCAACCCGTCGAACGTCGGGATGATCCTCCGGACGGCCACGGGCGCAGGTCTCGACGGCGTCCTCCTCCCCCGGCGCGGCGTACCCGCCATCGACCCGCTGGTGATCAAGGCCTCCGCGGGGGTCGCCTTCTCCGCGCCGGTGCTCCGCTCGGCGACCGCGGAGGAGGGGCTCGCCCAGCTCAAGGAGGCGGGCTTCGGGATCTTCGGGCTCGACGCCGGCGGGGAGGACCTGCTCGTCGCCGACCTCCCGGCCCGGGTCGCCCTCGTCCTCGGCAACGAGACCGACGGGTTGTCCGACGCCGTCCGCCCGCTGCTCGACGACCTCCTCGCGATCCCGCTGAGGGGCGGGGTGGAGTCGCTGAACGTCGCCAGCGCCGCCGCCGTCGCCGCGTACGAGCTGCACCGCCGTCGCTGAGCACGTCCGCGGTGTGAAGGGCACGTCGCCCACGAGGGTGGGCCGCTCGGCCGTCAGCGGGGCGTCAGCGGGGCTAGCCTCGGGGGATGGTTCAGCGTCGGATGCCCAGGCCGAAGGAGCTGCTGCCCCTGCTCCGGCCCGCCCCCTTCGTCCGCGACGCCACGGAGCGCCGCCTGCGCCGGGCGGCGTCGATCGCCGACCTGCGCGAGATCGCCCGCCGCCGCACCCCGCGCGCGGTGTTCGACTACACCGACGGTGCCGCGGACGGGGAGCTCTCGCTGAACCGGGCGCGCGCGGCCTGGTCCCGCGTCGAGTTCACCCCGACGGTGCTGCGCGACGTCAGCACCGTCGACCTGGGCCGGGACATGCTCGGCGCGCGCTCGGCGCTGCCGTTCGCCTTCGCGCCCACCGGCTTCACCCGCATGATGGACACCGAGGGCGAGCCGGCGGTCGCGTCCGTCGCCGCCGACGCCGGCATCCCCTACACCCTCTCCACGATGGGCACCACGACCATCGAGGAGGTCGCCGAGGCCGCGCCGGCGGCGCGCAGGTGGTTCCAGCTCTACCTGTGGCGGGACCGGGCGTTCGCGAAGGACCTGGTCCAGCGCGCGGCCGCGGCCGGCTACGACACCCTCATGCTGACCGTCGACACCCCCGTCGGCGGCAACCGGCGCCGGGACGTGCACAACGGCCTCACGATCCCGCCGGCGCTGACCCTGCGCACGTTCATCGACGGGGCGCTGCACCCGCACTGGTGGTTCGACCTGCTCACCACCTCGCCGCTCACCTTCGCGACGCTCGAGCGCACCGAGGGCACGGTCGCCGACCTCATCAACCGGGTCTTCGATCCCGCCCTGACCATGGACGACGTCGAGTGGCTGCGCGGGGCCTGGCCGGGCAAGTTGATGATCAAGGGCATCCAGAACGTGGCCGACGCGCGCCGGGTCGTCGACGCCGGGGTCGACGCGGTGCTGCTCTCCAACCACGGCGGCCGCCAGCTGGACCGCGCCCCCGTCCCGGTCGAGCTCGTCGAGCCGACGGTGCAGGAGGTCGGCGACGCCGCGGAGGTCTACGTCGACACCGGGATCATGCACGGGGCGGACGTCGTGGCCGCCGTCGCGCTCGGCGCGCGCGGCGCGCTGGTGGGCCGGGCGTACCTCTACGGGCTGATGGCGGGCGGACGCGCGGGCGTCGCCAAGGCGGTGGACATCCTGACCGGCGAGATCACGCGGACCCTGCAGCTCCTCGGCGTCACGTCCGTCGACGACCTCCGGCGCGAGCACACGAGACTTCGCCCGATCGGGTGAGCGCGGGGTGGCGCGCGCCCGGAGTTGGGGCCACTGTGGCCTGCATGGGATTCCTGGACAAGGCGAAAGAGCTGATCGGTCAGCACGACGACAAGGTCGACCAGGGCCTCGACAAGGCCGGTGAGGCCGCCAAGCAGAAGTACGCCGGGCACGACGAGCACATCGACAAGGGTGTCGACTTCCTGCAGGAGAGGACCGGCGAAGGGAACACCACGGCCGCGCCGCCGCCGGCCCCGGAGGGCGAGCAGCCGCCGCCCCCGCCGCAGCAGTGACCCCCTGACCACCACGGCGCCGCCCGACCGGGCGGCGCCGTTCGCGTTCTCACCAGTCGAACAGGACGTCCAACTCGCGCAGCGTCGAGTCGGGGTCGGTGTGCCGGACGCCGACGGCCCCGGCGGCACTCGCCCCGCGGACGTTGATCGGCAGGTCGTCGACGACCACGCAGTCGTCGGGCGCCAGACCCAGCAGCTGCGCGGTCCGGCGGAAGGCCTCGGGATCGGGCTTGCGGGCGCCGGTCGCGCCGCCGAGGACGACGGCGTCGAACCGCTCGGCGTACTCGTCCGGCACGGAGTGGGCGTCGGAGAGCAGCGCGACGCGCAGGCCCGCGGCCCGGGCCCGGACCGGCAGGTCCGCCATCTCCGGGCCGTCGGTGAGCACGCCGCCGTAGTCGAGGATCAGCCCGCGGAAGCCCGTCACGTCAGTCGCCCCTCCACCGCCGCGAGGACCTCGCCCAGGTAGCGGCGCACGGCCGGATCCTCCGGTGGCACGACCTCCCGCAGCGCGTGGTCCACCTGGTCGCCGACGGTCTCCCGCCGGCGCCTGCCGCTCTCCGTGAGGTACACCCGCACCACCCGCCGATCGTCCGCGTCCCGTTCGCGCCGGACGTCCCCGGCCCGCTCGAGAGTGTCGACGACCGGGGTCAGGGTCGCAGGGGTGAGGCCGAGTCGCCCGGCCAGCTCGCGGTGCGGCAGGCCGTCCTCGCTGCTCAGGGCGGTGAGGAGGTCGAGCGCGGTCGCCGACAGCCCGTGCGCCGCGACGACCCGCTGCCGGAACCGCGCGAGCGTGGCGCCGGTCGCGATCAGGAGCCGGTCCAGCGGCTGCTCGGCCACGTCGGCACCTTAGCCCGCGAACGATCAGGGCTCAGATGATTCGGCGACGAAGTACCGCGATCCGGCCCGGTGGTGGTGGTCCCGCTCGCACGCTGCTGCCATGACGCTCACCGCCCCGGCCCCGACGCTGCCGCTCTTCGCCACGGTCGACCACGAGCCCGCCCTCGAGTTCCCCGTCCCGTTCGACGACGGCGAGTGGGTGGTGGAGGGGGACGTCCCGTTCAGCGTCGAGCAGAGGCGGGAAACGGCCCGGGATGCGACGGCCGCTCCGATGCGTGAGATCGGCAGGGTGGCGGTCGAGGGCGCGCCTCCGGAACCCGAGGGTCGCTCGGCGGTCGGCAGCGCAGCGAGCGAGGGCGCGCCTCCGGAGCCCGAGTGCGGGTCGGCCGTCGGCAGCGCAGTGGACGAGGACGCGGTCGTGGCCTCCGGAGCTGTGTCGCCCGCTGTGCGGGAACCACCGACCCCCGCGCGGAACGGGACCGACGGGTCGCACGCGGCGGCCGGCCCGTCGGACGGACGCCTGCGCCGGGAGCGGGAACGGGCGCTGCTGGCACGGCGGCGGGCAGAGTTGGTCGTCCGCACTGCGCTCGAGGTGCTCGACGGCCGCCGCCCCGTGAACCATCTGGCCCCGTTCGCCGCGCCCGAGGTGTTGCGCTACGTCAACGCCGGCATCCCGCGACGCGGGCGCACCGCCGCAGCCGGGGCGTCCCTGCGCTCCCTGCACGTGAGCCTGCCCGGTCGTGCCGCCGCGGAGGTCGCCGCCGTCTGCCGGTTCGGCACCCGGGTCCGCGCACTCGCCGCCCGTCTCGAACTCACCGGGCAGGGCGAGTGGCGCTGCGTCGCTCTCCGGGTCATCTGAGCTCGGCTCGCTCACCTGGACGGGCCTGTGCACCGACCACGGCTCGCGGGCCCGACTCGCGCGTGACCCGCTCAGCACCGCCCACGCGACCCGCTCAGGTCACGTGCCAGGCGCGTTCAGCGCTGCTTGCGCGAGGCCCGCTCCTGGCGACGCCGCTCGGCGCGGTTGCCGCTCGCACCCTGCGGCTGGCGCTGTGCGCCGCCCCGCTGGCCCCCGCCCCGCTGGCCGCCGTCGCGGGTGACGACCTCGCCGCCGTCGTCGCTCGGGCCGCTGTAGCTGAGGTTCTGCTGCGGCGGGCCGGCACGGAAGGCCGCCGGGAGGACCGAGGTGGGGGTGTCGTCCGGACGGCCGTCGGCGGCCTGCGCGGCCACCCGCGGGATCCGGCTGGTGACGGGCTCGGCGGCGGCCGGCGCGCTCGTCACGGCCGCCCGCGTGCCCTGCTGGACACCGGCACCGTTCTGACCGGCCCCGTTCTGGGCGCCGTTCTGCCCCGCCGCCGCGGCCCCCGCCGCGGTCCCGGCCGGCACGGCCTCGGCCGCCGGCGACTCCTGGACCTGCACCACGACGTTGAACAGGTGCCCGACCGTCTCCTCCTTGATGCCGTCGAGCATCGCGGTGAACATGTCGTAACCCTCGCGCTGGTACTCGATCACCGGGTCGCGCTGGGCCATCGCCCGCAGGCCGATGCCCTCCTTGAGGTAGTCCATCTCGTAGAGGTGCTCGCGCCACTTGCGGTCGATGACCTGCATGAGGACCTGCCGCTCGAGCTCGCGCATCCCGCCCTGCGCACCGATCATCGCGTCCATCTCGGCCTCGCGCACCGAGTAGGCGCGCTCGGCGTCCTCGATGACCGCGTCCGTGATGCGCTCGGCGGTGAGCTCGTCGAGGCCGCCCTCCTCCGGGTCGCCGTCGACGAGGTCCTGCCACTTGATCGAGATCGGGAACAGCTGGCCGAGCGCGGTCCAGAGCTTGTCGAGGTCCCAGTCCTCGGCGTAGCCCTCGGCGGTGGCGCCCTGCACGTACGCGGTGATCACGTCGTGCAGCATGTGCCGCGTCTGCTCCTGGACGTCCTCACCGGCGAGGACCCGGCGGCGCTCGGCGTAGATGACCTTTCGCTGCTGGTTGAGCACCTCGTCGTACTTGAGGACGTTCTTGCGGATCTCGAAGTTCTGCTGCTCGACCTGCGTCTGCGCGCTGCGGATCGCCCGCGTGACCATCTTGGCCTCGATCGGGACGTCCTCGGGCAGGTTGAAGCGGTTCATGATCGACTCGACCATGGCGCCGTTGAACCGCCGCATGAGCTCGTCGCCCAGCGACAGGTAGAACCGGGACTCGCCGGGGTCGCCCTGGCGGCCGGAACGACCGCGCAGCTGGTTGTCGATGCGCCGCGACTCGTGTCGCTCGGTGCCGAGCACGTACAGCCCGCCGGCCTCGCGCACCTCCTCGGCCTCGGCCGCCACCTGCTTCTTCATCCGCGCGAGGGTCTCGTCCCAGGCCGCCTCGTACGCCTCGCGGTGCTCCACCGGGTCCAGCCCGCGGCCACGCAGCTCCAGGTCGGCGAGGAAGTCCGGGTTGCCGCCGAGCATGATGTCCGTACCGCGGCCCGCCATGTTCGTGGCGACCGTGACGGCGCCGGCGTGCCCCGCCTGCGCGACGATCATCGACTCGCGCTCGTGGTGCTTCGCGTTGAGCACCTCGTGCGGGACCTGGCGCTGCAGCAGCAGCTTCGACAGGTACTCGGACTTCTCGACACTCGTCGTGCCGACGAGAACCGGCTGGCCCTTGTGGTGCTTCTCGGCGATGTCGTCGGCAACCGCCTCGAACTTGGCCGCCTCGGTCTTGTAGATGAGGTCCGCCTGGTCGATACGGATCATCTCGCGGTTCGTCGGGATGACGACGACGTGCATGCTGTACGTCTGGTGCAGCTCGGCCGCCTCGGTCTCGGCGGTACCGGTCATGCCCGAGAGCTTGTCGTAGAGGCGGAAGTAGTTCTGCAGCGTGATGGTGGCCAGGGTCTGGTTCTCCGCCTGGATGTCCACCTTCTCCTTGGCCTCGATGGCCTGGTGCATGCCCTCGTTGTAACGGCGCCCGGCCAGCACGCGGCCGGTGAACTCGTCGACGATCAGGACGTTGCCGTCCCGGACGATGTAGTCCTTGTCCTTCTTGAACAGCTCCTTGGCCTTCAGGGCGTTGTTCAGGTAGCCGACGAGCGGGGTGTTGGCCGCCTCGTAGAGGTTGTCGATGCCGAGCTGGTCCTCGACGAACGCCACGCCGTCCTCGGTGACGCCGATCGTGCGCTTGCGCTCGTCGACCTCGTAGTGGACGTCCTTCTTCAGCAGCGGCGCCATCCGCGCGAACTCCTGGTACCAGCGGGCGCTCTGCTCGGCCGGACCGGAGATGATCAGCGGGGTGCGGGCCTCGTCGATGAGGATGGAGTCCGCCTCGTCGACGATCGCGAAGTTGTGCCCGCGCTGCACCATGTCGGCGGAGTTCCACGCCATGTTGTCGCGCAGGTAGTCGAAGCCGAACTCGTTGTTCGTGCCGTAGGTGACGTCCGCGGCGTACATCTCGCGGCGCTGCGCCGGGGTCATCTCGGCGAGGATCACGCCGACCGACAGGCCGAGGAACCGGTGGATCCGGCCCATGTTCTCCGAGTCGCGGCGGGCCAGGTAGTCGTTCGTGGTGACGACGTGCACGCCCCCGCCGGAGATGGCGTTGAGGTAGCTGGGCATGACACAGGTCAGGGTCTTGCCCTCACCGGTGCGCATCTCGGCGACGTTGCCCAGGTGCAGCGCCGCGCCACCCATCAGCTGGACCGGGAAGGGACGCTGGCCGAGCGTGCGCTTCGCCGCCTCGCGGACGACGGCGAAGGCCTCCGGCAGGAGGTCGTCGAGGCTCTCCCCGTCGGCGTGCCGCTCGCGGAACTCGTCCGTCTTCGCGCGCAGCTCGGCGTCGGACAGGGGCTCGATCTCGGGCTCGAGCGAGTCGATGTGGGCGGCGATCCTGCCGAGCCGTTTCACCAGCTTCGTCTCACCGGCACGGAGCAGGCGGTTCAACAACGGCACTGGTCGACCTCATTCGCGATCGCGGTCTCGGGCGCGGTCCTGCGGGCCCGACGGGCGCCGGAGGACCGGGGCGGACGCCGGCGCACGGCAGACACCCGCGAACCATGGTAGCCATCGGCGCGGCGACCCCTCACCGTGCAACGACCCCGGACCCGTGTGGGTTCCGGGGTCGTGCGGTGGGCGGACGCCGGGGCGCGGCGGAGTGCCGCACCCCGACGCCCTCGTGGGCAGGGCCGGTGGGGTCCTCCCGATCAGCCGCCGAGACTGATCACGCCGTAGTCGTATCCCCTGCGCCGGTAGACGACCGAGGGCGTGCCGCTCTCGGCGTCGGCGAAGAGGTAGAAGTCGTGGCCGACCAGCTCCATCCGGGAGAGCGCCTCGTCGACGCTGATCGGTTCGTCCGAGTGCTGCTTGCGCCGCACGATGCGACCCGGGACGTTCTCGTCCTCCTCGCTGTCGGTCGCGTCGTACCCGGTCGCCTCGGGGCCGGCGCCCGGCAGGTCGTCGAGGTGCTCGGCGTGCCCGCGGGGCCGGGGCACCTCGACCTCCGCGGCGCCGAGCATCTCCTCGGTCTCCGGCAGCGTGTCCAGGAGTGCGACGGCGGACCCGCCCCGGCCCGCCATCACGCGGGAGCGGCGGTCGTTGAGCCGTCGGCGGTCGTGGGAGCGCCGCATCCGGCTCTCCAGCTTGGACACCGCACAGTCCAGTGCTCCGTAGAAGTCCTGCGCACACGCCTCGGCGCGTACGACGGGCCCCCGGCCCCGTCCCGTGATCTCGACGCGTTGACAGATCTTGGCCTGACGGCGGTTCGGCTCGTGGAAGAGCTCGACCTCCATACCGACGATCTTGTGGTCGTACCGTTCGAGGCGGGACAACTTCTCCTCGACGTGGATCCGGAAGTGATCCGGCACCTCCACGTTCCGGCCGGTGACGACGATCTCCACTCGACTTCCCTCGCTCTCCGTGCGTGCTCGGCGTCGGGGCGGTGTTTTCGGGCCTCCCGGATCAAGGGGCGCGACAGCGGGGCGTGACCCTGGGGAGACCCGAAGCGGACGATCGGTGTTCCCCTCCCGTTGTGGTCTGGGTTACGTGTGCCAGGCACGGTAGTGCGCATCACGCTTTGGCAACAGTCCTGAGCGACGAGTGACGCCGAACCGGGCGAAATCGGTGGATTCTCTTTCCCTGACCTGCGCAAACACGTATCGTGGTGGGGTTGCGCGGGCCTGCGGCGAGGCCCCGCCCACCCGGTGCCGGCGGTCCGTACGGCTGCTCGCGTCGCACAGCACGACCGCCCCCGCGACCCCGATCCCGACCTCCGCCAGGGCCCGTGCGCAGGCACGGAGCGTGGCCCCGGTGGTCACCACGTCGTCGACGAGCACCACCGCATCGGGTGGGTTCTCCGGCGACCGCACGAACACCCGCCCGGCGAGGTTCGCGGCCCGCCCCGCGGCGTCGAGCCCGAGGGAGTCCCGGGTCCGGCGGGCCAGCCCGAGCAGCCGGAGGGTCCGCCCGGGCGCGATCCGCCGGCACAGCCGCAGCACGTGGTCGCCGCCGCGCGCCCGGGCCGCCGCGGGCCGCGAGGGCGCGGGCACGAGGAGCGCGCCGGGCGGTACGAGCGGGGCGAGCACCGCCGCCAACGGCGCGGCCAGGTCGCGGCGGCCCCGCTCCTTGTAGGCGAGCAGGGCGGTGCGCAGCGGCCCGCGGTACCGGCCGACGGCGAGGATCTCCGGCGCCTCGGGCAGGACGACGCGGTGCGGGTCCGGCAACCGCGCGGTGCACTCCGGGCACCAGCCCGCCCCGCCCGCGCCGCAGCCCCCGCACGAGCCGGGCAGCAGCAGGTCGAGCAGGCCGGCGAGGAGCAGGTGCGGAGACCGGCGCGGAGACAGGTGCGGGGCCGGATCCGGGATCGGTCCGGGCCGGTGCGGGATGACGGGGCGAGCCATGCCCCCCACCCTGACCGTCCGCACCGACGGCCCCGCCCCGGATCGGGGCGCACGGGCCGGATTGTCCACAAATCCGGCCTCGCCCCGAGCTCCGACGTCGTCCACACAGTCGTCCACACAGTCATCCACACAGTCGTCCACGCGGCGGTCCTGCGGGGAACCGACCCGGCTCAGCCCGGGTAGAGCGGCACCCCGTCCGGCGCCGCGCCGAGCACCTGCCGCCAGCTGTCGAGCTCGCCGCCGTCGTAGCTCCAGATCCCGCCCTGG
The DNA here is from genome assembly GCF_000717175.1 of Pseudonocardia autotrophica. Lineage (GTDB taxonomy): Bacteria > Actinomycetota > Actinomycetes > Mycobacteriales > Pseudonocardiaceae > Pseudonocardia > Pseudonocardia halophobica. The sequence goes on along the minus strand of NZ_JNYD01000048.1, from coordinate 18,302 downwards.
TCCGCGACCAGGAACGGTCGGCTCGACGCGGCGGTCACGGCCTTGAGTGGCGGGGTCAGGTTGCTGCCCGGCACCAGCTGCAGGGTCAGCCCGTCGGACGACACGAGCGACACCGGGCGGTCCGACCGGGCCGTGACCACGATGAGCGACTCGTCCGCCCGCCAGTCCACGCCGACGACGTCGGAGAGGTCCGACGGGCGCAGCCGCCGGACGTTGCGCACCGCGACGTCGCCGTCCGCCGCTCGCACGACCGCCCCGGTGACCAGGCCGCCGTCGACGACCGCGGCGACCCGCATGCCGTCGCGCGACAACCGCAGATCGGTGAGCGGGCCCAGCGCGGTGAGCGCGGAGACGTTGACCTGCCCGGTCCGCACCACCCCGGTCTGGTCCACGGTGACCCGCGCGACGACCGCGCCCGGGCCGCCGCCCAGCACCGTCCACACCTCGCCGCCGGTCGGGGTCCAGGTCGGCCGGGACAGCGACGAGCCGGACAGCGACACCGCCTCCAGCATCCCGTCCGTGGGCCCGACCAGCAGCCGCACCCGCCCGCCGTCCCGGGCGACCGCGGCGATGCGGGCGCCGTCCGGGGTGGTCGCGGCCGACGCGATGTCGAAGGACCCGTTGCCCGCCTGTCCGTTGAGCGGCTCGCCGCCGGGCAGCGCCCGCACGCGGCCACCCGTCACGACCAGGGCGGGGACGTCCGCACCGGGCTGCACCGAGGCGCCGGCCCCGGCGACGTCGTCGGCCGTGAGGTCGGGCCTGCCGGCCAGGAGCGGCGCGCCGTCGACGAGCAGCCGCACCCGCGGGACGTTGATCTCGGCGAGGGTCTGCACGAACTGCGCCGCGATGAGGCGGCGGCGGGCCTCGTCGAGGTCGCCGACCTGCGTGAGGTCGACGATCAGCGCTCCGTCCGGGGACTCGGTGACGTTGGTGCGCAGCCGGGCCGACGGCGGCACGACGGACTCCGCGGCGTCCTGCAGCGCGGGCGACGGGCCGGTCAGCAGCATGTCGACGGTCCGCGACGGCAGCGCCTGCGCGGGCACCGCCGGGAGGTACCGCAGGTCGGCGACGGTCGCCCGCCGGGCGGGGTCGACGAAGTACCCCTTCACGGTGCGGAAGTTGGTGCGGAAGTCCGAGAGCCGCACGAGCACGCCGGCCGGGAGCCGGTCGATCCGCCACTGCCCGTCGGCGCGGCGGACCGTCACGTCGATCTCCACGGGCGCCTCCGCGGGCTCGAAGGCGCCGAGCGGGTCGAGCGAGCCGACCCGGTCGCCGCGGATGCGCACGGTCGCGGTGTCGGGATCGGTGCTGCTCGTGGGCGGGTAGACGGTGTCGAACTGCTCGTCGAGCACGGTCAGGGAGTCGCCGTCGTCCCAGCCCTGCGAGGCCTCCTGGGTGAGGAACCGGCGGGCCGCCCCGTGCCTGTCCACCGTGCTGCCCGAGGCGTAGACGAAGCCGCGGACCAGGTCGAGGGGGTTGGTGCCCTCGACCGGCCCGGCCGGGATGTCCGGGGAGTCACCCTCCGTGACCTTGCGCAGGACCTGCACCGACGACTCGCCGGGCACGCTCGCGCACCCGGTGGCCAGGGCGAGCAGCGCGGCCAGGATCAGCAGCAGCCGGCGGGTCACCGGTCCCCCCGCGGGTCCAGGACGGCCGGTTCGGCGGGCTCGACGGCGTCGTCGCCCGCCGCGGACCCCCCGTCGCGCAGCTCGGTCGGGATCGGCGTGCCCCACGGCGGGGTGGGAACCGACGCCGGGAGCGGGTGCCCGGTGTCCGGGTCGTCGCCCTCGGGCTGCAGCGGCAGCGGGCTGGATTCGAGCAGGTCCCCCTCGGTGCGGGGCAGGGTCAGCCGGAAGGCCGAGCCGCGGCCCGGCTCGCCCCACGCCTGCAGCCAGCCGCCGTGCAGCCGGGCGTCCTCCAGGCTGATCGGACAGGCCCAGCCCGCTGCCACCGCTGCGCCGCGCCCGGGACTCCTCGGCGCGCCAGAAGCGGTTGAACACCAGCCCGGCCTCGCCCGGCCGCAGTCCGACGCCGTGGTCGCGGACCACCACGGCGACGGCGTGCTCGTCGCCGGCCAGGGTGACGTGCACCGGCCGGCCCTCGCCGTGGTCGATCGCGTTGGCGACGAGGTTGCGCACGATCCGCTCGACCCGCCGCGAGTCGACCTCGGCATAGACGTCCCCGGGGAGGTCGAGGACCAGTGACGTGCCCGACTCCTCCGCCAGCCCGCGGACCGCCTCCACCGCCCGGGAGACGACGTGCCGCATGTCCAGCCGGTCGGTGCCCAGCTCGGCCACGCCCGCGTCGAGCCGGGAGATCTCCAGCAGGTCGCCGAGCAGCGTCTCGAACCGGTCCAGCTCGGTGACCAGAAGCTCCGAGCTGCGGCGCAGCGCCGGGAGCAGCTCGTCCCGGGAGGCGTAGAGGATGTCCGCGGCCATGCGCACGGTGGTGAGCGGCGTGCGCAGCTCGTGGCTGACGTCCGACGTGAACCGGCGCTGCAGGGCGCCGAACTCCTCGAGCTGGCGGATCTGGGTCTGGATGCTGCTCGCCATCTCGTTGTACGACTCGAACAGCCGCGCGACCTCGTCCTCGCCGTGCACGGGCATGCGTTCGTCGAGATGTCCCTCGGCGAACCGCTCGGCCACCTCGGCGGCCTGCCGGACGGGCCGCACCACCTGCCGGGTGACCAGGCTCGCGATGCCGGCGAGCAGCAGGATCAGCACCAGCCCACCGACGATCAGGGTGCTCTGGACCAGGCCGAGGGTCCGCTGCTCCGCGTCGAGCGGGAACATCAGGTACAGCTGCAGCTCGCGTCCGGCGGTGCGCACCGGCTGGCCCACGACCAGCGTCGGGATGCCGTCCACGGTGGTGTACTGCGTGGACAGGGCGCCGTTCGCGACGGTCTGCCGCTGCTCGGGCGAGACGTCGTCGAGGTTGCCCGCCGAGATCTCCGGGCCGCTCCCGGTGCCCGTGGTCAGCGCGGCGCGGAACTCCCCCGCCGTGGGTGCGCCCGCCGCGTCGGCCGTGGACTGGTTGGTGAGCTGGTCCAGGGCGTTGTTCAGCGTCCCCTGCGCGCCCTCCCGGTCGGGATCGACGCCGGACAGGTCCCGTTCGGAGATCACGCGCGCGGACTCGGCCTGCGCGATGGCCGCGTCGAACTTGCCCTGCAGCAGCCGGTCCGCGATCTGGGTCTGCAGCACCAGGCCCAGGACGAGCGAGACCGCGGTGGACAGGGCGAGGGTCGAGACGACGACGCGCAGCTGCAGCGAGCGGCGCCACGCCGCCAGCGCGACGGCGCGGATCTCGGAGACGAGCACGCCGGCCGACGCCGCCGCCCGCTTCGCCCGCCGGGCGAGCGGCAGCCGCGCGACGAAGGACCTCACGGACACGGATGCCTCAGTGACACCGGGACGTCATCACGGCGGCCCCGCCTTGTACCCGACCCCGCGGACGGTCAGCACGACCTCCGGGTGCTCGGGGTCCTTCTCGACCTTGGACCGCAGCCGCTGGACGTGCACGTTGACCAGCCGGGTGTCCGCCGCGTGCCGGTAGCCCCACACCTGCTCGAGCAGCACCTCGCGGGTGAAGACCTGCCGGGGCTTGCGGGCGAGCGCCACGAGCAGGTCGAACTCCAGCGGGGTGAGCGCGATCCGCTCGCCCTTGCGGGTGACCTGGTGGGCCGGCACGTCGATCTCCACGTCGCCGATCGTGAGCTGCTCGGCCGGCTCGGCCTCGGTGCGCCGCACCCGCGCCCGGATGCGCGCGACCAGCTCCTTCGGCTTGAACGGCTTGACCACGTAGTCGTCCGCGCCGGACTCCAGGCCCAGCACGATGTCCACGGTGTCGCTCTTCGCCGTGAGCATCACGATCGGCACGCCCGACTCGGCGCGGATCGCCCGGCAGACGTCGATCCCGTTCATGCCGGGCAGCATGAGGTCGAGCAGCACGACGTCCGGGCGCATGTCCCGGACGGCGGGCAGCGCCCGGGTCCCGTCCCCGACCACGGCGGTGTCGAAGCCCTCGCCCCGCAGGACGATGGTCAGCATCTCGGCCAGGGCCGGGTCGTCGTCGACCACCAGAACGCGCGACTTCATGGGAGGAAGCATCCCACTGAGGTCCGACAGTCCTGTTCCGACCCGCGAACTTCCCGAACCGCGCCCATCCCGCGTGCACCTGGCCATGCCCGGACCGAGCGAGGACGATGCCGATCACGGGCGTGGACCGCCCGCGGTCCGCCCTGGCAGAGGTGGACGGCACCGTACGGGAATCACACCTCCCCGGGGCGGCCACGCACCGCCCCACAGCACTTCTTGTACTTCCGCCCACTCGCGCACCAGCAGGGATCGTTGCGGCCCGGGGGCCAGACCAGCGCCTGGTCCTCCGGCAGGGTCTCCCGGTAGCGCAGGCGCGTCTCCTCCTGCTCGGGGTCCAGACCCTCCGCGTCGGCGAACGCCGCGAGGCCGGCCGCGCTCAACCGGTAGAGCCTGACCGACGTCCCGCTGCCCTCGGTGATCTCGCGCCAGTGGAGCTCGGCCGAGGCGAACTGGCCGTCGTCCGACACGTAGGTCGCCGGCCAGCGGCGGCAGGCATCGGCACGCTCCGACCTCGTGAACACGGCTACCCGGAAGAGCGTGGCGGTGGGCGGGCCGGCCATGCCGCCGCGCAGACCGCGCCGCAGCCGCTGTAGGTCCGTCGCGGTGGGCGGCGCCGGAGTCAGCTCGTCCGTCGTGTCCCACGGCAGGCCCAGCTCCTCGCGCACCAGGCGGCGGCCCCGCAGGGTCGGAGCCGCCAGCTCCATCCAGCCCTCCGGACCACGGAGCGCATCGAGCGCGTCGGGGGACAGTCGAGTGACGAACCTGTCGTACCAGCCCAGGGCCTCGGAGAGTGCTCCGCGTCCGGCCAGCAGCTCGGCGACCATCCCGCAGTGGCCGCCGTCGAGGTCGGGGTGGCGGGCCAGCGCGTCGAGCTCGGCACGGGCCTCCTTCTGGCGACCGTCGGCGAGCAGGACCTCGATCAGGTCGGTCCGCGCCCAGCAGCCGTCCTCGCCCTCCTCGGCGACCAGCTCGCGGAGCATCCGCTCGGCGCGCGCGCCCTCGCCGGCGTCGCGCCAGGCGTACGCCGCCTCGCGGAGGATCTCCGCACGTTCGTCGGGATACTCGGCGACCTGCGCTTCGAGGGCCTCGGCCTCCTCACGCGCGACATCGGCCGGAGCGAGTCTCATGGAAGGCAACGGTATCGGCGGGTCGGGGCGTTGTCGTGTTCCTGCGGAGCGTGTCGCCATCACGCACGGCCCGTCCACGGATCGATGTCCTGGAGGGCCGTGAGCAGCTCCGAGGGCACCAGCTCGTCGTGGACCGTCCGGCCGTGGCGGGCTGCTCCGCCACGACGTCAGGAGAGACGAGCCTGGTCGGACCTGACCAGATCAACCAGCCACCACGCTCGCCGCGAGGAAGGTCTCCCCCGGCATCTCCCGGCGGAGCCGCCAGACCATCGAGATCGGCTTCTCGCCCTCGTGCGAGACGTACTCGCAGGTCCCGAGGCAGAGGAACGGGGCGGCGCCGATGTCGTCGTTCTTCGTCTCGCGCACGAACAGCGCGACGTGCGTGCCCCGCTCCCGGTGGTGCAGGTACCGCTGCCCGGTCTCGGAGGCGACGGTCGTGGCGTTCTGCGACTCCCAGTGGAAGAGGTCGGGCCGCTGGGCGTAGTCGCGGTACATGGTGGTCGGCGAGAAGTCCCGCTCGGTCTTGCGGAGGTTGACGAAGAAGGCGTCCGTCCGCGTCTCCGGCGCCCAGACCACGCCGGCCGCGTGCCCGTACGCCTTCCGCTCGAGCGACGCCCAGTCCAGCGCGGCGAGCACCTCCTCGCGCCGGTAGTGCGCGTGGCTCTGCAGCGGCACGTGCTGCAACCCCTCCCCGAGGGACCGCGGGACGTGCCGCGCCCGGTCGAGGGTCAGGGCGACGAGCTCGCGCAGCTCGGCACAGACGGCGGGGTGCCGGCGCAGGTGGGCGAGGCCCTCCTCGTAGTGCGCGAAGCCGCCGCGGTCCGGCCAGACCAGGAAGAACAGCATCCGGGCGAGCCGCTGCTCGCGCTCGGTCAGGTCGGCGTAGCGCGGGCCCGCGGGGTCGGCCAGCTGCGCGTAGACGGACGCCCGCTCGGGGTCGTCGACGTGCGTGAACAGGGCCAGCCGCTTGAGCAGCGCGGCCTCGCCCGGACCGGCGTCGGGCGCGGGCAGCCCGGCCTCGCGGCGCAGCGCCGTCCACGAGCCGCCGGAGCGGTAGACGTCGGCCAGATCCCGGTCCGCCTCGCGCAGGTAGTCGGCCAATCCGACGTCGCCGTACGAGCGCACGTCGGCCACCAGGTCGGCCTTCCGCAGCCGCAGCTGCCCCTTCACGTTCTCGAGCACCGTCCGCCGGGCGACCGGGTCGAGGACCAGCGCGGATCCCGCGGGCAGGTACGGGAAGCCCTGCTCGACGTCCTCGATCAGCCGGCGCCGCGAGCTGCCGGTCAGCGCCCGGTACCGCAGGTCGAACCGGAACTCGCGGCGGTGCTGCCCGATGAGGTCCAGCACCGTGAGCACCGCCTTGCCTGGCGCCCGCCGCAGCCCGCGCCCGAGCTGCTGCAGGAACACGGTGGCGCTCTGGGTGGGCCGCAGCAGCAGGACGGTGTCGATCTCGGGGATGTCGAGGCCCTCGTTGAAGAGGTCGACGGCGAACAGGCAGTTGACCTCGCGCTCGCACAGCCGGCGCAGGGCCTCCTCCCGCTCGGGCCGCGGCGTCGCCCCGGAGACCGCGAGGCTCGGGATGCCGGCCCGGGTGAACACCGCCGCCATGTACTCCGCGTGGGCCACGGAGACGCAGAAGCCGAGCCCGCGCATCCACCGGACGTCCGTGACCTTGTCGCGCACCTGCCGGACGACCATCGCCGCCCGCAGGTCGTTGCCGGTGTAGAGGGTGTCGAGCGCAGCGGAGTCGTAGGAGCCCCGCTTCCACTCGACGCCGCGCAGGTCCACCTCGTCGGCCACCCCGAAGTAGTGGAAGGGGACGAGCAGGTCGGCGTCGAGGGCGTCCCAGAGCCGCAGCTCGAAGGCGCTGCGGCCGTCGAAGAAGCGCCGGACGTCCGTACCGTCGGTGCGTTCGGGCGTCGCGGTGAGGCCGAGCAGCTCGCGGGGCTGCAGGCGGGCCAGCAGCCGGCGGTAGGTCGCGGCCTCGGCGTGGTGGAACTCGTCGACGACGACCACGTCGAAGTGGTCGGGCGGGAGCCGGTCGATCCCGTACGCGTGCAGCGACTGCACGCTCGCGAACACGTGCGTCCAGCGCTCCGGCCGCTCGCCGTCGACGTGGACCTCGCCGAACGCGCCGTCGGCCAGCACCGCCCGGTACGTGCGGCGGGACTGGTCGAGGATCTCCTTGCGGTGCGCCACGAAGAGCAGCCGGTCGCGCGGCAGCTCGCGGCGGAGCCGGGCGTAGTCGAGCGCGGCGACGACCGTCTTGCCCGTACCCGTCGCCGCGACGACGAGGTTGCGGTGCCGGTCGTGCAGGTCCCGCTCGGCGGCGAGCGCCTCGAGGATCTGCGCCTGGTGCGGACGCGCGGTGACCTCGAGTCCGGTCAGCGGGGTGACGTCGACCCGGTTGCGGCCCAGCGCCTGCGCCAGCCGCTCGACGTCGGCCGGGTTCTCCGGGTCGTACGGCACGAACTCCGGGTTCGCCCAGTAGCTGTCGAAGGTGGTCTCGAACTTGCGGATCAGGTGCCCGGTGCCGACCGAGGACAGCCGGACGTTCCACTCGAGGCCGTCGACCAGTGCCGAGCGCGACAGGTTGCTGCTGCCGACGAAGGCGGTGTCGAAGGTCGATTTCCGTCGGAACAACCAGGCCTTGGCGTGCAGCCGGGTCGACGCGCTGGCGTAGCTGATCTTCACCTCGGCGCCGTAGCGACGGACCAGCTCGTCGATCGCGCGCTGCTCGGTGGCGCCCATGTAGGTCGTCGTGATCACGCGGAACGGGATGCCGCGCTCGCGCAGCCGCGCCAGCTCGTCGCCGAGCACCCGCAGGCCGTGCCAGCGGATGAAGGCGCAGAGCAGGTCGACCCGGTCGGCGGAGACCAGCTCCGAGTTCAGCGCCGCCATCAGCGACGGCTCGCCGTGCGCGTTGGTCAGCAGCGCCGCCGACGACAGCGGGGTCACCGGCCGGACCAGCTGGTGCACCCCCGGCGCGACCTGCCGGGTCAGCACCACGAGCTGCTCCACCGCCTCGGCGAGGCGCTGGTCGTGCTCGTCGAGTCGGTCGAGCAGGCGGTTGACCAGGTCCACCCGGCCGGCCTCCGACGGCGTCGCCTTCAGTGCCCGTTCGACGGCGGCCGCGACGTGCCGGGTCAACACCTCTGCCTGGTCCGCCTCTTCGACCGACGCCCACTGCGGCACCAGCTCGGCGACGCGCGCCAGGTCGGCCTCGAGCCCCGTCGTGCGCAGCCGTTCGTGCACGCCCTCGTTCAGCACACCGTCCCCTACCCGCGCCCGCCGGCGCACCCCTCAAGATCAGCGAGGCGGTCACGCTATCGGGTGACGTCGGACGACCGGCGCGCGCTCCGCTACCGTCCGGTCCCGTGGGGCGGCTGATCGTGATCGAGGGGCTGGACGGGTCCGGCAAGGCCACGCTGACCGCCGCGCTGGTGGCCGCGCTGCAGGAGCGCGGCGCCCGCGTCGCCACCCTGGCCTTCCCCCGCTACGAAGCCGACGTCCACGCCGAGCTGGCGCGTGACGCGCTGTACGGGCGGCTCGGCGACCTCGCCGACTCGGTGCACGGGATGGCCGTGCTGTTCGCCCTGGACCGCCGCGACGCCGTGTCCGAGCTGCGGCAACTCCTCGGCACGCACGACGTCGTCCTGGTGGACCGGTACGTCGCGAGCAACGCGGCCTACAACGCGGCGCGGCTGAAGCAGGGGGCGGACGGCGAGGTCGTCGGCTGGGTCCGGGAGCTGGAGATCGCGCGCTTCGGCATCCCCGTGCCGGACCACCAGCTGCTGCTCGCCACCCCGCGGGAGGTGGCCGCGGAGCGGGCGGAACGGCGGGCGGCGGCCGATCCGGGCCGGGCGCGCGACGCCTACGAGTCCGACGAGGGGCTGCAGGAACGCACCGACGCCGTCTACCGGGAGCTCGCGGCCGCGGAGTGGCTCAGTCCGTGGACCGTGCTGGAGGGCGACACCGACCTCCCCGCTCTCGCGGCGACCCTCCTGCGGTAGTTGCAGGTCAGCCGGGGTCGTGAGTGGCAACTGCCGCTCTAGGGGCAGTCGGCGCTCACAGGGTGGAGACGCGGGGCCAGGAGGCGGCGAAACCCGGGTGCAGCTGCGGGCCCTCGGGGGTGCCGAGCGACGCCGCGGGGAACCAGGAGAACTCGACGCTCTCCCCGCCGCGGATCGCCACCGGCAGCGCCGCGGCCGCGCAGACGACGACCGTGGTGTAGCTCCAGCCGCCGTGGTCGTCGACGAAGCGGGCGGTCTCGACCAGCGGGCCGGTGTCGAGTTCGGACTCCTCCGCGGCCTCGCGCCGAGCCGCCGACTCGGCCGACTCGCCGTAGTGCCGCGCGCCGCCAGGGATGCCCCACGTGCCGCCGTGATGACTCCACAGCGCCCGGTGCTGGAGCAGCACCAGGTCGCCGGAGCGGACCAGCAGACCCGCCGCCCCGTACAGCCCCCAGTGCTTGTGCCCCTGGGCGCAGTACTGCCACCCGTCGCCGCTGGAGCCCGTGGGGATCGGCTCGGGAAGGGGAGCGGCGGTCATCAGTCAACCCTAACCCGACGACCGCCGCCCCAACCAGAACTCAGTACCGGTAGTGCTCCGGCTTGAACGGGCCCTCGACGTCGACGCCGATGTACTCGGCCTGGTCCTTGGTGAGCTTGGTGAGCTCGCCGCCCAGCGCCTGCACGTGGATCTTCGCGACCTTCTCGTCGAGGACCTTCGGCAGCCGGTAGACGTCCTTGTTGTACTCCTCGTGCCTGGTGAACAGCTCGACCTGCGCGATCACCTGGTTCGAGAAGCTGTTGCTCATCACGAAGGACGGGTGGCCCGTCGCGTTGCCGAGGTTCATCAGCCGGCCCTCGGACAGCACCAGGATGGAGTGGCCGTCCGGGAACACCCACTCGTCGACCTGCGGCTTGATGTTGATCCGGATGATGCCCTCGATGCGGGCCAGCCCGGCCATGTCGATCTCGTTGTCGAAGTGCCCGACGTTCCCGAGGATCGCCTGGTGCTTCATCTTCTTCATCAGGTCGACGGTGACGATGTCCTTGTTGCCCGTCGTCGTGATGACGATGTCGGCCTGCTCGATGACGTCCTCCAGGCGCGCGACCTGGTAGCCCTCGAGCAGCGCCTGCAGCGCGCAGATCGGGTCCGCCTCGGTGACGATGACCCGCGCGCCCTGCCCGGACAGCGCCTCGGCCGAGCCCTTGCCGACGTCGCCGTAGCCGCAGACCACGGCCACCTTGCCGCCGATCAGCACGTCCGTGCCCCGGTTGATGCCGTCGATCAGCGAGTGCCGGATGCCGTACTTGTTGTCGAACTTGCTCTTGGTGACCGAGTCGTTGACGTTGATCGCCGGGAACAGCAGCAGGCCCTGCTCGGCCAGCTGGTAGAGCCGGTGCACGCCGGTCGTGGTCTCCTCGGTGACGCCGCGGATGTCCGACGCGACCGTGGTCCACTTCTGCGGGTTCTCCGCGAGCGAGCGGCGCAGGACGTCGAGGATGACCCGGTACTCCTCAGAGACCGTGAGGTCCTCGTCGTCGACCGTGGGCACCACGCCGGTCTTCTCGAACTCGACGCCCTTGTGGACGAGCAGGGTGGCGTCGCCGCCGTCGTCGAGGATCATGTTCGGGCCGACGAGCTCGCCGTTGGAGTCCCGGAAGTTGAACAGCTGCTCGGTGGCCCACCAGTACTCGGCGAGCGTCTCGCCCTTCCACGCGAAGACCGGCACGCCCTTCGGCTCCTCGGGGGTGCCGTGCGGGCCGACGACGATCGCCGCGGCGGCGTGGTCCTGCGTGGAGAAGATGTTGCAGGAGACCCAGCGGACGTCGGCGCCCAGGCTGACCAGGGTCTCGATCAGGACGGCGGTCTGCACCGTCATGTGCAGCGAGCCGGCGACCCGGGCGCCGTGCAGCGGCCTGGCCTCGGCGTACTCGCGGCGCAGCGCCATCAGCCCCGGCATCTCGTTCTCGGCGAGCCGGATCTCCTTGCGGCCGAACTCGTGCAGGCCGAGGTCGGCGACGGCGAAGTCGAGGCCGTTGCGCTCCTGCAGCCGGCCGTGCGGGTCGGTGATGCTGGCGGTCATCGTGAACTGTCTCCTCGTGCTGCGGTCAGGGCAGACGGGAGGGCCCCGCGGTGCTGGCGGTGGACGATCGGCACGACACGGGCCTCCTCCCGGAACGGTGGAGGCGCCCTTCTCGTCGTCAGGCCGCGGACCGAGCGTGGCGGACGGATCCGTCCGCTGCAGCGCCTCTCGGTCCCGCGGTGCGTGCGCCGTCCAGGATGGCACGGCCCGGGACCCGGCTCAACGTGACCCCAGCAGGTGGTCGCACAGCAGCGCCTCGGCCGCGGCGCACCGGTCGTGGGCGGCGAGCAGCCCGGCGGGGGCGAGCGCGAAGTCCGCGTCGACCAGCACGGACGCCGACGTGAGCAGCGGGGCGAGCATCGGGTCCTGCTGCAGGGTGCCGACCACCGCGCCGATGCCGGCGGCGTCGCGCTGGCGGAACACCCCACCGGAGAGCACGACGAGCCCGACGGGGCCGGACCCGGCGGCCTCGGCCGGGTGGCCGGGGTCGTCGTCCTCGGGGCCGAGCTCGTCGCGCAGGTGCCGCCGCGCCGCGACGACGGCGGCGAGCGCCGCGATCCGCCGGTCCTCGGCCGCACTGCCCGGGTCCCGCGGGACCGAGCCGACCTCCGCCGTCATCCCGCGGACCGTCGCGGTGAGCAGGTCCGCCTCGACCGGGTCGACGATCTCCTCGGCCTGCGCCTCCAGCAGCACGCCCTCGGCGGCGGCCCGCACCCCGAGGTCGCCCTCGACGGTGCGGCGCGTCCGCCCGCCCGGAGCGGCGGAGTGGACGTCCGTGGTCGCGCAGCCGACGTCGACGACGAGCACCCGCGTCCCGCAGATCCGCGCCAGCTCGGCGGTGCCGCGGCGGACGGCGTCGGGCGTCATGAACCGGACCATGCGCCGGAAGCGGGGCGCCGCAGCGGGCGCCCTCCCGCCGAGCACGTGCTGGGCGAAGACCTCGGCGAGCGCGGCGCGGGCCGGGCCGGGGACCAGCTCGCCCGGCGCCGGCGCCACGTTCGCGCAGGCCACGACGGTCCGGCCGGTGGCGCGGAGCAGGGCGAGGGCGTCGTCGCGCGCCTCGGCGTTGCCGGCCAGGACGATCGGGAACCGGACGCGGGCCCGGGCGAGCTTGCCCGCGTTGTGCAGCAGGACCGAGGGATCGTCCCCGTCCGCGCCGCCGACCAGCAGGACCGCGCCGGGCCGGTGCCCGCGCAGCACCCGGACGTCGGCCGGCTCGAGCGGCCCGGCGTGGACGTGCACGACGTGCGAGCCCGCCGACCGCGCGACCCGGTGACCGGCCTCGGTGGAGATCAGCTTCTCGGTGCCGACGACCGCGAGCCGCAACCCGCCCCCGGCCGACGAGCAGGCCAGCACGGCCGGCTCGGGCTCGCGCGCCGCCGCGGCGGTGACCCCGCGGACAGCGGCGTCGACGCCCTCGAGGACGTCGGCGGTGGTGGTGCGGTGCTCGGCGAACCCGGCGAGCCCGCCGTCGGGATGGACGAGCACGGCCTTGGTCCAGGTGGAGCCGACGTCGAGACAGACGGCACCGGTCCCCGGAGGCGCCCCAGGGCCGCCCGGCGCAGCCGCACCCGTCATGGACGGGGAGCGTACCGGCGGTGACGCTGCGCGGTGCCGTCATGACCGCCGGATCTGTCCGGGTGTCGGGGTCCCCCGGTACGGTGATCGTGATCCACGACACTCCTCGGGAGCGACGATGCTCGGACTGATGCAGGACCGCCCGCTGGCGCTGCCCCACGTGTTCCACCGCGCGGAGCAGCTCTTCGGCCACAAGAGGCTGATCACCGCCGAAGCCTCCGGCGAGCGGGTGACCACGGTGGCGGAGTGGGCCGTGCGCGTCCGCCGGCTCGCGACGGTTCTCGACTCGCTCGGCCTGTCCGCCGACGCCCGGGTGGGCACCTTCTGCTGGAATACCGACCGCCACCTGGAGCTGTACCTCGCCGCGCCCTGCACCGGGCGTGTCCTGCACACGTTGAACATCCGACTGTTCCCCGAGCAGCTCGTCTACATCGTCAACCACGCCGAGGACGAGGTCGTCTTCGTCGACCGCTCGCTGCTGCCGCAGCTGTGGCCGCTGGTGGACAAGTTCGAGACCGTCCGGCACATCGTGGTGATCGACGACGGCGCGGAGCACGAGATCCCCGCCGACCCGCGGGTCCGGGACTACGAGGAGCTGCTCGCCGCGGCCGAGCCGTTCGCCGGCCGGTTCGTGGTCGAGGAGGAGAACAGCGCCGCGGCCATGTGCTACACCTCCGGCACCACGGGCAACCCGAAGGGAGTGGTCTACAGCCACCGCTCGGCGGTGCTGCACTCGCTGATCACCCTGACCTCCGACGCGTTCGGCCTGGCCGAGCGGGACGTCGTCCTGCCGATCGTGCCGATGTTCCACGCCAACGCCTGGGGCATCCCCTACGGCGCGCTGCTCGCCGGCGCCGACCTGGTCTTCCCCGGCCCGAACATGACGCCCCAGGCGATCGTCGGGCAGCTGGAGCGGCACCGGGTCACCGTCACCGGCGGGGTGCCGACGATCTGGATGGGCGTGCGGCCGCTGCTCGCCGACCACGACCTGTCCTCGCTGCGGGCGATCATCTGCGGCGGTTCCGCCGTGCCGCGCTCGCTGTCCGAGGCCTACCGCGAGGCGATCGGCATCCCCATGCTGCACGCCTGGGGCATGACGGAGACCTCGCCGATCGCCAGCGTCTCCTCCCGGCGGTCGCACCAGCAGGACTGGAGTGAGGACGAGCGGGCCGACGCCCGCGCCCGCCAGGGCCAGCCGGTCCCGCTCGTCGACCTGCGGATCGCCGACCCCGAGAGCGGCGAGGAGCTGCCGTGGGACGACCGCGCCACCGGCGAGCTGCAGGCCGCGGGTCCCTGGATCGCCAAGGAGTACTACCGCGGCGAGGGCGGCGGCACGCAGTTCACGCAGGACGGGTGGCTGCGCACCGGCGACGTCGCCGCCGTGGACAGGTGGGGTTTCGTCCGGCTGGTCGACCGGACGAAGGACCTCGTGAAGTCCGGCGGCGAGTGGATCAGCTCGGTCGACCTGGAGAACGAGATCATGGCGCACCCGGCGGTCGCCGAGGCCGCGGTGATCGCGATCCCGCACGAGAAGTGGACCGAGCGGCCGCTGGCGTGCGTGGTGGTGAAGCCGGGGCAGTCGCTCACCGGCGAGGAGCTCATCGAGTTCCTGACGCCGCGGGTGGCCAAGTGGTGGCTGCCCGACGCCGTGGAGTTCATCGACGAGGTGCCCAAGACCAGCGTCGGGAAGTTCTCGAAGAAGACGCTGCGGGACAAGTTCTGGGGCTACACGCTGCCCTCCTGAGCGGCCGTCACCGACGCGGCCCAGCCTCCCCCTCGCCGGGCCGCGGCGGGTGGGTCCGGGTCAGGCCGGGCCGCGACGGGTGGGCGCGGGTCAGGCCGGGTCCGCGACCGCCCGCCCGTACCCCGCCCTGCCGGACTGGTCGATGCCGTGCCGCTGGTCGGTGTAGAGGTGGTGCTCGTGCCCGTCCGGGTCGTGCACCACGACGAGCCAGCCGACGCTGGCCTCGACGATCGGCGAGTGCTCGGCGCCCTGCTCGTCGAGGTGCGCGACCCACCCCTCGAGGGCCGCGCGGTCCCGTACGCCGAGCATCACCTCGAACCCCGGGACCCCCGTCGCGCCCGGGATCTCCCGCAACGCCAGGCCGGTGTACCCGCCTCCGGGCAGGTCGCCGGCCACCCCGCGCACCACGCCGTTCTCGTCGGGGAACTCGTACAGGGGTGCGAAGCCGTACACCCGCCGGTACCAGCCGACGCTCGTCGGCAGGTCGGCGACGGGCAGCTTCACGCAACGGACCCCGGTCAGCTCCGGCATGACACACTCTTTTCGTTGAACTTGCAGTGCATCGAATGCGTGTAGAGTGCACCTCGTGCCCGAGCAGGTCAAGAGGTCGTACCGGTCGCCGTTGCGCGAGGAGTCCGCACGCCGCACACGCGCCGCCATCCGCGAGGCGGCGACCGCGTTGTTCGTCGAGCAGGGGTACGTGCGCACCACGGTGAAGGAGATCGCGGCGACGGCCGGTGTCGCGCTCCGCACCGTGCACGCGGCGTTCCCGGGCGGGAAGGCGGAGATCTTCCACGAGGCGCTCGACGTCGCCACCGCCGGCGACGAGGAGCCCGTCGCCGTGGCGGATCGGCCCGCCTTCGTGGCGGCGCTCGAGGACCCCGACCGGCTCCTCCCGGAACTGGCCCGCCAGGGCACCGAGCTGCTCGAACGGGCCGGGCGCCTGCTCGCGGCCTGCCAGGGGTCGTCGGGCGCGGACGCCGACATGCGGGAGCTCGACGACCTGGGCGCGCGCACCATGTCCGCCAACATGCGGACCGTCGCGGAGGCGATGGAGCGGCACGGCCTGCTCACCGTTCCCGTCGACGAGGCCGCCGACGTCCTGCTCACACTCTGCAGCCCGCAGGTCCACGACCTGCTGCGGCACCGCCGGGGCTGGAGCCCGGAGCACTACGCCGCCTGGCTGGAGCGCTCGCTCGCGCTGCTGCTGTGCACGCCGCCCGACCGAGAGGGACGCCAGGTCTTTTCAGGGCCGCCCCAACGACCCTGACGTCCCCCTCGCCGGGCCGGCCACCACCACCACGCCCCCACACAAGATCGGCGGCTGCGTGCGGGTACGGCCCCCGGCAGCGCCCTCACTGCACCGAACCGCCAATCTCACCAACCGGTGCGGCGTCCCGCCGGCGCACGATCACCAGTTGCGTGCACGCACGGCTCGGGGCAGCGCCCTGAGTGCACCGCACTGCCGCTCACCCTTCGGCGCCGCGCCCGGGGGGCGCAAGATCACCAGTTGCGTGCACGTACCGCTCCCGGAGGCGCCCTGAATGCACGGAGTCTCCGATCTCGCGGACTGCGTCGGCGTCCCGCGGTCGCAAGATCACCGGTCTCCTGCACCCACGGCTCTCGGCACCACCCTCAGCGCACAACACTTCCGTTCACCGAGTACCCGGCGCACCGCACAGCCGATCTCACCGACCTGAGCGGGCGGCGACGGGTCTCAGCGGTAGGCCTCGGGGCGGCGCTCGGTGAGGTGGGAGAGCCGGCGGCGGGCGGCGCCGAGCGAGGCCTCGACGTCGACCTCGGCCACCGCGATCCCGGCCTTGGCCCAGGTGCGGGCGAGGACCTCGCCGTCGGGCCCGACCACCTTGGCCTGCCCGAGGAAGCGCATCCTGCCCATCGACCCGGTCTGGTTCGACGACACCAGCACGATCTGGTTCTCCGCCGCCCGCGAGCGGTCGTAGAGGTCGAAGAGCCGCGACTGGCGGTCCTGCGCCATCCGCGGCGCCCGGTTGGTGATGCTGGTGGGCCAGGCCGAGAGGCAGGCGATGATCTCGGCACCGTCGAGGGCGAGGGCGCGGGCGGACTCGGGGAAGGTCTTGTCGTAGTCGACGAGCATGCCGAGGCGCCCGACGGGCGTGTCGAAGGCGCCGAAGCTGTCCCCGGCCGCGTAGACCCGCTCCTCGCCGACCGGCTGGTGGACCTTGCGGTGCAGGCCGAGCACGCCGCTGCCGTCGACGCACGCGGCGGTGTTGTACCGGATCCCGCCGGGCCCCGCCTCGCACAGCCCGATGCAGACGACCATGTCGCCGGCCAGGTCGGCGACCTTGCGCAGCTCCGGTCCGTCCGGGTCGAGCGCGGGTGGCAGTTCGGCCTCGGCCTCGGCGCCGAAGTCGGAGAGGTAGCCGCCGAGCGCGGCGTCGGGCAGCACGAGGAGGCCGACCCGCGAGCGCCGGGCGTGGTCGATCAGGGTCGCCACCCGGGCGAGGGCGCCCTCCAGGTCCCGGCCGAACGCGGCCGCCACGGCACCGATCCTCAGCGCGCCCACGCGCCCCTCCCCGCGCCCCGGCGGCCCCGCCACCGACAGCCCCGCCACCGACTCCGACACCGACCGGTCCTCGCCGCTCAGGCGGCCTCGAACGGTGTCCCGTCCGGGGCAGCGTACGTGTCGGGGCGCCGGTCGCGAAGGAAGTTCATCCCGGCCCGCGCGGCGTCGACGGCGGCCTCGACGTCGAGTGCGGCGGTGGCGAGGCCCTCGCGCTGTCCGGTCCAGGCGAGGATCTCCCCACCGGGGTCGACGACCTTCGCGCTGGCGGCGAACCGCAGGTCGCCGAACGTGCCGTACTGGTTCGACGCCACCCACACGACCTGGTTCTCGAGCGCGCGGGCGCGGTCGAACAGGTCCATCCGCCGGGTCCAGCGGTCCTGCGCGGGGTCGGAGTGCCGGTTGGTACGGCTGACGGGCCAGGCCGACAGTGAGCAGACGACGCGGGCGCCGTCGAGCGCCTGGGCGCGGGCGGCCTCGGGGAAGGCCTTGTCGAAGCAGATCTGCATTGCCATCCGGCCGACCGGGGTGTCGAAGGCCTCGAACCGGTCCCCCGCGGCGTACGAGGCGTCCTCGCGCAGCGGCTGGTGGACCTTGCGGTGCCGCCCGAGCACGCCGTCGCCGGTCACGCAGACGGCGCTGTTGTACACGCCGTCGGGCGCCCGCTCGCAGTACCCGGCGCAGACGACCATGTCCCCCGCCAGCGCGGCGAGGGTGGCGATCTCCCGCCCGTCGGGGTCGAGCGCGGGCGGCAGCTCCGCCTCCCCCTCCAGGTCGGTCAGGTACCCGCCGAGCGCCGCCTCCGGCAGCACCAGCAGCCCGACGCCGTCCGCGCGGGCCTCCGCGACCAGCGCGGTGACGCGGGCGAACCCCTCCACGAGGTCGCGCCCGAACGGTGCCGACACCGCCGCCATCCGCAGCGTGCCCATCCGGCCTCCTTGCGCACGTGAGGGGGAACGGTCCCGGGGGCGTTCGGGACCGTTCCCCCTCAGGTCATCACTCGTGAGTGGCGATAGTCGCTCTAGCGACTATCGCCACTCACGGGGTCAGAGCTGGTAGGTGGAGTTGATGATCGCGCCCTTGCGGGCGTAGTGGATCAGCGCGTCCTGGACGTCGAGCGGGT
>NZ_JNYD01000047.1 GCF_000717175.1 Pseudonocardia autotrophica | reverse complement strand
GTGGCGGGGAACAGCCGGGTCAGCCGTGCGGCCCGGGCGAGCAGGGTTTTCGCGCGGGGTGTCGCCACCGACGTAGCCGGGTTCGTCGCCGGGGCGGCGCCGGTCGAGTTCGGCGATCAGTTCGGTGCGCAGCGCCCCGGCCCAGCGCAGCAGGTGCTCCGCCCCGACCAGCGCGTCCACCAGCCCGGCGTCGTCGGTCACCGCCCGGGGTGATCACCCCGGGTGCTTCCTGTGCCCAGGCCCGCACGAAGGCCGGGACATAACCCTCGGGAACCTCGACACCGCGTGCGAACATGCGTTCGATACTATCACCTTGAGCTGCGCCGATGCAAGATCTGCGATCGCCGAGGGGTGTCGCCGGGCGGAGACCAACTCCACGAAGAACCCGGCGTCGCGGAGGGCGCTCGGGGCGCGTTCTCAGCGGCTCTGGCGGCTGACCGATCCCGCGCTGTTCGAGTACCGGCACGCGCGGCGCCTCGAGACGGTTCGGCGCTCCCAAACGACGCGCCCCGAGAAGGCACCGGCTTTGAGATCGGCGCGGCCCCCTGTGATGGCTCGGCCCTTCGGCACGGCGCGGCGCCTGGGAGGGCGGCCTCCCTGAGCCGGCTCGCCCTCCTGGGTCGGGGCGGCCTCTCGAGCGGGGCGGCTCGTGAGCCAGCGCGCCCTCTCGTGAGCCGGCGCGGCCTCGTGAGCCGGCGCGGCCTCGTGAGCCGGCGCGGCCTCGTGAGCCGGCGCCGCCTCCTGACCCGGATCGGCCTCCTATGGCGGCGCGACCTCCGGGCGCTGCGCACGGTGCAGCGCTCTGCCGGCGCGACCCCTGACGGTCTACAGCCCTGATGGTGCGCCGCGTGATGTCGCCCGCCCCCACGGCGCCGCCGAGCACCTGCTCTCGCCCCTCCCACAGCCTCCGGTCAGCAGAACCGACCGGTCCTGCCGGTCGTCGAGTTCGTGCCGGATGAGTCTCGCGGCCTGCTGTGTGGTGGCGACGGGGACGCAGCGCCCGGTACGCCTCGGTGAGGGGTGGAAGGCGCGCTGGGCCGGCCCCGCGCCTCCGGCCGCGTGAGCAGCAGGGCGACGGTGCCGCTCTCCAGGTCGAACGCCCAAATCAGGGCTGGTACGGCGGGGCCACCCCCCACCCCCACCGGGGGACGGGGGCGTGGGCGACGACGTCGTCGGCGCCGGGGCGGGAGTTGTGCAGGGCCAGCCGTGTGCCCCATTCCACGTAGCCGACGAAGGCGGCGCGGAACTCGGGGTCGTCCGGGAGGCCGGCGTCGTCGGCGGCGAGGCTCATCAGGGACGCGAAGCGGAAACGCTGCTCGGGGGTGATGCCGAGGTCGCGGTGGTGGGCGAGCATCGCCTCGTAGCCGCCGTGCTCGCGGGTGTAGCCGGGCTCGCCGCCGAACACCTCGATCCACCACGTGGTGACGTGGCTGCGGTGGGCCTCGGAGACGCCGCCGGGGAAGAAGGGGGCGAGGAGGTCGTCGCGCTCGACCCGGTCGTAGAAGGCGTCGATGAGCTTCCGGAAGGCGGCGTCGCCCCCGGCCCAGGCGTGCAGGGTGGGAATGGTGGCGTCAGTCATCTGCAACAAGGTAATCAGATTCATTGCACGGGGAAGAGGGTTTCCGGCCGGCGCTGCCGGTCGGCCCTATCCGGGCAGGTCCGAACCGCAGTACGGTGGTCGCCCACCTAACCGGCACCGCCGCCGAGGGGGAGCGATGACCGCAGTTGCGCCGCGCCCGATCGAGACCCGGCCCTACCCCGCGCGACGCACGGGCAAGGGGTCGACGTTCCTCAAGATGCTCAAGACGACGGACCCCAAGGACATCGCGATCCTGTACCTGGTCACGTCGTTCGGCTTCTTCATGGCGGGTGGCGCGATGGCGCTGCTGATCCGCGCGGAGCTGGCCCGGCCCGGACAGCAGTTCCTGTCGAGCGAGCAGTACAACCAGCTGTTCACGATGCACGGCACGATCATGCTGCTGCTCTACGCCACGCCGATCCTGTTCGGCTTCGCGAACTACATCGTGCCGCTGCAGATCGGCGCGCCCGATGTCGCCTTCCCGCGGCTGAATGCCTTCTCCTACTGGCTCTTCCTGTTCGGCGGACTGATCGTCATGTCCGGCTTCCTCACGCCCGGCGGCGCGGCGGACTTCGGGTGGTTCGCCTACACCCCGTTGTCCGACGCCATCCGCTCGCCGGGGGCGGGCGGCGACCTGTGGCTCGGCGGGCTGATCGTCGCCGGTCTGGGGACGATCCTCGGCGGCGTCAACTTCATCACCACGATCATCTGCCTGCGCGCGCCCGGGATGACGATGTTCCGGATGCCGATCTTCACGTGGAACATCTTCGTGACGGCGCTGCTGGTCCTGATCGCCTTCCCCGTCCTCACCTCGGCGTTGTTCGGGCTGCTGATGGACCGGCACCTCGGCGCCCACGTGTTCGACCCGGCCAACGGCGGGGCGATCCTCTGGCAGCACCTGTTCTGGTTCTTCGGCCATCCCGAGGTCTACATCGTGGCGCTGCCGTTCTTCGGGATCGTCACGGAGATCTTCCCGGTGTTCAGCCGCAAGCCGATCTTCGGCTACAAGACCCTCGTGTTCGCCACGATCGCGATCGGTTTCCTCTCGGCGGCGGTGTGGGCGCACCACATGTACGCCACCGGCGCGGTGCTGCTCGCCTTCTTCTCGTTCACGACGTTGCTCATCGCGATCCCGACGGGCATCAAGTTCGTGAACTGGATCGGCACGATGTGGCGGGGCAAGCTGACCTTCGAGACGCCGATGCTGTTCGCCCTGGGCTTCCTGGCCACCTTCCTGTTCGGCGGGGTCACGGGCGTGCTGCTGGCCTCGCCGCCGATCGACTTCATGGTCTCGGACACGTACTTCGTGGTGGCGCACTTCCACTACGTGCTGTTCGGCACGATCGTGTTCGCGACCTACGGCGGGATCTACTTCTGGTTCCCGAAGATGACGGGCCGGATGCTCGACGAGACGGTGGGCAAGTTCCACTTCTGGCTCACCTTCATCGGCTTCCACACGACGTTCCTGGTGCAGCACTGGCTGGGCAACGAGGGCATGCCGCGCCGCTACGTGGACTACCTGCCGACGGACGGGTTCACGGCCCTGAACATGGTCTCGTCGATCGGCGCGTTCGTGCTGGGGTTCTCGATCCTGCCGTTCATCTGGAACGTCTTCCACAGCTACCGCTACGGCCGGGTGGTGACCGTCGACGACCCGTGGGGCTTCGGGAACTCTCTGGAGTGGGCCACCAGCTGCCCGCCGCCGCGGCACAACTTCACCGAGCTGCCGCGGATCCGCTCGGAGCGGCCCGCCTTCGAGCTGCACTACCCGCACCTCGTGGAACGGGCGCGGGCCGAGGCGCACAGCGGGGGACACGCGGCGCCCTCGGAGCACGTCGCGCAGACCGTGGGGCGTGAGCAGCAGCCGGACGAGGACCCGCGCTCACGCTGACGACAACGGCTCCGCACCACCGGAGCCGACCGATCCGAGTGTCGGGGAGGCGACGATGACCCTCGACGACCGGGGCGTGCGCCCGCTGACCGCGCGCGAGCGGCGCATCCTGGCCCGCCTCGAACAGAGCCTGACGGGCCGCCCCCGGGAAGCCGCGCCGCCCGGGCCGCCAGGGCCCACCGGCGACGTCGCGATGCACCGGGCGGACCGGGTGGCCGCGGTGGTCGGCCTGCTCATCCTGTGCGGCATGACCGCCGAGGCCGCGATCGCGGGCGGACCGGTCCTGGGGCTCGCCGTGGGCATCGCCTTCGTGATCATGGTGCTCGTGTTCGTCCGGGTGGTCCGCTGCCGCCGGTGACCTGCGGGAGGGTCAGCCGGCCGCCCGCACGACGGCGTCGACCAGCGGGGGCCCGTAGCCGAGGTCCGGGTCGTTGTGGCGCGCGCCCGGCACCTCGACCGCGGCGCTGCCGGCGGCCGCGGCGACCGCCCTGCTCTGCTCCACGGGCACGATCTCGTCCGCGCCGCCGGCCACCACCGTGACCGGGGCGGCCACCGAACCGACCGTCGTGACGACCGGGAACCGGTCGCGCAGCAGGGTCCGGACCGGCAGGAACGGGTACTGCTCCGCGGCCACGTCGGCGAGCTCGGTGAACGGGCTGCGCAGGACCACCGCCCGGACCGGCCGCTCCTGTGCGAGCCGGGTCGCGACCGCCGCACCGATGCTCTCGCCCAGCACCACGAGCCGCGACGGGTCGATGCCGCGGTGTCCGGTGAGGTACCGGTGCGCGGCCAGGGCGTCGGCCGCCAGTCCCTCCTCGCTGGGCGATCCCGGGTTGCCGCCGTAGCCGCGGTAGTCCAGCAGCACGACGTCGAGCCCCCGGGCCGTGAGCGCCTCGGCGAGCGGCACGCGATCGGCGCGGCTGCCGGCGTTGCCCGGCAGCACCAGCACGGTGACGCCGCGGGACGGGCCGGTGGCGGGCGCGTGCCAGGCCGCGAGGACGAGCCCGTCCGCGGTCGGGACCGCCAGCGGGCTCCCGCCGGCCAGCACCTGCTCCGGCGCGACGGACGGCGCCCCGCCGGGCAGGAACACGAGTCGTCGCTGGATCGCCCACAGCAGCGCGACCGCCACGGCGACGACCACGACCAGGCCGACCACCAGCCGCAGCGCCGTGCCCATACGGGCATCGTGCCAGCCCGCCCCGTCCTCGCGACCGCGAAGGCGCAACCCCCGTTGCGTTGAACCGCCCGGCTCAGTGATGTAGACCACAACCGGGGGGGTCGGAGGGGGTCGGCGGGATGGCGCCGGAGGGCGCCGGCGCCATCCCGGGTGTCACGGCCCGGAGCCACCCCTGCCGGCGGGCCGGTCGGGCCCGGCGAGGGCGGTGAGCACCCGCTCGGCGCGCCGCAGCGGGCGCCGGATCAGGCCTCCCAACGCCGAGTGGTCCGCCGCCGCGTGCGCGTCCACGGCCGCGGCGGCCTCGGCGAGTGCGCCGCGATCGGGGGTGCCCTTCAGACCGGCCGCGACGGCGTCGGCGAGCGGCCGCACGACGGCCCGGGTCCGCGGCGCCGTGCCGGCCCACCAGGCGCAGGTGTCCGGGCGTCTGCCCAGCTCGACGACGTCGGTGACGTGAGTACGCACCAGCTCCGTGATCTCCGGCGCCGCGGCCGCCGGCTCCTCCAGCACCGCCAGCTCGGCGGTGTGACGGCGGCGCCAGAGCGGGTGGAGGCGCACCGCCCGCCGCGCCGAGGCGAGCTGGCCAGGGAGCTGGCGGGCGGCG
This sequence comes from Pseudonocardia autotrophica, assembly GCF_000717175.1. Lineage (GTDB taxonomy): Bacteria > Actinomycetota > Actinomycetes > Mycobacteriales > Pseudonocardiaceae > Pseudonocardia > Pseudonocardia halophobica. Next base: position 28,342 of record NZ_JNYD01000047.1, on the reverse strand, counting down.
TCGTCGCGCCGGTGGGACCGGTCGGTCAGCCGGGCCGCCAGGTCCTCGCGGGCCGGGTCCGCCGGATCGACCGGCAGGTCCGCGGCCAGGAGCAGGTCCTCGGCCGCGCCGTCGGCGACCCCGCGCAGCGCGGCGACGAAGGTCCGCGCCGGGTTCGTCGGCAGCAGCAGCGGCGACAGGACGACGGTGACCACCGCCCCGACCGCGGTCTCCCACAGCCGGGCCACGGCGTAGGACGAGGGATCGGAGTTCGCGAAGACGAGCAGCGCGGACACCGCGACCTGGACGTTCAGCGTGTCGCCGATGCGCAGCACCATCCCGATCGCGAGCGCCACGGCGAGGACCAGTGCCACCGTGAGCGCCGACGGCCGGAGCCACGCCAGCACCCCGATGCCCACGGCGAGCCCGGCGACCACCCCCACGAGCCGGGCCAGCGAGACGTTGAGCGCGGAGCCCGGCGCGTCCCGGATGGCCACGAGCGGGACGACCACCGCGTAGACCGGTGGCTGGGTCGCGCCGAGCCACACGCAGACCTGCCAGCTCACCGCCGCGGCGACCACGATCCGGACCACCGACGGGCCCTCGCGGGGCAGGGCGGCCCGCACGGCGCCCCACGGGTGGAGGTCGCGGAGCACCGGCACGTGCCGAGCAGACCAGGTGATCGGCCCGAGGTCATCCCTTTCGGCGGATGGTTCACGCCCCGTGGCCAGGCCGATCACCCAGAGTCGTGTGGCTCCGCCCGCGGCGGGTCAGCGGGGGGTCAGGGTCAGGTGACAGACGCCGTCGTCCGGCCCGATCCCCGCCGCCTGCGGCCCGCTGGTGGCACTGCGGACCGTGTATCTCCCGGCCGGGACGCCCTCGAAACGGTACGTTCCGTCCGCGCCCGTCCGGGCGTGGGCGACGGTCCGGCCGCGGTGGTCGTGCAGCGTGAGGGGGAGCCGGGGGAGCGGCCGCCCGCCCGCGGTCACGATGCCGGTCAGCGTGCTGAGGGTCTGCACGGCGAGGTCGACGGTCTGCTCGGCACCGGAGGCGCCGAGCTCGACGCTGCGGGCGACCGGGTCCGCGCCCGGCGCGGCCACGACGAGCGTGAGCGGGCCGGCGGTGTCGACCCCCTCCAGCAGATAGCTGCCGTCGGGCTCGGACATCGTCGACGCGACGACCTCCCCGGCCGGGTCCACGGCGACGACGGTGGCCGCGACCACCGGCAGCCCGGTGTCCGGGTCCCGGACCCTGCCCCGCACGCTCGCGACGGGCTCGAGCACCAGGTCCAGCCCGCCGTCGTGCCGCACCCCGCCCGGAGGCAGTGCCTCCACGGCTGCCACCGCTTCCACTGCGGTGGCCTGCGGCCGGTGCCCGCTGCGGTGCGCGACCAGGACGTACCGGCCGGGCCGCAGGCCGGGGAACGCGAAGGCGCCGTCGGCCGCGCTGCGGGTGCGGGCGACCTGGATGCCGGCGCCGTCGGTGAGGGTGAGGGTCGCGTCGGGGACCGGGCGCGCGGTCGTCCGGACCCGGCCCGTGACCTGCGCCGACGCGGTCCTGTCGAGGCTGGGGTCGATCACCGGAGCTCCACCCCGACGGCGCCGGCGAGCGGTTCCGGATCCGGTTCGGGTGGCGCCGACGTGTCCGGGGGGAGCGTGATGTCGTGCCGCTGCGCGAGCCCGGCCCGGACCGTCACCGCCTCGTGGACCGCCGGGTGTTCGACGGCGACGAGGGTCAGCGGCCCGGCCGGGACGTCGAGCCGGTAGCGGCCGTCGGCGTCGGTGCGCACGGTGCCGACGACCGCGCCGTCGGCGTCGTGTGCCGTCACCGTGACGAGGGCGGGAACCGGCCCGGCCACGCCGTCGACCCGGCCCGTCACGGTCCGGCCGTCGGGGACGGGCGGCTCGCCGGTCGGGACGGGTGCGGGGGCGGGCCGCCGGCCCGGGATGAACGCGGCGACCAGGACCGCGACGAGCGCGGCTCCGGCGCCGACGGCCAGGACGACCCGGAAGCCGTCCTGGGTCGGCAGGGCCACGCCCCCGATCTCCACCGTCATGTGCGCCAGCACCACGCCCGCGACGGCGCTGGACACGGACGTGCCGATGGAGCGCATCAGGGTGTTCAGGCTGTTCGCGGCGGCCGTCTCCGAGCGCGGGACCGCGCCCATGACCAGCGCGGGCATGGCGCCGTAGCCGAGCCCGATGCCCGCGCCGATCACGCTGGAGGCCAGCACGAAGTGCCAGATCTGGGACATCAGCAGGATGCTCACCCCGTACCCGACGGCGACGACCAGCGCGCCGAGCATCAGCGTGGTCTTCGGGCCCGACACGCGGGAGATCCGGGCCGACACCGGTGCCATCGCCATCATGACCAGCCCGCTCGGCGCCATCACGAGTCCGACGGCGAGCATGCTCTGCCCCAGCCCGAAGCCGGTCGCCTCGGGCAGCTGGAGCAGCTGGGGCAGCACCAGGGACATCGCGAACATCGCGAACCCGTAGACCGCCGAGGCGATGTTGGTCAGCAGCACCTGGCGGCGGGCGAGCGTGCGCAGGTCGACCAGCGGCTGCGGCCGGCGCAGCTCGTACCAGCCCCACACACCGAGCACGACCACCGCGCCGGCGAACAGGCCGAGCGTGCTGCCGCTCGCCCAGCCCCAGTCGGCGCCCTTGGAGATGCCGAGGAGCAGGCAGAGCAGCGCCACCGAGATGCCCAGCGCGCCGAGCCCGTCGAACCGGCCCCCGCTCCGCACGGACGACTCGGGGACGAGCGTGAGCACGAGGCCGGCGGCGACCAGGCCGAGCCCGCCGGAGACCCAGAACAGGACGTGCCAGTCCGTCTCCTCGGCCAGGAACGCCGCGGCGGGCAGGCCGAGCGCGCCGCCGACGCCCAGCGAGGCGCTCATCATCGCCGTGGCCGAGCCGAGGCGCTCCGCGGGCAGCTCGTCGCGCATGATGCTGATGCCCAGGGGGATCACGCCGGCGGCGAGGCCTTGCAGGGCCCGGCCGATGATCGCCGGCACGAGCGAGTCGCTCAGTGCGGCCACGACCGAGCCCGCCACCAGCACGACCAGGCTCAACAGCAGCATCCGCCGCTTGCCGTACATGTCGCCGAGCCGGCCGACCGTCGGCGTGGCGACCGCGGCGGCGAGCAGGGTGGCGGTGACCACCCACGCCGTGTCGGCCGACGACGCCCCGAGCAGGGCGGGCAGCCGGGGGACCAGCGGGATGATCACCGTCTGCATGAGCGCGACGACGATCCCGGAGAAGGCCAGGACGGGGACGAGCGCGCCCGGGCGGGCACGGTCCGGCTGGAGGGGGGTCACGGGGCTCCCTGGGCGCTACTTCAATCACGTGTTTGACGGAGAGTCGCACGACGGTGCGCGCCGCGACCAGAGCGAGCAGAGTTTAAATCACTCGGTTGACTCAGTTGTGCGCTGAGCGGTTCACTGGTGGACGCCGCCCGGCGCGGTGCAGTCCGCCCACCCGTCCCGAACACTCCCACCACCCGGAGGACCCCCGCAGTGACCTCAGCACGGCCTTCCGTCCCGGCCACCGACCGGCCGCTCACCCTGCGCAGGGACGGGTTCGGGCCCGCCCCCGACCTCGCGGCCGTGCGCGCGCAGGAGGGGCTGATCCAGGTTCCGACGCCGTTCGGGCCGCCGGCCTGGCTGCTCACCCGGCACGCCGACGTCCGGCGGATGCTCGGCGACGCCGAGTCGTTCGCCAACGGCTGGACGCCGGCCGATCTCGGGGGCGCCACGAGGGACCCGCGCCAGCTCACCGGCGACCGCAGCGGCAACCTGCTCGCGCTCGACCCGCCGGACCACACGCGGCTGCGCCGCATGCTCACCCCGGAGTTCACGGTGCGCCGGATGCGGCGGCTCGAACCGCGGATCGTCGAGATCGTCGACCAGCACCTCGACGCGCTGGAACGCCACGGCCCGCCCACGGACCTGGTCGCGCACTACGCCCTGCCCATCCCGTCGCTGGTCGTCTGCGAGCTGCTGGGCGTGCCGCCGGCGGACCAGGAGGATTTCCAGGCCCGCACCGGCCGCCAGCTCGACGTGTCCCTGCCGGACGACGAGCGCGCCGCCCTCGCCGCCGACTCGCTGGCCTACATGCAGGACCTGGTCGCCCGGGCCCGCCGGGACCCGGGCGAGGACATGCTCGGCATGCTCATCCGCGACCACGACGAGGACCTCACCAACGCCGAGCTCGTCGGGATCGCCAACCTCCTGCTCGTGGCCGGGCACGAGACCACGTCGAACATGCTCGGGCTGGGCACCCTGGCCCTGCTGCGGCACCCCGACCAGCTCGCGCTGGTGCGCGACGAGCCCGACGCCGTGCCCGGCGCGGTCGAGGAGCTCCTGCGCTGGCTGAGCGTGGTGAACTCCGGCTCGCCGCGCCTGGCGACCCGCGACGTCGAGTTCGACGGCACGGTCATCCGCCGCGGCGACCTCGTGTCGTTCAACCTGCCCGCGGCCAACCGGGACCCCGCGCTGACGGACGACCCCGACCGGCTCGACGTCACGCGCAAGGCCGGCACGCACGTCGGGTTCGGGCACGGCATCCACCACTGCCTCGGCGCCCCGCTGGCGCGGATGGAGATGCGGGTGGCCTTCCCGGCCCTGCTGCGCCGCTTCCCGGACCTGCGCCTCGCCTGCGCCGACGACGAGGTCCCCTTCGCCGTGCACAAGGCGATCTACGGCCTGGAGGCGCTGCCCGTCGCCTGGTGACGGGGGCCGCTGGTCAGACCGCGATGCCCTCGGGCTGCTCGTCGGACCCGTCGGCGAGCAGCTCGCGCACGCGGGGCGCCACGACCGTGCCGTACAGCTCGATCGACTTCATCAGCTCGGCGTGCGGCAGCGTGCCGGTCGTGTACTTGAGGTCGAAGCGCTGCAGGCCCAGCGCCCGCACCGTGCGGGCGATCTTGCGGGCCACGGTCTCCGGCGACCCGACGTGCTGGGCGCCCTCGCGGACGTCGGCCTCGAACCGGGCGCGGGTCAGCGGCGGCCACCCGCGCTCGCGGCCGATGCGGTCGAGGGCGATCTTCGCGTGCGGGAAGAGCGTGTCGACGGCATCCTGGTCGGTCTCGGCGACGAACCCCGGCGCGTGCACCGCGATCGGCAGCGGCCCGCGGCCGAGCTGCTCCAGGGTGCGCCGGTACAGCTCCGCGTACGGCGCGAAGCGCACCGGGTCGCCGCCGATGACCGCGAGGACCAGCGGGAAGCCGTAGCTCGCGGCGCGGACCACGGACTGCGGGCTGCCGCCCACACCGACCCACGCGGTGATCCCGGACTCGGTCTTGGGGTAGACCTGCTGGTCCCGCAGCGCGGCGCGGACCGTGCCCTCCCAGGTCACCGGGCCCTCCTCGAGCAGGTGGGCCATCAGGTCGAGCTTCTCGGCGAAGAGCGTCTCGTAGTCGGCCAGGTCGTAGCCGAAGAGCGGGAACGACTCGGTGAAGGAGCCGCGGCCGAGGGTGATCTCCGCGCGGCCGTTCGACACGGCGTCGAGCGTGGCGAAGCGCTCGAAGACGCGCACCGGGTCGTCCGAGCTGAGGACCGTCACGGCGGTGCCGAGCTTGATCCGCTCGGTGCGCCCGGCGATCGCGGCGAGCACGACCTCGGGCGCGGAGATCGCGTAGTCGTCGCGGTGGTGCTCGCCCACCCCGAACACGTCGATCCCGACCCGGTCGGCGAGCACGGCCTGCTCCACGACGTCCCGGATGACCTGGGCGTACGACGTCCGGTCGCCCTGCCCGTCGACGGTCACGTCGCCGAACGTGTCGAGTCCCAGTTCCAGCGTGTCCATGCGGTTCCTCCCGATCTCGTCACCGACGGTACCGCAAACGATTGAGCGCTCAACGTTATGCCCGGGGTCCGGTCAGGGCACCCAGGTCGTGAGGTCGCGCCAGGTCAGTCGCGGACGGGCACGCATCGGCGCGGGGGCGCCGGGCGCCGGGTGGCCGAGGCACACGATCATCTCCGGCACCCAGCCGTCGGGCAGGCGCAGCACCACCCCGACCGCGGCGCGGCTGAAGGAGGTGACGGGCCCGGCGCCGAGGCCGATCGCGTGCGCCGCGAGCAGCAGCGTCGCGGCCGCGGTGCCGACGTCGACGTGCAGGCCCGGGGCGTCCGACGGGAACCCGAACTCCGCGGCCCGCGGGTGGTCGGTGCAGACCGTGATCGCCGCCGCCGGGCGCTGGATCATCCCGGGCGACACCATACGCAGCACCCGCAGCGTGGTCGGGTCGTCCGTGGCGACGAAGCGCTGCAGGTGCCGGTTGCCGGCCGTCGGGGCCCAGCGGCCGGCGTCGAGCACCGTCTCGAGGTCCTCGCGCGCCACCGGCTCGTCCGTGAGCGCCCGGACCACGCGGCGGCTGCGGATCGCAGCCAGCACCGCCTCGCCGTCCGCGGTGTGCCTCACGGGCTCTCCCGCGCGAAGTGTGCGGTGAGGTGGCCGGCGAGTGCCCGGCACAGCTCGTCGAGCCGGGCGGCGTACTCCTCCCGGCCGTCGCGCGGCACCGCCAGTTCCGGGACCGCGGCCAGCGGCCCGGCGACGAACCCGGCCGTCGCCGCCGAGGCCCGCGGCGCGATCGCCGACCCGAGCCGGCGCGCGGCGGTCAGCAGCCGCAGCGGCCCGTACTCGGCGGCCTCGTCGACCTGGGTGCGGGCGGCCGTGACGAGGTAGGCGAGCAGTTCGAGCGCCTCGTCCTCGTCGAGCACGGGCGGGTTGCCCTGTCCCTTCGTGATCTCCACGGGCCGGGGCTCGCTCGGTGTGGGCGGGGGGTTACGGGTGCTCCGGCAGGCCGGTCGTGACCGGGGCGCCGCCGCGGGGGAGCGGCGTGGCGCTGAACTGGCCGGTCCACGCCGCGCGGGCGCCCGAGTCGCCGACCCGGTAGACGGTCACGACCGAGCCGGCGGCGACCACGACGGCGACGAGGGCGAGTGCGGCGGCCGGCAGCCGGCCGCGGCGGCGGCGCTCCGGGCCCGCCGCCGCGCCGGCCTCGGCAGCGCGCCGCTCCGCCCGGCGGGACCACTGCTGGAGTGCGGCGACCAGCACGGCCACGACGGCCAGGCCGGCGGCCCAGGGGAGCATCGTGTCGCCGAGCTCGGCGTGCGTCCGCAGCAGCGGGGTCGAGGCGATCCGGTGCTCGAGCCACTCGCCCGCCTCGGTCGCGAGCGGCACCGAGACGAGGGTGAGCACGGCGAGGGCGGCGACCGGCCAGGCGAGCCGGCGCCGCGCCGCGGGCCACAGCGACTCGACCACCAGCAGCAGCGCGGTCAGCGGGACGAGCACGACCACGGCGTGCACGAGGAGGATGTGGGCGGGCAGCCCGGCGACGGTCGTCATGGTTCTCCGGGTTCGGGGGATCTCGGAAATCGGGGCGTTCCGGCGGGGACAGGGGGAGCGGCTGCCGGGCCGGGATCAGTCGTCGTCGAACCGGTCGTGGTCGTGGTGCCAATGGTGGAACCCGGGGCCGGGCGAGGAGTCGGAGGAGGCGTCGGAGACCCGGTCCGACACCGCCGCGCCGACGCCGCCGAGCGCCATCCCGGTGATCCCGCCGGCCGCGCCGAGCCCCAGCACGGCGGCGGTCAGCACGATCACGGGCCGGCGGGCCGCCCGGGCGGCGCTCACGCGGCCACCACCACGGCACCGACGACCATGCAGAGCAGGACCCACACCACGGCTGCGGCCAGCACCGCGACGGCGGTGCGGCACTGCGGTGCGGTCGGGCGGCCGGCCTCGGGACCCCACACGGCCCGGTGGCCGCGCCAGACCACGGACTCCCAGATCGCCGACCACGGCTCGGCGCCGGCGGGCCCGCCGGGCAGGTCGACGAGCAGCGGGTCGAGCTCGTCGCGGAAGCGGGCGGCGTACGCGGCGGCGGTCCGCTCCTCGGCCTCGGTGAGGTCGAGCCGGCCCTCGCCGACGGCGTGGTGCAGCCGGGTGACGACGCGCTCGCGCTCGGCGTCGGACGCCCGCGTGCGGGTTCCGGTGGTCGCGGCCGTGACGGCGTCGGTGGGCGTGGCGGCGGTGGGCGCCTCGGAGTGGTCCGGCGCGGGACCGGCGGGGGAGGTCATGGGGCTCCCGGGGTCGTCGTTCAGGTGCCGCCCATGCTGGAGGCCGCCGGTGAGTCCCCGACGTGGCCAGGTTCGGAGCCGGGTAAGAACCGGCCCTCGCCCACGGTGAAGCCCACGCACGCCCCGCCGCCCTCGCGCGCCTCCGCGAACACCGTGCCGTCGTGCCGGTCCGCCACGTCGCGCACGATCGCCAGCCCGAGCCCGGAGCCGGGCAGGCCGCGGGCGGCGTCGGCGCGGTAGAAGCGGTCGAACACCCGCTCCGCGTCCCGCGGCGTGATCCCCGGGCCGCGGTCGGCGACGGCGACCCGGCCCCCGCCCACCCACACCTCGAGGCGCTCGCCGCCCCCGTCGAACTTCGCCGCGTTCTCCAGCAGGTTGGTCACGGCCCGGTCCAGCGCCCGCGGACGCCCCCGGACCGGCACGACCCCGTCCTCGACCAGCACCTCGATCCGCCGCCCGGTCCGCCGCCGGACCCGCTCGGCGGCCCGCTCCGCGAGGGCGCCCAGATCGACGGGCTCGTCGACCTCGTCCCCCTGCCGGGACAGCGCGAGCTCGACCAGCTCGTCGACCAGCTTGCTGAGCTCGCGGGTCTCGCCCTCGACGTCGTCGATCAGCCGGGCCCGCGCCTCCGGGGACAGCTCGTCGAGGCGCCTGAGCACGCGGGCGTTGGTCCGCAGGCTGGTCAGCGGGGTGCGGAGCTCGTGGGCGGCGTCCTGGACCAGGCGGTCCTGGGCCTCGCGGGCGGCCGCGAGCCGGCCCAGCATCGTGGTGAAGGACGCCGACAGCCGACCCACCTCGTCCCGCCCGTGCACCGGGACCTCCCGCTCGACCACCCCGCTCGCGCTGACCTCCTCGGCGATCCCGGCCAGCTGCACCAGCCGGCGGGTGATCCGCCGCGCGAGCAGCCAGCCCACGGCCGCGGCCACGACCACCACGAGGGCGGTGACCCAGAGGATGCGGCTCGCCGTCCCGGCCAGGACACGCTCGCTCTCCTCGGCGTCGGTCGCCACCTGCAGCGCGCCCCGGCCGCCGCCGAGCGCGGTCGTCAGCTGGCGGTAGTCGTCGCCGTCGACGCGGACGTCGCGGCTCGCCGTCGCACCCGCGACCCCCGCCGCGGCCAGGGCGCGGTCGGTCGCCGACACCGGCAGCGTCTCCGGGCGGCCGCCGAGGAACAGGGTGGTCCCGTCCGGGTTCACGAGCTGGCCGACGAGCGGCTGGTCCCCGTCGTGATCGCCGTCGTGGTCCCCGTCGTGGTCCCGGTCGGGTCCGTGCCCGTGCCGGACGACGACGGGATCCAGCACCTCGGTCCGTCCCGCGGCGACCGCCGCGGCCGTCGCGCGGAGGGAGCGGTCGATCTCGTCGGTGGTGCGGTCCGACGCGGCCCGGTAGCTGAGGAAGCCGACCAGCCCGGCCACCACGACCGCGACCAGCGCGAACGCCAGGGCGAACCGGGTCCGCAGGCTCATGCCGCACGCACCGTGTAGCCCACCCCGCGGACGGTGTGGATCAGCGGCGGAGCGCCCGCCGCGGCGAGCTTGCGGCGCAGGTAGCCGATGTAGACGGCGAGGTTCTTGGAGTCGGCGCCGAAGTCGTAGCCCCAGATCCGCTGGTAGATCGTGGCGTGGTCGAGGACGATGCCCTCGTTGCGGACCAGCAGCTCCAGCAGGTCGAACTCGGTCTTCGACAGCTGCAGCTCGGCCTCGTCCCACCAGACGCGGCGGGCCGCCGGGACGATCCGCAGCGCGCCGGTCCGCAGCGTCTCGGCCGCGCGCGGGGTGTCGCCCCCGTGCACGGCGGCCCGGCGGATGAGGGCCCGCAGGCGCGCGAGCAGCTCGTCGAGCTCGAACGGCTTGGGCAGGTAGTCGTCGGCGCCCGCGTCGAGCCCTGCCACCCGGTCCGGGGTCTCGACCCGGGCGGTGAGCATGAGGATCGGCGTGTGGTCGCCGTCGCCACGCAGCACGCGGCACACCGCCAGCCCGTCGACGCCCGGCATCATCACGTCCACGACCAGTGCGTCGAACGACTCCCGGCGGACGAGCGACAGCGCCTCCACCCCGTCGACGGCCGGGACCACGGCATAGCCCTCCAGCTCGAGGGCGCGCGCGAGGGACTCCCGGATCGCCCGGTCGTCGTCGGCGACCAGCACACGACTCGGCATGTCCCCATGGTGCCCGGTCCGTCGCGGAAGCCGCGGCGTCGGCCGACCGGCCGATCCTGCCCCGGCACATCGGCTCCTGCCCGGGCACACCCGCTCCTTCCTCGTGCCACACCCGACCGGTGCACCCCACAGGGCGTCGACGGCCTGTCCGACGCCCGAGTGGGTGTTGCCGCCCCTGGGGCTCGCGGATGCACGCTGTCAGGAGGCGGAGGGGCCTGCGGTGAGCCGCACGTCGGACGGGCGGGTGGAGGAGCGCACCACCAGCTCGGGCTCGAACACCAGGTTGCGCGGGGAGCCGGCGGGCGCCTCCACCCCACCCACCTCGGCGAGCAGCAGCTCCACGGCCTCCCGGCCGAGCCGGCGTCCGGGCTGCCCGACGGTCGTGAGGGCGACGCTGGCGGTCTCGGCGAAGTCGATGTCGTCGTAGCCGACCACGGACAGCTCGTCCGGCACCGCGATCCGGCGGCGCATGCAGGCGTTGAGCACGCCGATGGCGAGCAGGTCGTTGGCGCAGAACAGGGCGGTCGGGCGGTCGCGGGCGGGGCGTGCGAGCAGGTCGTCGAGCACCCGGGCGCCCGCCCGGATGGTGAGCTCGGGGGTCTCGACGACGTCCACGCGCCGGCCGCGGAAGGTCGAGCGCAGCCCGTGCAGCCGGTCGACGACCTGGCGCAGCGACATCGGCCCGCCGGCGAAGGCGATGTGCTCGTGCCCGGTGGTGGAGAGGAGGTCGCCGACGAGGGCGCCGCCGTGGACGTCGTCGACCGCGACCGAGGCGAACCCCGGCGCGGCGGGGACCCGGTCGACGAACACGACCGGGGGGTGCCGACGGCGGGCCGCGAGCAGCTGGGCGCTGACGACCTCGTGCACGGGGGAGAGCAGGATGCCCAGCACCTGCTGCTGCACGAGCCGGTCCAGGTGGCGGGCCTCGCGCTCGGGGTCGCCGCCGCTGTTGCACACCACGACCTGGGCGTCGTGCTGCTCGGCGAGCTCCTCGGCACCCTCGATGATGTCGGTGAAGAACGGGTTGGCCACGTCCAGCACGACGACGGCGATGGTCCGGCTCAGCCCGGCGCGCAGCTGGCGCGCGGGTTCGCTGCGCACGAAGCCCAGCTCCTCGATCGCGCGCTCGACCCGCGCGCGGCGCTCGGGGCTGACCCGCTCGGGGCGGTTGAGGACGTTGCTGACCGTGCCGAGCGAGACCCCGGCGAGCCGGGCGACGTCCTTGATGCTGGCCATCCGGTCCTTCCGCTCGATCTGCCGCCCCCACGGTAGCGACCGCGACGGCGGTCCTCCCGGATCCGGGAGGACCGCCGCGGGTCGTGCGCGATCAGGCCGCGGTCGGGCCGCGGTCGCGAGCCGTCAGGCGGTGGCGCCGGTCGTCTTGGCCGGCGTGGTGAGCTCGGCCGAGACCACCTCGCCGTACCGCTCGCGCTCGATCTCCTGCAGCGACCTGCCCTGCGTCCGCGGCGCCCAGATCGCGCCGACGATCAGCGCGAAGGCGAGCAGGCCGATCATGACCAGGCCGACCGCGGGCACGCCCTGGGTGGCGAGCATCGTCGGGAAGAAGTAGCTGAGCAGGCCGATCGCCAGCCGGACCGCGAAGAACAGGACGCCCTGCGCACTGGCCCGGTACGGGGTGGCGAAGAGCTCGCTGGTCCAGAGCGCGTAGAAGGCCTGGGCGCCGATACCGGCCGAGATGCCCCAGGAGACGGCGAAGAGCAGCAGGATCGGCAGGGTCGCGTTGGCGAAGACGAGCAGGACCCACGCGAAGATGCCGAGCGCGGCGCCCACGACGTAGAGGAGCCGCCGGCTGATCTTGTCGGCGAGCAGCATGAAGCCGAAGTAGGTCGCGAGGACCGTGCAGCTCCACAGCAGCACCTGCAGCAGGTTCTGCTCGGTCGCGCTCTCGACGCCCGCGGTCTCGTAGACGCGCGGCATGAAGATGCCCATCTGGCCGGCGACGACGTTCCAGCCGCCGTACACGCCGAACAGGAACAGCAGCGCGGTGATGTTGGCCTTGCCGGTGAACAGGGCGCGCAGGCCGCCGCGGCGGCGGTTCGCGTCCGCGACCCGGCTCTCCTTCCACATCGTCGACTCGTGCAGGCCCTGCCGGATGTACCAGACGATGAACGCGACGACGAACAGGTGGCCGAAGATGACCCGGCTGCCCAGCAGGCCGAGCGGGCCGGTCAGCACCACCGCCAGCAGGAAGCCGAGCACCGGGCCCATGGACCAGGCGAGCTGTGCGGTGCCGACGTGCTTGGCGCGCTGGGCCGGCGGCGCCTCCTCGGCGATGTACGTCCACGAGGCCGGGACGCCCGCGCCCACCGCGATGCCGGTGATCAGGAAGGCGATCAGCAGCATCGGGTAGCTGACGGCGAAGGCCGCCAGGAGCACGCCGACCATGTAGAGCAGCAGGTCGTAGGTGTAGATGAACTTGCGGCCGTACCGGTCGCAGAGCGGCCCGCCGACGGCGGCGCCGATCGCCGCGCCGAAGGCGTTCGCGCTGATCGCGGCGAGCAGCCCGACGGCGAAGTCGTCGATGCCGAAGCGCTCCTGCCAGAGCGACAGGCTCGTGGCGATCGCGATGATCGACCCGGCTTCGATGTAGTTGGACATGGCGACGGAGATCGTCGCCTTCCAACCGGTGGTCTCCTTGCTCCCGATACGCATCGTCGCTGCCCTCTCAGGGGTCGGGTGGGGTGGACGGGGCCTGGTGCCTGCGGATTGCGGGCGAGCGCTGGTCGAGCACGGCCCCGGAGGTGCTCGCCCGGGCCGGTCAGGCCAGGTGGAAGTACTCGTCGAGCCGTTCGAGGCCCTCGTCGGGCCGGCTCCCGTCCTCCTTGCGGAAGTAGCGCGACATCGTGGCCTGCCAGCGCGTGTTGACGGGTTCGCCGTCCATGCCGGCCAGCGACGCCGCGAAGTCGTCGCTGGTCACGACGCCGACCACCAGTCCCTCCTCCTTGCGCAGGAAGAGCGAGTAGTCCCGCCAGCCGTGCCGGGTCAGGGCCTCCAGCATCTCCGGCCACACCTCGCGGTGCGCCTCGAGGTACCCGTCGACCAGTTCCGGGCGCAGGTGCATGAGGAAGCAGACGCGCTCGCCCACCCGCCACCTCCTCGGGGCCTCGTCCGGCGTGAACCGGTGATGAACCGTTTCAAAACTGTCGGGCCGGGACTCTGTCACGGGAGGGCGGCCCGCGCAAGAGGGCCCACTTCGGTATCTCCGGTACCGAACAGGTCGGCGGAAGCCAGCGCTGACGTCCGCGAACCTGTGCGGGGTTGACGTGTCGGTGATGGGAACGTTACCGTCGGCGCCGGTTTTGATACGTTTCAGTGAATGACGCCGGGGAGTCCGGCGCGCCCCCGCCGCCCCCTCCTCCTCCCGAGGTGATGACCGATGACGCCCACCACCGACCGACCCGATCCGGCCGTCCTCGCCGCCCTGGCGGAGCAGACGATCGAGCTGCCCAGCTGGGCGTTCGGGAACTCGGGCACCCGCTTCAAGGTGTTCGGGCAGCCGGGCACCGCCCGCACGCCGTTCGAGAAGCTCGAGGACGCGGCGCAGGTCCACGCGCACACCGGACTGGCGCCACGGGTGTCGCTGCACATCCCGTGGGACCGGGTCGACGACTACGGCGCGCTGGCCGCGCACGCCGCGGACCTGGGCGTCCGCATCGGCGCGATCAACTCCAACCTCTTCCAGGACGACGACTACCGCCTGGGCTCGCTGACCCACCCGGACCGGGCGGTGCGCAAGAAGGCGATCGCGCACCACACCGAGTGCGTCGACGTCATGCGCGCCACCGGGTCGACGGACCTCAAGCTGTGGCTGCCCGACGGCACCAACTACGCCGGCCAGGACGACATCCGCGCCCGCCAGGACCGCCTCGCCGAGTCCCTGCAGGAGATCTACGCGCTGCTCGACCCGCACATGCGGCTGCTGCTGGAGTACAAGTTCTTCGAGCCGTACTTCTACACGACCGACATCCCGGACTGGGGCACGTCGCTGCTGCACTGCCTGGCGCTGGGGGAGCGGGCGCAGGTCGTGCTCGACACCGGCCACCACGCGCCGAACACCAACATCGAGTTCATCGTGGTGCAGCTGCTGCGGGCGGGGCGGCTGGGCGCCTTCGACTTCAACTCGCGCAACTACGCCGACGACGACCTGATCGTCGGCGCGGCGGACCCGTTCCAGCTGTTCCGGATCATGAACGAGATCGTCGGCAACGACGCCCTGCGGCCGGAGTCGGGTGTGAACTTCATGCTCGACCAGTGCCACAACATCGAGCCGAAGATCCCCGGCCAGATCCGCTCGGTGCTCAACGTCCAGGAGGCCACGGCGAAGGCGCTGCTCGTGGACCGGGACGCGCTGCGGGCCGCCCAGCACGCCGGTGACGTCCTCGGTGCCAACGCCGTCCTGATGGACGCCTACCACACGGACATCCGGCCGCTGCTCGCCGCGTTCCGCGAGTCCCGCGGCCTGCCCGCCGACCCGTTCTCCGCCTACCGCGCCTCCGGCCACGGGGAGAAGATCGCCGCCGAGCGCGTGGGCGGCGAGCAGGCGAGCTGGGGCGCCTGAGCGCCCGGAAGACCCCTCCCACCCCGAAGTCCCGAAAGGACACCTCCTCGTGACGAACCCGGCCGTGCACGACCTGCTCGGGCGCAGCAACCGCCTCGGCGCCGACCCGCGCAACACCAACTACGCCGGGGGCAACACCTCGGCCAAGGCCAGCGAGCCGGACCCGGTGACCGGCCGTCCGGTGGACCTGGTGTGGGTCAAGGGCTCCGGCGGGGACCTGGGCACGCTGACCGAGTCCGGCCTGGCCGTGCTGCGGCTGGACCGGCTGCGCGCGCTGGTCGACGTCTACCCGGGCGTCGAGCGCGAGGACGAGATGGTCGCGGCGTTCGACTTCTGCCCACACGGCAAGGGCGGCGCGGCCCCGTCGATCGACACCGCGATGCACGGGCTGGTCGAGGCCCCGCACGTCGACCACCTGCACCCCGACTCCGGGATCGCGCTGGCCACCGCCGCCGACGGCGAGGCCCTGACCCGGGAGTGCTTCGGCGACCGCGTGGTGTGGGTGCCGTGGCGGCGCCCGGGCTTCCAGCTGGGGCTGGACATCTCCGCGATCGCGGAGAAGAACCCGCAGGCCATCGGATGCATCCTCGGCGGGCACGGCATCACGGCCTGGGGCCGGACGTCCGAGGAGTGCGAGGCGAACTCCCTGGAGATCATCCGCACCGCGGAGAAGTTCCTGCAGGACAAGGGCAAGGCCGAGCCGTTCGGCCCCGTCCTCGACGGCTACGCCGCGCTGCCCGAGGCCGAGCGCCGCGCCAGGGCCGCCGCGCTCGCGCCGGTGGTCCGCGGGCTGGCGTCGACGGACCGCCCGCAGGTCGGGCACTACACCGACTCGGACGTCGTGCTGGACTTCGTCGCCCGCGCCGAGCACCCGCGGCTGGCCGCGCTGGGCACCTCCTGCCCGGACCACTTCCTGCGCACCAAGGTCCGCCCGCTCGTCGTCGACCTGCCCGCCACCGCCACGGTGGAGGAGACGGTCACGCGGCTGAAGGAGCTGCACGCGGAGTACCGCGCGGAGTACGCCGCCTACTACGAGCGCCACGCCACCCCGGACAGCCCGGCCATGCGCGGCGCCGACCCGGCGATCGTGCTGGTCCCCGGCGTCGGCATGTTCAGCTTCGGCAAGGACAAGCAGACGGCGCGGGTCGCCGGCGAGTTCTACGTCAACGCCATCAACGTCATGCGTGGCGCCGAGGCCGTGTCCTCCTACGCCCCGATCGACGAGGCCGAGAAGTTCCGTATCGAGTACTGGGCCCTCGAGGAGGCCAAGCTCGTGCGGATGCCGAAGCCGAAGCCGCTGGCCACCCGGGTCGCGTTCGTGACCGGCGCGGCGTCGGGCATCGGCAAGGCGGTCGCCCGGCGGCTCGCCGCCGAGGGCGCCTGCGTGGTCGTCGCCGACCTGGACCTGCAGAAGGCGGTCGACGCCGCGGCCGAGATCGGGAACTCCGACACGGCGATCGGCGTGGCCGCGGACGTGTCGGACGGCGAGGCCGTGGCCGCCGCGTTCCGCGAGGCCGCGCTGGCCTTCGGCGGGGTCGACCTGGTCGTCAACAACGCCGGGCTGTCCATCTCGAAGCCGTTGCTGGAGACCACCGAGTCCGACTGGGACCTGCAGCACGACGTCATGGCCAAGGGCAGCTTCCTCGTCTCCCGCGAGGCCGCACGGATCATGATCGAGCAGGGCATCGGCGGCGACATCGTCTACATCTCCAGCAAGAACTCGCTGTTCGCCGGCCCGAACAACATCGCCTACGGCGCCACCAAGGCCGACCAGGCCCACCAGGTCCGGCTGCTGGCCGCGGAGCTCGGCCCACACCAGATCCGGGTCAACGGCATCAACCCCGACGGCGTCGTCCGCGGCTCGGGCATCTTCGCCGGCGGCTGGGGCGCCAGCCGGGCCGCGGTGTACGGGGTGAAGGAGGAGGAGCTCGGCGAGTTCTACGCCCGTCGCACCCTGCTCAAGCGCGAGGTCCTGCCCGAGCACGTCGCCGCCGCGGTCTTCGCCCTCACCGGCGGCGACCTCACCCGCACCACCGGCCTGCACATCCCGGTCGACTCCGGGGTCGCCGCCGCGTTCCTGCGATGACCGGCACGTTCGCCGCCGTCGACCTCGGCGCGTCGAGCGGCCGGGTCATGACCGCCCGCGTCGGCCCCGGAACGCTCGAGCTCGCGGAGGCGCACCGCTTCCCGAACCGGCCGGTCCGGGCGGGCGGCACCCTGTACTGGGACGTCCTGGCCCTGCACGCCGGCGTGCTCGACGGCCTGCGGTCCGCCGGGCGCGCGGGCGAGCGGCTCGACGGGGTCGGCATCGACAGCTGGGCCGTCGACGTCGGGCTGCTCGACGCCGACGGCGCCCTGCTCGGCAACCCGGTCCACTACCGTGACGGCGCGCACGAGGCCGGGGTGGCGGCGGTGCACGCCGTGGTCGGGCCGGAGGAGCTGTACGCGGTCAACGGGCTGCAGCACCTGCCGTTCAACACCGTGTTCCAGCTGGCCGCGGCGCAGGGCACGGCCCGGTTCGCGGCCGCCCGGCGGGTGCTGCTGATCCCGGACCTGCTGGCGCACTGGCTGACCGGCGCGGTCGGGGCCGAGATCACCAACGCCTCGACCACCGGCCTGCTCGACGCCACCTCCCGGCAGTGGGCGGGCGGGCTCGCCGACCGGCTGGGCATCCCGCGCGGGCTGCTGCCGCCGCTGTGCGAGCCGGGGGAGCGGCTCGGCGAGCTGACCGCCGAGGTGCTGGCGGAGACCGGGCTGACCGGCCCGGTCCCGCTCACCGCCGTGGGTTCACACGACACGGCGTCGGCCGTCGTCGGGGTGCCGGCCGCGGACGACCGCTTCGCCTACGTCTCCTGCGGCACCTGGTCGCTGGTCGGGGTGGAGCTCGAGAAACCGGTGCTCGGCGAGGCCGGGCGAACGGCCGGGTTCACCAACGAGCTCGGCGTCGACGGCACCGTCCGGTACCTGCGCAACGTCATGGGGCTCTGGCTGCTGCAGGAGTCGCTGCGGACCTGGGGGAACCCGGACCTCGGCGCGCTGCTGGCCGCCGCGGCCGACGTCCCCGCCTTCACCACCGCGGTCGACCCGGACGACCCGCGGTTCCTGCCGCCCGGCGACATGCCCGCCCGCATCGCGGAGGTGTGCGCCGAGACAGGCCAGGAACCCCCGCGGGACCGGGCGGCGGTCGTGCGCTGCATCCTCGACAGCCTCGCCCTGGCCTACCGGCGCACCGTGCGCCGGGCGGCCGAGCTGTCCGGCCGCGAGATCGAGGTCGTGCACCTCGTCGGCGGCGGGGTCCGCAACGAGCTGCTGTGCCAGCTCACCGCCGACGCCTGCGGCCTGCCCGTGCTCGCCGGCCCGGTCGAGGCCGCCGCGCTCGGCAACGCCCTGGTGCAGGCCCGTGCCGCCGGCGTCCTCACCGGCGGCCTGCCCGCGCTGCGCGAGGTGCTGCGGTCGACCCAGGAGGTCCGCCGCTACACCCCGTCCGGCTCCGACGCGGAGATCGGCCGGGCGGCCCGCCGCGCCGGCCTGGACTGACGCGGGTCACCCACCTCGTCGGGGCCGGTCTCCTCGACCGGAGGCCCGGCGTGGCGGACCGGCGACAGGCGACGCTGTCCCCGACCGCGGAGACCGAGGCCCGGTTCGCCGCGTGGGCCGGGCACCGGTCCGCGGTCCTGAACGACCTGGTCACCCGGCTGTCCCCGGAGGAGCGGGCCGCCGTCACCGCCGCGCTGCCGGCGCTGCGGCACCTGCGCCACCTCCTGGAGGAGCGGGCCGCGGCGGGCCCGGCGAGGTGAGACCTGCACCTCGATTTGAGGTTCCCCTTACACGGACCTGCCGAACCGTTGGCCGGGACCTTCCTAGGGTCGACGGCGACCCCGGCCGGCGCGTCCGGCCCCGCCCCCACGACCATGGACAGTGATGCAGCGGACCCTGTTCCTCTCCCGGGAGGCCCGCCCGGCCGGCGGGTCGCCCCGGCGCCCGGCCCCGGGGCGCACCCGGTTCCTCGCCGTACTCGGCGCCGTCGTCGCCGGTGCGGCCCTCCTCACGGCCGCCCTGTTCCTGCTCCCGGGCGGAGCGGGCAGCCCGGGCACCGCGGGCCCGACCGGGTCCGCGGCCGGCGGGTCCGCCGCGAGCGACCGCGACGTCGACCAGGTCATCGCGCAGATGGTCAGCGTGTTCGAGAACGGCACGCCGGAGGTGCAGTACGCCTACGTCGAGGACCTCGACGACGGCCGCGGCTACACCGCGGGCCGGGCGGGCTTCTGCACCGCGTGCGGCGACCTGCTCACGGTGGTGAAGAGCTACACCGCGCGGGTCCCGGACAACCCCATCGCCGGCTACGTCCCGGCCCTGACCGAGCTCGCCGCGGCGTACGACGACTCGACGGGGAAGCTCGACGGCTTCGCGGACGCCTGGCGGACCGCCGCCGCCGACCCGGTGTTCCGCCAGGTGCAGGACCAGGTCACGGACGCGCTGTACGTCGCCCCGGCGCGCAAGCTCGCCGACGCCGACGGGATCCGTTCGGCGCTGGGCCTGGCGATCCTCGTCGACACCGCGGTCGAGCACGGCACCCAGGACGGCCCCGACGGCCTGCCCTCGCTGGTCCGGCAGACCGACGCGGACATGGGCGGGTCGCCCGCCGGCGGCATCGACGAGACCGAGTGGCTGCGGGACTTCCTCGACATCCGGCGGACCACGCTGGAGAACCCGAGCTCGTCGGCCACCAGCGAGGTGTGGAGCGAGTCCGTCGGCCGCGTCGACGCCCTCGACGCCCTGCTCGACGACGGCAACCTCGACCTCGCGACCCCGTTCACGGTGAACCCCTGGGGCGAGCCGCAGACCATCACCGGGTAGCGGTCACCGGCCGAGCGGGACCTCCTCGGCCGGCTCGGGCACGACCGGGGCGGGTTCGACGACGGTCTCGGGCCACGCCGCCGGCACGAACAGCGTGAACACCGGCGGCACCGACCGGCCCAGCACCAGGCGCCCGCCCTCCGCCTCGGCGAGCCGGCGGGCCAGCGGCAGCCCGATCCCGTGGACCCCGCCGCCGGTGGCCCGCTCCGGCGGGGCGGCGAACGGGTCGGGGCCCGGCCCGGCGCCCTGATCGGCGACGTCGACGGCCAGCGCCTCGCCCGACTCGCGCACCACGATCCGCACGGTGCCGGCCCCGTGGACCTCGGCGTTGTCCAGCAGCACACCGAGGACCTGCCGGATCGCCGCCGCCGATGCGGCCGCCGGCGGCAGCTGCGGTGCCACGTCCACGACGAGCCCGCGCCCGGACACCGCCAGCCGCTCGGCCCGCGCCGGCTCCAGCTCCCGGACCAACGCGTCGACGTCCGTCGGCTCGCCGCGGCCGGTGCGCTCCCGGGCGAGCTGCAGCAGCTCGTCGATCGTGCGCTCGAGGCGGTCGGCCTCGGCGATCCCGGCCACCAGCGCCGCCTTCAGGTCCGCGTCGGGGCGGTCGAGCGCGGCCTCCAGCCGCAGCCGCAGCCCGGTGAGCGGGGTGCGCAGCTGGTGCGAGGCGTCCTGGGAGAAGGCGCGCTCCCGGGCCAGCAGCGCGTCGAGCCGCTCGGCGGTGCTGTCCAGCGCCCCGCCGACCTGGTCGATCTCGGCGACGCCCGCCCGGCCGGTGCGCACGCTGAAGTCGCCCTCGCCGAGCCGGCGCGCGGCGCCCGCGAGGTCCTCCAGCGGCGTGGCGAGCCGGCGGGCCTGGCGCCGCGCCAGCAGCCACACGGTGACCAGCACCGCGCCGGCGAGCCCGGCCATCCCGAGCCAGATCGGCACGAGCCCGGCGTAGACCGCCGAGACCGGCATCGCGGCGCGGACGGCGCCGTCGGGGTCGTGTCGCCCGGTCACCGGCACCGTCACGACGATGTCCCCGTCGATCGTCGCGTGCGAGCCCCGGCCGGCGAGGGCCCGGCCGATCTCGTCGCCCGCGGGTTCCGGGCCGTCGCCGAGGACGAGGTCCCCGTCGCCGTCGTACACGGCGAGGACGACGCCGGTCGGCAGGTCCGGCAGGACGGTCGGGGCGTCGCCGCGGGCCAGCTCGCTCTGCACCGACCGCGCGGTGAGGCTGGCGGTCCGCTGCAGCACCGACTCCTGGTCCTCCAGGCTGTACTGCACCAGCCCGACGGCGAGCGGGATGCCGAAGAGCCCCACGGCGATCGCGGCCGTGGCGACGGTGAGCCCGACCAGGCGGCGGCGGACCGGCTCGGGCCGGCCCCGATCAGCCCGTCGACCGTCGGCCCCGCTGCGATCAACCCTGCGCCGATCAACCCCGCGCCGATCAACCTTGCGCCGATCGACCCTGCGCATCCGTCAGCCCTCCGGGGCGACGCGGTCGGGGTGCTCCAGCCGGTAGCCGTGCCCGCGCAGCGTCGTGATCCGCGGGACCCGGGCCCCGTCGAAGGAGGCGATGCGCCGCCGAAGCGAGGCGACGTGCACATCCAGCGTGCGGGTGGGGCCGTGCCAGTGCTCGTCCCAGACGTCGGCCATCAGGGTCTCCCGGCTCACGGCGGTGTCCGGCTCGCGGGCCAGCCGCGCGAGCAGGTCGAACTCCTTGCTGCGCAACGCCAGCTCGCGGCCCTGCACCAGCACCCGCCGGCCGCCGACGTCGAGGCTCAGGTCGCCCAGCTGCACCACCGCCGGCGCCACGGGCGGCCCGGCCCGGCGCAGGTGGGCGCGGATGCGGGCGAGCAGCTCGTGCAGCCGGACGGGCTTGGTGAGGTAGTCGTCCGCGCCGGCGTCGAGCCCCACGACGACGTCCATCTCGGCCCGCCGCGCCGTGAGCATCACGATCACCGCGGCGGGCAGCCGCTGCCGCAGCCGCCGGCAGACCTCCACACCGTCGAGGTCGGGCAGCCCGAGGTCGAGCAGGACGAGGTCGAAGCCGGGGCCGCGGGCCGCCTCGACGGCCGCCGCCCCCGTCCGCGCCAGCTCCACCCCGTAGCCGTGCGACCGCAGGCTGGAGGCCACGACGTCGCCGATCGTGTCGTCGTCCTCCACCACCAGGACCGAGGCCATCCGGCGATGCTAACGGCCGGCGACGCCGTGTCGCCGCAGCCGTGATCTCCTGGACCCCTCGCGATAGAGGAGGAGACGTGGCGGAACTGGCGGTCGGGGCCTGGCTGGGCACCACGTGGTCGGCCGGCGACATCGTGGCGGTGGCCCGGGAGGTCGAGGCCGCCGGATACGACGGCATCTGGGTCGCCGACCACTTCATGGGCAACACCGGTACCGAGGAGCGGTCCGACACCCGGATGCGCGAGTGCTTCGGCGTGCTCGCCGGCCTGGCGACGGCGGTGCCCCGGGTCCGGCTGGGAAGCCTCGTCGCGTCGATGACCTATCGGCACCCGGCGGTGCTCGCCGCCACCGCGGCCACCATCGACGACCTCAGCGGCGGCCGGCTGGTGCTGGGCATGGGCGCGGGCTGGCAGCTCAACGAGCACGCCGCCTACGGCATCGCGCTGGGCCCGGTCCGCGAGCGGATCGACCGGCTCGAGGAGGGCCTGGCCGTGCTCGACGGCCTGCTCCGCAACCCGCGGACGACCGTCGCGGGCACTCATTACGCGGTCACCGACGCCCCGCCCGTCACCTCGGGCAGACGGATCCCGCTCATGCTCGGGGCCTCGGGCGAGCAGCGGATGCTCGGCGTCGTCGCCCGGTACGCGGACGAGTGGAACTGCTGGTCCACGCCGGAGGTGTTCGCGCACAAGTCCGCCGTGCTCGACGAGCACTGCGCACGGATCGGCCGCGACCCCCGCACGATCCGGCGCTCCACCCAGGCCGTGCTGCAGATCGACGGCTCCGCCGCCGACGCGCCGGCCGGGGTCGTCGCCGGATCGGTGGCCGAGATCGTCGACGTCATCGGCCGTTGGCGGGAGGCGGGCCTCGACGAGCTGATCGTGCCGGCCATCCGCGGCACCGCCGACCAGGGGCGCGAGCTGTTCGGCCGGTTCCACACGGAGATCCGGCCGCAGCTGGACTAGCGGTCACCGGCGCCGGTCCGTCGTCACCCCGTGCCGATCGCGGCGAGGCAGGAGGCCACGTCGTTGCAGACCCGGACGGCGGCGTCGAGCGGCACGGCGTCCCAGGCCGGTCCGGCGGCGATCACGGCCGCGGGGTCGGGGAGCATGCGGATCGCGCCCTCCGGGTCGTCGACCGGCAGGTGCGCGTAGAGGACGATCCGCGTGGAACCGGGCATGCCGGCGGCGGCCAGGAGCGTCGCCGCCGGGGTGCGGCTGCCGAGCAGGGTGCCCCGCACCGCGCGTTCGGCGAGCGCGGCGGCGAGCACCGCCATCGGCAGCTCGTGCTGCTCGGCGGGGGCGCAGGCCAGCACGACGGCGGACCGGTCCCGCGGCTCGCGGCCGACGCGGGCGCCCAGCGTGCCGAGCACGACGTGTGAGAGCAGGTGCTCGGCTCCCACCGTCCGGGCCGCGGGCAGCGGCAGGCGCTCCAGGGTGGTGAAGGCCGGCCGGACCAGGGTCTCCCACGTCCGGACCACGCCCTCGGCCGCCAGCAGTGCGCCGACGAGGTGGCGGGCGGCGTGCCCGTCGAGCTCCATGCACACCGCGGCGAGCTTGCGCGCGGCGGACACGTCCGGCTCGGGGACGACGGGCGCCCGGCGGGGACCCTGCACGGTGCGCACGGCCACGGCGGTCGACTCGCCCGCCTCGACCAGGTCCCGCACGGTGCGCAGCCGGACCAGGTCGTCGAAGGTGTAGCGGCGATGGCCGCCGGGGGTCACCGCGCTGGCCCCGACGCCGTAGCGCCGCTGCCACGCCCGCAGCGTCTCGACCGACACCCCGACGTAGTCCGCCGCGGCGCCGATCGACACCCCGGCGGGACCCGGACACGGCCCATGGCCCATGCCACCGTCCACCCCGGTCACCCTCCTCGGGGGTCCGTGCTGCCCCCAGGGCCTTCCGGCCCGAACCTGGACGCGGCGGGCGCGGAATCTACTAGCCCGTGGACAGGGCCGCCCTTCGGTGACTACCACTGTCGTCAGCCGGTGGGGCACACCGCCCCGGGACCGGCGAACGCCACGGCGTCGTCGCTGGGGAGCCGACGATGCCCGCCTCGCGTGCTGGGCCCGGAGGGAGGGGCACCCGGGCCCAGCACGCAATAATCCCCGGCTCCTCTCAGCTCCTCTCAGCGCCGCTACAGCATCCGCGGCGCACACTCCCCGTCGTCGGATACCGCCCGCCGGGCGGGACGCTCGAGACGACAGGAGGCACACCGTGCGGTTCGCCGATCTCCAGCAGGGCGCCGGGGTGCTGGTCTGGATGTGCTGGCTGGTGACCGCGGTCGCCCTGTGCGCCTACCGCGTGGGACTGCGTGCCACCACCGGCACCGGGGGCGCCCCGCTGCCGGGCCTGCCCGCCGTGGGCGCGCTGGTCGCGCCGGCCCGCCGGGTGCTGCGCCGGCCCGCGGTCTGGGGGACCGGCGTCGCGTCGACGCTGTTCACGGCGCAGGCCACGGTCGTCGACTCGGTGGCCGACCACAGCAGCCTCGCCGCCGCCGACCGGCCCGTGCTCGGCTGGCTCGTCGCGCACCGGGCGCGGGACTGGACCGTGGTGATGGAGACCGCGAGCCGCTACGGCGGCACCCTCGGCACGCTGGTGCTGGCCCTCGTCGCGGTCGCGGTGCTCGTGTGGCGGCGGCACTGGTGGGAGGCCGCGACGGTCACCGTCGCGAGCGCCGGGGTGGCCGTGCTCGTGCCCGCCTTCAAGGACTTCTACGCCCGACCCCGTCCGCCCGTCGCCACCCAGCTGGTGCCGCAGTTCGACCCGTCGCTGCCCTCGGGGCACGCGCTGGGGTCGATCGTGATCGTCGGCGTGGTCGCGATCGTCGCCGCCCGGCTCGTGCGTTCGCTCGTGGTGCGCGTGGCCGCGCTCGGCACGGCCGCCGCGACGATCGTCCTCATCGGGGTCTCGCGGCTCTACCTGGGCGTCCACTGGTTCACCGACGTGCTGGCCGGGTGGTTCCTCGGCGGGGCGTGGCTGGCCGTCTGTCTCGCCGCGCTGCACGCCCTCACCGCAGGTCGCGCGCCGGTCCGGCGGGACGGGACGCCCGCCCTGCTCTGATCGATCCGGGCCTTGTGCTCCAGGTCACAGGCGGCCACTATCGCTTCTTGAGGCGTCCACCACCGCCATCGTCCCGGGAGCCCGCATGGCCGTGCTCGAACCGCGCAACTTCCTGCAACCCTGCCTGCTCCTGCTGCTGCGGGAGCAGGCCGACCACGGCTACGAGCTCGTCTCCCGGCTCGGCCCGCTGCACGACGGCGAGGGGGACTCCGGAGGCGTCTACCGCGCGCTCCGCGGCCTGGAGCGACGCGGCCTGGTGCGCTCGCAGTGGTCCATCCCGAAGGCCGGGCCCGCCCGCCGCACCTACCGGCTGACCGGGGAGGGCGAGGCCTTCCTCGACCTGCAGGCCGCCGAGCTGCGCCAGGTCGACGACGCGCTCCACCTCTTCCTGGACCGCTACGAGCGCTCGACGGCCGGTCCGCCCGGCGCCGACGGGGTGCCGGACGACGGGTTCGGACGGGACCGCGCCCACGCCCGCCCGGGGGCCGGGCGCGCCGCCCCCTGAGCGGGTCGACGGCGACTCGCACCCGATCGCCTGACCGGGGTGGTTTCGCGGGTGTCGGTGCCCGCGGGCTCGCAAGATCGACTTGCGGGTCACAGTCGGCGCCCCGACGCTCGATGGTCGAGACGTCGGGAGGCGGTGGCGCGGATGGCGCGGATACTGAAGGACCTCAGCGGTCCGCGGCGGGGGCCGCGTCCGACCGGCGGCCCGCTCGGCCGGGTGCTGGTGCTGGTGCCGCTGATCGGTTCCCTGGTGCGCCGGGGTCCGCGGACCTGACCCTTCCGCGTGCGGCGCGGGGCTGCTTCACTCGTCCGTATGACGGCCGGACCGCGGTTGCTCCTCGCCGGGGAGCGCCACGGGTCCCTCCCCGTTCTGCTGCTCGTCCTCACCACGGTCACCGGGGTGATCGACGCGATCAGCCTGCTCACCCTCGGCCGGGTCTTCGTGGCCAACATGACCGGCAACGTGGTCATCACCGGGTTCGCGATCGGGGGTGCGCCGGGGTTCTCCCTCCGCACCTCGCTGGCCGTGCTGGTGGGGTTCCTGGCCGGCGCGACGGCGGCGGGGTTCCTCATCGACAGGATCGACGGGCGGGGTGGGCTGCTCCGGGCCGCGGTCCTGATCGAATGGGTGCTGCTCGCGGTCTGCCTCGTCCTCGTGGCCGTCCACCCGCCGGTGGTCGACTCCGCCCCGACGCTGGCGACGGCCGTGATCGCGGCCGTGGCGATGGGCCTGCAGAACGCGGTGGGCCGCCGGATCGCCGTCCCGGACCTCACCACCAGCGTCGTCGGGATGTCCATGACAGGGCTCGTCGCGGACCGCACGCACTCGACCCGGGAGGCGGTCCTGCGGCGGGCGTCGGCGGTGCTCAGCCTGCTCCTCGGGGCGATCGTGGGGGCGATCCTGGTGCGCACCGTCGGCGACGTCCCCGCGTTCGCGCTGATCCTCGTCCTGCTCGCGGGCGTCGGGATCGCGGCCCACACGCTGCTGCGGCGGGGGCCGGACTGGGAGGGTTGAGGTGTCGGTGCGGCGACTCGACCGGGCCGTCCGTGCGCTGGCGCTGCCCTGGGACCCCGCCGAACGCCCCGCGGTGACGGCAGCCGACCTCGCGGGCCTGCCCGGGCCGGCGCAGCGGTACCTGCGGGCCATGGGTGTGCCCGGCCGGCCGCGCCCGCGGTCCTTCCGGGTCCGGCTCCGCGCCCGGTTCCGGTTGCGGCGCACCGGGGGCCCGCTCCCGTGCGCCGCCTGGCAGTACAACCTCGCCGACCCCGTCGTCCGGGTGTTCGTGATGCGGCTGCGGGTCGCCGGCGTCGTCCCGATGCTCGGCACCGACACCTACCTCGGCGGGCACGGGCGGATGCGGGGCACCCTGCTGGGCCTGGTCCCCGTCGCCGAGGGGCGTGGGCCGGAGTTCGACCTCGGCGAGCTCGCCACCTGGGTCGACGACGCCTGCCTCCTCGCCCCGGGCATGCTCCTCACCCCCGCCGCGACCTGGAGCCCGGTCGACGACTCGTCGTTCGACGTCACGGTGGCCGACTCGGGCCTGACCGTCACCGTCCGGCTGACGGTCGACGAGCTGGGGCGGCTCCTGGACGTCTCCACCACGGACCGGTACCTCGCCCTGCCCTCCGGACCGGTCCGGGCCCGCTGGACCACGCCGGTCGACGGCTGGGAGTGCGTCGGCGGGCACCTGCTCCCCGCTCGCGCACGAGCGGTGTGGCATCTGGACGACGGCGACTTCTGCTACGTCGACGGCCGGTTCGAGGACCTGCGGCTCGAAGTGCCCCCTAGATGACGGCGGAGGCGGCGAGGCCGAGCACGACCAGGCCACCGACCTTGACGAGCTCCAGGGCGATGTAGGCGAGGTGGGCCCGCGAGCCGGTGTGCGGGTCGCCGGCGAGGACCCGGCGGGTGCGGGCGGCCAGCGCGGGCCGGACCGCGGCGAGTTGGACGACGAGCAGGAGGGCGACCGCGGCGGTGGCCCACAGGATCGGCGTGGACCGCGGCCCGGCAAGCAGCGCGATCCCGACCCCCAGGAGCAGTACGACCTCGACGATGTTCAGCGCCCGGAACACGAGACGCCCGATGCCGAGCCCGAGCGGCACCGTGATGCCGGGGGCGCGGAACTTGAGGGGCGCCTCCAGGAACGACAGCGCCAGCACCATGCCCAGCCACAGGAAAGCGATCGCACCGACCGCGAGGTTCACCGCCGACTCCCTTCTCGTGCTCCTTCCATCCTGCACCCAGGGGGAGGGGACTTCAGGGCGCCGTTTCCGCAGGCTCGACGTCGGGCGGAGCGCCGCTCCAGCTCGAGCGGTCTCGCACTCGGCCGTCGTGACGGAGGTGCGGCAAGGCATCTGCGGCCGGACAGGTGACGGTCATCGGCACCGCCTCGCGGCTGGTGTCCAGCCCGGTGCCGATCGCGGAGGCCCGGGCGGGGTACTCCTGTTCGGCCCCAGCCACCTCGGCCGCGCGCCCGAGGTCCCGGGACTTGATCCCGAGGGTTATGTCCCGGCCTTCGTGCGGGCCTGGGCACAGGAAGCACCCGGGGTGATCACCCCGAACCCGGCGCTGTTGTGGGGGGCCTACACCGACCCGGACCCGGTCACCGAGCTCGCCGACACCGCGCCCTCGGCGGAGCTGGCCACCCGGCTCGAGGATCTCTGCGCGCACCTGCGGGCGTTGCGTGCTGCGGGTGGGACGTTGACCGCGTCGCGGGCGGTGACCGACGACGCCGGGCTGGTGGACGCGGCCGGGGCGCTGCGCACCGAACTGATCGCCGAACTCGACCGGCGCCGCCCCGGCGACGAACCCGGCTACGTCGGTGGCGACACCCCGCACCTCGGGTCCCGCTGGCCCCCGACGAACTCGGGCTCGCCCTGGGTGCGACCCGGTTGACCGCGAAAACCCTGCTCGCCCGGGCCGCACGGCTGACCCGGCTGTTCCCCGCCAC
>NZ_JNYD01000046.1 GCF_000717175.1 Pseudonocardia autotrophica | reverse complement strand
GCCACCAACGACAAGAACCGATCAGCCACACCCTGCCGTCGCGGGCGTCCGGAACACCTCGTCCCGAACATCAACAACCTTACGGAGGACCGATGACCACCCCGTACGACAGCACCGCCAGCCCCACCCCCTACGACGCCCGCCATGGCGCTCCGTACGACGCCGCCGCGCGTTCCGACGACCCCGACGCGATCCGTCGCGAGATCGAGCGGACGCAGAGCCGGCTCAGCGGGGACGTCGACGCGCTGACCGAGAAGGTCACGCCCGGCCGGGTCGTGCAGCGCCGGGTCGACCGGGTGCGCGGCCGCGTCTCCGGGTGGCGCGACGCCGTCATGGGCAGCGACCCCGCCGGGTCCGCCCGCGGCAGCGCCCACCAGGCCGCCGACACGGCCCGCTCCCTCGCCGGGCAGGCCCAGGACCGGGCTGGTTCGGTGGCCGACACGGTGGGCGAGAAGGCTTCCGACGCCGCGTCGACGGTCGCCGACACCGCGCGGGAGGCGCCCGACCGGGTGCGGCAGCAGACCCGCGGCAACCCGCTGGCGGCCGGGCTGATCGCCTTCGGCGCCGGCTGGCTCGTGTCCTCCCTGCTCCCGGCGAGCCGGAAGGAGCAGGAGCTCGCGGGCCAGGCCAAGGACCGGGCGATGGAGGTCGGACGTCCGCTGGCGCAGCAGGTCGGCGAGAAGGCCAGGGAGATCGGCGAGGACCTGCGCGAGCCGGCCCAGCAGGCCGTGCAGTCGGTCCAGGAGACCGCGCAGGACGCCGCCTCCACCGTGGCCGACGAGGGCCGGTCCGCGGCCGGGCAGGTCCAGGACCGCGCCCAGGACGCGGGCCGGAACGTCAAGGAGCAGGCCGGGCCGTCGTGACTCCCGTGCCCGGGCGGGGATGGATCACGCCCCGCCCGGGTACGGCTCCTGCCGGTTCGTGCATGCTGATCGGCGGCGCGGTGTGCGTGGCGGGGGCCGTCGTGTCGCAGCGGCTGGCCTCCGAAACCACCGGCCGCACCCTGACCAGGACCGCCGGCGTCGACGCGGCGGCGTGAACCCGCGCCGATCGGGTAGGCCGCCGGTATGAGCGGCTCACCGATCGTCCGGGCGCTGCGCGCCACCGAAAACGTCCGGGTCGGGGAGGACGGCGTCGCGGCCGTGCAGCGCGGGCTGCGCCGGTTCCTCGCGGGCAGCCGGCTCGACGCGGCGCTGCGCGGCGCCTGGCTCGGCCATCCCGTGCACCCGCTGCTCGTGACCGTGCCGATCGGCGCGTGGGCCTCCGCCGCCCTGCTCGACGCCGCCGGCGGCCAGGAGGACGCGGCCCGCCGGGTCGTCGGGGCCGGGATGGTCAGCCTGCTGCCGACGGTGGTGACGGGGCTGGCCGACTGGAGCGGGCTCGACGAGCGGCGCCGCCGGGTCGGGGTGCTGCACGCGGCCGGGAACGTGGTGTCCGCGGCCTTCCTCGGCGCCTCCTACCTCGCGCGCCGGCAGGGCCGGCACCGAACCGGGGCGATGTTGTCGCTGGCCGGGGCGCTGCCGCTGTCGGTCGCGGGCGCACTCGGCGGGCACCTGTCCTACGCGCAGGGCGCGGGCGTCGGACGCTGGCCGGAGGCCTCCTCCGACGCCGGCCGGACCGAGGGCCCCGGCGAGCCCGGCCCCCTCGACACCGGCGCGATCCCGGGCAGCGGTCCCGAGGCGAACCCCACCTGAGAACCCATCGGCCCCGACGCCGAGGCCCCTTCGAACGACGGGCGTGCCGTCGATCCCCGTCACCGCCGCATGCCTCCCCGCACCCGCGGGTAGCTGCGGGGCATGACCGACCGACCCCACGGCGTCCCCCCGGCCGAGCTCGACGACGACACGCTGCGCCGGGAGATGACCCACCTGCACGAGACCCGCCACGACACCGTCCTCGGCGGCTCCGAGGACGCGCTCGAGGTGCACACCCGCCGGATGCTGGAGCTCGAGGCGGAGTTCCTGCGCCGCTTCCCCTCCGAGGCGGCACCGGACCCGCGGCGCACCCGGGCCGGGAGCCGCGAGGAGGCGGGCCGGCCGGTCCCGGGATCCGGCTGAGACCCGGCGCTCCGCCGTCAGCTCAGCAGGTGGCGGCGGAGCGCCGGCAGCTGCCGGGTGTCGACGTCGTGCTGCCACGCCCCGGCGACGTCCTCGAGCCGGTCGTCGCGCAGCAGCCGGGCGAGCGTGTTGGTGTCCTTCCACGGCTCGGCCCGCGAGCGCAGCGAGAGCACGAGCGTGACCCGGTGCCCGTCGGTGAGCAGCTCCGCGGTGTGCACCAGCATCCGACCCTGCAGCAGCACCGCCGAACCCACCCGCTGCGGCACCGCCATCAGCTCCGAATCCGGGAGCCCGCCGTCCGCCGCGCGCACCGCGCCGACGTCGGCCGGGCCGCGGTAGACGAGCGTGCTGCCGCCCTCCTGCACGCCGTCCGAGTGCAGCGGGACCAACTCCACGAATGCCGGGCCGTCGCGGTGCGGCGCGATCGGCGGCTGCCCGGGCCGGTAGAAGTTGACGCCCGAGCAGGACGTCGGGATCGGGTACGGCTCCAGCTCCGTCCCGGCGAGGTCGCTCAGCCGCTCCAGCCGGCTCCGGTCGTGCACCATCTGCCGCACCTCGGGGATCAGCTCCTGGATCCGCCGCAGATGGTCGAGCCCGAGGTGGCGCTCCCCCGCCCGGGAGCCCGCCTCGTCGTGGAGCGCGCGCGCACGGGCGAGGACCGCCTCCAGTGCGGCACCGTCGTAGTCGTGCCGGTAGCGCGCGAAGGCGAGATCCGACGCGGCCTCGGCTCCGCCGTCGCCGCCCGTCACCTCGGTGAGCGTCCGCCGCTCGAGCACGTGCATCGTCGTCCCCTCCTCCGACCGCGCCCGCCCCGGGAGGCAGCCCGCGTGCCCCGGCCCGCGGCCGCCAAACCCGGTGACGGCGCAACGCCTGCCTCTCCCCGCATGTCGGGCGGGCGACGGGGTACGCGGCCGGAGCGGGGTGCCGCGCGCACCCCGCGCACGTCGTCCCCCGAGGAGGAGTCCATGTCCGAACGGGCCACAACGGCCACGGAGCGGGGCCCGGGGCAGGCCGCCTTCCCCTGGGTCCAGGTGGGGGCGCTGGTCCTCGGTGCGCTGCTGATGATCTACGGCCTGGTCGGCTTCTGGCCGGCCTTCGCCCCGCCCGGGCCCGACGGCCGGCAGCCGACACTGCTCGGCCTGGAGATCAACCCGCTGCGCAGCGCCCTGCAGCTGGCGCTGGGCGTGGCCGGGATGCTGTGCGCCACCCGGTTCTCCGCCGCGCGCGCCTACGGCTGGGTGCTCGCCGTCGTGAGCCTCGCGTTCGTGGTGTTCGGCATCCTCGGCATCCTGGACCGCGACGTCGACTGGCTGGGCATGAACGTGCCGTCGACCGTGGTCGCCGGGGTGTTCGCGGCGCTCGGCCTCGTCCTCGCGCTCGGGCCGGTGCGCCGGTCCTACCCCGGCGGCGCGCGACCGCCGGTGCACGCCGAACCGGGTCCGCGCGACGACCGGTAGCTACGGGCTGCGCACCAGCTCGGCCGGCCCGGCGTGCCGACCGCGGCGCGACCCGGAGTAGGCCCGGGCACGCAGCCCGGCGAGCAGCCGCACCGGGCGCAGCCGCGGGTGCTGGTGCAGCACCGGGTCGAACGCCACCGGGCCGCTCCGCTCCTCACCGAGCACGAGCGTCGCCACGGCCCGGCGGTCCCGCGACCGGGCCTCGACCAGCCGGAAGACCAGCGAGCGGGCCCGCACGGCGTCGGGCACGGTCCGCGGGTCGGCCGGCGGGTCCGGCTCCCGCGGCTCCGGCTCGACCAGCAGCCGCATCCGGCCGGCCGCCGTGTCGTAGGGAAGCAGGGTGCTGTAGGTCGCGGTGCGCCAGCCGCGGGCCGGGGCGAGCAGCCCGCCACCCGCGGTCGAGCTCGTGAACAGCAGGTCGACGGCCTCGCGCGTCTCGTCCGGCTCGACGCGCACGGCCACGCCGAGCAGGTCGGGGAGCGCTCCGGGCGTGCCGGCGCCCTTCGACAGCCGCACCAGCACGCGGTGCGGGCCCGGGCCGAGCGCCTCAGCGACGGCCGACCCGCCGTCGTCGATCCGCAGCTCGCCGGCGAGCAGCACGCCGCGTGGGTGGAACGCCGGCCTCCCGCGCAGCCGCGCGAGGCCCCGGAACACGGTCCTGAGCACGGCGGGGAGATGCCCGCCCCGGAACGGGCGGAAACCGGCGTTCCGGGCGGACGACGGCGGTCGACGTCCGGCGGGAGGACGGCGTGTCGTCGGACTTGCGCGCGTCCTCCTCGCCCCCCGCGCGGACCGCGCTGCCCGCGCGGGACGGGCGAGCGGCCCGGAAGCCGCTCGCCCGCACCGCGGCGCCGGGAGGCCGGGTCAGGTCAGGCCGAGCACCTGTGCCGGCCGGGCCAGCAGGCCCGGCAGTTGCTGGCCGGGCCGCTGCTGCTCACCGTGCAGCGCGTTCACGACCACCAGCGCGCCGGTGAGGGCCGGGATCACCCACTGGCAGACGCGGAGCCGTCGCTGGGCCGCGCTCGCCGGCTCCGCGGTCCCGGCAGCGGGCTCGGTCGCCCCCTCGACGGGCTGCCCCTCCGCGGCCTCCAGCTTCTTGCCGAGCATCCGGCTGTAGGCCGTCACGCCGAGCGCGGCCACCGTCAGGCCGGTCATGGCCGTGCTCGACGCCGCGACCCCCTTCTGCGCCACGATCCGGCCCTTGTTGCCCCAGCCGACGCCGGTCGTCCCGACGAGCTGGGCGCCGATCGCGGCGAGGTTCACCGGGGTCCAGCGGGCCCAGCCCGCATTGGCGATCCGGAGCCGCTCCCGCGGGTCGGAGGCCTGCGCCGCGGCGCCGTTGACGGCGACGGCGCCGGCCAGGGTGCCCCCGAACCAGGCGGCGAGGCCCAGTTCGTGCAGGGTGCGGAAGACGGTGTTGCGCTGGGTCATCGAGTCGCTCCAGGGCTGCAGCTGGGTGTCGGACACCCGGTCCCGCGTGCTGGCCGCGAACCGGGTCCCCGTCCGGCTACCCAGGAGGTCCGGGCCGACACCGGGCCGGCACCGGGTGAGCCCGGTCGACCCGGCGGTCAGGGGTCGACGCTGCCCGGGCCGGCGCCGCTCACGCTGCCGGGTCCGCCGGCGTCCTCGGGATCGGGTCCCTCCCCCGCGTCGCTCTGCGGGCCCTCGCCCTCGAGCACCTCGTCGCCGTGCAGGATCTCCTCGCCGTGCAGCACGGTGTCGTCCCCGTGGTCGCCGCCTCCGGTCTCGTCAGGTCGCGTCATGCGGGCGACCTACCCGCTGCCGGGGTGGGCAACCGGTGAGCGAAGCGGTCAGGAATCGAGAAGCCCCCGGCGCGGGGGCGCTCGTAGCGTCGTCGCCGTCGACAGCACCGTTCGCCCGGACGTCCGTTCCTGCAGGTCGCAGGCTGCGCGTCCGACCGCCGAGGAGGCCCCGATGAACCGCAACACCGCGATCCGGCAGCTGCACCGCTGGACGTCCCTCGTCTTCACGGTGACCGTGATCGTCTGCTTCGTCGCCGTGAGCGGGGTGCTGCCCTTCTGGGTGTTCTACGTGCCGCTGCTCCCGCTGGCCGTACTGCTGTTCAGCGGTCTCTACCTGTTCACGTTGCCGTACACCGCCCGGCGGCGCCGCCGGCGCACCGCGCTCGGGACCTGACCCCGTCAGGCGCCCACGGGCTTGAGCGGGTCGTGGCCCAGGCGCATGAGCTTGTGCCGCCAGGCCGCCTGGCCGGCGGTGGGCTCGAGGTCGTCGCGGGGCTGGGACAGGACCCGGTCGACCACGCGGCGCATACAGTCGGCGTCGGCCGCGGTGAGGTCCTCGCGCCGCTTGCGCAGGACGGCCAGCACCTCGCGGCCGGTGGGGGTGCCGGCGTGGTCGGGCTCCACCTCCGAGTCGACCGCCGCGGAGTCGGTCCGCAGCCAGTCCTCCAGCTCGCGGGACGTCATGTTCACGACGCGGTGGAACTCGTTCCAGAGGGTGTCGTCGACGTGTTCGGCCATGTCCCGGGTCTACCCGCGCGGACTCGGCTCACACGGCTCCGCGGAGCCGGCACGCCCCCGGTTACGGTTCCCCCGTGGCTGTGCAGCGGGGCCTGGCGTTGCTCGTCGCCGGGGCGTTCTTCATGGAGATCCTCGACGGGACCGTGATCGCCCCGGCGGCCCCGCACATCGCGGCGGACCTGGGTGTGGCCCCGGTCGACGTCAACGTGGCGATCACCGGGTACGTGCTGACCCTCGGCGTGCTCATCCCGGTCAGCGGGTGGCTGGCCGACCGGTTCGGGGCGCGCCGGGTGTTCTGCGCGGCGCTGGCGATCTTCGTGCTGGCCTCGGCGGGCTGCGCGCTCGCGCCGGACCTCGGTGTCCTCACCGCCGCCCGGGTGGCGCAGGGCGCGGGCGGGGCGATGATGGTGCCCGTCGGCCGGCTGGTCGTGCTGCGGACCACCGCGAAGACCGACCTGGTCCGGGCCATCGCGTACCTGACCTGGCCCGCCCTGCTCGCGCCCGTGCTCGCCCCCGTCGTCGGCGGGGTGCTGGCCGAGTTCGCCTCCTGGCGCTGGATCTTCGTGATCAACGTGCCGCTCGGGCTGGTCGCGCTGGTGGTGGCGCTGCGGGTCGTCCCCGGGCTGCGGGCGGACACCCCGCCCCCGCTCGACCGGGCCGGGTTCGCGCTCACCGCGCTCGGGGTCGCGGCGCTGATCGTCGGGCTGGAGGGGCTGGGCTCGGGGTTCTCCCCCGCGACGATCACGGCGCTCGCGGTCGCGGTGGTCGGGGTCGGGCTGGCGGTGCGGCACCTGCTGCGCGTCGAGCGCCCGCTCGTCGACCTGCGGATCCTGCAGGTCGCGACGTACCGGGTCACGGCCGCGAGCGGCTCGGTGTACCGCGCGGTGATCACCGCGATCCCGTTCCTGCTGCCCCTGCTGTTCCAGGTCGGGTTCGGCTGGTCGGCGGCCGAGGCCGGCGCGGTGGTGATCGCGCTGTTCGTCGGCAACGTGGCGATCAAGCCCGCGACGACCCCGATGATGCGCCGCTTCGGCATCCGGACGGTGCTGCTCGCCTCGATCGCCGTGGGGGCGGCGTGCCTCGTCGGGATGGCGTTCCTGCAGCCCACCACCCCGCTGCCGCTGCTGGTCGCCCTGCTGCTGGTCAGCGGCATCGCGCGGTCGACCGGGTTCACCGCCTACAACAGCGTCGCGTTCGCCGACGTCGAGGCCGGCCGCATGAACCACGCCAACACGCTGCTCTCCACGCTGCAGGAACTCGGCGCGGGCCTCGGCGTCGCGGTCGGTGCGCTGCTGGTGCGGCTCGGCGAGGCGGTGCCGGCCGTCACGAGTGCGGCGGGGCCGTACCGCGTCGCGTTCGTGCTGCTCGCGGTCGTCCTCGCGCTCCCGGCCGTGTCAGCGCTCCTCCTGGCCCGGGACGCGGGCGACGCCGTGACCGGGCGCTGACCCGCCAACCGGTCACGGCCGCACCGCGGAGATCGCGAGGCCGGCGGGCTCGGACCGCACGGTGACGTCGTCGAACCCGGCCGCCCGCAGGGCACCGCCGACGGCGGTGGTGATCCGGTCCGGGGGCTGGGGTCCAGCGGGGCCGAAGCAGACGTGCAGGCGCCCGCCGGGGCGCAGCGCCCCGCGGAGGACGCCGAGCTCACGGGCCGGGGAGCGGGTCCAGAACACGTTGACGTCCACCGAGAACGCGCCGTCGACCTCCCCGGGCGGGAGATCGAGGTCGGCGAGCTCGGCGGTGCGGACCTCCAGGAGGCCGGCGGCGACGTGTGCCGCGTTGCGCCGCAGGGTCCGTTCGGTCGCGACGGCGGAGCGGTCCACGGCGAGCAGCCGCGCGCCGCGCCGGCACACCAGGTCCGCGGCCACCCCCGGCCCCGGCCCGATCTCCAGGATCCGCTCATCGGGCCGCGGGTCCAGCAGGTCGACGGCCCACGCGACGCGCTCGGGAACGGACACAGCGGACATCCTCCCGGGTGCGGCGGACCTTGTCAGGCGGCTCCGGCGGACTCCGCGTAGGGCTGCAGCGGCGGCTCGGTCGCCACCGGCGGGGTCGTGACGAGCGCGTCGGCGACCGTGGTGAGGACCTGCGCGAAGTCGGTCGGGAAGGTCACCGGGTCCACGCCCGGCTGGAAGGGCTGCAGGCAGACGGCGCGGTCGATCCGGTCCGGGTCGGCGGGACCGTCGTGGTCGAGCGCGTCGACGACCAGCGCGTAGGACACGGCGTCGCTGGTCCCGATCGTGAGGTGGTCGGCGGGGTGCGCGGGGCAGATCGACTGCAGCGAGACGTTGCGGACGTTCTCCCCGCCGTCGCGCAGCGCGGAGCTGGCGGGCGGCGCGGCGTCGGGCAGCAGCGGCGGCGTCTCGACGTTGGGCACCACGACCTCGTCGAAGTCGGTGTAGGCCACGGTGTAGTCGACCTCGTCCCAGGTCTCCCGGCCCGCGTTGAGGGTCGCGATGAACCGGGCGTCGGCCCGCTGCTGCTGGATCGCGGGGGCGCAGCCGCCCGGCGCGAGGCAGATCCCGTTGGCGACGACCGTGCCGTGGTTGGACGGGGCCAGCCCGACCAGGTCGTCGACCGCGTCGCGGGTGTCCGGCCAGAACTTCAGCGCCCAGCGCGTGATCATGCCGCCCTGGCTGTGTCCGACGACGTCGACCGGGCCGCCGGCCCGCTCGCTCATGGTCCGCACCGCGGACACGACGTACTCGGCCGCGACCTGGATGTCGCCCATCCCCTTGTCCGGCAGCGCGACCGTGCAGAACGGCCTGCCCTCCGCCGCGAAGGCGCGAGCGTGGTTCCAGGAGAACTCGGCGGGCGTCTGGGTGGTGCCGGGGATCAACAGCACCGGCTCGCGGTCCGCGTCCTCGAGGTCGCCGGTGCAGCTCAGGCTCTGCGCCAGCGCCTGCTCCGGGACCTGCAGGGCCGGCCCGTCCTCCTCCGCCGACGCGGTCGCCACGGACGCGCCGAGCCCGACCGTCACCGCGGCGAGGACCGCCGCCCCCCGGACCAGCGCCGCCCGAACCCCTGCTGTCCGGACCCCTGCTGCCCGGGCTCCTGCCGCACGCGCGACGTTGCGCATCCCGTACCCCTTCACCGCCCGGCCGATCGGCTGGTCAACGAGCGGGTGGAGGGCCCGGATGCTCCCCGGCCGGGTGGTCCGGCGGGCACGGGGAGTGCGGGCTCAGTCGTCGCGCAGGGCCAGGCCCACCCACACGAACAGCGCCGCGCCGGACAGCACGCCCGAGATCACGCCGATCACGGCGGGCCCGGCACCGGCGAACCCGGCGACGGCGCCCGCCACCCCGAGCGCGGTGACGACGGCCCCGAGCCCGGTGAAGAGGCGCAGGTGCCAGATGCGGGCGAGTGCGAAGAAGTGCACACCGACCACGAAGGCGACCCACGCGACTGCGAACCGGGGCACCTGCAGCACGGCGTTGATCACGGCGAGGCCGGCCGCCAGCGCCACGACCTCGGCCGCCACGACCGCGGCGTAGCGCCGGTCGAAGCCGCCGCGACCGGGGCCCGCCGCACCGTCGGCCCCGGCCCGCCGCAGCTGCCGGACGGTGCCGACCGCCAGCACGACCGCCACCACCACCGCCGCGACCCGCAGCGCCAGCCGCGGGCCGGGCGCCAGCTCCCCGGTGTTGGCCAGGACGAAGACGACCCCGAAGACGAGCGCGATCGTCGAGCCGACGAAGCGTCCGGTGCGGGGGTCCACGGCCATGCAGTGGATCTTCCAGGCCGGAGCCGCGGCACGCTCGGCCGGGTGCCGAAGCTCCGCGGCCGGCGCGCTCAGCCCGAGGTCAGCGGGGTCGGCGCGGGCGGGGCGGTGGCCGGGTCGCCGTCGGACACCGCGGCGAGCTGATCCGGCAGGGCACCGAGCAGCACCGGGAGGCTCAGCACGGTGACGAAGCCGCCGATCGGATCGAGGGTGGTGCCGCCGTCGTAGGAGACGAACAGGTCCCGCCCCTCGGTGTGCACCGCCCGCGCGGTGTAGGAGGGCTGCCCCAGTACGGACTGCCGGACACCCTCGCCGCCGGCGTCGAGCCAGACGAGCGCGCCGACGTCGAGCACGTCGCTGCGCTCCAGGCTCACGGTCGCCCCGAACTCCTCGCCGGCCAGCTCGTCGACCACGGCCGGGATGGTGAAGCCGAGCTCGCCGAGGACGCGGCTGCGCGGATCCTTGCTGCCGTAGACGTAGTACTGGCTGTTGTAGAAGGTGGCGACCGCGGCGGTGCGGCCGGCGAACTCGGGGTGCGCGGCGCGCGCATCGGTGAACTGCTTCTCGATGCCGGCGACCAGCTCCGCCGCCGCGGCGGGCCGGCCGAGGGCCGCGCCGATGGTGGTCGTCTGCTCGCGCCAGCCCAGCCCGTAGTCCGGGACGTCACCGGGCTGCGCGACGGTCGGGGCGATCTGGCTCAGCCGGTCGTAGTCGGCCTGGGTGAGACCGCTGTACGTGGCGAGGATGAGGTCCGGCCGCAGGGCCGCGACGCGCTCGTAGGCCACCCCGTCGGTGAAGGGCAGCACCTCCGGCACCGGCGCGCCGTTCGCGATCTCGTCGAACCGGGCCTTCGCCCACGGGAACAGGGCGCCCGGGGTGTTGCCGAACCACTCCGTGGTCCCGACGGGCACCACGCCGAGGGCGAGCACGGTGTCCTGGTCCGTGAGCCCGACGGTGACCACCCGCGTGGGCTCCGCCTCGATCGTGGTGTTCCCGAACTTGTGGGCGACGGTCGCCGGGAACGCCCCGGCCTCGGCCGTGGTCGAGGTGCCGGAGTCGGCGGGCGCGGCGGAGCCGCCGCCGCACGCGGCCACGGCGAGCGCCACGACGGCGAGGAGCGGGAGCAGGGCCCGGGGGATCCGGGAGCGCGGGCGGGGCACGGGACCTCCAGCGAGTCGAGTTAGCCTAACCTAACCGACTTCGCCCGGGACCGGGTCGGCGCAGCCCGCCGGTCACACTGAAGCCGCCTCCGCCTGCCGGGCACGGCCCGGCAGGCGGAGGCGGATCAGGAATGGTCGCCGCTCCGCCGGCGCGGACTCAGCGGCGGCGGAAGCGCGTCAGCATGCTGCGGGCGCGCTCACGGTTGCGGGGGTCGGCGGCCATGCGGCGGCCCTGGTCGGTGAGCCGGCGGCCGTTGGGGCTCTGGAGGAATCGCTTGACTCGTTCGACGATCGGCATGCCCCCGGATACCCCGGGCCCCGCCGATCCACGCAGACAGGACGAACCTCACGTGCCGCAGAACGTGCGGAAGGAGCCGAAGCTCGGCGGGGCCGGGAGGGCGTAGGCCTCCAGCCCGGGGCGCTCCTCGAACGGGCGGGCGAGCACCTCGAGCAGCCGGTCCCACGGCCCGCGGTCACCGGCGACGGCGGCGGTGAGCGCCTCGTCGACCAGGTGGTTGCGCGGGACGTAGATCGGGTTGACCCGGTCCATCGCCTCCGCGGTCTCGCTCCCCGGGCGCGCCGGCAGCTGCGCGCGCCACCGCTCCGCCCACGCGTCGACCCCCTCGCCGACGAGCGCCCGCACCGGCTCCGGGTCGCCGGCCGCGGCCCGCGCCAGCGCCCGGAAGAACGACGTGAAGTCGACCTTCCGCTCCTGCAGCAGGGCGAGCAGGTCGTCGACGAGCGCGGAGTCCTCCCCCGCACCGTCGGCCAGCCCGAGCTTCGCGTGCATCCCCGCCCGCCGGTGCCGGTCGTAGCGGTCGCCGAAGGAGAGCAGCACCTCGGTGGCGGCCTTGATCGCGGCGTCGGTGTCCTCGTGCAGCAGCGGGAGCAGCGCCTCGGCGAACCGGGCCAGGTTCCACTGCGCGACCGCGGGCTGGTTGCCATAGGCGTAGCGGCCGCCGTGGTCGATCGAGCTGAACACCGTGGCGGGGTCGTAGACGTCCATGAACGCGCAGGGGCCGTAGTCGATGGTCTCGCCGGAGATCGTCATGTTGTCGGTGTTCATCACGCCGTGCACGAACCCGACGAGCATCCAGCGCGCGAGCAGCTCCGCCTGCGCCTCGACCACGCTCGTGTAGAGCGCGAGGTAGGGGTTGTCCGCCTCGGCCGCGGCGGGGTGGTGGCGGGCGATCGCGTGGTCGGCGAGGCGGCGCAGCAGGTCGGTGTCCCGGGTCGCCGCCGCGAACTGGAAGGTGCCGACCCGGATGTGGCTGGCCGCGACCCTGGTCAGCACCGCGCCGGGCTCCATCCGGTCCCGCACGACCTGCTCCCCGGTCCCGACGACGGCGAGCGCGCGCGTGGTCGGGATGCCCAGCCCGTACATCGCCTCGCCGATCACGTACTCGCGCAGCATCGGCCCGAGCGGCGCCTTGCCGTCGCCCCCGCGCGCGAACGGCGTGCGCCCCGATCCCTTGAGGTGCAGGTCGCGGCGCTGTCCGCGGGTGTCGAGCACCTCGCCGAGCAGCAGCGCGCGCCCGTCGCCGAGGCGCGGCACGTACCCGCCGAACTGGTGGCCGGCGTAGGCCATCGCCACCGACGCGGCGCCGTCGGGCCGCGCGTTCCCGGTCAGGACAGCGACGCCCTCGGGCGTCCGCAGCACCTCGGCGTCGACACCCAGCTCGGCGGCGAGCGCGTCGTTGAGCACGACGAGCGAGGGCTCCGGGGCCGGCGCGGCCTCCCACGGCACGCACAGCTCGCCCAGGTCGCGGACGTAGGAGTTGTCGAACGTGAACAGCGACCCGAGCGCGAGACTCATGGGACCGAGGCTAACCCCGGGTCGCCCGTCACGCCGGTCGCGCCCCGGATGCGGCGCAACGCTGCGCCGCTGCCGCGAGCCCCGGCCGAGGGCGTTCCTCCGGCGTCGCCCGGTGCAGCTCCGGCATGTTCGCTGAGGCAACCCTTCATTACAGCCCGTGCCCGGCTGTAACGTCTCCGCCGACACGGCCGAGTCCACGGCTGCGCCGGGGGGCGCGGCAGGAGGCGACGGGGTGCAGAGCGACGGGCGCGGAGCGGCCGAGCTGCGGTTCCGCGATCTGGGGCCGCTCGAGGTGGACCGCGGGGGTGAACCGGTGCCGCTGGGCGGCGCCCGGCTGACGGCCGCGCTGTCGTTGCTGCTGGTCCACGCGGGCCGGCACGTGAGCGCCGACGCCCTGACGGAGGCCATGTGGGGCGCCGAGTCCCGCCCCCGGTCGCCGTCGACCCTCGACTCACACGTGTGGCGCCTGCGCAAGGCCCTCGAACCGCAACGGGACCGGGGCGCGCCCTCGCAGGTGCTGCGCCACGAGGCGGCCGGCTACCGGCTGCTGGCCGAGCCGGCGACGGTCGACTCGCTGCGCTTCGAGCAGCTCACCTCCGACGCCGCGGACCTCCTCGCGGGCGGGCGCCCCGACGAGGCCCGCGACCGCGCCGAGCAGGCGATGGCGCTGTGGCGCGGGCGCCCGTACCCGACCGTGGCCGACGCGTCGTGGGCCGCCGCCGCGGTGGCCCGCCTGGAGGAGCTGCGCGGGCAGCTCCGGGAGCTGCTCGCCGAGGCGCTGCTCGGGACTGGCTCGCCGCAGCGCGCGCTGCTCGAGCTCGAACCGGCCGTCGCGGAGACCCCGCTGCGCGAGCGCCTGTGGACCTTGCGCATGCTCGCCCAGCACCGGCTCGGCCGCGCCGACGAGGCACTGCGCACCTACCGGCAGGTCCGCGGGTTGTTCCTCGAGGAGCTGGGCCTGGAGCCCGGCGCCGAGCTGCGCGAGCTGCACCGGCGGATCCTGGCCGAGGACCCGACGCTGGCCGGACCACCCGCCCCGGCGCCGGCCCCGGTACCTGCACAGGAGCCGGAGCCGGAGCCCGCGCCGCCGGCCCACGAGATCCACCTCCCCCACCGCCCCTCCACGCTGGTCGGCCGCGCGGACGAGCTGGCCGCCCTCAGCGGGCTCGTCACCGAGGTCCCGGTGCTGTCCCTGGTGGGAGCGGCGGGATGCGGGAAGACCCGCCTCGCGATCGAGATCGCGCGCGACACCGCGCCGCGGTTCCCGGGCGGGGTGTGGTTCGTCGACCTCACCGCCGCCGCGGACGCCGACGACGTCCTGTCCACGATCTCCTCGGCGCTGGGGTACGCCCCGGAGGAGACCGAGCGCCCGCGCGAGGCCCTCGCAGGCTCCCTGCGCGCCCGGCGGATGCTGCTGCTCCTCGACAACTGCGAGCACGTCCTCGACCCGGTCGCCGACCTCGTCGACGAGTGGTTCCTCGCCCCGGCCGAGCTCACCGTGCTCGCCACCAGCCGCGAACCGCTCGAGGTCGACGGCGAGCAGGTCCATCTGCTCGGTCCGCTCGCCCTGCCCCGCGACGACCGGGAGGTCACCGACTCCCCCGCCGTCGCGCTGCTGCTCGACCGGCTGACGGCGGCGGGCGCGGACCCCGACGACCTGGGGCTGCTCACGCACGCGGTGCGGATCGCCGCCGCCGTCGACGGGGTGCCGCTGGCCCTGGAGCTGGCGGCGGCGCGGGCCCGGGCGTTCAGCCTGGAGGAGATCGCCCACCAGGTCACGGCGGACCCGAGCTCGCTGGCCCGCGTCGGGCGCGGCAGCGACCACCACCGCACGGTGCGGTCGGCGATCGAGCAGAGCTACGCCCTCCTGCCGCCGGACGAGGCCGCGGTGCACCGGGGCGTCGCGGTGCTGCCGGGGCCGTTCACGGTCGCCGCCGCGCGAGCGGTGACCGGAGGCGAGGACGGCGCCGACAGCGCCCACATCACCGACACCGCGGACACCGTCGCCCGGCTGGTGCACCGCTCCCTGCTCGTGCCGCTGGGGCCGGCCCGCCCCGGCGGCCCGTCGCGGTTCACGCAGCTGGCCACGATCCGCGGGCACGCCGGGCACGCCGCCCGGGCGGCCGGCGAGCTCGCCGACCTGCGGGAACGCCGCGACCGCTGGACCGCGGACCTCGTCGGGTCCAAGCCGCCGCTCGGGCACGCCGAGGAGGCGACCTGGTTCGACGCACTCGACGACGACCTGCCCGCCCTCCGCGCGACGCTGCAGCACCGGCTTGTCGACGCCCCCTCCGCCGAGGGCGTCGCCATGACCGCCCGGCTCGGTACCTACTGGTACTTCCGCAGCAAGGCGATCGAGGGCCGGGCCTGGGCGGAGCGCGCCCTCGCCCACGAGGAGGGGGCCGACCGGCTCTCCGCCGCGCTGGTGCGGCTCACCCTCGCCCACCACCTCGCCTCGGGCGGGCGGACCGATCTCGCCGACCCCCATGTCGAGCGGGCGGCCGACTTCCTCGACGGCGGAGCCGACGGGACCGGGTCGCCGATCGTCGCCGAGGTGTACACCCTGCTCGCCCACTCGCTGTTCGTGGCCGGCGCGCTCGACCGCGGACGGCAGGCGTCGCGCCGGGTCGCCGCGGCCGCGGCGGACGGCGATCCGGAGCTGCGGCTGCTGGCCGATCTCTGCGTGGTCATGGACCGGAGCTCGGCCGGGACGGTCGACGGCGACGCGTTGACCGAGCTGCACGACCGGGCGCGGGAGGCGGGGAACCGGCACGTCGCGCTGATCGTGTCCGGGGTCGCGGTGCTCGCCGCCATCCGCGACGGCGACCTGGCGGCGGGCCTGGCCTGGTCCGACCGCATGATCACACACCGGCTGGTGCTGGGTGTGTCCGACGGTCCGGTCGCTCTGGAGCTGCGGGCCACCCTGGCGGCCCTGGCCGGCGAGCCGCTCACCGCCGTACGGCTCTACGCGGCGGCCCGCACGCAGGCTCTGCGCAACGGCCTGCGCTGGCCCGTGGTCCCGAGCACGCCCGACCTGCTCGACCGCGCGACGGGTGCCTTGACCGACGCCGAGGTGCTCCGGGCGCAGGCCGAGGGTGAGCGGCTCACACTCGCCGACGTCGTCACCGACCTCGGGGTCGCGGAGTCCGCCGCGGCCTCATGAGCTCCACGACTGCCCATCAGCACCGCACGTCGCTCTGCGGCCAGGACGCCACCCGCCTCCGCTCGACCGCCCCGCGCGACGACGCCCGCCTGCCCTGAGCACGGGACCGGTCACCTGGCACAGGCGAGGTGCCGCCCGCGCCGCGGCCCGCAGGCTGACGACCATGACGAGGACCGGAGGGGCCGGCGGCGTCGCGCTGGCGACCGCGAAGGCGGCCGTGCTGCCGCTGGCACTGGCGCAGTTCGTCGCGAGCTACGCCGCGTCGAACATGAACGTCGCGATCACCTCGATCGCC
The DNA here is from genome assembly GCF_000717175.1 of Pseudonocardia autotrophica. Lineage (GTDB taxonomy): Bacteria > Actinomycetota > Actinomycetes > Mycobacteriales > Pseudonocardiaceae > Pseudonocardia > Pseudonocardia halophobica. The sequence continues at coordinate 18,501 of NZ_JNYD01000046.1, read as the reverse complement.
GACGACCTCGGCACCTCCGTCACCGGGATCCAGACCACGATCACGCTGTTCACGCTGACCATGGCGGCGTTGATGATCCCGGGCAGCAAGCTCACCGACATCTGGGGCCGCAAGTTCTGCTTCCTGCTGGGGCTGCTCGTGTACGGCGCCGGCGCCCTGCTCGCCGCGTTCGCGCAGGGGCTGCCGCTGCTCATGATCGGGTACTCGCTGCTCGAGGGCGTCGGGTCGGCGCTGCTGATCCCGCCGATCTACATCCTCATCACGGTGCTGTTCGACGACACGACCACCCGCGCCCGCTACTTCGGCGTGGTCAGCGGGGCGGCGGGCATCGGCGCCGCGGCCGGGCCGCTCATCGGCGGCCTGATCACCAGCTACATCAGCTGGCGGGCGTCGTTCCTCCTGCAGGTCGTGATCGTGGCGGCGATCGCCTGGCTCGGGCGCGGCATCGCCGACCCGCCGCTGCCGGCGCGTCGCCCGGCCTTCGACTGGGTGGGGGCGGTGCTCTCGGCGCTGGGCCTGTTCCTCGTGGTGTTCGGCGTCCTGCAGAGCGGGGCGTACGGATGGGGCCGGGCGACGAAGGACTACGCCATCGGCGGCACCGTGGTCGTCCAGCAGGGCGGGGTGTCCCCGGTGTGGATCTACGTCGGGCTCGGTGTGGTGGTCCTGGCCCTGTTCGCCGTGGTCGCGTGGACCCGCGAGAAGAACGGCCGCACGCCGCTGGTCTCGGTCCGGCTCTTCGCCAACCTGACCTCGAACCTGGGCCTGCTGACCCAGAACCTGCAGTGGCTGGTCCTGCAGGGCGCGTTCTTCGTGATCTCGGTGTTCCTGCAGCAGGTCCGCGGGTTCTCGGCGATCCAGACGGGCCTGCTGCTGATGCCCGCGACGATCGGCCTGCTGCTGTCGTCGGCGGCCGCACCGCGGATGGCCCGCCGACACAGCCAGCGCCGGCTGATCCGCTTCGGGTTCTTCGTCACCACCCTGGGCCTGGTCCTGCTGCTCGCGCTCGGCGGCACCCGGCCGAGCGTCTGGAGCTTCGTCCCCGGCCTGTTCCTCATGGGCCTCGGCGTGGGGATCATGCTCACGGCCTCGGTCAACCTCGTGCAGTCGGCCTGGCCGGAGGAGGTCCAGGGCGACATCTCCGGCGTCTCGCGCAGCGTCTCGAACCTGGGCTCCTCGCTGGGTGTGGCGATCGCCGGCTCACTCGTCGCCGGCGCGATCCCGGGCGGTGGGCAGTACTTCTCGGCGCTGGTCATCGTGGGCGCCTTCGCGGTGCTCGGGTGGATCGCCGCGCTGCTGATCCCCCGCAAGCCGGCCCGGCGGTCGGTGTCGGCAGGCTGACCCGAACCGTCGACGTTCGCCCCGACCCGTACGCCCACGGCGCCCCCCATGACCGGTGCCTCGGCGGCGGCGAGCGGCCGCGACGCGAAGGACCTCGCGGCAGGGACGTCTGTCGGCGCGAACCGGCAACGACGAACAGCCTCTGACCTGCGACGAGAGGTCAAACTTCGAACATGCGTTCGAGTATGATCGAGGCATGAACGCAGGGCCCGTCGGTGCCGCGCGCGACCGCCTTCACCAGGCGATCGCGCAGCTGACCGACGCCGCCGGACCCGCTGCCGGGGCCGATGAGGTCATCGACGCGCTGCGGGTGTGCGAGGAGGCCCGGCGCGCTCTCGACCGGGCCATGGTCGAGGCGACCGCCGACCTGCAGCGGCGGGGCGTATTCAGTGAGCGCGGCTACCGCTCGCCCACCGGCGCGCTGGCCGACCTCCTTGGCTGGGAGCGGTTCGAAGCCCGCCGCCGCGTGCTCGCCGCCGACAATGTGTGCGACCAGATCGGGCTCGACGGCGCCGCCCTACCCGCCCGACTGCCCGCCACCGCGACCGTGTTCGCCTCCGGCGAGGCCGGCCTCCGCCACGTCGAGGTCATCGCCCGCTTGCTGGACAGCGGGCCCGCCCGTCGGCTCGCGCCGGAGACCTGGGCCGGCGCGGAAGTGCAGCTCGCGGCGAAGGCCGGGATCTACACGCCCTCCGAGCTGCACACCTGGGGCACCCAACTGCTCGAGATCCTGGACCAGGACGGCGCCGAGCCCGACGACACCCCGCCCGCACAGATCAACGAACTGCGCCTGTCGCGCTTCCGCATCCGCCCCGGCGGCACACTGACCGGGCGCTTCGACGACGCCGCCCTGTTCGACGCCATCGCGGCCGCCGTGGATGCCGGCGCCGCCCCCCGGGACGCCGACGACCAGCGCTCTTCGGCCGAACGCCAGGCCGAGGCGCTCGCCGAAGTGTGTGCCCAGGTACTCTCCCGCGGTCGGCTGCCCGAGACCGGCGGCCGCCGCCCGCAGCTCACCGTCACCGTCCGGCTCGAGGACCTCGAACGCCGCGCCACCGGCGCCTCACTGGAGTTCGGCGGACAGCTGACCGCCCAGACCCTGCGGCAGTTGGCCTGCGACGCCGCGGTCATCCCCGTCGTCCTCGATGGCACCGGGGTCCCGCTCGACATCGGGCGGATCTCCCGCACCGTCCCCGACGGGCTGCGCCGCGCGGTCACCGTCCGCGACCGCGGCTGCGCGTTCCCCGGCTGCGACCGCCCACCCTCCTGGTGCGAAGTCCACCACGTGCGCGAATGGCAACACGGCGGCACCACCGCCCTGCACAACCTCGTCATGCTCTGCTCGGTCCACCACCGGCTGATCCACCACTCCCACTGGGAAGTCCGCATGATCGACGGGCTCCCCGAGTTCCTGCCACCCAGCTGGATCGACCGCACCCGCACACCTCGCCGCCGACCACCACCCCTCCTCCACCCTGTGGGCCGACTGCTCACTCGACCCAGCGCTCAGCGGGGCAGGGCCGCTCCCACCTGCTCGGCCACCATGTAGGCGGCGTACCAGTCCGGCCAGTTCTCGTCGGGCCGCCCGGTCCGCTTCTCGTGCTCGCCGTGCGCGGCCTCGGCCCGGCGCAGCGCGCCCGCCAGGTCCGCGGTCGAGGTGAAGGTCGTCTCGGCGATGTCGACCCGGCCCGGGAGCCGTGTCGTGATCTCCTGGAGCAGCCAGCCGTTGCCGTCGGGGTCGCGGAAGGTGGCGAAGGAGCGGTAGCTGGTGTGCCCGGGGCCGGGCTCGCCGACCCGCAGGCCGGTGCCGTCGGGCCGGAACTGCGCGCCGGGCGTCCCGGGGTGGAACACCTCGGAGACCTCGACGCCGCGGGCGACCAGGTCCGCGCGCACCGCCTCGATGTCCGGGACGACGAGGTAGAGGCCCTGGGCCGAGCCCGGCGGGGCCGGCGTCATGTCGATGCCGAACTGGATCGAGCAGGCCGAGCCGGGCGGGGTGAACTGGACGCCCCGGAAGCCGTTGTCGAAGGTGAGGTCGGCGTCGAGCCGCCACCCGAGCCGCGCGTAGAACTCCTTGGCGCGGTCGACGTCCGCGACGGGGATGACGATCACCTCGAGCTTGAGGTCGACGGTCGCGGCACCCGCCGGGCCGCGCGCCTCGTCGCTCCGGACGTCCGTCGTGCTCATCGCTGCCTCCTCGGGCCGGGCGGCGGGCCACGGGGCGCTCCGCCGCCGCGGGTGCAGATGTTCCGTCACCGTCGGGGCCAGGGGCCCGGCGAGGTAGGGCCGTCCGGCTCCCGGAGGCCGGGCCCCTCGCTCCTGGAACGCCGCCCGGCCGGGTGACGATCTGTCTCCCGACGGGTGCACGCGCGGTCGTCCGTCGAGGGTGAGCCCGGCGGCGGGCGCCGCGTGCAGGATCGGGGTGCGGCGACGGGAGGAACCATGCGGACCCTGCTCAACATCATCTGGCTCCTGCTGTGCGGGATCTGGCTCGCGATCGGCTACGTGATCGCCGGGATCGTCTGCTGCATCCTGATCGTGACGATCCCGTTCGGCCTGGCGTCGTTCCGGATCGCCGACTTCTCGCTGTGGCCCTTCGGCCGCGAGCTGGTCCGCCGGGCCGACGCGGGCGCGCCCTCGGTCATCGGCAACGTCATCTGGATCGTCTTCGCCGGCTGGTGGCTGGCCCTCGCGCACCTCGTCACCGCGGTCGCGCTGGCCATCACGATCATCGGGATCCCGCTGGCCCTGGCGAACCTCAAGCTCATCCCGGTGTCGCTGGTCCCGCTGGGCCGGGTGATCGTCGACAGCCGGTCCGTGGCCGCCTCGTCCTGACGGTCGTCAGCGCGGCGGGGCCGCGGCGTCGCCGAGCGCGGGCCCGAGGTCGCCGCCGATGTGCGCGACCCGCGGCGCGAGCGACCGCTGGAGCGCGCCGGCCTTGCCCGCGTCGGTCTGGGCGGCGGCGATCGCCTGCGTCACCCGGGAGGCGCCGATGATCTTCGCGCCCTGGTTGACGCCCTCGGCCACGGCGCTCGCCCCGAGGATGATGCCCATCCACATGATCAGCTGGCTCCGGAGGTCGCTGCCGCCGAGGAAGCCCGACGGCGCCGTCGCCAGCCCGATGATGAGGATGACGATCGGCAGCGACGCGGCCACCCGCAGCGTGTCGAAGACGACGATGCCCACGATGAACGACGCGAGGGCGATCCCGCCGATGGCCAGGGTGAACTTCAGCTCGGGCGAGTAGGGCACCACGGCGAAGAACGCCGAGGCCAGCAGCCAGTCGAGCAGCAGGACGTAGGCGACGACGCACACCGCGGTCACGCGGCCCACCCGCCGCCGGCCGACCGCGAGCAGGGACAGCGACAGGCCGAAGACCGCGATCCCGGCGAACAGCCATCCGAAGTGCGGTGACATCGCCCCGACCGGGGCCTCGGGCAGGCTGTAGACGGTCACCCAGTACGTGAGGGCGACGAACACGGCGAGGGCCGTCCGCCCGCTCGGGAACGTGACGCCGGCGCCGGGGCGCTTGTCGTCCCCACCGCCCTGCCCGCCCGCGCCGTCGTCCGGAGCCGCGTCGGGAACCACGACCGGCGCAGGGTCAGCCGCTCCCGGGGCTGCTGTGGGCCGGTCGACCTGCGGCGCTGCTCCCGTCATCGCTCCCCCTGAGCATGGGACGGCAGGACTGCTGACACGCTCGCGGAGTGCAGCGGAGGTGTTACCCGGAGCGCATCCGCTCGGTACGGTCGGGCGATGGCTGACCTGGGCTCGACGGCGAAGGCCGGGGCGGGCGCGCGGGAGGTCGCCGCGCGGATGGCCGAGGCCGCGGCCGCGTGGCTGGACCTCCTCGATCCCGCGCAGCGGGCCACCGCGACCGGTGCCGCCCCCACCGCGCAGGAGGAGACCGACGCCGAGCGGAGGCGCTGGTTCTACACCCCCACCGACCACGGCGGCCTGACGATGCACGAGCAGCGGCCCGCGCAGCAGCGGGCCGCGATGAAGCTCGTCGCGTCCGGCCTGTCCACCCCGGCCTACGTCACCGTCGCGACGGTGATGGGCCTGGAGAACGTGCTCGACCACACCGAGGGGTTCGTCGCGCGGTTCGACCGCGAGCGCGGCCGCGACCCGGGGATGTACTACCTGCGCGTGTTCGGCGACCCGGCCGGCCCGGGACCGTGGGGGTGGCGCTTCGGCGGCCACCACGTCTCGCTGAACAACCTGGTCGTCGGCGGCGCGCTCGTCGCCTGCACGCCGTGCTTCCTCGGCGCCGACCCGGCCCGTTCCGCCCTGCTCGGCGGCGCCGAGCAGCGCCCGCTCGCCCGCGTGGAGGACCTGGCGCGGGAGCTGGTCCGGTCCTTGCGCCCCGAGCTCGCGGCCCGGGCGACCCTGCTACCGCGGGCGCCGTCGGACATCGTGGCGGGCAACCGCACGCGGGTCGTCGAGGGCGACCGGGTGATTCCGCTCGCCGGCATCTGGCGCGGCCGCTTCGCCGACGCCGGGGAGCAGCAGCGCCTGCAGGCGATGAGCGACGCCATCGACGAGGCGAGCGGGCTCGACGGCGCCGACCACGAGGCCGTCGCGATCACCACCGCGCCGAAGGGCGTCCCCGGGGCCGAGCTCGACGCCGGGCAGCGCGAACTGCTCCGCGCCCTGCTCGGGACCTACCTCGACCGGGTCCCCGCCGAGGTCACGCCGCTCGCGCGGTACGACGACGACCGGGCCCTCGACGAGGTGCACGTCGCCTGGGCGGGGCCCACCGCGCCCGGCGAGCCGCACTACTACCGGCTGCAGGGGCCACGCCTGCTGGTCGAGTGGGACAACACCCAGCGCGGGGCCAACCACGCCCACTCGGTGTGGCGCGACCCGACCACCGACTTCGGCATCGACGTCCTCGCCGCGCACCGGGCCCGGCACCACTCCTGAGCCGCTAGCGGGCGGAGCCGGACGTGACGATCACGGTCGAGCCGCTCACCGTCACCCCGACCTCGGACGACGCGCTCGCCGAGGCCCAGGGGGTGCCGAAGGCGTCGACGTCGAACTCGACGTCGACGTGCCGGGCGCCGCCGTCCACCGGGACCTCCAGGCACAGGTCCGCCTTGTTCTCCCGGCCGAAGTGGTGGCCGACGTCGAACTCCCACGCCTGGTCCGGGTGCAGGACCGCGCCGACGGCCGGTCGGCTCTCCCATTCGCCCGATTCGTACGCCACGATCGCGAGGTCGCGGTCGGCGACGAGGTTGAGGATCCGGAAGCGGCGCGGGTAGCAGGTGTCGTCGAGGGAGTTCTCGGGCGGGGCCAGGGTGGGGGTGGTCATGGCGGGTGTCCTTCGCTGCGCTGGGGCCGGGCGACCGGGCGGTCGGCGACCCCTCGACGGTCCCGCCGACGCCGGCCCCGCCCCATCCGCCGGCCGCCCGATCGGGCGCACGAGCTGCCCGTCGGTCGATCGGTGGACACGGGCCTAACGCCGCGGGCCCCGGACGCGAGCGGACGGGCGAGCACCCCGGCCCGGAGCGGAGGCAGGAATGACGAGCGAGCACGACATCCCCCGCACGCTGTCCCGCATCGCGTCCGACTCCCCGTCCGCGGTCCTCGAGGGAGCGCGGCGCCGGGCCGACGAGCTCGCCCACCTCGGCGCCTTCCTCGCCCTGGCCGACGGGGAGGGGGCCGGCGGCGCCGGGCCGCTGGCCGGCGTACCGGTCGCCGTGAAGGACAACATCGACACCGCGGACCTGCCCACCACCGCTGCCACCGCGGCCCTCGCGGACTCCCGGCCCGGCCGGGACCACGTCGTCGTCGCCCGGCTGCGCGCGGCCGGCGCGGTCGTCGTGGGCAAGACGAACCTGCACGAGCTCGCCTTCGGCATCACCTGCAACAACGCGCACTCCGGCCCGGTGCGCAACCCGTACGACCCCGGCCGGATCGCCGGCGGCTCCTCGGGCGGGTCGGCGGTGGCCGTCGCGACGGGGATCGTGCCGGTCGCGCTGGGCAGCGACACCGGCGGGTCGATGCGCGTGCCCGCCGCGCACTGCGGCGTCGTCGGCTTCCGGCCCACGGTCGGCCGCTGGGGCTCCGGGCAGGTGGTGCCGCTGTCCTCGACCCGCGACACCGTCGGGGTGTTCGCCGGCACCGTCGCCGACGTCGCGCTCGTCGACCGGGTGGTCACCGGCGCCGCTTCGGAGGACGTCGAGCCGGACCGGCGGCTCCGGTTGGGCATCCCCCGGACGGGCTTCTGGGACGACCTCGATCCCGACGTCGCCCGGTGCGGTGCGGAGGTCCTCGACCGGCTCGCCGACGCCGGCGTCGAGCTCGTCGAGGTCGACTTCGCCGCCGCCCACGAGCTCGACGCGCGCTGCGGGTTCCCGATCGTGCTGTACGAGGTGGTCCGGGACCTGCCCCACTACCTGGCGACGCTGCCCGGGCGGGAGCGCGACCTGAGCCTGGACGACGTCGTCGGGCAGGTCGCCTCACCCGACGTGCGGGCGATCCTGGAGGGCGCGATGGCCGACCCGGTCCCGGACGGCGCCTACCGCGACGCCCTCGCCGTGCGCGAGGACCTGCGCGAGGCCTACGCGCAGGCGCTGCGCGGAGCGGACGGGGAGCGGCTCGACGCCCTCGTCTACCCGACGGTGCCGCTGCCGCCCGCGCCGCTCGGTCACGACGCGACCACGCCGCACAACGGCCGGGACGTCCCGACCTTCCTCACCAACGTCCGCAACACCGCACCCGGCTCCGCGGCGGGCATGCCGGCGATCTCGCTGCCGGCCGGACGGTCGACGAGCGGCCTGCCGATCGGGATCTCCCTCGAGGCCCTCGCCGGCGAGGACGCGGCGCTCCTCGCCGCAGCGCAGCGGGTCGAGGACGCGCTGGGAGTCGGGGAGGCACTGGGGGTCGAGGCGGCACTGCGCGGGGCCGAGCGGGCCCGGCCCGCGGGCTGATGCGCCCGCCGGCCCGGCCCGGGCACCTCGGGCGCTTCGGACGCCTCGGGCGCCTCGGACGCCTCAGTCCCGCAGCCCCCGCATCCTGTGCCGCAGCGCGAGGGCCGCGCGGTCGCGCAGCTCGTCGGCCGCCTTGATCCCGGTCTGGACGAACGGGACGAGGTCCCGGATCAGGTCCAGGACCGCGGTCGTGACGTCCTCCGGCCGCGGTGACCGCGAGAGCCACGTACCCGGTACCACCGCCACACCGTCCACCCCCTGGATCCGGTCCTCCCCTTGCAGTCAAACCGAGGAGCGGCCGACACGCCAGGGCCCGGCGGCGTCTCGTCCGGTGTCCGGCGTCAGTCGGGTCGGCGCCGTCGCACGCCGGACGCACGAAAAGGTCCACCGAGGGCGGATGACCTGCCACACTGGACGTTCGACGAGAGCCGCGGAGGCCGCCCGGTGAACACCACGCGCGCCCACGGCACCGCCCTGCAGCGGCTCGCCGTCGCCCTGCTCGGCGCCGTCACGCCCGAGGCGATCGGGCAGGTCGCGGTCACCGTCTCGGTCCAGCTGCTGGGCGCCGACGCCGGCGTCCTCTACGACCGCACCGACGCCCGCACGCTGACCTCGCTGTTCAGCATGGGCTGGCCCGCCGAGCTCGAGGCGCCGTACCGGCGGCTGGAGCTGCACCGGGGACGCCCGCTGTCCGACGCCGTGCTCGACCGCACCCCGGTGTGGCTCGAGGGCGCCGAGCAGTGGCGGGCGCGCTACCCGGAGATGGCACCGATCGGCACCGCGGGCAACCGGGAGGCCTCCGCGTGCCTGCCGCTGCGGGTCGAGGACCGCGACCTCGGCGCGATCGTGTTCAGCTTCGACACCCCGCACGCCTTCCTGCCCGACGAACGGGCCTACCTCGAGGCGGTCGCCGCCCTGTGCGCGCAGGCCCTCGACCGCGCCCGGCTGCTCGTGGTCGAGCAGCGCGCCCGGGCCGACGCCGAGCGGGAGCGCGACCGCATGGAGGTCCTCGCGCACACGGCGGGCCTGATGGAGGAGCCGTTGTCGGTCGAGGAGCGCCTCCAGCGGCTGGCCGACCTGATGGTCCCCGACCTGGCCGACTGGTGCGCCGTGCACCTCGTGCGCGGGAACGAGGTGGAGCAGGTCGCCGTCGCGCACGACGACCCCGCCCGGCTCGACTTCGTGCTGCGGCTGCAGGAGCGCTACCCGCCGGACCCGTCCGCGCGGAGCGGCGCGTTCGAGGTGAGCCGCAGCGGCACGCCCGCCTTCCTCCCCGAGATCCCCGACGAGCTCCTCGTCGCCGGGGCCGTCGACGAGGAGCACCTGGAGCTGATCCGGTCGATCGGCATGCGCTCGGCGGTGGTGGTGCCGCTGCTGGTGCGCGGGCACAGCCTCGGGGCGCTGACCCTCGTGCACGCCGAGTCCGGGCGGCGGTTCGACGAGCTCGATCTCGCCTTCGTCCAGCGCGTCGCGGCCACCGCGGCCGTCGCGCTCGACAACGCGCGGCTCTACCAGCAGCAACGGCGGATCGCGCACACCCTGCAGGCGGCGCTGCTGCCGACGGTCCTGCCCGACGCGCCGGGGCTGCGGCTGGCCGCCCGCTACCGGCCGCAGACCGACGAGCGCACGGACGTCCAGGTCGGCGGCGACGTCTACGACGTGGTGGCCACCCCGGAGCCGGGCCGGTGGGCCGCGGTGGTGGCGGACGTCTGCGGCAAGGGCCCCGACGCCGCCGCGCTCACCGCCCTGATCCGGCACACCCTGCGGGCCGAGGTCGCGCACGGCCTCGGCCCGGTCGACGCGCTCCGGCGGCTCAACGCCGCGATGCTGCGCGAGGCCCGCGCCGACGGCCGGTTCGCCACCGTCGCGCACGCCCGGATCGCCGTCGAGCCCGCGGGCGGGGCCACGGTGACGCTGGTCGGGGCCGGTCACCCGCCGGCGCTGGTGCGCCGCGCGGACGCCGTCGAGCTCGTCCCGCTGTCCGGGACGCTGCTCGGCGTCTTCCCCGATCCGGTGCTGCGCGAGACCACGCTGCGGCTGGACCCGGGGGACATACTGGTGCTGTACACCGACGGTGTGACGGAGGCCCGAGGGGTGGACGGCTTCTACGGCGTGGAACGCCTGACCGCGGTCGCCGGCGCGCCCGGCCCGTGGGACGCCGCCGCGCTCGCCGACGCGCTGCTCACGGACGTCGTGACCTTCCAGCAGGGCGTGCTGCGGGACGACGTGGCGCTGCTCGTCGTCGAGGTGGCCCCGTGAACCCCGTCCCGGACGAGCGGGAGCCGGGGGTCCCCGCCGTCGCCGAGGTGGTCCTCCACGGCGAGCTCGACATCGCCACCCTCGACCACGCGATGCACCGGGTCGAGGAGGCCGAGCGGGACCGGCCCCGGCTGCTGGTCGTGGACCTCTCGCAGCTGGAGTTCGTCGACTCGTCGGGCGTGCGGCTGGTGCTGCTCGCCCGGGAGCGCGCCCGCGCCGAGGGGCGGCGGGTCGCGGTGCGGCTGGGCACCGGTCCCGCGCTGCGCGTGTTCCAGGCCCTCGGCCTGGTGGAGAAGCTCGACGTGCTCCCGCCGCCTCCCGTCGGCGAGACCGCGCCCGGCGCACGGACCTGACCGCCACGGCCCGGCGCAGGGCGCCGGACCACCACCCCGGGGAGCACCGATGACGTCGCCACCGGCGGGCAACACGCGGTCGCTGGAGGCGGACATCGTCCGGGACCTCCGGACGACGACCTCCTACCGCTCCTACCTGTGCCTCGACCGGCTGCTCGACGCGCAGCACCCGTTGAGCGACCCGCCGCACCACGACGAGATGTTGTTCATCATCCAGCACCAGACCTCGGAGCTGTGGCTCAAACTCGTCCTGCACGAGCTGCGCGCCGCGATGCGCAACATCGCGGCGGACGACCTGGCCCTCGCCCTCAAGCAGCTCGCCCGGATCAAGCACGTGCAGCGCACGCTCACCGACCAGTGGTCCGTGCTGGCCACCCTGACCCCCGCCGAGTACGCCGAGTTCCGGCCGGTGCTCGGCCCGTCGTCGGGCTTCCAGTCCCACCAGTACCGCGCGGTGGAGTTCGCGCTCGGCAACAAGAACGTCGAGATCATCGAGGTGTTCGCGCACGACCCGGACGCCCGCGCGCTGCTGCAGGAGCTGCTCGAGGCGCCCAGCCTCTACGACGAGTTCCTCCGCTACCTCGCCCGGCGGGGGCACGCGGTCCCCGTGCACCTGCTCGAGCGCGACGTCCGCCGCGCGCACACCTTCGACGAAGGCCTGGTCGAGGTGTTCCGGCAGGTCTACGAGGCGCCGCACGACCACTGGGCCGAGTACGAGACGTGCGAGGAGCTGGTCGACATCGAGGAGAACTTCCAGCTCTGGCGCTTCCGCCACCTCAAGACCGTCGAGCGGACGATCGGGTTCAAGCGGGGCACGGGCGGGTCGAGCGGGGTCGCGTTCCTGCGGGAGGCCCTGTCGCTGACCTTCTTCCCGGAGCTCTACGCCGTCCGCACCGAGATCGGCCGGTGAGGCGCGTGGCCCCGGTGACGGACGTCCACACCCACTACGTCCCGCGGGGCTGGCCCGACCTGCCCGGCACCGGCCCACGGCCGTCGCTGCGGGTCGACGGCCCCGCCACCGCGACGATCCTGCTCGGCGAGCGCCCGTTCCGCGCGATCACGGACTCGGCCTGGAACGCCGACGTGCGGCTGGCCCACATGGACGCCCACGGCGTGGACCGGCAGGTCCTCTCCCCCACGCCGGTGTTCTTCTCCTACGACCAGGAGGCCGGCGCCGCGGCCGGCACCGCCGCGGTGTTCAACGACCTCGCGCTGGAGATCGCCGCCGGCGCACCGGGCCGGCTGATGCCCTTCTGCCAGGTCCCGCTGCAGGACACGGACGCGGCGTGCCGCGAGCTGGACCGGGCCGTGGCGGCCGGGCACGTGGGCGTCGAGATCGGCAACCACGTCGGCGACCGCGACCTCGACGACGCCGGCGTCGTGACGTTCCTGCAGCACGCCGCCGCCCTCGGCGTCCCGGTGTTCGTGCACCCCTGGGACATGCCGGAGTCGCCGCGGACCGCCCGGTGGATGGCGCAGTGGCTGGTCGGGATGCCCGCCGAGACCCACCTGTCGCTGCTGGCGCTGGTGCTGGGCGGGGTGTTCGACCGGATCGGCCCGGAGCTGCGGATCTGCTTCGCCCACGGCGGCGGCTCGTTCCCCTTCTGGATCGGCCGGACGGACAACGCCTGGCGGGAGCGGCACGACGTCGTCGGCACCTCGACGCTGCCGCCCTCGGGCTACCTCGACCGGTTCCTCGTCGACTCGGTGGTGTTCGACGAGCGGGCGCTGCGGCTGCTGGTCGACACCCTCGGCGCCGAGCGGGTCCTGCTCGGCACCGACTACCCGTACCCGCTCGGCGAGCAGGCGCCCGGGTCGCTGATCCGCGGCGCCTCCTTCCTCACCGCGGACCAGCGGGACCTCCTGCTGGGCGGCAACGCCGAGGAGTTCCTCGGCCGGCCGGCACGCGAGGGGGCGGGATGAGCACCGTCGTGCGCCCGGTGGACGAGGCGCACGCGCACCACCTCGACGCCGTCGACCCGCTGCCCCCGCGGCGGGCCGACTTCCACGTGCCGCCGGCCACCGGCGGCGCCTTCACCGAGACCGCCTACCTGGCCGGCAACTCGCTCGGGCTCCAGCCGCGCGGCACCCGGGCGGCGGTCGAGCAGGAGCTGGCCGACTGGGCGCGGCTCGGGGTCGAGGGCCACCTCGAGGCCGGGCGGCCGTGGAAGCCGTACCACGAGTTCCTGCGCGACCCCGCCGCCCGGCTCGTCGGCGCCCTGCCCGCCGAGACCGTCGTGATGAACTCGCTGACCGTCGACCTGCACCTGATGATGATCAGCTTCTACCGGCCGACCCCGGAGCGGTACGCGATCGTCGTCGAGGACACCACGTTCCCCTCGGACTCCTACGCCGTGCAGAGCCAGGCCCGGCTGCACGGGCTCGACCCCGGCCGGGCGGTCGTCCGGCTCCGCCCGCGGCCGGGCGAGGACTGCCTGCGCACCGGGGACGTGCTGGCGTTCCTGCGCCGCGAGGGCCACCGGGTCGCGCTGGTGCTGCTCGGCGGCGTCAACTACCTGACCGGCGAGCTGATGGACATCCCCGCGATCACCGCCGCCGGCCGGGCGGCGGGCGCCGTCGTGGGCTGGGACCTGGCGCACGCGGTCGGCAACGTCCCGCTGCGGCTGCACGACTGGGGCGTCGACTGGGCCGCGTGGTGCCACTACAAGTACGTCAACGCCGGGCCGGGCGCGGTCGCCGGGTGCTTCGTGCACGAGCGGCACCTCACGGACCGGAGCCTGCCGAAGCTGCAGGGCTGGTGGAGCACCGATCCCGCGACCCGCTTCGCCATGGGCCCCGACGTCGATCCCGTCGACACGGCGGACTCGTGGCAGCTGTCCAACCCGCCGATCCTCGCGATGGCACCGGTCCTGGTCTCCCTGCGCCTGTTCGACGAGGTCGGGATCGCGGCCCTGCGGGAACGCAGCATCCGGCTCACCGGCTACCTCGCCGACCTGCTGGCCACGGTCTGCGCGGACCTGCCCGCGCGGGTGATCACGCCCGCCGACCCGCAGCGCCGGGGGTGCCAGCTGTCGGTGCGCGTCGCGGGGACCACCGCCGCGGAGGTCTGCGCGCGGCTGCGCCACGAGCACGGGGTGGTCGCCGACGCCCGTCCGCCCGACGTCGTCCGCTTCGCGCCGGTCCCGCTCTACTGCACCCACCACGACGCCTGGCGGGCCGCGACCGCGCTGGCCGCCGTCCTGTCGTCCGGAACCCTGTCGTACAGAACCCTGTCGTCCGGAGTCCCGTCGACCGGCCCCGGGGAGCGGCGTGATGCCTGATCCGACCTGGGCGGGCGCGCCCGTCGAACGGGTCGCCGTGGTGGGGGCCGGGCTGGCCGGCTGCCTGCTCGCGGCCCTGCTCGGCCGGCGCGGCATCGCCGTCGACCTCTACGAGCGGCGCGCGGACCCGCGCACCGCCGGGGCGGAGCGCGGCCGCTCGATCAACCTCGCGATCTCCGCCCGCGGGCTCGACGCGCTCGACCGGGTCGGGCTCGCGGACCAGGCGCTGGCCGAGGCCCTCCCGATGCGGGGCCGGACACTGCACCCGGTCCGCGGCGCGCTGGGCTTCCAGTCCTACTCCGCGGACGGCACCCGGGCGATCAACTCGATCGGCCGGGCCCGGCTCAACCACGCCCTGCTGGACTGCGCCGAGAAGACCGCCGACGTGACGCTCCACTTCGAGCACCGGCTGACCGCCGTCGACGCGGACACCGGCACGCTGACCTTCGCCGAGGGCGGCACCCGGCAGGCCGACGTCGTGATCGGGGCCGACGGCGCCTGGTCGGCCGTCCGCCGGTCGCTGCAGTTCAGCGAGGGGTTCGACTTCCGGCAGGACTTCCTCCCGCACGGGTACAAGGAGCTGGAGATCCCGCCCACCCCGGGCGGGGACTTCGCGCTCGACCCCGGCTCGCTGCACATCTGGCCGCGCGGGTCGTCGATGATGATCGCGCTGCCGAACACCGACCGCTCCTTCACCTGCACCCTGTTCTGGCCGAAGGCGGGGCCGGGCGGGTTCGCCGCGCTCGACACCCCCGAGGCGGTCACCGCGTACTTCGCCGCGCAGTACCCCGACGCCGTGCCGCTGATGCCGCGGCTGGTCGAGGACTTCCTGCGCAACCCGGTCGGCTCGCTGGTCACGATCCGCTGCGCGCCGTGGGTGCGGGGCCGGGTGGCGCTGCTCGGCGACGCGGCGCACGCCATCGTCCCGTTCTTCGGGCAGGGCGCGAACTGCGCGTTCGAGGACTGCGTGGAGCTCGACCGCTGCCTCGACGCGGCCGGCGGGGACCTCGCCCGCGCGCTGCCGCGGTACCAGGAGCGGCGCAAGGCCAACGCCGAGGCGATCGCGGACATGGCCCTGGAGAACTTCGTCGAGATGAGCGACCGGGTGAACTCGCCGGTGTTCCGCTGGACCGCGCGGGCCCGGCACGCGCTGGAGCGGGCCGTGCCCGGGTACGTGTCCCGCTACGAGCTCGTCTCCTTCACGACGGTGCCCTACTCCGAGATCGACGGCCGCATCCGCCGGCAGGACCGGATCGCCGGCGCGGTCGCCCTGGGCGCAGCCACCGGCGCGGCCGCTGCCGCGGCCACGCTCAGGAGGGTGCGGTCATGAGCGACGACGCCTACCTGGTCCCGGGCCGGGCCCGCCCCCGCGGCCGGTTCCCGCACGCCCGCCGCGCCGGCGACCTCATCTACGTCTCCGGTACGAGCAGCCGCCTCCCGGACGGCACGTTCGCGGGCGCCGAGGCGGACGAGCTCGGCACCACGACGCTGGACATCCGCGTCCAGACCCGCGCCGTGATCGAGAACGTCCGCGAGATCCTCGTGGCCGCCGGCGCCGGGCTGGAGGACCTCGTCTCGGTCACGAGCTACCTGGTGAACATGAACGACTTCGGCGGCTACAACGAGGTCTACGCCGAGTACTTCGACGAGTCCGGCCCCGCGCGCACGACGGTCGCCGTGCACCAGCTCCCCCATCCCCACCTGCTGATCGAGATCTCCGCCGTGGCGTACCGCCCCGAACGGGGGCCCGTCCAGAGAGAGGACACATGACCGAGATCAGCGAGCCCGTCCGGTTCGACGGCTGGATCGACGAGCACCGCCACCTGCTGCGGCCGCCGGTGGGCAACAAGCAGCTGCACGAGGGGGCCGAGGACCTGATCGTGATGGTCGTCGGCGGGCCCAACCAGCGCCAGGACTACCACGTCGACCCCTACGAGGAGTGGTTCTTCCAGATCAAGGGCGACATCCACGTCCACCTGGTCACGGACGAGGGCCCGCGCACGGTGCACATCCGGGAGGGCGAGTCGTGGCTGCTCCCGGCCGGGGTCCCGCACTCACCGCAGCGGCCGCAGGAGGGCTCGATCGGACTCGTCGTCGAGCAGGTCCGCAAGGCCGGGACGCTCGAGAAGTTCCAGTGGTACGCCCACACCGCCGGCTCGGCGACCCTCGTGCACGAGGTCGAGCTGCAGGTCAGCGACATCCGCGCGGACCTGCCGCCGGTGTTCGCCGAGTTCTACGAGAAGACGCTGCCCACGCTGACCGACGCCGACGGCGCGCCCCTGTCCCGGGAGGCGCTCTCCCCGGCAAGGTGAGCAGAGCCGCACCGATGAGCAGGTTCGATCGACGCCGGGCGGGGAAGACCCGGAGGGCAGTACGGCCGGAGGGTTCCGGCCGAGTTGTTGAGACGACAGCAACTGGAGCAGGCCCCATGCTGGAACAGAGCAGTGCGACGACCCGACCGGCGATCCCGGACCTCCCCTCCGGACCCCGCTTCACGGTGACGGCCAACGCCGGGGAGTGGCGGCTCGCGGCGGCGCCCGGTGCGGACCCACCGTCGTCGGACCAGGTCGGCACACTCCTCGGGGAGTGGCTGCGGGCCCTCGACTGGCCGCGGACGCAGACCGCGCTCGTCCTCAAGGCCGTGGCGAGGGCCGTCGACGCGCTGGACCCGGGCCGGGACGCCCTCGTCCCCGGGTCCGCCCCCGACGGGCTGCGGATCGGGACGACCGCGATCTCCACGCACCGGACGCGGCGGCTGCGGATCGTCGTCGCCGGCGGCGGCGCGGTGCCGGCCGGACCGGACCTGTCGCCGCTGCACGAGCTGGTGGACGAGGTCGTGGCCGGGCCGGACGGGACGCTCACCATGCTCAGCCGCGTGGTCCCGCGGTGGTGACCCGCCGGCCCTGAGGCGCCGGGATTGATCCGCCGCGTCACCGGGGGTCGAGCGCCATCACGCGAACGGCGGCACCGCCGAGGTAATCCCCGCATGATCACGTGCGAGCAGGGCGGTGTGATCCCGTGGCTGGCCGACACCTCGATCGCGCTGCTCACCGCGGCGATCTTCCTTGCGCTGTACCTGGCGGCGGGCGTCATCCTCCTGGTGCTGTACCTGCTTCGCCGTGCCGGGCGCGCCGACGCGGTGGGCCCGCTGAGCCCGGGGTTGCTCTCCCCGCTGGGGCTCATCTTCGGGCTCCTGGTCGGGTTCCTCGTGGCCGACGTGTGGTCCGACCGCGACAAGGCCGCGGCCGCCGTGAGCCAGGAGGCCAGCGCCCTGCGTGACGTCGACCTGCTGACCGGCGCGTTCCCCGCCGAGCAGCCGCGGATCCGGCAGCTGTTGCGCGAGCAGATCGACGGCTACGTCGCCACCGAGTGGCCGGAGATGAGCGGTGGACGGGCCACGCTGAACCTCGCCCCCGCGCTGCTCGTCGAGGTGCAGGGCATCGTGCTGGGCCTGCCCGTGCAGACGGAGGGCCAGCGCGTGGCCCAGGACCGCCTCGAGACCTCGATCGACCGGGCGCTTGAGGCCCGCCGCACCCGCCTGGTCCTGAGCACGTCGTCGATCGACCCCCTGCGGCTGACGGCGCTGTACCTCGTGGCCGTGACGACGCTCGCCGCCATGGCCTGCGTCCAGGCCGACCGGCTGCGCAGGGCGGCGACGGCCCTGGCGCTCCTCGCCACCGCCATGGCCATCGCCCTGACGCTCCTGGTCGCCCAGGGGGCGCCGTTCACCGGCTACTTCGCGATCGACCCCGATCTCCTGATCCAGGTGCGCCCGTAGGGCGGACCGCTCCTCCAGATGTGCGGGACCCGGCGTCGGCACGCAGCACGACAGGGGCCCGACCACCCTGCTCTCGATCGTCGCCGGTTTAGTCCCCTGGATCGTCTTCTCCCCCACCTTCATGACGATCAACCGGACCCTCTCGGCGGTGTGGGGCGTCGCGCTCGTGGTGATGGGCGCCGCCGCGGTGGTGGTCGCCGCGCTCGACGCGCAGGCCGACGGGACCGACAGCCAGTACCTGCTGGACCTGCTGCTCAACTGGGTCGCCCCAATCGTGGCGATCGTGGTCGCGGTCCGCTTCACGGCGCGCTACCCGGACAAGGTCACCGGCAGGGTCGCCGACACCGCCACTTGAGCCACGCCGGGGGACGAACACCCCCGGGCACCGGGACCTTGGTCGCTGGTCGGCGGACCGCTCCCGCCGGAGGCTCCCGCGGAGGACCGACACCTCGGCGAACCGGGAGGAGTTTCAATGACCGTGTCAAGCCGCGTTGGCTGCGGGGGCCGGTGCCTCGGTGGTGAAGCGGCGGTTGTCACGGAGCAGCGCCCAGACGAGGTCG
>NZ_JNYD01000045.1 GCF_000717175.1 Pseudonocardia autotrophica | reverse complement strand
GACCTCGTCTGGGCGCTGCTCCGTGACAACCGCCGCTTCACCACCGAGGCACCGGCCCCCGCAGCCAACGCGGCTTGACACGGTCATTGAAACTCCTCAGGTCGTACCGGGTCAGGCCTGCTCGACGACCGCGGCGAGCTCCGCGCGCCGCTTCGAGATCCCGGCGGCGTCGGCCGTCTGCCTGCTGACCCGCCCGTCCCGGAAGAACTCCAGGAACAGCGGGTTGAACAGGTCGGGACGGTCGGTCTGGCCCTGGTGCCCGCAGTCCGGTGGGTAGAAGAACTGGACGTTCGGCAGCACGTCCTCCTGCTCGTAGCCCCACTCCACGGGGTTGAGGACGTCGTCCTGGCCGTAGAGGTACACCCCGGGGATGTCGATCCGGTCGATCCGCCCCTTGGTCGACATCCGGGCAGCCAGGCTCTCACTCTCCCAGGGGTGGTCGCCCATGTACTGGCGCAGCGAGGGCCAGTAGCGCGCGTGCGCCTCCTTCTGCCGCTCCGCAGCCTGGAACCGCATCTCGATCAGGTCGTCGCTGATCGCCTCGCCGCGGTGGATGATCGCCGTCATCATCGCGCGCATACCGTCCCGGGTGCCGTCGTAGCGCCGCAGGTCCTTCTTGCCCTCCGGCTTCTTCTCGGGGGCGAGCTGGTCGCCGATGCCGCCGGCGATGAGCGCGAAGCTGAGCACCCGCTCGGGGTGGGCGACCACATAGTTGACCGTGTTCATGCAACCCATCGAGTTGCCGGCCAGATGGAACTCGTCCAGACAGAGTGCGGTGGTGAACTCCTGGAGGAAGTCCACGTGCGAATGCACCCCGTTCGGCAGATGCTCGGGCGAGGTGTCCGCGTGCCCGAAGCCGGGCTGGTCGGGGCAGTAGACCCGGAAGCCGTTCTCCCCGAGGAAGGGAGCCATGAACCGCCAGCCGGCGGTGCCCGACGAGCCGGGCAGCCCGCCGTGCAGCAGCACGACGGCCGGACCGTGGTCCCCGGAGGTCATGTAGTGGGCCTTCGCACCGCTCGCCAGCCGCACCCAGCGGCTCGCCATCCCGGGGATCGGGACGAGGCCTTCGTCGGTCAGGGCCATGGGTTCACTCCTCTACGTCGGTGGAGCAGGGTCAGTCGGTGTAGACGGCGAACGCCTTGTTGGAGTTGAAGACGTCCGTGGTCACGAAGTCGGACCAGGTCGGGCCGAGGCCGAGCTCGTCGACGGCGCCCAGGAGGCAGAACCAGTTCAGCATCTCGTGCTGACCGGCCTCGACGATCTGCCTGCCGGTCGCCTCCTGCCACGGTCGGCGGTCCCCAGAGACGAGCGCGTCGTAAAAGACCTGGTCGGCCGGGCCGTCCGGCCGCAGGTGCCAGTCCTTGTCGTTCAGGAAGGCGTGCGACCAGCTGGAGGACGCCACGTAGGCCACCCGCAGCCCACTCTCCCGAAGGTTCCGTGCGACGGCCGCGCCCAGCGCGAGGCATCGCTGCGGGGTCGGCCCGACCGGGTCCAGCCGCTCGTCAGCGATCTCGGCGAAGCGGGCGAGACCGCCGCGCCGGGCGATCGCGTGCTGGCCGTAGCAGTTCACGGTGATCGGCAGGATGGGATACGGGAACCGGCAGCCGGCGTTGTCGTAGTCCAGGAAGATCTGCGTGTTCAGGATGGCGTGCGGGAACCGCGCCCCCGCACGCTTGCGGTACGAGTAGGCCATGTCGAAGCCGTCGTTGATCAGCCCGTCTGCGAGCGCACGGGCCCGGCCGGCGTCCCCGCGCAGCACGAACGTCGTCTCGTCCGGCATGCCCCAGGCGTTCGGCAGACCGCGTTCGATCTGCAGTTCGAAGGGGTGCAGCTCCAGGTCGTCGTAGGCCAGCACGCAGAACGGGGGGACGACCTCCTCGCGGAAGTTCTCGAACTGGTCGTCACCCCACACGACCAGGAGGTCGGGCTGGAACTCGTCGAGCGCCTTGCGGCACTGGGCCAGCCCGGCCACGAGGGCCGCCCGGTGGCCCGCCGCGGCGCTCTCGCCGCCGTCCTCGCCCCACTCCTCGCGCATCCGCTGCGGCCAGGACGAGACGTCCTTGGCGGCCTCCGGGATGTCCGGGTCGGTGAGGGTCCACCGGAGCAGGTTCGCCATGTTGGCGTCGGTCCCCGCCAGCAGAGGGTAGTGCGTCAGCCCGAGCCCCAGGGCAGTCGTCATCCGGAACCAACCTCCTCGTCGTCCAGGACGGCACCGCCCACCGAGCGGCATCCGTGTCCCTCAAGCGTCATCCGTCCGTCCCCCGCCGACCAGCGGTCATTCCAGTCGTCGGAACCCAACCGGGGCGTCATCGTGGATCAGCCGCCTGCCACGTCGGCGGTGCGGGTCCGCTCGTCGGGCTCGGTGGCGCGCACGTGGACCGGATAGCGGTAGGTGCCGAGGGCCAGGTACGCCGCAGCGGTCAACACCAGGGCCACCCCGATCACCCAGAAAGCGACGGCGTAGGTCCCCGCATAGTCGAACGACACGGCGTAGGCGAGGGCGCCCGCCGCCGCACCGAGCTGGAAGATCGCGAACACGAACCCGTAGACCTTGGAGAAGTGCCTCAACCCGAAGTAGCGGCTGGTCATGAAGCTCGCCAGGTCGACCTCGATTCCGATCGACAGGCCGAAGGCGATCGCGCCCCCAACAGGCGACCAGCCGGTTCCGATCAGCACGAAGCCGAGGATCGGCACCAGCTGCTGCACCGCCGCGACCGTCGGTCCGTGGAACCGGTCGAGCAACAGCCCCGCCAGTGGCCTGCCGAGCAGCGACGCGACCCCGACCGGCAGCAACACAGCCGCCGCCTCCGCGGGGGACATCCCGCGGTCGGTCAGCATCGGCACGAGGTGGGCGGCGCTGCCGTTGAGCGCGATGGAGCCGATGAGCGTCGCGGCCGCAAGGATCCAGAACTGCCGCGTGCGCACCGCCTCGCGACGGGTGAGTCCGGGAAGTTCGCGTGTCGGCCCCGAGCCGGTGATAGATCCGGTCACGGGCAGGAAGCCCAGCTGCTCGCGCTCGCGCAGGCTCGGCTCGCGCACCAGGAGGAGCCAGCACGGCATCGTCACGACGAGGACCAGCAGACCGAGGCCCACGTACGCCCCCCGCCAGCCGACGGACCCGATCAGGACCTGCGTGTACTGCGGGACCAGAGAGGTCCCGAGCCCGGTGCCGCAGACCGCGATCCCGATCGCCAGCCCGCGGCGGCGGTCGAACCAGCCGGACACCGCCTGGACGTAGGGCGGCGGGTTCTGCGCCGCGCCGAGACAGGCGGCCACCACGACGAGCGCGTAGTAGATCGCCAGCGATCCGGGCGTGAATGCGATCCCGGCGAGGGCCACGGAGAACAGCACCAGGCTCGGGACCATGACCCGGCGTAAACCGTGACGGGCGATCAGGTACCCGTAGGCCAGCACCGCCGCCGTCGCGAACAGGCCCGCGAGGCTCTTCGCACCGCTGACCTCGGTACGGCTCCAGCCGTACTCCTCGGCGAGCGGGAGCATGAACAGGCCGGACGTCTGCAGCAGGATGGGCGATGCGCCCACGGTGAGGGCCAGGGTGCTGCCACCCACCGTGAGCCAGGACCGCCTCGTCAGAGCGGCGTTCGCCATGTGTTCCTCCTCGTCG
Organism: Pseudonocardia autotrophica; assembly: GCF_000717175.1. GTDB lineage: Bacteria > Actinomycetota > Actinomycetes > Mycobacteriales > Pseudonocardiaceae > Pseudonocardia > Pseudonocardia halophobica. The sequence goes on along the minus strand of NZ_JNYD01000045.1, from coordinate 32,170 downwards.
AGGGACCGGGCGGGCCGGACCGGCACCGTCCACGCACGATGCTGAGTGACGGCAGGCGGCATCTCCCGCCGGCGTTCCGGCGGCTGGGACGGCGCGACCGACCTCGCGCCCGAGACCCCCGCTCGCTCGGAGATCGACGATCACGGCCGAAGGGCCGAGTCTCCGTGCACGTCGTCGACCGGGACCGCGGGAAGGAGCCGGCCGGGCACGGGACCGTCAGCGCGAACCGGGCAGGAGGTGCACTTCGCCGACCCGGCCGGGCTACCGACCGCATGCAGCGACTCCACCCGCCCGCGTACGCGTTCTCCACTGCGGCGATTCAGGCGAGCCGATCCTGCGCACGGCGCCGCGACGAGCCTCCTCCGAGACGTCTGCGCGGGGCGGTGGCCTCTCTTCATCCCGTCGGCGAGAGGAGCACCTTCAACTGGGGGGAAGCCGTTCCGTGGAGGTCCCGGACAACCGCATTGGCCTGCTCCAGCGGGCGGACGTCGGTCACCACGGACCTCCACGGGACCGCTCCCTCGGCGAGCGCCGCGATCGCGGCGTCGAAGTCCTGCCTCTCGTACGCGAGAGTCCCGCGCAGCACGATCTCGGCCCGAACCAGGGTGCCGAGGTCGACGGTGGCCGGAGTGCCGCAGAGCCCGACGACGACGACGGTGGCGCCGTCCCGCACGAACGGGAACGCACCGGTGGCCGCGGCGAAGTGGCCGGTGCAGTCGAGGACGACGTCGAGGGGGTGGCCGAGTTCGTCCACCGCGACCGCGAGATCCTCGGCCACCGGAGCCGACGCCGCCGCTCTCTCCCGCCGGGCGGGGTTCGGCTCCACCAGCCGAACGGCCTCGGCGCCCCGTGCGCGCAGCACCAGAGCCACAGTCAGCCCGATCGGCCCGCCGCCGAGCACGGCGACGCGCGATCCCGGCCGTGCACCGCTCTGCCGGACCGCTCGACACGCCACCGCCAGCGGCTCGACGAACGCGCCCGCCTGGTCGTCGACGCCGTCCGGCAGCCGCACCAGCATCCCCGCCGGGACCACCACGGCCTCGGCGTAGCCTCCGGGCCGTCCCAGTCCGGGCCCGCGGGCGAGGCCGGCGCGGCAGATCCCGCCACGCCCGCTGCACGCGGGACAGGCTCCGCAGGGGTCGACGGGCAGCACGGTCACCCGGTCGCCCGCGGACCAGCCCACGACGTCGGCACCGAGCCCGGCGACGCGGCCGCTGAACTCGTGCCCGAGCACCGAACCGGCCGGGACGGGGTCCCAGTCGTAGATGCGGTGCAGGTCGGACCCGCACACCCCGGCGTACGCGACGTCCAGGAGGACCTCGCCCGGTCCCGGATCGGGCCTGGTGACCTCGCGGACGACGAGGGTGCGGTCCGGCGCCAGCACGACCTGCCTCATCGGCGCTCGGCCCCCACGATCACGAAGATTGCCAGCGCCGGCTCCGTCGAGCGGTTCTCCCAGGCATGCCTGGTCCCCCGCTGCACGACGAAGCTACCGGGACGCAGGATCTCCTCGACACCGCCGTCGACCTTCAGGACGATCTCGCCCTCGGCGACGAAGGCGTAGTCGACGGTGTCGGTGGTGTGGAAGGCCGGGTCGGTCGGATCGGCGGCGTGCGCGTCGAACAGGCCGGGGAACTTCGCCTCGGCGTCCGCGCGCATCGCGGCCAGCACCTCCGAATCGGTGTCGCCGCCGGCGCCCGAGCCCGCCTCGATGCCGGGTGCGAAGCGGACCGCGATGGCCCGTGTGCCCCCCGGCGCCGGGAAGAACGGGCGGTGGACCGGCTCGGCGTCCGGACCGACGATCGGCAGCCCGTCCTCGGTGCCCCAGACCAGCCAGTACGTGGCCCCCGGGTAGAGGTCTGCCTCGGTCGCCGGGACGACCCCGGTGTCGGTGAACACCGACCGGCCGCGGTCGATCCCGGTCACGGCCCTGCGCATCTCGTGGATCATCGTTCTCCCGGGGAGTCGGCGGCGTCGACCGCGTCGGCATGGAAGGGCTGGTGGCTGAGCATCCCGCCGTCGACGGTGATCGTCTGCGCGGTGATGTAGCGGGCGGCGGGCGAGGCGAGGAAACAGACGAGCTCGGCGATGTCGTCCGGGCTGCCCGGGTAGGGCAGGAGCACGTGCCGGAGGAGCTTCTCGTGCCCATCGCCCCCCGCGTGGAGGGCGGCGGACTGCGGCGTGACGATCAGACCCGGCCGGATCGCGTTGCAGCGCACGCCCTTCTTGCCGTAGGCCGTCGCCACGTACCTGGTCAGCGACTCGACGCCCGCCTTCGACGCACCGTAGGCCGCGAGGTCCAGCGCACCGGCCACGGCGCGGGTCGAGGACATGTTCAGGATGACCCCGCTGCCCGCGGCCGCCATGTGCCGCACCGCGTGCTTGCAACCCAGCAGCACGCTCCGCAGGTTCAGCTCCAGGATCCGGTCCCACTGCTCGGGGTCGATCTCACCGGGTGCGGTGTCCCCGGCGTAGAGGTGGGTGCCTGCGGCGTTGTTGTGCAGCAGGTCGAGCCGGCCGTACCGGGCGACCGCACCGTCGAGCAGGGCCGCGACCGAGGCCTCGTCCCGGGCGTCGAACGACGCGAAGACCGCGTCGCCGCCGGCCGACCTGATGCGCTCGACCACGGCCTCCCCGGAGTCGACCGCGATGTCCGCCGCGACGACCCGGGCGCCGCGCGCGGCGAGCAGCTCGGCCGTGCGGGAGCCGATGCCCCCGCCCGCACCCGTCACGACGGCTATGAGACCGTCCACACCGCTCACCACGCCTTCCCCGGAACCGGCTATTGTCGCCTAAATTGGCGCCAAACATCGCAGCTCGGGGGGCGGGCGTCAAGATGGATGACACGGTTCCGGCGAACTGCTTATTCTACCATCGGTTAAAGCTTGGGATCGCGCCGTCGCCGCCCCAGGAGGAGGAACGCCGATGTCCCTGACCACCGTGCAGGACGATGCCCTCAGCAGCACACGACGCCGCGGCCTGCCACCCCGGTGGTTCGACCGCTTCTACGTCAACGCGCACGCGGGATCGAGCACGCCCTTCTTCATGGTGGGCGCGGGTGTCTACCCCGGCGAGGACGTCGTCGACGGCTACGCGGTGGTGGTCACCGGCGGCGAGCAGATCAACCTGCGCGTGTCGGCGCCCGCGGGGCCCGGCGACCTGCCCACCGCCGTCGGACCGCTGTTCTGGGAGACCGTCGAGCCACTGCGGACGTGGCGCGTCCGCCTGTCGCCCAACGAGTCCGGCCTCGCCTGCGACCTCACCTGGACCGCGCGCACCGCGCCTTGGGAGTGCGCCCCGGTGCGCCTCGACGACGGCGCAGGCACGATGCTGGAGTTCGACCACGCGTTCCAGTCCGGGCGCCACTCCGGCTGGATCGAGATCGACGGCAGCCGACACACCGTGGACCGCTGGACGGGCCAGCGGGACCGGTCCCGCGGCCGTCGACCCGCCACCGCCCGCCAGGGCCTGCACCTGTGGGTCCAGGCCCAGTTCGTGGACGAGTCGATCGCCTTCATGCACGATCTCGACCGCAAGAACCGGCCCACCCTGCTCGACGGCGCCGTCCTGCGAACGGACGGATCGGTGGACCCGATCGTCGACGCGGGCCACGACCTGCGGTTCGCCGAGGACCTCGAGGCCCTCCCGGGTCGGCTCGAGGTGAGCACGCGCAGCGGCCGCGAGATCGCGCTCGAGGTGGACCCGGCTGCGACCCGCGGCGGCTTCCTCGCCGGGGCGGGCTACGGGAGCTTCCACGGGGTGCGACACGGCGGCCTGGTCGTCGAGCACGACCGCTGGGACCTCGCGGACCCCGCGCGCGTCCCACGAGCGATGGGCTACCCGCTGACCGACCGTCTCGCCGCCTACGTGCGTGTGGAGGACGGCACCCGCACCGAGGGTTCCGGTGTGTTCGAGTTCGCCCACACCCGCAGCCCGGCCTACCGCTACGCACCGGCGGTCCTGGTCCGATGACGGCGACGGTAGACCCGCGCCGCGCCGACGCCGACGGGCTACGGGCCCTGCTGGGCTGCGCCACGGTGCGGATCGAGGCGGCGCCCGAGGCGGGCTACTCCGCCGAGACCGTGGTGTTCGAGGCGGATGGGTCCCGGCTCGTCCTGCGCGCCGCGCCCCGGTCCCGGGGCATGTTCGCGGTGCACGACCTCGACATGCAGGTCCGCTGCCTGCACCACATTCGCGCCCACGGCCTACCGGTGCCGACCGTGGTGGCGACCGACCTGGACGGGCGGCACCTGGGCCGGCCCGCGTACGTCATGGACCACGTCGCTGGGCGGGTCCCGCCCGACGGGAGACCACCGTTCACCGCGGCCGGGTTCCTCCACGACGCAGACCCCACGGCCCAGCGGACCTACTCCACGGGACTGGTGGACCTTGTGGCGGACCTGCACGGGATCCCCGCGCTCGACGGGTTGCCCATCGGACCCGGCCCGGGCGATCACCTCGCCTGGTGCACGGGTCTGCTCGACCAGGTCGCCGACGTCCCCGCGCCGCCGGGGGACGGTGTCGTCACGCGGGCCGCGGAGGTCCTCGCGACCACTCTCCCCGGGCCCGACCCCGCACCGGTGCTGCTGTGGGGAGACGCCCGACCCGCCAACACCATGGTCGGCGACGACTTCCGGATCACCGCGATGCTCGACTGGGAGCTAGCCGGAACGGGGGCCCCCGAGTTCGACGTCGCCTGGATGAACGAGATGAACCGGCTGCGCGCCATGGGCGAGGTCGACCCCGTGCTGCCCGGCTTCCTCACCGAGGCCCAGGTGTGGGACCGCTGGTCCGCCCGCACGGGCCGCCCGGTCCGCGACCTCGCCTGGCACCGGCTGTTCGCGGCCTACAAGGTCGCCGTCCTGATGGACCTGCACCTCGCCGAACGGGTGCGCTACGGCGCGCTTGCGCCCGACGCCCCGGTGCGCACCGGCAACCGCTCCCACCGGCGACTCGCCGAGCTGCTGCCCAACCCCTGAGAGGTGTGCGATGCGACTGACCCAGGCCCTCGACCGCGCGGTCCAGCAGCGTGCCGGGCACCCGGCCACGATCTTCCGCGGGCGCACCCGCACGTGGGCCGAGTTCGGCGACCGGGTGCGGCGCGCGGCGGGCGGGCTGCGCGAGATCGGCATGACCGACGGGGACCGGGTCGCGATCGTGGCCGCCAACAGCGACGAGTTCGCCGAGCTGCTCTTCGCGATCGCCTGGGCGGGCGGGGTCGCCGTGCCGCTGAACACCCGGTGGTCGGCTCGCGAGCTGGCGAGCGCGCTGGCCGACTGCAGGCCCTCCGTCGTCGTGCTGGACCAGACCTTCATCCCGGCCGTCGAGGACCTCCTCGCCGAGGTCGGCGACCGGCCCGCCGTCGTCGGGATCGGTGACGGGCTCCCCGCCGACCTGCCCAGCCACGACGCGCTCGCCACCACGGGGATCGAGGCGGCCGCCTCCGAGCGCCACGGCGACGACCTCGCGCTGATCTGCTACACCGGCGGCACCACCGGGAGCGCCAAGGGTGTGATGCTCTCGCACCGCAATCTCGTGTCCTGTTCTCTGATGTGGATCGCGACGCTGCGGTTCGACGACGAGACCCGCTACCTGCACTCCCCCGGCTTCTTCCACATGGCGGGAACCGCCCCGCTGTACGCGCTGACCCTCGCGGGCGGCACGCACGTGATCGTCCCGAAGTTCGAGCCCGTCGAGGTCATGCGCACGATCGAGGCCGAACGCGTCACCTACTGCCTCTTCGTCCCGACGATGCTCACGATGCTGATGAACCACCCGGAGTTCCCGGACCGGGACCTGTCCAGCGTGCGGGACGTCGAGTACGGCGCCTCCCCGATGCCCGAGACGCTGCTGCGCCGGATCATGCAGGATCTGCCCGGCTGGCGGCTGATCCAGGGGTACGGCCTCACCGAGGCGACCGCGCTGGTCACCGCCCTTCCCCGCCGCTACCACGTCCTCGACGGACCGTTGTCCACCAAGCTGCGGACGGCGGGACGGGCCGCCGTCGGAGCCGAGGTCCGGATCGTCGACCCGGACGGGAGGGAGGTCCCGCGGGGCACCGTCGGTGAGATTGCGGTCCGCGGCCCCGTCGTGATGCTCGGCTACTGGGACAAGCCGGCTGAGACTGCGGCGGTGCTGCGCGACGGCTGGCTGCACACCGGGGACGGGGCCCGGATGGACGACGAGGGCTTCGTGACGATCGTCGACCGGCTCAAGGACATGATCGTCAGCGGCGGCGAGAACATCTACTCCGGCGAGGTCGAGCGTGCGATCTACGCAGACCCGCGGGTGGCCGAGTGTGCGGTGATCGGGGTGCCCGACGAGCGGTGGGGTGAGGCGGTCCATGCGGTGGTGGTGCCGCAAGCGGGGCACGAGGTGACCGCCGAGGAGATCATCACCCACTGCCACGCCATGATCGCGGGGTACAAGTGTCCGCGGACGGTGGACGTCCGCTCCGAGCCCCTGCCCCTCTCCGGAGCGGGGAAGATCCTCAAGCAGTCGCTGCGGGCGCCGTTCTGGGCCCAGCGCGACCACGCCGTCCACTGAGGACGCCGTGATGTGGGACGAGCCACTCGCGCGCGGTGGCGTCGAACGCCTGGAGGCCGCGTTCACCGGAGGCCTCGACACGGATCTCGACTTCGTGCGCGGTTTCAACGACGCCGTGGTGGCCGAGCTGCGCGCGCACGGCCAGGTCCGCGGAGAGGACTCCGGGAAGACGCGGCTGGTGCTGACGGTGCGCGGACGGAGTTCCGGTTCCCCGCGCGCGGTCCCGACGTCCTACCTCGTCGTGGACGGGCGCCTGCTCGTGGTCGCGTCCCGCGGCGGATCGGACGAGCACCCCCAGTGGTACCGCAACCTGCTCGCCACCCCCGAGGTCGGCGTGGAACTCAACGGTCGGGCGTTCGACGCGGTCGCCCGGCCCACGGAGGGCGCCGACCGGGACGCTCTGTTCCAGGCGATCGCCGCTGCGGCCCCGCACTTCGCGCGCTACCAGAGACGCACCGCGCGAGCGCTGCCCGTCGTGGAGCTGCTGGGCGCGCGGTTGACCGCCGAGGAGCTGGCCGCGGGACTGCGGACGGCATGACGACGGGCCCGACGGCCGGCAGTGCACGTCCGTGCATTACCCCCGCCCGGGGTCCGGCCCCTGACGCCGGGAGCCCGACAAGAGGAGCGCGACGATGCACGCATGGGTCTACCACGGACGGCCCGACCTTCGACCAGAGGAGCTCGGGGAGCCCCACCCTGGCCCCGATGAGGTCGCCCTCCCCATACAACGGCATCTGCGGCAGCGACCTACACGAACCCGGAGGCACTCAGCCTGATCGACCTGCGGTCGATCAGGATGCTCGCCCGGCACCTGCCGCACGTCGCCCGCTCGGTCGCGGCCGGCTCCTCCGCCGGAGCTCCGCGCCTGGAGCTGACCCGACGCCAGCGGGAGCTCACCGACCTCGTCCCCGAGGACTGACGACGCCGAGATCGGCCACGCCCTGCACCTGCGCCAGGACACGGTCAAGAAGTACGTGAGCAGGCTCCTGGCCGCTACCGGCTGGCCCCTCGCGCACCGAGCTCGCCGCCAAGGCCGCGGGCTGGCGCGCTGACCGGCCCAGCCCGCCTCCCACCGAGCGTGGGGGCGCTCAGCCCGCGGTCTTGCCCCCGTCGACCGAGAGCATGGTGCCGTTGACGAAGCCGCTGTCCGGACCAAGCAGGTAGGCGACGGCACCGGCCACGTCCTGCGGAGTGGCCCGCCTGCCCATGCGCTCGGCCTCCACCGGCCGCACCCCGGCCGCGGCGCGCTGGGCGTCGAGCGAGTCCATCATCCGGCCGTCCACACCGCTGGGACAGACGGCGTTCACCCGGATGCCCCGTGCCGCGGACTCGAGAGCCGCCACCTTCGTCAGGCCGACGACCGAGTGCTTCGAAGCCACATACGCGGACATGCCGGGCGAGCCGCGCAGGCCGCCCGAGCTCGCGGTGTTGACCACCGCTCCCCCGCTCTCCAGAACCGGGAGCAGCGCCGACAGGCCGAGGAAGACCCCTCGGACATTCACTGCGAACACGGCGTCGAAGCTCTCGACGGTCATCTCGCCCAGCGGGGCCACGCGACCCTCGACGCCGGCGTTGTTGAAGAACCCGGTGATCGGGCCGAGCTCGGCGGCCCGCAGCGCGTAGGCCCGCACCTGGGCGGGGTCGGTCACGTCCGCGACCATCGCGGTCGCGTGGCCGCCAGCGTCCCGGATCACGGACGCGGTCGCCTCCGCGGCGTCCCCCGCCAGGTCCACGGCGAGGATCCGGGCACCGCGGGCCGCCAGCAGGGTCGCCGTCGCCCGTCCGATGTCGCCACCGGCACCGGTCACGACCACCACGCCGGACAGTCCGTCCACAATCGTCTCCTAGTGAGTGGTGTAGCCTCCGTCGGCCAGGTAGAGCGCCCCGGTGACGAATGACGCATCGGCCGAGGCGAGGAACCCGACGACGCTCGCGATCTCCTCGGGCGTGCCGAGCCTGCCCACGGGATGGTCGGCGACCACTGCGTCCAGGCGGTCACGGGTCGCCGCGGACAGCAGCGGCGTGTCGATGTAGCCGGGCCCGACCGCGTTCACCCGGACCCCGGTGTCCGCGACGTCCATCGCCGCCGCGCGGGTCAACCCGACGACTCCGTGCTTGGAGGCCACGTACGCCGCGGAACCGCGGCCCGACACGGCGCCCATCACTGACGCGACGTTGACGATCGCACCCGAGCCACGGGGCACCATGACACGGAGCTCGCTCTGCAGGCAGTGAAACACGCCGTCGTAGTTGACCGAGCGGATCCGCTCCCACACCTCGCGGTCGATCTCGTGGATCGGCGTACCACTGCCGCTGATCCCGGCGTTGTTGACCGCGACGTCGAGGGCCCCGAAGCGCTCCACCACGCGCCCGACCACGGCCTCGACGGCGGCGGGATCACGCACATCGACCTGCACCGCCTCGGCGGGGCCCGTCAGCTCCGCGGCAACGGCTGCGGCGCTCGCCGCATCCCGATCAGCGACCACGACCGATGCCCCAGCCGCCGCGAACATCCGGCAACAGGCCGCTCCGATCCCGGAGCCTCCCCCGGTGACCAGGGCCACCCTGCCCGCGAACCTCTCTGCCATGTGCTCACCCGACCAGTCGGTCGCCACATTGTCAACTATCCTGGCTCCGATCCGTTGACACCGGCACCGTTGCGCCGTTCACTGGTCGCCGCTGGGCTCCAACAATGGAGCCAGAGAGGGGCGACATGGGCTCACCCACCGCTCGGCGGCAACCTCGACGGGTGGCCGCCGCCACCTTCGTCGGCACCGCCGTGGAGTTCTACGACTTCTACGTTTACGGGAACGCGGCGGCACTGATCTTCGGGAAGCTGTTCTTCCCGGACCTCGACCCCACGACCGGCACGATCCTGGCGTTCGTCACCCTGGCGACGGGATGGGTCGGCCGCCCCCTCGGGGGTCTCGTCGCAGGCCACTTCGGCGACCGTCTCGGCCGCAAGGGGATGCTGGTCGCCTCCCTGATCCTCATGGGCGTGGCGACGATGGCCGTCGGTGTCCTGCCGACCGCCGCGACGATCGGCGTCTGGGCCCCTGTGCTGCTGGTGCTCTGCCGAGTCCTGCAGGGTCTGGCGGCAGGGGCGGAGTACGGGGGCGCGGTCGTCATGGCGCTCGAGCACGCCGAGCCCGGGCGCAGGGCTCGGAACGCCAGCGTGCCGAACTCGGGGGTGGCCTTCGGCCTCGTGCTCGGTACCGCCGTCTTCTACCCGATCACCCTGTTGCCCGAGGACCAGCTGCTGACGTGGGGCTGGCGGATCCCGTTCCTCGTGAGTTTCGTCCCGGTGATCATCGGCCTGCTGATCCGCCTGCGGGTGACGGAGAGTCCCGAATACCTCGCGAAGGCGACGGCGACCCAGTCCGCGCGATCGCCGGTCGTCGAGGTGCTGCGATCGCACTGGCGCCAGGTGCTGGTGGTCTTTGGCGCCCACATCGCCCCCAACACGTGGTCCTACGCCACGACGATCCTCGTGCTGTCCTACGCCACGGCGAACGCCGGGTTCGCGACGGGCGCGATCCTCCTGGGCGTGACCCTCGGCGCCGCCGTGGAGACGGTCACGATCCCGTTCTTCGGCGGGCTGGCCGACCGTTACGGGCAACGACCCGTCTACGTCGCGGGGCTGGCGGGGATGGTCGTGTGGGCCTACCCGTTCTTCCTGATGATCCACACGGGATCCGTGCCGCTGATGGTCCTGGCACTGATCGTGGCGCAGGGCCTGGTGCACGGCAGTGTGTACGGCGCGCAGGCCAGCTACTTCGCCGAGCTCTTCCCCGTGTCGGTGCGCTACTCGGGCCTGTCGCTCGGCTACCAGTCGGCGGGCGCGCTCTTCGGTGCGACCCTCCCGGCGATCGGGTCGCTCCTGATCGTCGCGAACGGGGGGTCGCCCTGGCTGCTCGCCGGCTACCTGGTCGTGGCTGCCGCGGTGAGCGTCACGGTGCTGCTCGTGGCTCGCAACGTCCGACACTTCCCGGCGGAGGCCCCGTCGTCCGCGAGTCGGGAACCCGCCGCCTAATGAAATCTGCCGGGCCCGTGTGCCAGGCTCGGAATGGCCAAGTGCCCACTGCCGCCGACACACAGCCGTCGCGGCGGGGCCCGTCATCCCATCAGCGGTCCGGCCTGCTCACGACCAGCGGGCGCACGATCTGACCTTAGAGCTCGAGGCCCAGGCGACGAGGTGCTGACCCGCTGGCCGCTATCAGCACAGGCCGCGGGCGCCTGTTCGCGCTGCCGTGCAGGGATGGTCAAGGGGGCCGCGAGAGGCAGTGGTGACGCTGTTCGTGGGCAATGACTGGGCCGAGGACCACCACGATGTGGAGATCCTCGACGAGACCGGGAAACGGTTGGGCCGGGCCCGGTTGCCCGAGGGCATGGCCGGGATGACCCGGCTGCACGAGCTGCTCGCCGAGCACCTCGATGACGACGCGGTCGACCCGGAGTCCGGGATGCCCGCGGCCGGGGCGGTGGTGGTCGGGATCGAGACCGACCGCGGCCCGTGGGTCGCCGCGCTGGTCGCGGCCGGCTACCAGGTGTTCGCGATCAACCCGATGTCGGTGGCGCGTTATCGGGAGCGGCACTCCACCTCGGGGGCGAAGTCCGATCCCGGGGACGCGCACGTGCTGGCCGAGATCGTGCGCCTCGACCGGGACCACCACCGTCCGGTCGCCGGGGACAGCGCGCAGGTGGAGGGGCTGAAGATGGTCGCGCGGGCCCGTCAGACGCTGGTCTGGAATCGGACCCGGCATCTGCAGCGGCTGCGGGCGGCGTTGCGCGAGTACTTCCCCGGCGCCCTGGACGCGCTTGCGGCGGGGAAGCTCGAGCTGGCCGATCCGGACGCGTTGGAACTGCTGGAGCGGGCCCTGGATCCGGACCGGGCGGCCCGGTTGTCCCGGTCGAAGATCGTCGGGATCCTGAGGCGGGCCCGTCGTCGGGACGTCGAGGCCCGCGCCGAGCAGATCCAGTCGGTGTTGCGGGCTCCGGCGCTGCGCCAACCGCCGTGCTGGAGTCGGCCTATGCCACCGTCGCGGGCACGCAGATCCGGCTGCTGGCCGGGATCATCGCCCAGCTCCCGGCCCTGGAGGAGGTGCTGGGCGAGGGGTTTTGACCGGCACCCGGACGCTGAGATCTACACCAGCCAACCCGGCCTCGGTGTCGTCCTCGGGGCCGGGTGCTCGCCGAGTTCGGAGACGACCCACGCCGCTAGCGCGACGCGCGGGCCCGCAAGAACTACGCCGGCACCTCACCGATCACCCGCGCCTCCGGGCGCCGGACCGTGGTGTTGGCCCGCTACGCCCGCAACAAACGCCTCGGCGACGCCGTCCACCAGTGGGGCTCTGCGCCCTGAGGAACTCACCCTGTGCCCGCGCCTACTACGACGCGCTGCGCGCTCGCAAGATCGGCCATCACGCCGCGCTGCGCCAACTCGGCAACCGCCTCGTCGGGATCCTGCACGGCTGCCTCAAGACCAGAACTCTCTACGACGAGACCACCGCCTGGCACCACCACAACATCGCCGCCGCTTGACACCTACACGCCATGGGCTCTCTGAGCCCTCCGGGGGCGCCGACTTTACGGCGCCCCCGGAGGGTCAGTCGAACGTCAGGGGCTTGAGCAGCGAGTTCGTCACGCGGGCGAGCAGCGGGCCGTCCTTCTCACTGTCCGCCTTCGCCGCGATCCACTCGGGATCGGCAAGGAAGGCACCCCACTTCTCCTCCTGCTCGGCCATCGACTCCCACTCGATGATGTAGTGGAGCTGGCCGCTGTCCGGTCCGACCAGCACGCTCCAGTAGCCGAGGACCTTGATGCCGTGGCGGGGGAAGAAGACCGTGGCGGCCTTGCGCAGCCGTTCGATCTCGTCGGGGAGCTTCCCCGGGTTGCAGGTGTAGGTGCGGAACTCGTGGATCATCGTCGATCGCTCCTGTCGGGGACTCAGTCGGTGGTGATGTACATGCCGCCGTCGATGAAGAACTCCCGGCCGGTGACCATCGCCATGTCCGGGCTGGCGAGGTGGTGCACCATCGCCCCGACGTCCTCAGGGGTGACGTTGCGGCCGCTCGGGCTCTTGGCAGCCATCCGCTCGGCCCGCTCCTCGGCGTTCGGCCGGATCGCCCGGATCGCGTCGGTGAGCACCCCGCTGCAGGAGACGGTGTTGACGCGGATCCCGTCCGGGGCGAGTGCCACGGCGAGGTAGCGGACCAGCGCCTCGGCCATAGCCTTCGGCGCGCCGATCGCCACATAGTTCGGCACGGCGAGCTTGGACCCGCGGCTGGAGATGTAGTAGATCGACGAGCCCTCCACCAGGAGTGTGCGCAGCTGCTGGGTGAGGGTGAGCAGCGACGTCGCGTTCACGTGGACGGCGCGGTCGAAGTCCGCCGGATCGATGTCCAGCGGCGCGACGGCCTGCGGCCGCACCGCGCTGTGCACGATCTGGTCCAGTCGATCGGTCGCGTCCCGGACCCCGCTCGCGAGCTCGGTGACCCCCTCGGCCGTGCCGAGGTCCCCCTTGAGCAGGGTGGCCTTGCCGCCCTTGGCCTCGATGGCCGCGGCGGCCTCGGTGGCCGCGGCGTCGTCGCTGGAGTAGTTGATCAGGACGTGCGCCCCATCCGCGGCGAACCGTTCCGCGATGCCCCGGCCGATCCCCTTGGACCCGCCCAGAACGAGGATGGTCATGGTCGTACTCCCTCCGGGGCGCCTGGCGACCAGGCGACTCCCTTGTAGTGGTGGCGCAGCGTGATCTCGGCGATCAGCCACGTCCGGCCGACGCGACGGAACGCGTCCCGGTAGACCCCGAAGCCGGTGATGCCGGTCGCCGCTCCGGCGGCCGGGTCGAACGAGAAGCTGTGCAGCGACCAGCTGCCCACCGCCGCGTCCGGCTCGATGACCGCGATCTCGGCGTTGTGGCCGTGGTGGACGGTGCACCGGTCGCCGATCCGCTCGCGCACGGCCGCAACGACGGCCTCCACGCCCGTCCGCACACCGATCTGCGGATGGTCGAGACGGACGTCGTCGATCAGGACCGCCCGCAGGCAGGCCCAGTCCTTCTCGTCCATCGCCCGCAGGTAGCGACTCTTGAGGTCCGCGATCTCGCCGCGCGCCACGAGCTCGGCGAGCAGGTGGTCCACGATGCGCCTCCAATGCAGTATCCGAAATTGGCTCCAAGAATGCCGCAGGACGCGGGCCCGATTCAAGAGACCTCGGCCATGAAGGCGGCGAGCGCCTCGGTGACCTGCTGGGGATGGCTGAGATTCGCGGCGTGCGGCGCACCGTCGACGACCACCAGGCCGCGAGAGTCCGCCACTCCGGCGACGAGGCCCTCGGCCCGGTCCAGCGGCGTCGACGCGTCCGCCGACCCGTGCACCACCAGGACGGGCGGGGTGATCTCGCCCAGCCGGTCGGTGAAGTCGTCACGCGAGACGAGCGTCCGCACGGCCTCGCGCAGACCCACCGGGTCCGCCCTGCGCCAGCGCCGCTTCCACGGCTCGTGGGCCACGCCCGGGCCGAGGATGAGGTCGGCCACCCATGTCAGGGTGTGCTCGTCCGGCCCGTGGTCCACCCAGCGCTCCGTCAGTGCGGTGAACCGGGCGGCCCCTTCGGCCAGGGTCGGGCCTGCCTGGGTGTCCAGGAGCACGATGCCCGCGAACCGCTGCGGAGCGAGGACCGCCGCGCGTTGACCGAGGATCCCGCCCTGGCTCATCCCCACGTGCACGACGCGGTCCAGGCCGAGGTGGTCCAGGAGCCCGAGCAGGTCGCGGGCGGAGTCCCAGTAGTCGAAGGGACCGCTCCACACGGTGTCGCCGTGTCCGCGTTCGTCCCAGGTCACGCAGCGGTGAGCGGCCGAGAGCGCCTCCACCTGCGGCGCGAACATCGTCCGGTCCATGAAGAGGCCGTGGCTGAACACGATCGGCGGGCCGTCGCCGACGTCCTCGTAGGCGAGGACCGGGCCACCGGGGACGGCGAGGGTGCCGGTCACTCGACGATCCCGCGTGCACGCAGGTCCGCGAGATCGGCCGGACCGAGGCCGAGCAGCCCCGTGAGCACGGGCTCGGTGTCCGCACCGAGCAGAGGAGCGGGGCCGGCGGCCGGGAACCCGCGTCCGTCCGCCTTCCACGGGACCGTGACGACGGGCTGCTCCCCCAGATAGGGGTGGGTCACCGTGGTCGCGACGCCGCGGGCCACGGCCCGCTTGCCCGCGACGGCCGCCGTGTACCCCGCCACCTCGGCCGCGGGTACCCCCGCGGCCCGCAGGGCCTGCACGGCGTCCCCGGCGGTCCGGCCCGCGACCCAGGCCGCCAGCCCCTCCTCCCCGACCACCGCGTCCACAGCGGACCGCTCCAGGTCGGTGCGGGCCGCGACGGCCACCCAGCCGTCCGCTTCCCGAGTGGGGAGGATGGCGTGCGGGTGAAAGGCCGAGTGCCCGTTCGCGGGGATCGGAACGGTTCCGTTCACCTGCCGGCGCAGGATCGGCACGGGCATGATGCTGAGCAGCGCCTCGACCTGGGCGAGATCGATGTGACAGCCGGTGCCGCCGCGCCCCCTCCCGGCGAGCCCGGCGAGGACGGCCGCCAGCGCGTGCCCCGCCCCGTTCGGGTCGCCGAGCGCGGGGTTGAACGTGCCGATCAGTCGGTCCGGTCCGTAGCCGACCAGCGAGTCCAGCCCGGCGAGCCCGGACATCACCGGCGCGTACCCGCGGATCCCGGCCAACGGCCCGGTCTGTCCCATCATGGTCATGGACACCATGACCAGCGCCGGGTTCGCGCCCGACAGCTCCGCATAGCCGAGGCCGCGGCGTTCCAGCGCACCCGGCCGCATGTTCTCGACGACGACGTCCGCCGACTCGGCGATCCGGCGGATCAACATGGCACCCTCGGTGGTCCCCATGTCCACGGCGACGCTTCGCTTGCCGTGGTTCATCTGGTTGAAGTACGGCGTGACCTCGAGCTCGGGGCCGTCGACCGGCACGCCGCCCCGGATCGCCCGGCCACGCAGCCGGGCGGGATCCGCCCGGCCACGGTGCTCGATCTTGATCACCTGGGCGCCCAGGTCGCGGAGGGCGGCCGTGACCATCGGCCCCGACCAGACCCAGGAGAGGTCCAGGACTCGCAGGCCCGCCAGGGGGGCGGCGGGGTCGATCGTCGCGGGCGGCCAGCTCGACGGCGTGGTCGCTCCCGACGCGGCGGGGCCCGTCAGCCGGTAGGGGCTGCCCGGCAGGACCGTACCGTCCGGCATCGTGTCGAAGAAGCCCCGGTGGGCGAACTGCTCGTGCTCCATCGCCTCCGCAATCGTGAGGACCGGCGCAACCGGGAACCCGTGCTTGCGGCCCGCGGCGAACACCTCGTCCCGGGTCCGGGCCGAGGTCCAGGCGATCAGGTGCGGGTCGACCTCGTCGGCGTGCAGCCGCGCCACGACGCGCGGGTCGTCGAAGCCGGGCCGGCGGCTCCAGTCCGGGTCACCCATGGCCGCGACCAGGCCCGCGTACTCCCGCGGGATCCTGCACATGATCGACACCCAGCCGTCCCGACAGGGGAACATCGCGGCCGGGTAGGACCCGCCCGACATCGAGGCGCGGGGGCCGTCCCGGTGCCACGGCCGGTCGTAGGGGAGAAAGTTCGCGCCGATCTGGCCGACGAAGTAGCTCAGGACGTCCGCGGTGGTGACGTCCCACCGCTGCGCGGGCCCGCCCAGAGCACGCACGAGCAGGGCGAGCGCCGCGGCCGCCGCGGCCTCGGTACCGGTGAGGTACTCGGGGATGTCGTAGGGCAGCGTCAACGGTTCGCGGTCCGGGTCGCCGATCCCCCAGCTCATCCCGGCCGCCGCGGCGGCGGTCGAGGCGGTGGCGGGGACGGCGGCCCCGAGGTCCTCGCGGAGGTCGGCGATGTCCACCGTGGCTGCGTCCGGGGCGAGGGTGAGCAGCCGTTGCGTCAGGTCCACGACGGCCCCGTCGGCGGCGTCGTCCTCGGCCGAGTCGACGACGACGAGGTCCGCGGCGGCCAGCGCGTCCGGGAGCCCCTCGTCGTCGGGCTGCAGTATTCGCTTGCCCCGGTGCAGGGCGACCTCGTACAGGCCGAGCAGCTCCGGCGGGCAGTCCACCGCCTGCGGCACCGCGACCCGGGTGACGGCGGCGCCGAGCAGCAGAAGGAGCCGTCCGCAGTAGCCGCCCGCGGGCCGGGCTGCGATCTCGACGACCCTTCTGCCGGCCAGCAGCGCGGGCTCGGTCACGCCCGACCGGCCCGGTACCGCGCGGTCGCCTCGGCTTGGGATCGAGCGGTGGTCTCGGCTCCGAGGAAGCCGCTGTCGAGCACCCGGTCGACCGCGCGGCCGACCGGCTCGAGCTGCCCGTTCATCCGTGGGATGACCTCCTCGGCGAACAGCTCGTAGCTGCGCAGCAGGGCGGGCCAGCGCGCGTAGTCCGAGCCCTGGAAGAGGTAGGTGCCGAACCCCCCGGACTTCTCCTGCAACCGGGTGAGCTGCTCCACCGCCATGTCCGGTGTGCCGACGACGCCACGGCCGGACTCGTTCACCGCGTCCACCAGCGCGTCGACGCTGTCGAAGCTGCCCAGCGCGGTCGGCGTGATGTGCGCGAGGTAGTCGAGCAGCCAGGGCATCCCGTAGGCGACGTCCTTCTTGGCCTGCTCGACGGTCTCGGCCACATACATCGGGCCCAGCAGTCGCCAGCTGGCCCGGTCCGGGGTGTGGCCGCGCCGGGCGGCCTCGTGCTCGACCGTCTCCCAATGCCCGGCGAGCCGCTCCACGCCGACGGGGTCGGTGGCGGCAAGCGACAGCAGCGCCGCACCGTGTCGTCCGGCCAGCGCGGGCCCGGACGACGACACCGCTCCGGTGACCGCGACCTCGAAGTCCGAGTAGCGGGGCAACTGCAGCACCGCGTCCTGCAACGTGAACCACTCGGTCTTGGCGGTGACGGTCTCGCCGGCGAAGAGCCGAAGGATCACCTCCAGTGCCTCCTCCATGCGCGCCCGCTGCGTGGCGGGCTCGATGCCGATCATGGTGGCGTCCTCGAGTAGCTGCCCCGGACCCGCGCCGAACATCATCCGGCCGCGTGTCAGGTGGTCGAGCTGCAGCACCCGATCCGCCAGCACGAACGGTTGGTGGTACGGCAGCGACAACACCCCGGTGCCGAGCTTGAGGTTCGTGGTGTGCTGGGCCGCCGCGGCGATCATGACCTCCGGCGACGCGATCGTCTCCACTCCTCCGGAGTGGTGCTCGCCGAACCAGATCTCGTCGAAGCCGAGCTCATCGAGGTGGGCAGCGAGCCGCAGGTCGCGGTGCATCGCCAGGTTCGGATTGACGCCGAACCGATGATAAGGGCCCAGGAAGACGCCGAAACGCATGCGACGGGGTCCTGCAGCCATTGCCTTGCCTCCAGGGGTGGGGCGCCGGGAGGCGACGTCGCCACACCCGGGGCCACCAGTCTCCCTAGTTGGCTACAATATTGTCAACCATACTCAGCGCAGAATCGGCAACAGTCTGGTGAGAGAGATCTGGCGGTGGGAGCGCCAGAGCTCGGCGAGCCGGGGCCCGTCCCCGTCCCGGAGGGCCTGGATCATCGCGTCGTGCTCCTCGGCGAGCAGCGTCGCGTCGCTCAGCACGCTCAACGACAGCGCCCGGTAGGCCACCGACATGCGCCAGATGCGCTGGATCTCGGCCACCAGAATGCGTTGCGTGGAGAGGTCGAGGATCGCGTTGTGGAAGACGTCGTTCTCGCGCATCATCGCGTCGACGTCCTGGCCGATGCCGCGGATCCGCTCGTTGATCGCCACGAGCTCGTCCACCCGCCCCGCGGGGGGTGTCCCGAGCTGCGTGAGCACGGCCGTCTCCAGCAGGTCCCGCGCCAGGTAGAGCTGCGCCATCTCGTCCGCCCGGAACTGGGTGACGAAGTACCCTCGATTGCGTTCGTAGGCGACCACGCCGTCCGACTGCAGGATCTGCAGCGCCTCTCGGATCGGGCCGCGGCTGATCCCGATCTGCTGGGCAAGGTCCTCCTGCCGGACCTGCTGCCCCGGCACCAGCCTGCGCGCCATCACGAGGTCGCGGATCGCGGCGGCGGCGCGCTGCACGGCGCCCGCGCTCTCCTCCACTCGCGCGCGTCCCCCCGTGGTCGTCATGGCGACGATGGTAGCTGCGACAGGAGCAGCACCTGCGGCACGTCGACCAGGCGGGCCGCGAGGTACTCCCCCAGACCCTTCGCCTGCGGGTCGATGCGCAGGCACGACGAGACGCCTCGGTCGAGGTAGCCGACCAGCAGGAAGTTCAGCGCCCGGACCGACGGGAGCTCGTGGCGCGTCACCTTCAGCTCGCGGGCCTCCGGCACCAGCTCACGCAGCCGGTCCACGGTGAGTTCGGCACGCAACCAGCTGTACGCCTCGTCCGAGCGCGCCCACGCACCGAGATTGGCGATGCCACCCTTGTCCCCGGACCGGGTTCCCACGAGCGAGCCCAGCGGGACCCGCGCGGTCGGCCCCCCGGGGACGGGAGGCAGGTCCACCGGCGCGGCGGGGGCACCGACACCGTCCTCCGTCCACGGCGCCCACCCGACCTCGAACGAGGTGGCGTCGTCGAGGTGCACCAGGGTCTGGACGTGCTTCTTATCGATCAGGCACGGCCATTGCACACCGAACAGCCGTTCCTTCTGCGGGGGCGTCGTGAGGTAGAAGCCGGGCACGTTCGACGTGCCGAGCTGCACGATCCGGTCCGCGAAGTGCGCGCGGTCGACCTTCGCGCGGTCGCCGTCCCGGGCGCTGATCACGACCCACGCCGACTCCTCCGCCTGGTCCCCATCGATCTCCCGGGCGGGCCCCACGACGGTCCAGCGGAAGTCTTCGAAGGTCTCCGGCGCCCCGACGACCCGCTCCACGGCCCGACGCAGCCAGGTCAGCTTCTCGGCGAGGTGCAACCCGGTGAGCCCGACAGTGAGCGAGTTGCGAAAGCCGCCCTCGTAGGTGAGGGAGAGCTTCGTGCGACCGTCCGGGGCCCGGCCCCGGGCCCCTTCCACCCGGACACGGTCCGGTCCGGCCTCGGCGAGCCCGATCCGGGACAGGTCCACCACCACGTCGGGATTCAGGTACTCGGGTCCGCCGATCTCGTACAGCAGCTGAGCGGACACGGTGTCGACGGTGACCAGACCACCGGTGCCGGCCGCCTTGGTCACCACGCACGTGCCGTCCGCGGCGACCTCCGCGACCGGCATGCCGGGGAGGCCGAGGTCGGCGTGCTCGTGGAAGAACGCGAAGTTGCCACCGGTGACCTGCGCACAGCACTCGATGAGGTGGCCCGCGACCACTCCACCGGCCAGCGCATCCCAGTCCTCGTGGCCCCAGTCGTGATGCCAGGCTGCCGCCCCGACCACCAAGGAGGCGTCGGTGGTGCGCGGGCACACCACGATGTCGGCCCCCGCGGCCAGGGCCTCGACGACGGGCCAGGCACCGAGGTAGGCGTTCGCCGTGAGCACCTCCTCGCCCTCGATCGCGAGGCTCTCCCCGGTGTCGACGTTCGCGAGCATGGCCCCAGGTCCCAGCAGCGCCCCGAGGCCGGCGCGGAGGTCGTCGCCCGTGATCGCCGCGACGCGCAGCCGCACCCCGGCGCGCTCGCACGCCCCACGCACGGCGTCGGCGCAGGCGAGGGGGTCCAACCCACCGGCATTCGTGACGACCTTCACACCCTCCGCCGCGATCCGCGGCAGGTTGGGCTCCAGTTGCTCCACGAATGCGGCCGCGTACCCGAGTCCACCCCGGAACTGGTTCTTCCGCAGCACGAGCATCGTCAGCTCGGCGAGATAGTCTCCGGTGAGCACGTCAACGCCGTGGTCCAGCAGCTCGACCATGCCGTCCGGCCGGTCCCCGTGGTAGGCGGAGAACTGGCCGACCCGCAGCGGTTGATTGGCTGCAATCTTGGCTCCCACAATGGGAGAGTGGCAGCTGCGCGTGCGGACGTCAACGTTCGCGCGTCAACCGTCCCGGGGCTCGTGGAACCGCTCGGAGCCGTACATGGTGGCGACCTGGTCGGTACTGAGCGTGACGAACCAGCCCTCGGCCTCCGCGAGCACGACATGCGGAGCGTTCTGGGTGGCGACCACCCCGTGCAGGGTCAGCCGCCGCCCGTCGATGGCCGCAACCGTTCCCGTGACGACCAGAGGCACCTCGAGGGGCACGGGCTTGCGGTACCGGACGTTCAGCCGGCTCGTGACCACAGGGGCGGCGCACGTACTGCCCACGCGGCCCAGCACGTCGTCGAGCAGGGCGGACACCACTCCGCCGTGGGCGTAGCTGAACGGCCCCTCGTGCGCCGGGCCGAGCAGGGTCGTGGCCGTGCACCGCATGCGGTCCGACCGCGCCGGGTCGACGTGCAGCGGCGGCGCGATCGGACTCGCGACTCCGGAGACCGGGTTGAACATGCGGATCCGCCGGGTCGGATCGTCGACCGAGGACAGTTCGCCGACCGACCTGCTGTGCCGCCGCAGCGCCTCGACCGCGCCGTTCACCGAGCGCAGCACGACCTCCAGCTCCGCCTCGCTCACTTCGGACGCGACGAATGCCTGCCCGAGATCACGGATCGCGGCGCCGACGCGGGCCGTGAGCTCTCGGCGGACCTCAACACGCGAGGGCGGGAGCGCCGCCTCGGCGGTCATCTCGCCTCCCGCCAGCCGTAGTGGATCACACGCTCGGTGAAGACCAGGACGCCGTCGACCCGAGCGATCCGGTCGACGTAGGTCCCGGACGCGACGACGCGCCCCTCCCGCAGCATCGTGAAGTCCGCTCTCGAGTGCGCCGAGTCGTCGTCCGACCAGGTCGCGAGCACGTTGACGGCGGTATGCAGAGTGCCCGGCACCGACCGGCCCGTGAGGCGGTCCACCGTCGCCGCCCGTCCGGACGAGACGTCGGCGGCGGTCCCGAACCGCACGTCCTCACCGAAACAGGCACCCAGCACGGCGGGATCTCGGGAGTCGACCCCGAACGAGTACCGCGCGTAGAGCGTCTCCACCTCCCCTTGCCGGGGGTCGTACGGCCACGCACGGCCGGCGGTCTCGGTCACGGATGGTCCTCCACGGTGGGTGTCGGTGCTCCGATGTGGACCCGGACGTCCTCGAGCGGGGCCCGGTCGGTGCGGAACGCGTTGGCGGGGTGGCCGCGGACGGCGAACCCCAGGGAGATCCCGCAGACCAGCGTCCGGTCCGAGCCGAGCGGGACGTGCCTGCGCACGATGTCCGGCCTGCTCACGATCGCGGCCTGGGCGATGGTGGCGACCCCTCGAGCCTGGGCGGCGAGCAGGAGCAGGGAGACGAAGCTGCCACAGTCGACGAGACCGTAGGCGCCCAGGTGCGCGTCCGCGGAGAGGACGGCGACGTGGGGTGCCCCGAAGAACCGGAAGTTCTCCAGCGCCTGCGTCGACGTCGCGGCGCGGTCGCCCCGCCGCGCCCCCACCGCGGAGTAGAGCGCCCACCCCGCCTCTCGCCGGCGCTGCAGGGAGGCGCCTACGTAGCGCGGCGGGCCCGCCTCGAACTCGGCCTCGTCCGGCCGGCTACGCTCCGCCGCGAGCAGTTCCGCGCGGAAGGCCTCCAGCGGCGCGCCGGAGAGGATCGCGACCTGCCACGGCTGAGTGTTGCACCAGGACGGAGCCCGGGTCGCCTGCGCGACGATGTCATCGAGCACGGCGGTGGGCACGGGGTCCGGGCGGAAGGCGCGGCAACTGTGCCGATCCGCCAGCAGAGCGCCGAGAGTCCCGGCTCCGACCGTTGCATTCACTCGCCCCTCCACGCAGAATCACTTCAACCGACTAGTCGGTCGATCCATGAACCGTAGGCCAGCCGCCGCTCCCCGTCAACGAGCGGACAGGCGTAGAGACCGCCTCGCCGCAGCGCGGCTCGCAGAGGGAGGGCCGGATCATTGACACCCCTCTGCGGACGATTGTAGCGTTGTTCACCCGACCGGTCGGTCGAACCCCGATGCCGAGGAGAGAACGACGTGGATGTCGTCTACGCGATGCTGTGGCAAAACTGGAACCGGGAACGCGCGGTCAGCGACTTCGTCAAGGACGAGATCTACCTCGCCCAGCTCGCCGAGGACCTCGGTTTCGACGTCGTGTCTTGCGTGGAGCACCACTTCGATCCCGAGTACTCGGCCTGTCCGGACAACTTCGTCGCCCTGGCCAACATCGCCGCCAAGACCTCGACGGTCAGGCTCGCGACGGGCGCCTGCATCCTGCCGTGGAACGACCCGCTGCGGGTCGTCGAGAAGTACGCCCTGCTCGACGAGCTGTCGGACCACCGGCTGATCATGGGCTTCGGCCGCGGGCTGTCCCGAATCGAGTACGAGGGATTCGGCCTGTCCATGGACGAGTCGCGCGAGCGGTTCGACGAGGCCGCCGAGATGATCCTGCGCGGCATCCGCACGGGGGTCGTCGAGGGCACCGGCCGCTTCTACCCGCAGCCGCGCACCGAGGTGCACCCCGCGCCGCGGCCGGAGCTGGCGGACCGGGTGCTGTGCGTGGCGATGTCGCCTGACTCCTCCGTCGCCGCCGGCGACATGGGGGCGGATCTGATCTGCTTCACCACCAAGAGCGACGAGGGCATGCTGCCGCTGCTGGAGCGTTACCGGCAGCACTACACGGCGGCGGCGGGGCAGGCCCCCCGCCCGCAACAGCTGCACGACTTCATGTACTGCGGACCGACCTCCGCCGACGTGACCGGCTCCGCCGAGCTGTGGCTGGCCCGCTACTACCAGGAGGTGGTGCGGCACTACGACTTCGCGGGCACCCACTTCGCGGGCACGAAGGGCTACCAGCACTACGCCACGAGCGCCGCCGAGATCCGCGAGGAGGGCATGGACGAGGCGACCCGCAAGTACATCGACGTCCAGATGAACGTCGGCACCCCCGACCAGATCCTGGAGAAGTTCGAGAAGCGGGTGAACCTGCTCGGCCCCGTCGACCTCGGTGTGCCCGCGTTCTACGGCGGCATGACTCGCGACCAGGCGGCGGCGAGCATGCGGCTCTACGCCACCGAGGTTATCCCCGAGATGCGCAAGATCGCCGCACGCTACGAGGCGCCGCTCGCGGGCTGAACCCGTCGGGCGCGAACTGGTTGAGCCCGTCGGACACGAAGAAGGGCGGTGCACCGGAACCCGGTGGACCGCCCTTCAGCTCGTGTCAATCCCCGCGGGGGCTGAGCCCGTCGAGCACCACCGACCCGAAGCGCTCGGCGATCTCGGCGGGAGCGAGGGCGCCGTCGCGGGAGTACCACTGGTACGCCCAGTTGCACATCCCGAAGATCCCGAGGGCGGTGAGTCTCGGCTGGTCGAGTATCAGCTCGCCCCGGGCCCGTCCGTCCTCGAGAACGCCGACGAGCATCGCCTCGTACTCGTCGCGCTTGGCCCGGATCAGCCGTTGCTGCTCAGCGGGCAGCTCGCGGTGATGTTCGAAGAAGACTCGTACGTGACCGCGGTGCGTGTCCATCAGCGTGAGGATGTCGGTCATCGCCCCCACGAGTCGATCACGCAATCCGGTCGACCGCAGTGCGCGGCCCCGGAACTGCCTGATCAGGATGTCGATGAACTCTTCGTGCACCTGGAACAGGATTGCGTCCTTGGCCGAGAAGTAGTGGTAGAGGGTCGGTTTCGCCATCTGCGCAGCGATGGCGATCTGCTGCATGCTCGTGTTGCCGTAGCCGAACTCGTCGAACAGTCGCGCAGCGCTGGCGACGATCTCGTTCCGACGCTGGTCCGCTCCGCTGGGCGTCGATGGCGGCGACTCCGGTGTCGTGGTCATCGTGCAGTCTCCGCGCTATTCGATCGCACCCGCGGCGCGCAGGACGGCGAGCTGGTCGTCGTCCACGCCCAACCGCTCCCGCAGCACCGACTCGGTGGAGTCGCCCAGCAGCGGCGCAGGCGTCGGGGCCGAGAAGACCCGGCCGTCCCGCTTCCACGGCGAGTGGAAGACCGGTTGTGGTCCGAGATACCGGTGGTCGAGGACCGCCGACAGCCGCCGCTCCTTGGCCCACCCGCTGTCCGCGAGGCGTTCGAAGGAGTCGATCCGTGCGGCGTCCAGATTCGCGCCGCGGAGCAGGAAGGCGGCGGTGGCCGCATCCTGCCGGTCCGCCCACCGGCGGACGGCGTCGGCCGCACCCGTGGGTTCGGTCCACGTCCCACCGACGACCCCCCGGAGTCGCTCGCGCTCGCGGTCGGTCCGCACGGCGAGGGCGACCCACTCGTCCTCACCGGCACAACGGAACGCCCCGTGCGGCCAGAACACCGCGTGCCCGTTGCCCGGCACGCGGGCCTCCCCCAGGTGGACGTCCTCGATGAGCGCGGCCCGCGCCGTGGCCATGAGGCAGGCGATCTGGGCGACGTCGACCCAGCCCCCGCGCCCGGTCCGCTGCCGCCGGACCAGCGCCGCGAGCAGGCAGGTCATGGCGTGTGCGGCACCGTTCGGGTCGCCGAGCGAGGGGTTGTAGAGCCCGATCCGCTGGTCGGGCGAGTAGCCGACGATCGCGTCCGCCCCCGCCAGCCCGGACATGACGGGCGCGTACCCGCCGAGCCCGCGCATCGGTCCCTCCTGGCCCATCATCGACATCGACAGCATAATCAGGCCCGGGTTCGCCGTGGCCAGATCGGCGTAGCCGAGCGAACGGCGATCCAGCGCACCGGGCCGCATGTTCTCGACCACGACGTCGACGGTCGCCGCGAGCCGACGGACCACGTCGGCGCCCTCCTCCGTGCCGATGTTGAGGGCCAGCGACCGCTTGCCTCGGTTCATCTGACCGAAGTAGGTGCTCACCTCGAGGTCCGGGCCCTCCAGTGGCACTCCGTCGCGGAGCGCGCGGCCTCGGGAGCGGGCCGGGTCCGGCCTGCTGCGGCTCTCGACCTTGAGCACCTCGGCCCCGAGGTCGGCGAGCTGCGCGGTGAGCATCGGCCCGGACCAGACCCACGACAGGTCGAGCACCGTGAGCCCGGCGAGGGGCCGCTCCGGCGTCGGCCGCAGGGCGAGCGGCGCTCCGACGCCGACCTCGGCGGCGTCCAGCACGCGCCACGGCCGGCCCGGACGGGTGCCCGCACCGGCGCTGTCCCGTTCCACGAATCCGTTGTGCGCGAACTGCTCGAGTCGCGCCCCCTGGGCCGGGGTGAGGACCTGCGCCACGGCGAAGCCGAACTCCTGGCCGAGCGCGGTGATCTCGGCGCATGTGTGGGACTCGGTCCACGCGGACACGTACCGGTCCGCCTCGTCGGCGTGGGACCGGGCCACCTCGCGGGCGTCGGCGAACCGGGGCTCGCGCGACCACTCCGGGTCGCCCATCGCCTTGCGCAGACCCGCCCACTCGCGGTCCGTGCGGCAGACGAGGGTCAGCTGCCCGTCACGACAACGGAACATCGCACCCGGGTAGAATCCGCCGGAGCCGGTGGCCCGCGGCCCGTCGCGGACCCACGGCCGCCCGAACGGCAGGAACACCGCACAGATCTGGCCGACGTAGGAGGACACGACGTCGCCCGCGCTGATGTCCCAGTAGTCGTTTGGCACACCCGCGCCGGCCGCCCCCACGGCGAGGGCCAGCGCCGCGGCACCGGCGGCCTCGGTGCCCGCCAGGTAGTCCGCCAGGTCGTACGGCAGCGCCAGCGGCTCGAGGCCGGGCGAGCCGATGCTCCAGCTCATGGCGCTCGCCGCTGAGGCGGTGAGGCTGCCGCCCGGCTCGGGGGCGGCGCGCGGTGCACCCGACCGCTCACGCAGCTGTTCGGCGTGCGCGGACACGTCCACCACAGGACATCCGGCCGGCACCCGCTCGAGGGCACGGCGGGTCGCGGCGGTCCAGGCACCGTCGTACGCGTCGTCGTGCAGGGAGTCCACGACGACGACGTCCGCCCGGGCGAGGTCGTCGGCGCTCGGACCGTCCGGCCCCAGGGTCGTCTTGCCCTCGTGCAACGACTCCTCGAGCAGCGTAAGCAGCCCCGGAGGGCAGTCCGCCATGGTCGGTGCCACCCAGCGGCTCACCGTGGCGCCGTGCAGCCGCAGGATCCGCCCGCAGTACGCGCCGGCGACTCGGGTCGAGAGCTCCACCACGCGGAGCCCGGCCAGCAGCTCCCCCGAGACGTCCTTCATCACGCTCACCTCGTGCTCAGTAGCTGCGCGGGAGGCCGAGCGCGCTCTCCGCGATCGAGTTCAGGATCATCTGGTTGTTGATCGGCGCGATGCGCTGCAGACGAGCCTCAATCCAGTGCCGCCCGATGTGGTACTCGCGGGCGAAGGAGTACCCGCCGAAGGTCTGCATCGCCGCGTCGGTCGCGGCCGCCTCGGCCTCCGAGGCGAGGAACTTGAGCCCGTTGGCCATCACACCGACGGCCCGACCGCCCTTCTCCTCGTAGATCTCGATGGTGCGGGCCGCGACCTCGCTCGCGGCCAGCACCTGCAGGTAAGCCTTGGCGAGCGGGTGCTGGACCGCCTGGTTCTTCCCGATCGGCCGGTCGAAGACGATGCGCTCGACCGCGTACTGCGAGCCGCTCTCCAGGGCCCACCGGGCGATCCCCAGCGCCTCCGCCGAGACCAGGATGCGTTCGCCGTTGAGGCTGTGCAGGAGGTGGTAGAAGCCCTGGTCGACCTCGCCGATGACGTCCGCGTCCGAGACGAACAGGTCGTTGAAGAACACCTCGGTCGAGGTCACCGCGTTGCGCCCGATCTTGGAGATCGGCTTGATGTCCACGGAGTCGGCCTTGAGGTCGCCCAGGAAGAGGGTGAGCCCCTCGCCCTTGCGCCGGGTGTCGCCGGGCTCACTGGTGCGGGCGAGCAGCATGATCCGGTCGCCCCGCAGCGCGCCGGTGTTCCACACCTTGCTGCCGTTGATCAGCCAGCCGCCGTCGACCTTGCGGGCCGCGGTCTTGATCCGGGTGGTCTCCGTGCCCGCGTCCGGCTCCGTGACGCCGAAGGTCACGAACAGCTCACCCGCGGCGATCTTCGGCAGGTGCTCCTTGCGCTGCTCCTCGTTGCCGAAGGCCAGCAGGGTCGGCACGGCGAGGATCGGGATGTGCACGGAGCTGGCGGCGTTGAGCGCGCCGCCCGCCGCGGAGACCTCCTCGAGGATGGCCGCCATCTGCGCCATGGTGCCGCCGCCGCCGCCGTACTCCTCGGGCACGAGGACCCCCAGGTACCCCGCGTCGGCGAAAGCGCGAAAGAACTCCTCGGGGAACTCCTTGTCCAGGTCGTGCTGGTCCCAGTACTCGAGCGGGAACTTCGCGCAGAGCGACCGCACCGCGGCGCGGAGGTCGGCCTGGTCCTCGTGAGCGGGGAAAGACAGCTTCATCGGTACTCCTACTCCGGGTCTCCCAGCGGCAGCTGGCCGATGGACGGACGGTAGCACGTCCGACCGGTCGGTCGACCAGTCCTTGACGGGAACGCCTTCGAAGTCATAGCGTGCCAACCAACCGACCAGGCGGTCGATTCTTTCTCGCGGCAGCACGCCGTTCAGTGCCTCCATCGCCGAAGGGACAGCACGATGGCCCAGTACGACGGGCGGCTCCGGTTCGGAGCCTTCGTTCCCCCGCACCACAAGGTCGGGCTCGACCCGACGGTCGGGCTCGAGAACGACCTCACCCTCATCGAGCACCTCGACCGGCTCGGGTATGCCGAGGCCTGGATTGGCGAGCACCACTCGTCGGGCGTGGAGACGATCGCGTCGCCCGAGGTGATGATCGCCGTGGCCTCCCAGCGCACCACCCACATCAAGCTTGGCACCGGCGTCAGCTCGCTGCCGTACCATCACCCGTTCATGCTGGCCGACCGCATCGTGATGCTGGACCACCTCACACGCGGCCGCACCATGTTCGGCGTCGGCCCCGGCCAGCTGCTCGAGGACGCGAGCATGCTCGGCATCGACCCGTCGACTCAGCGTCCGCGGATGGAGGAGTCCCTCGACGTCATCCTCCGACTGTTCCGCGGCGAGACCGTCACGGAGAAGACGGACTGGTTCACCTGCCAGGACGCGGTCCTGCAGCTCGCGCCCTACTCGGACTTCGACATTGCGGTCGCCGGGGCGATCTCGCCCTCCGGCCCGAAGCTGGCCGGGATCCACGGCACCGGCCTGCTGTCGCTCGCCGCGTCGGACCCGGTGGGCACCGAGCGCCTGGCCGAGCACTGGGCCATCGTCGAGCACGAGGCCGCCACCGCGGGGCACACGGTCTCCCGGGCGAACTGGCGCCTGATGGGCCCGATGCACGTCGCGGAGACCCGCGAGCAGGCCCGCAAGGACATGGAGTACGGGCTGTGCTGGCTCATGGAGAGCCTGTCGCACGTCACCCCCACCGGGCTGGACCGGTTCGACGACGTCGACCACATCATCGGCTACCTCAACGACACCGGCCGCGGCGTGATCGGCACCCCGGACATGGCCGCGGCGCACGTGCAGCGCCTGATCGACGCCTCCGGCGGCTTCGGCTGCTTCCTGTTCCGCGACTCGGACTACGCCCCGTTCCCGGCCAAGCTGCGCAGCTACCAGCTGTTCGCCGAGGAGGTCGCCCCGCGGTTCAACGGCAGGCTGAAGTCGGTCGAGGCGAGCAACCGGCGCGTGTTCGACAGCAAGGGCGCCGGCGTCACCGCCACCGAGCGCTCGCAGGCCGAGGCGGCCGCGCGCTACGCGCAGCGCCGCAAGGGCTGACCCACCGGGGCGGCGACGCCGGGACGCGACGAGCGGTCGCGCCCGGTGTCGGGCCCGACGTCGTCGGGGCCGTCCCTCCAGCCGAGGAGATGCGACATGAGCGTTCTGATCGACGAGCGTGAACCGAGCACGTTGGCGGGCCGTGGGAACCGTCCCGCCGTCGTGCTCGACGGCCGGGGCTCCGGTCTGATCGTCGTCCCCGCCGACGACGTCGCCACCGAGACCATGGCCTTCCTGATCCGGATCGGGTCCGGTTTCGTCCAGGTCGCCCTGGACGAGCGGTCGTGCGACCGGCTTCTGCTGCCCCCGATGGTCTGGCCCGTCCCTTCGGGTCCGCGTGGTGACCACTGCGTGTC
Source organism: Pseudonocardia autotrophica (assembly GCF_000717175.1). Lineage (GTDB taxonomy): Bacteria > Actinomycetota > Actinomycetes > Mycobacteriales > Pseudonocardiaceae > Pseudonocardia > Pseudonocardia halophobica. The sequence continues at coordinate 2,611 of NZ_JNYD01000045.1, read as the reverse complement.
CGTCGACGCCGCCCACGGTGTCTCGACCGGCATCTCCGCGGCGGATCGCGCCCACACCGCCCGCCTGCTCGCGGCGCCCGCGACTACGCCCGACGAGCTCACTCGCCCCGGGCACGTCGTGCCCGTCCGCGCACGCACTCCGGACAGCCCGGCCGGCCTCGCCCTCGCACTCGTTGCGCAGACCGGGCACCGGGCGGCGGTGCTGACCGCTGCGGTCCCCCTGGGTGACCCCTGCGCCGAGGCCCGCACCGCCGACCTCCGCGCCCTCGCCGACGTCCACGGATTGGACCTGATCGAGGCTTCCGACCTACTCGTCCGCGTCGGACGGCCGTTCTACTGATCGCCGCGCGGCGCGGCGGCACCCGCCGTCCCCCACCCGGTGACCGGGACTCAGTCCCGGCGCCGGTCCCCCGCCCGGAGGAGCCTGCTCTCCAGCGGCCGCCCCACGATCCTCTCGGCGAGGGCGACGGCTTCCAGCAGCGCAGCCAGGTCGGTCCCGGTCTCTACGCCCACCTCCCGGCAGAGATAGGCCAACTCCTCGGTGGCGATGTTCCCGCTGGCCCCCGGCGCGAAGGGGCAGCCCCCGAGGCCGCCGATCGAGGCGTCGAGGTCGAGGACGCCGAGCTGCATCGCCGCCAGCGCCGTCGCCATGCCCATTCCCCGGGTGTCGTGCAGGTGCACCCCGAGCGGAGTCGTCGGACACGCCTGACGCACCGCCGCGACCAGGTCGGCCATCCGCCCGGGGGTCACCGTGCCGATCGTGTCGCCGAGGCAGAGCCGCTCGGCGCCGCTCTCCACCGCCCGTCGAGCGAGGCTGACGACGGCCTCGGGCGGGGTGGGGCCGTCGAAGGGACAGTCCCAGGCGACGGCGACGATCACCTCGGTCCTGCCACCGGCACGGTTGACGATCCCGGCCACGTCCGCGACACGCGCCAGGGCCTCGGCACTCGCGCGGCCTGCGTTGGCCCGGCTGTGCCCGTCCGATGCGGAGACGACGTACTCGAGCGACGTGACGCCGGCATCGACCGCTCGCCGAGCTCCGCCGGGGCTCGCGACCAGCGCCGAGAACTCCACGCCCTGGTACTCGGACAGGTGCGCGGCGACCTCTGCGGCGTCGGCCAGCGCGGGCACGGCCGAGGGTGAGACGAAGGCGGTCGCCTCGATTCGCCGCAGCCCCGCCGCGACGAGCGCGTCGAGCAGCTCGAGCTTCGCCGAGGTGGGCATCGGTGCCTCGATCTGCAGTCCGTCGCGCAGGGAGACCTCGCGGAGCCGTATCGACCTCGGCAGGCCCAGTGCGCCGGTCACAGCACTCCCTCGTTCTCCAGCTCGTCCACCTCGTCGTCGCCGAGCCCGAGGAGCTCGGCGTAGACCTCCCGGTTGTGGGTTCCCGGGTGGGGTGGGCCCGCCCAGCGCACGCTCCCCGGCGTCGCCGAGAACACCGGCACCACACCCGGCCCGAGCACGTCGTCGTCGACCCGCTCGTCGTGGTGGACGACCAGCGCGTTCCGCGCGCGGAGGTGTGGGTCGTCGACGATCTCGGCGACGGTGTTCACCGGCCCGACGACGACGCCGGCCGCCGTTAGTACCTCGCTGGCCTCCTGGGCCGTGCGCTGCGCGACCCAGTCCGCGACCACGCCCTCGATCTCGTCCTGGTGCTCCCCACGTGCGACGTGGTCGACGAACCGGGGGTCGGTCGTCAGCTCCGGACGGCCGATGGCGTCGCAGAGTCGGCGGAAGACGGTGTCCTGGTTGGCGGCGACGATCAGCCAGTAGCCGTCCCTCGTCTGGAAGAGGTTCGACGGCGCGATCCCGTCCAGCCTCGTCCCGCCGGGCCTGCGGACCCGGCCCAGCCGGTCGTACTCGGGCACCATCGACTCCGTCATCGCCAGGCAGGCCTCGGTCAGCGCCACGTCGACGACCTGGCCCACACCGGTCCGGCCCCGGTGCAGCAGGGCCGCGAGCACCCCCTGCACGGCGACCATGCCGCCCAGGGAGTCACCCAACGACAGCGCCATCCTTGGCGGTGGGCCGTCCGGGAACCCGTTCACAGCCCGGAGCCCGCCCACCGCCTCGGCCACGGAGGCGTAGCCCGGCCGCGTGGCGTAGGGCCCGGACTGGCCGTAGCCGGAGACCCGTGCGAGGACCAGTCCAGGGTTCACCTCACTGAGCCGGTCCCAGCCGAGGCCCCACGCCTCGAGCGTGCCGGGCCGGAAGTTCTCGATCACGACGTCCGCCTCGGCCGCCATGCCCAGCAGCAGCTCCCGCCCGCGCGCCGAGCGCAGGTCCAGCGTGACGCACCGCTTGTTGCGCGCGTGCACGGTCCACCACAGCCGGTGCCCGCGATAGGACTCCTGCCCCCAGTCGCGCAACGGGTCGGGTCGGCCGGGTGCCTCGACCTTGATGACGTCCGCGCCGTAGTCCGCGAGGATGCGGGCCGCGAACGGGCCTGCGACCACCGAGCCGAGCTCGAGGACGCGGATGCCGGCCAGCGGACCTGCGGGCGCGACGTCACTCATCGGTCCTCCGTAAGGTTGTTGATGTTCGGGACGAGGTGTTCCGGACGCCCGCGACGGCAGGGTGTGGCTGATCGGTTCTTGTCGTTGGTGGCTTC
>NZ_JNYD01000044.1 GCF_000717175.1 Pseudonocardia autotrophica | reverse complement strand
ACCTCGTCTGGGCGCTGCTCCGTGACAACCGCCGCTTCACCACCGAGGCACCGGCCCCCGCAGCCAACGCGGCTTGACACGGTCATTGAAACTCCTCGTGAGGGGGTCGAACCGCGGCCCTCGTCGACGAGGCCCGGCCGGCTCCTGACACCCCGCACTACCGGCGCACGTCCACCCGTGGATGCACCGCGGTTGAAGAAAGTCTGGCGCGATTTGTCGCGGATGCTTCCGGTGCGAGCCAGCCCCTGGACGGCCGGCGCCGGGCAGGAGCTACGGGGGCAACATCTCGACGCTCCACCGGCGGAAGTGCAGGAGGGCGTACCCGTTCGCCGAACGCAGGATCTTCACGACCTGCGCCTGCTGCCCGTCGCCGCGCACCGGCACGTAGATCACGTGGTGTCCGGCGTTGAGCGCGCGTTCATGGACCTGGAGCGCCTCGCCCTCGAACACTCCCCGCTGGAGGAACCGCACGAACCGAGCGCCCGGCCCATGCCTGGTGCCGGCGGGATCCAACAGGCGCGCCCCCTCCGGCCCGCTGAGCACGTTCACCTTCGTCACGTCCAGCCCCGCCTGTCTTAGGCCGTCGATTGCAGCCTGGACGTCTGCGTCGTCGTCGAGGACCGCCACGACTCGGCGCTGCGGGTAGAGGTAGAAGCGCCGCTCGTTACGACGGGGCTGGCTCATCGACGGCCTCCTTCTTCCCGGCGGGGTAGCGCGGTGCGCCCCGGTCGATCACCGCCAACCTCAGCGGTCGTCGCTGGTAGCAGCGGCCCGTTCGACAGCGCGTCTGTCCGATGGGCCCGCTCGTCGACGTGGCCCGGTCGGCCCCGGCAGCTCCTTGCTCGACCACCGAGACCTCGAAGCCGGAGGGTTCCGGACCCCTCGAACCCTCGTGAGCCCAGGATGGCCGGGTGTCCTGAGACATGGACGGGTCTTCGGCCCTCTTTGTCTCAGCCGACGGGCGCGAACTACAACATCAACATCCCGATGCCGGTCGGCTGCAACGACGGCGCCTACCAGTACGCCGCCCGCACGGTGATCGGGCCGGCGCCGGAGGCGTTCGCGCCCGAGCTGATCCTGGTCGCGTCGGGCTTCGACCCGAACGCCATGGACCCGCTGGCCCGCCAGCTCGTCACGACCCGAGGGTTCATCACCCCCACCCGAGACGGTGATGGAGGCCGCGGCCCGCTCAGCGGGCGGCGGCTCGTGCTGGTGCACGACGGCGGCTACAGCCCGGTCTACGTGCCGTTCTGCGGCCTGGCGACGATCGAGACCCTCGCCGGGATGCACGTGCTCGACGACGGCATCCTCCCGGTCGTCGGCGGGATGGGCGGACACGACCTGGAGCCGCACCAGAAGGCGCTCGCCGATCCCGAACGCCACCAGCGAGCTACGGGGACGGCCGGGGCGTCGAGGAGATGGGCGTAACTCCATGTAGCCCCCGGCCTCGAGGTGAGCGCTGATCCCGTGAGCACGCGGTCGTGGCGTTCAGCGGGTAGGCGAGCACCGACCGCTACGACGGAGGCGTACAGGCCACTCGAATGGGTAATCGACTACGGCGCGTCGCCGCACGGTGGCCCCTGCCGAAGGAGAGACGATGGGTACCACAGAATACGTGTTCTACCTCATCGCCGCGGTCTTGCTGACGGTGGCGGTCGGGCAGGTGCTACTCCGTCGGGGCCAACCCTTCCTGGAGGAGGTGTTCCAGAGCAACGAAGCCGCTCACTCGATCAACATCTTGCTCTCGGTGCTCTTCCACCTGCTCACCCTCGGCGTCCTGGCCCTCCTCTCGACGATCGACGTGCCGATCGTCACCCAGTTCGGCATCGCGCTGATTGTCGTCGGGATCGCATACGGCATCTCGATGCTGGTGCTGCTGCGGATCCGCGAGCGGCGGCGCCAGGATCAGCTCTTCGAGCGGCGGGCCGAGCAGCGCCAACGCAGCCAGAACCCGACGCCGGTGGACCGGAGCCGCACGGCTCCGCCGTCGAACTGATACGGCGTCTTTGTTGTCATGGGGGCAGGGGCCCTGTTCGACGCGTCTGTGGCCCCACGGTCGCCGAGGCGTCCGATGCGCCGCTCACGAGGCTGCTGCTGGCGGGGTGCTCATCCGCGTGCGAGGTTCGCCCCGGCCATTCGCTTCAGGCTCGCCCGATCCACCTTCCCGGTGGCTGTGCGCGGCATCTCGTCGAGAACAACTATCTCCTCGGGCGCCTTGTAGCCGACCCTCGCGCGCGCGAACCGGATCAGCTCCTGGCTGGTCGGACGCTCGGGCCCTTCGGTGAGGGTTATGTAGGCACGGACATTCTCACCGTGGACACGGTCGTAAATGCCGATCACCCCGGCGGTCGCAACGCTCGTGTGCTCGAGCAGCGCGTTCTCGACATCCTGAGGAGAGATGTTCGAGCCGTCGTGGACGATGATCTGCTTCTTGCGCCCGCAGAAGAAGAAGTAGCCCTCCTCGTCGACTCGCATCACATCGCCTGAGTCGAGCCATCCGTTGCTGAAGGCCGCCTCGGTCGCGCCTCGATCGTCCCAGTAGCCGACGGTGGCCGCGGGGGTCTTGATCCAGAGGCGGCCTTCGCTTCCCGCCGGCAGCTCGTCGCCGTCATCGTTCCGTATCGAAAGCGAGACCGCGGGAACCACCTGCCCGACCGAACCGGGCTTGATGAGGCCTGACGGCGGGCTCACCGTCGCCAGTCCCACTTCCGTCATCCCGTAGGCCTCGTCGATCACGAGCCCGCTCAGCGCGGTGAATTCCCGTTCCAGCTCCGCGCTGACGGTGTCGCCCGCGGCGCGGCAAAGTCGCAGCGAGGCGAAATCGTCGTGTCGGGCGCCGTGGTCCCGAATCAGCGCGAACAGCGCCGAAGGAAGCATCGACAGAACCGTCGGGCGGTCTTTGCGAAGTAGCGGGAGCAACGCGTCCCCGTCGAACGTCTGGGCCACGATCACGCCAGCGCCCACGCTCAGCGCGGCGAAGGAGAGGTAGAAGGCACCAAGATGCGACAGCGACGAGCCTGGGAGAAGCAGATCGTCCGGGGTGAGCTCAAGCGCGGCCGTCAGGATCGCAAGCATCCAGCCGAGCGTCTCGTGAGTATGCGTGACCCCCTTCGGACGCCCGGTGCTTCCCGAGGTGAAGAAGATCACGGCAGGCGCCGCCGGAGAAGGAGGCGGCAGAGGCGAAGACCAGGCCTCCCCCTCGATCAGCTTGTCGAAGGCTGGGCCCGCTCCCCGCCGACCGCCGTAGCTGATTGTGCCCAATGGCAGCTGCGGGGCGAGCCGGCTTGCGGCGAGGTCCTCCTCCCGCTCGGCGTGCGCGAGCAGGGCACGGGCTTTGCTGACCGCGAGGGCGTGATCGATCTCCGGGGCCATGTAGCGATAATTGAGGGGCGTCGCGACCAACCCTGCCTTGAAACAGGCGAGATAGTGAACGATGAGCGCAGGACGATTCGGCATCAGCGAAGCGACCCGATCGCCCGGGTTCAGCCCCATGCCCAGCAGTCCGGCCGCCAAGCGATCGCTGAGGTCATCGAGCGTGCGCCACGTCCAGCGCGCATCCGCAGAGATCAGCGCGAGCCCGGCCGGATCAGCACTGAGGCCAGCGCGGAGCAGACCGCACGGGCTCACCGGTCCCCCCAACGCCCTTCCGGCATACTCGGCCACGCTGCCACCCCCGTGAGCGAGATCAACATCACCGCAAGTGGGGACGAGGAACCGCGTGCGGAATGAGGTTGATTGCAACGGCCGGCACGATACGGGCCGTTCAGCCAGCGCATCCCCGTCTGCTTCGGCACTTGATGGTGCCGTACGCCGCTGAGTTCCCGCAACGGGTGTTCCCGGGCTAGTGCCGCGGCGATCACGCGGGCGCACCGAGCCTCGCCGAGATCGAGGGGCGTACCCGTCCCATGGTCGAACTCGACGAGCGGCCCCGATTCTTCGTCAGGAAGGATAGTTGAGTCGGCTCTGCTCGCGGAGGCGGCGAAGCAGCTGTACAACGAATATCAGGCGTGGAGTGCGCAGTTGTCTGGTGGTCGATTTCCCTGTTCAGGGAACACCCTTTCTGCAAGGGCCTCACGACAGCTGCCGGTTCAACGAGAGCCCCGGGGTGATCGCTCAACGATTGGGCGGGATTGCAGCAGACGCGGCTCCGTCGGTCGCCGGACCATGGCAGCAGGGAGCCAACATGGTGAACCAGTGCCGCTGGAGGCAGTGGATTTTGACGTGTTCGACGGGTCCGCTCGTACTGTCCAGCCTGAACTCGTCGATGATCTCAGCGGGCTGCCCGCACTCCGGGCACTCGACAAGTTTTATCTGGTCGTCGGGGAACATGATCTCGATCGCCGTTCTTCTCGGTCAATACCTGTCGACCTTAATTTCATGGTTTCAGGCTTCCAGGACCCCTGGCCAAAGATTGACGTAAAGTGCCGGTGTGAATCGGCGCGAATCCCCGCACGAGCGCATTGAGGCGCTTCGTCGGCGCGGATGGAGATCCGGGCCGGAGCTTACCCGACGCCGGCCGTTCAGCTACGTCTCGACTGAACACCACTCGTTTGATGTTGAGCAGATGGGTGTAGGTGATGTTGTCTGTCGTCGACGTGCCGGCCCACGTTCCGCATCCCAACGTGAGGGAGGGCGGCAGCGCGTTGCCGATTCCGATGCACCCCTGCGCCGAGGCCGAGTTCACGATGATGCGGCTCGCGGAAATTTGATCTCCGAAGCGGCGCGCCAGACTCTCGGATTGCGTGTGAATGACTGCGGTGTGCCCGATTCCGTTCCGGGCGAGCAGCTTCTGACAGAGCGCGATGCCGGCTGCCGCTCCTTCGGTGTCGAACATCGACAGTACGGGGGCCAGCTTCTCGAGCCCCCACGGCCCACGAGCGGCGGCGATCGGTAGCGGAGCAACGAGGAGTCGGACGCTTGTGTCCCTGGGAATTCCCGTGGCTGCCAGAATCTCGGGGGCCGACTGCCCGACGAGGTCTCGGTGGAGGCGTCCGGTCGAGAGATCGAAGGCGCGAGCAGTGAATGCTGCGGTTTCCGCGGAGCTCAGCACGGCCGCTCCTGCGGCGCGCAACGCTGTGATGAAGGCGGTTCGCACCGCGGTGTCCACCACCAGGTTGTTCTCCGAACCGCAGATGACACCGTTGTCGAAGGCCTTGCTCTCGACAACGGATTTGGCGGCCGCAGCTACATCGGCGTCAGCGCAGATCAATGCGGGGGCGTTGCCGGGGCCGACACCGATGGCCGGCTTGCCCGAGCTGTAGGCTGCCTTGACGAGGCCGGCGCTTCCAGTGGCAAGTATCATCGAAACGCGCGGGTGACGCATGAATCGCATGGTTGTTGCTCGGTTGCAGCGTTCGATGCACTGCAGAAGGCCCACGGGTGCGCCACGGCGCCGCAGGGCATCGCGTATCAATTCCGCTGCATGAACACCTACGTTGTGCGCCCTGTGGTGGCAGCTGAGGATGAGGGCGTTGCGCCCTTTGAGGGCGATCAGCGTCTTGAACGCGATGGTTGCGACCGGATTTGTGACCGGGATGAGCCCGAAGATCACGCCGACCGGGCTGGCGGTCTCGACGATGCCGGTGTGGCGGTCATAGGAGAGGGTACCGGCGGCTGGGCGACCGATAAGGCTACGGCACACCTCGTGGCTCGCGAAGACGTTTTTCGCGGCCTTGTCGTCGGCATTTCCCATCCTTGTTTCGATCACGGTTCGCCGCGCGAGATCCTTTGCGGCCCGGACGATTGTGTCACTGATGTCGATGAGGAGCTCGTCAACGTCACGTTCCTCCCATCCGCGGAACGTCTCTCCTGCCGCCTCCGCCTCTTGTGTGATGCGTTGCACGCGAACCCCAAAAGGGGTTGGTGGGAGTTTGCGCATGACCGGTGGAACCGGAGCGGCATCCGCAGCGGACCCCCTTGAGAAGGCTCGATCGGACACGCCTTCCTGTTGGAGTTTCGCAGCCGGTGAGTCAGCGGAAGCGGCTCCTGCCTCGACGGACTGATCGATCGTGAACATGTTTCCTCCATGACTTGCAGGTCCCGAAGAACCGGTGTGCGTTCGGCGATCACGAGCTGAGTGACAGACGGGTATGACTGGTCGAGGAAATACCGGGCCAGTGGGCGGCGAGCGCGGAGAGAACAGTCGGGTGATCACTGACCTGGCGGTAACCCAGACTCAACATGGCCTTGAGGGCGAGCGCCGCTGACCGCTCATACGTCCGGCGCGATGTGCGAGCGGGTCTTCGTGCCCCAGGCCACGATGAGCTCGCAGGGGCCCTGGAAGCCGTCTGCGCGCTCGAACCGGGAGAGTTCGTCGTGGATCTGTTGCCAGGTCTGGTCGCGTTCGGTGGCGGAGAGGGCGGCGAGCAATTGGTGCAGTGCGCCGGCTGACTCCCGGAGGAAGCGGAGGCAGTCTGTGGCGCGCGGCAACCGGAACGGGGCAGGTACCGCCCGGGCGCCGATGTCGACGAATCCGGCCTGGCGGAGGACCTGCTCGAGCGCGCCGGGTGCGCCGAGGCTGAAGGGTCCGGGTTGGCCGGGTGCCGGCGGGCCGAGCCCGGCACTTCGGCGGGCGATGGAGACCGGGACGGAGAAGAAGCCGTTGCGGTCGGGTGTGGAGAAGACGACGGCGGCGACGCGGCCGCCGGGTCGCAGCGCCCGGTGCATACCGGCCAGGGCGTGCGGCAGGTCGGGTAGGTACATCAGGCCGAGGCGTGAGATGACGGCGTCGAACGCGCCCGGCTCGACGTCGAGCTGTTCGGCGTCGAGGGTGCGGATCTGCACGGTGGTGATCCCGGCGGCGGTGGCCGCGGCTTCGGTGTACCGGAGGATGACCGGGGAGATGTCGGTGGCCAGCACCCGACCGGACGGACCGGCCCGGCGCGCCGCGGCCAGCGACTGGCCGCCGGCGCCGGCGGCGACGTCGAGCACCGCGCTCCCGGTGCCGACGCCCGCGGCGTCGAGCATCAAGGTGGTCGCCTCCCCGAGCCAGTCCTCCAGGGTCGGGCCCCAGCCGTGCCATGCGCCGGCGGCCTGGTCCCACTGCGCGCGGGTGGTGTCCTTGTAGGCGGCCGGGTCGAACGTGATGGTGGTCATCTCGGGTCCTTCGCGTCGATGAAACGGACGACCGTCACTGCGCTGGGAACGGGGACGCGGCCGCTGGAATGCGGCCAGCAGTTGCGCCGGATGGCGCCCGACGCTGCGAGCGGGACGCGACACAATCGCGGGGTGTTGTTCGTCGGCCGGACACACGCGCTGTCGCGGTTGCTCGCCGCGGTCACCGATGCCGCGGACGGTCAGTCACGGCACGTGCTGGTCGCAGGCGAGGCCGGGATGGGCAAGAGCATGCTGGTCGGCGTCGCGGTCGCGCGCGCTGGGCTATCCCTCGGCTGGGGCACGTGCGCCGAGGCCGGGCGGACTCCGGCGTTCTGGCCGTGGAGCGCGGCCCTGCGCCGGCTGCTCGCCGATGTCGAGCCGGCCACCGCTGCGGAGCTGACGCGCACCGACCGGGCCGAGCTGACCCGGCTGCTCCCGGAGCTCGCTTCGCCGGGTGCCGCGGTCGATCCGGAGGAGCCTGCCGACACCGACGCGGCGCGGCTGCGCCTGTTCGACGCCGTCGCCGGCCTGCTGGAGCGGCTGGCCTGCGAGCGCCCGGCGCTCGTGGTGCTCGACGACCTGCAGTGGGCCGACGAGTCGTCGCTGGACCTGCTGGAGTTCGTCACCCAACCGGTCCGGCCGGTCCCGCTGGTGGTCGTCGGCATGTACCGGCACGACGAGCTGTCCGACCAGGCCGCCCGCTCCCTGGCGCGGACCGCGGTCCGCGGGGAGTGCCTGCAGCTGCACGGGCTGTCGCCGGGGGAGGTGTTCGACCTCGTCGCCGGCGCCGTGGGTGCCGACGCGGCCGAGCGGTGGGCCGTCGAGGTGCACCGGCGCACGGACGGCCATCCGTTCCTCGCCCGCCAGCTCGCCGAGCTGCTGGCCGATCCGGTCCAGCCGGCGGGTGTCGTGCCGGCGGCCGCGCAGGACCTCGTCGCACGACGCATGAATCGGCTCGCCCCGGCGTGCCGGGAGCTGATCGAGGCGGCCGCGGTCGCCGGGGGCGAGGTGAGCCCCGACGTGCTCGGCGAGGTCTCAGGTGTCGACGTGGTGACGGTCGCGGCGCTGGTCGCCGAGGCCGCGCACGCGGGTGTGCTCGTCGCCAATGCCGGGGCCGGCCCGGCCCTGTTCGCACACGACCTGTTCCGGGAGTCGATCTACCTTCGGCTCGCGGCTCCGCAGCGGATGGCCCTGCACCAGCGGGTCACCGATGCGCTCGAGCACCGTCACGCCCGCGGCGGCGCGGTCGAGCCCGCCGAGCTGGCCCGGCACAGCGCGGCGGCCGTGCCGCTGGGCAGTCCGGAGCGCGCCGTCCGGTGGGCTCGAGCGGCGGCCGGAGCCGAGCGGGACCGTCTGGCGTTCGCCGAGGCGGCCGGTCACCTGGCCCGCGCTCGTCAGGCGATCGAGGACGCCGGTGACGCCTCGGCCTGCGGCTCGCTGGTCGACCTGCTCGTGGAGGAGGCGGACGCCCGAGCCCGGGCCGGTGACCCGTCCGGGGCCCGGGCCCGGTTGGAGGACGCGGGCCGCCGGGCCGCGGCGCTGCAGGACGCCGAGCGACTTGGGCGGGTCGCCCTGGGCGTGCAACGGCTCGGCGCCCGGTTCGCGATGCGCCGGGACGCGGTCATCGGCCGGCTCGAGGCGGCCCGTCGTGAGTTGGGCGAGTCCGGCACCGTTCTGGAGGCGCAGCTGGCGGCGAGCCTGGCCCGCGAACTGGCGCACTCCGTCCCGGAGGACAGGGCACGGGCGCAGCCGCTGTCGGAAAGGGCCGTCGCACTGGCTCGCCGGCACGACGACCCGGCGACCCTCGCCGCGTGCCTGCTCGCCCACCACGACGTGCTGTGGACGCCCGGTCGCAGTGCCGAGCGGATCGCTCTGGGTCGGGAGATCGCCGACCTGGCCGCACGCACCGGTGACCGGGAGCGGCAGGCCGAAGGCCGCCTGCTCGCCGCCACCGCCCTGCTGGAGGAAGGCTCCGCGGCGTTCCGCGCCGCGTTGACCGAGTACCTCCACCTCGCCGAGGGTTTCGGCCAGCCTCGCCACGACTACCTGGCGCTGACCCGCCGCGGCGCGCTCGCGCTCGTCGACGGCCGCCTGGACGAGGCCGAGAAGCTGATCGACGAGGCGGGTGCGCTGGGGGAGCGGATCGGCGAGCCGGACACCGAGAACGTCCGGACCGGTCAGCTGGCGGAGCTGGCCCGGGCGCGTGGCGAGCGGGACCGGTTGCGCACCGTTGCCGCGGCTGCGATCCGGTGCTGGGTCGGGGTCCCCTCGCACGCACACGCCGTTGCCGCCGGTCTGCTCGCCCGCGCGGGTGGACCCGAGGACCTCGACGCCGCGCGACGCGCCCTGGACACCGTGATCGCGCTCGACACCTGGCGCGAGGATCGCTCCTACCTGTGGTCGCTGTTCATCGGCGGGATGGTGAGCGCCGCGGTCCGCCTCGACGATGAGCATCTGTGCGCGCAGCTGCTCACCGAGCTGCAACCCCACACCGGCACCTGCGGCGTCGGCGGATCGCTGGTGTGCTTCGTCGGCAGCAACGCGCACTGGGCGGGCCTCGCCGCCCGCGCGCTGGGTCGCACCGAGGAGGCTCATCGCCGGCTCGAGGAGGCACTGGTGGTGCACCGCCGCCTCGGCGCGCGGACCTGGGAGGCGGAAAGCCACCTCGAACTCGCCGCCCTCGGCGCTGCAGGCTCGCATGTCGAGCGTGCCGCCCGACTCGCACGTGAGCTCGGCCTCTCCGGTGTGCTCGACCGGCTCCCGGCCACGCAGAGCGTTGCGCCACCCCAGCGATCGACCGGGCGCGTCGCGGAACTTCGCCGTGACGGCGAGCTGTGGCTGATCCGATACGGAACGGCGACGGCGCACCTGCGGGACTCCAAGGGCCTGGCCGACCTGCACACGCTGCTGTCCCGACCCGGCGCCGACGTGCACGTCCTGGAACTGGCCGGCGCCGGCCGTGCCGAGAGCGACTCGGGAACGGTACTCGACCCCACCGCGCGAGCCGCCTATCGACACCGCCTCACCGAACTCGACCAGGATCTGGCCGACGCCCGCGCCGATCACGACATCGGGCGCGTCCAGCGCCTGGACGACCAACGAGCCGCGCTGATCGCCGAGCTCGGCCGAGCCACCGGTCTCGCCGGACGCCCTCGACGGCTCGGCGCCAGCACCAGCGAACGAGCGCGGAAAACCGTCACCTCCCGGCTCCGCGAGGCGATCCGCCGCATCGAGATGGTCGTGCCCGAGCTCGGTGCGCACCTCGACCGTTCCGTGATCACCGGCGGCATGTGCCGCTACGAACCGACGACCGACGTTGTCTGGCGGCTCTCACGCGACACCGTCTCCGGCCGAGAGTGAGGCCGGCGGCCGCGAGACCTCGCCCCGCCTCGAGCGCCCGGTAGGCCCCCGGGCCTGCGAGCGAGTACGCCCTGACGACACCCACGCAGGTCCTCAGGCGGCGGGACGGTCGGAGGCGTGGGTGGAAGGACGCAGGTCGGGTTGGACAGAGATCCGTCGGCTTCGGCGGCGCGTGGGGATCGGTGCGCCGGATTCGGCCCCGTGCTCGAATCCGCGGTCGCAGCACTCACCTCCTGTCACATACTCCTTGGCGTGGGCCGGGGTCCTGATCCGGCGAAGCGACCAGACGGAGTAGCTGGTGACGGATGAGCAAGCCGCAGTGGGCGAGGAGGACCGTTCCGTACTGACTCGGCCTGCGCCCGGACCGGACGAGGTGCGGAGGTACGGCGACGATCGCGACCAGCTGGTCGAGATCTACCGCGGCGGTACGGGGGCGGGCCTGATCTGCTTGATCCACGGCGGCTTCTGGCGGCCTGCCTATGACCGGACGCATCTGCGGCCGCTCGCGTCGGCGCTGCGCGAGGAGGGCCGGACGGTGGTGTCCGTGGAGTACCGCCGGGTGCCGGGCGACCCGGACGCCTCGACGACCGACGTCCGGGCGGCATTGGCGCTCGCGGCGGAGGTCGGCGGACCGATCGTCGTTGCGGGGCATTCCGCCGGCGGGCACCTCGCCCTGTGGGCCGCGGCGTCGGCGCCGCCTCCGGGGCTGGTCGCAACCGTCGCGCTCGCGCCGGTGGCCGACCTCGTCGCGGCCGATCGGGCCGGGCTGGGTGACGGTGCGGTCGCGGCGTTCCTGGGCGTCGGTCCGGAGTGCCGTCCCGATCTCGACCCGATCGAACTGGGCCCAGGCGGGTCTGCGGTGACGATCGTCCACGGCGAGCGGGACGCGGTTGTGCCGCCGGCGCAGGCTCATCGCTTCGCGGAGGCTCACCCGGGGACCGACGTCGTCGTCGTCCCCGGAACGGGGCATTTCGCGTTGATCGATCCGCTGTCGTCGGCCTGGCCCGTGGTCCACTCGCGGCTTGTCGAGCCTTTGTCGGTCGATCAACCATGAAGGCCGCGGCTCACGAAAGGCTGCCAGGCGACCGTAGGGATCCCGTCATGAAGATCGACCGGCTCGACCACTTCGTCCTCACCGTCGCCGACCACGGGCCCCATCCGCAGCGTGTACATCCGCGACCCGGACAGGAGCCTCGTCGAGCTCAGCGTCTACCAGGACCGCTGACCGCGCTCCATACGGTCCGGTTCAGTCGCCCAGGTCATGACGGGTGCTCCGAGGATGTCCTCGTCGACGTCGACGCCGGGGCCGGGCGCGGTGGGTGGGAGGACCCCGCCGTCGCTCGTGTGGCAGCGGGCCGCGGTCAGGTCGGGGAACGTCCGGCGGCTCGGATGGGCGCTCTCCGGGAAGTACGTGACGGGCCATGCACGTCCACTACGGCTCTCCTGCCAGCCACGCCAGCATGCCGCCCTGCGACCAGGCGCGGCCGAGGGCTTCGGTGTGCAGGGTCGACCCGTCGAACACCGCCAGGCCGATGATGCTGTGGCCGGAGGCGCGGCGGTCGCCGAGTGTCGGGATGGCCGGCGCGACGCCGACCCCCTCCGCCGACACCCACACCACCGGGCGGCCGGGTGCGGCGTCGTCGAGGCGGTGCAGGAAGCGCAACCGGTTCTCGAGCGAAAGGCGCGACAGCGCCCACGTCGTGGTGACGACGGGCAGGGCGTCCGCGGGCACGCGGGCGAAGGCGTCCGGCAGCACCTCGACGACGTCGCCCCTCAGCAGCACCGGCGGGGCCGTCGCCGCCAACGCCATCTCCGCGTCAAGCCTCGCGAGCCGCTCCGGCTGATCCGGCGGCACGCAGGCGCGCAACCACCGGGCGTCGTCCGCGTCGCTCACGTCGACCGGATCGAGGTCGACGCCGATCCGGGCGACGACCTGCGGCATCGTGCGCGTCGGGACGGGCCGGGCTCCCACGATCGAGCACGACATCTGTACGGGGGACGACGGGTCGCCCAGCGACTGCCCGTTGCCGTACGTGAGGCCGACGCGGTCGACACTGAGATTGAGCCCGGCCGAACAGCCGACGTCGATCAGCCCGACGGCCTTCGCGCCCACCCGCCGTGCCGCCTCGGCGAGGGCCGGATACAGCACGGCGCAGCGTCCGGTCTCGTTCGGCCGCGTCGGCCGGCGCACGGCGACGGCCACCACCGCGTCGGTCATCCGCACCAGCGTGTCGATCGCCGCGCGGGCAGCGGCGTCGCCGTCCGCAGCGGCGTAGGCCGCGGCGAGTGCCGGGGCGCGGCCGGCGAGGGCGAGGTCGTGCAGCGCGGCGAGGATCACCGTGGGGTGCCGCGAGCGCGCCGGTGCCGCTTCGACGGCACGCAGCGCCTCCTCGGACTCGCTCAGCGCGACGGCCACGCGCTCGTACAGCGGCGACGTCCCGGCGGTCTCGACCTCGCCGAAGCGGCGGTACACCTCGGCGAGGGAGCGAGCTCTACCCACGGATGCGGCGCTCCCTGCGGTCGGCCCCTGGCATCCCGGCGATCCTAGGGCGCGCGTGACGGACGGGTCGGAGTGCGACACGCTCCGGGCGTCCGCACGCACTCGTCACCAGTCGGGAGGGACCGCGTGGCCACCAAGGTGGACCTGAAGCGGGAGTTGCCGTGCTACCGGGCCCGGCGCGACTCGCCGGAGGTCCTGGACGTGCCCGACCTCCAATATCTGATGATCGACGGCCACGGCGACCCGAACACCCCGGTGTACGAGGCCGCGGTGTCGGCGCTGTACCCCCTCGCCTACGCGCTCAAGTTCGCCAGCAGGACCGAGCTCGGCCGCGACTACGTCGTGATGCCGCTGGAAGGGCTCTGGTGGGCCGAGGACATGGGCGCCTTCACCACCGTGCGGGACAAGTCCCGGTGGGACTGGACTATGATGATCATGGTGCCCGGCTGGACCACGGGCGAGATGTTCGACGCGGCCGTCGAGAAGGTCGCCTCGAAGGCGCCGCCCTCCCGGTTGGCCGACGTCCGCATGGCGACCCTGGCGGAAGGTCGCTGCGTCCAGGCGCTGCACGTCGGCGCCTACGACGACGAGGCCGAGCTGCTGCGGCACATGCACCACGAGTTCATCCCGGAGCACGGCCTCACCATGGTCGGCAAGCACCACGAGATCTATCTGAGTGATCCGCGGCGGGCCGACCCGTCGAGGCTGCGGACCATCCTCCGGCAGCCGGTGGCCGAGGCCTGATCCCGGCCCCCGGGTGCGCGATGCTGGCCGGAGACCGTCACGGATCCGGG
Organism: Pseudonocardia autotrophica; assembly: GCF_000717175.1. GTDB lineage: Bacteria > Actinomycetota > Actinomycetes > Mycobacteriales > Pseudonocardiaceae > Pseudonocardia > Pseudonocardia halophobica. Next base: position 22,375 of record NZ_JNYD01000044.1, on the reverse strand, counting down.
GGTGGGGAATGAGGCCGTTCCGATTCGGCGTGAACCTGACGTCGTTCGAGGACCGGGCGACGTGGGTGGCGACGTGCCGGCACGTCGAGGAGCAGGGGTACGACGTCGTCCTCGTGCCCGACCATCTCGGCATGCCGGCGCCCTTCCCGGCGCTCGCCGCCGCCGCGGACGCCACCGAGCGGGTGCGGCTCGGCACCTTCGTGCTCAACGCCGGGTTCTGGAACCCCACGCTGCTCGCGCGCGAGGTCGCCACGCTGGACCAGCTCTCCGGGGGCCGGTTCGAGCTCGGGCTGGGGACGGGCTACAACCGCGCCGAGTTCGACGCCGCCGGCCTGCCCTTCGGCTCGCCCGGCGAGCGGGTCTCCGCGCTGGAGGACCTCGTCGAGCGGCTCGGCACGGCCCTCGCGGACGGCACGCCGAAGCCCGCCCAGCTGCCGCGGCCGCCGTTGCTCCTCGGCGGGAACGGCGACCGGATGCTGCGCCTCGCCGCCCGGCACGCGGACACGGTCGCGTTCGCGGGCGCCACGCTCAAGCCCGGCTCCACCACCGGCGAGCTGCTCCTGCTCACCGCCGAGGAGCTCGACGGGCGGATCGCGCTGGCGGCCGAGGCGGCGGGGGAGCGCGACCCGGAGCGGAACCTGCTGGTCCAGGTCGTCGCCGTCGTGGACGACCGGCGGGCGGCGATCGAGCAGCTGCGGGCGCAGTTCGGCGTCGACTACCTGACCGTCGAGCAGATGCTGGAGCTGCCCACGCTCCTCGTCGGGACGGTCGACGAGATCGTCGAGCAGCTCCGGGCGGCCCGCGAGCGGTTCGGGATCAGCTACGTCACGGTGCTCCAGCCGTCGGCGGAGGCCTTCGCCCCGGTGATCGAGAAGCTTCGCTGAGGCCGGCCGTCAGCCCTCGTCCCGGGTGCCCGGGTCGGGGCGGCGCCAGACGTCCCGCTCGTGCAGCAGCTCGACCTGCTTCTCGGTGACCTCGCGCCGGTACTCCTCGTGCGCGTACGGCTTCCGGTGCAGGTAGAGGTTCTTCGGGTAGATCGGCTCCCGGTAGATGACCTGGTACTGCTCGGTCGTGAGGTCCTTGAGCCAGTTGCCGAACTGCGCGCGGGAGCGGAAGTCGCGCAGCGCCTGGATGTCGATCGTGCCCGCGACCCACGTGGAGTGCCCGGCGTAGCCGACCTGCCCGACGACGTCCCCCCGGTAGTCGCAGACCATGCTCGCCGAGCCGAAGGTGTCGATCGGGATGTCGGAGTCGGCGTCCAGGTAGTACGTGCCGACCTGGTTCCCGATCACGTACATGTTGTTGTCCAGCGCCCGGGCCCGGTTCTGGATCTCGAAGAAGCCGTTGCCGGCGTGTGGGTGCGGGTACGGGCCGCGGTAGGCGACCTCGCAGCCGTTCATGGCGAGGCCGCGGGCGTTCTCCGGGTACGACGCCTCGTTGGCCATCATCACGCCGAGGCGCCCGATCTCGGTGTCCGCCACCGGGTAGAAGGCGTCGAGCCCGTCGCCGTAGAGCTCGACCCAGCGGTCCCAGACGTTGTGCGGCGTGACCGAGTGCTCGACCGGGAGCAGCGGCACCACCTTGTGGTGGACGAGGACGATCTCCTCCTGCGGGGAGATCGCGAACCCGACGTTGAAGAACCGGCCCGGGAACTCCGGGTGCCGCGCCTTCGCGGTGGCCATGACGTAGGCGTCCCACTTGGCGGCCAGCGCGCCGAGCGCGTCCGTCTCCGGGCCGGGGATGTCGATGGCGCACTCGGCGGCGAACCACTCGTGGTCGTGGTCGAGCACCTCGTCGTTGAAACCCTGCAGCGCGCCCTCGGGGATGGTGATCAGGCGAACCGGCAGGGCCATCGCCGACAGCCACGACGCCGCCTTCATCAGGTGGCCGAGGTGCTCGATGTTGCGCTTGATCTCGTCGCGGTACCGGATGCCCCGCATCGTCGGGACGAGGCCGACGACCTGGTAGGGCTCGATCACGGCGCCTCCTCGTGTCCGGCGTCCCATGTCGTCGCACGGTGAGCCTCGTCACGACCATGCCGGACCGAGGGCGCGGACGCCATCGGCAATTCCGGACGCGGCTCGACGAGTCGTGCCCGATCCGCGTCGGCGTGCGGCGGGCCGGGCGTCCCCGGCGGGTCCGCGCTCCGGGTCGGCTCAGCCCCGGTTCCGGAACAGGCGTCTGGCGTGCCTCGGCCGGGAGTGCGTCGCGGGTTCCGCGCGCGGGGACGGGATCGCGGCGGCGGTGGCGCGCTCGCCCAGGCGCCAGCCGGCGTCGTCCTCGACGGGGTTCTGCTCGGCGATCGCCTCGCGGGCCCCGGCGATCATGTGCCGGCACACCCACTCGCTCAGCCACACCCAGCACGAGTTGAGGTGGCCGCTGTACTCCCAGCCCGCCACGTCACGAACGGCTCTGGTCAGCGCGTGGGCGATGTAGAGGTAGTGCTTCGGCTCGACCCCGTGGCGCACGTAGTGATCGGCCCCCATCCGGTGCAGCACCAGCTCGAGGTCGGCCGTGTCCGACGTCGTCAGCTGCTGGACCGCCGCGAGCAGGGTCGCGGTCATCCTCTGCATCTGCCCGGTCATGTCCGTGCCGAACATCGACCGAGCCCACGGCGCCATCTCGAACAGGTGCGCGTAGAACACCTCGGCCAGTCGCTCCGGCCGGTCGGCCACGGCCCGACAGGACCGCTGAACCTCCGCCATGACCTCGGGAGTGGGCCGCCCGTCCGAGGGTCGGGTGTCCGTCCTGGCGCGGGTCGGGCCGGAGCCCGTCGGGGAACCCATCGACATGCCCTTCCGGCGGCGACACGGGGTGGGCAGGCGGTGGCGGAGGGAGCGCGCCGACCCGGGGTCATCGAAGCGGGTTACCGGCAGGTTCTCTGTGTGTGCCGCACATGTTGCGCCGTCTGCGGGCGCGGTTACGCCGACGGTGGACCCGCCGCCGTGGTCCGAAAGGCCTGCACGCGCCGTTCAGCTACCGGCGCCGGGCCGGGTGGAACGTTCGAGGGGTGCGGTGCGCCACCGGTCCGGTCCGGCGGCCGAGATGACCACTCCGTTCCTCCGTTCGGCGCGGCCTCGATGTGAGGTCCGGCAGTGGGTCCGCTCCCGTTGGAGGCGGGGGACGCGGACGCGTAGCCTCCGACCGGGGCAGGGGACCGGAACACGCCATGTGCGCCGAGCACCCGGCCCGCCGGACTGATCGTCCCGCGGCGTCGGGGCGGGTGAAGGGCGGACGATGCAGGTACGGCGCACCTCGGGCACGGCCGAGATCAATTCACTCCTGCGCGCCGGGCCGGACGACGAGGCGCTGACCGTCCACATCGAGCACCTCGGCCGCACCACGGTGGTCGCCATCGCCGGCGAGATCGACCTCGTCACCGCCGCCGGGCTGGACGAGACCCTGCAGGCGGAGCTCGAGGTCCGGCCGGCGGTCCTCGTCCTCGACCTGACCGGCGTCGACTTCTTCACCTCGGTCGGTCTGACCGCGGTCGCCCTCGCCCAGCGCGGCGCGGAGGAGCGCGGCGTCGCGCTGCGGGTGGTCGCCGACTCGCGGCGGGTGCTGCGCCCGCTGCAGATCACCGGCATGGACCGCACCCTCGCGCTGTACCCCTCCCGGGCGGCGGCGCTCGGGGACGCCTGATGGTGACCGTCCCGGTCCGGCCCGATCCGCACCCGGTCGGCGATCCGCCGGACGCGCAGGCGTGGGGCCGGGAGCCCGCCGCGGACGGCCCGCTGCTCGAGCACCGGTTCCCCGGCGAGGCCGCGCGGCTGGCGGCGGCGCGCCGGGAGCTGGGCGCATGGGCCGCGGCGACCGGGCTCGACGAGGAGACCGTGGAGGACCTGCTCCTCGCCTCCTACGAGGCCATGGTCAACGCGGCTGAGCACGCCTACACGGACGGCGAGCGGCCGGTCGACCTCAGCGCGGTGTGCACCGCCGGGGGCTGTGTCCTGGTCACGGTGCGGGACGAGGGGCGCTGGCGGCCGATCCCGGCGGACCCGGGGCACCGCGGCCGCGGCCTGGCGATGATCACGAACCTCGGCGACCACGCGGAGATCGAGCGCGGGCCCGGCGGGACCACGGTCTCGCTCTGGTGGCGCCGTTAGGCGACGCCGCCCCGCAGGATCAGCAGGGCGATGTCGTCCTCGCGGACGCCGGCGAACCGACCGAGCAGCTGGTCGCCCAGCTCCTCGGGAGCGGGGTCCACGGACACGGCGGCGCGCAGGTCCTCCAGCGCCGCGTCGAGGTCCACGCCCCGCTTCTCCACCAGCCCGTCCGTGTAGAGCACGAGCGTCCAGCGCGGGGGCAGGGCGAGCACCGAGTCCTCCCCGTGCGCGCGGCGCAGGCCGAGCATCGGGCCGTGCGCGGCGAGCGGGACCGTGCCCTCGGGGGAGGCCAGCAGCGGCGCGAGGTGCCCGGCGTTGGCGACGGTGACGACGTCCCGCGCGGCGTCGAGGACCATCACGCAGACCGTCGCGAACTCGCGCGGGTGGTACTGCCGCACCATGGTCTCGAGCCGGTTCAGGATCGCCGACGGGCCGTGCCCCTCCACGGCGTAGGCGCGCAGCGCGTGCCGGAGCTCGACCATCACCGTCGCGGCGTGGATCGAGTGGCCCGAGACGTCCCCGATCGCGAGCAGCAGCCGCCCCTCGCCGAGCTCGACGACCTCGTAGAAGTCCCCGCCGATCTCGGTGTTCTGCGCCGCCGGCACGTACCGCACCGCGACCTCGACCCCGGACGGCGCGACCGGGGCGGTGGGCAGGAACGCGCGCTGCAGGGTCAGCGCGAGGGTGTGCTCCTCGACGTAGAGCTGCAGGGAGTCGACCGCGAGCGCGGCGGCGTTGCCCAGCTGGGCCAGCAGGTCGCGCAGCTCCGTGGACAGCTCGGGCGTCCGGAGCACGATCGCGACCCGGCCGGACCGGAACCCGAACCGCAGGGCCGACGCCGGACCGTCGGCCTCGCCGCGGTCCACCGCCTCGGCCCAGGACACGGAGACCGGCCCGTCGGGCAGCGTGCCGGCGAGCCGGTCGAGCAGCCGCTGCGGGACGGCGTCGCAGCGCGGGAGGTCGTCCTCCGGGTCGGCGGGGTCGACGACGGCGCGGCGCACCGTCCGGTCCGACGCGGCGACCAGGGCGGCGGCCGGCACCTGCGCCAGGGCGGCCGCGCCCGACGCGATCGTGGTGGCCAGCTCGTCGAAGTCGACGGCGGCGTTCATCGCCATGGTCGCGCGGCTGAGCCCGGCCAGCCGCGCCGCGAGCCGCTCCGCCGCCTCCCGCGCGCGGTGGTAGCGCAGCACCGACCACACCGTGGCGCGCAGCTCGTCCGGTTCCACGGGCTCGACGAGATAGGCGTCGGCGCCGCGGGTGAGACCCTGCGCCCGGTCCTCGCCGCGAATGGCCGTGGCGGACAGGTGGATCACCGGGCGGGCGAGCACCGGATCGGCCTTGATCCGCTCGCATACCTCGAACCCGCTCATGTCCGGCAGCCCGACGTCGAGCAGCACGACGTCGATCGGGTCGGACGCCACCCGGTCCAGCGCCTCGGTGCCGGTCGAGGCCTCCACCACCCGGTACCCGGCCCGGCGCAGCCAGCTGGCCGCGACGTACCGGTTCCCGGCGTTGTCGTCGACCACCAGGATCGTGGTCCCGTCGACCACCTCGGTGCTCGTCTCCGGGCCGGTCACGGCGCCCTCCCGACGAGGTCGCGGGCGGCGCCGACCGCCGCCACCAGCACCGGCCCGGACAGCTGAGCCTTGTCGACGACGGCGGCGGTCCGGCCCAGGTCCCGTCGCCGCGCGTCGCCGAGCTGCGCGGCGGTGACCACCACGACCGGGACGGCGGCGAGGGCCGGGTCCGCGCGCATCCCGGCGAGGACCTCGGAGCCGGTCGGCGCGGGGATGTCCAGGTCCAGCAGCACGAGGTCCGGGACCGCGGCCCCGAGGGCCTGCTGCGCCTCCGGCCCCGACGCGGCCTCGGTGACCTCACCCTCGAGCCCCTCGACGATCCTCCGCAGGAGCGCCCGCACCGCCGGGTCGTCGTCGACGACGAGCACGCGGCCGAGCGGCACGACGTCCGCCGCCGCCTCGCCCGCCGGACGCCCGGGCAGGCGCAGCGTCAGCTCGGTCCCGCGGCCCGGCCGGCTGTCCATCTCCAGCGAGCCGCCGAGGATCGCGGCCAGCCGCCGCGAGTACGGCAGCCCGAGGCCGGTGCCGCCGCTGGCGGCCTGCAGGTGCCCGCGGACCTGGTAGAACTCCTCGAACACCCGCTGCTGGTGCTCGGCGGGGATGCCGATCCCGGTGTCGCTCACCCGGACCACCACCTCCCCGTCCTCCGGGTCCAGGCCCGCCCGGACCCGCACCTCGCCGCGCTCGGTGAACTTCAGGCCGTTGCTCACCAGGTTGCGGAGGATCCTGCCGAGCAGGACCGGATCGGTCCACACGACGTCGATCTCCGGCCGTTCCACGACGAGCTCCACCCCGGCGTCGGCGACCGGCCGCAGGGTGGCGCGCAGCTCGTCGAACACCGCGCCGAGGTCGGTCGGCACGATCGTGGCCCCGATCTGCCCCGACTCGGCCTTCGCCACGTCGAGCAGCTCGTTGACCAGGGACAGCAGCATCGCGCCCGCGTCGCGGATCAGCTCGACCTGGTGGCGCTGCTCCGGGTCCAGGCGGCCGCCGTCCGGGTCGAGCAGCAGCCGCGAGATGCCCAGCACCGAGTTGAGCGGGGTGCGCAGCTCGTGGCTCACGTTCGCCCAGAAGCGGGTCTTCGCCTCGCTGGCCTCGCGCAGCCGGGTGGACGCGTCGTCGAGCTCGGCGTAGAGGGCGACGACGCCGCGGTTGGTCTCCTCCAGCTCCTCGGAGAGCTCGGCGTGCAGGGCCAGCACGCCGCGGTTGGTCTCCTCGAGCTCCGCGTTGACGCGCAGCAGGTCCTCCTGCCGGGCCTGCAGGCTCTCCAGCGCCTCGAGCAGGTCCTGGTTCTGGCTGCGCAGCGTGCCGAGCGCGTCGGCCGGCCGCGACTCGCGGACGGCGGCGCGAATCCGTTCGGCCTGGTCGGGGTCGACCGCGCTGCCCGGCGGCAGCCGCTTGGTGAGCCGGACCGAGCCGCCCGCGCCCTCGTGGCTGACCTCGCACGCGTCCGTCAGCCGGGCGGCGGCCCGGACGCCCTCCAGGTCCTCGGGACGTCCGCCGGCGCCGGCCCACTCCGCGGTGAGCACCAGCGCGGGCGTGGGCTCGGCGCCGAGCGAGATCGTGATCGTGACCTCGCCGGGCAGCGTGGTGAGCTCGCGGCTCAGCTCGCTGAGCGCGGTCGCGACCCGGATCTGGTCCTGGTGCTCGAGCCCGGCCAGCGCCGCGACCTCGCGGCCGCGCTGGCGGGCGACGAACACGTCCTGCTCGCCGCGCATCCGCAGGCGGAACACCTCGCCCCGCGCGGCCGTCATCGGTCCGCCCGCGGCGCGCGGCCGACCACGACCGAGGCGTCGTCCTGGCGTACGCCCTCGTCCCGCAGCAGTGCGGCGGCGACGACCACCGGGGACCGGCGGGGCGGCGGGACCAGGTCCTCGGCCTGCCAGCGCGGCCGGACCCCGTCCGAGTGCAGGACGACGACGGCCTCGGGCGGCAGCGGGTAGTCGTAGGCCCGCAGCGTGGGCACGCGGTAGCCGGCGATCCCGCCGACCGAGATCATGCTGCGCTTGGTCGTGCCGGTGACGACGGCGCCGGCCACGTTGCCGACCCCCGCGAACCGCACGACCCCGGCGTCGGGGTCCAGCTCGGCCACCGCGACCGCGCCACCGCGGGTGCCGGACATGGCCCCGTGGATGGCCCGGAGCGCGTCGACCGGGCTCGACGGCGGGCGGTCGGACTCGGCGAAGGAGCGCACCGCCTCCCGGGAGGCGGCGGCCGCGAGCGGGCCGTGACCGGCGCCGTCGCACAGCATCAGCCAGAGCCGGGAGCCCTCCTCCCGCAGTGCGTAGGCGTCCCCGCAGAGCTGCTCGCCGGACAGCGGGCGGGTGATGCCCGCCGCGCCGGGCCCGGGCGGCCCGGCGTCGCGCTCGGGCCGGAACCGGGCCACGAGCACGGTGCCCTTCCCGGGGCGCGAGCCGATGTCGAGCGCGTCGGCAAGTCGGCCGATCGTCCCCAGGCCGACGCCGAGGGTGCCGCCGGTGGAGTGCCCGTCCCGGCTCGACGCCGGCACGTCGTTCATCCCCGGCCCCGAGTCCACGGCGACGACCTCCACACCGCCGACCTGGTCCAGGTGCACCGCGCGCAGCAGCAGGGCCCCGCCGCCGGCGTGCCGGAGCACGTTGGTGCCGATCTCGGTGACCGCCAGCCCGACCTCGGCCACCCGCGACTCCGGGAAGCCGAGCTGCTCGGCCAGCTTCTCGGCCGCGCGGCGGGCCCCGCCGGAACCGCTCGGGTCGTCCAACGACAGCCAGACGACGTCCTCGACCCGGGGCGCGATCACCGGGTCCACTTGACCACGGTGACCGTCGTGCCGCGGCCGACGGCGGTGTCGATCGCGAACTCGTCGACGAGCTTGCGCGCGCCGCTGAGCCCGAGACCGAGCCCGGAACCGCTGGTCCACCCCGGGGTCAGGGCCTGGTCGACGTCCGGGATGCCCGGACCCTCGTCGGCGAAGACGGCCCGGATACCGGACCGCCCGTCCCGGCTCAGGGTCTCGACCGTGGCCGTGCCCGAGCCGCCGTGCACGAGCGTGTTGCGGGCCAGCTCGCTGGCCGCCGTGACGAGCTTCGTCTGGTCCACCAGCGACAGCCGGACCTCCTGGGCGCGCGCCCGGACCAGCTGCCGGACCCGGACGACGTCGTCGCCGGTCCGGATCGGCAGCTCCTCGACCCCGGTCGAGGTGGTCACGCCCCGGCGGCCGGGCCGCCGCCCTCCGCGACGGGGACGAGGTCCGCGTCCGCCTCGTCGGCCTGCCGCACCTCGCGGCGGTCGGAGAGCGCGCGCAGGATCTTCATCCCGCGCTCGACGTCCAGGGCCGTGCGCACGCCCGCCAGCGAGAGCCCCAGCTCGACGAGCGTGATCGCCACCGCCGGTCGCATCCCGACGACGACGGTCTCGGCGTCGAGCAGCCGGGACAGCGCCGCGATCGAGGCGAACATGCGGCCGATGAAGGAGTCGACGATGTCGACCGCGGAGATGTCGATGAGCACGCCCCGCGCGCCCGTGGAGACGATCCGCTCGGCCAGGTCCTCCTGCAGCGCGAGGACGGTGTTGTCCTGCAGGTCGATCTGGATGGAGACGAGCAGCGCGTCGCCCAGGGACAGGACCGGCACCCTTTCCACGGTCAGCGGCTCCCGGCCCGGCGGACGACCTCGACGCCCGTGCCGCGCATGGCGTGCAGCAGCGCGTCGGCCAGCGTGGACTTGGTGGTGATGTCGCCGAACTCGATGCCGAGCGTCACGATCGTCTGCGCGATCTGCGGCCGGATGCCCGAGATCGTGCACTCCGCGCCCATGAGCCGGGCGGCCACGACCGTCTTGAGCAGGTGCTGCGCCACCTCGGTGTCGACCGCGGGCACGCCGGTGATGTCGATGATCGCGTGCTCGGAGCCGGTGTCGACCAGGGTCTGCAGCAGCTTCTCCATCACGATCTGGGTGCGCGCGGAGTCGAGCGTGCCGATCAGCGGGACGGCGACCACGCCCTCCCACAGCTTCACCACCGGCGTGGTGAGCTCCAGCAGCTGCTCGGCCTGCTCGCTGATCACCTGCTCGCGGGCGCGGGCGAAGCTCTCGAAGGTCACCAGGCCCAACGCGTCGACCCAGCGCGAGGCCTCCAGGACCGTGGCGAGGTCGCCGTCGCCGTCCTCGTCCGCCGCCGCGAACAGGGCGTCCTTCAGCGCGAACACCGCCGAGGCCGTCTCGGTCGGGCTGAAGCCGCGGCGCGCCCAGTCCCGGGAGAGCTCGGTGAGGAACCCGCGGGCGCCGGCGTAGGCGTCCGTCCGGACGTCGAGCCCCCCGTCGGTGGCCTCGACCAGCACGGACAGCAGGTCCGAGCAGGTCCGCCCGAGCTCGCCGGTCGTCAGCCGGCCGCGCAGCGGCTCCTCCGCCGCCTCGACCCAGCGCCGCAGCACCTTGTCCCCGCTGCGCAGCAGGGCCCGCACGCGCCCGCCGTCCGCCTGCGTCATCGCCACCTCCCGTGACCGTCTTCCGGCTGCACCTAACCACAAGGGTGAGGTGCGGGATCCGGCGCGGCGGGGTCGCGGGCACGCGGGTGAACCGTCGTCGCCGTCCGCCGCAGGCCGGTCGCTCTGCGCGACGCCGAGAGGCGTGCTTCGGGCGGGCCTGGGCGGGTAGCCGGGTGACTCCGTCGAGGAGAGGAGCACGTGATGGCCGAGTGCGAGGTCTGCGGCAACGACTACGACATGGCCTTCGAGGTGCACGCCCAGGGCGCGGTGCACGTGTTCGACAGCTTCGAGTGCGCGATCCACCGGATGGCGCCGGTCTGCGAGCACTGCAGCTGCAAGATCATCGGGCACGGGGTGCAGGCCGGCGGGAAGTTCTTCTGCTGCGCCCACTGCGCGTCGCACGCCGAGGGCGGGGAGGCGCTTCGGGACAGGGCGTGACCGTCAGGCCGGGCGCCGGCCCGTGAAGGAATGCACGATGCCGCGCTGCCAGCCGGTCACCGGCTCCACGCGGACGTCGGCGAACCCGGCCTCGCGCATCCGCGCCGCGAGCCGCCCGGCGCCGTCGAAGTCCAGGACGCTGCGCCAGAGGTAGCGGTAGAGGTCGGCCGAGCCCGTGACCCGGCGCCCCATCGGGATGATGATCCCCCAGGAGACGGCCGTCCAGATCGCCCGCGCGCGCAGGCTGTCCCGCACCGAGTACTCGTGCACGGCGATCGGGGCGCCCGGCGCGAGCAGGTCGTGCATCGCCCGCAGGCCGGCGTCCCGGTCGGGCAGGTTGCGCACGAGGTAGGCGGCCAGGATGCCGTCGAACGGGCCGGTGATCCCGGTCGCGGGCAGGTCCTCCAGCCGGGAGTGCACGAAGGTCACCCGGTCCGGCCAGTGCTTGCGCCGCGCCTCGGCGATCATCTCCGCCGAGCCGTCGACGGCCACGATCTCGGCGTCCGGGGCGGCGGCGAGCAGCGCCGCCGTCGACGCCCCGGTCCCGCAGCCCAGGTCCAGCAGCCGCGGGCCGGTGGCGCGCCGAGACGGAGCTTGGGGAGCCGCGCATCGGGTGAGCCGGCGGGCCGACAGTCGCAGGTGCTCGTGGTAGCCGGGGTTGCGGCCGACGAGCCGGTCGTACGAGGCGGCGTGGTCGTCGAAGGCGCCGGGCACGGTGGCCGGGCCGATCGGGTCGCGGGGCACGGGGAGATCCTGGCCCGGCCGGGGGCGATCGTGCACGGTGGACCCATGGGCACGACGGCCGCGACGGTCTGGGTGGTCGCCGGGGCGCCCGGCGCGGGCAAGACGACGGTCGCCGAGGCCCTGCTCGCCGCCCTCGACCCCGTCCCGGCGCTGCTGGACAAGGACACGCTCTACGGGGGCTTCGTGGCCGCGACCCTGGCCGCCGCGGGCCGGCCGCCGGGCGAGCGCGAGGGACCCTGGTACGACGCGGCGATCAAGGTCCACGAGTACGCCGGGCTCACCGCCACGGCCCGGGAGATCCGCGGGTACGGCTGCCCGGTGCTGCTCTCCGGCCCCTTCACCGGGCAGATCCGCGACCCGGACCGCTGGCGCCGGTGGGTGGCCGAGCTCGGCGGCGACGACGTGCGGCTGGTCTGGGTGCGCTCGGACCGCGCGACCCTGCGGGAGCGCCTGGAGCGGCGCGGGTCGCCGCGGGACACGGGCAAGCTCGCGCACTTCGACGCCTTCGTGGCCCGGATGCGCCCGGACGAGCCGCCGCCCGCCCCGCACCACGAGATCGACAACCGGCTCGGGGCCGCGCCCGTCGCCGCGCAGGTCGCGGCGCTCGTGGGTCAGCGCAGCCGGTACCAGGTGCCCTCGGGGCCGGATCGGACCGGCGCGTAGTCCCGCGCCAGGACCGCCCGCAGGTCCGGGCCGCGCTCGACGAGCCAGCCCGCGGCCTGGTCGTCGACCAGCACGACGGTCGGCCGGACGGCCGCGACCTCCCCGGCCAGCTCCCGCCACTGCCGGTCGGCCATGAGGTCGTAGTCCCAGCCGTTGGTGCGCACGACCAGCGGCTTGCCGGCCAGCAGGTGGTAGAGCGGGTCGCCGAGGACGAAGAGGCTGTCGTCGGGCCGCAGGCCGGCGGCCGCGATCTCGGCGCGGATCGTGTCGTAGCCCGCGACCCGCTCGTCGATCCGCGCCCGGCTCGCCGCGGTGACCCCGCCGCCGTCGAGCACGGCCGGGACGGACCAGCTCGCGAGGTGCGCGAGCATCGGCAGGCAGGCCACGGCCAGCAGGACGGCCGTTCGGCCCCGCCGCGGTCCGCGGGCGAGCCGCGGCGCGAGGTCGTCGAGCCCGCGCAGGGCCAGCACGACCAGCGGCGCGCACAGGAAGTACCACTGGTACCACCAGCCGAACTGCGCCGCGACGGACGCGGCGTGAAGCACCGCGAAGGCGACCATCGCGAGGTCGAGCGGGTCCCGGCGGCGCACCGTGGTCGCGAGCCGCCACCCCGCGAGCAGCACGACGGGCGCGGTCCAGAGGAGGTACCGCCCGAGACCCTCGAGCAGCCGGGCGGGGGAGCGGGAGCCGTGGGCGGCCCCCATGTCCAGGGCGTCGACCAGCCAGACCCGCAGGGCCGCACCGCCGGCGCCGCGGGTGGCCAGCCAGGCGAGCACCAGCAGCACCGGGACCAGGGCCACGACGACGACCACCGGCACGGCGCCGACCCGGGCACGCCCACGCAGCCGCAGCACGAGGAACACGAGCAGCGCGAGGCCGGTGACGGCGGCGAGCGGCAGCTTGAACACCCCGACCACCCCGACGCACAGCGCGGCGCCCACGATCCGCCGCCGGCCCGGCGTCTCCGCGGGGTCCGCCGCGACCAGCGCGAACGCGCCCACCGCCGGGAGCAGGCAGAGCATCTCGAGCTGGCCGAAGTCGCCCGGGCCGGCGGAGGCCAGCAGGACGCCGGTGGCCAGCACGGGAAGCCGGCGGCGCACCCACGGCGTGACGGTCCGGCGGCGCAGCAGCACCCACACGCAGGCCCCGAACGCGACGGCGGCGAGCACGTCGAGCAGCCGGGCGCCGGTCTCGCCGAGCCCGAGCGCGTCGGCCAGGCCGTACCAGAGGAAGACGCCGGGCTGCTTGACGTCCCACAGCTCCGTGTACAGCGTTCCGCCGTGCAGGACCTGCCGGCCGATCAGGGAGAAGATCGCGTGGTCACCGCGGAAGGGGTAGGTGACGACGGTCAGGGAGAGCAGGACGAGGGTCGCCGCCGCGACGGCGATCTCGGCCACGAGGAACGAGCGGTGGACGCGGATGGGTCCGGTCGCGGGTTCCCGGGGTGCGGGTACCCGGGCCTCCGTCGCCTGCTGCGCGCCGAGGGCCCCCGACCCGTTCCGTACCTGCACTGCCGAACTCCCTCACGTGCGCCGTCCGCGGGGAAGATCGACGCCGGGCGGGCCGCCGTTTCTCCGGCGCCGGGAGCAGTACCCGATCGGGCGGTCAGGCACGTGGGTCGTGCACCGCGACCACCCGCTTGCCCACGGCGTCCTCACGCAGGGGCAGGTCGACGACGCCGTGCAGGACCCAGCTGACCGCCCACGACTCGGTGGTGACCGACGGCGTGAGGTCCGGCGGCAGGGTCAGCGAGAACGGCAGGTCGCGGGGTGCGCCAGGGCTGAGCCTCACCGGCCCGGACACCGTGACACCTGCCCTGCGCTCGGCGGTGAGCACCCGGTCGGCCCGGGTCTCCACCAGCAGCAGGTCCACGCGCAGGGCCCGGGCGTCGAGCTCGGTGCGGGCGTCGACGCGCAGCCGTCCGGTCACGGTGGCGCCGGCCGGGACCGAACGCTGCGGCAGGCCGTCGAGGGTGATGCGGGCCAGCCGGTCCGAGTCGCCGCGGGGCTCGGTCACGGCGTCGACCGGGCCGCCGACGGCGAGGACGGTGATCGCGAGGCGCTCGTCCGTGCCGGGTGCGGTCACCTGCACGAACCACTCCGAGCGCAGCGCCTTGCCGGTGCTCGTCGGGGCGCCCCAGACCTCGGAGCGGAGGATCTCGTAGCGGTAGTCGTCGGGGTCGTCGACGAGCGGGTCGTCGTCGATCTCGGGGAAGGCCACGCTGCGGTCGGGGACCCGGAGGTCCACCACGACCTCGACGGCCTCGCCGGCGCGCAGGGAGCGGCCCTCGAAGACGTACCGGCCGTCGACCGCCCAGGAGTCGGTCCAGCTGCTGCCGCTCTCGCTGACGCTGTCGGCGTGCAGCAGCGCGACGACGATCTCGGGGTCGGGCAGGTCGGTGCCCGGCGTGAGCCGCACCCGCGCCCGGACCGTGTCGCCGGGCCGGTACACCTCCCGGTCCGTGCGGATCTCCACCGCCGCCGCGCGCCTGCGCCGCCCGAACACCACGTCGACCACCCCCGTGCAGACCTCTCCGTGGAGATCACGCTCCGGCCGATCCGGCCGTTACGGACGACCCCGAGAACGGGACGCGGCCGGACCCCCGGAGGGATCCGGCCGCAGCCGCCCGTCGCGCCCGGGTCGCTCAGGCGCGCCGGTTCTCCGAGCTGAGCATCCAGGCCTGCTTCTCCAGGTCGACGATCACCGCGTGCAGCAGGTCGGCGGTCGAGGGGTCCTCGGCGTCGACGGCGTCGTGCACCTGGCGGGCGGTGGCCGCGGTGCGGTGGAGGAGCTCGCTCATCGCGTTGACGGCGGCGGTGGTGTCCTGCTCGCCGGTCAGCTGACGGGGCAGCGAGGTCGTCTCGGCGACGGTCCGCGGGCTGCCGTCCGGCACCGCGTAGAGCGCGCGCATCCGCTCGGCGATGGTGTCGCTGTGCTCGCGCGCGACCTCGACGATCTCGTCGAGCTGCAGGTGGAGGTCGCGGAAGTTCGACCCGACCACGTTCCAGTGGAACTGCTTGCCCTCGAGGTGCAGGGCGACCAGGTCGACGAGCACCTTCTGCAGGTTCGCCTCGAGCTCGGGCGAGGCGGTGAAGGGACGGAAGGCGGTGGGGGCGCTGGTGGTGGTGTTCGTGGCGGTCATGATTCCTTTGTACCCTACTTTGGACCGAGTCAAGTTGTGATGCTGGTCAAGTTAGTGACCGCATCCAAAGTATTGGGGTAGCCTCACCTGCATGGATGACCTCACCGCCCTGCTCCGGGGGAAGGGGCTGCGCAGCACGCCGCACCGGCGCGCGGTGCTGCACGCCCTCGCCGACCGGCCGCACTCCACGGCCGTCGAGGTGGCGGAGGTCGTGGCGCACGCGGGGGCGGCCGCGGGGCCGTCGGCGGTGTCCGAGCTGTCCCGGCAGGGCCTCTACAACGTGCTCGAGGACCTGCGCCGCGTCGGGCTGGTGCGCAGCATCGAGCCCGCCGGCTCGGCCACCCGGTTCGAGCTGCAGCACGGCGACAACCACCACCACCTGGTCTGCCGCGTGTGCGGCCGGGTCCGGGACGTGCCGTGCGCCGTCGGTTCCGCACCGTGCCTGGAGGCGGGGCCCCAGGAGGGCTTCGAGATCGACGAGGCCGAGCTCGTGTTCTGGGGTCGCTGCGCGGAGTGCGCCGCGCGCTGAGGCTTCCACGACAAGGTGAGGCTGGCCTAATGTTCTCGCGTGCCGCCTCGCCGCCTGATCGTCCCGTTCGTCCTGCTCGTCGGACTGCTGCTCACGGCCTGCTCCTCGGCCGAGCCCGCGGCGCCCGCCCCGTCGGCCGAGCCGGTCACGATCACCCACCTCTTCGGCACGACGACGATCCCGGCTCCGCCCACCCGCGTCGTCACGTTGGGGGTCACGGACGCCGACGCGGCGCTGGCGCTCGGCACCACGCCCGTCGCGCTCACCGGCTACGCCTTCTACAGGTCGGCCGGCGGGCTCGGTCCGTGGGCGCGCCCGCTCGTCCGCGGTGACCAGCCGGTCCTCCTCGAGAGCGACTCGCAGCCGAACCTCGAGCAGATCGCCGGGCTGCGGCCGGACCTGATCATCGGGATCAACGCGGGCTTCGACCGGTCCGTCTACGAGAAGCTCTCGGCGATCGCGCCGACCATCGCCCGGCCCGAGGGCACCGCGGCCTACGCCGTCCCGCGCAGCGACGCCACCCGCGTGATCGCGCAGGCGCTCGGGAAGCCGGCCGAGGGCGAGGAGCTGATCCGCAAGGCGGACGACGCCTACGCCGCCGCCGTCGCCGCCAACCCCGGCTTCCGCGGCAAGGTCGGCACCGTCGTGCTGCCCTACGACGGCAAGTACGGCGCCTACACCCCCGGCGACGCCCGCGGCCAGGTGATGGCCGGGCTCGGCTTCACGCTCCCGCAGGGCGTCGCGGCGCTCGACACGGGCGAGCGGTTCTTCGTCGAGGTGGCGCCGGAGCAGGCCGGGATCCTCGACGGCGACGTCCTCGTGATGCTGGCCGACCAGCCCGCCGCCCGCTCCACCGTCGACGGCGACGCCGTCCTGCAGCAGGTCCCGGTCGTCGCGGACGGGCGCATGCTCGTCCCGGACACCGACACGCGGGGCGCGATGACCTACAACAGCGTCCTCTCGGTCCCCTACGCCCTCGACCACCTGGTCCCGCAGCTCTCCGCCGCCCTCGCGACCCAGGCCTGACCGGCCCGCGGCCCGCCGCAAGAGCTGGGGCCCGCTACACCACCAACGACGTGCGCACCGTGTACTGGGAGGCGCGGTAGACGTGCGTGCCCGTCTCCACGAAGGCGCCGGTGTCGTCGTAGACCGAGCGGCGGACCGTCACGCACGCCGCCGGCTCCTCCTCGCCGAGCAGCGTCGCCTCCGCCTCGGTCATCAGCCGCGCCCCGATGCTCTGGTGCGCGATCCGGAAGCTCGCCCCCTGCGCCCGCAGTAGCGCGTAGAGCCCGGTGCGCTCCAGGTCCGGGCCGGCGACGCCGAAGTGCGCGGGCAGGTAGTTGGTGAGGATCGCCAGCCGCACCCCGTCGGCGCTGCGCAACCGCCGGATCCGGGTCAGGCGGGCCGGCAGCCCGGGCGGCTCCGGTACCTCCTCGGCGCCGCACTCGTCCAGCGACAGCAGCTCGGTCCCGGGCACCCGCCCCTCGGCGGCGAGGTCGTCGAACAGGCTGGTCAGTCGCACCTCGCGGCGCACGTGCGGCTGCACGACCTGGGTGCCGACGCCCCGCTTCCGCACCAGCATCCCGCGGGTCACCAGCTCCTGGATCGCCTGCCGCGCCGTCGGCCGGGCGAGGCCGAGCCGCGCGGTCAGCGCCACCTCGTTCTCGAGCCGGTCGCCGGGCTTGAGGACCCCGGTCTCGATCGCGCGCTCGATGGCCAGCGCGAGCTGGTGGTAGAGCGGGACCGGGCTGGTCCGGTCCAGCTCGACCTCGAACGCGACGGGGGTGTCCTCCATGGGAGCGAGGCTACAAGTGAGTACGTAACTATGTATAGACAAAGTACCGACGGACACGTAGCTTCGAAGCCGTCGGACAGCGCGTAACGAGACGTCGAAGAGGACTCGATGAGCGAACCAGCAGAGGTGTTGACCTTCGGGCGCGCCGGGGTGGACATCTATCCCCTGCAGGTCGGGGTGGGCCTGGAGGACGTCGAGTCCTTCGGCAAGTTCCTGGGCGGCACCACCGCCAACGTCGCCGTCGCCGCCGCGCGGCTCGGCCGGCGGGCCGCCATCATCACCGGGGTCGGCGACGACCCGTTCGGCCGCTACGTCCGGCAGGAGCTGCGCCGGCTCGGGGTGAGCGACGCGCACGTCGTGACCAACCACGAGTACCCGACGCCGGTCACGTTCTGCGAGATCTTCCCGCCGGACGACTTCCCGCTGTACTTCTACCGCAAGCCGAAGGCCCCGGACCTGCAGGTCACTGCCGCGGACATCGACCTCGACGCCGTCCGCGCGGCCGACCTGCTGTGGCTCTCCGTGACCGGGCTGTCCGAGGAGCCGAGCCGCGGCGCCCACCACGAGGTGCTCGCCGCGCGCGACGGCGGGCGGGATCGGGTCGGCCACACCGTGCTCGACCTCGACTACCGCCCCATGTTCTGGGAGACCCCGGCCGCGGCCACCGAGCAGATCCAGAAGATCCTCGGCCAGGTCACCGTGGCCGTGGGCAACCGCGAGGAGTGCGAGGTCGCTATCGGCGAGACCGACCCGGAGAAGGCGGCCGACGCGCTGCTCGACGCGGGCGTGGAGCTGGCCATCGTCAAGCAGGGCCCCAAGGGCGTGCTGGCGAAGAGCCGCACCGAGCGCGTCGTCTCCCCGCCCATCTCGATCACTCCCTACAACGGCCTCGGCGCCGGCGACAGCTTCGGCGGCTCGCTGGCCCACGGCCTGCTGGCCGGCTGGCCCCTGGAGAAGGTGCTCAGCCGGGCCAACGCCGCGGGCGCGATCGTCGCGTCCCGCCTGGAGTGCTCCACCGCGATGCCCACCGCCGGGGAGATCGACGTCCTCCTCGCCGGCGGCGACCCCAACGAGAAGGTGAGCGCGTGAGCTTCGCCAAGGACTACGACGAGCTCCGCGACATCCGGTTCTACGAGCCGCAGCGGATCACCGAGCTCCTGGCCGCGCGCCGGCGCCGCCCGTTCGTCCCCTCCGACGGCCGGCTGATGATCGTCGCCGCCGACCACCCCGCCCGCGGTGCCCTGTCGGCGCGCGGCCGGGCGGACGCGATGGCGAGCCGCCCCGAGCTGCTGGACCGCCTGGTCACGGCGCTGTCCCGCCCCGGCGTGGACGGCGTGCTCGGCACCGCGGACATCCTCGAGGACCTGCTGCTGCTCGGCGCCCTGGAGGGCAAGGTCGTCGTCTCCTCGATGAACCGCGGCGGCCTGCAGGGCTCCGTGTTCGAGATGGACGACCGGCTCACCGGCTACGACGTCGCGGGCACCGCGGAGGCGGGTTTCGAGGCGATCAAGATGCTGACCCGCATCGACCTCGACGACCACGCGACCGTCTCCACCCTGGAGACCTGCGCGCAGGTGGTCACCGAGGCCAACCGGGCCGGCGTCGTCGCGATGGTCGAGCCGTTCATGTCCCGCCGGGTCGACGGCCGCATCATCAACGACCTCTCCACCGAGGCCGTGATCAAGTCCGTGCACATCGCCCAGGGCCTGGGCGCCTCCAGCGCCTACACCTGGATGAAGCTGCCGGTGGTCGACGGCATGGAGCGGGTCATGGAGGCCACGACCCTGCCGACGCTGCTGCTGGGCGGCGACCCGACCGGTGCCCCCGAGGAGACCTACGCCTCCTGGAAGGCCGCGCTGGAGCTCCCGTCCGTGCGCGGCCTGATCGTCGGCCGCGCGCTGCTCTACCCCGAGGACGGCGACGTCGCGAGTGCCGTCGACACCGCCGTCTCCCTCGTCCGCCCGCAGGAGGTCGTCGCCGCATGAGCGAGCTGTACATCCCCGCCGGCACCGGTGCCGCCGACGGCTACGAGCTCGAGGTGACCCCGAAGTCCGCGGACCGGGGGACGGCAGCCGGCGGAGCCGGCGAGGTGGGTAGGCACTGGGAGCACTCCAGCCTGCGGATCGTCTCCCTCGCGCCCGGCGCCGAGCGGACCGTCGAGACCGGCACCGAGGAGATGTTCGTGGTGCCGCTCAACGGCTCCGCCACCGTCACCCTCGGGTCGGAGACCCACACGCTGCAGGGCCGCGCGAACGTCTTCGAGGGCCCGACGGACGTCTCCTACCTGCCGATCCACTCCACCGTCACGATCGCCTCGGAGGCCGGCGGTCGGTTCGCGCTGTGCGGCGCGCAGTGCGAGCAGGAGCTGCCCTTCCGGTACGGCCCCAAGGCCGAGGTGCCGGTCGAGCTGCGCGGGGCGGGGCAGGCCAGCCGCCAGGTGCGCAACTTCGGCACCGTCGGCTCCTTCGAGGCCGGCTCGATCATCGCCTGCGAGGTCATCACCCCCGGCGGCAACTGGTCGAGCTACCCCGCGCACAAGCACGACGAGGCGGGCCCGCACGAGTCGCAGCTCGAGGAGATCTACTACTTCGAGATCGCGCCCGGACCCGCAGGCCAGCCCGGCCTGGGCTTCCACCGTACGAGCAGCTCGCCGGGCCACGAGATCGACATCATGGTCGAGGTCCACGACCGCGACACCGTGCTCATCCCGTGGGGCTGGCACGGTCCGTGCGCCGCGGCGCCCGGGCACGACATGTACTACCTGAACGTGATGGCCGGCCCCGGCGAGGAGCGCGCCTGGCTCATCACCGACCACCCCGACCAGGCCTGGATCCGCGACACGTGGGCCGACCAGGCGATCGACTCCCGCCTCGGAGGCCAGTGATGGCAGCGTCGTCCACGGTCCGGCTCACCGTCGCGCAGGCCACGGTGAAGTTCCTCGCCGCGCAGTACAGCGAGCGCGACGGCGTCGAGCAGAAGCTCTTCGCCGGCTGCTTCGGCATCTTCGGCCACGGCAACGTGGCCGGCCTCGGCCAGGCGCTGCTGCAGGCCGAGCTGCAGGAGCCCGACGCCCTGCCGTACGTGCTCGGCCGCAACGAGCAGGCGATGGTGCACACCGCCGTCGCCTACGCGCGGATGAAGGACCGGCTGCAGACCTGGGCGGTCTCGTCGAGCGTCGGCCCGGGCGCCACCAACATGGTCACCGGCGCCGCGCTCGCCACGATCAACCGCATCCCGGTGCTGCTGCTGCCTGCGGACACCTTCGCCGACCGCGCGGCGTCCCCGCTGCTGCAGGAGCTCGAGCTGCCCTACGCGGGCGACGTCACGGTCAACGACGTCTTCCGCCCGGTGTCGAAGTACTTCGACCGGGTCTGGCGCCCCGAGCAGCTGCCCGCGGCCCTGCTGTCCGCGATGCGGGTGCTCACCGACCCGGCCGAGACCGGCGCCGTGACCGTCTGCTTCCCGCAGGACGTGCAGGCGCAGGAGCACGACTGGGACGCCGACCTGTTCGCGAAGCGGGTCTGGCACGTCGCGCGGCCGCTGCCCGAGAAGGCCAGGGTCACCCGCGCCGCGGAGATCATCAAGAGCGCGAAGAAGCCGCTGATCGTCGCCGGTGGCGGCATCCACTACTCGGGCGCGAACGAGGCGCTCGCCGCGCTCTGCGAGGCCACCGGGATCCCGGTGGGCCAGACCCAGGCGGGCAAGGGCACGCTGGTGTTCGACCACCCGCAGTGCCTGGGCGCCATCGGCTCCACCGGCACCACCGCGGCGAACGCCGTCGCGAAGGACGCCGACGTGGTGATCGGCATCGGCACCCGGTACGAGGACTTCACCACGGCCAGCCGCACGGCGTTCCAGAACCCGGACGTCCGGTTCGTGAACGTCAACGTGGCGCCGATCGACGTCGTCAAGCACTCCGGTGCCTCGGTCCTCGCCGACGCGCGGGAGACCCTCGAGGCTCTTCTCCCGCTGCTCGACGGGTACACGGTCGCCGACGCGTACAAGGCCGAGTACGCCGAGCTCGACCGCGTGTGGACGGAGACGGTCAGGTCCGTCTACGAGCCCGAGATCCCGAGCAACGGGGCGGCCGGCCTGCTGACCCAGAACGAGGTCATCGGGATGGTCAACGAGCTGTCCGACCCGCGCGACGTCGTGGTGTGCGCCGCCGGCTCGATGCCCGGTGACCTGCACAAGCTCTGGCAGACGCGGGACGCCAAGGGCTACCACGTGGAGTACGGCTACTCCTGCATGGGCTACGAGGTCGCGGGCGGCCTCGGCGTCCGGCTGGCCTGCCCCGACCGGGACGTCTTCGTCATGGTCGGCGACGGGTCCTACCTGATGATGGCCACCGAGCTCGCCACGGCGGTGCAGGAGGGCATCAAGGTCATCACCGTGCTGGTGCAGAACCACGGCTTCGCGTCCATCGGCTCGCTGTCCGAGTCCCTCGGCTCGCAGCGCTTCGGCACGAAGTACCGCTACCGCAACGCCGAGACGGGCCGGCTCGACGGCGGGGTCCTCCCGCTGGACCTGGCGGCGAACGCGGAGAGCTTCGGCCTGCGGGTGATCCGCACGAAGACCCCGGAGGACTTCGCGGCGGCCATCGCCGAGGCGAAGAAGGCCACGGACAGCACGGTGATCTACGTGGAGACCGATCCGCTGATCGGCGCTCCGGACTCGGAGTCCTGGTGGGACGTCCCGGTCAGCGCGGTCTCGGAGCTCGAGTCGACGCAGTCCGCGCGCAAGGTCTACGACGAGCACAAGGCGACCCAGAAGTCGTTCCTGCGGCCCAGTTCCTGAGGAGAGAAATGACGAACACGCTGTACCACTGGGCCAACGGCCAGAAGGTCGATGGCAAGTCCGGCCGGTTCTCGGACGTGACGAACCCGGCCACCGGCGAGGTCTCCGCGTCGCTGCCGTTG
>NZ_JNYD01000043.1 GCF_000717175.1 Pseudonocardia autotrophica | reverse complement strand
CCGGCTGGCGGTGGAGGCGCTCAAGAGCGTCGACATGGTCGTGGACTGCACGTTCCTGCTGTTCAGCCCGGAGCAGTTCGAGATCCAGGCCGCCGGGACCCGGATCCTGACCGCGGTCGAGCCGGCGCCGTTGCTGGCCCGGTTGATGCCCACCCGCGAGCTGCGGGAACGGGTGGAGATCGGTGCGGAGCTGCTGGCCAAGGCGCAGACCATGCGGATCACCAGCCCGCACGGCACGGACGTGACCTACAAGCTGGGCGTGTACCCGACGTTGAGCGAGTACGGCTACACCGACCAGCCCGGCCGCTGGGACCACTGGCCGGCTGCGTTCGTGTTCACCGGCGGCGCCGACGACGGGGTCGACGGGAAGATCGTCCTGGCGCCGGGGGACGTGCTGCTGCCGTTCAACACCTACGTGCAGACCCCGGTGGAGATCACGATCGAGGAGGGGTTCATCCGCGACATCCGCGGTGGCGCCGGTTCCTCGGGGCTGGACGCGGACCTGCTCTCGTCCTACATCGAGAGCTTCGACGACCCGCGCGGCTACGGGATGTCGCACGTCGGGTGGGGGCTCGACGAGCGGGCGCACTGGCACGGGCTGACCCAGTTCGGCGGTGGCATGGGCATGGAGCTGCGCAGCTTCTACGGCAACGTCATGTTCTCCATCGGCCCGAACAACGAGCTGGGCGGGCCGAACGACACCGCGTGTCACTTCGACATCCCGATGCGCGGCAACAGCCTCTACCTCGACGACGAGCTGATCGTCGACGCCGGTGAGCTCACCGTCCCGGAGATGCGCCCGGTGGACGAGCGATGACCTCTGCGATGCGCAGCGCCGAGGCCCCGGCCGAGGTGCTCGTCGAGACGACCACCACCGTCAACGGGCGCGAGGTCCGGGCGAGCGTTCCCGCGCGGCTGCACGTCGCCGACTTCCTGCGCCAGCACCTCGGGCTCACCGGCACGCACGTCGGCTGCGAGCAGGGCGCCTGCGGGATGTGCACGGTGATCGTCGACGGCGAGGCGGTCAAGTCCTGCCTGATGCTCGCCTGCCAGCTCGACGGCCGGAGCGTCCGGACCGTCGAGGACCTCGCGGAGGGTGACGAGCTCCACGGGCTGCAGCAGGCGTTCAAGGAGGAGCACGCGCTGCAGTGCGGCTTCTGCTCCCCGGGGTTCCTGATGACCGCGACCGCGCTCGCCCACCAGGGCTGCCGGCCCGGCCGCGAGGAGATCCGCGAGGAGATCGCCGGCGTGCTGTGCCGGTGCACCGGCTACGACAACGTGGTGACCGCCATCGAGCGTTGGTTCGCGGAGCACCCGCAGGGCGCCGCTCCCGACCCGCACCCGGCCGTCACCGACCCCACCGCGACGCAAGGCTGACATGACCATTCTCGAAGACCCGGCCACCGGCGCCCGCGCGGACGAGGCGGGCGGCCGTCGTCGCGTGATCGGCACGTCGCAGCTCCGCAAGGAGGACGACCGGCTGCTGCGGGGCGACGGCCGCTTCACCGACGACGTCGAACCGGCCCGGGTGCTGTACATGGCCGTGGCCCGGTGCCCCTACCCGCACGCCCGCATCACGCACGTCGACGCGAGCGCCGCGGCCGCGCTCGCGGGCGTCGAGCACGTCCTCACGCCGGCGGACGTCCGCCGGGACACCGAGCCGCTGACCGTCCTGCGCCCGGTGCCGGGCGCACCGAAGCTGCCGTACTACGCGCTCGCCCAGGACGTCGCCACGCACGAGGGGCAGCCGGTCGTCAGCGTCGTCGCGAGCAGCCGGCACGTCGCCGAGGACGCGCTCGAGCTCCTGGACATCGCCTACGAGCCCCTGCCGCACGTCGTCGACGTCCTGTCCGCCCTCGAGCCCGACGCGCCGGTGCTGCACCCGTCGGTGCTGGACTCCAACCTGCTGGCCGCGAACTCCGACGGCAGCGGCGACCCGGAGGCCCGGTTCGCCGAGGCGGACGTCGTCGTCGAGGGCCGGTTCCGGATCAACCGGGTGACCGCGCTCCCCATGGAGACCCGGGGCGTCGTCGCCCAGTGGCGCCCCGGCGCCCGCGAGCTCACCGTCCACTGCTCGTCGCAGGTCCCGCACCTGATCCGCAAGCAGCTCGCCGAGACACTGCGGCTCGACGAGAGCGAGATCCGGGCCGTGGCGTCGGACGTCGGTGGCGGGTTCGGGCAGAAGCTGGGGGTGTTCCCCGAGGACGTCCTCGCCTGCCTGCACGCCATCGCGCTGCGTCGGCCGGTGAAGTGGGCCGAGGACCGCGCCGAGCACTTCCGCGGGAGCACGCACGCGCGCGAGTCCGTGCACGACTACCGCATCGCCGCGGACTCGACCGGCCGCATCCTCGCGATGACCAACGTGTACGCCACCGACATCGGCGGCTGGAACTCGCCCTTCGGCTCCGCCCAGCTGTCCAGCGTCGTCTTCAACGGGCCGTACAAGGTCGACGACGGGTACACCGAGCGCCGGGTGACCCTCACCAACAAGACGCCCGTCGGGGCCTACCGCGGCTACGGCCAGCCGGAGGTCAACTTCGCCTACGAGCGGCTGATGGACCAGCTCGCCCGCCGCCTGGACCTCGACCCCGTCGAGCTGCGGGCGCGCAACATGGTCACCCCGCAGGACATGCCGTGGAAGAACCCCACGGGGGCCGTCTACGACAGCGGCGACTACGAGCGGTGCCTGCGTATGGCGGCCGACGCCGTGGACTGGGCCGGGCACCGCGCCCGCGGCCGGACCCCGCGGCCGGACGGGCGGCTCGTCGGGATCGGGTTCGCCTCGTTCGTGGAGCGCACCGGCTACGCGAGCGCACGGTTCCTCGCCCGCCGCGGCTCGGTGTTCGGGGCCCACGAGAGCGTCACCCTGCGGTCCAACCGGTCCGGCGGGATCGACGCCTACACCGGGGTGTCCACGATGGGCCAGAGCAGCGAGACGGCGTTCGCCCAGGTCGTGGCCGACGTCTTCGGTACCGACTACGAGGCGGTCCGGGTGCACGCCGGGGACACCGCGACCTCGCCGCTCAACACCGGAGCCTTCGCCTCCCGCACCATGATCGCCGCGGGCGGGGCGCTGCGAGCGGCGGCCGAGCAGCTCGCCGCCAAGACCCGGCGGATCGCGGCCTGGCAGCTCGACGTCGCCGCCGACGACGTGGAGATCGCCGGTTCCGTGGCCCGGGTCCGGGCCGACCCCGCGCGGGCCGTTCCGCTGGCGACGGTCTACGCCACCGCGATCACCGGCCAGGGGCTCCCCCCGGAGGAGGAGCCCGGCCTGGAGGCGACCGCGCACTTCGAGCCCTCGGACGCCGCGTACTCGTTCGGCACCGCCGCCGCCCAGGTCGCCGTGGACCCGCAGACCGGCGAGTTCGAGATCGAGCGGTTCGTCATGGTCCACGACGGGGGGACGGTCGTGAACCCCACGATCGTCGAGGGGCAGGTCCGGGGCGGGCTGGCCCAGGGCTTCGGCGCCGCGCTGAGCGAGGAGCTGCGCTACGACGCCGACACCGGCCAGCTCGTCAACGGCTCCATGGTGGACTACTTCGTCCCGACGGCCGCCGACCTCCCGCAGGTGGAGCTGCTGCACACCGAGGTGCCCTCGCCGGTCACGCCGTTCGGCGTCCGCGGCGTCGGTGAGGTGGGCACCATCCCGCCCGGTGCCGCCGTCGCGAACGCGGTGTGCGACGCGCTCGCGGACCATGGCGTCGAGCTGACCGCCCTGCCCATCACGCCGGAGGCGATCTGGAGCGCGCTCGCGGGACGCCCGGCCGCCCGCGAGCCCGAGCTCACGCCCACCCCGGCCGACCTGCCCGACGGAGGAGTCGAGTACTGATGACCGAGAACCCCGACGGTCCGACCTGCGCCGCGCCCGCCCCCGACGGGCTCTCGCGCATCGGGCTGATCGTGCCCAGCTCCAACACCACGATGGAGACCGAGCTCCCGGAGCTGTTCCGCCGGCAGAGCGAGGCCACCGGGCACCGCTACACCTTCCACTCGGCGCGCGCCGCGATGAAGCAGGTCACCCGCGAGGAGCTCCTCGCCATGGTGGGCCGGGCCGCCGAGTGCGCGACGGCGGTGTCCGACGCCGCCGTCGACGCCATCGCCTACGCCTGCCTGGTCGCGGTGATGGCGCAGGGCCCGGGCGCGCACAAGGAGTCCGAGCAGGTCATCGCGGACGCGGCACGGGCGAACGGGCACCCCGCCGAGGTCGTCAGCAGCGCGGGAGCCCTGGTCCGGACGCTGCGCGGCCTCGGCTACTCCCGGGTCGCGATCGTCACGCCGTACATGGCGCCGTTGACCCGGATGGTGCGGGAGTACATCGAGGGCGAGGGGATCGAGGTCCTCGACGCCGTCGCCCTCGAGGTGCCCGACAACCTCGCCGTCGGTCGGCTGGACCCCCAGCGGCTGCCGGACATCGCCCGCGGCCTGCGCCGGGACGCCGCGGACGCGATCGTCCTGTCCGCATGCGTCCAGATGCCGTCGCTTCCCGCTGTGCAACGGGTCGAGGACGAGTTGGGCCTGCCGGTGATCACCGCTGCGACGGCGACCGCCTACGAGGTACTGGTCGGCCTCGGCCACACGCCCTCCGTCGCCGGCGCGGGCCGACTGCTCGCCGGCACCTCGGAGCGGGCAAACAGCACTGCCCGGTAGAGCCCTCGGCGTAGGCCTGCATCTGGCCGCCTCTGGTCTCGCTATTCCACCGGCTTCCAGCGCTGGCCATCCAGTGGCTCCCAACGACGAAGTGCGTCGAGTAGCGTCTCGGGCTCGACTCCGTCGAGAACGAGGCTCCGATCGGCTGGACGGACGAATCCCTCACCTACGGCGTGGTCGAGAAACTCGAGGAACTTCTGGTAGTAACCGGCTGTGTTGAGTAGGCCCGTCGGCTTGGTGTGCAGTCCGAGCTGTGACCAGGTCAGAGCCTCGGCGAACTCCTCGAGTGTGCCCAACCCGCCGGGTAGCGCGACGAAGCCGTCTGCAAGTTCCACCATCTTTGCTTTACGTTCGTGCATGGACTCGACGACGTGCAGCTCGGTGAGGCCTGTGTGGGCGATCTCCTCACCGACCTGGTGCTCGGGAATGACTCCGATCGCTGATCCGCCGGCGTCGAGGACGGCATCTGCGAGCACGCCCATGGTTCCGACGCTGGCGCCGCCGTACACGAGCGTGACGCGCTCCTTCGCGAGGAGGCGTCCCAGGTCTCGTGCGGCGTGGACATAACCACTTGCCCTGCCGGTGTTCGATCCGCAGAAGACACACAGGCTGTTGATCGCTACCATCTTCGCGCTCCTTCGATGCCGCTTGCGCCTAGCAATGACTGGTGCAGGACGCGGGTTCGCCTACCGACACCCAGGGCGGCTGCACCATCCAGATCAGATACGACGTCGACATCTCGCCGCAGCGTCGGAACTGGCGACAGGATGGGCCACGCTCCCTGTTCCAGATGCCGTGTGGCGGAACCCCTGCCGAAAGCGGTGAAAGCAGTTCCCGGCTGGTGGTTGGAGAAGGTCTTCAAGGTGACGGGCCCGAGCTCGGCGCCCAGCTGGTGGGCGATCGCCGCGGCCAGGCCGGGGTCGGCGCGCCCGGAGAACACCATCAGGCGCTTGTCGTAACCCGGGCGCATGCTCGTGGCGGCGGGGGATCGACGTAGGTGTCAGCGGTCATCCCGCGTAGTCGCAGGGCTTCGTTGCGCTGTCGAGAAGCTGGCGGCCCAGGGCGTACGCGCCGCGGATGTCGTCCCCGGTGAAGCACACAGCCGCGCGTTCGCGCAGGGCCGCGCTGCAGTTCACCCCCACCGTGTGGGGGAGGTGCTCGAACAGCAGCGTGTCCGAGGTCGAGTCGCCGTAGGCCACACACTCCTGCTCGGTGAGCCCGAACTCCTCGAGTAGACCCAGGGTGATGTCGACCTTGTGCTGAAGAGTCAGCAGCAGACCCTGATGTCTGGGACGGCCGGGGACGATGTCCGAGCCGAAGGTTCGGTGGGCGCCCCAGCCCTCCAACCGGCGCACGAAGAAGTGCGGCGACTGCGAGATGACCGCGACGTACTCACCTCGGTCGCGGATGTCGGCGAACACTTCGCGCACGCCGTCGATCCAAGCCGACGCGGCGAACGCGGCGTCGATCTCCTCCTCGCTGACGTCGGCCCACAGCGGAAGCATCTGCTCCCAGAAGGCGATGTCGCTGATCTCGCCGCGAACCCACGCACGTTCGATCCGGTCGGCGGCCTCGAACGTGCCGAGGTGCCTGGCCAGCTCCACGGAGGCGGCGCCCCGGAGAAGCGTCCCGTCCATGTCGAAGATGTGCAGGTGAGTGTCGGCCATCGGCTCGAGGTCTCCTATCCGGGGTGGTGTCGTCGTGGCCCGGGGGTAGGCCACGACGACACCGTGACCTGCGGTGGTTCGCCACCGCAGGGGGTCTTGGTCAGGGCCGGGCGGTGACGGCTGTCTCGTCGGACACGGTGCGCATCTGCCCGACGTGCTCGATGTAGTAGGACTCCGGGACCTCGCGCTCGGCGTGGGCGATCAGCTCGGTGAAGTCCCACTTCTTGAGCAGCTTGCCGTTACGGAACACCGGCTGCAGCACGTTCTCCGACTCCGGGATCGAACCCTTGGGCACGGTGGTGTACACACCGTTCTCGTGCTTGAGGGCGAGCCGGCCCTTCTTCGACACCTTGAACGCCGCGCCCGTCGGCGACTTGGCGATGTCGCGCCACTCCCCGTTCACGCACACCGCGGACGCCTTCTGGCCGAAGTTCATGGTGTCGCGGTTCCAGTGCTGCAGCAGGCCACCGCCCATGCCGAAGACCGCGTTGTCGGCGGCCAGGCCGCGGCGCTCGAGCTCCATGTAGACCTGCGGGAGGCTGTGGAAGTTCACGCCGTCGCCCTGCACGACCCGGATGAACGGGGGCAGGACCTTGAAGCCCTTCGAGTTGACCTCGTAGCCGAAGGCGTCCATGAGCCACTCGGTGGTGTCGGCGGTGACCTGGACGATGTCGCCCGAGTCGGGGCGGATGCCCACGAGGCCGGGGAAGTTCTGGATCTGCTCCTTGAGCTCGATCCCGATGATCTTCTTGACGCAGTTCTCGTGGTCGTAGGTGTCGGTGAGCAGCAGCGCGACGCCGTTGGAGGCGTACACGTCGAGCATGTTGCGCAGGGCGTCGACCTCGTGCTCGCGGCCCCAGGCGCAGAACCCGGCGTGCTCGGAGTTCGGGCCGGAGTTGGAGACCTTGCCGGCGTTGTAGAACCGCTTCGCGGCGAGGATGCCCGGCACCGTGTCGGACTGGTCGAAGTTGACCAGGTGCGCCAGACCGCCCAGCGCCGCGGACTGCTGCGAGCTGACGCCGCGGGCGCCGTAGTCGTGCAGGATGTTGCGGATCAGCTGCGGGTTGTCCGAGGTCCGCGCGAGCGCCTCCCTGATCACCATCTTGGACAGCCAGCTGACCGTGCCGATGGTGCTCGGGTACCAGACCGCGCGCAGCAGCGCGGTCTCGAAGAAGCTGGTGGCCCAGAAGTACTTCGGGTCGGTGTTGATCACCTGCACGAGCACGTTCCGTGCCGGGAGCACGGTGCCCTCGGGAACGGCCTCGATCTCGACGGGCAGGTAGCCGCCGTGGTCGTTGAGGATGCCCAGCCAGTTCTCGCGGTTGAAGTGCATCCCCTGCTCGCGGACGACGAACTCGGCCTCGTCGATGTCCTCGAGGCTGATCGGGCGCATCAGGTATTCGCGCAGGAAGGCCTGAAGGCCGACGAACTGGACGACCGGCCACTCACCGCCGCGCGACTCGATGTAGCTCGAGACGTACTCGGTGCCCGGGGGGTAGAGCGGGTAGTGGCAGTGCTTGTAGTTGTCGGTGTTGATGATCAGGTTGTCGAGGTAGCCCATCGGATCGTTCACCTTCCGAGAGTCGTTTCTACCGACTGGCCGCGCTTGCCGGAGTTGGCTCGGCGGGCACGGGGGAGCGTGGAACCGAGGTTCTACGCGGACATGCACCCTTGCGCATCCGCCTGGCGGCCACCAGGGGTCGGCCTTACCAGCAACGTGATTTTAACGTTTCTACTGTGACCGTCAACTCAGCTCGGCCCAGATCGTGCACCGTTCGGCGCACGAGTGTGCACGCCGGCCATCTGTGGCCGGACCGTCGACACCGCGCCGCGTCGGAGCCCTCTGCCCTGTTCGCGCTGTTTACGCCTTCCGTCTGGCGGGGGCATCCTCGAGCGCCTGAGGCATGGCCGGGAAACAGGCCTCGGCGCCGCGCCGTCACAGCCTCACCGTGTATGCAATCGTTTCTAGATGACAGCGATGTGTGCGCACGTGTCACCAGCAGTGGACAGGAGGAGCGGTCAGCCGGACGTCAGGAACGCCTCGACCTCCCGCGCCGCGGGCATACCTCCGCGAGCCCCTTGACCCCGGACGGACATCGCTGCGGCGGCATTGGCCCACTGTGCGGCCTCGGGAAGGGCCTGGCCGCGGGCGAGGCCCGTCGCGAGGACGCCGTTGAAGGTGTCGCCGGCGCCGGTGGTGTCCCGGACGATCACGTGATGGGGTAACAGGTGCTCCGTCTTCCCATCGGGGCCGACCACGAGGACTCCGTCCCCGCCGAGGGTCACCACCACCTCCGACCCGGTCAGCTCGGCCATCGCCTTGCCGCAGCCGAGGACGGTGGCGAAGCTCGGCCGCGCGGCCCGTGGAGCCTGCTCTGCCTCCTCGGCATGAGCGGTGTAATCGACGCCGGCGGCCTCGGCGAGATCCAGTAGCTCGCCAGCGTTGGGTGTGATCAGGGGGCCGAGCTTGAGCAGATCGGCCAGGTTGGCAATGACCGGTGCCGGGTTCAGGATGCAGCGCACGCCGGCGGTGTGAGCCGCTCTCGTCGCGGCGGCGACCGCCTCGGCGGGGATCTCCGTGCTGACCAGCACGATGCCTGCCGTGGCCAACCGCTGGCCGAGGGCGTCGTGCACGTGAGCAGCGGTGACTTCGTTGTTGGCCCCGGCGCCGACCGCGATCTGGTTCTCGCCGGCGTCGTTGACCACGATCAGCGCCGCTCCGGTCGGAGCGCCGTCGACGATCGCGACGTGGGTGACGTCGACGTGGTCGTCCTGCAGTTCCCGTAGCGCCGCGAGGCCCAGGTCGTCGTTGCCCACTGCTCCGACGTAGTACACCCGGCCGCCGGCCCGGGCGGCCGCCACAGCGGCGTTGGCGCCCTTACCGCCCCCATGCCGCTGGACACCTGGGCCGACCACGGTCTCGCCTGGTCCTGGGAGTCGTGGTGCCGCCACGACCAGATCGACGTTGACCGCGCCGATCACCACGACGTCGGTGCCGCTCACGAGTCCTCCCTCGGTGGGCAGACGCTGTCGCGGATCTGCACGATGGCGGGCAGCTGGTCGGCGACGTGGCCGTCCTTGCCCTCGAGCAGGTCGAACAGCACCTTCGCTGCCCTGAAGCCCATGTCGTGTGCCGGCTGGCGGACACTGGTGAGCCGAGGGGTCAGCAGGCTGGATATCGGTTGGTCGTCGAAGCCGACGATGCTCATGTCCTCCGGCACGCTCAGTCCGTTCGCCTTCAGGCACTCGGTCGCCCCGATCGCCATGAGGTCGTTGGCGCAGATCAGGGCGGTCGGACGCTTGTCGGCCGGCCCCGACAGAATCCGCGTGGCCGCGGTGAATCCGGACTCCTGCCGATAGTCGCCGGCGTAGACGGGAACCTCGTCGGGGTCGATGCCGGCCCCGGCGAACGCCTCTCGATATCCCGCGAGCCGCTGCTGGGCGGTCCACAGCGCCGGCGGCCCACCGATCACCGCGAGCTTGCGGTGCCCTTGCGCGAGGACGTGGGCGGCGACCTCCCGTGCGCCTCGACGGGAGTCGCACACGATCGCGGGCAGGTCCCGGCCCGGGATCTGCTCGTCCACCAGGACCACCGGCCCGGAACGAGCGAGGTCGTAGATGGCCGCCGGCATGCTCCCGGTCCCGGACAGGTAGATCACGCCGTCGACCCGCTGGCTGCGCAGCAGCTTGGCGTAGTTCTCCTCCGGGACTTCCGTGGCGTCCGGGACGACCAGCACGACCAGGACGTCGACGGCCGAGGCCGCTCGCTGCACTCCCTCGGCCACCATGGCGAAGAACTGGTTGGTCAGGTCGGGGATCACCATGGCGACGGTCGACGCCGAACGTCGCTTGAGGCTCCTCGCCGACTCGTTGGGCGAGTAGTCGAGCAGGCGGATCGCGTCGAGCACCCGGTTGCGGCGCTCGGGAGCGACCGGCCCGCTGCCGTTCACCACGTAGCTGACCGTGCTGATCGAGACGTTCGCGTGCTCGGCGACGTCCTTCATCGTCGGCCGACGGCGTGCCACCACGGCAGTGACCTCCTAGGTCCGGGCGCCAGCCGCCCAGGTCAGGATGGACGCCCACAGCTTCTGATAGTGGGACCATCCCACGAACTCGGGCGGAGCCCAGTGAGGCGCGAGGTCCGAGGTGAACGCGACGGAGCGGCCCTCGCCGGCTGAGCCCACCACCAGTAGCGGGTCATCTCCGGCTCGCGCGATCGTCGTCGCATCCGGCTTCGCGGTGACCCGGTTGTAGCCGAGCAGCGGCGGCCACTCCGCCGGGGTGCCGCCCAGAACCGCGTGGGCGGGTGCGTCGAACTCCGCCTTGACGCCCTCGGACTCCTCGACCCGGTCGTCGTGGTCGAGCATCCGCACCGGCAGCACGTCAGCCAGCGGTGTCATCCCGAACCTCGCCTTGCCGTCGATCCCGGTGAACGAC
This sequence comes from Pseudonocardia autotrophica, assembly GCF_000717175.1. Classification (GTDB taxonomy): domain Bacteria; phylum Actinomycetota; class Actinomycetes; order Mycobacteriales; family Pseudonocardiaceae; genus Pseudonocardia; species Pseudonocardia halophobica. The sequence continues at coordinate 28,008 of NZ_JNYD01000043.1, read as the reverse complement.
ATGTAGCCGCTGATCATCACCAGGCCCCCGCCTGCCCGCGTCCAGTCACGCAGCAGCGCGAGCCGGTTGGCGCTGCGCTCGGACCTCAGGAAGGTCTCGTCGGGCAGCAGGAAGGAGTTCGAACCGATGTCGGAGAGCACGACCACGTCGAACTGCTGCAGCTCCTGCGCCGACCTGGGGAACTTCGACGAGATCTCGTGGCCACGGACGTAGGTGACCTCGAAGCCTTCGCGGTCGAGCGCGGCCAGGAACTCACCCGCGCCTTCCTCGTACTCGGTGTTGTGGAACTGGTCGAAGCCCTTCATGTGGATCGTGTGCTTGATCCACGACTCGCCGGCGAACAGCACGCGAAGGGGTCCCTGCGCCTCCGCGCTCACAGGACCCGGTCCCCGACACGGGCCGGCAGCACGCGCGCCTCCGGCATGGCGATCACGTTGATCTCGCGCATGTCCCAGCCGATAATCTTGTCCGAGACGAGCTCGTCCGGCTCGCCGTAGCAGTAGCCGTGTCGGAAGTACCGTGCGCCGTCCCGCTCACGAGACAGGAAGATGTTCGAGGTGATGCCGGTGTCGAACGTCAGCCGCGGCATCTTGTCGATCTCGTCGGGCGCGATCACCCGCGGAAATCGGCGTGCGTTGGGGGCGCCGGGGTCATACTCCGTCACGATGCCTCCCCCTTCCATGTCGAGGGCCTCGGGGACCCGCGGGAGAGCGCGCCGCCAGCTCCTCGCTGCTGACGAGTAGGACGAGTAGGTGGGCGCCCCGAAGGTGCTTGATTCGTTTCTATAGTAGCCCGGCGTGCAGGCGCGTGGTCAACCCCCTCCACGACGAACCGCCTTGTCGTCGAGGGTCATCGAGTGCGTCGCCACCCCCCTGCGCCGGTGCGACGCCACGGGCGCTTCACCTGCTCCGTTCGCTCGGGAGATGCGCCGCAAACTCGTCAGCCGCGCTGGGGGCACGGTGCAGAGGGGCGCCTCCGACGACGTCGTCGACGGGAGCGCCAGCTTCTTATAAAGCATTCCAGTAGCGAGGTGTCTGTGGCAGACGCATCTCGTGCTCAATGGGCTCAAGATCCTCGCTTCTCCCGGGTGTTCGCGGGTCCGTTCGCCCCAATGGTCTCGGCCGACCTGGGAGCGACAGGGGCGAGGGTCGAGAGTCCTGGTCGCGGTGTCGACACCCGCGCCTGGGCCCGCCGTACGACGACGCAGGCCAGGCCACGTACTTCCAGGCCGCCAACCGCAAACAAGGCCTCGATCTCCTCGACCTGGACGATCGTTCGATCAGGCGGTTGCGCGGACCTCGGCGCTGGAAGCCGATGTCGTGGTCGAGAACTTCCGGCCTGATGCTCGAAGGCGCCGCCAAACCGGTGGGCAGCGACGCCGAGGGGGTGCTGGCCCGGCAGGACCAGCGCGACACCGACACCACCGTGGTCCATCTCGGCCAGAGCACGCAAAGGGGACGCCGCCAGGCAAACTCCACTCGTCAGGGAGCGTGTGCCGACCTGATCGGCGCTGCCGATGACGAGAGCCTGGACTTCGGCGCTGAGTTCGGCGGCTCGGCGGGGGCCGGAGCGGATCTTCCGCAGGATCTTCCAGTACTTCAGCTCGGCGTCGGCCCGGGACCGCGACGGCGGGCTATGTCCTTCTGGCTGTACAGACGTCGACAGCGGCCGATGTCGAGTCGGGTCGCCGCCTCTGCACCACCGCCACCGTTGGACCGGCGCCCCGGTAAGTGAATGTCGGCGACCGCCGGGGATCTCGGCATCGCTGAGCGTCGATGACGCCATGCTCGCGGGCGGCACCCAGGTCGTGCCGCGTTCTGCGAAGTCCTACTCCTCGTCAGGCACTTCGATTCAGCCGCCGAACGGGATCTTCTGTCCGCTCCGGGGCCTGAGGCATCTCAGCACAACAGACACACTTCTGCCGCGCTCCGATAACGGCCGATCGTAGAATGCTTTCTTTTTGTATCGCAGAGTGCGCTTGTCGTCGAATCACGCCGCCACGAGGGTGAGAGCGTGAAGGCGCGACGAGTCGGGGGCTGATCCGGAGGTCGGGCGGTACACGGGCCGGTCACCAGTTGAACGACACGCTCACCTGCCGACGCGCCGCTTCGACAGCCCGCCCGCGGGCACTCTGCGCGCGAGACCCAGCCCCCCGTGTTCCTCGGGCTCGATCGACCCGGTTGACCATCAACCACCCTGTGCGTAAGCTAATGGTGAAACGTTTCTATTCCCGTATGCGCGCCTCCCTGGATCAGGGGCAAATCGGCCGATCGTGTGCCGCCTGCCGCCTGGTCGAGGTTGACGTCAGCCACAGCCGCGTGGTGCACCGGGCCGACGAAGGGGGTTCCGATTCAGCTGGAGTCGGTCCAGGCCGCACCCTCTCGGAGAGGGTCGGGCAAGCAGTCGCTGCGGCACGTCGGCAAGTTCGTGGAGGCACCGGGAAAGTGTGTGCTTGCTCCCGGCCACGTCCTTCGGCCTCCGCCGGGCTGGCATTGCCACATCACTGACAAGTCGAGGAGGCGACCGTGCCAACCCCCAGTCCGCTGATCATTGACACTGACCCCGGTGTGGACGACGCCTTCGGGATCCTCCTGGGGTTGGCCAGCGCCGATTGCGACGTCCGTGCCGTCACGGCCTCCTACGGCAATGTCGCCCTGGACACAACGTTCGTCAACGCCCGGCGGATTCTCGCGCTTGCGGGGCGTACCGACGTACCGGTGGCCGCCGGCGCAGCTCGGCCACTGGTACACGTGCAGGCCGAGGTCGCCCCGGACTGGCACGGCGAAGATGGCCTCGGCATGCACTCGAGCGGCTTCCCGGAGCCCGGGCCCGCCGACCCCCGTCCCGCCCTCGACCTCATGGTCAGCGTCCTGCGGGAGTCGTCGGTCCCGGTCACGATCGCCTGCCTGGGCCCGATGACCAACGTCGCACTTCTGCTCGCTGCGCATCCCGAACTGACCCCGCGCATCAGGCGCATCGTCGCGATGGGCGGCGCTCTGGGCATGGGCAACACCCATGGGGCGGGCGAGTTCAACGTCTACGCGGATCCCGAGGCCGCACAGCGTGTCCTCACCCAGCCCGACGTCCCCGTGACGCTCGTGCCGCTCGACCTCACGATGAACTGCGCTGTCGAGGACCAGTGGCTCGACGAGCTCAGCCAGGCCGGGCCGCGATGCGCAACGCTCGTCCGCACCGTGGCGCTCTACCGCGAGGCCACCCGCGAACGGTACGGACTCGACGCGATCGCCCTGCACGACATGCTCGCCATGCTGGAGGCCGTACGTCCCGGAACGCTGCGCACCACACCCCATCGAGTCAACGTGGCGTGCACACTCGGCCCTGGACGTGGGATGACCGTACCCGACCGTCGGCCCGACGCTTCCGGCCCGCTGGTGGACATCGCGCTCGACGTCGAGGTCAAGGTCGCGCTCGCAGACGCTCTCCGGCACCTGAGCACCCTCGGCTGACGCAGTGCGCAGGCTGTGAGGGCAGGTCCGCCACACCCGGAACAACAACACGCCGCCGCCGCGGTCCAGCCGGCGATCGGCGCGAGCGTGGCGGGCCGAGGACGGCGACGAGCGCCGCCCCGATCACTGCGACGAGCAGCGAGGACGACCTCGTCACGCAGAGATGCCCTGGCGGCATCCGGTGCTCCTGACGACCACGTGCTCGCCCCGGCTACTTCGAACTCGCCTCGCGGCCGCGCTGCCGCTCGAGCTCCCGTCTGCCGTAGGTCGCGTTCCGGACGGCCTCTTCGCTCTCGAGGCTGGAGCCGAGCGCCCCGGCCACGATGCCGACCGAGCTCGCCAGCCACACCAGCTTGAGGTAGGCGCCGAACGAAGGTGGTCGGTGCAGCTGCGAGGAGAAGTAGCCGGGATCGATCAACGCGAGCGCCGCGAGCAGCCCGGCGAGATAGAGGAGCACGTACATGCAGGTGACCCCGAGGATCATCGTGATCACCGTGGCGGCGTTGTAGAGCACCGCCTTCGCCCGCGCGTCCTTGTCCGGCGGCCGGTCCCAGAGATGGTTGTAGGTGATCAGCCAGGTCGCCATGGCCACGATCGCCACCACGGAGATGAGCAGCAGCCGCAGCGGCGACAGCGAGGCCGCCATCATCCAGAAGCTCGTGGTCACGATGGCGTAGGCGCCGGTCGCGGCGGCCGCCGCGGTGGCGCTGGACAGGTGGGGGACCAGCCGCCACGGTCGGTTGTCGCGCACCATCCCGGCGAGCAGCCGCAGCCTGCCGCGCAGCCCGACCAGGGCGAGATGCGCGTCGGTGTCGGCGTCGGTGTCGGCGTCGACGTGGCGCAGCGGGCTCAACCGTGGGATGTCCGCGGGGCGTTCTCCGTCGGAGTGGTGTTCGTGTCCGGTGAGCGCCCGCACGAGGTGCACGACGGCCCGCCGCGCCCGCCGGCGCACGCGAAGCGCCCCGAGCCCGGGCAGCGAGACCATCCCGCTGCGCGCGCGCTCGACCAGGACGGTGGCGACGGGGCGGGTCCCGACCCGGCGGGGCAGGTCGGTCACCACGATCATGACGTCCCACTCCTGGCGTTCGCGGTGCTCCTGCGCGAGCGACTCCAGCGGGACCAGGCCCTGCTCGTCGAGCGGGATCTCTCGGGTCTCGCTGCCCACGACCCACTCGGTCGCGTCGTCGACCTGTGCGGCCAGCACCTCGGACAGGTCGGGTAGGAGGGCGGCGGCGAGATCGGTAGGCGCACCAGGATCGGCCAACAGGCCGACCCGGACCCGGCGGCCGCCTGGCCGCCCCTCTCGGGTGGACCTGCCGCCGCCCACCCGGTCGGGCGAACGGTCACGTGCTCGGTCGTCCATGGCGCCCCTCCTGGGCTCGTCGAGGCGCTGGCGCCTCCGATGTGCGCGCCCCTCGTGCACGCGTCACTTCCGGGGCGACGGCGATGCGGTGGTGGCCGGGCGGACCCGGCCACCACCGTCCCCGAACGGCGGCCCCGTCAGGGTGTGAGGACGACCTTCTCGCAGTCCTCCTGCTTGTTCTTGAAGATGTCGTAGCCGTGCGGTGCCTCCTCCAGGGGCAGCCGGTGGGTGATGACCCGCGTCGGGTCGAGCTCGCCGCGCTCGATCCGCCGCAGCAGCGGCGTCATGTACCGCTGCACGTGACACTGTCCCGTCCGTAGGGTCAGTGACCGGTTCATCCAGGCCCCGGCCGGGAACTTGTCCACCATCCCGCCGTACACCCCGATGACCGACACGATCCCGCCGCTCCGACAGGACAAGATCGCCTGACGCAACACGTGGGGGCGGTCGGTCTCGGACCGGACGGCCTGCTTGACGCGGTCGAAGGCGTGGATGTGCGCGCTGCCGTGGGTGGCCTCCAACCCGACGGCGTCGACGCACTTGTCCGGGCCACGACCACCGGAGAGCTCCAGCAACCGGGACCGGACGTCGACCTCCTCGAAGTTCACCGGGATGTGCCCGGCCGCCTCGGCCATCCGCAAGCGGTACGGCTCCTTGTCGATCGCGATCACCGAGGCGGCGCCGAGCACCCGGGCGCTGTCCATGGCGAACTGCCCGACCGGACCCGCGCCCCACACGGCGACCACGTCGGAGGGCTGGATGTCGCACATCTCGGCACCCATGTAGCCGGTGGGCAGGATGTCGGACAGGAAGAGCACCTGCTCGTCGGTGAGCTCGGCCTCGATCTTCAGCGGTCCCACGTCCGCGAACGGGACACGGGCGTACTGCGCCTGCCCGCCGGCGAACCCACCGGTCAGGTGCGAGTAGCCGAACAGCCCGGCCACGGGGTGGCCGAACATCTTCTCCGCGATCCCGGCGTTCGGGTTGCTGTTCTCGCAGCAGGAGTACAGCTGCGCCGCGCAGGCCCCGCACGCACCGCAGGCGATCGGGAACGGCACCACCACGCGGTCACCGACCCGCAGTCGCGCCGGATCGACACCGGTGCCGACCTCGACGACCTCGCCCATGAACTCGTGGCCCATGACGTCGCCGTCCTGCATCGTCGGCACGTACCCGTCGAGCAGGTGCAGATCCGAGCCGCAGATCGCCGTCGAGGTGATCCGCACGATCGCGTCGCGGCTGTTCAGGATGGTCGGATCCGGCACGTCCCGGACCTCGACCTCGTTGCGGCCGGCCCAGCAGTTCGCCCTCATACCCCCAGCACCTCCCGCCGTTCCTCGGCCGCCAGTGGTTGGGCCGGGCGCTGCGGGAACTCCTTGCGCGCCCGCTTGCCCCACGGCGCGCCGTCCGAGCGCACGACCTCGCCGGCCTCCAGGACCTGCTTGAGCCGGCGCAGGTCGTCGTCGAGCTGCTGGTGAGGCTCCTCCCCGAAGTACTTCGCGACCGCCTTGCCCAGCTTCCCCGCCCCGATGTCGTAGACCAGGTGCACGTGCACCTCGGTGCTCTTTCCGTCGGGCGCGAGGACGAAGGACACCGTGCCCTGGTTCGGGACGTCGGCCTCCTCGGCCGAGCGCCATCCGATCCGCTCGTTCGCCACGTCCTCGGTCAGCACGGCTTCCCACTCGACCTTGCGGTCGAACGGGGCGCTCGCCACCCACGTGCTGGTGTTCTCGCCCGTCGTCCGCACCTCGTCGAGGTGCTCCATGAACGACGGCAGGTTCTCCAGACGACGCCAGAACGTGTACACCTCCGATACAGGACGGCGCACCGTCGTCGTCGCTGTCAGATCCATCGAGCCTCCTTGGGCGTCTGTGTCCGGTCGACACTGCCGTTGCAGACAAGAGGGACTGCAACAAGCTCAGCAAGTACCACCCGCACGCCGTTGCACACCTGTACCGCCGAGGCAACTCCGACTGATTCGCGGCAGACCGGCGCAGCGCGCTGCCTGGATCGAAGGGGGACCGGCGGACCGAGAACACGCGCACCCGAGCTGATCCGCGGTCCCGTCCGCCAGCGGGCCCGACCCACGCCATCGGCAGAACGACCGATTGCCGTTGTCGCCCGCCGGAACGAACGTGGGACGTCTGCGCAGGGACGACGGAGAGCGGTGACGATGGGCGCCTCACTGCCGGAGAAGTGGAATCCGGAGAACGAACCGGCACGCGTCGGCGCGGGCGCGGTGACCTTGGTCGAGGGTTCGTCCTTCTGCATCTGCACGCCCGGCGGAGACATCGGCGGCACCGGGCCGTGCGGCGTCTTCTTCCGTGACACCCGCATCCTGTCCCGCTGGGACCTGCGGGTCGACGGCGAGATCCCCGACCCGCTGACGGCGATGACCCCCGACCCCTACCGCGCGACCTTCCTCGGCCGGCTCTCCCGCCGGTTCGGCCGGACCGACACCAACCTGCTGGTGCAGCGTGAGCGGCGGATCGGCAACGGGCTCCGGGAGGACCTGGTGCTGCGCAACCCGGGGGCCGAGCCGACGACGTGCATCGTCACGGTCGCCGTCGAGGCCGATTTCGCGGACCTGTTCGAGGTCAAGGAGGGGCGCGTCCACCCGCGCGGCGAGCCGCGGGTGCAGGCTCAGGACGACCGCCTCTACCTGGACCTGCACTGGCGAGGAACTCATCGCGGGGCGGCGGTCGAGGCGCCCGGCGGCACGGTGGTCGCGTCCGCGGGCGGTTCGGGAGCGGGGAGCATCCGGTACGACGCTCTCGTCCCCGCGCGCGGGCAGTGGTCGATGTCGCTGCTGGTGCGTCCGGTCCTGGACGGCGAGGCGGTCGAAGCCTCCTTCCCGCTGAACCGGCCGGAACGGGAAGCCCTGCCGGCCCTGCGGCTGCAGCGATGGCGGGAGACCACCCCGATCGCCACGACCGGGGACGACAGCCTGCAGCGGACGTTGCGGCGCAGCCAGGAGGACGTGGGGGCGTTGCGCATCTTCGACCCCGAGGACCCCACACTCGCCGCGGTGGCCGCGGGCGCTCCCTGGTTCATGGCGTTGTTCGGCCGGGACTCGTTGCTGACCGCCTACATGGCGCTTCCGGTCGACCGGAGCCTGGCGCTCGGCACCCTGAGGACCCTCGCACGCCACCAGGGGCGCACCACCGACCCGGTGACCGAGGAGGAGCCGGGCCGAATCCTGCACGAGGTGCGACTGGGCGTGGACTCGGGCCTGGCCCTGGGTGGCGGCAGCATCTACTACGGGACGGTGGACGCCACCCCGCTGTTCCTGGTGCTGCTCGGGGAGTTCGCCCGATGGGGGGGGGGCGAGCGGCGCTCGGTGGAGGAGTTGCTGCCGCACGCGGACCGGGCGCTGGCGTGGATGGAGCATCACGGCGACCGCGACGGGGACGGGTTCATCGAATACCGTCGGGCGACCGACCGCGGGCTGCAGAACCAGGGCTGGAAGGACTCCTGGGACGGGATCACGTTCGCCGACGGTCGCCCGGCCGAGGCACCGATCGCACTGTGCGAGGTCCAGGGTTACGCCTACGACGCCTTCCGCGCCCGCGCCGAGCTGGCCCGGTGGCTGGACGACGACGCGGGGGCGCGGCGGTGGTCCGAGCGGGCGGCGGCACTCAAGACGGCCTTCAACGAGCGGTTCTGGCTGCCGGAGCGGGGCTGGTACGCCCTGGCCCTGGACCGGGACAAGAACCCGGTCGACGCCTGCGCATCGAACATGGGTCATTGTCTGTGGAGTGGCATCGTGGACGCCGACAAGGCGCCCCTGGTCACCGAGCACCTGGTCTCCCCGGAGATGTTCACGGGCTGGGGTGTGCGCACGCTCAGCAGCGCGATGAGTGCCTACGACCCGGTCAGCTACCACAACGGCTCGGTCTGGCCGCACGACAACGCCTTCGTCGTCGCCGGGCTCATGCGCTACGGCTTCGTGGCGCAGGCGCAGCGCATCGCGGAGGCGCTTCTCGAGGCGGCGGAGCACTTCGGGGGCCGGCTGCCCGAACTCTTCTGCGGCTTCGACCGCGGTGAGTTCCCCGAGCCGGTGCCCTACCCGACCTCCTGCTCGCCGCAGGCGTGGGCCTCGGCCACCCCGATCCACCTCGTCCGGACATTGCTGCGGTTCGACCCGGAGCTTCCGCGAGGGCGGTTGTGGGTCGACCCCGTGCTGCCCCCGGCCTTCGCTCCGCTCCGGGTCGAGGGGGTGGCCCTCGGGGCCGGCCGCGTCAACGTGGAGGTGACCGCTGATGAGACGCAGGTGGAGGACCTGCCCTCAGGCGTCGAGCTGCGCTGCGAGCCCTGTCTGATGGCCGACTCGTTCCCTGCGTGACGCCGAGTGGGTTCCCGGTCGGCGCCCGACGGGCTCAGATCGCTCCCGCCACCGCGGGCGGGATGCGTACCCCGCCGCGCAGCGCGCGCACTGCGGCCGCCGTGAGATCGCTGGTACGGAGCGCGACCAGGCTTCGTCCCAGGGAGTCGACCACCGCCTCCCCGGCCACGTGGAGTGACTCCGCGAGGGTCGGGATGTCGGTGGCGCCCTCGACCAGGAGGCCCAGGACCCGGAGGTCCAGGACGGTGAGGCCGTACAGGTCGGCCGGTGGGCACAGGAGCACCGCGGCGGAGAGGTGGTCGAGGTCCGGGCGGGCGAAGTCGAGTGCGACGACCCGGATCAGCTGCTCGCCGCCGGTGCCCGGCACAGGGGCGAGGAACGAGATGTACGCCCCGCTGTCGGCCAACTCGTCCGCGGCGACCGTGAGGATCGGTGAGCCCGGCGCCAGCAGGCGGTCGCCGAGGAGACCCGGCAGCGGCAGGACGTCGCCCGCGCGGGTCAGAACGACGCCGGCGCCGGCACTCTTGACGATCCGGGCGGTGTCGGCGATGTCCCGGGTGCGGTCCAGGTCGTCGGCGATCACCGTGGTCAGGGCCGCGACGACCCTTCGGTCAGCCTGGTTCGGCCGCGTCCGATCGGCGGAGAGCAGGCTGAGAAAGCCGACGTGCCGCCCCTCCGCCGTGAACAGCCCGGCTGCGAGGCCCTGGCGGAAACCCGCCGGGAGCAGGTGATCGGCCCACGCACGGACCTCGGACAGGGAGCTCGGGATCTCGCTGGCCAGCACGGGCGGCTGACGCCGGTTGAGGCCCAGCAGCTCCACCTCCTCCTCGGCCTCCGGACGGCCGAAGTAGTCACGGAGAGGCTCGGCCGCGCCCGTGGTGGCCACCGGGACGTGACGGTGCTGCTCGGGGTCGCGCACCGCGAGCCAGCCGGCGTCGAACACCAGGATCCGCTCGAGGTGCTGCAGGATCGCCGAAGCGCGTTCCTGCATGGTCGCGGACGACGCGGCGAGCCGCCGGAACTCCAGACGCAGGTCACGGAGCGCCGGTTCCCTCCCGCTCATCGTCCCTCTCCCGGCCGTGGTGGGACGAACACACCTGCGCGTTCGCCCCGGACGGCGGCGTGGGTCCGCGTCGGTGCAGCCAGCTCGGCCAGGGTCTGCTCCACGTGCTTCACCCCTGTTCGTGGTGAGATGACGAGGGTGCGGGATCGGCCTGTTCGAGCGACCCTCCACGATCAGCGCCGGCTCGCCTCCTGTGGTCCGGACGCCGGAGACTGCTCAGAGCGTCCCCGTGGAGATCACCGTCTCGGCCAGCTCTCGTACCTTCACGTTGCGGTGCTGGCTCTCGGCCTTGAGGGTCGCGAAGGCTTGGTCGTCCGTGAGCTGGCGCTGGCACATCAGGATGCCGATCGCGATGCCGATCCGTCGGTTGGTGGCCAGCGCGCGGTGCAGGTTGGCCGCCCTGTCCTCCGCCGACCGGGCCCGCGCCTGCAGCTGGTCGAGCTCGGTGCGGACGTCGGAGCGATGCGCCGGCGCGGCCGGTGCCTCCGCTGACAAGCTGAGGGTCATCGAGTTCTGGTCCTCCTCCTCGTAGGCCCACGTGTGCGAACCGGCCGCTGCGCCGTCGTCGCCGGTCTCCCGTGAACGTCTGTGCCGCGGACGTCCAGGGTGCGGGTGCGTTCCCGCGTCCGACATCGGCAGAGCGACCGATCCGCGCCCACCGCGGTCCGGAATGGGCATGTCTGCCGATATCGCTGCGTCTGCGCCTGGGGTCGGATGGATCAGTGCCCGGCGTCGCCACTGCGTCGATGCTCAGGGCCGCCCGAGTACCGACAGCAACGAGGAGGCAGCGTGAAGGCAGTCGTCTATGACGGACCGCGCAAGGTCAGTGTCACGGATGTGCCGGATGCCCGTATCGAGCGACCGACGGACGTGCTCGTGCGGATCACCACCACCAACATCTGTGGCTCTGACCTGCACATGTACGAGGGCCGGACGGACTTCGAGCAGGGTCGATGGTTCGGGCACGAGAACATGGGCGAGGTCATCGAGGTCGGCGACGGCGTCGACAAGGTCCAGGTGGGCGACCGTGTCGTCCTCCCGTTCAACGTGGCCTGTGGGCACTGCAAGAACTGCGAGCACGGCCTGACGAACTACTGCCTGACCGCCCAGCCGGTCAAGGAGTGGGCCGGCGCCGCCTACGGGTTCGCCGACATGGGACCGTGGCCCGGCGGCCAGGCCGAACTGCTCCGGGTGCCCTGGGGCGACTTCAACTGCCTGCGTCTGGGGGAGGACGCGGACGAGAAGGCCTCCGACTACGTGATGCTGGCCGACATCTGGCCGACCGGCTATCACGCCACCGAGCTGGCCGGCGTCTCGCCCGGGGACCAGACGGTGATCTACGGCTCCGGCCCTGTCGGGCTGATGGCCGCACTCTCGGCCACCATTCGCGGGGCCAGCAAGGTCATGGTCGTCGACCGCCATCCCGACCGGCTGCGGCTGGCCGAGTCGATCGGCGCGATCCCGATCGACGACTCGAAGGTCGACCCGGTGGAGGCCGTGCTGGAGCAGACGATGGGTCTCGGTGCGGACAACGGCTGCGAGTGCGTGGGCTACCAGGCCCACGACCCCGAGGGGCACGAGCACCCGAACGACACCATGAACAAGCTGGTGAAGTCGGTGCGCTTCACCGGCCGGATCGGCTGCATCGGCGTCTTCGTGCCGCAGGACCCCGGGGGGCCTGACGAGCTGGCCAAGAACGGCCAGATCGCCTTCGACTACGGCATGTACTGGTTCAAGGGCCAGCACATCGGCAGCGGCCAGGCCCCGGTGAAGAGGTACAACCGGCAGCTGCGCGACCTGATCGCCGCAGGCAAGGCCGAGCCGTCGTTCATCGTCAGCCACGAGTTGCCGCTGAGCGAGGCGCCGGACGCGTACAGGCACTTCGATGCCAGGGACGAGGGCTGGACCAAGGTCGTCCTCAAGCCGGCGATGGCGGGAGCCTGACATGGCAGATGAGCTGAACGGACGGCGGGTCGCCGTCCTCGCGGCCGACGGTGTGGAGCGGGTGGAGCTCGAGAAGCCGCGACAGGCCCTCGACCGGGCCGGGGCTGCGACCACGCTGCTCTCGATCCACGACGGCGAGATCGCAGCACGCGACCACGACCTCGACGATGCCGGCACGTTCACCGTCGACAAGCTGGTCGGCGATGTGTCACCGGACGACTTCGACGCGCTGGTCTTGCCGGGGGGCACGGTGAACCCGGATCAGCTGCGGATGGACCAGACCGCGATGAGCTTCGTGCGCAGTTTCGTGGACTCCGGCAAGCCGGTGGCCTCGATCTGCCACGGACCGTGGAGCCTGGTCGAGGTCGACCGTGTCCGCGGCCGGCGGCTGACCTCCTGGCCGAGCCTGCGCACCGACTTGCGCAACGCCGGCGCCGAGGTGGTCGACGAGGAGGTCGTGACGGACGGCAACCTCACGACCAGCCGCTCGCCGGACGACCTGCCCGCCTTCTGCGAGCGCATCGTCCAGGAGTTCGCCGGTGCGGGAGCAGCGGCCGGTGGGCGTGACTCGTCCTCCTGAGCCGGAAGCGTCGGGTGGGGGTGGCCCGGGTGGCCGCGGTGCTCCCGCGGCGAGCGCCGCCGGGGCGGTGGGAGGGCCGGAACGCCGGATCATCTCCTGGCGCCGCCTGGCGGTGTCGCTCGCCGCTGGCGCCGCGGCTGCGGTCGCCGTGGCCCTGCTCGGCACGGCCCGGCTGGCGGTCCTCGTCGGCTGGGCTGTTGCCGCGTCGGTCGTCCTGGTGTGGGTCAGCCGCATCAGCTGGCCGCAGGACCAGCGGGGCACCAAACGCCTGGCGGAGGAAGAGGGACGGTCCCACGTCACGGACACGGCGGTTCTCGTCGCGGCCGTGGCCAGCCTGGTCGCGATTCTTCAGGCCGTCGCCAGCGCCGGCCAGCACGACGCGGTGGCGGTCGCGGTCGTCGTCCTCGCCGTCGTCGACGCGATCCTCTCCTGGGCGCTGGTGAACACCGTCTTCGCCCTCAAGTACGCACGGCTCTACTTCGCGGGCAACGACGGCGGCATCGAGTTCCACCAGGACGAGCCGCCGGTGTACGCCGATTTCGCCTACGTCGCGTTCACCGTCGGCATGACGTACGCCGTGTCCGAGACCCGGCTGGAGACCACGCAGATGCGCAAGGTGGGTCTGGGGCACGCCCTCCTGTCCTACCTGTTCGGGACCGTGGTGATCGCAATCGGCGTCAGCCTGCTGACCAACCTGTGACAGTGCGCCGGGGCGGGTGGGCATCCGGCTGCAATCGGGGCGCTCGCGGCCGACCGCCGTGGAGCTGAACGCCGCCGCGGCGGCCGACCGGAGGAGAGGGCAATGCGTGCAGAGGACCTGTCAGGAGCGGATGCCGCCGTGTACCGCGCCGTTGCCGAGCGGGAGGTGGGCACGGGTGCGCCCCATCTGCAGGACATCGCCCGCCAGGCAGGGTTGAGCCTGGAGGCGACCCGCACGGCCGTTCACCGGCTCCTGCACACCGAGCCGAAGATCCTGCACGAGGTCCCCGACACCGGCCGGACCGACCTGGGGCCGTTCTACGAACTCGCGCCCCGCACCTGACCCCGACCGCCGGGTCCCGGCCCTCCGGACCGGAACCGGCTCACTCGGCTCGGCCTCGCGGATCGCGCATGTGCTCGGCGACGCGCGGAGGTGCGTCCGTACGCGCCTGCTCTGCAGCCAGGCCGGAGGAGCGCCCGGGGGCCGGGTCCACTCGCACCGAGCGCACGACCTCCGCGCGGCTGCGGTAGTCGACCGGCGGGATGGCTCGCAGGCTCCGGAGCACCTCGTCGGGCGCCCCCGACCGCTCGGCGGCGCTCACGAGAGCGTCCTTGTCCGCCGGGTAGTCGACATCCTCCAGGTAGTCGAGGACCTGCTCCGGGGTCAACGGGGCGGCCACTACTGCGCCCCGGCCATGAGGACGTCCAGCTCCCGCCCCATCTGCGAGGCGACGTCCTCCCACTCGCCGTGGCTGACGGCCTCCCGTGTCGTCGTGAGAACCGCGGCCACGGCCTTCCGGGCCTCGCCCTCGTCGACCCGCGCCTGCTCCGCCACCCGGCGCACGAAGTCCTGCGCCTCGAGCGGCTGCGCCTCCTGGGTCGGCGGGATCAGGTCGGGCTGCAGCTCCTTCGGCAGCTGCGACGCGAGGTCCCTGGCCTCTCCGCCGGTGAGCCGCTCCGCGAGCACCCGCAGCGTCGCATGCGTCAGCGATTCGGCGATCTCCGCCGGCCGACCGGTGCGGGCCGAAGCGGATTCGATGAACTCCTCGTACTGCACTGGCTCTCCTCCTGGGATGCGATTGCCCCCGCTGCCGGCCCCATCGAAGCCTCGGACGAGGCGCGGGTCCATCCGGAGAACTGCCGATATCTCCCCCGCTCCACCGTCCCGGTTCCGTCGGTGCGCCGGCTGGAGTGGTGTTGCGCAGCGGGCACGTGGTCGACTTGCACCCCCTGCAGGTCTCCTTCAACGGAGCTTCTGGTTCGAGGCGCTGCACATGCTGCTGGCCGGCTACCTGGTCGCCGGCTTCGTCGTCGCCGGCGTCTACGCCGTCGGCTTGCTGCCCGGGCGACGAGACCGCTACCACCGGCTGGGCCTGGCTGTTTCGTTCACGGTGGCCGCCGCGGTGACGCCGCTGCAGATCGTCGTCGGCGACGTCGCCGCCCCGGAGGTGTTCCACCGGGAGCCGGCCAAGGTTCGCCGCGATCGAGCTCCGGCGTGCTCGTAGCCGCTCTCGCGGCCGACGTCTTCCTGACCGCCGAGGCGAGCCGGTGCGGCGATGATCGTCCTGGGCTGGGGGGTCGCCAGTACCCCTACCTGCTGGGCACCCACCTGCCGATCGCTGCCGCCGCGGCCCGCTTCCCACGCTGTCCGCCTTTGACCGTGGTCGCCGCCGCGGCGCTGGTCCTCGTGGCGCCGTCCATGGGGCTGCTGTTCGTGTTGCAGCAGCGCGGGCGTCTGGACAAAGCCTCGTAGCGACACGCTGCGCCGAGCAACTCCATGACCACGCGGGGTGCACGTTCGCCGCTCCGGCCCCACCGCGCGCCACGCCATCGGCAGAACGACCGATTGCCGTCGTCGGGGCGACCGGCGAGCGTGGACGGCACACTGCGGCCGGACTTCGATGTGGCCACCGCGCAATCGGCGGCTGACCGTTGACCTCTATCCGACAGGAGGAACAACCCGTGACTCTCCAGGACCCGACCGGCTCGCGGGGAGGTGCCGCTGTCCACCCGTGGTCTCCCGGTAGCCCCGGCGCCCCGGCCCGCTCGGCCCGGCGGACCGTCGCCTCCTACACCAGCTACGCCGACGCCGAGCGTGCGGTCGACCGGCTCGCCGACCTCGACTTCCCGGTCGAGCGGGTCGCCATCGTCGGCCAGGACCTGCAGATCGTCGAGCAGGTGACCGGAAAGCTGGACTATCCCACTGCCGCCTGGCGGGGTGCGGTGAGCGGTGCCGTCCCGGGCGCGCTGCTCGGCTGGATCTTCGGACTCTTCGGCTGGGCCGATCCGTTGGTGAGCGCGCTTCTGCTCGCCCTCTACGGACTGCTCATCGGAGCGGTGATCGGAGCGGTCATCGCGGTGATCGTCTACGCGCTCCAGGGAGGTCGCCGGGACTTCGCGTCGGTGGCCTTCACGCGTCCCCAGCGGTTCGAACTGGTGGTCGACGACGAGGTGGCCGACCAGGCTGCCCGGCTGCTCGCAGAGGGGGTCTGAGATGGCGCGCGCGGTGGGTATCGATCTCGGGACGACGAACTCGGTCATCGCCGCATGGGAGGGCGGTGAGGCCTCGGTCGTCCCCAACGCCGAGGGCGCTCGCACGACGCCGTCGGTGGTGGCGTTCACCGAGAACGGGGAGCGTCTGGTCGGCCAGTTGGCCCGCCGGCAGGCGATCCTCAACCCCAAGGGGACGATCTACTCGGTCAAGCGGTTCGTCGGCCGCAGGTTCGAGGAGGTCGAGGAGGAGGCCGGTCAGGTCACCTACGACGTGGTTCCCGATGCGAACGGGCTCGCCCGGATCAAGGTGCGGGACAAGATGTATGCGCCGGAGGAGATCTCCGCGCTGATCCTGCGCAAACTCGCCGACGACGCCGGACGGCAGCTCGGCGAGCGGGTCACCGAGGCGGTGATCACCGTCCCGGCCTACTTCAACGACGCGCAGCGAACCGCGACCCGCGATGCGGGGAAGATCGCCGGCCTCGAGGTCCTGCGGATCATCAACGAGCCGACCGCCGCGGCGCTCGCCTACGGGATGGACAAGGGCCAGCACGAGACGGTGCTGGTGTTCGACCTCGGCGGCGGGACGTTCGACGTCAGCGTCCTCGACGTCGGCGACGGCGTCGTCGAGGTGCGTGCCACTGCCGGTGACACCCACCTCGGCGGTGACGACTTCGACCGGCGGATCGTCGACCACCTCGCCGAGGAGTTCCAGAAGGAGAACGGCATCGACCTGCGGAAGGACCCGCAGGCGCTGCAGCGGCTGTACGAGGCCGCCGAGAAGGCGAAGGTCGAGTTGAGCTCGGTCAGCCAGACCCAGGTCAACCTGCCCTTCGTCACCGCGGACGCCAACGGGCCGAAGCACCTGACGATGACGCTGATGCGCTCGAAGTTCGAGCAGCTCACGGCGGACCTCGTGGAGCGGACGATGGGGCCGGTGCGTCAGGCCATGTCGGACGCCAAGGTGGGGGCGGACGACGTCGACGAGGTCATCCTGGTCGGCGGGTCGACCCGGATACCGGCGGTGCAGGCGCTCGTGCGCCGGCTGACCGGTGGCAAGGAACCGAACATGACCGTCAACCCCGACGAGGTCGTGGCGGTCGGCGCCGCGATCCAGGCGGGGGTGCTCAAGGGCGAGGTCTCCGACGTCCTCCTGCTCGACGTGACGCCGCTGTCCCTGGGGGTGGAGACCCAGGGCGGGCTGATGACCAAGATCGTCGAGCGGAACTCCACGATCCCGGTCCGGCGCAGCGAGGTCTTCTCGACGGCCACGGACAACCAGCCCGCCGTCGACGTCGTCGTGCTGCAGGGCGAGCGCGAGCGCGCGGCGGACAACCGGGTGCTCGGGCGGTTCCAGCTCACCGGCATCCGACCGGCACCACGCGGGGAGCCGCAGATCGAGGTCGTCTTCGACATCGACGCCAACGGCATCGTCAACGTGACGGCCCGCGACAAGGACACCGGCGCCGAGCAGGGCATCACGATCTCCGAGAGCGCCAACCTGGACACCGCCGAGGTCGAGCGGATGGTCACCGAGGCCGAGCGGAACAGGGCGTCGGACCAGCAACTCCGGCAGGAGGTCGACGCGCGCAACCAGCTGGACAGCGCGGCCTACCAGGTGGAACGCCGACTCGAGGAGCTGGGCGACTCGGCACCACCGCACGAGCGCGCTCGGGCCGAGATGCTGGTGACCGAGGCCCGGCAGGCGGTGGCCGACCAGGCGCCGCTCGATCGCGTCCGCGAGCTGACCGGCGAGCTGCAGCAGGTGCTGGCCGGGCTCCAGGCGGCGTCGACCACCTCTGCTGCGGGTGGGGCGACCGCCGGTGACGAGGCGGCCGGGGACGACGACGTCATCGACGCCGAGTTCGACCGGAAGTGAGCTCCGGCGATGGGAGAGCCCGGACCGAAGACGTCGTCCGCCCGGCCGGAGGGTGGACCGGGTACGGACGCGGAAGCCTCCGCGGCACGGCCGCACCCGGAGGGCGGACCTCCGCGGGAGGCGGCGCCCCCGCCGGCGGACGGCGCGACGGCCGGCCCCACCCAGCGCGCGCTCGACGCCGCCGAGGACCGCTGGCGGCGCGCCGCGGCAGACCTGGACAACCTGCGCAAGCGCTACGCGCGGGAGGTCGCACGCGAGCGCGAGAGCGAGCGGGAGCTCGTCACGTCGGCGTTCCTCCCGGTGCTCGACACCATCGATCGCGCGCTCGAGCACGCCGCAGCGGACCCCGAATCCATCGTCGAGGGCATCCGCACCCTCCGTGAGCAGGCCCTCGCCGTCGTCTCGGGGCTCGGCTACGGACGGGAGGACGAGCCCGGAGTGCCGTTCGATCCGGCGCGGCACGAGGTCGTGGGGGTGGTGGACGCCGACGGGGCCGGGACCCCGCCCGGTTCGGTGGCCGCCGTGGTCCGCCCCGGCTACGGCGCCCCCGGACGCCAGCTCCGACCGGCAGCCGTCACCGTGGCGCAGCGGCAGGAGACCTGACCGATGCCCCGCGACTTCTACGAGGTACTCGGGGTGTCCCGTGACGCCGGCCCCGACGAGCTGCAGCAGGCGTTCCGGCGGTTGGCGCGACAGAACCATCCGGACGTGAACAGGGATCCGGGGGCGGAGGAGCGGTTCAAGGAGATCAACGAGGCGTACTCCGTGCTGTCGGACCCGGAGCTCCGCAAGCGCTACGACCGATTCGGGGAGGACTTCCGGCGGGTTCCCGAGGACTGGGAGGAGCGCGTCGGTGCCGGGGCGGGCGGCTTCGGTGGCCGGGCCGGTCGTGGGCGCCGGGCGACCTGGACCGCGGAGGGCGCCGACGTCGGCGGGGGATTCGGAGGCTTCGACGGCGGAGGCTTCGACGGCATCGACATCGAGGACCTCCTGGGAGGCATGTTCGGCGGCCGTGGCCGCGGCCCGCGTGCGGCCCGCACCGCGGGAGCGGATCAGGAGGCCGAGCTTCCCCTCACCGTGGAGGAGGCCTATCACGGCGGGCGCAAGGAGATCACGCTCAACGGCCCGGAGGGCCCGCGCAGCTACACGGTCACCATCCCACCCGGCGTCACCGACGGCCGGCGGATCAGGCTGGCCGGCGAGGGAGGGCGGGGACTCGGCGACGGCTCCGCCGGAGACCTCTACCTGGTGGTGCGGCTGTTGCCGCACCCGCTCTTCCGCCTCGAGGGCCGGAACATCCACGTCGACCTGAAGCTCGCCCCGTGGGAAGCGGCCCTCGGTGCGACCGTCCCGGTCGCGGCACCCGGGGGCGAGACCAAGGTGACCGTGCCTTCCGGCTCCTCGTCGGGAAGACGCCTGCGCCTGCGTGGGCAAGGCATGCCGGACCCGGCCGGGCACCCGGGCGACCTGTTCGCCGAGATCAAGATCATGGTGCCGGCACGGCTCGGCGACCGCGAACGCGAGCTGTACTCCGAACTCGCCACGTCGTCGACCTTCGATCCGCGCCGCGCCACGACCGACGACACGAGGCGACGCCGATGAATCCGCAGAGTCGTCCGCTTCGCTACCCGCTGGTCCGGAGTCCGAGATCCGCCCTGCTCGACGAGGAGGAGTTCGCCCGGCGCTGCGGCCTGCACCCCGAACTGGTGCGGCGGTTCTGGGCGCTGGGGCTGATCCCGGCCGCGCGTCACGTCGACGGATCCCCGTGGTTCAGCCCGGCGCAGGTACCGGCCGTCTCACGGTTGCAGCGCTTGCGCGCCTCGCTGCCGCTCAACTACGCCGCCCTCGGCCTCGTGTGCGACCTCCTCGACCGGATCACCGACCTCGAGACCGCCCTGCGCGTTCGCGGGCGCACCGAACCGGTGCGAGAGCGCACCACCCCTCAGCGACCGACCGTCAACCGACCCGAGCGGAGTCAGCGATGGACCTGAACCGCCTGACCCAGAAGTCCCAGCAGGCACTGTCCGAGGCGCAGGACCTGGCCACCCGTGCGGGCCACACCGAGGTCGACAGCGAGCACCTGCTGGCCGCACTCCTCGACGAGCCGGAGGGGTTGGTGCCCCGCCTGCTCGGGGAGATGGGCGTCGATGTCCGGGCGCTGCGCTCCGACCTGGAGAAAGAGCTCAACCGCAAGCCCCGCACGACCCGGCCGGGGCCCCAACCGGGCCAGGTCGCGGTCACCCAGCGGCTGGCGAAGGTGCTCGACGTCGCCGACCGAGAGGCACGGCGGATGAAGGACGAGTACGTGTCGGTCGAACACCTGCTGGTGGCGCTGGCGGAGGAGGGGTCCGCGAGCGGTGCGGGCCGGGTGCTCGCCCGCCACGCCGTCACCCGCGAGGCCTTCCTCGCCGCGCTGACGCAGGTACGCGGCAACCAGCGCGTCACCTCCGCCACTCCGGAAGGGTCGTACGAGGCCCTGACGAAGTACGGGATGGACCTGGTGGAGTCGGCCCGCTCCGGTCGGCTGGACCCGGTGATCGGCCGCGACGCCGAGATCCGCCGGGTCGTCCAGATCCTGTCCCGGAAGTCGAAGAACAACCCCGTGCTGCTCGGCGAGCCCGGAGTCGGCAAGACCGCCATCGTCGAGGGCCTGGCCCAGCGCATCGTCGACGGGGACGTCCCCGAAGGCCTGCGCGAACGCACCATCTTCGCCCTGGACATGGGGCTTCTCGTGGCCGGGGCGAAGTACCGCGGTGAGTTCGAGGAACGGCTGCAGGCGGTGCTGTCGGAGGTCAAGGCGGCGGAGGGCCGGATCCTGCTGTTCGTCGACGAACTGCACAACGTCGTCGGTGCAGGGGCGTCCGAGGGAGCGATGGATGCCGGCAACATGCTCAAGCCGATGCTCGCCCGCGGTGAGCTGCACATGATCGGTGCGACCACACTCACCGAGTACCGCCAGCACGTCGAGAAGGACGCCGCACTCGAGCGCAGGTTCCAGCCCGTCTTCGTCGACGAGCCTACCGTCGAGGACACGGTGTCCATCCTGCGCGGGTTGCGCGAGCGGTTCGAGGTGTTCCACGGTGTCCGGATCCTCGACGGGTCGTTGATCGCGGCGGCGACGTTGAGCCACCGCTACCTCACCGACCGTTTCCTGCCCGACAAGGCCATCGACCTGGTCGACGAGGCGTGCGCCCGGCTGCGCACCGAGATCGACTCCATGCCCGCCGAGCTCGACGAGATCACCCGCAAGGTGATGCGGCTGGAGATCGAGGAGGCGGCGCTCGCCCAGGAGGAGGACGCCGCATCCCGGGCGCGGCTCGACCAGCTCCGCCGTGAGCTCGCCGACCTGCGCGGCGAGGCCGACGCCATGCGCGCCCAGTGGAATGCCGAACGGCAGGCGATCAAGCGCGTTCAGGAGCTACGGGCGGAGCTGGAACAGGTCCGCCACGACATCCAGGAGGCCGAGCGCGCCTACGACCTCAACCGCGCCGCGGAGCTGCGCTTCACGAAGCAGGCCGACCTCGAGCGCAAGCTCGAGGCCGAAGAGCATCGGCTCGCCACGAAGCAGGGCGAGCACCGGCTGCTGCGCGAGGTGGTGACGGCGGAGGAGATCGCGGAGATCGTCTCGGTGTGGACCGGCATCCCGGTCGCCCGGCTGACCGAGGGCGAGCGGGAGAAGCTGCTGCGCCTCGACGAGGTGCTGCACCGGCGGGTGGTAGGCCAGGACGAGGCGGTGCAGGCGGTCGCGGACGCGATCATCCGGGCCCGGTCCGGGGTGAAGGACCCGCGACGGCCGACCGGCTCGTTCATCTTCCTCGGCCCGACCGGTGTCGGGAAGACGGAGCTGGCCAAGGCGCTGGCCGAGGCGCTGTTCGACTCCGAGGACAACATCGTCCGGATCGACATGAGCGAGTACCAGGAGCGGCACACCGTGTCCCGGCTGGTCGGCGCCCCGCCCGGCTACGTCGGCTACGAGGAGGGCGGCCAGCTCACCGAGGCGGTCCGCCGCCGTCCGTACGCCGTCGTGCTCTTCGACGAGATCGAGAAGGCGCACCCGGACGTCTTCAACACACTGCTGCAGGTCCTCGACGACGGCCGGCTCACCGACGCGCAGGGGCGCACCGTCGACTTCCGCAACACCGTCATCATCATGACGTCGAACATCGGGTCGCAGTACCTGCTCGACGGCGTCACCGACGACGGCCGGCTCGAGCCGGAGGCACGTGATCTCGTGATGGCCGAGCTGCGGGCCCACTTCCGGCCCGAGTTCCTCAACCGGGTCGACGACACCGTGCTGTTCACGCCGCTGAGCCAGGGTGAGATCGAGAACATCGTCGAGCTCATGCTGTCCGACCTGCGCGTGCGGCTCGCCGAGCGCAACATCACCATGGAGATCGGTGAGGGCGCCCGTCGCTTCATCGCGCACGAGGGCTACGACCCGGTGTACGGGGCCCGTCCGCTGCGCCGATTCATCGCGCGGGAGGTCGAGACCCAGGTCGCCCGCGCGCTGCTGCGCGACGGGGCCATCGAGGGGTCCACCGTGCGGGTCGACGTGGGCGGCGACCAGCTCGTCGTCTCCCACGAGCCCATCGGGGCGCAGGCGTGAGCGCCTCGGCGACGGCGCGGACGAGCACCATCGCCTGCCCGCAGTGCGGGAAGCGGAACCGGGTACCGGTGTCCGCAGGCTCGGTGCCGAAGTGCGGCAACTGCCACGAGCGCCTGCCCTGGATCGCCGACTCGGGCGACGACGACTTCGCCGAGGTCGCGGAGCGGGCTCCGGTCCCGGTACTCGTGGATCTGTGGGCGACCTGGTGCGGCCCGTGCCGGATGGTGAGTCCCGTCCTCGAACGGCTGGCCACCGAGCGAGCCGGTGAGCTCAAGCTGGTCAAGGTCGACGTCGACCGGGCGCCCCGGCTCTCCCAGCGGTTCGAGGTGCGCGCCGTCCCCACGCTGATGGTCCTGCGGGACGGCGAGGTACTCGCCCGCCAGCCCGGAGCCGCACCGGAGCCGGCGTTGCGAAGCTGGCTGGACCAGGCACTGCAGTCGAAGGGAACCGAGGACCGATGAACGTTCCGGTAGGGCTCGACCCGCACCTGGCCTTCGTCCGCGACGACGTCGAGCCCCGCACGCCCGAGGGATGCCAGGAGTGCCTGCGGACCGGATCGCCCTGGGTCCATCTGCGGCTGTGCCTGACCTGCGGGCACGTCGGCTGTTGCGACCAGTCCCCGGGCAGGCATGCCCGCCGGCACGCCGGCCTGGTCGGTCACCCGATCATCCGGTCGTTCGAGCCGGGCGAGGACTGGCGGTGGTGCTTCGTCGACGAGGCACCGGTGTGACCGCCCGGGAGTCGGCCGACCGGAAGAGCCCTGGCGTCGAGCAACTGCTGGCCGACGTGCCGCCCGGGGAGACGCCGGACGTGTCCGGGGCCTTTCCCCGCCTTGAGGAGACGCGCCTGCGGGAGCTGGAGGCCTGGGGGGAGCGTCGGCCCACGACACGCGGGGACGTGCTCGTCGCCGAGGGCGAGGCGGAGGACACCTTCTACGTGGTGCTCTCCGGCCGGGTCGCCGTCGTCGAAGCGCTCGGGACGCCCGACCAGCGTGTGGCGCGGTTGCACGGGTCCGGCCGCTTCCTCGGCGAGCTCGGTGTCCTCACGCGGCAGCCGGCCTTCCTGAGCGACGTCGTCGTCGACCCGGGTGAGGTCCTGGCGGTTCCGGCCGACCGGCTGCGTGCCCTCGCGGCGCGGGACCACGCCTTCGGTGATCTCGTGCTGCGGGCCTACCTCGTCCGACGATGGCTGGCGCTGGGCGAGGGCATCGGGTTCCGGATCATCGGCTCCAGGTACTCGGCCACCACCAGGCAGCTGCGCGAGTTCGCCGTCCGCAACCGGCTGCCGCACCGGTTCCTGGACCTGGAGACCGATTCCATGGCTGAGCAGCTGCTCCGCTCCCTCGGGCTCGGTCCCGGCGACACGCCGATCGTGCTGTACCGGGACCGGCTGCTGCGCAACCCCTCGACCGCCGAACTCGCGCCGATGTTCGGACTCCGCGACATCGGTGACGGCCGGGAGATCTGCGATCTCGTGGTCGTGGGGGCCGGCCCTGCCGGGCTCGCGGCGGCTGTGTACGGCGCCTCGGAGGGCCTGGACACCGCGCTGCTCGACGGCGTCGCGCCGGGCGGGCAGGCGGCGCGGACGTCGTGCATCGAGAACTACCTCGGCTTCCCCTCCGGGATCTCCGGGGGCGAGCTGGCCGAGCGCGCTGTGTTGCAGGCGGAGAAGTTCGGGGCGCGGCGGTCCGTCCCGTCGGAGGTGGTGGGGTTGGAGGAGCGCGACGGGAACCACGTGCTGCGGTTCGCCGACGGCGGTGAGTTGGCCACCCGCACGGTGATCGTCGCGTCCGGCGTGCGAGTCCGCCGGCTCCCGGTCCCCGGACTGGAGCAGTTCGAGGACACCTGCGTGTACTACGCGGCCACGCCCATCGAGGCCCAGCAGTGCGTCGGAGACCCGGTGGTGGTCGTGGGTGGGGGCAACTCGGCCGGCCAGGCCGCGGTCTTCCTCGCGGGCCATGCGGCCGAGGTCCACCTGGTGGTCAGGGAGCACGAACTCGACGAGAACATGTCGCGCTACCTCGCCGACCGGATCACCCAGGATCCGCGCATCCAGGTGCATCTGCACACCATGGTGGAGGGCCTGGAGGGTGAGGGTGGCCGCCTCGATGCCGTCGTCGTGACGGACACGGTGACCGGTGAGCAGCAGCGCCTGCTCGCGCGCGACCTCATGGTGTTCATCGGGGGCCAGCCCAGCACGTCGTGGTTGCCGGACTCGGTCGCCCTGGACTCCGGTGGCTACGTGCTGACCGGGCCGGACGCGCGCCGGCCGGCGCAGAGGGGAAGGTCCGGCGGGCCCGACCCGCTGCTGCTCGAGACCAGCCTGCCCGGAGTCTTCGCAGCCGGCGACGTGCGCAGCGGCTCGGTGAAGCGGGTCGCCTCGGCGGCGGGGGAGGGCGCGATGGCGGTTCGCATGGTGCACGAGCACCTCGCCAAGGCCCGGTGACCGACGAGCCCCGACCTGAGGCCGTCGGCGGCCGGGTCAGCCGGAGGACCCGAGCGCGGCGACCGCCGCGTCGATCCGCCGGGCGAGCTCGACGTCCATGTCCGTCACCCGGTCGAGCGAATGCGTCCAGACCTCGAAGGTGATCGCGTCCTGTCGTTGCTCGACGCGCGCGTGGTGGGTCATGTCGCGCTCGGCGCGGGCGACGGCGTCGCGCAGCGGCCGGTGGCGCTCGGGCGGGAGGACGACGGTTCGTCGCAGCCGGTGTTCGTCGCCCTCCCAGCCCTCCAGGGCAGCGAGCGCGCGGTCGATCTCCTCCTGCTCGAGCAGTCTGGGGGTCAGCGTGGTCGGCACCCCGGAACCGCGCGGCGGAACCCCTTGGTCGAGCGGTGAGATCAGCTCCTCACCGTCCGGCAGCCGCCGGGCGAGGACGCCGGCCAGTTCCGGTTCGGAGCCGGTCAGCGTGGACAGGACCGCCTGGGTGTAGAAGCGGGCCCGCTCGGCCGGGCATCCGGACGCGGTGCTCACCGCAGAGACCAGGGCGGCGCCGCTGTCGGGGTGCAGAGTTGGCCCCTGGATCTCAGCGGCGCCCTGGAGGGAGCCGGGCAGGACCGCGGCCAAGCGGTCGCGGTCGGACTCCTCCAGCGACGCGGCCACGGCGGTGATGACCGCCTCCACCGCGCGCCGGGCCTCCTCGGTGTCGGCCGCGCCGGCCTGCTCTCCCACGGTTCGGATGAACGTCGCGTACTGGATCATCGGGCTCCTTCCGATCTGGTGCGGCCCTTTCCTCCGGTCCCCGCCGATGCCTCGACGCCGGCGAGCTCAGGCCATCGGCCCGACCAGCTCCCGGTACTCCTGGGGCAGCTGGGACAGGACGTCGTCGAGCTCCGGCGCCGACTCACGCATGCCCGCCGGCGAGAGCGGCCGGAACGTAGAGGCCGTCGCGTTCTGCGCGGACCGCGGCGAGTGTCCTCGTCGGTGCCCGGAGCTTGCTGAGGATGTGCTCGAGGTGGGCGGCCACGGTCCGGGGGGCCACCACCAGCGTATGGGCGATCTCCTGGTTGCAGTACCCCTCGACCAGCAGGCCCAGCACTTCCAGTTCCCGCGGAGTGAGTCCCTGAAGATCGGTCGCGGGTGACAGCAGGGCCAGACCGGTCAGCCCCGACGGGGCGTCCTCGGGTGCCGCCAGGGCGGTCACGCGCACGTGCCCGCCGGGGGCGTGGGGGCCACCCACCGGCCAGAGGAACGAGGAGTAGACGTGCCCGTCGCCGATCCGCTCGCGGGCGACGGCCAGGACGGAGGAGGACGGGGTCAGCAGCTCGTCCACGGGAAGGCCCGGCAGCGCCTGGCAGCCTTCGTCCACGCAGAGCACCACGCCGGCCGTGGCCCCACGCACCAGGCGGGCGGCGGTGAGCAGCGAACGCATCGGGTCGATGCCCTGCGCGAGCACCGGTCCGAGCCGCCCGAGCCTGCGGCGCATGAGCGGGGACGGCGGGCGCCGGTCGCCGGACAGCAGCGCGAGGAAGCCGACGTGGCGCCCCCCTTTTGCGAACAGGCCGAGGGCCAGCGCTTCGTTGATCCCGGACGGGAGCAGGCACTCGGCCCAGGTCCGCAGCTCCTGGGCGGGGTAGGGCAGGTCCGACGGGCTCAACGGCGGACGTGCCCGGTTGGTGCCGGTCATTTCGATGTCCCGCGCCATGAGTGGGCCGGAGAGGAACTTCACGGTCGGACCATCGAGGTCGACGCTCGCCAGGGAGTGGTAGCCGTGGCCCACCGGGTCGGCCAGCGCCAACCACGCACCGTCGAACGGGACGAGCCGGCGGAGGACCTGGAGCATGGCCTGCGCGCGCTCGGAGATGGTGGCCGTCGAGGCGGCGGTCTCGGCCAGCAGCAGCTCACCGGCGTGGTGCGAGCCCATGTGCCCTCCAAAGAGCTCTACGGTCAGGGGCCCGAGCCCGGCCATCACCGGAACGGCTGCCGGTGGACGGGAGGACACCGAGGCACTCCATACCCTGGGAAGCGGTACGACTACCGCGTGCGCAGTGACGTAGAACCACATGCCCGTGAGTCCCGGCCCTACGTCGCCGCCGTCCCTGTCCCCGGAGGTAGCCTGCCTTGTGGACCTGCGCCAGCTCAGGTACTTCCTCACCGTGGCCGAGGAGCGGCGCTTCTCCGCTGCCGCGCGCCGGTTGCACGTCGCCGCTCCGTCGCTCTCGCAGCAGATCCGTGCGCTGGAGCGGGACCTGCGCGTCACGCTCTTCGATCGCACTCCTCGCGGGGCCGAGCTGACGCCGGCGGGGCACCTCCTGGCGGAGCGGGCGCGGGTGATCCTGGCCGAGGTCGACCGGGCCCGCGAGGACGTGCGATCCGCAAGGCCCGAGAGGCGGGAGCAGGTGACCCTGCGGGTCTGCACGATGGCCGACGGGGTCCTCGGTGGCCCGCTGCGAGCGGTGGGACTCGCCATACCGGGCGTCGAGGTCTTCGTGACGTCGAGCCCGGGGGACGACGCCGTCGAGGCGGTCCGGCAGGGACGGGCCGATGCAGCGGTCGTCTGGAGCCGGCCGCAGGAGCACCGTGACATCGCCGGCGTCGTCCTCGGTTCGGTGCTGTTCGGCGTCGTGCTGCCGCTGGGGCACCCGCTCGCCGACCAGACGCAGATCCTGGTGGCGAGTCTCAGCCACGAATCCGTGGTGATGTTCCCCTGGTCCCCCTTCGCCGGCATCTGGCAGCGCACGGTGGACCACCTGCTGCCGAGGGGAGCGCAACCGGGACAGGTCGTCGTCGAGGCGAACCTCATCAACAGTCCCGAGGCGATGGTGCGAGCGGTCGCAGCGGGGTCCGGCGTCGCCCCGGGGATCCTCGGGGTCGCCGAGCAGATGGATGTCACCGGGACCGTCGTGCTGCCGCTCGATCCGCCGTTGTTCGTCGACCTCGAGGTCGTCTGGCGCCGGCCGGCCCGCCCCGCCGTCCGCCGCCTCGTCGACTTCCTCGTCGCGGCGGTCGACGCACCGGAGGTCCTCGTCTCGGCTCCTCGTCGCCCCCGCGGGGGCGGGGGCGGCCCCAGCCCCCGCCGGGGCGGGGGCGGGGGCTGCCCCAGCTTCGGGGCCACCTTCTCGCAGCCGTACGC
>NZ_JNYD01000042.1 GCF_000717175.1 Pseudonocardia autotrophica | reverse complement strand
GACAACGCGACCGGCTCATCCACCAACTCCACAACCTCGGCTACCGGGTCACCCTCGACAAGACCGCGTAGCCCGGCTGCGGTCGATTCTCTTCACAGCGCGCGATCGTCGACGGCACGTCGTCGCGCATCTTCTCGGCCTCGTCGTGCTTCCCGGCCATGTCGCTCTCCTCCCCGGTCAGCTCTCGGCCGAGCCCGGCTCGGCCATCTTCCGGTGCGCCCCGGCCTTCAACCGGTCCGGCAGCACGTCGTTCGCCAGGGCCTGGGCCTTGGTCGACAGCGAGCCCGCGACCACCTTCTGGTCCCCGGACAGCAGCGCGTCGACGCCCTGCCGCGCCACCTGCGCGGGGTCGTCCTTGTCCGAGGCGCCGACCTTCGTGTCGTCCATCTCGGCGCGGTGGAAGAAGTTCGTCTCGGTGGGGCCGGGCATCAGCGAGGTCACGGTGACGCCGCTGTCCCGGGCCTCGAGCTCGGCCCGCACGGCCTCGGCGAACGACTGCAGGAACGACTTCGAGGCGTTGTAGACGGCCTGGTAGGTCCCGGGCATCTGGGACGCGATGGACGAGGTGATCAGCACCCGGCCCGCGTGCCGCGCCTCCATGTCCCGCAGCACGTGCTTGGACAGGCGCACGGTCGAGGTGACGTTCACGTCGATGATGTCCTGCTCGGCGTCGAGGTCGTTCTCCACGAACGGGCCGCCGAGGCCGAGGCCGGCGTTGAGCGCGGCGACGGCCAGCGGGCGGCCCGTCTGGCCGACGGCCGCCCACACCTCCTCGACGCCCTCGCGGCGCCGCAGGTCCGCGTGCACGGTGGTGACGTCCGTCCCGTCGCCGGCCTCGCGGATCTTCCCCGCGGCGGTCTCGAGGGCCGCGTCCTCGGCGGTGACGACGAGGTCGTAGCCCCGGCGGGCGAGCTCACGCGCGAGCTCCAGCCCGATGCCGCTGGAGGCGCCGGTGACGAGGGCGAGTTCTCGGGTCGACATGCCCGTCGGCTACCCGCCCCGCCCCCGGCCAACCGGCGCCCGGCCCGGTCGGCAGCGCTCGGCAGCGCTCGGCAGCGCTCAGCACGGCTCCAGGGCGTCGGGCTTGTGGACGGCCTCGCTGTCGCTCTTCTCGCTGCGCACGAGGTACTGCGGCTCGTCCTTCGACGCCCGCACGGTGCGCCCGGCGGCCTCGGTGTCCTCGGTGATCTTCTTGAGCACCTCGCCCTCGGCCCAGCCGCCGTGGCTCTTCCAGCGGACCTTGTCGCCCTTCGCGAACTCGCTCATCGTGTCCTCCCGGTGTGCGTCCGAACGGTCGACGGGGCGATACCCCGCGCGCCGCGCCTTCTCACACCGCACCTCTCACACCGCGGGCCGCCCGGGCCTCGTGGACGAGCCGGCGCGCCTCGCGGACCTCGGGCGGCGCGGGCGGGTCGGGCAGCAGGTCGGTGGCCCGGCGCAGGCCGACCAGCAGCGCGGACGCGGCCAGGTCGGTCGTCGGCAGGCCGGGCAGCCCGTACATCCGGCGGGCCCACCGGGGCAGCGTGGCCAGCGCGGCGGTGGCCGTGGCCGAGATCGCGGCGCGGGTCCAGGCCGGCGCCTCGCCGGGCGGGACGGGCGGGGCGAGGAGCCCGCCGACGGCGATCCGCGCCTCGTCCGTGACGCGCAGCCGGGGCCGCATCCGCGCGAAGTACTCCGCGAGCTCCGTGCGCGACGCCGGCACGACCGCCGGATCCAGCCCGATGACCTCGGCGGCCCGCACGCTCTCGGCCACGTACGCGTCGGCCTCCGCGACGGTGACGATCCCGGCCCGGCGGGCGACGTCGACGTAGGAGTCGATCTCGCCGCAGTGCACCCAGAGCAGGCCCTCCGGCGCGTCGATCGGGAACCGCCGGCCGCTCTCCGGGTCGACCCCGCGCAGCCGGTGGTGCAGCCGCCGCACCCGGGCGCCGGCGATCTCCACCTCGGCCCGCGAGCCGAAGGTCCGGGTACCCACGAACTCCACGGTCCGCTGGAACCGCGGCCACGCCTTGGCGGGGTCGAACAGTGCGCTGTTCTGGTAGGTCCCGCGCATCACCCACGGGTGCAGGGACTGCAGCAGCAGCGCGCGCATCCCCGCGACCCACATCACGGGCTCCAGGTGCACCCGCCAGGTCACCGACTCCGGCCCGAACAGGCCGTGGTCCACCGGTCGGCCGGTCTCGACGGTCATCAGCGACCTCCTCCGCGCGCGGTCCCCCTCAGAAGGCGTACCGCACCCGCAGCCACGGCGCGTGTCGGGCGATGAGGTCGGTGACGGCCTGCACGCCCTCCCGCTTGGGCACGTTGCGGTACCGGACGTTCCACATCCCGCTCTCGCTGCGCTTGGCCTGCTGCAGCTCGGGCCGCCACAGCACGTCCTCGGCCTTCGGGTGCCAGCCCAGGTTGACCTCGTGCAGCTCGCGGTTGTGGGTCAGCATGATGATCTCCGCGGCGGCCTGCTCCTTGAACGCCGCGCCGAGCTCGTCGTCGAGCCGGACGAGCAGCTCCGCCCAGTCCCGCTCCCAGCCCTCGCGCAGCACGATCGGCGAGAGGTTGAGGTGCACCTCGTACCCCGCGGCCACGAAGTCGTCGATCGCCGCGATCCGCTCCGCGACCGGGCTCGTGCGCACGTCGAGCAGCTTCGAGTCCCGCTCGGGCATGAGCGAGAAGCGGACCCGGGTGCGGCCCCGCGGGTCGAGGTCGAGCAGCTCGCGGTTGACGAACTTGGTGGCGAAGCTGGCCTTGGCCGTGGGCAGGTCGCGGAACGTCGCGACCAGGTCGGCGACGTTGTCGCTGACCAGCGCGTCGACCGAGACGTCCGAGCTCTCGCCGACGTCGTAGACCCAGGCGTGCGGGTCGACCTGGTTCGGCTCGGGCTTGGGGCCCTGGCGCGACACGTGCCCGCGCAGGTACTTCGTGATCCGCTCGATGTTGGTGAACACCGTGATCGGGTTGGCGTAGCCCTTGCGCCGCGGCACGTAGCAGTAGGCGCAGGCCATCGCGCAGCCGTTGGCGGTGGAGGGCGCGATGAAGTCCGACGACCGGCCGTTGGGCCGCGCGCTCAGCGACTTCTTCACGCCCAGCACGAGCGTCTCGGTCTTGACCCGGACCCAGCGGTCGACGTTGCCGGCGTTGCCGTGCAGCTCCGGGATCTGCCAGTGCGACGGCACCTCGATGATCTCCGCGCCCGGGAACCGCTCCAGCACCTGCCGGCCGCGCGGGGAGTCGCGCGCCGCGGGCTCGGCGTAGATCGTGCGGACCTGCAACAGCCGCTGCGCCGGCGTCGGCGTGCCCGTGAGGGTTCCGGCGGGGCCGTCGGTCATCCCGTGCCGCCCCGCCCGGCGGCGACCGGCTGCCCGCTGTCCTGCTCGCGGTCCTGCTCGCTCTCCAGCCGGGCGGCGATGAGCTCGAGGGCCGCCTTCGCCGCGGCGCCGCAGATGTCGGCCGGCTCGCCCTCGAGGTCGAGGCGGAGCACCTCCTCGCCGCCGGGCTCGCCGGCCACCGCCATGTAGACGGTGCCCGGCGGCTGGCCGTCCTGCGGGTCCGGGCCGCCGGAGCCGGTCAGCGCGACGGCGAGGTCGGCGCCCAGCAGCTCGCGCACCCGTCCGGCCATGGTCCGGGCCGCGGGCTCGCTCACCACCGGTCCCTCCGGGACCTGCAGCAGGTCGTGCTTGACCTCGCTGGAGTAGGCCACGATCGAGCCGCGGAACCACTCCGCGGCGCCCTCCGCCCGGGCCAGGGCGGAGGCGACCATGCCCCCGGTCAGCGACTCGGCGACGGCGACGGTGCGGCCGGCCGCCGAGGCACGCTCCGCGATCGTCGCGGCGATGTCGTCGGGAGTCTGCTGTGCGCTCATGGGATGTCGTGCCTCGCGGTGGTTCGGGGACGGTGCCGGCGGTCGTTCGACCTGCGGGGCCGATACCCCTCGCGGCCCTGCCGAAACGGGGGGCGCCCGTGGCACGCTCTGCTCCCAGCGTACGCAGCGGAGGTGGTCCGTGGATCCCGAACGCCCCGACTCCCCCACCGAGCCGAAGGACCCCACGGACCCCGACGTCGACGACGGGATGGACGACGACGCCGCGTGGGACCTCCGTGAGCGGAGGGAGACCCCGACCGAGCGGCTGGACCGGAACTGGGCCGACCTGCTGCAGGAGCTGCGGGTGTCGCAGACCGGGGTCCAGCTGCTCACCGGACTGCTGCTGACCGTCCCCTTCCAGAGCCGGTTCGCCGAGCTCTCCACCAACCAGCGCGTGATCTACCTGGTCACGACCTCGCTGTCGGTGATCGCCACCGGCGTGCTGATCGCGCCCGTGATGCTGCACCGGGTGCTGTTCCGCCTGCACGCGCGTCGGCCGCTCGTGCAGG
This sequence comes from Pseudonocardia autotrophica, assembly GCF_000717175.1. Classification (GTDB taxonomy): domain Bacteria; phylum Actinomycetota; class Actinomycetes; order Mycobacteriales; family Pseudonocardiaceae; genus Pseudonocardia; species Pseudonocardia halophobica. Next base: position 34,657 of record NZ_JNYD01000042.1, on the reverse strand, counting down.
CGAGCCAGCGGTTCGCCATCGCGGGGCTCGCGACGCTCGGGCTGGCCGTCGTCGGGGTCGTCGGGCTGATCTTCGACGTGGTCCTCGGGGCCGTGGCGGGGCTCGTCGCCGGCCTCGCGGCGCTGGCCCTGCTGGGCGTGCTGTGGGGCGTGGTGCCCGCCGTGGTGCGGCGCCGGTTCCACGAGGGCTGAGCCGCCGGGCGGCCGGCCGTCACCACCTCGGCTCCGATGGCCGGTGCGGGCGCTCGGCGCTAGCGTCGGGACGGCGGCGGGTCGAGGAGAGGGGGGACCGCGTGCCGGACGGTGGGACGGCCGACGCACCCGTGCTGTGGGCGGAGCTGGCGCAGGCCTTCGACCTGGTCGAGCGCACCCTCGGGGTGCTCGACGAGGAGCTGCGGAGCGTGGGTGCGCCCGCGTGCGCGGAGGCCCGCGACGATGCGAACGGCGACGGTGCGGCGGACGGCTCCGGCCCGGACCCGGTCTCGATCCCCGGATCGGTCACCGGGTCGCGGCGCAGCCCGGTCCGCGGCACCGGCCCGGAGGCGCAGGAGAACCGGGCGGTGCGGCTCGCCGCGGCACGGCTCACCCGGGCTCGCGCGGCGGAGCTGCGGCGCCGGCACGCAGAGCTGTCCGAGCGGTTCGGCGACCTGCACCGGCGCGTCGCACAGGTCCGCCAGGACTCCCACGCGTTGCTCCGGTACACCGCCGAACCCGCGCCCGGGACGCACGACCGGCCGGCACCCGACCTGACCGACGTGCTCGAGGAGACCGCCGGCGCCCTGCTGGCCGCGCGCGGCACCGACGGGGTGTGCACCGCCGCGGTCGAGGCGGTCCGGCGCGCGGTGCCCGCGGCGCCGCACGGCGGCCTCCTGCTCGCGAACGGGGCGGCCGGGCCGTCCGTCCGCGCCGTCACGGACCCGCCCGCCGAGCTGGCCTGCGCGCTGCAGGCCCGGCTGGGCGAGGGCCCGGGTCCCGACGCGCTCCGCGACGCCGCGCCGGTGGTGGCCGACGACCTCGACGCGGCCGGGCCCCTCGCGCGGTGGCCGGGGTTCGCCGGTCCGGCGTCCCGACTCGGGTTCCGTTCGGCGGCGGCCTTCCCGCTGGTCGCCGGCCCGGGACGGCCCGCGGCCGCCCTGGTACTGCTCGCCCCCGCGCCCGGCGTGTTCGGCGCGGACGAGATGGTCCGCGGACGGCTGTGCGCGGCGCAGGCGGCCGTGGCCCTCGCCGGTGCCCTGCAGACGGACAACCTGGCCCGGGCCCTGGGCAGCCGGGACGTCATCGGGCAGGCCAAGGGCGTGCTCATGCACGCCTACGGCGTCGACGAAGGGGCCGCGTTCGAGATGCTGCGGGACATCTCCCGCAACACCAACACCAAGCTCGTCGAGCTCGCGAGGCGGGTCGTGGCGGGCGGCCCGGGCTGAGCCCCGCGGCTCATGCGCCGCGGCCGCGCGTGAGCCGCGCCCGCACCAGCCGCGCCAGCTCCGCGGAGTGCTCGGCGGCGCGGGTGTAGGCCTCCCCGGCGTCGAGGTCCGGCCCGGCCCCCTCGTCCAGGTAGCGTGCCAGCGCGGCGTGCTCCTCGAGCGCGGCGATCGCCGTCCACAGCTTCGCCTCGGCGGCCTCCCGCTGGGCGGCCTCGAGCGAGCGCGGGCTGTACTGGTGTCCCACGTGGCAGCGGAAGTAGCCGATGCGCGGCAGGTCGATCCGGGCCAGCCCGCCCCCGCACTCGGGGCACGCCATGCGGGTGGCCGTGGTCTCGTCCGGCCGCAGGAAGACCGGGTCCCGGCTCCTGGCCATCCCGTCGTCGTCCGCCGGTACCGGCGGCGTGTCGGCCATGATGTCACCCCCCAGGGGAAGCTCCTGCACCGTCGTCGTGAGCAGCCGGCCGAGCACGGCCGCGGGCGCCGCCCGGGCGTCCGGGACGGCCGCCGCCGCGGCCCGCGGCATCGAGTCGAAGAGGGCGTCCACCGGATCCTGGACGAGGACCCGGCCGCCTGCCCGGTCGACGAGCGCGGCGCCCACCGCGCCGTCGTCGAGGGCACCGGAGAGCACCGCCGCCACCACCCGGGGCCCCCGCGCCCGCGCGGCCGAGGCGAACATCGCGTCGACGGCGGGGCGGTGCCGGTTCACCTTCGGCCCCGCGCTGAGCACCGCGGTGTCCACCGCCCCGTCGCGGCCCACGAGCAGGTGCCGGTCCGGTGGGGCCACGAGGATCCGGCCCGCCCGCAGCGGCTCCCCGTCCGTCGCCTGGGCGGCCGGCAGCGGGCCGGCCCGGGTGAGGACCCGCGGCAGTGTGCTGTGCGGCCGGTCCCCGGTGTGCACGGTGACGAGGACGGCGGCGGGGAGGTCGGCGGGCAGGCCGGCGACCAGGTCGATGAGCGCCTCGACGCCCCCCGCGGAGGCGCCGAGAACGAGCAGCGGGTCGGCGGCCATCCGTGCGGTGTTCCCGGCCCGCGCAGGTCCAACCGCCCGGCGGACGATTCGGTGGACCGGGAAGGGGGTACCGTTCGACGAGGCCCGGACACCCGGGCCCGCCCGACGCTCGAGAGGCGGTTCCCGTGCCGGACGTGTCCGCGGCCGGACCGTTCCCGGACGGACCGGTGGGCCGCGTGGCCGGCCCGCACGCCCACCACCCGGGTGAGGTGCCCGCGCCCCGGCACGCGGCCGCGGTGACGGACGTGGTGGTGGTCGGGGCCTCGGCCGGCGGGGTGGAGGCGCTGCGGGCGTTCGCCGCCGCGCTGCCGGTGGACCTGCCCGCGGCGGTCGTCGTGGTGCTGCACATCCCGAGCGACGCACCCAGTGCGCTCGCCGCGATCCTCGGCCGGGCCGGGCCGCTGCCGGCGGTGACCGCGCGGCACGGGATGCGCCTGGAACCCGGCCGGATCTTCACCGCACCCGCCGACCACCACGTCCTCGTCGCCGACGGGCACCTGCACCTCTCGCGCGGGCCGCGGGAGAACGGGCACCGGCCCTCGATCGACCCGCTCTTCCGTTCCGCGGCGGTCGACTTCGGGCCGCACGCCGTGGGGATCGTGTTGTCCGGCAACCGGGACGACGGCACCGCGGGCCTCGCCGTGCTCGCGCGCCAGGGCGGCGCCGCCCTGGTCCAGGAGCCCACGGAGGCGCTGTACCCCGGCATGCCGCAGAGCGCGCTCGACCACGTACCGGGAGCCCGCGCCCTGCCCGCGGGGAAGCTCGGGGCCGCGGTCGCCGAGCTGCTCCAGGACCTGCTCGACGACCCCGCCGACGCGGACCCGGCCGACCCGGCGGACCCGCTCGCCGCCGAGGAGGCCGACATCGCCGACACCGTGCCCGGGACCGCCCCGCAGATCGAGCTGGGCGAGCCCTCGCCCCTGTCCTGCCCCGACTGCGACGGGGTGCTGTTCCGGCTCGAGGGCGAGCCCTCCCCGCGCTTCCGCTGCCGGGTCGGTCACGCCTGGTCCCCCGGCAGTCTCGCCGCCGAGCAGTCCGACGGCGTCGAGGTCGTGCTGTGGGCGGCGCTGCGGGCGCTGGAGGAGAAGGCGGCGCTGCAGCGTTGGCTCGCCGACACCGCCGACGCGACCAACCGGATGCACGCTGCCCGGTCCCACCGGCACAAGGCCGAACGGACAGGTTCGGAGGCCTCGTTGTTGCGCCGGATGCTCACCCGCGACCTGCCGGAGGGATGAGCGGCGGAGGGCCCGGGATCGGTTAGGCTCCCGGCGCGCCCCGCCCCGTGGCGCACCCCCGAGGGGAGCGGGAGAGAAGTCGTTGTCCCAGCCGGATCCGGCCTTCGAGGCCCTGCTCCAGCATCTGAAGGTGAGCCGCGGCTTCGACTTCACGGGCTACAAGCGGTCGAGTCTCATCCGCCGGGTCGACCGGCGGATGTCGCAGGTCGGCGTCCCGGACTACGCCGAGTACCTGGACTACCTCGAGCTGCACGCCGAGGAGTTCACGGCGCTCTTCAACACCATCCTGATCAACGTCACCGGGTTCTTCCGCGACCCCGAGGCCTGGGAGTACCTGCGCGCCGAGGTGCTGCCGGCGCTGCTGGCCACCAAGGGTCCCACCGAGCCGCTGCGGGTGTGGAGCGCAGGCTGTGCCTCCGGCGAGGAGGCCTACACCCTCGCGATCGTGCTGGCCGAGATGCTCGGTACCACGGAGTTCCGCGACCGCGTGAAGATCTACGCCACGGACGTGGACGAGGAGGCCCTCACCCACGCCCGGCACGGCACCTACTCGGACCGCGAGGTCCGCGGCATCCCGCCCGAGCTGCTGGAGAAGTACTTCGAGCAGACCGGGGGCCGCTTCGCCTTCCGCAAGGACCTGCGCCGCTCGGTGATCTTCGGTCGCAACGACCTGGTGCAGGACGCCCCGATCTCCCGCATCGACCTGCTGGTCTGCCGCAACACCCTGATGTACTTCAACGCGGAGACCCAGGCCCGCATCCTGACCCGCTTCCACTTCGCGCTCTCCGAGCCCGGCGTGCTGTTCCTCGGCAAGGCCGAGATGCTGCTCAGCCACGGCGCGCTGTTCCTGCCGATCGACCTCAAGCGCCGTACCTTCCGCAAGGCGCCGCGGGCGGCGCCGCAGAACGGCACCCTGTTCGCCGACGCCCCGCCCCCGACCGGCCGGCCGCCGCTCACCGGTCTGGACGTCCTGCGCAACGAGGCCGTGCTCGCCTCCCCGCTGGCCCAGGTCGTGGTCACCGACGACGGCGTGATCGCCGTGGTCAACCGGCAGGCCGAGGTGCTGTTCGGCGTCTCGACGCGGGACGTCGGCCGGCCCTTCCGCGACCTGGAGCTCTCCTACCGCCCGCTGGAGCTGCGCCGGCACATCGAGAAGGCGCAGACCGAGCGGCGCACGGTCCGGGTCACCGACGTCACCTACCACCGCGGGCCCGAGGCGATGAACCTCGAGGTGCAGGTCAGCCCGCTGGTCGGGTCCGGAACCGAGGTGCTGGGGGTGAGCGTCGCCTTCCACGACGTCACCGACTTCCGGCGGCTGCAGGACGAGCTCGAGCAGGCCAACCGCCAGCTCGAGACGGCCTACGAGGAGCTCCAGTCCACCAACGAGGAGCTCGAGACCACCAACGAGGAGCTGCAGTCCACGGTCGAGGAGCTGGAGACCACCAACGAGGAGCTCCAGTCCACCAACGAGGAGCTCGAGACGATGAACGAGGAGCTCCAGTCGACCAACGACGAGCTCCAGACCATCAACGACGAGCTGCAGGACCGCACCGGTGAGCTCGACCGGACCAACGACTTCCTGGAGACCATCCTGACCAGCCTGCGGGCCGGCGTCGTGGTCGTGGGGACCGAGCTGCACGTGCAGGTCTGGAACCACCAGGCCGAGGAGCTGTGGGGGCTGCGCCGGGACGAGGCCGTGGGCCAGCACTTCCTGAACCTCGACATCGGCCTGCCGCTGGACCTGGTGAGGCCGGTCGTCCGCAGTACGCTTGCAGGCGAGGACGGTCCGCAGGAGGTCACCCTTCCCGCGATCAACCGACGCGGCCGCAGCATCGACGTGCGCGTGATCGCCAGCCCGCTGCGGGGCGACGGCGGCTCGGTGGTCGGCGCCATCCTCACGATGGAGGAGTCGGCGGGCGCCGAGGGCGCTCCGGCCCGCTAGCGGCCCGTCGACGCGGCAGGAGCGGGCGTGACCGGGGACGAGGCCGAGTACATGGCTGCGGTGGAGCGCCGTCGCGCCGAGATCGACGAGCGGCTCGAACAGCTCCGGGCGCGCCGGCGCGAGATCGCGGCGCGCGGGCGTCGAGGCTCCTCGCTCGCCGACGTCGAATCCGCGGAGGAGCGGGCCCTGACGGCCCGGCGGCACGCGGTGACCGCCCACGAGCGGTCGGCCCGCCGGCACCTGCTCTCCGCTGAGAGCCACGAGAACGCGGTTCGCACGTTGACGGCCGCCGGTGACCTCGACGGCGCCGAGCGGCATCGGCAGGCCGCCTTCGAGGCCCGCTCGGCCGCGGCCCGGGCCTTCGAGGAGGCCGCCACCAGTCGGCTCCCGGACCCGGGCTGACCGGGCCGTCGGACTGCGGTGTCGTCGGGCGCGTCGAAGGCGGGTCGGAAGGGGCGTCAGAAGGCGCGGAGCAGCGCCCAGACGGTCTTGCCCACGGCGTGCCGGCTCGTGCCCCAGCCGTCGGACAGCTCGGCGACCACGTGCAGCCCCTGTCCGGCGGCGGACTCCGGGTCGGGCGCGCCCGCCCCCTCGTCCCGCACCCCGACGCGCAACCCGGGGCCGTCCAGGGTCAGCAGCAACGTCCGCCGCCCGCCGCCGTGCACGACCGCGTTGGCCACCAGCTCGTCCGCCACCAGCTCGGCCCGGGCGGGGATCCCGCCGGTCAGCTCCCACTCGCGGCAGGCCTCCCGCACCAGGGCCCGCGCGTAACGCACCGCGACCGCGGTGTCTGGCAGCTCGGTCCGCCGTCGGACGCGGGCCGGCCGGCGCCCCAGCAGCGTCAGCCCCTGGCCGCGGTTCGCGGCCACGCCGATCTCCCGGACCACTCCGCTGCGCCCCAGCGCGACGGCGAGCGGCTCGGAGGGCGCGACGAGCACGAGCCGCGCGGCGGGCCAGCCGCCCGCCCCCGACAGGGTGCTGGTGAAGAGGGCCACCAGCGAGGGGACGACCGGTTCGAGGTCGCGCACGTCGACCAGCAGCGAACCGCGGTCCATCAGCAGCTTGCGGACATGCACCTCGACGTCGACGGCGGTGGCCAGGGTCAGCGGTCCGGCGAGGACGAGGACCGGGACCGGTCCGTCGTCGATCCGGCTGGTGAGCCCGCGCCGGGGCATGTCCGCCCCCTGTGATCGTCGTGAAGCTTCCGGGAGCCCGTCGGGATCCGTGAAACGGTCCGGGTACCCCGGGTTCACGAGATGATGCCTCCCATCCGGAACGGATCTGCGCCGCGTCAGAATGGCTCGTCGCTCACGAGCGCCCACACGGACTTGCCGGTCTGCAGGGGCGTGACGCCCCAGGTCCGGCTCAGCTCGGCGACGGCGCGCAGGCCGAGCCCTTCCGCCTCGACGGTCAGGACCGGCCGGGCGGACGAGCCGTCGCGCACCGAGATCCACAGCCCGCGCCGGGAGTGGGCGAGGCTCAGGTCTCCCGGTCCCGTCGTGTGCTGCACGGCGTTGGTGACCAGCTCGTTCACCACGATCGAGGCCCGGTCCGCGGCGTCGCCCGGGATCTCCCAGTCCTCACATGCCGACCGCAGCATCAGGCGCGCGAAGGGCGCCGCCTCCGGTCCGTGGGGCAGGTCGATGGTCCGGCGCACCCGCGCGGGGCGCCGCTCGAGCAGGACCGAGGCCTCGGCGAGGTCACCGGCGACGGGCACCTCCCGGTGCCGTCCCGCCTGCCACATACCCTCGACGACGGGACAATCCCGCCCGAACACCACCATTCGTGAGGCGGGCCATCCGCCGGTGGCCGCCAGCGCGGCCGGGAAGGAGGCCAGGACCGCGGTGGACGACAGGTCGAGCCCGGACACGTCGACCAGCACCCGGCCGCGGTCCAGCAGCTGCTTGCGCAGGACGCGGTCGAGCTGCGGCGCGGTGCGGACGCCGAGGACCCCGTGGACGGCCAGCAGACACACCCCGGAAGCCTCGGCGACGTCCGTGCCCAGCAGCGCCTCGTCCCGCATGGCTGTCCTCCGGTCACGGTGTCGCGCGGGGTTTCCCCGCCACCTTCCCCGCCCGGGCGCCCGTCCGCAACGTGCGGGCCGACATCGCCGCTCGCCGAGTGCGGGGGCCTGATTCGTTTTCCCCCGGACCACCCGGGTAGGCGAGCCCGTGCCCACCACGACCTTCATGCAGCCGGGCAGCGGCCCGGCCGACGCCCGGGACGGACCGCACGCCTACGACGACCTGGAACCCCTGCTGCGCAAGCACGCCGCCTCCGCCCCCGACGACCCGGAGCACGGAGCGCGACGCGAGTACCTCATCACCCAGTTCCTCCCGTTGGTGCGCAACATCGCCCGGCGGTACGCGAGCTCCGCCCCGGCGGAGGACCTGGAGCAGGCCGGCGTCGTCGGGCTGATCCGGGCCGTCGACAACTACGACCCGGACGAGACGACGGGCGGGCCGCTTGCCTACCTCGTCCCCAGCATCCGCGGCTCCATGCTCCGCCACCTGCGCGACCACACCTGGGCCCTGCGCGTGCCGCGGGCTATCAAGGACCTCACGGTCTCGGTCAACCGCGCCACCATCGACCTGACGCAGCGGCTGGGCCGCGCACCGCGGCCCAGCGAGATCGCCGCCGAGCTCGACCGGTCGCTCGACGACGTCGTCGAGGCCCTCGACGCCCTGGCCGGCCACCGCGCGGACAGCCTCGACGAGCCCGAGTCCGAGACGGGGTTCACCCCCGCGGACCGGCTCGGCGCGGCCGACGCCGCGCTCGACCTCGTCGACCAACGGGGCGACCTGCGCCGGCTCGTCGCGGCCCTGCCCGAGCGCGAGCGCACGATTTTGCTGCTGCGCTTCTACGGCGAGCACACTCAGACGCAGATCGCCGAGAAGGTCGGCATCTCGCAGATGCACGTCTCCCGGCTGCTCGCCCGCACGCTTGCCCACCTGCGCGCCGAGCTGGGCGGCTGACCGACGCCCGGGCGCGTAGCGGCGCCCGGGCGGCGGAGTCCCCCGGCCCGGTCGTCCGTTCGGCAGGGCCGGCGGTCCGCCCGGGTCAGCCTGTCGATCGGTTGGTGAGCCGGTCGCGGAGCCGGTCGACGAGACCGACGCCCGGGCCCGCCATCTTGTGGAACAGCTCCGCGTTCGGCGCGTCGGGGTGCGGGCGGGTCGGCGCGACCTTCTTCGCCGCCTCGACCTTGCGCCGCAGCTCCACGAGCGTCTCCTGCGGGATCCGCTCGCGCATCTTCGGGAACTGCTCGGTCTCCTCGTCCTCGGCGTGGTGGCGCAGGGCCCGCGTCATGTCGCCGACGAGCACGTCGAACCGTGCGTCGTCGCCGTCGACGCCCTCGAGGTCCTTCATGATCCGCTCGAGCTTGTTGTGCTCTTCCTTGTCGTGCTCGACGGTGTCGCCGCCGTGCTCCAGCGCGTCGGACATGGCCGGGTAGACGTACATCTCCTCGGCCACCGAGTGCCGCACCACCTCGGCGATCGCGGTGTCCGCGAGGTCGCGGCGCTCCTTCGCGTCCCGCGTGGCCGTGATGCGCTCCAGCAGGTCCAGTACCTCGTGGTGGTCGCGGGTCAGCTCGTCGACGACGTCGGCGCCGGCCGGCACGTCGTCCCGCGCGACGGTCTCGGTCATGGGTGTCTCCTCGTGGTGGTGGTTCGCGTCCGGGCCGCGGCTACCCCGGCCGGACGGGACCAATCCGGCGGCATCCGACCGAATCGACCGGTTTACGACACCCGGCGCCGGGCATCCGCCGCCCGCCGGTCGAGCCACCGAGCCGGCCACCGCCGCGGCCGCACGCACGCCGCGCGTCCTCGTCGCCCACGGGCGGCACCACCGGAGTCCCCGAGGAGCACGCATGTTCCTGCACCGTCAGGAGTTGCAGTTCAAGTCCACCCCCGAGAAGCCCGACGCGGTCTACGCCCGCAAGCTGCAGGAGGTGCTGGGCGGGCAGTACGGGGAGATCACCGTCGCGATGCAGTACATGTTCCAGGGCTGGAACATGCACACCCCCGGCAAGTACCGCGACCTGGTCTTCGGCATCGCCTCCGAGGAGATCGGGCACGTCGAGATGCTGGCCACGATGATCGCCCAGCTGCTGGAGAAGGCACCGCTGGGCATCACCTCCGACGCCGTGCAGGACGACCCGACGGTCGCCGCGGTCATCGGCGGCACGGACGTCCAGCACGCCATCGTCGCCGGCGCGGGTGCCCGGCCCGTCGACAGCAACGGCAACCCCTGGCAGGGCAGCTTCATCACCGCCAGCGGCAACCTGCTCGCCGACTTCCAGGCCAACGCCAACGCGGAGATGCAGGGCCGCCTGCAGGTCGCCCGGCTCTACCACATGACCGACGACCCGGGCATCCGCGACCTGCTGTCGTTCCTGCTCGCCCGCGACACGATGCACCAGAACATGTGGCTGGCCGCGGCCGAGGAGCTCAAGGAGGAGGGCGCGGAGAAGCTGCCGGTGCCGAGCAACTTCCCGCAGGGCAAGGAGGCGACCGAGTTCTCCTACCAGTACCTCAACTTCTCCGACGGCGCCCAGGCCGGCGAGGGCCGCTGGGCCAAGGGCCCCAGCCCGGACGGCAACGGGGAGTTCACCTACCACGAGGGCCCGACGTCGTCGGTCCCGATGCCGCCGCCCACGCACCCGGACAGCCGCTTCTACGGCACCACCGAGCTGCCCAACACCATGGAGAAGGCCGCCGGCCTCGCCCAGGACAAGCTGAACAAGGAGTGACCCCGCCGCCGGCCGCGGGGACACTGCGGCCGGCCCGGCTCACCCCGGGACGTCGGCGGCGTCGTCGAGCAGCTCGTCCCGCAGCCACCGCAGCGTGCGGGAGAGCAGTCGCGACACGTGCATCTGCGAGATCCCGATGCGCTCGGCGATCTGCGTCTGGGTCATCTCGCCGAAGAACCGGAGCAGCAGGATCGTGCGCTCCCGCTCGGGGAGCCGGTCCAGCAGCGGCCGCAGCGCGTGCCGGTACTCGACGAGGTCGAGCGCGCGGTCGAGCCCGCCGAGCCGGTTCGTGATCGGGTTGTCGGCGTCGTCCTCGCCGAGCACGGCGTCGAGCGACCCGGAGTGCTGGTTGGCCTCGGCGTCGAGGGCCTCGATCACCTCGTCCACGGGGGCGTCGAGGTGCGCGGCGAGCTCGCTCGGCCGCGGGGCGCGCCCCAGCTGCTGCGAGAGCGGGCCGGTGACCTGCCGGATCGACACCGTCAGGTCCTTGAGCCGGCGCGGTACCCGCATCGTCCAGGTCCGGTCCCGGAAGTAGCGCAGGATCTCCCCACGCACGCACGGGATGAGGTAGCCGAGGAACTCGCCGCGGGCCAGCTCCGGGTCCCAGCGGTCCAGCGCGCTCAGCAGGCCGACCGTGCCGACCTGCACCAGGTCCTCGAGCCCGCCCGGGTAGCCGCGCGCGAGCCGGGCCGCGACGTGCCGCACGACCGGCAGGAAGCCCAGCGCCAGCTGTTCGCGCAGGCGCGCGCGGTGCGGGTGGTCGGCGGGCAGCGACGCGTACCGGTGGAGCGCGGGCATCAGCCCGATGTACTCGCTCGCGGTCGCCTGCCCGTCGGGCTCGGCGAGCACCTCGCGGCTCACGGGCGCGCGCCGGGGAAGGGGACGGTCGTGGGGCGCACAGGGATCCCTCCGCCGTTGCATCCGACGAGGGCGGCCTGCTTCACCCCGGCTCGCTCGCGAGCATCCCGGACGCTACCGGGATACTCCGGATGGGCGCGCGTCGAAGTGCCGGGGCCTGCGCAAATGGTCCCGGGTGCTCAGCAGCGCGGCGACGGACCCGGTCCGGCCGACATCCGCTGGATCCGCCGCAGGACGTCCGTGCTCGGGAAGCAGCCCTCGCGCGACTTCTCGATGAGCACCTCGACGTACTCGGGCACCATCGCCGCCGGGATCGACTCCTCGATGAGGTCGAGCTGGGTGCCGCTGGGGTACGGGTCCTCGCGCACGGTGTCGAGGAGGAAGCGGATGAACATCTCGCGCGGGTGCGGGCGCGCGTTCTCGTTCGTCGCGTCGTCCCGGCTGTCCGCTGTCGGCCGGTCGGTCGAGGTCATGGTCGCTCCCCAGGGGTCCGTCGGTCCGGGCGCGTCACCCGATCGGGGAACGGGTTCCCGCACGGGCGCCCGCCTAACCGTCCGTCACGGACCGTCGGGGGTCTCGGACCGCAGCTCCTCGGAGTAGGCCACGGGATGGTCCTGGCCGCGCTCGGTGAACCACTCGTTGAGGGCCGCCGCGACGACGTCGTGCTCGGCCCAGGTGGGCTCGCGCCGCAGCTCGAGCGTCTCGCGCAGCTCGTCCTCGGACAGCATCCCGCCGAGGGCCACCTGCGCCGTCCACAGCTCGCGCAGGGTGAGCTCGCACAGTGCGAAGCCTGCGCGCAGTGCCGGTGCCGACCGCATCGTCTCCGCCGCCCGGGCCCGCTCTCCCCTGTCGTCACTCATCCCGGCCACACCGCCCGCATTGCCGGTCGCCCGGATTCCAACCGCGTGCGCGACACCGGGTTCGGGTCGGGCTCACCCGCGCTCCTCGGTCAACCCCTCGCGGAGGCGCGCCAGGGTGCGCGCCAACAGCCGCGAGACGTGCATCTGCGAGATGCCGAAGTGCTCGGCGATCTGCGTCTGCGTCCGGTCCCCGAAGAAGCGCATGGTGAGGATGCCGCGCTCGCGCTCGGGGAGCTCGGCGATCAGCGGGCGCAGCGCCTCGCGGTTCTCCACCTTCTCGAGGTCGCGGTCCAGGTCGCCGAGGGTGTCGACGACGCCGGTGCCGGGCTCGTCGCCGGCCACGGCCTCCAGCGGGGCGGTGTGCTGGTTGGCCTTGGCGGTGAGCGCCTCGACGATCTCGCCGACGTCGACGCCCAGGTGCCGGGCCAGCTCGCTCGGCTTCGGGGCGCGGCCGAGGCGGTGCGAGAGCGGCCCGGAGGCCCGGGTGATCTCGACGCTGAGCTCCTTGAGCCGCCGCGGCACCCGCACCGACCAGGTGCGGTCACGGAAGTAGCGCAGCATCTCGCCGCGGACCGAGGGGATGAGGAAGCCGAGGAACTCGCCCTGGGCGCGGTCCGGGTTCCACCGGTCGATCGCGTTGATCAGCCCGACCGTGCCCACCTGGACCAGGTCCTCCTGGCCGCCGCGGTAGCCCGCGCCATGCCGCTTGGCGAGGTTCCGCACCACCGGCAGGAACGCCACGATCAGCTCGGAGCGCAGCCGGGCGCGCTCCGGCGAGCCCTCGGGCAGGCCGGCGAAGCGACGCAGCCGCGGCATCTCGTCGGCGTACTCGCTGGGGCGGGTGAGCTGCGGATCCGGCTCGGGGCCGGTCTCGGACAGGGCGTGCAGGGTCACGTCGCTCCTTGCCACGATCGGGGGCGGGCGGGCCGGAGCGGCCGCAGCGTACGGGTCGCCCGACGGGGACCCGGACGACGCCACGACCCGGGGGCCGGCTCGCCGGTTCGGGCCGTCGGTCTCGACCCTCGTGATCGGCGGGTCCCACGGCAGCAGGAGCGCCAAACACCCGGTGTCCTGCCTCACACGGATGTCGGGGACGTGCGCCGTCCGGCGGAACCGCGACGGCCCCGGACGTCCTACCGTCGTCCGATGGCGGACGAACGGGACCGGACGTGGGTCGACTCGATGCCCGAGGCCTATGCGTCCGGGCTGGAGGCGCCCGTGTTCGCGCCCTTCGCCGCCGAGCTGGCCGCCCGGGCGGCCACCACCGCGCCCCGCCGGGTACTCGAGATCGCGGCCGGCACCGGCGTCGTCACCCGGGCCCTCGCCGACGCGCTGCCCGGCACCGACCTGCTCGCCACCGACCTCAACCCGGCGATGGTCGGGCACGGCGCGTGCCGGGAGGCCCGGGCGCGCTGGGAGCAGGCCGACGCCGCGCACCTGCCGGCCGCCGACGGCTCGGTCGACCTGGTCGTCTGCGGCTTCGGGGTGATGTTCTTCCCGGACCGCCCGGCGGCGTACACCGAGGTCCGGCGGGTGCTCGTGCCCGGCGGCCGGTTCCTGTTCACCGCGTGGGACGAGGTGGGGGCGCACGCCTTCGCCGAGGCGCTCTGCGCCGGCCTGCGCGCGGCCTTCCCGACCGACCCGCCGTCGTTCGTCGAGGCGGTGCCGCACGGCTACACCGACCCGGAGCGGATCCGGGCCGACCTGGGCGAGGCCGGGTTCACCGTCGTCGACGTCGAGCGGGTGGTGCGGACCGGGACCGCGCCGTCGGCGGCCGCGGTGGCGGAAGGGTTCTGTGCGGGCACCCCGCTGCGCGCCCAGATCGCGGAACGGGACGGGTCGGCGGACGCGCTCCGCACGGTGGGCGACACGATGACCGCGCTGCTGGGGTCCGGCGAGGTCAGCGGGGAGATGGCCGCGTACGTCGTGGAGGCGCGGCGGTAGGTCTCGGGAGACGAGCGTGGGGTGAGCTGCAGCCCCGGCCTCAGGAGGCGAGCGCGACGTCGAGGGTGGGGGCGAGCCGCAGCACCTGGTCCATCGCGGTGAGGGCGACGGGGCGCAGCACCGCCTTGTTCTCCGCGCCGGTCACCACGACGAGCGCGCCGGAGCGGGCCCGCGCCGCCACGTCGAGATCGGCCAGGACCGCGATCCCGTGCGAGCCGAGATAGGTCAGGTCCGAGAGATCCAGCACCAGCCGCACACCCCGGCCGAGCCGCAGCTCCGCGGCCCGCCGCACGGCATCCGCGTGCGCGACGTCGATCTCACCGGCGATCGCAAGGACCACCGTGCCCTCGGCGGGCTCCGCCGCCCGCACCCGCACCCCGTCGACCCGTACGCCGTCCACCCGGAGGTCGACCTCCCACCATTCGAACGTGCTCACCGGGGTGTCAGCGTCGGTGGGGGGTGCGGGCGTTACACCGCGAGGCGTGCATCACGAGCGACCCACGAGGTTCGCGCAGGGGACGTCCGTCGGGTCGCAGGGAGCAAGGGGGCGCCGACGCGGGGTCGCCGCACATGCCTCCGGGTACGGCACGCCCCTCGCGGCACCACCTCACACCGGGCCGGCACAGGTGCGGACGCGCAGCAGCCCTGCCCGCGGGTGTGCGGCCACCGCGATGCCGCACGTCCCGCCCCCCGACCGGGCGGAGTCCCGCCACCACCCCGCTCCCGCCCTGCGCCCGATCATCCGCGCGGGTAGCGTCCGGACCGGCGTCCCGGCGCCGGGGTGAAACAGTCCGCCCGTCGATCAGCACGTCCACGACGGAGGGAGCGCCCCACGTGACCGTCGAGCCCCGACTCGACCGCCCCGTCAGGGCGCCGCACCCGCGTACCGGAGGCGTCCGGTGACGGCCGGGCTCAGGACGCCGCCCGCCGGCGGAACCGGCGACGCGGAGCGTCCCGCCGGCATCACCGCCGACACCACCGCCGACATCACCGCAGACCCCGCCGTCACCCCTGCCGACACCACCGACACGACGGACGTGCCGCCGGACAGCGAGTACGTCGATCTCATGCCCGGCCTCTACGCCTACGCGGAGCTGGACCCGGCCGATCCCCGGCGGCGCGCGCTGCGCGACGAGCTGGTCCTCGGGTTCCTGCCGGTGGCCCGGCACCTGGCGAAGAAGCACAGCCGCGGCTACCCCGGCGGGCTCGACGACCTGGTGCAGGTCGCGACGGTGGGGCTCATCTCGGCGATCGACCGCTGGGACCCCGAGCGCGCCCAGGGCGAGTTCCTCGGCTACCTCATCCCGTGCGTGCGCGGGGAGATCCTGCGCTACTTCCGCGACCGCACCTGGAGCATGCGGGTGCCGCGGCGGCTGAAGGACCTCGGCGTGGCCATCCGCCGCGCCACCGGGCCGCTGTCCCAGCAGCTCGGCCGGGCGCCCAAGCCGAGCGAGCTGGCCGCGCACCTCGGCGCCGGGGTCGAGGAGGTCATCGAGGCCCTCGACGCCCAGGCGAACCAGAGCGCCGGCTCGCTCGACGCCGTCGCGGGCGACGAGGAGGGCGACAGCCCGCTGGCCGACCGGCTCGGCGAGCTGGACCGCGAGCTCGACCTCGTCGAGTACCGCGACGCGCTGCGCCCGCTGCTCGACCGCCTCCCCGAGCGCGAACGCACGATCCTCATGCTGCGCTTCTTCGGCGAGATGACCCAGACGCAGATCGCGGAACGGGTCGGCATCTCGCAGATGCACGTCTCCCGGCTGCTCTCGCGGACCCTCGCCGAGCTCCGGCGGGGGCTGCTCGACGACCGGGCACCCGTCGCGCCGCCGGCCGACGACGTCAGCCGGGCACGACCCGCGCGGCCGGCTCCAGCTGGGCGGTCTCACCCCGGTGCAGCACCCGCAGCCCCGCCGAGAGCCCACGGTCGTACAGCTCCTGCGTGAAGTGGCTGAGCGGGGACCGGAAGACGTCGTAGTCGTCGTGGTGCACCGGGATCGTGGTGCCGGGCCGGAACGCCTCCACGAGGTCCGCGCCCTGCCGCGCGTCCATCGTCACGAGGACCCCGGCGACCCGTGTCCCGCCCAGGTGCGCGACGAGGACGTCGGGCGGGCCGAAGCGCTCGTGGACGCGGTGCAGGAAGGGACGCATCAGCGTGTCGCCGGTCTGGTAGAGCCGCAGGACGGTGCGACCGGCGCGTTCGAGCTCCAGCACCGCGCCCATGACCGGCGGGAGGGCCCGGTGCACCAGCGCCGGACCGTGCTGCCCGGGCACCGCGGTCACCCGCAGCACCTCGTCGCCGCGTGAGGTCTCCCAGCTCTGCCAGGTGCGCAGCCCCTCGGCCGCGCCGAAACCCTGCCGGCGCAGGCGTCGCTCGGCGTGCGGGGTGGTCACGATCGGCACGGATCGCGGGAGGCCGCGCCGCGCGCGCCGGTCGAAGTGGTCGCCGTGCAGGTGTGACAGGACCACGGCGTCGAGCGGCGGCAGGTCCTCGGGGCCGAGCGCCGGTTCCGTTCGCCGCCTGCTGCTGAGGCCGTGGCCCAGGTATGCCCGCTCGCCGCGGTGCAGGAAGTTCGGGTCGGTGAGGACGGTGAAGGGGCCGAGCCGCTGCAGGGTCGTCGCGGTGCCGACGAAGGTCAGCGAC
Organism: Pseudonocardia autotrophica; assembly: GCF_000717175.1. Classification (GTDB taxonomy): domain Bacteria; phylum Actinomycetota; class Actinomycetes; order Mycobacteriales; family Pseudonocardiaceae; genus Pseudonocardia; species Pseudonocardia halophobica. The sequence continues at coordinate 18,001 of NZ_JNYD01000042.1, read as the reverse complement.
GAGCCACCGGGCGCGGGAGCGGGATCCATCCGGGCCTGGTACCCGGGCCCGGGCCGCCCACTCCCCCGCATGTCGGGCGCCGGGCGACCTCGCACGTCGGGGGCCGGGCGGCAGGAGGTGGTGTGACGGCGTGCGTCCGCAGCGCCGTGCTCCCGTCGCCCGGCCCGGTGGGTGATCCGATCTCTTCTGCGTATGTCTCCGCTGTGTGTGACCTCCTCTCGGTCGTCGTGGACTCTGAAGGTTCGTCGACCGTCCGGTGCCCCGTGGCGGCGGACCGTCCGGCCGGTGCGGGACGACGATCGTGGGCGGGAAACGGACCGGTCAGCGGGGGCCGGCGCCGCTCCCCGCGAGTGCGGCCCGGCGGGACCGGTCCTCCGCGAGCTCCTCCGGGTCGTCCGGGGTGACGACACCGTCGAGCGCCGTGCCGGGCTCCGCGCCGGCGAAGGCGGTGAAGCCGAGGCGGACCTCACCGGCGCCGAGCGTGTGGTCGGGGTGCGGCAGGTGCCGCACGTGCGAGGTGTCGGCGTGGACGACGCCGGAGGCGTCGGCCGCGTCGAGCCGGGCGAGCAGCCGGGCCAGGGCCAGCGGCGCGTCGGTCGGCGGCGTGGAGGTCTGGGCGAGCGTGCGGTGCAGCTGTTCGGTCCGCCAGCCCCCGCGATCGCCGCTGCCCACGGACACGGGCACGGAGACGGTGAGCAGCCAGTGGGCCGGCTTCCCGGACAGGGCCGGGGTCGGGTGCACGGTGATCTCGGTGGCCTGGTCGGCTCGGACGAGGCTGCCGTCGTGCAGCTGCAGCCAGACGGAGGCGAGGCTCACGGGGGCTCCTGGGGTGCGGCGGGGTCCGCGTGGCGGGCGGAGGGAGGGGCACGGGAGGTCGCGGGGTCCGCGACCGCGCGGGTGCACGCGGCACCCGCGCGGTGCGGCGGCGACGGGGCGGCGACCGCTCCCGGGGCAGGGCGTGGGGGATCCCGGCGCGCCCGCGCGCGGCGGGCGGCCCGCCGAGGTCGCGTGCGCTCATCGGGCCTCACCTGCGTTCTGCTCCGAGGAGAGCCGGCCGGGCCCGGGTGGCCCGGTCGGTCGGACGGTCAGGCGTCGATCTCGCGGCGCCCCGGATCGTTCGCGGTGGAGATGGCGATGCTACGCGGCTTGGCCCTCTCTGCGACAGGGATGCGGAGGGTCAGAACTCCGGAGTGGTAGTCGGCGTGCACGTGTTCGGTGTCGAGCGTGTCGCCGAGGAACAGCTGGCGCGAGTAGACGCCCAGGGGCCGCTCGGACACCTGCATCTCGACGTGCTCGTCGCGCAGCGTCGGGCGGCGCTCGGCCTTGACCGTGAGCACGTTGCGCTCCACGGACAGCTCGATCGCCGAGGGATCGACGCCGGGGAGGTCGAACTCGACGACGAACTCGTCGCCGTGGCGGTAGGCGTCCATCGGCATGGCGGCGGGGCGGGACCACGTCCCGGCGGCCGTTCCGAGGGCCTGCTGGGCGAGGCGGTCGAACTCACGGAACGGGTCGGTACGCATCAGCATCGCGGGTCGCTCCTTCCAGTCCGGCACTGTGGCGATGCGCTCCGACCGGAACCTCCAGGCTCCGATCGGGATATCTCGATTCTGCACTACAGGTTTGGGCACGCGCAAGCGCCCGTGCCACTGGACCGTTCCAGATCAGCGCTCGCGGATGGGGACGATCTCGCCCAGCCCCACGAGCAGCACGGCCTTGCGGACCGGCGAGTCCGCGGGCAGCACGATCTCGAGCCCCACCTGCAGCAGTTCGAGGCGGTTCGCGAGGGTGAACAACGAGCGCAGCCCGGCGCTGTCGAGGTAGGTCAGCCCGCCCAGGTCCAGCACCACCGACCGCGCCCGGTTGGTGATCACGTCCTGCAGGCGCTGCTCGACGGCCGCCGCGTTCTCCAGGTCGACCTCACCGCCGACGGCGATCTCCCAGTGGCCGGGCTCGGCCTCATGCGCGTCGACGCTCACGTCGGTCACGAGTTCCTCCCCAGAGACTTCTCCAGCACGACCCGGGTACCGGTGGCGTCGCGGTCGACGTGGACCTCGTCGACGAGCCCGTGCATCAGGGTGGTCCCGCGCCCGCGGTTGACCCCACGGGCCTCGCGCCACGCCCCGGTGTCGCGGACGGTCGCCCGCACCCGACGCCCGTGCATCTCGAGGTGCACCTCGAGCACGCCGCCACCCGGCCCGTAGGCGTGCTCGACGACGTTGGCGCACGCCTCGCCCACGGCCAGGACCAGGTCGGAGATCTCCTCCGGGGTGGCCCCGACCGAGCCGAGGTAGGCCCGCAGGGACTGCCGCACGGACCGCAGCGACCGCGGCTCGGCGGGCTCGGCCAGCCGCAGCGGCGCCGTCCCGTCGTCGCCCGGCCGGGCCACGACCAGCAGCGCGACGTCGTCCGCGGACGTCCGGCTGCCGATGAGCCGGCCCATGATCCGTGCGCAGAGCTGCTCGGCGGGCCCGGGCCGCACCGCCTCGGTGAGCCGCGCCAGCCCGACGTCGAGCGACTCGCTGCGGCGCTCCACCAGGCCGTCCGTGTAGAGGACCAGGCAGGACCCGACGGGCAGGTCGACGGCGCGGGCGCGCCGGCGGCGCACCGGCGTCAGGCCGATCGGCGGGTCGGGCTCCACGTCCATCAGCTCGCCGGACTCGCCCGCCAGGCTGCGGACCGGTGGCGGGTGTCCGGCCGAGGCCACCCAGGCCACGCTCTGGTCGACCTCCACGACCGCGCACAGCACGGTCGCCATCACGTCCCGCTCGAAGTGCTGGACCTGCACGTCGAGCTTGCGCAGCAGCTCCGCCGGGTCCTCGGTGAGCAGGGCGTAGGCGCGCACGGCGCTGCGCAGCCGGCCCATCGCGACGGACGCCTGCAGCCCGCGCCCGACGACGTCGCCCACCACCACGCACAGCCGTCCCGACGGGAGGTCGAACACGTCGTACCAGTCGCCGCCGACCTCGCCGCCGTCGCCGGGCACGTACCGTGCGGCGAGCTCCAGCCCCGGCACGGTCGGCAGCTGACCGGGCAGCAGGCTGCGCTGCAGGGCCGCAGCGGCCGTCCGCTCGGCCTGGGTCATCCGGGCCTGCGTCGCCAGCGCGATGCGGTCCGCCGCCAGCTGCAGCAGCTCGGCGTCCTCGGGGGTGAACGCGCGCGGGACCAGCACGCCGACGTGCAGCACGCCGATCACGTCCCCCGCGACCAGCAGCGGGACGCCGAGCAGGGACCGGATGCCCTTCTCCCGCAGGATCGGGTTGAGGACGTTGGAGTGGTCGACCTCGTCGATGATCACGGGGCGTCGCTCCGCCGCGATCCGGCCGGCGAAGCCCCGGCCGATCGGGATCCGCACGCCCTGGCTGGTCTCCTCCTCCAGCCCGCGGGTGGCGGTGGCGACGAGGAACGTGGCCGAGGGGTCGAGCAGCAGCACGGCCACGGTGTCGACCTCGAGCAGGTCCCGGACGCGCTCGAGCACCTCGGCCAGCATCTCGTCGACCCCGAGCCGGGCGAGCTCGGTGTCGGTGAGCGTCTGGATCCGGCGGAGCCGGTCACCGGTCGTGTGGGGGCCGGCGTCCGTGGCCGCTCCGCTCTCGGCGGGTCGCACCATCGGAGTCTAGGCGCGCCGGTCGCCGGCGCCCCGGGCGCCCGGCACCGGTCGGCGTTCGAGGGGGCTGACCGCGGGGCCCTCGAGGACCGCGCCGTCGACGTCGAACCGGGAGCCGTGGCACGGGCAGTCCCAGCTGCGCTCGGCGCCGTTGAACCGCAGCAGGCAGCCGAGGTGCGTGCAGCGCACCGAGACGGCGTGCAGGCCGCCGCCGGGGTCGCGGTAGACGCCGGTGCGGTCGGTGCCCGAGCGGACGATCCGCCCCTCCCCCGCGGGGACCGCCGCTGCCGACCCGGCCTCCCCCGGCCGCAGCCGGTCGCCGACGAGGTCGAGTGCGACCTTGGCGTTCGTCCGGGCCAGGGTGGGCAGCGCCCGCGGGCTGACGCGGTGCGGGGTGAGCACCGGGGAACCGGGTCCGCCCGCGAGCTGCTCCGCGAGCAGGGCCGCCGCCATGCTGCCGCCGGAGAGCCCCCACTTCGAGTAGCCGGCGGCGACGAACACCCGCGACGAGACCGGGGTGTAGGTGCCGACCATCGGGGTGTGGTCGTAGGGCAGGGCGTCCTGCGCCGACCAGCGGTGGGTGACCCGTTCGACGGCGAAGTGGCGGCGCAGGAAGTCCTCGAGCACGCCGTAGCGGCCCGGGTCGACGCCCCGCTCCCCCGCCGGGTGGTCCTGGCCGCAGAGGATCACCTGGTCACCGAGCGAGCGGAAGGACCAGCTCGGCGAACCCGCGGTGATGGACATCGAGCGCGGCGGGCCGCCGCGGACCCGCGCGGCCACGCAGTAGGCCCGCACCGCCTCCATCCGCGCGAAGTAGACCCCGCGGTCCCAGACCGGGTAGTGCGTCGCGACGACGACCCGGTCGCCGGTCAGCACCCCCCGGGTCGTCCCGACGCGGACCGGGTCGTCCTCGGTGAGCGAGGTCGCGCGGGTGCGCTCGAACACCGCGGAGCCGCCGCCGTGCACGGCCGCGGCCAGCGCGCGGGCGTACCGGACCGGGTGCAGCTCGACCTGGCCGGGCAGCCGGACCGCGCCCGCGACCGGGAAGGGCAGGTCGGTCTCCTCGGTCCACTCCACCGGCAGCCCGGCGGCCCGCGCGGCCTCGAACTCCTTCTCCACCGACCGCAGCTCGGAGCGGTCCGCCGCGACCGTGCAGGCCTCCCGCCGCCGCAGGTCGCAGTCGACGCCCAGCTCCTCCACCACGGCCGCCACCAGCTCGACGCCGCGCAGGCTGTGCTCGGCGTAGTAGGCCGCCGCCTCCGCGCCGCGGGCCGACCGGATCCGCGACAGCATCGTGGCCTGCAGCGCCGTCACCTTGGCGGTGTTGTTGCCGGTCGCGCCGGAGGCCACCCGGTCCGCCTCGACGACCGCGACCCGCGCGCCGCGCTCCTTCAGCAGGTACGCCGTGGTCAGCCCGGTGATGCCGGCGCCGAGGACGAGCACGTCGAAGTGCCGCTCGGTCGAGGGCCCGGTGTAGCGGACGGCGGCGTGGTCGGCCAGCCAGGGCGAGCAGGTCTCGGTGGTGGTGGACACGGGTCGGTCCGCACGCGGGTGATCGGCCACCCGGGTGCCATACCCCGCGTCCGCGTGAACCAATCCGCGCGCCCCCGTGTCCGGCGGGCCGCGCCGGGTAGTGCCCCCGGGCGAGGGAGGGAGCACGCGATGGCGGGGACGACGGGGACGGACCGCGCGGTCACGCGCCGGGCGGGGCGGCGCAACGCGCTCGCGGGCGTGCTGCTGGGGCTCGGCGCGGTGGCGTTCGTCGACGAGACCGTGTTCCACCAGCTGTTGCACTGGCACCACTTCTACGACCGGGCGAGCTCGGCGGCCGGCCTGGTGTCGGACGGGATCTTCCACGCCTTCAGCTGGTTCGCCACCGTCGCCGCGCTGTTCCTGCTCGCCGCGCTGCGCCGGGACCGCGAGGTCCGGCCGCTGCGCGTGGTCGGCGGGGCGCTGGCGGGCGGCGGCGCCTTCCAGCTCTACGACGGGCTGGTCCAGCACAAGCTGCTGGGCCTGCACCAGATCCGGTACGTGCCCGACGTGCTGGTCTACGACGTCGTGTGGAACGTCCTCGCCGCCGTCCTGCTCGTCGTGGGCCTGGTGCTGCTGGCCCGGACGCGGCGCGCGTGAGCGGGCACGAGCTCGCGGGGCTGGTCGGCGCCGTCGTCGCGGGGGTGTATCTGGCGGCGGTCCTCGGGCGCCCGTGGCCTGCCGGACGGACGGCGTGCTGGCTCGGCGGGGTCGCGGCGGCCGTGGTCGGTGCCCCGCTGACCGGGCACGGCGACCTGCGGCTCCACGTCGTCGGGCACCTCCTGCTCGGCATGTTCGCGCCGCTGCTCCTCGTACGTGCCGCGCCGGTCACGCTCGCGCTGCGGACGCTGCCGGTGGTCCGCGCCCGCCGGCTGGCCGGGGTGCTGCGGTCGGGGCCGGTCCGCCTGGTCGGCCACCCCGTCGTCGCCGCCCTGCTCGACGTCGGCGGGCTGTGGGTGATGTTCCGGACCGGCCTGCACGCGGCGGCGGACCCGGCCGTGCACGCGCTGGTCGCGGTCCACATGCTGTCGGCCGGCACGCTGTTCGCCGCGGCGCTGGTGAGCCCGGACCCGGCGCCGCACCGGGCGCGTCTCGGCCTCCGCGCGGCGGTGCTGGTCGCCGCCGTCGCCGCGCACGACGTCCTCGCGAAGACGCTCTACGCCACCCCGCCGCCGGGGATCCCGGCCGAGCAGGCCCGGGCGGGTGCGGAGCTGCTGTACTACGGCGGCCTGCCGGTCGAGCTCGCGCTGATGGTGCTGCTCGGCGCCGAGTGGTGGGCGCGGGACCGCCGGGCCGGGCTCAGGCCGGCCCGAGCCGCCGGCTCATCGTGACGGTCGTGCCGTCCTCGCGGTGCTGGCGGTAGCGGGCGCGCGCTCGTCGCTCCCGCGGGTGCGCCTCACCCGGGCTCCCCGGTGCGGTGCACGTAGATCAGGGCCACGTCGTCGTCGTGCGTCCCGCCGGTCAGCTGCGCGACGAGCCCGTCGCACGACTCGACGGTGACCGGGCGCGGCAGCGCGGCGACCGCCTCGAGCAGCCACTCCAGACCCTCGGTGACGTCCCGGCTGCGGCTCTCCACCAGCCCGTCCGTGTACAGGAACAGGTCGTCCCCCCGGCGGAACTCCGCCGTGCGCTCCGGGAACACGGACCCGACGCCGAGCGGCTGGGCCAGCGCCTCGCCGAGCTGCTCGATCGGGCCGTCGGCGCGGAGCAGGAGGGCCGGCAGGTGCCCGGCGTTGGCGTAGACCAGGCCGTCGTCGGGCGTCTGAACGGCGTAGAAGCAGGTGACGAAGGTCGAGTCGGTGAAGCTGTCGAGCAGCGCCGAGACGTGCCGCAGCACCTCCGAGGGCGGCAGGCCGAGCAGGGCGTAGGAGCGGATCGCGGTGCGGACCTGCCCCATGACGGTGGCGGCGGTGACCCCGTGCCCCACGACGTCGCCGATCACGAAGGCGGTGGCGCCGGACGGGAGCCGGATGACGTCGAACCAGTCGCCGCCGATCTTCGGCCCGGTGGCCGCGGGCAGGTACCGGGTGACCAGCTCCAGCCCGGGGACCGTGGGGGTCTCGGGCAGCATGCTGCGCGAGAGCTCGCGGGTGAAGTCGCGCTCCCGCTCGAACATCCGGGCGTTGTCCAGCGCGATCGCCGAGTAGCCCGCGATGCCCTCGGCCACGTACTCGTGGCGCCCGGTGAACCGAGCCGGCTCGGGATGGCCGAAGAAGAAGCCGCCGAGCACCTCGCCGCTCGTCGGGCTGATCACCGACACCGCGAGGTAGCTGCGCACGGGCAGGTGACCCTCGGGCATGCCGTGGTACGGGGCGTTGCGGCCGAAGCGCGGGTCGGCAGTGATGTCGTCGCTGCGGACGGTGCCCTTGCCGTCGAAGGTCGGCGCGAACACCTCCGTGTTGCGGGGCATCGGGAAGCGCGAGAACGCCTCCCGCGGCACGCCGGACAGCGTGTAGAGCGTGTAGGACTCGCCGAACTGGTTGACCAGGTTGTAGAAGAACGCGCCGAACGCCGCGCCGACGGCCGTGGTCGCCGCGTCGGTGGCCTCCTGGACGATGCGGCCGATGTCGAGCTGCGCGGTGAGCCGGCGGCCCACCGAGTGCAGCGCGTCGATCACCGCGGCCTCGGTGCGCAGGGCACCCATCGCGCGACGGAGCCCGCCCGTGGCCGCGGCGACCGCCTCGGCCGCGAGCAGGTGCGACCGGCCGACCGCGGCGTGGGTCACCAGGGCGACGGCGTCCTGCGTCCCGTTGCTCCCGTCCCCGTTCTCCGTGCCGTCCCCGTCGAGGACGACGAGCGCCGCCGTGGCGCCCGGGAGCAGCGCGGCGAGCTGCGCCGCGTCGGGGACCAGCACGCCCGCGCCGTCGACCGGGCGCAGGCCGGCGAGCTGGCCGGCGGTGAGCACGAGCCGCTCGACGGGCACGGGACGCCCGTCGGGGCCGGTGAACGCCGACGCCAGGGCGGCCAGCAGCGCGTCGGACCCGGGGATCGCCCCGTCGGCCCCGTTCCGCTCCTCGATCATCGGCGGCTCATCCGGCGGCTCATCCGGCGGCGAGGGCGTCGGCGAGGGTGGGGTGGATCGTGAGCTCGTCCGTGAGCCGGGTCAGCTCCAGCGGGCGCAGGACGAGCCGGCCGGTCGCGACGACGCGGACCGGGACCTGCCCGCCCAGCTGCCGGTTGGCCCGGACGAGCTCCGCCATGCCGGCGGACGCCAGGAAGGTCACCTCGGTCAGGTCGATCACGAGCAGCGCCGGGCGCAGCCGCGCGGCGCGCTCCACCGTGCGCTGCACCTTGGGCGCGAGCGAGAGGTCGAGGGCACCGGCGACGGCGAGCACGACCCCCTCCGGCACCTGGTCGAGCCGGACGGAGCCCGCGGGCTCGTCGTCGAACGGGCCCGCGGCCACCCGTTCGGGTTCGGTCATGCGGTCATCCTCCCGTGCCACGGCCACGGAAGCGACACCGGATCCGGGGAGAGTCGTCGGGAGGGGGGCGATGGTCAGTGGGCGACCAGCCGGCGCCCGGTGAGTCGGGCGAGCGGCATGCTGATCGTGTGCCCGCCCCGGCTCGGGGGCCAGGGCGAGTGCAGGAGCCGGACCAGCGCGGACAGCCGCGAGCGGTCCGTGACCTCGTAGGCCTGCCCGATGCCGAGCACGCTCCACCCGGTGTGGTCCTCGGCGTCGATCCGGTCCACCTGGAAGGCGACGACGGCCCCGCGGGTCGCGGCGACCAGCGTCGGCCCGCCCGCGGAGCGGAAGACGATCTCCTCGCCGTCGAGCACGTAGGTGACGGGGTGCGCCGCGGGCATGGCCCCCTCGGTGTAGATCACCCGTCCGAGGTCGGCGGTCGCCAGGAGCCGCAGACACTCGGCACGGTCGATCTCGACGAGATCGGCCCTGCCGTCGGACACGGCTGTGGAGGACTCCGGCACATCGGGGATTCTCGTTCCCGACCGACCGTGCGGCAGGGGTCGAAAGCCCTTACTTGGGCTTTGGTGACCTCGGTCACAAGAAGATCTCAGAGGCCGTGCCGCCGGCCCCCCGCGACCAGGGCGGCGACGCGCTCCTCGGACCCGGCCGAGAAGGGGTCCCGGCGGGCGTCGACCGCCGCGCGGGTCTCCTCGACGACCAGGTCCGCGTTGATCTGTGCCGCTGCGTACGCCCCTGCCGCCGCGGCCCCTCCGACCTGCGCGGACGGGTCGGCGACGTTTCCCGCCGCCCACACGCCGGGCACGTCGGTCCGCCCCGCCGGGTCGGTCCGCAGGTGCTCCCCCATCCCGCTGGGGTGCTCGACGGCGTGCAGGCCCAGCGACCCGAGGAATCCCGCCCGCGCGACCATCCGGGTCGCCAGGGCGAGCGCCTCGCGCGGGACGCTCCGGCCGTCGGCGAGACACACCCCGGCGAGCCGGTCGTCGACGACGTCCAGCGACTCCACCGGGCCCTCGACGACGGCGATGTCGCGAGCGGCCAACTGCTCCGCCACCTCGTCCGTGAGCGGCGCCGCGGTGTGGGTGAAGAACGTGACGTCCGCGCTCCACTGCCGGAACAGCAGCACCTGGTGCACCGACATCGGGCCGGTCGCCAGCACGCCGATCGCCCGGTCCCGCACCTCCCAGCCGTGGCAGTAGGGGCAGTGCAGGACGTCGCGGCCCCACCGCTCCCGCAGCCCCCGGACGTCGGGCAGCTCGTCGACCAGCCCGGTCGTGACGAGCAGCCGCCGGGCGCGGGTGGTCCGGCCGTCCGCCAGCGCCACCCGGAATCCCGTGCCGTCCCGCGTCACCGTGGCGACCTCACCGGCCACGACCTCGCCGCCGTACCCGCGCACCTCCGCCCGGCCCCGCTCCAGCAGCTCCGCCGGGGACATCCCCTCCCGGCCCAGCAGCCCGTGCACGCCCGACGCCGGCGCGTTGCGGGGCTCGCCGCCGTCGATCACCACCACGGACCGCCGCGCCCTCGCCAGCATCAGCGCGCCGTTCAGGCCCGCCGCGCCGCCGCCGACGACCACCACGTCGTGACCCGTTCCCAGTTCCTCGGCCATCTCGACCACCTCCGGGGGCGAGAGTGCGCGAAAGACCTGAGCAGCGGCAAGTTCCGTTGCCGATCCGGCAACTCGGGTGCCTCGACGGGAGCGCGAGCCGGGTTCGTCGCGGAAAGCCGGCCCGAGGCATGAACGATCACCGCACCGGGAACGCGACGGGCAGGCACGAGGAAGGAGCAGTCGTGAGTGTTGCCGCCCCGATCCGGCCCGGCCGGCTGGCGATCTCCGGCCCGCGGGCGGACGTCCACGTCATCGCCGTCGAAGGAGCGCTCGACCAGATCGTGGGCACCCGCCTGCTGCGCCTGGTCGACGCCCGGATCCGGCTCCGCGACGTCAACCGCGCGACGACGCGGCACATCGTCCTCGACCTGACCGCGGTCGACTCCGCCACCGGCGCGGCCGTCGAGACGCTGGCCCGCGCGACCGGCACCGCGCAGCGGCACGGGATGGGCCTGCACGTCGTCGGGTTCGACGCGGTCGCCGGGCGCCTCCCGCTGGCCGCGCAGCAGCTCGTCAGACGGATGAGCCGGTACCCGAACCTCGACGCCGCCCTGCGGTCCCTCTGACCGCCGGACCGCCGAGCACCACGGCTCCACGACGCGCGCCAGCATCGCCCGCGAACGCGTTGTGGATCCATGACGCGCGCCGGTGCCGCTTCCGGGCGCGTGATGGAGCCATCCTGCGAGGCGTCAGGGGCGGCTGCCCCTGGCGTCGAGCCGCTCGCGCTGTGGCACCACGACGTACTTCGGGTCCTTCGTGGACGCCACGCCCGCCTCGAACACCCCGAAGCGCTGCAGCGCGCTGCCCGCGAGCAGCGCCAGGCCCGAGGCGGCGGCGCCGACCCGGCTCCGGTGGGCGACGAGCAGCGTCCCGGCCAGGCCCGCCGCCGTCAGCGCCTCCGAGGCGTGCCACAGCCGCGCGACGTGACCCTCCCGGTACACCTCGCCGACCAGCCCGAGCCGGTGCTCCATCACTCGCGAGGCCACGATCTCGCCCGCCGCCCCGACCGCGGCGAACGCCCGCGCCGGGCCCGCCTCCGCGACCGGCGCGCAGAGCATCCCGAACCCGCCGCCGCTGGCCGCCGCGGACCCGACGAAGACGAACGGCAGCTCGTCCCGCACCTCGTTCCACCCGGGAACGGCGGTGTGCGACAACAGGACCGCGGTGTACGACGCCACCCCGGGCGCCGTCGCGGCCGCGCTCAGCCCGAGCGGCCGGGCCAGCCGGCGCAGCAGCCGGGCGGGCCAGGTGCGACGCCACCGGCGCGGCACCAGCTCGTCGACCGCGGCGGCTCCCGCGCCCGCGCCGAACGCGCTGAGGATCCACGTCCCCACGCTCATCGGGGAGGTCGGCTTGAGCACCCGCAGCATGTGGTGGAAGCGCTCGGGCCGCCCCAGGTCCGACACGAGGAAGTACAGGCTGGCCAGCAGCGCGCCCAGCGAGCCGAGCCGGCTCGAGCGCCGCAGCGCGGGCCGGCCGGTGAGGTCCGCGCCCGCGGCGACCACCGACGACCCGGCGGCCAGCCCGCCGCAGAACAGGTAGGCGGCGATCTTCCACTCCCACACCGGCGCCTTGAGCACGGGACGCCCGTAGTAGGACCGGAACTCCGCCTCGGGGACGACCGTCGGCTCGCCGCCACCCCGCCGACCACCGTGTCGACCGCCGCGCCGCCGCCGGATCCCCTGGAACATCTCCGCGGAGCGCGCGGCACCGCCGCCCGCGTCGCTGGGCAGCTCGGCGGGCTCGGGGCCGGTCACCGCCGACCCCCCGCCACGAAGGCCGCCACGCCCGCCAGCAGGAACGCCGCCGCGGCCTGGCCCGCCCGCTTCCACATCGCCGGCGCGTCCCGGGTCGGGACGTGCGGGTCCGGCGGCAGGCCGTACACCTCGGGCTCGTCGAGCAGCAGGAAGAAGGCGCCGTCGCCGCCCACGCCGTCGTCCGGGTCCCGGCCGTACAGCCGCGCCTCGCCCACCCCGAGGTCGTGCAGCTGGGCGAGCCGGCGGTCGGCGCGCTCGCGCAGCTCGTCGAGCTCGCCGAACTGGATCGAGTCGGTCGGGCACGCCTTGGCGCAGGCGGGTTCGAGGCCGTCGCCGATGCGGTCGTAGCAGAGCGTGCACTTGTTGGCGCGGCCGTCGTGCTGCCGCCGGTCGATCACCCCGTAGGGGCAGCCGGACACGCAGTACCCGCAGCCGTTGCAGATGTCCTGCTGCACCACGACGGTGCCGAACTCGGTGCGGAACAGCGCCCCGGTCGGGCAGACGTCGAGGCACCCGGCGTGCGTGCAGTGCTTGCAGACGTCCGACGCCATCAGCCACCGGAAGTCGGTCCGGCCCTCGGCACCGGTGAGGTCGCCCGGCCGGTCGAAGCCGGGCATCCCCAACGCCTGCGGCTCCGGCCGGCCCGGCGGCAACGGTTCCGTGCCCAGCTCCGATCCCCCGCGCGGCGCCGCCTCCAGCCGCGCCTCGACCGCCCCCGCGGTCTCCGGGATCCCGCTCGGCCCGGTGGGCAGGCCCGCGAAGCCCGGGTCCTGGCGTCCCGTCACCCGCGCCTGCTCGACGAACGCGACGTGCCGCCACGAGTCCGCGCCGAGCATCCCGGTGTTGTCGAAGGACATGCCGAGCAGGTCCAGCCCGTCCTCGGGGACCGCGTTCCACTCCTTGCAGGCCACCTCGCACGCCTTGCAGCCGATGCACACCGAGGTGTCGGTGAAGAAGCCGACGCGGGGCGGGTGCTCCACGTGCCCGGCGTCGCCCGCCACGTCGTCGAGCGGCCCGTACAGCCGGTTCATGAACCCTCCTCGGTGTGCGGCACGCCGTGCGACGTGGCGATCCGCGTCCCGGTCTCCACGGTGATCCCGGCGGCGGCCCGCACCTCGTCGAGCAGTGCCCGCAGCGCCGGTCCGCGCGGCCGCGGGCCGGGCCGGACGTCGCAGGTCGCGACCTTGCTCTCCTGGATGAACACATTGGAGTCCTGGACGACGCCGAACAGGTCGTTGACGACGTCGCCGGACACCAGACCCGTGTGTCCGAAGTGGTAGGGCAGCCAGACCTGGTGCACCACGCGGTCGTCGACCCGCAGCGGCGCCAGCCGGTCGGTGACCACCACCCGGGCCTGCACCGCCGCCCGGCTCGTGACGACGTGCGCGTCGCCGAGGTGCGCCAGGCCCCGCTCGCGGGCGAGCTCGGGCGACACCTCCACGAACAGTGCGGGCTGCAGCTCCGACAGGTACGGCAGCTGCCGGCTCATCCCGCCCGCGGTGTGGTGCTCGGTCAGCCGCGCCGCGGTGAGGACGTACGGGAACACCTCGGACCCGTGTTCGGGCGGCGCGGGGTTCGACGGGTTGTCCGGCCTGCCGTACACCTTGCGCGTCGGGTTGCCCTGCTGCCGGTACAGGGGGTTGCGCACCGGGGACTCGTGCGGCTCGTAGTGGGTCGGCAGCGGCCCGTCGAGCAGGCCGTGCGGCGCGAACAACCAGGCCTTCCCGTCGGGCTGCATGACGAACGGGTCGTCGCCGGACAGCGCGGCGGGCCCCGTCGCGTCGTCCGGCGGCCGGTGCCCCGGCGGGGTGGTCCGCGGGAAGTCGGGGATGTCGTGCCCGGTCCAGGCGCCCTCGTCCGCGTCCCACCAGACGAGCTTCTTCCGCTCGCTCCACGGCCGGCCCTCCGGGTCCGCGGAGGCCCGGTTGTAGAGAACGCGCCGGTTCATCGGCCAGGTCCAGCCCCACTCGGCGTCGTAGGGCCCCTGCTCGGTGTGGGGCTTGCGCCGCGCGGCCTGGTTGACGCCGTCGGCGTAGACCCCGCTGTAGATCCAGCAACCGCAGGAGGTGCTGCCGTCGGCCTTGAGTCCGAGGTAGCTCGGCAGCAGGTCACCGGTGGTGAGGTCGTGGCCGTTGATCCGGCGCAGGACGTCGTCGGCCGACGGCTCGACCCAGACGCCTTCTCCTTCGGTGACGTAGTCCCACGCCAACTTCAGGATCGGCTCGTCGCGCTCCTGTGTGGACCCTGCCAGCCGCTCCCGGACCAGCCGGCCCAGGTGGTAGGCGAACCACAGCTCGGAGCGCCGGTCACCGGTCGGCTCCACGGCCTTGGTGCGCCACTGCAGCATCCGCTGGGTCTGGGTGAAGGTGCCCTCCTTCTCCACGTGCGACGCCGCGGGCATGAGGAACACCTCGGTGCGGCACCGCTCGGGCACGATCTCGCCGGTCTCGATCTCCGGCGAGTCCCGCCAGAAGGTCGCCGTCTCGATCTCGTTGAGGTCCCGCACGACCAGCCAGTCCAGGTTGGCCATCCCGAGCCGCTGGAGCTTGCCGTGCGCCGAGCCGACGGCGGGGTTCTGGCCGAGCACGAAGTAGCCGGACACCTTGCCGTCGATCATGTCCATCACGGTGCGGTAGGTGCCGTGGTCGCCGTCGATCCTCGGCAGCCAGCCGAAGCCGAAGTCGTTCTCCGGGGTGGCCGCGTCGCCGAAGTACTCCTTGAGCAGGGAGACCATGTAGGCGTCGACGTCGTAGCCGTAGCCCTTGTGCCCGCCCGTGCGCTGGTCGGCGATCCACGCGTCGAGGTCGGTGTGCGACACGTTCGGCATCGCCAGGTAGCCCGGCAGCAGGTTGAACAGCGTCGGGATGTCCGTGGAGCCCTGGATGCTCGCGTGCCCGCGCAGCGCGAACACGCCGCCGCCGGGCCGGCCGATGTTGCCCAGCAGCAGCTGGAGGATCGCGCCCGCGCGGATGTACTGCGCGCCGACGCTGTGCTGCGTCCAGCCCACGCTGTAGACCAGCGCGGTGGTCCGGTCACGGTTCGAGTGGGCCGTCCATGCGCGGCAGACCTCAAGGAACTCCTCCTGCGGGGTGCCGCAGACCCGCTCGACCATCTCGGGCGTGTAGCGGGCGAAGTGCCGCTTCAGGACCTGGAAGACGCACCGGGGGTGCTGGAGCGTCGGGTCCCGCTCGGCCTCCGCCGCGCGGTCGATGCCGGCGCCGCTCGCGCCGGCCTGGAACGGCTCGCTGAAGGTCTTCGCGCGGTCGCCGTCGTCGTCCCGCGGCGGCTCCGTGCCCTCGTAGAACCAGCTGTCGCGGTCGTAGGTGCCGGTGTCCGGGTCGTAGCCGGAGAACAGCCCGTCGAGGTCCTCGGTGTCGGCGAAGTCCTCCCGGACGAGGAACGACGCGTTCGTGTACGCCGCGACGTACTCGCGGAAGTCCAGGTCGTTGTCCAGGACGTACCGGATCACGCCGCCGAGGAAGGCGATGTCCGAGCCCGCGCGGATCGGGACGTAGGTGTCCGCGACCGCGCTGGTCCGGGTGAAGCGCGGGTCGATGTGGATCACCCGGGCGCCGCGCGCCTTCGCCTCCATCACCCACTGGAACCCGACCGGATGGGCCTCGGCCATGTTCGAGCCCATGATGATGATGCAGTCGGAGTTCGCGAGGTCCTGCTGGTAGTCCGTCGCGCCGCCGCGACCGAAGGAGGTCCCCAGACCGGGGACGGTGGCGGAGTGTCAAATACGGGCCTGGTTCTCGATCTGGATCGCGCCCATGGCCGTGAACAGCTTCTTGAGGAGGTAGTTCTCCTCGTTGTCCAGGGTGGCGCCGCCGAGGGCCGCGAGCCCGACGGTCCGGTTCAGCCGCCTGCCCTGCGCGTCGCGCTCCTGCCAGCCGCGTTCGCGCGCCGCGACGACCCGGTCGGCGATCATCTCCATCGCCTCGTGCAGGTCCAGCTCGGTCCACTCGGTGGCGTACGGGGCGCGGTAGCGGACCTTGTCCAGGCGCTGCGGGCCGGTCACCAGCTGGAGGCTCGCGGAACCCTTGGGGCACAGGCGGCCGCGCGAGATCGGCGAGTCCGGGTCGCCCTCGATCTGCACGACCTCCTCGTCGCGCACGTAGACCTTCTGCGCGCACCCGACCGCGCAGAAGGGACACACCGAGCCGGCCACGCGGTCCGCGGAGGCCGTCCGCGGTCGCAGGCCGACGTGCTTCGGCGACTGCGCCGCGGCCCCCCGGCCGAGCGGGTCCGCGCCCGTCAGCTGCCGGTACACCGGCCACGCCCCCAACGGCGTCGAGGCCCCGATCGACCCGAGCCACGTCCGCACGCCCATGCGGTCCCCCTTCGTCCTCCCGCGTCACTACCCGTGTCACCTCGGCCGAAACCGACCGCGGATCTTCCCACGGCCACCCGTTCGGCGGCGTCGTCACGGCGGCCTGGGCCGTCCGGGTGATTGAGCGACGGCGCGCCGTGGGCCGGTGTCCCCGGACCCGGGCTCGGGTACCGCCCCGGCCATCTCCGAACGGAAGGAGCGGGCAGTGACGGAGAGCACCAGCGAGACCGTCCGGGCCGAGGGCGCCGAGGTCGGTCGCACCGCCGCCGAGGCGGGCGGGCAGGTCGCCGGTACGGCGGCCGAGGAGGCACGCAACGTCGCCGGCGAGGCACGCCGGCAGGCGAAGGACCTCGTCGGGCAGGCGCGCGGCCGGTTGCAGGAGCAGGCGGGTTCGACGCAGCGTCAGGCCGCCGACGGCGTGCACGACGTCGCCGACCAGCTGCGGCAGATGGCGGGGTCGGCCGACGGCGGCCCGGTCGCCGACCTGGCCCACGAGGCGGCCGACCGGGCCGAGCGCTTCGCGTCCTGGCTGCGGGAGCGCGAGCCGGGCGACCTGGTCGAGGAGGTCCGCCGGGTGGCCCGCCGCCGCCCGGGCGCCTTCCTCGCCGGCGCCGCCCTGGCCGGGGTCCTGGTCGGGCGGTTGACCCGAGGCGTCGTCGAGCACGAGAAGGGCACGTCGCAGCCGGACGACGCGCCCACGCCGTGGCCGAGGGACCACCACGCCGCCCAGGGCGTTCCCCCCGGTCACGGCCCCGGACAGGCCGTGCCCCCGGGCTACGGGGTGGCCGGGCAGGGCATGCCCGCGGCCCCACCGCCGCCGGCGCCCGTGACGCCGGGCCCGGGGTCCACCCCGCCCGTGCCCCCGGGACCGGGCGCGGTCGGGCAGGGACCACCGCCGAACGCGCCCACGCCGCCGCAGGGCGGGCCCCTGGTGCCGCCACCCCCCGCGCCGCCGGGCTCCGGTCCGGCGCACGCGCCGCGACCGGGCTCGACGACCGTCGGCGAGTACGTCGACGAGCTGGGCCGCCGCGGTGACCCGCGCGTGAACGACCAGGACGGCCGGTGAGCGCGCCGGGCGGCGGCCCGCCGCGCGACCTCTCGCGGGACCTCCCGCCGAACATGCCGCCGAACGTGCCGCCGGGGATGCCGCCGGGGATGCCGGCCGACCACGGAGCGGGTCGGCACTCGGCTCCCCCGCCCGTTCCGTTCGACCAGCCGCAGGCGGCGCCCCATCCGGCCGGGGCGAGCCCGGCCGGCGGCCCGCCCGACGTCTCCGACGTGTCGGTCGGCGACCTCATGGGCCGGGTCTCGCGCGACCTCTCGACCCTGATGCGGCAGGAGCTCGCGCTCGCGCAGGCCGAGCTGAAGCAGGAGGCCCGCAAGGCGGGCAAGGCCGCCGGCGGCTTCGGGGCCGCCGGGTTCGCCGGCTACATGGTGCTGCTGTTCCTCTCGGTCGCCCTCTGGGCGGGGCTGAGCAACGTCATGGACAGCGGCTGGGCCGGCGTGATCGTGGCCGTGGTCTGGGCGGTGATCGGGGCGATCGCCTTCGTCGTCGGGCGGAACAACGCGCGCCGCACCCACCCCACCCCCGAACGCACGGTCGACACGCTCAAGCAGGTTCCCGACGCCCTCAAGGGCCGGTGAGGAGTTTCAATGACCGTGTCAAGCCGCGTTGGCTGCGGGGGCCGGTGCCTCGGTGGTGAAGCGGCGGTTGTCACGGAGCAGCGCCCAGACGAGGTC
>NZ_JNYD01000041.1 GCF_000717175.1 Pseudonocardia autotrophica | reverse complement strand
GGTCGGCATCTTCGGCGCCGAACCATGGACCGAGCAGATGCGCGCCGAGATCGAAGACCGCATGGACATGCACGCCGTGGACATCTACGGCCTCTCCGAAGTCATGGGCCCCGGCGTGGCCCAGGAATGCGTGGAGACCAAGGACGGACTGCACATCTGGGAGGACCACTTCCTGCCCGAGGTCCTCGACCCCCTCGACGGCACCGTCCTCGCCGACGGCGAGGAAGGCGAACTCGTCTTCACCTCACTGACCAAGCAGGCCCTCCCGATCATCCGCTACCGCACCCGCGACCTCACCCGCCTGCTCCCGGGCACCGCCCGCCCCACCATGCGCCGCATGCAGAAGATCACCGGCCGCAGCGACGACATGATCATCCTGCGCGGGGTCAACCTCTTCCCCACCCAGATCGAGGAAATCGTCCTGCGCACCCCCGGATTCGCCCCACACTTCCAACTCGAACTCACCACCAAGGGCCGCATGGACGCCCTCACCGTCCGGGTCGAAGCCCGCGCGGACGCCACACCCGAGCGCCGGCAGGCCGCCGCCGCGGAACTGATCAAGGCCGTGAAGGACACCATCGGCGTCTCGGTGACCTGCGAGGTAGTCGACCCGGACACCCTCGAACGATCCGTCGGCAAGCTCCAGCGACTCCTGGACCGCCGCACGACGTGAGCCGGGCGGCACCGGGCACGCACCCGGACGGCACCGGACGCCTCGACCACTCCCTCGACGCCGCGCCCGCCGGGTCCCTCCGGGCGGGCGCGCCGGTGTGTCCGGTGTCGGCGATCATGGGGGCCCCGGCACCGGAGGTGCCCCGTGACCGACGAGACCTGGCTGCCCGCCGACTTCGTCCATCCCCTGCACGTCGCGCTGATCCCGACGCTGCACCTGCGTCCGATCCGGGCGTCGGACGTCGACATCGACCTCCCCGTGGTGCTCGCGAACCAGCCGGAGCTGTGGGCGGTCTACGGGCAGGCGTGGCGGTGGCCGTCGAGGGTCGGCGCGCGGCCGAGGCCTCCTGGTGGACCGACCGTCGCGCGGGCGAGCCTCTCCGACGGACGCTCGACGAGTTCGTCCCCGGCTGGATCAGCCGGGACTGGCCCTTCGACAGGGTGACCTTCCCGTTCAACCCCGGATCGCCCGTTCACCCTCCGACCGGGTGGCCCCCGGAGTAGCCGTGGGGATCGTTCGGCCGTACGTCGCCCATCGGGTTTGCGTTCGCGCCGTTCCCCTGATGCAGTGGCAGCCGCGGCACCGCGAGGTCGGTGCCCGTTCCTCGTTCTGCCCGGTCACGCAGTCGGCCGTGTGTCGCTCCCCGGAGCCCCGTCGACTCGAAGGATCGTGGCGTGGAAGAAGCTCGTCCGGTACACCCTCCGGAGCCCGTGACGTCCTCGGCGCGGGAGTACTCGCGGGACGGGTTGGCCGAGATGCTCGCCGTGCGCCCCGCCCCGGGGCTGGCCCTGCTGATGCTGTTCGGTGAGATCGACCTGACCGGCTCGGCCGACGTCGGGGCCTGGGTGGAGGGCCAGGAGGCCGACCGCGTCGTGCTGGACCTCAGCGACGTGGGGTTCGTCGCGGCGCGGGCCGCCAGGAGACTCGCCGAGGCCCAACAGACGCTGCGCCGGCGCGGCTCCGTGGTGCGGGTCGTGGTGTCGGGGAACCCGGTGCTGAGCCGGGTGCTGCGGCTCGTCGGCTCCTTCGACCTCTACGACTCCGTCGCCGCCGCCTGCCGCTGACCGCCCGCGTCGGCCGGTCCTGCGGTCACCGACCGAGGATGAGGTCGGCGCGCAGGCTCAGGGGATTGTCCGCGGCGCCGAGGTCGAACGGCCGCGGGACCGGTGGCCTTCGCCCCTGGCCAGGACGGTCCGCCCGCGACTACTTTCCCGCCTTTCCGAACAGGCGTCCCGCTACTCGGCGGAGACTTCAGTGGGCCTTTGCCGAGTGCTGATCACCGTGGGGAGGCCTCAGGGCGATGAAGCGAGTCGTCGTCGATCACTACGGCGGACCCGAGGTGTTGCGGGTGGTGGAGGACGACGTCCCCCGACCAGGTCCGGGTGAGGTGCGCGTCCGGGTCCTGGCCGCGGGGGTGTCGTTGACCGATGCCCAGTTGCGCGCCGGCACGTACCTGGGCGTGCCCAGACCGCCGTTCACGCCCGGTTACGAGATCGTCGGCGTCGTCGACGAGCTCGGCCCGGCGTGCGCGCGGTTGCACGTCGCGGACCGGGTCGCCGCGCTGACCGCCTACGGCGGCTACGCCGAGTACGTCTGCGTGCCCGAGGCGGAGGCCGTCGAGGTGCCCCGGCACCTCGACCCGGCAGAGGTCGTGGGCCTGGTCCTGACCTACACGACCGCTTACCAGATGCTGCACCGCAGCGCGCACGTGCAGACCGGTGAGTCGATGCTGGTGCATGGCGCGGCCGGCCGGGTCGGCGTCGCGGTCCTCGAGCTCGGCATGCTTGCCGGGCTGCGCCTCTACGGCACCGCGGCGGCCCGCGACCGCGCCGCCGTCGAGCGGCTCGGCGCGGTGGCGATCGACTACCGCACCGAGGACTTCCTGGCCCGGATCCGCGGGCTGACCGGCGACGGGGTGGACGTCGTCCTGGACGGAATCGGCGGCGCGACGTCGATCCGCTCCTTCCGGGCCCTACGGTCCGGCGGACGGCTCGTCGTCTACGGCCACTACGCCATGCTCGCCCGGGGGCGCACCAGTCGGCGACGGTGGGCCGCCGGGTGGCTCGAGTGGTACGGCACGACCGCGACCGTCGCGCTGTGGGGCCTGCTCGACCCCCGCCGGAAGGTGATGACCTACCGCGTCCAGCGGCTGCGCGACAGCCACCAGTGGCTGCCCGTATCCGGACGCCGCCCGGCCCGGCTGGTCGGCGGCGGCCCGCGGAACCCGCAGTGGTTCCGGGAGGACCTCGGCGTGCTGCTCGATCTGCTCACCGCGGACAAGATCCACCCGGTCGTGGCCGAGCGCCTGCCGCTGTCCGAGGCCGCACGCGCGCACGAAATGCTCGAGTCCTCCGCGGCGAAGGGCAAGCTCGCGCTCGTGCCGTAGGCCGGCGCAGCACGCGGCCGGCAGGCGTCCGATGCAGCTCGAGGAGAATCGGGTGTCCGGTGCAGCCCGACACCAGCGCTATCTGCCCATCGCCGAGCACGGCCTGATCGGCGACCTGCACACCGTCGCGCTCGTCGGCACCGACGGCACGATCGACTGGTACTGCTGCCCTCGCTTCGACGCGCCGAGCGTCTTCGCGGCGCTGCTCGATGCCGAACACGGGGGCCTGTTCCGCATCTCGCCCGACTCCGTCGGCTGGAGCTCCAAGCAGCTCTACCTGCCCGACACCACCATCCTCATCACCCGCTTCCTGACACCCGACGGGGTCGGCGAGGTGCAGGACTTCATGCCCCCGCCGCGCACCGGCGCGACGACGCACCGTCACCGTCTGATCCGGCGGGTGCTCGCCGTGCGCGGCCGGATGCACTTCGTCGTCGACGTCGCCCCGCGCTTCGACTACGCGCGCGCCCGCCACGAGGTCACGCTCACCCCGCACGGTGCGCTCTTCCGCTCCCCTCAGCTGGAGCTCGGCCTGTCGACGAGCTGCCCACTGCAGGTCCTCGACGGCGGCGACGTGCGCGCCCGCCTCGAGCTGGGCGCCGGCGAGGCGGCCACGTTCGTGCTCGACCGCGTCGAGGACGGGGAGGCACCGGTGCCGTGCTCCGACGTCGAGATCGCCGCCGCGTTCGACGCCACCGTCGCGTTCTGGCGGGGCTGGGTGCGCCGGTCGCGCTACGGCGGGCGCTGGCGCGAGATGGTGCACCGTTCGGCGCTGACGCTGAAGCTGCTCACCTACGCGCCGACCGGGGCGATCGTGGCCGCCCCCACCACCAGCCTGCCGGAGGAGCTCGGCGGCGCACGCAACTGGGACTACCGCTACACCTGGATGCGCGACGCCGCCTTCTCTCTCTACGCGCTGCTGCGGCTGGGGTTCACCGAGGAGGCCGGCGCGTTCATGTCCTGGCTACAGGAGCGTGTCCGGCACGGGGTCGGACGCGAGTCGGGCCCGCTGCAGATCATGTACGGCATCGACGGACGCGAGGACCTGCCGGAGGCCGAGCTCCCCCACCTGGAGGGCTACCGGGGCTCACGGCCGGTCCGGATCGGCAACGGCGCAGCGACCCAGCTGCAGCTCGACGTCTACGGCGAGCTGATGGACTCCCTCTACCTGTGCAACAAGCAGGGTCTGCCCGTCTACCAGGACGGTTGGGCCGAGGTCACCCGCACCATCGAGTGGCTGATCGAGCACTGGGACCAGCCCGACGAGGGAATCTGGGAGACCCGCGGCGGCCGCCGGAACTACACCCACTCCCGGCTCATGTGCTGGGTCGCCGTCGAGCGGGCGATCCGGATCGCCCTCCAGCGTGGCCTGCCCTTCGACATCCTCCGCTGGATGACCGTCCGGGACCGGATCTACCGCCAGATCACCGTGCGCGGCTGGCACCCCGACCGCCAGGCGTTCGTCCAGCACTACGGCAGCGACGTGCTCGACGCCTCGCTGCTACTCATGCCACTGGTCAAGTTCATCGCGCCCACCGACCCGCGCTGGATCTCCACGCTCGACGCCATCACCGCGGAGCTGGTCTCCGACAGCCTCGTCTACCGCTACCACGCCGACGCATCCCCGGACGGGCTGACCGGCCAGGAGGCGACCTTCTCGATGTGCTCGTTCTGGTGGGTGGAGGCGCTGACCCGGGCAGGCCGGCTCGACCAGGCACAGCTGGCCCTGGAGAAGATGCTCACCTACGCCAACCACGTCGGCCTGTACTCGGAGGAGATCGGGCCGACCGGCGAGCAACTCGGCAACTTCCCCCAGGCGTTCACCCACCTGGCGCTGATCAGCGCCGCCTACAACCTCGACCACGCTCTCGGATGAGGCTACGCCGCCACGCGGACGCGGCGGCGCGCATCGACTCGGGGCGAACGGACCCCGAGCGCACTCCTGGGCCGGCCATTGGCGAAGGTTCAGTAATTCCAGTGATTCCGGACGGTAGAGGCGGGAATCGGCAGGGGCATCGGGAATTCCTCGTCCCCTCGGAAGGGTTTCCCCTAGGCATCGGAGCCGTATCACGGGCTGATGATCACGCCGTTCATTGTCCGTTTCGGAATGTCTCCCGCGCCGCGCGCCGGCGCGATGTCGACCCTCCAGGTTCGGCCCTCGCCCGGTCCACGCGCCATAGGTAGTTCCTCCAATTGCTCCTTCCGTCGCCACGTCGGACCGTGGGGCATCCGGGCCGGCGGCCCGCCGCTCGTGTGCCCGCCGGGCGGCCGCCGCGCCACCGGTCCCCGAGCACGACCCACCCCACGAGGAGCGCGTTGATGACGAGCACGCCCACACCGACCACTCGCCGACACCGAGCCATGACCGTCACCGTCGTCCTCTGAGGATCGGGATCCGAACATGACCGACACCGACACGATCGCCGCCCTGACCCGCCGCGTCGAGGTCCTCGAGGCCGAGGCGGACATCCGCCGCCTCCAGGCGCGCTACATGTGGCTCTGCGACACCCCGCTGCCCGAGTTCGGGGTCACCGACGACGAGCGGCGCATCGACCTGATCATGGAGCTCTACACCGACGACGCCGTCTGGGAGGGTGTGGGAGAGTACTACGACGGCCAGTTCGGGCGGGCGGAGGGAGCGGCCGCGGTGCGCGCGCACTTCGAGGGCTTCTGGTCCCGGGACCGTGATCCCGCGCTGGTCCTCAACGCCCACTACCTCACCTCCGAGCAGATCCACGTCGACGGCGACACCGCGACCGGCCAGTGGATCCACATGCAGCCCTGGCTGTTCGCCGACGGCACGTCCCTGCTGCGCTCCAGCCGGCTCAACAACGCCTTCCGCAAGGTCGGCGGGGGTTGGAAGATCTCGCGGACCCGGACCGAGAACGTGTTCGTCGCTCCCCTGCCCGGTCGCTGGGCGAGCGACCACCCGTCCGGCTCGGTCCTCATGCGGCCGTGACCATGCCACCGGAGCCCGGCGACGCGGTGGTCCACATCGTCGACGACGACGAGGACCTCCGCGAGTCGCTGCGGTTCCTGCTGGCCAGCGTGGGCATCCAGGCGCTCGACTACCCCGACGCGCCCACCTTCCTGGCCGAGTTCGACCCGACGGAGCCGGCGGTGGTGATCGTCGACGTCCGGATGCCGGGGATGAGCGGCTTCCAGCTGCAGGAGGAGCTGGAGAGTCGCGGCTACCCGGCACCGATGATCTTCTGCTCGGCGCACGGCGACATCCCCATGTCGGTCCGTGCACTGACCCACGGCGCGGTCGACTTCCTGGAGAAGCCGTACGAGCCGCAGCGCATCCTCGAGGTCGTCCAGCAGCAGCAGGCGCTGGCCCGGCAGCGGTTCGTCGCGGACACCGAGCGCCGGGACGTCGAACGCCGGGTCGCCGAGCTGACCCAGCGCGAGCGCGAGGTGCTCCGGCTGGTGATCGAGGGCATGGCCAGCCAGGCCGTCGCCCGCCGGCTGGGCACCAGCGTGAAGACGATCGACGTGCACCGGGCCCGGATCAAGGCCAAGACCGGGGCGGACAGCCTCGGGGCGCTGGTCCGCGACATCCTGCTGCACCGCGTCGAGGTCTGACGGGGGCGGACGGGCGTGTCCCGTCCGCCCCCGCACGCGTCACCGCAGCCGGGACTCCACCCAGCACCCCGTCCCGAGCAGCGCGGTCTCCCCACGCGGGGCCCCGACCAGCTGGACGCCGAGGGGCAGGCCGTCCGGGGTGGAGAGACCCGGCACCGTGAGGGCCGGGAACCCGAGGGCCTGCCAGGGCCGGCTCAGCACCGGGTCGCCGGTGGCCCCCAGCCCGGCCGGCGCCGGTCCGAGGGCCGCGGGCCCGACGACGGCGTCGTAGGAGGCGAGCAGGTCGGCGATCCGCGCACGGCCCTCGGCCACCACCGCACGGGCGGCCTCCAGGTCCGCGGGGCCGGTGGCGGCGCCGCGGCGGAGCAGCTCCGCGAGGGGCGCGCTCAGCTCGTCCGCCCGGCTCGCCTCGGCGGCACGCTCGACCGCGGCCTCGGCGGCCATCACCACCGTGTGGGCCGCGGTCAACGCGTCGACCAGCTCGGGTTCCGGCAGGTCGTCGACGACCGCCCCCGCCGCCGTCCAACGGTCGCGGGCCCCGAGCAGCGCCTTCCGCATCTCGGGATCGACCGGGCTCGACCGCGCCGACCAGAACAGCAGGCGAGGCGGACGCGCGCCCGCCCGCTCGGGCTCCCCGGTCAGCGCGGCGAAGGCCAGCGCGAGGTCGTCGACGTGGGCGGCGAACACGCCGTGGCTGTCCAGGCTCGGGCTCAGGCCCGTCACCCCGTCGACCGGGAGCCGGTCGTGGGTGAGGACCAGCGCGGCGACCCCGCAGAAGGCCGCGGGCCGGGTGACCGACCCCGCCGTCTGCGACCCGAGCGCCAGCGGCACCTGCCCCGACGCGACGGCGGCGGCCGAGCCGCTGGACGAGCCGCCGGGGGTGTGTCCCGCGGCGGCCGGGTTGCCGGTCGGACCCGGCGCGAAGTAGGCGAACTCGGTGGTCACGGTCTTGCCGACGGGGACGGCCCCGGCGTGGCGCCACGCGGCGACGACGGCGGCGTCCGCCCCGGCGGGCGCGGCGTCGGCCCGCAGCGACGAGCCACACCGCGTGGGGAGGCCCGCGACGTCGATGATGTCCTTGACCCCCAGCGGGATCCCTCCGAGGGGCCCTGATCCCTCGTCCGTCGGGGCCTCCGCGGGCGGTACGACCCACGCCCGCAGCTCCGGCTCGGTCCCCGCGATCCGTTCGCGGGACCGCTCCGCCGCCGCGGCGGGGGTGGTGCGTCCGGCGGCCAGGTCCGCGACCAGCCCGCGCAGCGACCACGGCGCGTACAGCGCGCTCACTCGTCCTCCCACTCGACGTCGGCGACCCAGTAGTGCACGCCGCTCGGCCCGACGGAGTGCCGCCACTCCGAGATCCGGCGCAGCGTCGGTTCGACGCGGGCGGTGACGAGGTCGGCCTCCTCCGGGCCGTCCCGGGGGACCTGCCAGTGCACCCAGTTCAGCTCGCGGCCCTCGGCGTCGTGCACGAACAGGTCGACGTGCCGCCAGCCGAAGCCGTGCGTGTCGTTGTAGCAGGTCAGCGTCATGCGCTGGCCTGTGTCCTCGGCCTGGGTCACGGGCGCTCCTCCTCGCGGACGGGGCCGGTCACGCGGTGAGCCGGGGGGCGCCCAGGCTGTGGAAGCGCCGCTGGAAGTAGACGAGTGCGCCGCCGTCGTCCTGGGTGCCGACCTGCTCGACGTCCACGAACAGCACGGTGTGCGAGCCGAGCTCGCGCCGCGCCCGGATCCGGCCGATCACGGTGGCCGCGGCGCCGCGCAGCACCGGTACGCCGTGGCTGGTGAGGTCCCACCGGTCGTCGGTGAAGCGCTCGGCGGTCGGGACCTTCGTCGCGCCCGCGAAGTGCATGGCCAGGTCCTCGTGCTCGCCGGCCAGCACGTTCACGCAGAGCCGGCCGTTGCCGACCAGCACGGAGTGCGACCGGCTGGAGCGGTTCACGCAGACCAGCACGGTGGGCGGGGAGTCGGTGACCGAGCAGGCGGCGCTGACCGTCATGCCGGCCCGTCCGTGCGGGCCGTCGGTGGTGACCACGTTGACGGCGGCGGACAGGTTGGCCATGGCGGAGCGGAAGTCTGACTGGGTCCGGGTCGGTTCGGGCACTGCTCCTCCTGGACTGTCGCGGCCGGCCGGGGTCCGGTCGGCGGGATATTCGCAAGGTATGGCCCGGTCGTGCGGCTCCGGTATCGAGACTTCCTCCGCTCCCCCTGAGGCTTTCCCCTACTCGGGCCGGTGCTCCGCGGCGAGCGGGAGGGCGAACCCGAAGCGGGATCCGCCGCCCGCGCGCCGCTCGGCCCAGATCCGCCCGTGCTGCCGGGTGATGATCCGGTAGCTCAGCGCCAACCCGATCCCGCTGCCCTGTTCCTTCGACGTGAACGACTCGGCGAAGGGGTCCCGCAGCAGCCCGCGGCCGCGGTCGTCGACGGTCAGGACGGCCTCGCCGTCGCGGACGCTCGTGGTGATCTCGAGCTCCCGCTCCTCCGGCGCGCAGCACGCCATCTCGTCGACGGCGTTGAAGCACAGGTTGAGCAGCACCTGCCCGGTCAGCACCCGCTCGCAGACCGTCGGCAGGGATTCCGGGTGCCGGTGCACCACGACCCGCACGCCGGGATCGACGGCCCGCAGGCGCACGAAGTACAGGCACTCGTCGACCACGTCGTGGAGGTCGACGACCTGGCGGGAGTGCTCGAGATGTCCGACGAACGCCCGGACGGCACCCACGATCGCGCTGGCCCGGTCGATCTGGCGGACGGCGCTGCCGATCCCGAACCGGAGCCGGTCCGCGGACTCGCGCGACAGCGTCCCCTCGTCCTCGAGGACGCCGGCGTGCCGGGTGGTGCCCGCCAGGAAGTTCCCGGCCGCGGCGAGCGGCTGCCCCAGCTCGTGCGCGATCGCCATCGCCATGTCGCCCATGGCCGTGTAGCGGGCCTGGTAGTTCTCCCGGTGCAGCTCCCGCTCGCGCAGCACCTCGCGGTGCACGCGACCGGAGACGTCGTGCAGGATCATCAGCAGGCCGTCGCCGTCGGGCTCGGCGAGCCGTTCCAGGGTGCCCTCCAGCCAGACCGCCTCGTCGGTCGCGGGGCGCGGCACCTGCAGCTGCACCTCGATCGTCGGATCGGCCTGCGCGGCGACGTCGGCCCAGCTCACGGGCCGTCCCCCGGCCCGCAGGGTGCCGAACTCGTCGAGCCGGCGGCCCATCTCCTCCGGCACCATCCCGAGCAGGGCGAGCGCCGTGTCCGTGGCGAACCGGACGGTCCCGGCGGCGTCCAGCGTGAGGGCGATGGTCGAGGTGTGCCGGGCCAGCGCGTCGATCGACGAGGTCGTCCGGCGCAGCGCCTGCTCGGTGGCCTGCTCCCGCTCGATGTCGCGGAACTCGACCATGACCGCGGGCCCCTGCGCCAGCTCGACGCGCCTGGCCAGAGCGTCCGTGGGCACGACCCGGCCGCTGCGCGTGCGGTAGTGCCACTCGATGCGGCTGCTGCCCCGCTCCACCGCCTCCTGCAGCCACGCCCGCCCGAGCACCCGGTGGTACTGCGGCGCGGTGCTGCTCATGTCGTTGGCCTTGAGCGGGCGCAGCTCGTCGAGGGGCCAGCCGAGCAGCTCGCAGGCGGCCGGGTTCGCCCAGAGGATGTTCTTGGTCTCGGCGTCGTGCACCAGGACGCACGTCCTGGCCGCGTTCATCAGCGTCACCAGGTCCTCGGTGACGATCTCCGGCGCGCTCGGGTCGACCGACATCGGCACAGCGTAGGACGCACGTTCGCGGGAGCGGACTGAAGGAATCCCCTACGGAACGGGCGGGATGTCCCTATCCGGGCAGGGATGGTTCTGATTTCGCCGCCCCCTCGCCGTTCCTACTCTCGAATCCGTTCACCGCGGCGACGAGGAGGAGCGATGCTGCGCATCGAGGAATCGGGAGAACGGACTCTTCCCGGAGCGCGGGAGACCGTTCCGCTCGCGGACGTGCTGGCCGAACTGATCGGCCGCCGCGACGAGTTCCGCCGGCTGCGACATGTCCCGAAGGACTTCGTCGCGCGGCTCAAGCAGGCGGGTCTCTACCGCGCGGCCACCCCGGCCCGTTTCGGCGGCGACCCGCTGCCGCCCGCGGCGTTCCTCTCTCAGGTCGAGCGCATCTCCGAGGTCGACGGGTCGACCGGTTGGGTGGCGAGCTTCGGCTCCGCCCAGATCTACCTGGCGGCGCTGCCGCTCGAGACCCAGGAGAAGATCTACGCCGACGGCCCGGACGTGGCCTTCGCCGGCGCGCTCTTCCCGCCGCAGCGCGGCGAGGAGACCGCGCGGGGCCACCGGCTCACCGGGCGCTGGAAGTTCGCCAGCGGCTGCATGGGCGCGGACCTCCTGGGCGTCGGGATGCCCGGCGACGAGGCCTCCGGCGGCAAGCCCCGCACGGCGGTGCTGCGGCCCGAGCAGGTCGAGATCGTGCAGGAGTGGGACGTCGTCGGCATGCAGGGCACCGGGTCGTTCGACCTGGTCGTCGACGGCGTCGAGGTCGCCCGGGAGTGGACGTTCGTCCGCGGCGGCGAGCCGACCGTCGACGAGCCGCTCTACCGCTACCCCACGATCGCCTACGCCGCGCAGGTGCTCGCCGTGGTCGGTGCCGGCGTCGCCCGCGCCGCACTGGACCACGCCCGCGAGGTCGGCGGCGGCTACAAGGGCGTCACCGGCGCCCCGAAGCTGGCCGACCGCGCGTACTACCGGACCGAGGTCGCGCGGAGCGAGGCAGCACTGCGCTCGGCCCGCGCCTTCTTCTACGAGGCGACCGCGCAGACCTGGGAGACCGTGCTGCGGGGCGACCCCGCGACCGACGAGCAGAACGCCGAGCTGCGGCTCGCCTCGGCCCACCTGGCCAAGACGGCGTCGGACGTGGTGAGCGGGCTGGTCGAGGTGTCGGGCACCGCGCCGATCGGCACCACCCACCCGCTGCAGCGCCTGCTCGGGGACGCGCTCGTCCCCAAGCAGCACGCTTTCCTGGGGCCGGCGATCTACGACGCGGCGGGCGCGGTCCTGATGGGCCTGCCCCCGACGACCCCCGGCTTCCGCTGACGGCCCGCCCCGACCACCACGAGGAGACCCCATGGCCGCGCCCCTGCGGGTGCTGTTCTGCATCGGCATCAACCAGAACTTCTTCGACCTCCCCACCGACGGCATCACCACCGGCCACGTCTGGCAGTCCTTCGTGGCCATGACGGACAGCCTCAAGGCCCTGCCCGGGGTGGACTTCATCGGCGACATCGACGACGACGCGCACATGGTCGGGCCGTCCGACGGGTGGCCGTGGACCTGCTACATCCTGGCGGACGTCGACACCCAGGAGACCGTCAAGGCCGCCTGCAACCTGCTGCGCACCACGCCCGTCGGCGGCGGGGACGTGAAGCTCTGGCGGTTCGCCAAGATCGAGGCCCGGATCGGCCGGGCCCTCACCGTGCGCGACGACGTCGCGCTCCCCGCGACCGGAGGCGAGCGATGATCGAGAACGTCCTGGGCACCGCCCCCGCCGACCTCGTCCGCGAGGACCGGGTCGCGGGCCGGCTCTACACCGACCCCGAGCTGTTCGAGCTCGAGATGAGCCGCATCTTCGAGCGCTCGTGGATCTGGGTGGCCCACTCCAGCGAGCTGCCGAGGGCCGGGTCGTTCAAGTCGACCTTCGTCGGCCGCCAGCCGGTGATCGTCACCAAGGACCGCAAGGGGGTCGTGCGGACCCTGCTGAACCGCTGCCGGCACCGCGGCGCGAGCCTCTGCGAGAAGCCCAGCGGCCAGGTCAACGGCTTCACCTGCCCGTACCACGCCTGGTCCTACGGCCTCGACGGGTCGCTGCGGGGCATCCCGTACCCGGACGGCTACGAGGGCGTGATGGAGAAGCGCGACCTCTCGCTGGCCAGGCTCCGCACCGAGTCCTACGGCGGCATGATCTTCGCGACGCTGGACGAGGACGCCGAGCCGCTGGAGGACTTCCTCGGCGACGCCCGGCTGTGGATCGACCGCTTCATGAAGCAGGGCGGCGGCTACCCGATCAAGGTGCTCGGCCGCCACCGGTTCAGCTTCCGCGGCAACTGGAAGATCCAGCTCGAGAACACCACCGACGGGTACCACTTCCCGATCGTGCACCGCTCGTGGATGGCGTCGGTCGACGCCGAGACCGCGGACATGATGTCGTTCATGACCGACCCGACGTGCACCACGCACGACCTCGGGCACGGCCACAGCGTCATGCAGATGGTGCCCGAGCACTCCGACCTCGACGCCGACGACGGCTCCGAGCCGCTGCAGGGCCGGTTCGACGACCTCGTCGCCGAGCTGTCGAAGACCCTCGACCAGGCGCAGGTGCGCAAGGTCGTGCGCGCGATGCACGGCACCGGCTTCAACCTGAACCTGTTCCCGAACGTGTCGATGTCCGCGGCGTTCTTCCGCGTGCTGCGGCCGATCTCGGTGAACGAGACGCGCATCGAGCACGTCGCGATCGGCCCGGACGGCCCGCCGGAGCTCGACGCCGTCAACCGCGAGCGGCTCCGGATCCACGAGCACTTCCAGGGCCCCTTCGGCTTCGGCACCCCGGACGACGCCGAGGGCTGGGACCGCGTCCAGCGCGGCGCCGCGGCGGCCCCCGCGATGCCGATCCTGGTCAACCGCGGCCTGGCCCGGGAGAAGCCCGGCCCCGAGGGCTGGCCGACCTCCCACGTCACCGACGAGACCGGCATGCGCGCCGCGTACGCCCAGTGGAAGGCGATGATGAGCGATGACTGAGACCGTCACCCCCACCGCCGCCCTCCCGGTGCCGATCCCGACGACCGACCCTCGCGTCGCGCGGGCGATCGAGCTGATCTGGCGCGAGGCCGAGCTGCTCGACCGCAAGGCCTACGAGGCCTGGGACGCGCTCTACACCGACGACGGGTTCTACGTGATCCCGATCGACCCCGAGGCGGAGCGCTTCGACGACATCCTCAACATGGTCTACGACGACGCCCGGATGCGGCGGATGCGCGTGGCCCGCATGACCGAGGGCTACGCGATCGCCGCCGTCGATGCGGCCCGCACCGTCCGCACGGTGTCCCGGTTCGTCCCCGAGTCCGTGTCCGACGACCAGGTGGTCGTCCGGTCCGCGCAGGTCCTCGTCGCCTACAAGCGGGAGAACCACGACCTGTGGGCGGCCGACCTGGTCCACCGCATCCGGCTCTCGCCGGACGGGCCCGCCGGGGACCGCATCGTACAGAAGATCGTCCGCCTCGTCGACAGCGAGTCGGCGGTCCCGGCCGCCGGGTTCCTCCTGTGAGCGCGCCGCAGGTCGCGGTCGTCACCGGTGGCGCACGCGGGCTGGGCGAGGCGATCGTCCGCCGGCTGCACGCCGACGGCTACCGGGTCGCGGTCGCCGACCTCGGCGGCGCCTCCGCCGAGGCGCTCGCCAAGGAGCTCGACGGCACGGCGACGACCGCCCGCGCCTTCACCGTCGACGTCGCCGACCGGGACGCGCCCGCAGCACTCCTGCGGGACGTCCTGGCGGCCTTCGGGGCCGTGCACGTGCTGGTCAACAATGCGGCCCGCACCCAGGCCACCCCGGTCATGGAGATCGGCGCGGACGAGCTGGACACCGTCATGGCCGTCAACTTCGGCGGGACCTTCCGGGCCTGCCAGGTCTTCGGCGCGCACCTGGCCGAGCAGGGCTACGGCCGGATCGTGAACATGGCGTCGCTGGCCGGGCAGAACGGCGGCACCGCCACCGGCGCCCACTACGCCGCGTCCAAGGGGGCGGTGCTCACCGCGACCAAGGTCTTCGCCCGTGACCTCGCGGCGCGCGGGGTGACGGTCAACGCCGTGTCGCCGGGGCCGCAGGACGGCGAGACCGTGCGTACGGTCGTCGGCGAGGACGGGATCGAGGCGCTGCGCGCCGGCATCCCCGTCGGGCGGCTCGGCGACCCGGCATTCGTCGCCCGGATGGTCGCCCTCCTCGCCTCCCCCGACGCCGCGTCCGTCACCGGCGCCTGCTGGGACGTCAACGGCGGCCTCTACCTGCGGTGACACCGCACCGCACCTGATCGCTCGCACCTGATCGCTCACACCTGATCGCTCACACCTGATCGCACGGGAAGGAGGATGGTCCGATGACGGCTACCGTCGCGGTCCGCGTCAGCGAGGTCACCGAGGAGGCGGCCGACATCCGCAGCCTGCGGCTCGTCACCACCGACGGGGCCCCGCTGGGCCCCTACGAGGCGGGCGCGCACGTGGACGTCGTCGGCCCGACGGGCGTACTGCGCCAGTACTCGTTGTGCAGCCCGCCGGACGACGCCGGCTCCCTCCTGATCGCGGTCAAGCGCGAGCAGGCGTCCCGGGGTGGGTCCGCCGCCCTGCACGAGGTCCGCGTCGGCGACACCCTCGCGATCGGCGCCCCGCGCAACCTGCTCGCCCTGGCCGACGACGCCGACCACCACCTCCTGGTCGCGGGCGGCATCGGCGTCACGCCGCTGCTCAGCATGGCCTACGAGCTGCACCGGCGCGGCGCGGACTTCACGCTGCACTACTTCGCCCGCTCCCGGGAGGAGGCGGCGTTCGCGGACCTGCTCGAGCACCGGGCGGACTTCCGGGACCGCGTCCACCTGCACTTCGGCGTGCCCCGTGCCGACCAGCCCGCGGTGCTCCGCGCCCACGCGGGCGGCCTCACCACGGCGAGCCGCGTGTACACCTGCGGTCCGGACGGTTTCATGGACCAGGTCGCCGCCACGCTCGGACCGACCGTCGGGGCGGACCACGTGCACGTCGAACACTTCGTGGCCGCCGAGATCGACACCTCCGCCGACCAGGCATTCGTGGTCGAGCTGGACACCGGCGAGGAGTTCGAGGTCCCCGCCGGCCGCTCGATCCTCTCCGTCCTCGACGAGAACGGGATCGAGGTCTTCACGTCCTGCGAGGAGGGCGTCTGCGGATCCTGCGTGTCCGGGGTCCTCGAGGGCGTGCCGGACCACCGCGACAGTTGCCTGTCCGCGGCGGACCGGGCCGCGGGCGACCAGATGGCGCTGTGCGTCTCCCGCGCCCGCACCGCCCGCCTGAAGATCGAACTCTACTGACCCGAACCCTGCACTCCCCTCGGTCGCTGCTCGTCATCGACGTCCACCACCGGTCCGCCGGGCGACGACGCCCCGGACCCGTCCGATCGGAGAACCATGTCCTCCTCCACCGACGCGCCCGGCACCGGGACGCTGACCGCCGCCGTCCGGACGGGGCGGATGAACCGCCGGGCCTGGGTCGTCACGACCCTGCTGGTCCTGTTCCAGGTGGTCGCGTTCGCCGACAAGGCGGTGCTGGGCCTCGTGGCCGGTGAGGCCATGCCCGAGCTCGGCATCTCCGCCGTCGAGTTCGGCTTCATCGGCAGCGCCTTCTTCTTCCTCTACTCCGTGGTGTCGTTCGGCGTGGGGATCCTGTCCCGGCGCGTGCAGGCCACCTGGATCCTGCTCGCGATGGGCGTGTTCTGGGCCGTCATGCAGTTCCCGATGCTGCTCGGCGGGGGCGCGGCGATCCTGCTGGTCACCCGGATCCTGCTCGGCGGCGCCGAGGGGCCGGCGACCGCGATGTCGCTGACCTCCGTGCACGGCTGGTTCGCCCCGGAGGACCGGGCCCTGCCCAGCAACCTCGTCGCCGCGGGGTCGGCTCTCGGACCGGTGGTCGCGGCCCCGGCCCTGGCCTGGGTGATCGTCGAGTTCGGCTGGCGCTGGGCCTTCGGCGTGCTCGGCGTCGTCGGGCTCGTATGGTCGGTCGTCTGGCTGCTGGTCAGGTCCGACGGGCCCTTCGCGGGCCGCAGGACGACCGCTCGGGACGCGGCGGCTCCGGCGGAGGTGGCGGGGGTCGACGGTCTGCGGGTCGTGCCCGTCCGTGCCCTGCTGCTCAGCGGCACCTTCGCCGCCGCCGTGATCGGCGGGTTCGGCAACTTCTGGACCCAGGGCTTCCTCACCACCTGGTCCCCGCAGTACTTGACCGGCGTGATCGGTCTGTCCCTCGGCGAGGTCGGGGTGGTGTCCACCCTGCCGTGGCTGTTCGGCGCGGGCCTGCTGCTGGGGCTGGGGGTGCTCGGCAGGCGGCTGATGCGCCGCGGCGCGAGTGTGCGCTCCGCCATCGCGGTGCCGTTCGGCGTCGCCGCAGTCGTCGCGGGCGTCGCGTTCCTGCTGCTGCCCGTGACCGGCGGTGCGCTCGCGGTCGTCCTGCTCACCGTCGCCGCAGGCTGCAGCATCATCTACCCGATGGTCCCGAGCGCACTGGCCTACGCCGTCGCGCCGCAGCAGCGCGGGCTGGTCATGGCGGTCCTCGGCGGTGTCGCGTCGATCGGCGCGATCTGCTCGCCGTTCGTCATCGGCGTCCTGATGGAGTCGGCGGGCTACCGCGCCCCGGCCGCGGGACAGCAGCGCACCCCGGAGATGGTCGACGCCATGGCCTCCGGCCTGAACCACGGGTTCCTGCTGACCGGCGCCGTGCTCCTGGTCGCCGGGCTGGCGGCCGCGCTCTTCCTGCGGCCCGACCGCACCGGCCGGCGCCTGCAGGAGCAGCACGCCGCGACGGTCTAGCCGAGGCCGTCGAGGAAGGCGTCGATCATGCGGCGCTGCAGGTCGGGTGTGGCGGCGCCGCCGTCGAGCAGGGCCAGCGCCTGGACGCCGTTGAGCATCGCCAGGAGCTGTTCGGCCAGGACGGCGTCGGGCACCCCGGTGGTGACCGACCCGTCCGCCCGGCCCGCCCGCAGGAAGCCGTGGATCTGCTCGCGCCACACCGCCATGGCCTCGACATAGACCGCCGCCAGCTCGGCGTCGGCGAGGGCCCGCTGCCAGAAGGGCAGCACCACGCGCGCCTCGAGCCGGGTGACGTCCTCGACCGGCATCACCTCGAGGCAGAAGACCCGCAGTCCCGCCAGCCCGGTCGTCCCCGCCAGCCGCGCCCGGATCCGCGCGTTCGTCGCCTCGAAGACGTGCGTGAACGCCGTCCGGACGAGCGCGTTCTTGTCCGGGAAGTAGTACTTGAGGGCACCGTTGGCCATGCCGATCGACGAGGAGATCTCGCGCATGGTCGCCGCGTCGATGCCGCGCTCCGCGATCAACCGCCAGGTCGCCTCGGCGATCAGGGCCCGGCGCTCGTCGTGGTCAACCTGCTTGGGCACCGTGCTCCCCTCACCGCCGCGCCCGTCCACGGTAACCGGGACGGCCTGCTCCGCACGCGCGGCTCCGCTGGTCGAGGTGCCACGCGGGGCGACCACCCGACCGGCGTCTTGAACGATGCCGAAAGGAATCCCCACTTCCCCTGCCGGCCGGTCTGCCCCACCCTTTTGTCTACACCCGGAGAAAAACGGAGATCACCCATGCCGCCGATCGCCACCGACGCCGGTCCCGCGCACCCGCTCAGCCCGCTGACCGGCGACGAGATCAGCATCGCCCGCCAGGTCCTCACCGACGCCGGCCTCCTCCCGGAGACCTCGCGCGTGGTCTACCTCGGCCTCGAGGAGCCACCGAAGGAGGTGCTGTACGGGCCCGACTGCACCGCCGCCGAGCGCGTCGTCCGTGCCCTCCTGCACGACACCGTGACGCCCGGGGGCCGCGACGTCCTCGTCTCGGTCAGCGCGAAGGCGGTGCTCGCCGAGCGGCGCCTCGACCCCGCGGCCGACGGGCAGCTGCCGGTGCTCGACGAGGAGTTCGAGCTGGTCGAGCAGGTCCTGGCCACCGACGAGCGCTGGCTCGCCGCGCTGGCCGCGCGCGACCTCGACGTGGCCACGGTCCGCGTCGCCCCGCTCTCGGCCGGGGTGTTCGAGTACCCCGAGGAGACCGGGCGCCGGATCCTGCGCGGGCTCGCCTTCGTGCAGGAGCACCCGACCGACCACGCCTGGGCCCACCCCGTCGACGGGCTGGTCGGCTATGTCGACGTGGTCGACCGGACGGTGACCCAGGTGATCGACCTCGGTGTCGTGCCGATCCCGACCGAGTCCGGCAACTTCGACGACGTCGCCGTGACCGGCCCCCTGCGCACCTCGCAGAAGCCGATCGAGATCACCCAGCCCGAGGGCCCCAGCTTCACCCTCGACGGCAGCCTGCTCGAGTGGGAGAACTGGTCGGTCCGCATCGGCTTCGACGCGCGCGAGGGCCTGGTGCTGCACCAGATCTCCTTCCGCGACGGCGAGCGCGACCGCCCGATCGTCCACCGCGCGTCGATCTCGGAGATGGTCGTCCCCTACGCCGATCCCTCGCCGGTCCGGTCCTGGCAGAACTACTTCGACACCGGCGAGTACATGATCGGCCGGTACGCCAACGCGCTGGAGCTCGGCTGCGACTGCGTCGGGGACATCACCTACCTCGACGCGGTGATCGCGGACGAGTTCGGCCACCCCCGGGTGCTGCCCAACGCGATCTGCCTCCACGAGGAGGACTACGGGATCCTCTGGAAGCACACCGACCTGTGGGCCGGCTCCGCGGAGACCCGCCGCCAGCGCCGCATGGTGATCTCCTTCTTCACCACCATCGGCAACTACGACTACGGCTTCTACTGGTACCTCTACCTCGACGGAACCATCGAGTGCGAGGCCAAGGCCACCGGCGTCGTCTTCACCTCGGCCTACCCCGGCCCCGGGTACGACGAGGTCAACCCCTACGCCTCCCAGCTCGCCCCCGGCCTGGGCGCCCCCTACCACCAGCACCTCTTCAGCGCCCGGCTCGACATGGCCGTCGACGGTCCGGTCAACCTCGTCGAGGAGGTCGAGGTCCGGCGCGTGCCCACGGGCCCGGACAACCCGCGCGGCAACGCCTTCACCCACAGCCGCACCCCGCTGCGCCGCGAGTCCGAGGCCCAGCGCCTCGCCGACACCCGCAAGGGCCGGGTCTGGCACGTCACCAACCCGGACTCGCGCAACCGGCTCGGCGACCCCGTGGCCTACGCCCTCGTTCCCGAGGGCAACCCGGAGCTGCTCGCCGACGAGGACTCGTCCATCCACCGCCGCGCCACGTTCGCCGCGAAGCACCTGTGGGTCACCCGCTTCGACCCGGCCGAGCGCTACGCCGCCGGCGACTTCGTCAACCAGCACGCCGGCGGCGCAGGCCTGCCCGCCTACGTCGCACACGACCGCGACATCGACGGCCAGGACCTCGTCGTCTGGCACACCTTCGGGCTCACCCACTTCCCGCGCCCCGAGGACTGGCCGATCATGCCCGTCGACCACACGGGGTTCGTCCTCAGGCCGGTCGGCTTCTTCGACCGCAACCCCGCCCTCGACGTCCCCCGCACCCGAAGCGCGCACTGCGCGGCCCGGGCCGCTGCGAACGGGGCCGGCGAGCCCCTCCCGGGAGCCGACCATGAGTGAGCAGACCGCCCCCGCCCCCACGGCCGACCGCGGCCACACGCTGCGCGGCTCCATCGGCGTCGCCGGGATCGTCTTCCTCGTGGTGGCCGCGGCCGCCCCGCTGACCGCCATCGGCGGCGCGCTACCGGTCATGCTGGCGATCGGCAACGGCCCCGGCGTGCCGATGGCGTTCCTCGTCGTCGCCGTGGTCCTGCTGGTCTTCAGCGTCGGCTACGCCGCGATGAGCCACCACGTCGTGGACGCCGGCGCCTTCTACGCCTACGTCACCCGCGGGCTCGGCGCCCGGCTCGGGCTCGGCGCGGCCGGGCTCGCGCTGCTGACCTACACCGCCATCCAGGCCGCGGTCTACGGCCTGGCCACCACCACGCTGCAGGGGCTGATCACGCAGTACGGCGGGCCGGAGATCCCCTGGTGGGTCCTGGCCGCGGTGCTGATCGGCGTCGTCGGCCTGCTCGGCTACCGCAGCATCGACGTGGGCGCCAAGGTGCTCGGCGTGCTGCTCGTCCTCGAGATCGCGGTCGTCGCCGTCCTCGCCGTCACGATCCTCGTGAAGGGCGGGCCGGAGGGCTACTCGCTCACCTCGTTCTCGCCCGCCACCTTCTTCCAGGGCGGGGCCGGGATCGCGGTCATGTTCGCGGTCGCCTCCTTCGTCGGCTTCGAGGCCACCGCCATCTACGGCGAGGAGGCCCGCGAGCCGAAGCGCACGATCCCGCGGGCCACCTACATCGCGGTCATCCTGATCGGCGTCTTCTACGCGATCGCCAGCTGGACGATCGTCATCGCGTACGGCCCGAGCCAGGTCGAGGCCGCGGCGCAGGCCGACACCGCGGGCCTCGTCTTCGCGGCGGCAGCGCAGTACATCGGGCCGGTCTACGCCGACGTGATGGCCGTCCTGCTGCTGACCAGCCTGTTCGCCGCGCTGCTGGCCTTCCACAACGCCATCTCCCGCTACCTCTACGCCCTCGGCCGGCAGGGCGTCGGCCCGGAGACGCTGGCCCGCACGCACCCGCGGCACGGCTCGCCGTACGTCGGCTCGCTCACCCAGAGCACCTCGGCGGTGCTGCTGCTCGGCGTCTTCGCGCTCGCGGGCGCGGACCCGGTGCTGACCCTGTTCACCTGGATGTCCGGGGTGGCGACGGTGAGCGTCCTGGTCCTGATGGTGCTGACGGCCGTGGCGATCCTGGTGTTCTTCGCCCGGCACCGGGTGGACGAGCGCGTGTGGAACACGCGCATCGCCCCGGCCCTCGGGCTCGTCGGGATCGTGTTCGTCACCGTCCTGGTGCTGCTGAACTTCACCACGCTGATCAGCGGCTCGGCCGTGCTCGCCGGCGTCCTGCTCGCCGTGGTCGCGGCGGCGTTCCTCGGCGGTGTCGCCGTCGCCGTCGTGACGCACCCCGCGCAGAGCGGCGGGGTGCCCGGGCACCAGCTCGGCCTCACCCCGCAGCAGGCCCTGTCCGACGACTGACCATCTACCCCGGGTGCTCGACGAGGAGCGCGTCGAGCTCGTCGAGCATCGCCGGGGTGAGCCCGTGGTCGAGCAGGAACGCACGGCTGCCGCCGTGGCGGTCGTCCACGGCGGCGAGGAAGCGCAGGATCGTGCCGGGTTCGGCCGTCAGCGCCTCGGGCGGGTAGACGTCGACCGCGTCGCCGTAGGAGGCCATGGTCCGCAGCCGGGCCATGGCCTCGGCGGCGTCCGCCGCGCCCCGCGCGTAGTCGGCGGCGATGTCCTCGTGCTCCACCCCGAGGGCGTCGAGCAGGACGGCGACCACGGCACCGGTGCGGTCCTTGCCCACCGTGCAGTGCAGGAGGACCGGGAGCGTACCGGGCTCGAGCAGCTCCGCGACGGACCCGGCGACCGCCTCGGCGCCCTCGTCGAGGTAGCGCAGGTAGGTGCCGACGAGCGGGTCGTCGCCCGGCATCGGCGCCACCGCCGACCCCGGGGCGACCAGGGCCCGCAGGCGCACGGGGTGCGGGGCGTGGCGGACCCCGAGCCGGTCGAGCGGGCCCCGGCCCTCCTGGTCGACCTCGTGGGGCAGGCGGAGGTCGATCGTCGACGCGATGCCGGTGTCCGCGAGCAGCCGGCGACCGGCCGCGAGGTCGAGGAACTGCGGCGTGCCGCTCCGGTACAGCAGGCCGGGCCGCACCCGCCCGCCGGAGCGGGTCCGCAGACCCGCGACCTCGCGGAACCCCAGCAACCCGGGGTACCTCACAGGACCGACAGGATCGTGACGACACAGGCGTTGCCGTCCATGCCCGCGGCGCCGCCACCCATCGTCTCGACGAGGCCGACGCGGTGCCGGGCGACCTGCCGGGCCTCGGCCCGGCCGCGCAGCTGCCACGCGATCTCGGCGATCTGCGCGGTTCCCGTGCCGCCCAACGGGTGTCCGCGGGACAGCAGCCCACCGCTCGGGTTCACCGGCTGGGCGCCGTCGCGGGCGGTGTGGCCGGAGGGCGCCAGCTCCGCGCCCTTGCCGCGGGGGGCGAGGCCGAGGGCCTCGAGCGTGAGGATCTCGCCGATGGTGAAGGCGTCGTGCACCTCGAGGACGTCGATCTCCCCGGGCGTCCGTCCGGCCTGCGCGTAGGCCTGCTCGGCGGCCCGGACCACGCTGGCATAGCCCCAGACGTCGTCCGTGCGGTGGTCCCACAGCGCCCCGGAGACCATCGCCGAGGCCTCGATCCGCAGGTCGTCCGGGTTGCCGCGCTCGGGTCCCACGATCAGGGCGCCTGCCCCGTCGCTGGTCGGGCAGCACTGCAGGAAGGTCAGTGGGTCCGCGATCATGCGGGACGCGAGGACCTCCTCGACCGTCGGTGCCTTCTTCCGCAGCTGCGCACGGGGGTTGTCCAGGCCGTTGCGCTTGTTCTTCACGGCGACGGCGGCGAGCTGCTCGGGCGTGACCCCGAACTCCTGCACGTACCGCTGGGCCTGCAACGCGTACAGCCCCGGCAGGGGCAGCGACGCGGCGCCCTCGGGGTCGGTCGCCTCGGGCACGATCGCTCCCGAGAACAGCGTCGACATCTGGTCGACGCCGAGGACCAGCACACAGCCGAAGCGGCCGAGGCGGACCGCCTCGACGGCCTCGTGGTAGGCGCTGGTGCCACTCGCGCAGGCGTTCTCGACGGTCCACATCGGAACCCCGGGCAGCCCGAGCCCCCGCTGCACCCGCGTCGCGACACCGGGCGGGCCGAACACGGACCCGACCACGATCGCGTCGATCTGCCCCGGCGTGATGCCGGCGTCGCGGACCGCCTCGGCGACCGCGGTCCAGGCGAGCGACTCGACGCGGCGCTCGGGCTGGAGGCCGTAGTCGCTGGTCCCGACGCCCCACAGCATCGGCTGGTTCACGGGGTCACCTCGTCGTCGATCGTGGCGGCCACCAGGTCGCCGAGGTCCGTGCCGGTGATCCGCAGGCGCGTGCCGATCGGCAGGACGGCGGGCTCCGCGAGGTGCACGAGGACCCGCGGCCCGTCGTCCAGGTCGAGGTAGGCCAGGCCGAACGGCGGCCGCCGCTCTCCCACCGGGATCGCGACGACGGTCGACGACCAGGCCGCGCCCGTCGTCGCGAACCGGGCCGGCTCGACGGGCCCGTAGCAGGCCGGGCACCACGGCACGCCGTCCTGCGCGACCGGGTACCGGCAGGCGGTGCAGCGGACCCCGAGGACCGCGTCGCCGTCGAGCAGCGGCCGGGGGTCGGCGACGGGCAGCCCGCCCACCGCGGCCCCCGGCCGGCGCTTCGTCGGGCGACCGACACCCAGCTCGGTGCTCATCAGTGGTCCCCTTCGAGGGTCAGCTCGAAGCCGGGGCCGTCGATGTGCAGGTACGCGCCGACGGAGGTCTCCACGAGCTCCCGGATGAACCGGGCCTGCCTGGTGGTCGGCGCGAAGTCCCGGTTGCGCTGCGGAGTGGCCCGCATGACGTCGATGTCGCTCTCCGGCACCAGCAGGCGCAGGATCAGCTCGTCGTCGGAGATCGACTCGCCGAACCGGCGGCGCAGCTCCGCGAGGCTCGGCTGCGGCGGCTGCCAGTCCGCGTAGCTCTTCGCCTTGGCCGAGCTCATGATCGTGTCGAGGACGTTCTGGTCGAGCGGGGCGACGGGCTTCCCGTAGAAGCCGTGGGCATAGATCATCACCTCGTCCGGGACGACCGAGTAGCGCTTGCCGGTCACGATGTTCAGCACCGCTTGGGTGCCGACGAGCTGCGAGAACGGGGTGGCCATCACCGGGTAGCCGAGCTCCTCGCGGACCCGGGACATCTCGTCGAGGACCTCCTCGAACCGGTCCTCCATGCCCCGCGCCCGCAGCTGGTCCTTGAACGTGCCGGTCATGCCGCCGGGCAGCTGGTGGCGGTAGAGGAACAGCGAGTACTCCGCCGGCGTGCCGACCGGGAGGTCCTCGTACTCCGCCACCCGCAGCAGGTGCTCGGCGACCGGGGCGAAGCGGGTCTCGTCGAGGTCGACGTCGAACCCGGCGTAGCGCAGGTTGGCCACGGTGTTCTCGGTCGACGGCAGGGACACCCCGGCGGCGAGGGGCTTCGACGCGGTGTGCACGACGTCCGCGCCCGCCAGCACGCCCTCCAGGTAGTTCAGCGGGGCGAGCGCGTTGTTGCTGTGGAAGTGGATCTCCACCGGGAGGTCGCCGGCCGCGGCCTTGATCGCGGCGACCAGCGTGCGGGTGCGCTCCGGAGTGAGCAGCCCGGCGGCGTCCTCCAGCTCGATGCCGTCCGCACCGAGCGCGACGAGCTCCTTCGTGCGGGCCGCGTAGTACTCGTCCGTGTGGTACGGGCTGTCCG
Organism: Pseudonocardia autotrophica; assembly: GCF_000717175.1. Classification (GTDB taxonomy): domain Bacteria; phylum Actinomycetota; class Actinomycetes; order Mycobacteriales; family Pseudonocardiaceae; genus Pseudonocardia; species Pseudonocardia halophobica. Next base: position 14,895 of record NZ_JNYD01000041.1, on the reverse strand, counting down.
CATAGAGGATGCAGGGGATCGCCTTCGCGCCCTCGGCCTGCGCGGTCTTCACCAGACGGCCGATCTTGTCGGTGTTGAACAGGCCGTCGTAGATCCAGAAGCTGCCGATGCCGTGCGCGACGAGCCGCTGCACCCACAGGTCCATGACGCTGTCGGCGGTGAGCCCGAAGGTCACGATGCCGTTGCTGCGGGTCCCGGCCCGGACGGTGGTGCGCGGCATCGCCCGCGACAGCGAGATCAGCTGCTCCCAGGGGTCCTCCTTGCAGTGCCGCACGAGGACCTCGAAGATCGAGCTGCCCACCAGGTCGATGGTGTGGAAGCCGGTGCGGTCGAGCTCGCCGGCGATCGGCAGGCCCATGTCCCGGCGCAGCTTCATCCCCCACCAGCTCTGCGGGCCGTCCCGCAGCGTCTGGTCGACGATCTCGATGCGTCGCCGGCCCCCGCCCTCGGTCCGCGGGGCCACGTCCAGGTAGTTCATCGGACCTTCTCCAGGTAGTCGGGCAGTCCGCGGGTCGCGATCCAGTCGGTGGTGACGCGTCCGGCGCGGAAGTCGGGATGGTCGAGCGCGCCCCGGCAGAACTCGCGGGTGGTCGGCACGCCCTCGACGCGCAGGGCGTCGAGCGCGGCGATCATGCGGTCGACCGCGGTCGCGCGGTCGGGTCCGTGGGCCACGATCTTGGCCAGCAGGGAGTCGTAGAAGGGCGTGACGACGTACCCGGGCTCGCAGTGGCTGTCCACGCGGATGCCCTGCCCCGCAGGCGGTTCCCAGGCGGTGACCGTGCCGGGGTGCGGCACGAACCCCCGCGCCGGGTCCTCCGTGGTGATCCGGACCTCGACGGCGTGCCCGGCCAGGTGCACGTCGTCCTGCGTGAACCCGAGCGGTGCGCCGCCCGCCACGCGCAGCTGCGCGGCCACCAGGTCGATCCCGGAGACCAGCTCGCTGACCGGGTGCTCGACCTGGATGCGGGCGTTGAACTCGAGGAAGGCGTAGGTCTGCCGGTCGGCGTCGTAGATGAACTCGACGGTGCCGGCGCTGTCCAGGCCGAGCGCCTCGGCGAACGCGACGCCGCTGCACCGGATGTCCTGGCGCACCTGCTCGGGGATGTTCGGGGCGGGCGACTCCTCGACCACCTTCTGGTGCCGCCGCTGCAGGGTGCAGTCCCGCTCGCCGACGTGCACGACGGTGCCCTGCTTGTCGCCGACGACCTGCACCTCGATGTGCCGGGCGTTGCGGACGAACCGCTCCAGGTAGACGCGCCCGTCGCCGAACGCCGCCCGCGCCTCCTCGGCTGCGGCGGAGAACCGGCCGCGCAGCTCGCCCTCGTCCTCGACGACGGACATGCCGCGTCCACCCCCGCCCGCAGCCGCCTTGACCAGCACCGGGAACCCCAGCTCGCGAGCCGCGGCGACGGCGGCCTCGGTGGTCTCCAGGATCGGCGAGCCGTCGAGTGTCGGGATGCCGGCGGTCCGGGCCAGCTCGCGGGCCCGTGCCTTGTCCCCGGCCTGCGCCACGGCCTCGGGCCGGGGGCCGACGAAGGTGAGCCCCTCCGCGACGCAGGCGGCCGCGAACTCCGGGTTCTCGGAGAGGAACCCGTAACCGGGGTGGACGGCGTCGCAGCCGGTGCCGAGCGCCGCGCTGAGCACGGACGGCACGGCCAGGTAGCTCTGCCCGGCCGGCGGCGGCCCGATGCACACCGCCCGGTCGGCGAGCCGGGCCGCCATCCCGTCGCGGTCGGCCGTCGAGGTCACCACGACCGTCTGCAGCCCGAGCGTGCGGCAGGCCCGGATCACCCGGACCGCGATCTCCCCGCGGTTGGCGACGAGCACGCGGCGCAGTGGGCGGGCGGCGACGCCCGCGTCGAGGACCGCCGGGCTAGCCATGGGGCCGGATCCAGAACAGCACCTGCTCGTACTCGACCATCTCGGCGTTGGCCGCGCAGACCTCGACGACGGTGCCCGCCGCGGGCGCGACGACCGGGTTCATCAGCTTCATGACCTCGACGATCGCGAGCTGCTGGTCCCGCTCGACGGTGTCGCCGACCTGCACGAACGGCGGCTGCCCCGGGCTGGGGGCCACCCAGAACGCCCCGACCGCGGGCGAGGTCACGGCGACGCAGCCCGTGGTGTCGACGGTCGCGGCGGGCGGTGCCGGGCTGACCGGGGCGGGGGCCGCAGCCGGTGCCGGAGCGGCAGCCGGGGCCGGCGCCGGCGCCGGCGCGGAGGCGGCGGGGGCGGCGACCGGGCCCGCGGGCGCACCCCCGGCCTGCGGGGCCCCGCCCGCGGGCGGGCCGTTCTTCCCCACCGTGATCCGCATGCCGTGCAGCTCCACGGTCATGCCGGTCCAGTCCGAGTCGCCGAAGGTCCGCAGGATCTCGCGGATCTCGCGGTAGGTGACGGCCTCCGGGACCTCCGGCTCGGTGGGCGCGCTCATCGGGCTCCTCCCCCGTGTGCGACCGCCGCGAGGAGGACCGGCAGCCGGTTCTCCGCGACGATCACCTCGACCCCGGCGTCGACCGCCGCCCGCACGCCGTCGGTCGTGGTGAACAGGGCGCCCCGCACGGTGCGGGTGCCCGGCGGGATGGCGGGCAGGGCCTCCCCGAGCTCGTCGGGCGGCACGGCGCCGGCGTCGAACACCGGCTCCACCGCCTCGGCGCCGTCGGCCACCACGCGGACCGGGGCGAGCGCGTCGGCCCACTCGCACAGCCGCCGCAGGTCGTCGTCGGCCGCCTCGGTGACCGCGGAGGTCGGCAGGGCTCCCGCGTAGACCCGGCCGCCGGTGGCGTCGACCGTGACCTCGCGGCCCACCAGGGCCTCGACGGTGCCGGCCCCGCACCCGACCACGCAGGGCGTGTCCAGCGCGCGGCTGACCACCGCGGCGTGCGAGGTCGCGCCGCCCTGCTCGGTGACGACGGCGGCCGCGGCGATCATGCCGTGCACGTCGTCGGGACTGGTCGAGCGGCGCACGAGCACCGACCCCGGCGTGCGCTGCGCCTCCTCCGGCGTGGCGACCGCGAGGCCCGTCGCCACCCCGGGGCTGGCGGCGGCACCCGAGGCCAGCAGCTCCGCGGAGTCCGCCGCACCCGCGGCGAGCTCGGGCCGCAGCAGGGTCCGCACCTGCTCGGCGGTGACCCGCCGGACCGCCTCGGCCGGGTCGATCGCCCCCTCGTCGACGAGCGCGACGGCGATCCGGACGGCGGCGCGGGCGGTGCGTTTGGCCGGCCGGGACTGCAGCAGGTACAGCTCGCCGCGCTGGACGGTGAACTCGATGTCCTGCGCGTCCCGGCCCTCGGTGTCCAGGCACTCGGCAGCGCGCAGCAGCTCGGCGTGGACCGCCGGCGCGCGGGAGGCCAGGTGCGTCAGCGGCTTCGGCGTGACCCGCCCGGACACGACGTCCTCGCCCTGGCCCCGCTCCAGGTACTCCCCGTAGGGCTCCTTGGTCCCGGTCAGCGGGTTGCGGGTGAACAGCACGCCCGTGCCGGAGTCGTCGTCGAGGTTGCCGAACACCATGGCCTGCACGGTGACGGCGGTGCCGAGGTCGTCCCGGATGCCGTAGTGCCGGCGGTAGGCCGTGGCCCGCCGGGACCGGCTGGAGGCGAAGACCGCCGCGACGGCCTCGCGGAGCTGCTCCCACGGGTCCGCGGGGATCCGCGCACCGGTGTCGGCGAGGAGCGCGGCCCGGACGGCGGCGGTGTCCGGCAGGTCCTCGAGCTCCTCGGTGCAGCCCAGCACCAGCCGGCCGTAGAAGCCGGTGAACCGCCGGTGCACCTCGGCCGCGAAGGCCGGGTCGCCGGTCTCGGCGGCGAGCGCCCGCTCCACCTCGTCCGTGCAGCCCAGGTCGAGGATCGTGTCCATCATCCCCGGCATGCTCACCGCGGCGCCCGAGCGCACGGACACGAGCAGCGGCCGGTCGCCGCCGCCGAAGGTGCGGCCGAGCTCCGCCTCCAGCAGCCGGATCCCCGCCTCGAGCTCCTCCACCAGCCCCGCGGGCAGCCCGCCCCCGGCGAAGTACGCCGCGCACGCCTCGGTGGTGACCACGAACGCGGGCGGGACCCGCAGCCCGAGCGACCGCATCCGCCACAGGCTCCAGGCCTTGCCGCCCACCAGCTCCCGGTCCGGCTCGAGCGCGGGATCGTCGGGGACGACCAGCCAGCGGTGGCCCACCGCCGCGTTCACCGTCGCGCTCATTCCGGGCGCTCCCGCCCGGTCAGCCGGAGCAGGTGCTCGTGCATCTGGAACCACACCGTGTGCACCGAGTCGACCCGCACGCCGCTGACGTAGTCGGTCTCGCCGCCCTCGGCCCGGGTCAGCGCACCGCCAATCCGGTCGAGGAAGCGGTCGACGAGCGGATCGGCGGCGGCGAGCGGCCGCAGCACCTTCCCGGTCTTCTCGTGCACCCGGGCGAGCTTGTCGATGATCGCGGCGTCGTAGTCGGCGTCGCCGTGGTCGTTGGGCACCCGGTCGCCGCCGACCTCCTTCGTCTGCCAGTCCGTGGTCAGGGCCAGGACCTGCTTGTTGACGCCGGTCTCGAACGCCTCCATCGCGTCGGCGATCTCCTGCGAGGCCCGGATGTCGGTGAACGCCGCCGGGTAGGCCTCGTCGAGCAGGGCCCGGCCGGCGGGGCTGATCATGTAGTTGCCCCGCGCGGCGACGACGGCGCCGTCGGCGGCCGCCTTCTCCAGCCCGGCCTCGATCTCGGCGACCGGCTGCCCGGTGACCTCGGCGAGCTGCTCGGCCGACGCGAGCTGGCGCAGCGTCAGGGAGTGCACGGTGAGCTGGTACGGATCGAGCATCAGGCGTCCTTCCGGGAGAGCATGCGGTCGCGCACCTCGCGGCGCAGCGACTTGCCGACCGGGCTGGTGGGCAGGTCGGGCCAGATCTCGACGGCCCGGGGTCGTTTGAAGCCGGCCAGGCGGCCGGCGCAGAAGTCACGGATCTCGTCGGCCCCCACCTCGGCGCGGGTCACGACGGCGGCCGTGACGCGCTCGCCCCACTTCTCGTCGGGGATCCCGACCACGGCCGCCTCGACGACGGCCGGGTGCGCGAGCAGGGCGTCCTCCACCTCGCGGGGGTAGACGTTGAACCCGCCGGAGATGATCACGTCGTGCCGGCGGTCGAGCAGGTGCAGGTAGCCGTCGGCGTCCCACCGGCCGATGTCGCCGGTGTGCAGCCAGCCGTCGGGCTCCTTGGTCTCGGCGGTGGCCTCCGGCCGACGCCAGTAGTGGTCCATCGTGTGCGGGCCGCGGGTGAGGACCTCCCCCACCTGGTCGACGCCGAGCGAGCGGCCCTCGGCGTCCCGGATGTCGACCTCGACGAACGTGTAGGGCTTGCCCGCCGAGGTCAGCCGCTCGGGGGTGTGCTCCCAGGGCTGCAGGCAGGTGATCGCCAGCGGCGCCTCCGCCTGGCCGTAGAGCTGGGCGAACACCGGGCCGAGCACGTCGATCCCCCGCTGCAGCACGGTCGTCGCGATCGGGGCGCCGCCGTAGCAGAGCCGCTCCAGGGCGAGAGCCCCCGACGACGACGCCGCCGCCGTCGCCGGGTCCTCCAGCAGCATCGCGATCATGGTCGGGACCACGAAGGTCGAGGTCGCGCGGTGCTTCTGCGCGGCCTCCAGGAAGGCCGCCGGCGAGAACTTCGGGACGATCACGTTGGCCGCGCCCTTGACCAGGTGCGGCAGGAAGAACGCGCCGCTGCCGTGGGTGATCGGTGCGGCGTGCAGCATCACCGAGTCGGGCCGCAGGTTCGGCAGCAGGTCGACGAGGAAGTTGGCGACCTCGGCGAGCTCGCTGCGGGTGGTGAGCACCACCGCCTTGGGCCGGCCCGTGGTCCCGCCGGTGTAGGCGAGCCGCAGCGGGGCGTCCTGGTCGCGGCGGACGTCGCACGGCCCGGGCGCGGCGCCGGCGATCAGCGCGGGGAGGTCGTCGGCCGGGATCGCGATCTCGACCTCCGCCGGGGCTTCCCCGGCGTGGACGAGGCCGCGGGCCTGCGAGTCCTCGATCTTGTACGCGTGCTCGTGCGGGGTCTCCCGGACGTTGAGCGGCACGCGTACCAGGCCGGACTTGGCCAGCGCGTAGTAGACGACGACGCCGTCGATCCCGTTGGGCATGAGCACCGCGACCCGGTCGCCGGGGGCCAGGCCGCGGGCGAGCAGGGCGGTGCCCAGCCGGTCGGTGAGCTCGTCGAACTCGGCGAAGGTCACCACCCGCTCGCCGTCGATCAGCGCGGGGGCGGCGCCGAACTGGCGCCCCGCCCGGCGGATCAGGTCTCCGATCTGCACAGAGGTCTCCTAGGAGTGCCTCGTGAGTGGCGATGGTCGCCGGAACGACCATCGCCACTCACAGGGTCAGGGAAGGTCGGCGCGACGCAGGCCCGCGCCCCGGCCCTCGAGGTTCCGGCTGCCGCGCTGGGCCAGCCTGTAGAGGGCGTCCGCGCGCTCGGAGGTGTGGTTGCGCTTGACCCACTCCTCGTCGAGGTAGCGGTTGCCACCGGTCAGGACGGCCGGGGTGAACTCCCGGGCCCGGCGGTTGTACTCGTCGAGCTCGAGCCGGCCGGCGCTCGTCGTCCACAGCCCGTTCTTGGGCGGCAGGCTCGACGAGCCGGACAGGGCCGCGCCCGCGGTCCGGGCGAAGTCGTCGTCGGTCAGGACGGTGTACGGGATGCCGGTGAGCATGTTCTGGTTGAGGCCGGAGTAGCGGGCCATCGTGTACTCGTTGGTCTTCTGGTGCGGGAAGCCCAGCAACCCGACCATCTCGCCGAGGTTGTCCCGGCCGTACTCGTCGTTCATCAGCGGCTTGAACCGCTGCACCCGGTCGTCGAGCTCGAACCAGTCCGACTGCCGGTAGGTGCCCGCCAGGTGCGCGAAGTCCTTCGCCACCGACGAGTACACCAGGGCACCGGCGTCGATCATCTGCTCGCGGGTCCAGGTGGCGATCCGCTTCCACAGGTCCGCGGTGGCCTGGTTGAGGATCTCGCGGTACTGCTCCATGGTCTCGGCGAGGACCTCGGCGTTCTCCATCCCGACCGGCACGTAGCCGTCGGTGAGCGCGTCCGAGGTGTACATGCCGACCGCGGCGATGTTCGCCGCGGCGTAGCTCGGCTCGGCCTCGAACGAGGCCCAGTCGTCCATCAGGTGGAAGTTGGTGTCCTTGAAGACGATCGGGATCGTCAGGTTCGAGAAGGGCAGCTGCGTGGCGATGCCGTCGAGCCAGGGGTAGTCGCCCTCGGTGAGCTCGAAGAAGTCCCGGACGACCAGCTGGCGGTTGTCGCCGAAGTTGTACGGGCCGGAGTTGTGGATGCCGATCCGGCACTCGCAGTGGGCGAGGAAGGCGTACTGCGACAGCTGGGCGATCAGCTTGGTGGCGGCGGTGTGCAACCGGTCCCCCGGCGTCACGCCGTGCAGGTCGGCCTCGAACACCTGCAGGGTCCGCTCCGGCAGGAACTGGGAGCGGTCGCCGAACTCCTTGTTCGTCAGGTGCCCGTCGTTGCGGTGGTAGGCCAGGTTGAAGCGGCGGGAGAAGTCCAGGACGTCCACGACGTCGTCGACCGCGTCGGCGGGGCCGAGCAGGCCCCAGTTCATGAGCATCTCCCGGCCGATCAGGTAGAAGGCAGGCATCCCCCAGGCCGCGTTCACGGTGTCGACCTTGAGGCTGACCTCGCGGGCCCGGTCGCCGAGCTCCTCCGCCGGCGTCACGGAGTCGATCTCGCGCAGCAGCGTCGGCAGCCGGTAGAAGCTGTTCAGGTAGCTGAGCAGCATGTACGGGTTCATCGGGAAGAGCTTCGACTCCTGGACCGTGCGCGTGATGCACAGCCAGTAGGTCGTGTCGGAGAGCTGCCGCAGGTAGTTGTTGCTCTCCAGCAGCTTGGCGTAGGTCAGCTCGGTACCCATCTCAGGCGCCCTTCTCCAGGATCCAGATCCGGGCGTGCCCGGTGTCGCCGGTCTCGTACGCGTCGGCCGCCGGCGGGGCCGCGGTCACCTCGATCTCGACGACGTCGCCGTCGCGAAGGGTGTCGATCGTGCAGTTCATGAGGGTCGGCACGTCGTACTCGCGGGCCAGGATCCCGAGGTGGGAGCGGACCGAGCCGCCAAGGCAGATCACGCCGGCGAAGCCCTCGATGATCGGCGCGGTGAGCGTGCCGCCGGAGTCGTCGATCACGGCAATGGTGCCGGCCGGCACCCCGTCGGCCAGGAAGCCCATGACCTGCTCGGTGGTCGAGATCAGGGCGACCGGGCCGGTGACCGTCTCGGCCTTGCGCAGGACGTTGTCACCGACGCCGACCTGGCGGCGGCCGTCGGCCGACGGCCCCTCGGCGAAGGACGACGCGGCCTTCTCCGGCCGCTTGTACTTGTCCGGCTCCGACTCCAGCGACACCGTCGCCGAGAAGTCGAAGCGGTAGCCGGAGTCGAGCGCCTCCTGCTCGATCGCGCGGGCGTCGGCCAGCGAGAACAGGTCGAACTGGCGGTCGAACACCACGTCCTTCCAGTCCGCGTCGGTCGCGGCGAAGCGCTTCGCGGCCAACGCGCGGACCGCCCCGTTGAACCGGGCCGGGAGCGGGAGCATCTCGGTGGCTCCCCATTTCGGTGGGGTCTGCGCAGCCACCGTGCCGTCGCGGGAATCGGACATCGTCACCTCACTGTGAGCGGAACCGTCGAGGTCGTGGCGGCGGGTGAGCCACCGGCGGCGGATCCGGGCCCTCACCCCATCGGATCCCCTGCTGTTCACGAGGTGGAAAGGTAGGTACCGTGAGCGTTGTGACCCAGTCCACGTTGGTGGACAGTCAGGCGTCAGCGACGACTCCCCGGTCCCCTCGCCGCCAGACTCGTCCCGTGCTGCGCAAGGCCGATTACGAACGGGCCTTCGACGTGCTGGAGTGCTGCGACACCGCAGCCTCGCTCCCGGATTTCAAGGAGCAGATGGTCGGCGCGCTGAGCAGCCATTTCGCGCTCCAGCACGTCTCGTTCTTCGCCGGGGCGACCTTCCACAACGTGTTCGGCGACCTGTCGCCGCTGACCGAGGGCAACACCGCCCGGATGCTCCCCGAGTACCAGGAGCGGTGGTCGCGCCACGACGTCTTCGGCACGCCGATGGCCATGCGCCAGCTGGTGTCGAGCGGGCTGGCGTCGTTGAGCGAGCTGCAGGCGCGGGGCACCCTCCCCGCCTCCGCCGAGGCCTACGTGCGGCACTTCCTGCACGCGACGTGGGGCATGGAGTGCGCGGCGGCGCTGCGCCTGGAGCTGCCGGGTGGGCACACCGCGCTCGTCGGCATGTTCGATCCGCGGGCGGACAAGCTCGGGCCCGCCGAGCTCGCCACGCTGCGGCTGCTCAGCCGCCAGCTGTCGGCCATCGCCCGCAGCCTGCCGGTGTCCCGCCCCAAGGCCGCGCTGGCCGGGCTGTCCGAGCGGCAGCGGCAGGTGGTGCAGCTGGTCGCGGAGGGCCTCTCGAACGCCGACATCGCCGAGACGCTGTCGCTGGCCGAGGACAGCGTGAAGAAGTACGTCAGCCGGATCCTGGCCGCCACCGGCTGCCAGTCCCGCATGGAGCTGGCGCTGCTCGCCCGCTCCCGCTGAGTGTCGGAGATCTCTGGTCGCCACCGCACGGGGCAGGCTCGACCTCGCCACGAGCAGCGACGGCGAGGAGCTCGCCCTCCCCGCGGTCGCGGTGGCCGAGTTCCTCGCCGGCATCGAACAGGACCCTGATCCGCGCCGCCGCGCGTCGCCGCGCCCCTACCTCGACGGTCTGCTGGCCATCGTCCCGGTGGTGGACTACACGGTGAAGGTCGCCGAGCACCACGCCGCCCTGCTCGCCCACGTCCGGCGCACGGGCGCCCACGGGGCCCAGACGGCCTGATCATCGCCGCGACGGCCCGGGCCACCGACCGGGTGCTGCTGACCACGGATGCACGGGCGCGGTTCGACGAGCTGCCCGACGTCTCGGTGCGCCTGCTCGGTCCCTGACCACGGTCGTGAGTGGCGATAGTCGCTATGGCGACCATCGCCACTCACAGGGTCACAGGAAGGAGCTCTCCCGGGTCAGGCCGTACCGCTGGTGCTCCCCGATCACCATGGACTCGAAGATCCCGTACCCCACGGCCTCGCCCTCGCGGACGCGGATCACGCAGTCGCGGAGCTGGTGGACCTCCTCGACGGTCTCCCGGGCCGACACGTCGGCGTAGCGCTCGCCGTCGATGTGCTGCGGGCCGTGCCACTGGCCGTGCCGGTGCCCCTTGAACCCGAAGTAGAGCCCGGTCCCCAGGTGGAAGCCGGTGTCGCTGATCGGCTCGATCTCCACGGTCCGGGTGGCGCCCCAGCCCGCGTCGAAGGTCATCTTGCCGCCCAGCAGCCTCCGGTTGACCGGGTCGAACTTGAGCTCGTCCACCATGCCGTTGAGCGGGACCTGACGGCCGTCCGCCTCGTTGACGAACCCGGAGAAGTAGGTCGTCTCGTGGTCCACGGCCTGGTGGTAGTGGTGGATCTCGTAGTGCGACCCGTCGGGCCGGCGCAGGTACATCGGGCTCCAGGTCAGGAGGAAGTCCTGCTCCAGACGCTGCGGCTTGAACACGTCCGGCGCCGGCTCGCCCACGTCCATCCGCACGCCCCAGGAGTGGTCGCGGAAGCCGAACCACTCCTCGTCGCGCACCTCGATCTTCTCGCCGTCGATCCACACGGCGCCGCTGACGGTCGACGACTGGTGGTACCGCAGCAGGTCGGACTGGATGCGGAAGCCGTGCGGCTCGCGCTGCGCGTCCTTGCGTTCGAGGAAGGGCGGCAGCACGCCGGTGACGGTGAGGTCGAACCGGATCGGGAGCATGTGGTTCTCCCGCAGCACGAACCGCACCTTCCTCAGCGGTTCGAGGACCTCGTAGTCCAGCGGCCCCACGCCGACCCGCTCCGGGTCCAGGTCGAGCTGCCGGCTGGCCCGGACGGTCAGCTGCTCCTTCCCCCGGGAGATCCCGGCGAACATGTCGATCACGTTGCGGTTGTGGTACTTGCCCAGACCCACGTCGACCTGCAGCGACCCGTCCCGGGCGAAGAGCGAGCCCCACAGCTTCTCGGTCCAGGAGATGTCCGCGTGAGCGATCGTCGCGAACGTCTCCGGGGTCTGGTGGCACAGCAGCTCGTCGGCCGCGGTGAGGATCTGCATCGACTGGCGCATGACTCTCCTAGCTGTCCCGACTGTGCACGGGCGAGAACGAGCCCGGCATGTCGTTGGCCACCAGCGCGGTCCCGAAGATCGCGGCGGCCTGGTCGTCGTCGTCGAACGGCTCCGGGTACAGGGCCAGCGTGTCGTCCGAGATCGACCAGTCGATCGAGTCGGTGACCCCGGCCAGGGCCGCGAACGGGCGCAGGCCCGAGGTGTACATCCGGGTGGCGGCGAAGATCCGTTCCCGCCGGTCCATCGCCGCGAAGCGCTGGTACAGCGTCATGTGCTGCTTGCTGATCGCCGCCGCGACCTCCGGCCAGGCCTCCGGCGGCAGCAGCTCCCGGGAGCCGTCCGCGCGGTACCCGAACACGGCCGCCTCGGTCACCGACGCCAGCAGCTGGTCCGGCTCGGTGAAGGTCGTGCCCCAGTCGTTGATCTCGAACTCGCGGAAGGAGGCGGGATCGAAGGTCAGCGCCATGGTCAGGCCCGCGAACGGCGGCTCGAGGTCCTCGGCCCACGGGTAGGCCCACGCGCTCGGGCCGAGCGAGAGGTAGTCCCGCACGATCGTCCGGCGCGCCGCTGCCCCGCGCCGCGGGTACGGGCCGGAGTCGCAGATGCCCACGCGGGAGTCGCAGAAGTAGAGGAACGAGTAGCCGGAGACGGTGGCGTTGAGCCGCTTGAGGGCCTTCGACGTGGCCGGGTCGAGCACGGTCCCGGCGTCGGCGAGCTCGTCGACCACGGGCTGGGGCAGGTAGCGGTTGGTGAAGCCGGCGTCCTTGTAGTCGAGGGTGCCGTCGCCGCGGTGCGCCAGCGTGAGGCGGCGCCAGAAGTCCACGACGGTGCGGATCTCCTCCCGCCGCTCGTCCCGGCCCAGCTTGCCCATCCGGATCAGGCACTCGCGGCCGCACAGGTAGTGGTAGCCGATCATCCAGATCCACAGCGGGCTGACCCGGTTCGGGCCCTCCCGCAGCCGGCGGCCGAGCTCCTCGGCCGGCACCGCGGCGTCGATCACCGCGATCCGCTCGGCGTAGCTGTGGAAGTCCTCGATCACCGACAGGGACATGTACGGCAGCATCGGGAACAGCTCGGAGGTGAAGCCGGAGCGCCGGGTCATCTCCGGCTTGAACGCGCGGCCCATGTGCTGGACCAGGTCGTCGAGCCGGTCGTCGGTCAGCTCCTCGGCGAGCAGCGCGTCGAGGGCCTCCGGCGTGACCTGCACGTCGAAGTCCTTGACGGCGATCTCGTCGCCGACGCGCCGGACGTACGACCACCAGGCGGCGCTGACGTCCTGCGCGGGCGCGGTGCTGTCCGGCTCGGCCCCCGCACGGACGACGCCCGCCCCGTCGTCGATGTCGAGGACGATCTCGGTGCCGTCCGCGAGCTCGCCGGTGAGGTCGGTCCCGACGAGGCACGGCACCTCGAACTCGCGGGACACGATCGCCAGGTGGGACCGGAGCGTGCCGTCGAGGCACACGATCCCGCCCAGCTGGCCGAGGATCGGCGAGAGGAACGTGGTCCCGCCCGAGGCGACCAGCGCGATCGTCGACCCGAGGTCGGTGTCGAGGGACTCGATGACGTCCTGCGGCGACCGGAAGTTCCGGACGCGGCCGGTGGTGCGGGTGAAGGTGTAGGACGGTGTGCCCTTACCGATGACGGACATGCTCAGCCTCCCAACGGCCGGAAACAGCTGTCCCGGTCCTGCGGCACGAAGATCCCGCCGATCAGCTGCAGAGCGAGATCCGGGTCGGAGAACTTCTCGTAGGACTCGGCGATCCGCGGCGTGACCGTCCAGTCGATCTCGTCGTAGCACCCGGCGAGCCGGGCCCACGGCTTGGTCTTCCACGCGTACATCTGGGTCGCGTAGAGGTTGCGCTCCTCCGGGTCGGTCTCCGCGAGCCGCTGGTAGAGCGCCCGGTGCGCCTTCCGGATCGCCTTGGTGGCCTCCTCGATCTCCGCGAGGTCGAGCGGGCGCAGCACGTCGCCGTCCGTGCAGAAGACGCGGGTCTCGAGGATGTCCGCCTGGTAGTCGCTGGGGGTGAACCAGGCTGTGCCCCAGACGTTGTTGTCCATCTGCACCGTGCTCGGCAGCCGGTAGGCGATGACGAAGTGCTGGTACGGCAGGGTCTCCCGGATCCCGTCGAGCCACGGGAAGTCGCCGTCGCCGTCGGCGCAGGTCTCGCGCAGCGCGAGGAAGGTGCCGTCCTCGAGCTGGTAGGGACCGGTGTCGCAGACCGCGGTGCGGGCGTCGCAGTTCTCCAGGAACGCGTAGGCGGTGAGCCGGGCACCGAACTTGCGGATCGCCGTCTTCACCTCCTCGTCGGCGGGCACGAGGTTCGCCCGGATCTCGTCGAGCAGCCGGTCGTCGACCACGTGGCTGGAGTTCGTCGGGTCGGCGTGCATGTTGTAGAGCACGCCGTCGGTGCGCATCGCGATGGTGGCCTCGCGCCAGAACCGCAGGACCTCGAGCTGGTCCTCCAGCCCGTCGGACAGGGAGTTCTCGCCGAGGTCGACGAACAGCTCGCGACCGGTCAGGTAGTGCAGCGGCATCGCCGCCAGGTTGATGAAGCTGCGCTTGTTGCCGATCGGCAGCGCGCGCCCTACGAGCTCCGCCGGGGTGGCGTGCCGGCGGATCGCGCGCAGCCGCTCGGGCACTCGGAGGTAGTCCTCCATCATCGACATGAGGATGTAGGTGTTCATGCCGAACAGCTCGGACTCGAACACCGTGCGCGCCGAGAGCTCGCTCTTGTAGGCGGCACCACCCTCGTGCACGAGCCAGTTCCACTCCTCGAGGGTGGGCTCGTAGGAGGCGTCGGTGTAGAGCGCCTTGACGTTCTCCGGGGCGCTGAGCTGCGCCGTCACGCCGTCACCGCCGCGGCCACGCCGATCCGGGCGGTCTCGACGTCGGAGAGGTCGAGGACGACCGTGTCACCGTCCGTGACCTCCCCGGCCAGCTCCGCCGCGAGCACACACGGCACGTCGGACTCGCGGGACAGGATCGCCAGGTGCGACTCCCGGCTCCCCGCGGTGCACACGATCGCCTTCAGGTCCGGCAGGATCGGCGACAGGAAGGTCATCCCGCCCTTGTTGACGAAGGCGATCGTCTCCTCGAGGTCGTCGTCGTCGATCGACAGGACGTCGGACGTGTCGTGGAACCACCGGGCGGTGCCGCGCACCTCGCCGGCCGTGAAGAGGGTGACGCCGGTCCCGACGTCCGTGAGCTCCCCGCTCATCGCTTCTCCGTCCCCGCCCCGACGCTGGGGCGCTCGTGACCTGCGCGCATCTGCGCTGGTGAGACGGTAGGGAGGGACGATCACTGTGACCCAGTGCACTTAGGGGGACACTCATCCGACGGCAGCCTGAGGTCGTCGAGGTACTGCGCGCCGAAGGTGCTGGGCGGGACGAGGGCGTCGGAACGGCTGCGGAGGACGTCGACGTGCCACGAGGGCCCGGGAGCACTGACCCGAACCAGCACGGACCGCGGCCGAGGCGGGCCAGGGCTCCGACGACATGCGTCCGGGCAAGGTCCTTGTGCTCGGGGCCGTCGGCGTCCTCGAGGTCGAGGATCACCGAGTCGGCGGCGGCGCGCGCCTTGTCGAACCGCTCCGGCCGGTCATTGGGGCAGGACAGCAGCGCCGCGCACGTCTCCGGGCATCAGTCGAGCCCGCCGCGCTTGACGAGCTGGGCGGCGATGACGTTGCGCTGGATCTCGTTGGTGCCCTCACCCACGATCATCAGCGGGGCGTCCCGGAAGTAGCGCTCC
>NZ_JNYD01000040.1 GCF_000717175.1 Pseudonocardia autotrophica | reverse complement strand
ACCTCGTCTGGGCGCTGCTCCGTGACAACCGCCGCTTCACCACCGAGGCACCGGCCCCCGCAGCCAACGCGGCTTGACACGGTCATTGAAACTCCTCGTCGCGGGCCAGCAGGTCGCGGCGCTCGTAGACCTCGGCCGCCTCACGGACCAGGGCACCGCACACGGTGGCCTGGTACTTGCCCTCCAGGTTCTCGGCGATCTCCAGCAGCTGCGCCTTGCTCGAGGCGCGCGGGCGGAGCGCGTTGTACATCGCCAGGACCTCGGCGTCGGGCACCGCGGTGAGCTCGGCCGCGCGCCGGAAGTTCGCGGCGAGCTGCCGGCGGTGCACCGACTCGGCCAGGGTGGCCTGCAGCTGGAGCGTGTCCGGGGCGATCCGCAGGTCCTCGGCGGAGATCTCCCCGGCGACGACGGCGTTCATCGTCAGCGCCGTGATCGGCTTGCCCGTCGGCGTGCGCAGGAGGTCCTGACGGTTGACCGAGAGCGGGTAGTCGGCGGGCCCGAGGTCGGGGCCGGACCCGGAAGCTGGAGCGGACACGCGCATCACCTCTCGTCGTTCGCCGGGACGCGGGCGCCGGGGCTCGGTCGGTCGACCGCGGCGCCCGTGCCACCCACCAACCGTTGCGCAGTTGCGCAGGTAGCGGGAACCCCTCCGGGGAGGGGCAACCCGAACGGCGCCTCTCCTGCCGGTGAGGTCACGACACACCCGCGCTGAGCAGGCCCGCGAGCACCGCGCCGATGATCGGTCCGACGATCGGCACCCAGGCGTACCCCCACTCCGGGCTGCCCTTGCCCCTGATCGGAAGTACGGCGTAGGCCAGCCGGGGGCCCAGGTCGCGGGCCGGGTTGATCGCATAGCCCGTTGGCCCGCCGAGCGAACAGCCGATGCCGATGACGACGAACGCGACCGCCGCGTAGCCCAGCGCCCCGTTGCCGAACTGGGGCACCCCCGCGCCGTCGGGCGCCTGGGCGGCCGGGTTGCTGAGGATCCAGAACACCAGCACGAAGGTCGCGACGACCTCGGTGATCACGTTCCAGCCGGACCGCGCGACGACGGGGCCGGTGCAGAAGATGCCCCGGGTGTCGCGGTTGCCCTCGGGGTCCTCCTCGACGTTCTTGTCGAAGTTCGCCTTGTAGGCGAGCCAGCCGACGGTGGCGCCGACGAACGCGCCCACGAGCTGCCCGATCAGGTAGAAGGGCACCATCGACCACTGCGTCGCGCCCGCCACCGCGAGGCCGATGGTCACCGCGGGGTTGAGGTGCGCCCCGGAGGGCTCGGCGATGCTCGCCCCCGCGAACACCGCGAAACCCCAGCCGAAGGTGATCATCAGCCAGCCGCCGCCGGTCCCGAGCGTCGGGCGCAGCACCACGTTCGCCACGACGCCGACACCCAGGAGGATGAGCACCGCGGTGCCCAGTCCCTCCCACAACACGATCGATCCTGCCGTCATGCCGGACCTCCCTGTCCCGGCCGCCCTGCGCGGCCCGGCGCTACGCTCCACAGTGCTACCTGTGTGACGGAAGAGGTTGGGCGACAACGGCCCGCGAAGTCTCACCCTCCGCGGGGGTGGGACCTCACCACGGGGCGAGGAGGAACCTGACCCAAGGCGGAGCTGTCGGCGGGCGCGCCCGTCCGGTTGGGTGGAGACGGCCCGCCGGACCGGAGGGGCCGCGGCACTGCGGAGCGCGAGAGAGGACTCGACGATGAGTGGCCTGACCTATGCCGAGGCACAGAAGGCGATCGAGGCCGGCCTGGCGAAGGCCGACGAGATCGGCCAGCCGATGAACATCGCCGTCGTCGACGCCGGCGGGCACCTGCTGGCGTTCGCCCGCCAGGACGGCGCGATCCGGGCGAGCATCGACATCTCGCAGCGCAAGGCGCGCACGTCGATCCTCATGAACCTGCCGACCGGCGACCTCCTCCCGCTCGTCCAGCCCGGCCAGGAGCTGTACGGCCTCGAGCAGCTCTCCGGCGGCATGGTCGCCTTCGGCGGCGGCATCCCCGTGCACCGCGGCGGCGAGCTGGTCGGCGCGGTGGGGGTGAGCGCGGGTTCGGTGGACCAGGACACCCAGGTGGCGCAGGCGGCGGTCGACGCCCTCACCTGACGCGGTAGGGAACCATAACGCTCGATTTCCGCCCTCCTGTACGCATTATGGAACCATAATGCGAATTCAGGGCCCGGATATGAGCGTTATGGTTCCATAATGCGGCGTCAGGGCTGAGTGATCCCGTCGACGCGGCGGGGGCCGGGGGCGTTCTCGCGCAGCTCGGCGGGCAGAGCGGCCTCCGGGACGTTCTGGAACGCCACCGGCCGGAGGAAACGCGCGGCCGCCGCGGTGCCGACCGAGGTGGTCAACGGCGCGGTGGTGGCCGGGTACGGGCCGCCGTGCTGCTGCGCGTCGCTGACCGTGACCCCGGTGGGCCACTGGTTCCAGAGCACGCGCCCGGCGTGCTCCGCGAGCCGCGCGACCAGCTCCGGGGCGTCGGGATCGGCCCCGCCGTCCGCCGCGGCGCCCTGCACGGTGCCGGTGAGCTGGCCGCCGACGGCGTCGAGGACCTGCAGCGCCTCCGGCACGTCCGCGTACTCGAGGATCAGCGCGGCCGGCCCGAAGACCTCCAGCTCCAGCAGGTCCGGCCGCTTGAGCACCTCGGCGGCGGTGCTGCGGAACAGCACCGGCCCGCCGCCGACCTCGCCGCGCACCACGGTCACGGCCTCGGCCATCTCGCCCGCCGCCGCGCAGAAGCCGGACTCGATGCGCTCGTTCAGCATCGGGCCCGCGGAGAGCTCCGGGACCGCGGCGAGGAAGGCCTCGGCGTCGGGCACCAGCACGATCCCGGGCTTGGTGCAGAACTGGCCGGACCCGAGCGTGACCGATCCGGCGAACCCGGCCGCGATCTCCTCGGCCCGCGCGGTCCAGCCCGCCGGTGTCACGACGACGGGGTTGGTCGACCCCAGCTCCCCGTAGAACGGGATCGGGTCCGGACGGGCGGCGGCGAGGTCGAACAGCGCGCGCCCGCCGCGCGTCGACCCGGTGAACCCCACGGCCCTGATCCTCGGGTCCTGCACCGCCGCCGAGCCCGCGTCCTCCCCCTCGATCAGCGCGAACACACCCCCGGGAAGGTGCGGTGCGACGACCGCGGCGGTCCGGCGGGACAGCTCGGGGTGCCCCGGGTGCGCCTTGACGACGACCGGGCAGCCGGCGGCCAGCGCGGAGACCGTGTCCCCGCCGAAGACCGAGAAGGCGAAGGGGAAGTTGCCGGCCGCGAAGACCAGCACCGGCCCGATCGGCACCTGGGTGCGCCGGATGTCCGGGCGCGGGCCCATCGGCCAGTCCGGGTCGGCGTGGTCGACCCGGACGTCGTGCAGCAGGCCCTGCTCGAGCCGGTCGGCGAACAGCCGGGCCTGGAAGGTGGTGCGGGCCAGCTCCCCGGTGAGCCGCGCCTCCGGCAGCCGGCTCTCGGACATGGCCAGCGGGACGAGCTCGGCCGCGGCGGCGTCGAGCGCCGCGGCCGCGGCACGCAGCCACCCGGCACGCTCGGCGGGGGTGGTACGGGCGGTGCTGCGGGCGGCGCCGGCCGCCCCGGCCAGCGCCTGCTCCAGCGGTGTTGTCACGAGTGTCCTTCCCGCGACCCCGCGCTCAGGTCGAGATCGCGTTCGAGTCCATGTCGGCGACCGTCCACTCCTCGACCTCGTCGAGGTGGACGGCCGCGGCGTCCTGGGCGGCGGCAACGTCCCGCGCCGCCATCGCGTCGAGGATCTGCAGGTGCCGTCGCGTCGAGCCCTTCGCGCGGTGCGGGCCGGTCGCGCCGAGGATCCGCAGCCAGGCGACGAACGGCTCGACGGACCCGCGGGCCCGGACCAGCCGTTCGTTGCCGGTGGCGGCGACGATCTCCCGGTGGATGCGGAAGTCGCTGGCGAAGAAGGGGTCGAAGTCGCCCTTGTCCACCGCGGCCTCCGCCTCCACGGCCTCGGCGCGCAGGTCGGCGATCAGCTCCGCGGACATCAGCGAGGTCGCGAGCCCGGTCGCGACCCACTCGATGCCCTTGCGGAGCTGGCAGACCTCGCGCACGTCCCGCACCCCGGGCCGGGCGACGAAGGTGCCCGAGCGCGGCCGGGTCTCGATCAGCTGGTCGTGCTCGAGGCGGGCCAGCGCGTCCCGCACCGGGGTGCGGGACACGCCGAACTCGTCCGCGACGGCCTGCGGGTCCAGCCGGGAGCCGGGCTCGAACACCCCGGTGACGATGCGTTCGCACAGGATCCGGTAGAGCTGGTCGGCGATCGACTCCACCACCAGCGAGGACTTCCCCGGCGTCGGTACGGTCACGGCTCCCCCACAGATGTGTGACGTCTAGTCGATCAGATTAGCGGTCCGCAGGGCGGCGGCGATGCGCTCTCGCTCCTCGGCCGAGGCCGGCGCGAAGGGCTTGCGCGGCAGCCCGCCCTCGCGGCCCTGCAGCTGCAACGCCGCCTTGAGCGTGGCCGGGAGGTTGGGCTCGTCGATGGCACGCCACACCGTGAGGATGCGCTCGTGCAGCTCCAGCGCGGTCTTGTGGTCGCCCGCCTGGACCGCGTCCCACAGCTCCACCGACAGCTTCGGGGTGACGGTCGGGATGGCCGCCAGCGCGCCGTGCGCGCCCATCACGAACGCCGGGTAGTGCAGGTCGTCGAGCGCGGCGAGGATCGTGTAGCGGTCGCGGACCCGGTGCAGCAGGTCGGCGAGCCGGTGCATGTCGCCGCCGGACTGCTTGACCGCCACGACCTGCGGGACCACGGACATCTTCTCGATGGTGCCGACCGGGACCAGCGCCCACGGGACGACGTTGTAGAGCACGATCGGCAGGTCGGTGGCCTCGCCGACGAGCCGGTAGTGCTCGATCGTCTCCTCCTCCGAGGGGGAGAAGACGTAGTGCACCGGGGTGACCTGGAGGGCGTCGACCCCGGCCTCCTTCAGCGCGAGCGAGTAGCGGATCGCCTGGGCCGTCGAGTTCTGGATGACGCCGCCGATGACCGGCACGCGCCCCGCCACCTCGTCGACGACGACCTCGCAGATCGCCCTGCTCTCCTCCAGCGACAGGGTCTGCCCCTCGCCGGTGCTGCCGCAGGCGCAGATCGCGGTGACGCCCTGGTCGAGCAGGTACTTCACCTCGCCGCGCAGGAGCTCGAGGTCGACCTGGTCGTTCTCGTCGAACGGGGTGACGACGGTGGAGATCATCCCGTGCAGGGCCAGGTCCTTCATGGTTCTCCTTCTCGGCCTCCGCGAGGCCTTGTCTTACATCTGGTGTCTGATACATTAGCGCTCACATGGCAGGAACACCAGCAGGTACGAAGGAGTGCCCAGTGACAGCACCGACTGCTGCACAGAAGGACGGCGGGACGCCGGTCAAGAGGGTCGTGTGGGCGAGCGCCCTGGGCACGACGGTCGAGTACTACGACTTCACCCTCTACGCGACGACCGCCGCGCTCGTCTTCAACAAGATCTTCTTCCCCGCCGGCACCGCGCTGGTCGGGACCCTGGCCGCGTTCGCCACGTTCTTCGTCGGCTACCTGGCCCGCCCGCTCGGCGGGATCGTCTTCGGCCACTACGGCGACCGGCTCGGCCGCAAGACCATCCTGATCATCACGATGGTGCTGATGGGCGGCGGCACCTTCGCCGTCGGCCTGCTGCCCTCCTACGAGACGATCGGGATCTGGGCGCCGATCCTGCTCGTGCTGATCCGGCTGCTGCAGGGCCTCGGCATGGGCGGCGAGTACGGCGGCGGCGTCCTCATGGCGCTCGAGTACAGCCCGAGACGACGCCAGGGCTTCTTCACCTCTCTCGTGCACATCGGCACCCCGGCGGGTGTGCTGCTCCCCGTCGGCATCGTCACGATCCTCGACGCCGCCCTCCCCGAGGGCGCCTACGAGTCCTGGGCCTGGCGCATCCCGTTCCTGGCCAGCATCGTGCTGATCGGCCTGGGCGTGTACATCCGCACGCACGTGAGCGAGAGCCCGGAGTTCGTGAAGGCCCGCGCCGAGAAGGAGGCGCACAAGCTGCCGGTGAAGGAGCTGTTCCGCTCGAACACCAACCGGGTCGTGCTGTCGATCCTCGCCAAGGTCGCCGAGTCCGGGCTGTTCAACGTCTACTACGTCGTCGCGATCGCCTACGTCACCACCGAGCTGGGGCTGCCCCGGGAGCCCGTGCTGATCGCGGTGCTGATCGCCTGCGCGGTCGAGTGCCTGACGCTCCCGCTGTTCGGCGCGCTCTCCGACCGGATCGGGCGCCGCAAGGTCTACATCGGCGGCGCGGTGTTCCAGATCGTGCTGGCGATCCCCTTCTTCCTCATGGTCTCGACCGGGAACTTCTGGCTGACCGTGCTGGGCATGACGCTGGGCCTCGCCGTGGGGCACGGCGCGATGTACGGCGCGCAGGCCGCGCTGTTCGCCAACCTCTACCCCGTCTCCGTCCGCTACACCGGCCTGTCGGTCACCCAGCAGGTCGGCGCGACGCTGGGCGGCGGGCTCGCTCCGCTGGCCGGCACGGCCCTGCTCGCCGTGGGCGGCGGGCACTGGACGTGGCTGGTCGTCTACGCGATCGGGATCGCGGTCGTCTCGTCGATCGCCGCGAGCCGGCTCACGTGGGGCGAGGCGCGCACCGGGGGTACCCCGGAGATCGAGAGCAGCCCCGCCACCAGCACCGACGAGCGTCCCCGGGAGAACGCCTGATGTCCCTTCCCTTCCACCCCGCCGACGGGGACCCGGTCGCGCCCGCCCTGCGCGGGTTCGCCCGGGCCCACGCCGACCTCGTGGAACTGCACGAGAAGCCCGCGCACCTCGTGGCGCGGCACCGGGACCCCGCCCGCCGCGTCGGGCTGGTCTCCGGCGGCGGCTCCGGCCACGAGCCCCTGCACGCCGGGTTCCTCGGCCGCGGGATGCTCGACGCGGTCGCCCCCGGCAAGGTCTTCGCCTCGCCGCACAACACGCAGGTCCTCGAGGCCTCGCGGAAGGCGGCGGGCCCGGAGGGCGTGCTCCACGTCGTGAAGAACTACACCGGCGACCGGATCAACTTCGGGATCGCGGCCGAGCGGCTGCGCCTGGAGGGCATCGAGGTCCGGCGCGTGCTCGTCGACGACGACCTCGCCACGGAATCCGACGAGACCGCCACCGGGCGGCGCGGGACCGGCGCCACCGTCGTCGTCGAGAAGCTGCTGGGCGCGGCCGCCGACACCGGGCTCGGGCTCGGCGAGCTCGCCGACCTGGGTGCGCGGTTCGCCGCCGCGTCGCGCAGCCTCGCCGTGGCCTCCCGGGCGCAGACCTCGATGCACACCGGCGAGCCGTCGTTCGAGCTCGACGCCGGCGAGCTGGAGTACGGCGTGGGCATCCACGGCGAGCGTGCGCAGAAGTCGATCGACCGGCCCGGCACCGAGCAGCTGGTCGACCGGATGCTCGACGAGCTCGTGGCCGGCCTGCCGGAGGGCCCCGGCGAGGTCCTCGCCGTCGTCAACGGGATGGGCGGTACCACGCTGCTGGAGCTCTACGGGCTCACCGACCTGGTCACGACCGGGCTGGAACGCCGCGGGCTCACCCCCGCCGCCGAGCTCGTCGGCACGTTCGTCCCGGCGCTGGACATGGCGGGCTTCTCGCTCACCCTCACCCGCCTGCAGCCGGAGTGGAAGGCCTGGTGGGCGGCCCCCGCCGTCACCCCCGCCTTCCCGCGCACGATCGAGGAGGCCGCCTGATGGCGTTCGACCAGGAGGCCGTACTCCGCCGGTTCGCGCAGGACGTGGAGGACGCGCACGCCGAGCTGACCGAGCTCGACCAGCGCAGCGGCGACGGCGACTTCGGCGACAACCTCCGCGGCGGGCTGCGCGGCGCGGTGCTGCGGTTCGAGAAGGGCGGCACCTCGGCCTTCGGCGCGCTCGGCGAGGAGTTCCTCGACGAGGTCGGCGGCACCAGCGGCCCGCTGCTCGGGCTGCTGTTCACCGAGATCGCGCACGCGCTGGGATCCGGCACGGACTCCGCCGCGGCGTTCGGCGCCGGCGCGAAGGCCGGGCTCGCCGCGATCCAGCGCGTCGGGGAGGCACAGCTCGGCGACCGCACGCTGGTCGACGCCCTGGCCCCGGCCGTCGAGGCCGCGCCGCAGGGCCTCGACGCGGCCGCCCGGGCCGCGCAGGAGGGCGCCGACCGCACCGCCGACCTCCGCGCGCGGAGGGGGCGGGCGAGCTACGTCGGCGACCGCGCGAAGGGCGAACCCGACCCCGGGGCCGTCGGCATCGCCCTGTTCTTCCGGGCCGCGGCGGCCGTCGCGGAGCCCGACGTCCAGAACCTCGGGCGCTGATCTGCGCGAACGGCACTCTCGCTCATCGAATGTGAGCGAGAGTGCCGTTCGTGCACGTGCGTCACGCGGCCGGCGGCCCGTCGGGCACGCCGGCCGCGCGGGCTCTAGACGATGCCCTGCCGGGTCGCGGTGTAGACGATCTCGGTCCGGCGCCGGACGTCGAGCTTGTCGCGCAGGTTCCGGACGTGGAACTTCACGGTCGCCTCGCTGATCACCAGCTCGGTGGCGATCTCCCGGTTCGACATGCCGGTCGCCAGCAGCTTGAGCACCTGGTTCTCGCGCTCGGTGAGGAGCGGGCCGCGCGGGCCGGTGGGGACGGCCGGCTCCCGGGGGTCGCGCAGCGCGTCCATCATCATCGTGGTGATCCGCGAGTCGAACACGGCGTCGCCGCGCAGCAGGGTGCGGACCGCGGCCACGATGTCGGCCGTGTCGGCGCCCTTGCGCAGGTATCCGTGCACGCCGAGGCGGACCGTGCGGAGCATCGTCTCCCGGTCGCGGCAGGCCGTCAGTACGAGGATCCGGGTGCCGCGGTGGCGCTGGAGCAGCGCGCGGGCCACGTCGATGCCGGCCGAGTCGCCGCGGCCGAGGTCCACGTCGAGGAGCACGACGTCGGGACGCAGCCGGTCCGCCGCGACGAGCGCGTCGCGCGGGGTGGCGGCCTCGCCCACGATCCGCAGGTCGGGCTCGGCGGCGAACAGCTGGCGCAGGCCGAGGCGGACGATGCCCTCGCCGTCGACGACCAGGATCCGGCCGGTACGGACGGTGGCGAACGGGGAGTCCCCGCGGCCCGTGTCCGAGGCCCCGGCGACCGTGGGGATGCGCGTCGGCTGCGCCGGCCGCGCGTCGAGGACCCTGATATCGGCGAGTTCTGCGGTCATCGCTGAGCCTTTCGAACGTCGACGGGTCGTTGTCGCGGCGACGGTAAGGTGAATCACGTTGCCCGTTCGTTGCACGCTCACGCTGCCCGCTCGGACAGGCGCAACCTCGCCTTGCTGATCCGGGTGGAGGTGAACGATGATGGGTGCCGGAAGCACGCGGACAGTCGGGGAGCCGATGCCAGTCGACAAGGTGGTCGAGCGCGAGCCCGGGTCCGGCCTGTCCGCCTCCGCGTCGGCCGCCGCCCGCGCGATCGACGAGCTGTTCGAGGCGGTCCTCGACGACACGGGCGACGCCACGGTCCGCCGGCTCGTCTCCGAGTCCTGGGAACGCAGCCTCGCCGCCGCGATCGACCCCGCCACGGCGCTGCCCCCGTTCCGGTTCGACCGGTCCGAGAGCGCCGCGCGGCTGGCCGCCCACCCGCTGCACAACGTCATGCCGCTGCTGCGCAGCAACCTGGTGAGCATCGCCGAGGAGGCGATGCACGTCGTCGTGGTCACGGACGAGCAGGGCATCGTGCTGTGGCGCGAGGGCGCCAACGCCGTCCTGCGCCCCGCGGACCGGGTGGGCCTGGTCGAGGGCTCCTGCTGGTCCGAGGAGGCCATCGGGACCAACGCGATGGGTACGACCCTCGCCGTCGGCCGGCCCGTGCAGATCCACTCGACCGAACACCTCGTGCGCGCCGTGCACGCCTGGACGTGCGTGGCCGCGCCCGTCACGGACCCGGACACCGGCCGGATCGTCGGCGCCATCGACATCACCGGCCCGCGGCGCACCATCCACCCCGCGATGCTCGCGCTGGTCGGGGCCACCGCGCAGCTCGCCGAGAACCAGATGCGGATGCAGCTCGCGATCGCCGACGAGCGGCTGCGCGCCCGCAACCAGCCGCACCTGCAGAGCCTGCGCGGCACACCGGGCGCGCTCGTCACGCCGACCGGACGGATCATCGCCGGCGAGCCGTTCGGGGAGTGGCCCGAGCGGGTCGACCTCGAGCAGATCGCCGCGGGCGCCGACCGGGTCCGGCTGGCCGACGGGCGGGAGATGCACGTCGAGCCGCTGGCCGAGGGCTTCCTGCTGCGCGCCGCGAAGCGCAGCGGCCGCACCACGGCGGTGGACACGCCCCGGCACGCGCTGTCCCTGCGGTTCCTGGGGGACGGCAGCCCCACCGTGGTGCTCGACGGCGAGAGCCACTCGCTCACCCTGCGCCCCGCCGAGATCCTCACCGCGCTCGCGCTGCACCCGGAGGGGCTCACCGCCGAGCGGCTCGCCTTCCTCCTCTACGGCGACGACGGCAACCAGACCACCGTCCGCGGCGAGATCCACCGGCTGCGCGCACTGATCGGCACGGACGTGCTGAAGACCCGCCCGTACCGGCTCGACGCCGTGGTCGACACGGACTTCGGCACCGTTCGCCGCGCGCTGCGCGAGGGCCGGATCGCCGACGCGCTGCGGGCCTGCGCGGGCCCGCTCCTCCCCCGGTCCGACGCCCCGGAGATCCGTGGCGCGCGGGACGAGATGGAGGTCGGGCTGCGCCGCGCCGTCCTGGAGTCGGACGACGTGGACCTCGTCCACCGCTACGCCACCCACCGGCTGGGGCGGGACGACCTCGAGGCCCACGAGCTGCTCGCCGACATGCTGCCCGCCGGCGACCCGCGCCGCGCGGTCGCCGGGTCGCGGGTCGCGCGGCTGCTGGCGGAGTAGCGAGCGGCGCATTCGCTCAGTACGTGGGAGCGAGGGTGCCGTTCGGGAGCTCCGCGTAGACGCCGGCGTGCACCTCGGCGGAGTGCTCCCAGGTGAACCGGGCCGCGGTGGCCGCGCCCCCGCGCACGAGTGACGCCCGCAGCTCCGGTTCGGTGATCACCCGGCGGAGGGCGGCGGCGAGCGCCTCGTCGTCGCCGACACCCGGCAGCAGCGCGTCGACCCCGTCGGTGAGGTGCTCGCGGAAGACGGGCAGGTCGCTCGCGACGACGGGCACCCCCAGCGCCATCGCCTCGATCGCGACGAGCCCGAAGCCCTCGGCCGTCGAGGGGTAGCAGAGGGCCCCGCCGGCCGCCGCCGCGGCGTACCAGCCGGCCAGCTCGGCGTCGGTCAGCGTGCCGAGCTCGACGACGTCCCGGCCGGGCGTCAGCCCCAGCGTCGGCAGCTCCGCGAGCGCAGCCTCGCGATAGGGCGCGAAATCCTGGAAGGAGTGCCCGCCGACGATCGCGAGCATCGGATCGAGGCCCTCGCGGCGCAGCCGGGCGAGCGCGCGGAAGGCGTGCACCGTGCCCTTGCGCGGCTCGATCCCGCCCACCGCGAGCAGGAGGAACCGGCCGCCGTCCCGCCGCACGGGCACCGGGTCGGCGAACCGGCGCCGATCCACGCCGTTGGGCACGATCGTCGCGTCGACCCCGAAGTCGCGGGCGAGGATCCCGCGCCACTGCTCCGACACCACCAGCACCCGGTCCGGCTCGGTGATCGCGCGCCGCTGGCACTCGACGAGGACCGGGGTGGTGAAGTCGTCGACGTGGTGGGCGGTGCGCAGCACCGTCACCTCAGCGCCGGTGCGAGCCCGGGCGGCGAGCGCGGCCCGCGCGGCGATGCAGTCCTGCGCGTGCAGGACGTCGAACTCCCCGATCCGCGCGGCCAGCGCGGTCGCGAGCCGCTCGATGCCGTCGAGGGTCCGCTCGGTGAGCGTGGTCCCCTCGCGGCGCGGCCCCGGGACGATCGTGTGCGGGACGTCGACGGGCCGGTAGAGCCCCTTCGCCGGGTCGCCGAGCGCGAACAGGTGTACCGGGCGCCCGGCGCGGTGCAGGGCCTCGCCCAGGCCGAGCGTGTGGACGTGCCCGCCGCGGGGCGACGTCGAGTGGGTCAGCAGGGCGACCCTCGTGACCCCGGACCCAGTCGCGTTGACGATGTTGCGCACGCGTCCACCATAGTGAATTCTCCGATGAGAGACGACCGTGTCCGATAGTGGAGGAGCTCTCGCATGACCGTGACCGACGAGCGCAGGGCGCGCGACGCCGTCGAGGCGCCGACGACCGACACGGCAGCGCTGATCATGGACCTGCAGAGCGTGGGGCTGCGGATCGAGACGACACTGGAGACCTCGCGGACCGGCGGGGCCGGCCCGTCGGACTCCGGGATGCTGTGGATCGAGGGCGTGCCCGTCACGGTCCCGCCGAACACCACCTCCCCCTACGCCCTGCGCGCCGAGGACGAGGGCCAGGGCATCTACCGCGACGACGTGAAGGTCGCGTCGGTCTCGGGCACACGGCGCCCGCGCTTCTACGACCTCGAGACCGCCGACGGCGTGCCGTACCACCAGATCGCGCTGCTCCACCTGGACTCGCTGGCCTCGACCGTGGTCCAGGCCTGCAACTACTGGGGCAACTCCGACCAGTGCGGGTTCTGCGGCATCGGCGTCTCGCTCGCCGCCGGCGCCACCATCGCGAAGAAGACGCCCGAGATGCTGGCGGAGGTCGCCGTCGCGGCCCGCGACCTCGACGGGGCCGTCGACGCCACGCTGACCACCGGTTCGTCGGTCGCCCCGGACCGCGGCGCGCTGTACGTCGCGAAGTGCGGGCAGGCGGTCAAGGAGGCCGCGGGGCTGCCGGTGGAGGTGCAGTTCGAGCCGCCCCGCTCGCTCGACGTGCTGCACGAGGTGCACGACATGGGCGTCGACTCCGTCGGCATCCACATCGAGTCCTTCGACCCCGCGGTGCTGGCGCGTGTGGCACCCGGCAAGTTCCGCACCGGCGTCGACACCTACTTCCGCACCTGGGAGCGGGCGGTGCAGCTGTTCGGCGAGGGCCGGGTGTCGACCTACGTGATCCTCGGCATGGGCGAGGACCCGGACCTGACCGTGGAGATGTGCCGGCGGGCGGTCGACATCGGCGTGTACCCCTTCGTCGTGCCGCTGCGGCCGGTGGCGGGGTCGCTGATGGAGGCGGTGCCGGCGCCGGCCCGGGAGTACACCGAGCCGATCTACCGCAAGGTCGCCGGCTTCCTCGCCGAGCGCGGGCTGGGCGCGGACACCGCCGTCGCCGGGTGCGCCCGGTGCCAGGCCTGCTCCTCGCTCAACCTGGTCCAGCAGTCGGGCGGGGCGACGCCGTGCGGGTCGGCCTCCGGCGGCGGCGCGCCGTTGCTGCAGATCGGGAAGCGCCCGGGCGCATGACCGCCGTGATGCCGGAACGGGCCGGGTTTCCGGCGCCCCACGCCGTCGGTCGGCCCGACAACCCGGGGCTCGGTGCCCCGCGCCCCGGCGACGCGCGGCTCGGCGACCCGGGGCCCGGCGACCCGCGGCCCGCCGGCACGGTGCGTCCGGCCCGGATCCGGCCCGTGCGGGCGGTCAACGTGCTGGTCGGCGTCGACCCGGTCGCCTGCCGCCCGGCCACCGACCCGGCAGCCCGGGCCGCGCACCTCGCGATCCGGCACGCGGTGTTCGTCGAGGAGCAGGGCGTGTTCGAGGACTCCGACCTCGACGCGCACGACACCCGCGAGGACGTCGTCCACGTCCTCGCCACCCACCTCGGCCGCCCCGCCGGCACGGTCCGCCTCTACCCGACCGGCCGCCCCGGCGAGTGGCTCGGCGACCGCCTCGCCGTCCTGCCCGAGTTCCGCTCCGCCGCGATCGGCGGCCCGCTGGTCCGCTTCGCCGTCGAGACCGCCGGCGCCCGCGACGGCCTGCGGATGCGCGCCCACGTCCAGCTGCCCAACGAGCGCTTCTTCCACCGCCTCGGCTGGACCACCGACGGCCCGGTCGAGCCCTATGTCGGCCACCCCCACATCCCCATGAGCACCCCCCTCGCAGGCCCGACGACACCCTGGCTCGCCGGCCCCCGCCGCGCCGCCTGAGGACTCGTTCGCGCGTCGGTCTTCGGCAGCTTCCCTGTCATGATCGCCGTCTGTGACCGTTGACCGCCGGATATGGCCGACTTCGGTCATGGACGACGATCACCGCCTCGCTCGAGCCTTGCCGGCGTCGAGCGAAGGGGTTATAAGTGGGGTTATAACCCCACTCAGGGAGCAGCTCGTGCCGAAGATCAACGTCTATCTGCCCGACGACCTGGCCGCCGCCGTGAAGGAGGCCGGGATCCCCGTGTCGTCGGTGTGCCAGCAGGCCCTGGCGGAGGCGGTCACGGCGGCCGGTGGCGCTCCCCCTGCCGGAGGAGCGGACATGAGCGGAACGCCGGGCTGGAACAGGTTCACCGCGCGGGCGCGGACCGCGGTGCGGACCGCGCTGGAGGCGGACCGGCCGAGCACGGTCGACCTCCTCGCGGCCGTCGTCGAGGAGGGCGGGAACCTCGCGCTGACGGTGCTCGCGACGCTCGACGTCGAGCCGCCGGACGTCCTCGCCGAGTCCCGCGGGCTGGGCGAGGGCACCGACCTGGCCGCCGCGCTCGAGCGCGCCACCACCGAGGCGCTCCGCCTCGAGCACAACTACATCGGCTGCGAGCACCTGCTGCTCGGCCTGGCCGCCGGCCCGGAGGACGACGCCGTCCGCCGCGCCCTGGTCTCCACCGGCGCCGACCCGGACAAGCTCAGACTCGCGGTCTCGTCCGCGGTCGCGGGCGTGGCGTTCACGCGCAGCCAGCAGGCGGCGTCGGGGCTGTCCGCGCCCGTCCGGACGATCCTCGAGGACATCCGCTCGCGGCTGACCCGGCTGGAGCGCGGCACCGCCTCCTGAAGGTCGGACCACAGCAGTGCGCCCCGCCCGGAGAACGGGCGGGGCGCACGGCGCGTGAAGGCGAGGATCTACTCCACCGTCACGGACTTCGCGAGGTTGCGCGGGCGGTCGACGTCGCGCTCCAGCGCCACCGCGGCGTGGTAGGCCAGGAGCTGCAGCGGCACCGACATCAGGATCGGGTCCAGCTCGGGCTCGCCGCGCGGGATCACGATGGTGCGGTCGGCGAGCTCGGCCGGGAGCTCGCGGTGCGCCAGCGCGACGACCGGGCCCTTGCGGGCGCGGATCTCGGCGAGGGTGGAGACGTTCTTCTCGTACAGGTCGTCGTCCGGCACGCAGGCCACGGTCGGCAGCTCCGGGCTGACCAGGGCGAGCGGGCCGTGCTTGAGCTCGGCGCTGGCGTAGGCCTCCGCGTGCACGTAGGAGACCTCCTTGAGCTTCTGCGCGCCCTCCTTGGCCACCGGCCAGCCGCGGCGGCGGCCGATGAACAGCACGCTGTGGTGCTGCGCGACCTCCCGGGCGACCGCCTCGATCGTGCCGGTGCGCTTCTCCGCGTCGAGGATCTCCTCGATCTGGCCGGGCAGGGCGACGAGGCCGTCGAGGACCCGGCGGCCCTCGGTCGGCGCGAGGTCGCGCATGCGGCCCAGGTGCACGGCGAGCAGCGCGAACGCCACGACCGTCGAGGTGAAGGACTTGGTCGCCGCGACCGACATCTCCGGGCCGGCGTGGATGTAGATGCCGCCGTCGACCTGGCGCGCGATCGTCGACCCCACGACGTTGACGATGCCGATCACCCGGCCGCCCTTGCGCTGCAGCTCCTGCACCGCGGCGAGGGTGTCGACGGTCTCGCCGGACTGGCTGACCGCGACGTACAGGGTGTCCGGCTCGACGACCGGGTTGCGGTACCGGAACTCCGACGCCGACTCCGACGTCGCGGGCATCCGGGCGAGATCCTCGATGAGCTGGGCGCCGAGGTCGCCGGCGTAGCAGGCGGACCCGCAGCCGAGGATCTTGACGCGGCGGAACTCGCGCGCCTCGCGCACGGTCAGGTTGAGCCCGCCGAGGTGCGCGGTGTTGAAGCGCTCGTCGATGCGCCCGCGGATCGCCCGCTCGATCGAGCGCGGCTGCTCGCCGATCTCCTTGACCAGGAAGTGCGCGTGGTCGCCGATCTCGGCGCCGACCACGTCCCAGTCCACCTCCGACGGGGTCTTGGCGGTGGAGCGGGCGTCGAGGGTGAAGGTCCGGTAGCCCCCGGCGGTGATGGTGGCGAGCTCGCCGTCGTCGAGGTAGACGACCTGGCGGGTGTGCCCGACCAGCGCCGCGACGTCGCTCGCGACGAACATCTCCTTCTCGCCGATGCCGAGCAGCACGGGCGAGCCGTTGCGGGCGACGACGATCCGGTCGGGGTGCTCGGTGTCGACGACGGCGATCCCGTAGGCGCCGACGGCCTGGCGCAGCGCGATGCAGACGGCCTGCTCGAGGTCCTCCGCCCCGCCGGTCGCGAAGGCGGCGGCGACGAGGTGCGCGACGGTCTCGGTGTCCGTCTGCGAGACGAACTCGACGCCGTCGGCCTGCAGCTTGGCCCGCAGCTCCTCGGCGTTCTCGATGATCCCGTTGTGCACCACGGCGATCCGCCCGGCGCTGTCGACGTGCGGGTGGGCGTTGTCGACGGTGGGCTCACCGTGCGTGGCCCAGCGCGTGTGCCCGATGCCGGGCGCGCCCTTGAACCGCGCGGGCAGGTCCGCCTGCAGGTCGGCGACCCGGCCGCTGACCTTGCGCACCTTCAGCTGGCCGCGCTGGATCACGGCGATCCCGGCCGAGTCGTAGCCGCGGTACTCGAGCCGGTTGAGGCCCTCGATCAGGATCGGCGCCGCGTCCTGCGCGCCCACGTATCCCACGATGCCGCACATCGGTGTTCCTCCTCGCTTGTCGCCGGCGCCGGTCGGTGCTGATGCTCGTCCGCGAGCTCCGCTCGGTGCCGATGCTCGCTCCGCGAGCTCCCGCTCAGCCGTAGACCAGTCGCCGGAGCTGACGCGCGGACAGCGGCGGGGGCACCACGCGTCGCGCGTCGAGCTCGTCCCGGATCACGGTGAAGATCCGGTCGTTGCGGAGCCCGCGGGTGCGGAGCTCCGCGTGCCGCCGCCGCACGAAGTCCTCGGTCGGCTCCGCGAAGTAGGCGAGCACCTCGTCGACGACACGGGCGGCCTCGCCCGGGTCGAGCGCGGTGCTGCGGACCAGGTGACGCACCAGGTCCGGGTGCGGACCGGCGAACGCATCGGGGTGCGTCGGACGGTCCGGGGCGGTGTGCACGGATCGAACTGTGCCCGATCACCCCCCACTTCGCCAAATTCCTGCCCGATTTCGGGCAGGAATCCGGCAGAACTACGTACGGACGGCGCAGCGGAGCCCACCCACAGGAGAAATCGGACGGCGAGGGGCCGCCCGTTACGCCCGGGTGCGCACGTCGGCGTCCGGGCGGGGAGCACTCAGCTCGGGCGACCCCGGAGGCTCAGGCCGAGCGGGCGGCCGAGAGATCCTCCGTCTCCGCGTCGGCCGCGGGTTCCAGCTCGCCGGCCCGCCACAGGGCGGCGTACCGCCCGTCCGCCGCCAACAGCTCGGCGTGCGGCCCCTCCTCGGCGATCCGCCCGGCGTGCAGCACGACGATCCGGTCCGACGCCGCCGCCGTGGCCAGCCGGTGCGCCACGACGAACGCGGTGCGCCGTGCCGTGAGCCGGTCGCCGGCGGCCAGCACCGCCGCCTCGGTGGCGGGGTCGAGCGCCGCGGTGGCCTCGTCGAAGATCAGCACGTCCGGGTCGACGAGCTCGGCGCGGGCCAGCGCGACCAGCTGCCGCTGCCCGGCGGACAGTCCCTGCCCGCGCTCGCCCACCGCGGTCCGGAACCCGCCGGGCAGCGCGCGGATCATCTCCAGGGCACCGACGGCCCGGGCGGCGGCCTCGATCTCCGCCTGCGTGGCGCCGGGGCGGCCGTAGGCGATGTTGGCCGCGACGTCCCCGGTGAACAGGTGCGGCTCCTGCGGCACGAACCCCAGCCGGCGCCGGTAGCCCTCGAGCGGATAGCGCCGGACGTCGACCCCGTCGACCAGGAGCTCGCCCTCGCCGACGTCGTAGAACCGGGCGAGCAGCTTGACCATGGTGGACTTGCCCGCGCCCGTGGCCCCGACCAGCGCGATCGTCTCGCCCGGCCGCACGCGGAGGTTGACGTCGGCGAGCGCCGGCTGCTCGACGCCCGGATACCGGAAGGTGATCCCGCGCAGCTCCACCTCGCCCCGCAGCCGCTGCGGGACGACGGCGGCGTCGGAGTCCGGCGCTGCCGGCACCGACGTCGGGGTGCGGAGCAGGTCGGCGATGCGCAGCAGGCCGATGCGGGCCTGCTGGTAGCCGTCGAACACCTGGGACAGCTGCTGCACCGGGGAGAAGAACAGCCCGAGGTAGAGCAGGAACGCCGTGAGCACACCCGGCGTGAGGTCGCCCGCGGCCACCCGCGCGGCACCGACCCCGAGCACCGCGGCCTGCGCCACGTCGGACAGGAACGCGACGCCCGGGAAGTACGTCGCGATGTAGCGCTGTGCCCGGATGCGCGTGCGCCGGTAGGCGTCGCTGCGGGCGCCGAACGCCTCGGCGCTGCGCTCCTCCCGGACGAACGCCTGCGCGACGCGGACACCGGTCACGTTCTCCTGCATGTCCGCGTTGACGACGCTGACCCGCTCCCGCGCCTCCGCGTACGCCCGCGACGACAGCCGCCGGAACACCACGGTGGCCACCAGCAGGACCGGCAGCACCGCGAGCGCCACCAGGGCGAGCTCGGCGTCGGTGACCAGCAGCGCGACCGCGACGCCGACCAGGGTGAGCAGGCTGACGACGGCCTGGGCGAGCCCGGTCTGCAGGAACGTCGACAGCGCGTCGACGTCCGTGGTCATCCGGGTCATGATCCGGCCGGAGAGCTCGCGCTCGTAGTAGTCCAGCCCGAGCCGCTGCAGGTGGGCGTAGCTGCGGGTGCGCAGCAGGTAGAGCAGGCTCTCGCCGGCCCGCGCGGTCACCACGGTCTGCGCGGCGACCACCAGCGCGTCGGCCAGCACGATCCCGATCCCGATGAGGGTGGCGATCAGCAGGATCCGCGTCGACCCGGCCGTGATGCCGCCGTCGACCGCGAACCGGGCGACCGACGGGAAGGCCAGGGTCGCCAGCGCGTCGAGCGCCACGAGGGACATGCCGAGGGCGAGCGTCCAGCGCACCGGCCTCAGCAGGCGGGCGAGGCGGAAGCCGGGGTCCGGCGCCGCAGGGTCGATCCCGCCGAGGCGCGGGGTCTCGTCGGCGGGTTTCAGCCTCGCGACGGCGTCGAGGAGCTCCGGGGTCGCCGCGATCCCGCCGACCATGCCCGACGCGCCGGGTCCGGTGCGGGCCTGCGGGCCGCCGGCGCGCGCCGAGCCCTGCTCCGCCGCAGCCCGCACGGCCCGGTCGGACTCCACCTCGCCGGCGGCGGCCTCCGGCCACAGCTCGGGCGTGACTCCGCCGGCGGGCACGGCCACCGCCGGCGCGGCCGCCGGCAGGGGCGCGACCTCGGGCTCCGCGACGGTCCCGGCCTCCTCGGCCGGCTCCTCGTCGGCGTGCGCCTGCGCGCCGGTGGCCAGCAGCTCGCGGAACAGCGCGCAGCGCCCCCGCAGCTCCTCCTCGGTCCCGACGTCGACGACCCGGCCGGCGTCGAGCACCGCGATCCGGTCGGCCAGGGCGAGGGTGGAGCGCCGGTGCGCGACGAGGATCGTGGTCCGCCCGGCGGTCAGCTCGCGCAGGGCCTCGTGGATGGCGGACTCGGTGGCGGTGTCGACGGCGGAGGTCGCGTCGTCGAGCACCAGGACGCGGGGATCGGTGAGCAGCGCCCGGGCCAGCGCGATCCGCTGCCGCTGCCCGCCGGAGAGCGTGAGCCCGCGTTCGCCGACCTGCGTGTCGTAGCCCTCGGGCAGCGCCTCGACGAACGTGGCGACCTGCGCGGCCGCCGCGGCGGCGCGGATCTCCTCCTCGCTGGCGTCGGGCCGGCCGTAGGCGATGTTGGCGCGGATGGTGTCGGAGAAGAGGAAGGCCTCCTCGAACACCACGCCCAGCTCGGCGCGCAGGTCCCGCAGCCGCAGCTCCCGGACGTCGACGCCGCCGATCCGCACGGCCCCGTCCCAGGGGTCGTAGAAGCGGGGCAGCAGCAGCGCGACCGTGGACTTGCCGGAGCCGGCGGTGCCGACCACGGCCAGGGTCTCCCCCGGCTCCGCACGCAGGGTCACCCCGTCGAGCACCGGCCGGCCGGGCTCGTAGCCGAAGCGCACGGCGTCGAGCTCCACGCCGACCGGGCCGGCCGGCAACGCGCGGGGCGCGGGCGGGTCCTGCACGTCCGGCTCCGCGTCGACGAGGTCGTACACCCGCTCGACGCCGGCGCGGGCCAGCTGCGCGCTCACGACCAGCGACCCGACCAGCCGGGCCGGCCCCACGAGCTGCGCGACGTAGGTGGTGAAGGCCAGGAAGGTGCCGAGCGAGATCGACCCGCGCACCGCCATCAGCCCGCCGATGCCGATCACCGCGACCTGGCCGAGCGTTGGCAGCGCGAGCAGCACCGGGTTGAGCCGGGCGGTCATCCGCGCGGCGCGCATCCGCTCGCCGAACAGGCGCCGGGCCAGCCCCTCCAGGGTGCCGACCTCGCGGGTCTCCTGGCCGAAGCCCTTGACCACGCGGACGCCCGTGACCGTCTCCTCGACCTGCTGCGCTACGTCCGCCGCGCGCTGCTGGGCCGACCACGTGGCCGGGAACAGCGAGCGCCGGGTGCGGCTGGTGATGTACGCCGCCAGCGGCAGCATGATCAGCGACACCACGGTGAGCAGCGGGGACAGCCACAGCATGGCCGCCACCGAGGCGATCACGAGCGCGACCGTGCCGGCGGTGAGCGGCACCATCGACAGCAGCGACTGGACCTGCTGGAGGTCGGTGATCGCGCGGGAGGCGACCTGGCCGGTGCGCAGCGCGTCCTGCCGCCGCCCGTCGAGCCGCTGGACGGCGGCGAACACCTGGCGGCGCAGGTCGTGCTGCACGTCGAGGGCCATCCGCCCGGCGAGGTAGCGGCGCAGGAACGACGCGGTGAACCGGACGAGCGCCAGCCCCAGGATCGCCAGCACGATCGGCAGCAGCACGTCCGTGACGCCCCGCACCGCGTCGTCGACCGCGACCCGGGTGAGCAGCGGGCCCGCCGCGTCGAGGCTCACCCCGAACACCGACGCGACGAGCGCGCCGACGGTGACCCGGCGGTGCCGCAGGCACTCGCGGGTGAGCCGGCGCAGCCAGCCGGCGGGCCGGGTGCCCGGGGCGGGCGAGGTGGTGGGGAGCGGGTCGGGCACGGATCCAGGTTAGGACGCCGGTCCGACAGTCCGCCGCCCGACGACGTCCGGGCTGGTCACAGCCGTCTCAGGTCACGTCCCGGCGGCCGCCGACGACCCACGCCACGGCCACCCCGGCCCCGGCCCACACGACGAGCACGAGCAGGGCGCCCCACGCCGGCGGGGGTCCGGCGACGCCCGCCAGCCCCTCGACGATCGAGGACGCGAACCGGCCGCCGAGCTCCTGGGCGGGCAGGTCGTAGAGCGCGACGTCCCCCGCGTTGGCGGGCAGGAACGAGGTGAGCCGGGCGACCGCCGTCGGCGCGCTGCCCTCCTGCGTGCCCGAGCGCAGGATCAGCGAGACGAGGTTCTCCACCGCCAGCACGTAGACGAGCAGCGCGACGACGGCCCCGGCCTGGTTGACGACCAGCGTCCCGAGCGCGACACCGAGCACCGCCCAGAGCGCACTCACCAGGATCCCGATCCCGCTCAGCGCCAGGATCCCGCCGACCGACGGCAGCGGCGCGGCGCCCTGGCCCAGCAGGCCGGCGAGCAGCCCGAGCACGATCGCGAGCAGGGCGTACGCCGCCCCGGCACCGGCCGCCACCGCCGACTTGGCCAGCAACGTCGGCACCCGCCCGGCCAGCAGGTAGGTGGTGCTCACGGTGCGGTGCCGGAACTCCGAGGTGGCCAGCACGACGCCGTGCAGCGCCGCGAACACAGTGGTCAGCGA
Organism: Pseudonocardia autotrophica; assembly: GCF_000717175.1. Taxonomy (GTDB): domain Bacteria; phylum Actinomycetota; class Actinomycetes; order Mycobacteriales; family Pseudonocardiaceae; genus Pseudonocardia; species Pseudonocardia halophobica. Next base: position 18,621 of record NZ_JNYD01000040.1, on the reverse strand, counting down.
CAGCGCGTAGGCCAGCGAGGCGAGCAGGATCCCGGGAAGACCGTCGCCGACGCCGGCGACGGCCGAGCTGAACAGCCCGCCGAACAGGTTGACCATCACCGCGAGCAGGGCCACCGGGATCGCGAGCGCCCACCAGGTGCGCACGGACAACGCCTTGAGCGCCTCGGCCCGCAGGACGCCCGCGGTGGGGAGCAGGTCGGTCGTCACGCCACACCCCCGCCGGTCAGCCGCAGGAACATCGCCTCGAGGTCCGCGCGCTCCTCGACCAGCCCGTAGACGGCCACCCCCGCGGCGAGCGCGGTGTCGCCGACGAGCACCGCGTCGGCCGCGACGGCGAGCCCGCCGTCGGCGACGTGGTCGATCTCCAGCACGCCCCGGGCGGCGAGCGCCTCGGCGAGCCGGACGGGGTCGGAGCAGCGGACTCGGACGGCGGGCCGGCCGTGCAGCCCGTCGGCCGCCCCCTGGTAGACACACGCCCCCGCCGAGATCACGACGAGCCGGTCCGCGGTCTGCGCGATCTCCGCGAGCTGGTGGCTGGACACGAGCACGGTCCGCCCGGAGCGCGCGAAGCCGCGCAGGAACTCCCGCAGCCAGGCGATGCCCTGCGGGTCGAGGCCGTTGCCCGGCTCGTCGAGCACCAGGATCCGCGGGTCGCCGAGCAGCGCGACCGCGAGGGCGAGCCGCTGGGCCATGCCGAGCGAGTAGCCGCCGGCGGCCCGGTCGGCGGCGTCGGCGAGCCCGACGAGCGCGAGCACCTCGTCGACCCGCTCCTCCGCCACGCCGATCGCCGAGGCGCAGACCTGCAGGTGCCGACGGGCGGTGCGGGCGGGGTGGGCGCCCTGGGCCTCCAGCACGGCGCCGACGACCCGCCCGGGCGCGGTCAGCTCCGGGTAGGGGGCGCCCTCGACCAGCGTCGATCCCGCGGTCGGTGCGACCAGGCCGAGGATCGCGCGCAGCGTCGTCGTCTTGCCGGAGCCGTTGGGCCCCAGGAAGCCGGTCACCGCACCCGGCTCGACCGTGAACGACAGCCCGCGCACGGCCTCGACCGTGCCGAACCGCTTGGCCAGGCCGGACACCTCGATCCGGCCGCTGCCGTCGGGTTCGCGTCCCACACCTCTCCTCACGCTCGCCGGGCCCCATCCTGCCCCCGTTCCGCGCGCCCCGGGCCCGCGGGTGGGCCGGCGAGGTTCGTCCCTCGATTCCGGTTCTCCCCGACGCTAGAGTGGCGCCCGCCGTGATCCACCTCACGCCCGACGAGGGAGCACCGATGACGCTGTCCCCCGACCGCCCCGCCGACGTGTCCGGCCTGCTGGGACGCTGGGCCGCCGAGCGTCCCGCCGCCGAGGCGCTGCGGTTCGCCGGCGTGCGCCGCACGTGGGCCGAGCTCGACGAGCGGGTCCGCCGGCTGGCCGCGGCGCTGCGGGCCGAGGGCGTCGGGCCCGGCGACCGGGTGTCCGTGCTCGACCTCAACCACCCCTCCTGCCTGGAGCTGACGCTGGCCTGCGCGCGGATCGGCGCGGCCAACGCAGTCGTCAACTTCCGGCTGGCCCCGCCCGAGATCGTCTACGTGCTCAACGACTCCGGCGCGGTGCTCCTGCTCGTCGGGCCAGAGTTCGCGCAGGCGGCCGAGGCCCTGCGGGACAAGGCGCCGGCGCTGCGCCGGCTGGTCCGGGTCGGCGGGCCGGACGACGAGTACGAGGCCTGGCTGGCCGCGCACGAGCCGGACGACGGCCCGGCCGAGGCCGATCCGGACGCCTGTTTCGTCCAGCTCTACACCTCGGGCACGACCGGCTTCCCCAAGGGCGTGATGCTCACCCACCGGGCGATGCTGGCGCACTCGACCAACGTGGCGGAGAGCTTCGAGGTGGACCACGACGCCGTCGTCCAGGTGGCGATGCCGCTGTTCCACGTCGGCGGCACCAGCTACGCCCTGCTCGCGGTCCACTTCGGCGCGCGGATGGTGATGCTGCGCGTGCCCGACCCGGCCGCGGTCGTCGAGCAGCTGGAGACCGAGCGGATCACGCACACCTTCCTGGTGCCCGCGCTGCTGGCGGCGGTCACGAAGGTGCCCGGGGTCGAGGCCCGCGACCTCTCCGCGATCAAGGTCCTCTCCTACGGCGCCTCGCCGATGCCGCTCCCCGTGATGCGGGCGTGCCTGCCGCTGTTCCCGGGGCGGATGCACCAGGTCTACGGGATGACGGAGGCGTGCGGCGTGGTCACCGCGCTGCCCGCCGCCGACCACGAGGACCCGGCCGTCGCACACCGGCTGGTCTCGGCCGGGACGCCGATCCACGGCGTCGAGATCGAGGTCCGGGACCCCGCGACGGGCGAGCCGGTGCCGACCGGCGAGCCGGGCGAGATCTGGGTGCGGACCGCGCAGCTCATGGCCGGGTACTGGCGCCGGCCCGAGGCCACCGCCGCCGCGATCACCCCGGACGGCTGGCTGCGCTCCGGCGACGGCGGCCACCTCGACACCGACGGCTACGTCTACGTGACCGACCGGGTCAAGGACATGATCGTCAGCGGCGGGGAGAACGTGTACCCGGCCGAGATCGAGCGCGTGCTCGCCGAGTACCCCGGGATCGCCGACGTGGCGGTGATCGGCGTGCCGGACGAGCGGTGGGGCGAGGTGCCCCGCGCGATCGTCGTGCCGGCCGACGGCGCCGAGCTCGACGAGGCCGCCGTGCTCGCGCACTGCCGCGCGCACCTGGCCTCGTACAAGTGCCCCAAGGGCATGGACGTGGTGGCCGAACTGCCCCGCAACCCCACCGGCAAGATCCTCAAGAAGGACCTGCGGGCCCCCTTCTGGGCGGGGCGGGAGCGCCGGACCGTCTAGGCCGACGGACTCGCCGCCACCTCGACGTCCCCCGCCGATGGTGTTCACGGTCCGAACGTGACAGTCTCACTGTCATGAAGCTCTCGACCCAGCTGCCGTACAGCGACGACCCGGTGGCGGGCGCCACACGCATCGTCGAGCTCGAGAAGGCCGGGCTCGACGTCGTGTGGGTCGCCGAGGCCTACAGCTACGACGCCGTGTCCCTCATGGGCTACCTCGCCGCGCGCACCGAGCGGATCGAGATCGGGTCGGGGATCCTGCCGATCTACAGCCGGACCCCCACCCTCACGGCGATGACGGCCGCGGGCCTCGACGCGCTGTCAGGGGGCCGGGCGATCCTGGGTCTCGGCACGTCCGGGCCGCAGGTGATCGAGGGCTTCCACGGCGTCCCGTTCGACAAGCCGATCGGGCGCACCCGTGAGGTCATCGAGATCTGCCGGGCCGTCTGGCGGCGCGAGCGCATCCAGCACGAGGGCATCTACACGATCCCGGTCCCGGAGGGCCGCGGCACCGGGCTCGGCAAGCCGTTGAAGCTGATCAACCATCCGCAGCGGGCGGACATCCCGATCTGGATCGCGGCGCTCGGCGACAAGAACGTCGAGATGACGGCCGAGCTCGCGCAGGGCTGGCTGCCGCACGCCGTCGTCCCCGAGCGGATGCAGGAGGCCTTCGGCGCGCCGCTGGCCGCCGGCCTGGCCAAGCGGGCCCCCGAGCTCGGCCCGCTGCAGATGACGGGCGGCGGCTTCCTCGCGATCGAGGAGGAGATGTGGGAGCCGGCCCGGCAGGCGGCGCGGGCGATGTTCGCGCTCTACGTCGGCGGGATGGGCGCGCGCGGCAAGAACTTCTACAACACCGTGATGCAGCGCCAGGGCTGGGCGGACGCCGCACGGACGGTGCAGGACCTGTACCTCGACGGGCGCAAGGAGGAGGCCGCGGCCGCGCTGCCCGACGAGTTCATCGAGAAGTCGACGCTCATCGGGCCGCCCTCGTTCGTCAAGGAGCGGATCGCCGCGCTGCACGAGGTCGGCGTCACCCACCTCCAGGTCAACCCGGTCACCAACGACGCCCCCAAGGTCCTCGGACAGGTGCGCGAGTGGCTGCCGTGACCCGGGGCTGAGCGGAGCGGACATCGGCGCTGAGCAGCGCACGGTCACGCGAACCGGGGGTGGCGTCACGGGCCGTGTCGGGCCCGTTCCACAATGCCGGGTGAACCTGCCGACCCCCGGGAGCTGCGTGGTGCCCGACCTTCCCGTGCGCACGTCCGACGAGCCGATGGAACCGGAGCAGTACCGGTACATCGCGACGCACGCGTGGTGGATGGGCACCTTCATGGGCCCCGACCCGGCGGAGCCGGTGCACGTGCACCTGTCCGAGCACCTGCTCCAGCAGTGGACGCCCGCGGTGCAGGACGCGGACTGGCTGCTCGACCGCGAGCTCACCGGCCGCGTCACCTGGCTCGCGGGCTCCGGCGAGGCGGCGGACGACGCCGGGTTCGACCTGCGGGACGCCTGGCCCACCGGCCGCTTCCGCGCGAAGTACGGCGACTTCTACGCCGAACTGCACGACTCGGCCCCGCACCGGCCCGCGGGGAACTGGGCCACGCCCACCCCCGAGTTCCTGGCCCTGCTGCCCCGCGAGCCCGGTGAGCTGCTCGCCCGGCTGCTGGCCGACGCGCCGCAGGGGCGCACCTACACCGGCCCGTTCCGCAGCGCCGTCGACGCCCTGCGGACCTGCTCGGTCCCGGCCGACCTGCGCGCACCGCTCTACGCCGCCCTGCTCGAGCTCCCGGCCGTCTCGCTCGTCGACGAGGTCAAGGACCTGGACGGCAACCTCTGCCTCGCGCTGGTGCACGACGCCGGGCCCACCCGCACCGAGCTCCTCGTCGACCCAGTCGACGGGCAGTACGCCGGCGAGCGGGACACGCTGCGGCGCGACTCCACGTGCGGCCTGGTGGAGGGCACCGTGATCGCGGAGACCTCCGTGCGCACCGCCGTGGTGCCCGCGATCGGGGCCCTCCCGGTTTTCTGACCCGGCCCGACGGGCACCCGCCGGACGGAGGTCACAACGCGACCGAGCACATACCGGCTCCGTCCCGGGGAGGACTACCCTGGGAGGGCGGTCATCGGCGATCGAGAAGCTTCAAGCGAACCAAGGCGGTTGAGAGCGCGTGTCCACCAGTAGTACGACCGGCCATACCGGGGAGTTCGGCGCCAACCAGTTCGGCCCGAACGAGTGGCTCGTCGAGGAGATGTACCAGCGCTTCCTCGAGGACCCGAAGACGGTCGACCCGGCCTGGCACGACTTCTTCGCGGACTACAAGCCCGGCGGCTCGCTGTCGGGCGCCGCGCCCGCCGAGGACAGCCCGACCGCGCAGGGCGAGGCCGAGCGCGCGGAGGCCGACCGCTCCGCCGACGCCGAGGCCGCCGGCGCGCCGACCGCCGCCCCGGACCGCTCCGCCACCACCACCAACGGCTCCTCTCGCACCGGAAAGCAGGACGTGCCCCCCGCCAGCACACCCACGACCAGCCCCGCCGAGCCGACCGAGGTCCGCCGCGCCGGCGACCGCGCCGCGTCCAACAGCAACGGCGCCGCGCCGCCCGCGACGAAGCCCGCCGCCGGCAGCACCTCCAAGGCCGCCGCCAAGCCGGCCGCGGAGAGCCAGGACCAGGTCCTGCCGATCCGGGGCGCGGCCAACGCCGTCGTCAAGAATATGAACGCCTCGCTCGCCGTCCCCACGGCGACGAGCGTGCGCGCGGTCCCGGCGAAGCTGCTGGCCGACAACCGCATCGTCATCAACAACCAGCTGAAGCGCACCCGCGGCGGCAAGATCTCCTTCACCCACCTCATCGGCTACGCCGTGGTGAAGGCGCTGGCCGACTTCCCGACGATGAACCGCCACTTCGTCGAGACGGACGGCAAGCCCACCGTCGTCCAGCCCGAGCACGTCAACCTCGGCCTGGCCATCGACCTGCCGGGCAAGAACGGGCAGCGCTCGCTCGTCGTGGTGTCGATCAAGGGCTGCGAGCGGATGACGTTCGCGCAGTTCTGGTCCGCCTACGAGGGCATGGTCCACAAGGCGCGCAACGGCTCGCTCACCGCCGAGGACTTCCAGGGCACCACGATCTCGCTGACCAACCCGGGCACGCTGGGCACCAACCACTCGGTGCCGCGGCTGATGCAGGGCCAGGGCACGATCGTCGGCGTCGGCGCGATGGAGTACCCGGCGGAGTTCCAGGGTGCCTCCGAGGAGCGGCTCGCCCAGATCGGCGTCAGCAAGATCATCACGCTGACCTCGACCTACGACCACCGGATCATCCAGGGCGCCGAGTCCGGCGACTTCCTGCGCCGGGTGCACCGCCTGCTGCTGGGCGACGACGGCTTCTACGACGACATCTTCACCTCGCTGCGGGTGCCGTACGAGCCGGTCCGCTGGGTGCAGGACTTCCCCGAGGGCGAGGTCGACAAGACCGCGCGCGTCCTCGAGCTGATCGAGTCGTACCGGACCCGCGGCCATCTGATGGCGGACACGGACCCGCTGAACTACCGGCAGCGCCGCCACCCCGACCTCGACGTGCTGTCCCACGGCCTCACGCTGTGGGACCTCGACCGCGACTTCGCCGTCGGCGGGTTCGGCGGCGAGGCGCACATGAAGCTGCGGGACGTGCTCGGCCTGCTGCGCGACTCCTACTGCCGCACCGTCGGCACGGAGTACATGCACATCGCCGACCCCGAGCAGCGCGCCTGGCTGCAGGAGCGCATCGAGGTGCCGCACCAGAAGCCGTCGGTGGTCGAGCAGAAGTACATCCTGTCGAAGCTCAATGCCGCGGAGGCGTTCGAGACCTTCCTGCAGACCAAGTACGTCGGGCAGAAGCGGTTCTCGCTGGAGGGCGGCGAGACCGTCATCCCGCTGCTCGACGCCGTGCTGGACAAGGCCGCCGAGAACGAGCTCGACGAGGTCGTCATCGGCATGCCGCACCGCGGCCGGCTCAACGTGCTGGCCAACATCGTCGGCAAGCCGATCAGCCAGATCTTCCGCGAGTTCGAGGGCAACCTCGACCCGGGCCAGGCCCACGGCTCCGGCGACGTCAAGTACCACCTGGGCGCCGAGGGCAAGTACTTCCGGATGTTCGGCGACGGCGAGACGGTCGTGTCGCTGGCCTCGAACCCCTCGCACCTGGAGGCCGTCGACCCGGTCCTCGAGGGCATCGTCCGCGCGAAGCAGGACCTGCTCGACAAGGGCGAGGGCGGCTTCACCGTCCTGCCGCTGATGATGCACGGCGACGCGGCGTTCGCCGGGCAGGGCGTGGTCGCGGAGACGCTGAACCTGGCCCTGCTGCGCGGCTACCGCACCGGCGGCACCGTGCACGTCGTCGTCAACAACCAGGTCGGTTTCACCACCGCGCCGGAGCACTCGCGTTCCTCGCAGTACAGCACGGACGTGGCGAAGATGATCGGCGCGCCGGTCTTCCACGTGAACGGTGACGACCCCGAGGCCTGCGTCTGGGTGGCCAAGCTGGCGGTCGAGTACCGCGAGCGCTGGAACAACGACGTCGTGATCGACATGATCTGCTACCGCCGCCGCGGCCACAACGAGGGCGACGACCCCTCGATGACGCAGCCGGCGATGTACGACGTGATCGACGCCAAGCGCTCGGTGCGCAAGATCTACACCGAGTCGCTGATCGGCCGCGGCGACATCACCATGGAGGAGGCCGAGCACGCGCTCAAGGACTTCTCCAACCAGCTCGAGCACGTGTTCAACGAGGTCCGCGAGCTGGAGAAGACCCCGCCGGCCGTGTCCGCCTCGGTCGAGAAGGAACAGCTCGTGCCGAGCGACCTGGACACCTCGATCCCGCTCGAGGTGGTGCACCGGGTCGGCGACGTTCACGAGCACCTGCCCGAGGGCTTCACCCCGCACCAGCGCGTCAAGCCGGTGCTGGTCAAGCGGGCGAAGATGTCGCGCGAGGGAGACGTCGACTGGGCCTTCGGCGAGCTGCTCGCCTTCGGCTCGCTGGCGATGGACGGCAAGCTGGTCCGGCTCTCCGGCCAGGACTCGCGGCGCGGCACGTTCGTGCAGCGGCACTCGGTGCTGATCGACCGGAAGACCGGCGAGGAGTACTACCCGCTGCGCAACCTGGCCGAGGACCAGGGCCGGTTCCTGCCCTACGACTCCGCGCTGTCGGAGTTCGCCGCGGTCGGCTTCGAGTACGGCTACTCGGTCGCCAACCCGGACGCGCTGGTCATGTGGGAGGCGCAGTTCGGCGACTTCGTCAACGGCGCCCAGTCGATCATCGACGAGTTCATCTCGTCCGGTGAGGCGAAGTGGGGCCAGTTCTCCGACGTCGTGCTGCTGCTGCCGCACGGCCTGGAGGGCCAGGGCCCGGACCACAGCTCCGGCCGCATCGAGCGGTTCCTGCAGCTGTGCGCCGAGGGCTCGATGACGGTCGCGCTGCCGTCGGAGCCGGCGAACTACTTCCACCTGCTGCGCCGGCACGCACTCGACGGCGTCCGCCGCCCGCTGGTCGTCTTCACGCCGAAGTCGATGCTGCGGAACAAGGCGGTCGTCAGCCCGATCTCCGACTTCACCGGCGGCCGGTTCCGCCCGGTGATCGACGACCCGGAGTTCCGCTCCGCGGACGGGCCCGCCTCGTCGGTCAAGAAGGTCCTGCTGTGCAGCGGCAAGATCTTCTGGGAGCTGCACCAGCAGCGGCAGAAGCGCGAGATCACCGACACGGCGATCGTGCGCGTCGAGCAGCTGTACCCGGTGCCGGACCGCCAGCTGGCCTCGGTCCTGGAGCGCTACCCGAACGCGCAGGACATCCGCTGGGTCCAGGAGGAGCCGGCCAACCAGGGCGCCTGGCCGCACATGGGCCTCGAGCTGCCGGACAAGCTGCCGGAGCGGCTCTCGGGCCTCACGCGGATCAGCCGCCGCCGGATGGCCGCGCCGGCCGCGGGGTCGTCGAAGGTGCACGAGGTCGAACAGCGCGAGCTGATCGACAAGGCGTTCTCGTAGGGAACCGGTGTACTTCACCGACCGGGGCATCGAGGAACTGGTCGAACGCCGCGGGGACGAGGCGGTCAGCGTCGAGTGGCTGGCCGCCCGCCTCCGGGCCTTCGTCGACTCCCACCCCGCCTACGAGGACGCGGTCGAACGCCTCGCCACCTTCCTCGCCCGCGACGACGAGGACGACTGAACCGCATTATGGTTCCATAACGCATCCAGGAGTGGTTCTGGAACGCGTTACGGAACCATAATGCTGCCAGCTCCTCACTTCTTGGCGCTTCATGGTTCCATAACGAGGACTGAGCCGCGGCCTTCTTCGCGCTGTGGTTCCACAGTGCGACTCACCGGGCCAACGCACCGCGGACCTCGGCAATCATCTTGCGCGGCTGTCGCAGAAGCGCCGCCGTGACGAACACGACGTCCCATCCGGCCGCCTGGATCCGGTTGAGGCGTGTCCGGTCATGGTTCAGCGCCCACATCTCGTTGTTCCGCCAGCCGCCGTCGTACTCGACGGCGACTTTCCGAGCGGGGAAGGCGAAGTCCACCTGCGCGACCTGCTCGCCGTCGACCTCGATCCAGTGCTGTGCCACGGGGTCGAGCCCGGCCAGGACGAGATGCACACGGACCTGCGATTCGGGGATGGAGTCGGCGATCCCGGTCGCAAGCTGCTCGGCCTGCCGTGCCACGACGATGCCGTTGTCCCGCCTCGAGCGAAGTGACGCCGTGAGGAGGTGCCTGTCGATCAGGCCGGCCTTGAGCACTTGATCGAGGTCCGCGACGGAGTCGGGCAGCGGGCGTCCGAGCAGCAGGTCGAGAGCCATGCGCAACGGCGATGCGATCAGACCGTCCCCCCACGGGCCGTACTCGTCCGGCCGGAGCGCGGTACGCCTCAGCAGGACACCGCTGCGTCGGCCAATCCGAAGCTCGAGTGGCGCGACCACATGGACCGGATCGTCCGTCCAGCACACCGGCGCTCCTCGAACCGTGGCGGCGGACCTTCCGGTGACGACGGCGCCGGGCGGGAGCGCAAGCGCAGCGGCCCTCGCTCGTAGTTCGTGGGTGATCGAAGTCTCGGCCCAGGTGTAGACGTCGCGGAACAGCCGGACAACTCGATCACCTCGGAGGTCCGACTTGGCGAGGAAGCCTGCCCCGACGGCCTCCGACCCACGGAAGACCTCGAGGTGCGCGATCCCGGCGCGTTGTGTCCTTTGCATGACGACAGCCTCGCTCATGCGAAATCACGACCGCGGTTTCTCGGTTCCGACCGCCGCCACCGATCCACAAGGCCACCTGCCGGTCCACAGGTTTCAACACCGGCTTGCATCGTGGGGCCATACTGTGCGTAGGTCGCCCGCCGATCACTATACCTCGATAACGCATGCATTCGGCAGAGCGCATTATGGTTCCATAAGGCGACGTCTACGCCCCTCTGAGCGCATTATGGAACCATAATGCGCACAATCACCCGCCATCAGCGGATTATGGTTCCATAGTGCGATTCCTCAGCGGCGGAAGCCGAAGCGGCGGCGGGCGACCAGGTCCATGAGCTCGGTGTAGGTGCGGTCGACCTCGCGCTCGTAGCCCTCGAGCCGGGCGGGCTCGGCGTCGGGGTCGGGGCGGGGGAAGGGGCGGACCGTCATCCACGGCTCCGCCCACAGCGCCTCCAGTGCCGACTCCCAGTGCAGCTCCACCGAGAAGCGGGTCAGGGCGGCGCGCTCGCCCACCCGCCGCATGCGCGCGTCGATCTTCGCCAGCGCCTGTTCGAGGCGGGTGGCGCGCAGCTCGTCCTGCCGCCGGACCGCGCCGACCGCCTCGTCGATCCCGCTCGCGATGCGGCGGTACGCGGCGGCGGGCGACTCCGGCTGGTCCGGCGTGCTCATGCGTCCTCCTCCAGCGGCCCCGGCACGATCACGACCTCCGGGCGGGCGTGCACGGCGCGGTCGAAGAACAACCCGCGCCCCGGGCGCGGCGCCCAGGTCGTGCCCAACCCCGGGGCCAGGGCGCCCAGCTCGGAACCCTGGACGTCGAGCCCGATCCAGGCGCCGACGTCGTCGACCCCGGCCGAGAGGGTCAGCAGCTGCCGCAGCCGGGTCGCCGAGCGCCACCACCCCACGACGTGCAGCCCGACCTCGGGCCCGAACCGCAGCACCGTGCGCAGCGCCTCGGTGCCGGAGCGCTCGAGCAGCGGGTCGGCGGCGTCGGCGCCCAGGAGCAGCACGAACACCGGCCGCCGGTCGCCGCTCCCCACCCTGTCCTTGACCTCGCGCGCCAGCTCCTCGATCCGCGTGCGGATCCCGTCGAGCCCGACGGTCTCGACCTCGCGGCCGGCCAACGCGGCAGCAGGCAGCTCCCCCACCAGCGGCGCGACGACGAACCGGGCCTCGGCGGGCGCGCTCGCCGCGAGCGCCGCCGCGGCCGCACCCATCACCCGCAACGCCTCGGCCGACGCCGAGGCGAGGACGGCGACGTTGCGGCCCGGCGCGTCGGGCAGCTCGACGGCCGCGGCACTGCCCGCCATGTCGATCACCTGGCCGAGGAGGGCGCGCGGGGCACCGCCGAGCGGCACCGCGGCCAACAGGCCCCGCACCGCGGGCGACCGGGCGCCGTCGAACAGCCGGGGCGGCGGGCCGGTGTAGCGCTCGTGGGCGGCGCGCTGCACCTCGTCGAGGTCCGACCCGGCGCCCGCGTCGGGGATCCGGGCGATCTCGTTGCCGTGCTTCATCCCGGACTCGTGGTTGACGATCGCGTGCCAGCGCGGCAGGGCGAGCGCGGCGTCGTTGAGGTTGGCCAGCACGCGCCGCGCCCGGGGCAGCGCGATCCGCAGCACGAACTGCTCGAAGATCGCCGGACGGCCCCAGAAGGCCTCGATCCCGGAGACGTCCTGGCTGGCGAAGACCAGGTGGATGCCCTGCGAGCGGCCGCGCCGGGCGACGTCCTCCAGCAGGGCCGTGGCCTGCCGCGTGACCTGGTCCTTCTCGGCGAACAGGTACTGGAACTCGTCGACCACCGCGACGATCCGCGGCCAGTGCCCGCCCGGATCGGCGCGACGCAGCTCCTCGAGCTTGGTCACCTCGAAGGACTTGGCGGCCTCGGCGCGGCGGCGCATCTCCTCGGCGAGGAACTGCAGCAGCGCCAGCCCGAACTCGCGGTCGGTGTTGACGTTGATCCCGATCAGCTGGGCGTGCGGCAGCCAGCTGGCGTCCCGGCGACCGGGCGCGAACTGGGCGAAGGACACGCCCTCCTTGAAGTCCAGCAGGTAGAAGTGCAGCTCGTCCGGGTCGTACCGGGCCGCCATCGACCCGATCATGGCCAGCAGCAGGTTGGTCTTGCCCGACCCGCTCGGCCCGCCGATCAACGCGTGCGGGGAGGCGTCGTCGAGCGCGAGCTCCACGTGCATGCCGTCGGTGAAGCCGACCGGGGCGCGCACCCCGGACTCCGACGTGAGCCGGCCCTGGCGGTCCTTCGGCAGCAGGTCGGCGAAGGTCGACACCTTCGCCCGCCACGCCTCGTGCGCGCGGACGATCGCACTGCACGCGTCCGTGACCTGCTGGCGCGGCAGCGGCGGGTCCGGCTCCACCCGCACGTGCTGGCCGGTCATCGAGCACCGCACGCCCTGCCGGCTGAACCGCACGGTCTCGACGGGCGCGGCGACGGTCACCGGGACGTCCAGCATCACGAGGTGGATCCCGCAGGCCAGGCCGCTGCGTGCGATCCGCTGCAGCTGCCGCTGCTGGTCCTCGGGCAGGGCGGTCCGGTTGCCCGCCAGCACCACCACGACCCACGGCTCGCTGCGCCGGCCCTCGTGCGCGGCGTGCGCCCGCAGCGACGGGAAGCCGCCGACCAGCACCCGGCTGTGCACCTTGCGGATCCGCTCGGACAGCTCGTCGAGCAGGTCGCCCAGACGGTTCGGGTCGTGCGAGGTGACCAGGCCGGTGCGGGCGAGCGGGTACAGCGCGGGCATCAGGCCGTACTGGCCGACGTCCCAGACGTCGACGGTGAGGATGCCCGGCCGGAAGCACGCGAGCATCCGCATCAGCAGCTGCTCGACCAGCGCCTCGGCGGCGGGCCGGGACTCCGGCACGGAGTCGATCCGCAGGTGGGACTCGTCGAGCAGGGGCAGCGCGACGGGGAACGCGTCGCCGATCTCCAGGTGCCCCGCGCCGATCCGCCACAGCTCCGGGTGGTCCTTGACGCCCTCGTTGCGCAGCAGGTCCGTGCCCGACGCGTCTGGGTCCGCCGCCCGCACCACCTCGTCGAGCCACGCCGTGCCGCGCGCGCCGGCCGGGCCGGGGGCGGCGTCGGCGACGACGTCGGCGAGGGCCCGCGGCCCGTCCGGCAGCCAGCCGGAGAGCCCGGCCAGCCGGTCCCGTTCGGCCCGCTCGACGGCGGCGGCGAGCACGGGCGAGCGGAAGGCCGGTGCCAGGGACGGGTCGGCGCGCACGGCCGCGACGCCCTCGCGGCGCAGCCACAGCTCGAACATGGCCTCGGCCTGCGCGCGCACGGCCGACTCGCGCTGCCGTGCGGCCGCGCCGAGCGCCCGCGCGGCGGCCGCGTGGAACGCGTCGAACGCCGCCGTGACGCGGTCCCGGCGCGCCTTCCTCCCCGGTGCCACGACTACAGCCGACCGCCCAGGTCGGCGACCGCGTCGCCCGCCAGCCCCACCGTCGCCACCAGCTCGTCGACCTCCTCCCGCGCCTTCTCCAACGCCGCCACCGGCAGGTCGGCGCCGGTCCGCTCGGTGAGCTCGGCCAGCAGGGCGGCCGCCTCGCCCAGCCGCTCGGCGGCACGCTGCGCGTGGGCGCGGGCCTCGCCGGTGGCGCCGCCGACGCCCTCCAGCGCCGCGCGCAGCTCGGCGATGCTCACGGTGTGCCTCTCCGCCCGGGCACCTGTGTTACAGCCGGGCGGCGACGCCCTCGGCCGCCTCGATCGCCGCGTTGATCGCCTGCTGGACGTCGTCGATCTTGCTGGCGGCCTCCGCGTAGTACGCGTTGGCCTGCTCGACGTCGCTCTGCGAGCTGCCCTCGGTCACCTGCTGCAGGGCGCGCTGCGCCTCCTCGATGCTGGAGCGCGCCTGGTCCAGCGCCCCCATGCTCTCCGAGGCCTTGTCGTTGGCCTGCGCGATGCCGTCCCTGACCTCTTCGATGCTCGCCACGGCCGCTTCTCGCCTCTCTCGTTGGACCCGATACGACGGTAACGGCGGAAACCTACAGCGCGCACCTGGGCACGATCGGTGAGCCCGGTCGCAGCCAGACGCTGCGGGACGGACCGGACATCCCTACCGTTCCCCCGTACGGGGTCATTGGAGTCGCCGAGGGCCGGGAGGTCGCCGTGAGTACACAGCCAGGAGTCGACCGGACCACGGAGCTCACCCCGCCCACCGGCTTCGGGGCGAAGGTCCGCCAGGTCGGCCCCGGGCTGCTGGCCGCCGCGACCGGCGTCGGCGCGGGCGACCTCGTGGCCACGATGGTCGCCGGCGCCCGGTTCGGCACCGTGCTGCTGTGGGCGGCGATCCTCGGCACCGTCCTCAAGCTCGCGCTCGGCGAGGGCGTCGGCCGTTGGCACCTCGCCTCCGGGACCACCCTGCTCGACGGGTGGCGGCGGCTCGGGCGGTGGGCCACCGTCTTCTTCGGCGTCTACATCGTGGTGTGGGGCTTCGTCTACGGCGCGACGGCGATGTCCGCGGTCGGGCTGCCGCTCAACGCCCTGTTCGGCGGGCTGTCCGTGCGGTACTGGGCGATGATCGCCGGCGTCGTCGGGCTGGTGCTGGTGTGGACGCAGCGCTACGCCTTCTTCGAGAAGTTCATGACGGTGCTCGTGCTGATCAAGTTCTGCACCGTGGTCGCGGTCGCCGTGCTGGTCGCTCCCGACCTGGGGAACCTCGCCTCGGGGCTGGTCCCGCGACTGCCCGAGGGTTCGACGATCTACGTGCTGGGCCTGATCGGCGGCGTCGGCGGCACCATCACGATGGCGGCGTACGGCTACTGGATGTTCGCCAAGGGTTGGCGGGGCACCGGTTGGCTGTCGATGATGCGGCTGGACAACGCCGTCGGGTACGTCATGACCGGCATCTTCGTGATCGCGATGCTGGTGGTCGGCTCCACCCTGCTGTTCGGGCAGAACCTCACCGAGTCCGACAGCGGCCTCCTCACGCTGGGCACCGCGCTCGACGAGCGCTACGGCGCCTGGGCCCGGATCCTCTTCCTGGTCGGGTTCCTGGCCGTGACCTCGACGTCCCTGCTCGGTGTGTGGAACGGCGTCTCGTTCATGTTCGCCGACTGGACGCGGGCGGTCCGGCTGCCGCACGGCAAGGCGGCGGAGACGGGCACGACGATCGAGCGGTTCGCGTCGGGCGAGACCGAGCGGTCCCTGCCCTTCCGCGGCTACCTGCTGTGGCTGACGCTCCCGCCGATGGCGCTGCTGTTCATCGACAAGCCCTTCGGCCTCACACTCGTCTACGGCGTGCTCGGCTCGGTCTTCATGCCGTTCCTGGCCATCACGCTGATGCTGCTGCTCAACTCGAAGCGCGTGAGTGGCAAGGGCCGCTCGGGATGGCTGTCGAACCTGTTCCTCGGCGCCGCCTCCGTGCTGTTCCTGGCGCTGCTCGTCACGGACGTCGTGAACCGGTTCTAGATCATCCCGAGCAGCATGACGGCCATCGACGCGGCCATGACCAGGTGCGCGACGGCCGCGGCCTGCGGCGCGCGCAGCGCCGCGAGCCGGCCCTCGACCACCGCCTCGCCGTGCCCGCAGCTCGCCATGTCGACCATGGGCGGAGCGATCTCGGCGGGCACCCCGGCCGGTACGGGCTCGGCGAGGGCCGTCCGGGCCCGGCGGGCGGCCGCGAAGCGGTCCCCGCACCGCATGACGTGCCAGGCGAAGTAGCCGGCGAGCGCGATCGCGACGACCGAGGTCCAGGCGGCCGGGCCCGCCGCGGCGTGGTGGGCGTGCGCGCCGCCCGACGCCGCCCGCTCGCCCAGGCCGAGGGAGAGCATGAACAGCATCGCGACCCCGCACACGACGTGGTGCGCGGCGTCGTCGGACGCGGGGCCGGTGCGCAGGGCAACCGCCGCGAACCAGGCCGCGCTCAGGCCGAAGGCGGCGATCCACACCGCGGCTGGGACCGGATCGCCGACGGGCGAGAACATCGCCGCCATCCCGAACCCCATCACGGCGTGCGAGACCTCCCCGGCGACCGGGCGGCCGTCGCGCCGCGCGGTGGCGAGGCGGACGAGGTGCAGCAGCCCGAGGCCGAGCGACAGACAGGCGAGGAGGGCGTTGAACCAGGCCATGGAAAGGTCGACTCCCTCGCTCGTGCGGACTCATCGGTCGCCGGGAGCGTAGGCAGATCGGAGCAGAGGAATCCATACCGTGCACGGGTACCCACAGCGGGTGACGACCGCGGGGGTGGTGCAGGTCAGGCGCCGGGGACGGTCCGGATCGTCGCCATCATCGCCATGTCCTCGTGCTCGAGGTTGTGGCAGTGCAGCACGAACCGGCCGGCGAAGTCGGTGAACCGCACCGCGACGTCCACGATCTCCCCGGGCCGCAGGTCCACCGTGTCCTTCCACCCGGCGTCGGACGGCCCCGGTCCGCGGCCCCCGCGAGCGAGGACCTGCACCGGGTCGAGGTGCACGTGCACCGGATGGTGGACGTCGGTGCGGAAGCGCCACGTCTCCGTCGTGCCGAGCGGGACGTCGGCCAGCGAGCCGTCGGGGTCGAAGGACCGGTCGTTGATCGTCCAGCCGGCGTGGTCCCCGATCGCGCCGCGGCGGAACACGAACTCCCGGCGCACCGGCCCCGGGACCAGCGGGTCGATCTCGGACAGCACGGCCGGCACGGCGCTGTCGTCGCGCGCGGCGCGGACGACCCGGAACCGCAGCACGTCGCGGGTCGGTCCCGTGCCCGGCAGGTTCACGACCGTGACCTCGGTGCCGACGGGGACGCGCCCGAGGTCCACGACGACGTCGCACCGCTCCCCCGGCGCGAGGTCGACGGTCGGCCGCTCGACCGGCGCGGCGAGCAGACCGCCGTCGGAGCCGATCTGGATGACCGGGAGGTCCGGCGCGCCCGGCACCTGGAAGGCGAGCGAGAACCGGCGGGCGTTCGCGCCGTTGAGGATCCGCAGCCGGTGGCGTGCCGCGTCGACCTCGGCGACGGGCCAGGGCGCGCCGTTGACCAGCACGACGTCGCCCAGCACGCCCTCCATCCACGCGGCCTCCACGCCCGGGACGCGGCGCAGGCTGCGGTCCAGGCTCGGGTAGGCGAGCCGGCCGTCGGCGTCGAACGACCGGTCGCAGAGCACGAGCGGGATCTCGCGGTCGCCGCGCGGCAGCGGGAGGGCGTCCTCGACGTCATCCCGGACCAGGTGCAGGCCCAACAGCCCGCGGTGGACGTCCGGGCCGGTGAAGTCCATGCGGTGGTCGTGGTACCAGAGCGTGGCCGCGCGCTGGGTCATCGGGTAGTGGTGGTCGCGGCTGCCCACGGCCAGGTCGCCGGGCATGCCGTGGTGCTGCGGCGGTGCGGCCCCGGCGGGGAGCAGCAGGTCCAGCGGCCAGCCGTCGGAGTCGGCCGGGGTGTGGCCGCCGTGCAGGTGCGTGACGGTCGGGACCGGCAGTTCGTTGCGGTGCCGGACGACGACCGGGCGGCCGGTCCGCGTCTCGAGCGCCGGTCCGGGGAAGGTGCCGTCGTAGCCCCAGACGGTGGTGCGGACGCCGGGCAGGATCTCGACCTCCGCCGCGCGCTGGGTGATCTCGTACAGGTCGGCGATGGTGCCGTCGGGGAGCGTGAGCGTGCCGGTCGGGCGGGCTGTGCGGGGACGGGGCAGCGGAACCTCGTAGGGGCGTGGAAGGGGTCGTTCGCTCCGGAGCGCCTCGCCGGTCTGGCCCGGTGGAGTGTCGATGCCGAGGGCTCCGCAGCCGGAGAGGGCCGTGGTCCCGGCCGCCGCGGCCAGGGCGCCGAAGAAGGTGCGGCGGGTGAGGTGGAGTGCGGAGCGCCTCATTCCTGGCTGCCGGGGGTGGGCGGGGTCGGGGTGGGCGGGATCGGGGTGGTCGAGGTCGACGCGGGTGGGGTCGACGCGGTCGCGGGTGGGGCCGTCTCCGGCGGGGTCGAGGTCGGGCGGCTCGCCGTGGGCGAGGTGGGCGCGGTCATCGCCGGCCCCGGCGGGCGGCGGGGGTCCAGACCCAGGCGGCGAGCAGGATCGACACCGTCACGACCAGCACCCCGAGCGGGACGTGCAGGTTCAGCTGCCGGGCGTACCCGAACCCGACCTGCAGGCCCTCCGCGAGGAACAGCACCACCGTGGCCGGCAGCACCCACCACCGCCCGCGGCCGACCAGGACGTACGCCGCGGCCGCCGCGATCAACACCAGTCCGAGCGCCGCCAGGGCGGAGCCGACGGCCCCGTGCACCGCGATCGCGTCGACGTCGCCGGACAGGTACAGCCCGGCCAGCAGCGGCTGGGCCAGCACCGCGAGCACGTGCAGCGTCAGCAGTACCCGCAGCGTCCACAGCGTCGCGCGCGGCCGGCGGGGGTCGGGCAGGCGCACGGGACCCGGCGCCCGCTCCGGGCCGGGGAGGGTGGTGTCCACGCCTGGGACGCTAGGAATCCAGCCTGCCGCGGGGATCCGGGACGAACCCCGGCCCCTCCCTGAGCGGGCCGGTCAGGGTCTCGGGGTGGAGGGCCTGAACCGCCCCGGGTTCAGTGGAGGCTCGGTTGTCCCGCTCCGAGGTGTTCGGGCGGGGGTGTGCGAGCGTAGTAGGTGGCTTCGGCCTCGTCCGGGGT
>NZ_JNYD01000039.1 GCF_000717175.1 Pseudonocardia autotrophica | reverse complement strand
ACAACGCGACCGGCTCATCCACCAACTCCACAACCTCGGCTACCGGGTCACCCTCGACAAGACCGCGTAGCCCGGCTGCGGTCGATTCTCTTCACAGCCTGGTCTGCACGCCTGGCCGGTTCTCGGTACGGTCGCTCGAATGCTGGCAATCACCGACACCGCGGCAGAAGCCATCAAGTCCCTGACCACGGACGCCGAGCTGCCGGACGGCGGGGGGCTGCGGATCGCGGCCACCGACCCGGAGCAGGGCCTCGAGCTCTCGCTGGCGGCGCAGGCGGACCAGAGCGACACCGTGCTGACCGGCGAGGGGCTGAACGTCTTCCTCGAGCCGATGGCGGCCGAGGTGCTCGACGACAAGGTCCTCGACGTGCAGCCCTTCACGAACGAGCAGGGCCAGGAGGAGCTGCGCTTCGCGATCGGCCCGCAGGGCGAGCCGCAGGCCTGACGCACCGCACGTCCGACAGGGGCGGTCCCTCCACCCGGAGGGGCCGCCCCTTCGCCGTGCTCGGGACTGTCTGCAGGGCCGTCTGCAGGCCGTGTTCAGCGCCGCACGGGCACGGCGATCGACACGCCGGTGAGTGCCTCGGCGCGCTCCCAGAGCGCCCGCTGCACCGCGCGGTCGTGCGAGGCGCGGCCGGACCCGACCGGCCGCGGCGCGCCGCGGGTCTCGCCCGGCCCGCCGGGCCCGACGTAGGTGCCGCCGGGCAGGTCCGGCACCGTGGCCGCGTACAGCGTCGGCAGGGCCCCGGCGGCCGCGTCCTGGGCGACGACCCGGTTCGCGATCGCCATGAACCGGTCCTGGACCGTCCCGGTGCGGGTCTGCAGGTTGGTCGCCGCGTACCCGGGGTGCGCGGCCACCGAGCGCAGCAGCGATCCGGCGGCCACGAAGCGGTGCTGCAGCTCGTAGGCGAACATCAGGTCCGCCAGCTTCGACTGCCCGTACGCGAGCCAGCGCTGGTAGCGGCGCCGCTCCCAGTTCAGGTCGTCCAGGTCGATCCGCCCGATGCGGTGCATGAGGCTCGACAGCGTGACCACCCGGTCGGTGATCCGCGGCAGCAGCAGCCCCGTCAGCGCGAAGTGGCCGAGGAAGTTCGTGCCGATCTGCATCTCGAACCCGTCGGCCGTCCGCTGCTCGGGCACGGCCATCAGGCCGGCGTTGTTGACGAGCACGTCGACGGGACGGTCGAGGTCCGCGGCGAACCGGCCGACCGAGCTCAGGTCGGCCAGGTCCAGCTCGCGGACCTCGGTCGAGCCGGTGAGCGAGGCGGCGGCCGCCTCACCCTTCGCCGTGTTCCGGCAGGCCAGGACGACGTGCGCGCCCGCGGCCGCGAGCGCCCGCGCCGCCTCCAGCCCGATCCCGCTGTTGGCGCCGGTGACGACGACCGTCCGGCCGGTCAGGTCGGGGACGTCCGCTGTGCTCCAGGAGGCCATGCGGCGTTCCTACCAGCGGCGCCCCCGACCGGCTCAGCGGGTGACCGCCGAGATCATCGGGAACATCTCGAACCGGGCGATCCCGGCCACGACGGCCGGGTCCCCCTCGCCGAGCGCCCGGGCGTCGTCGAGCGACTCGCCGTTGACGATGCCGAGGCCCCACGCCCCGGCGGGGTCGGCGACCGGCCCGAAGAAGATCGTCCGCCCGGCCTCCAGGAGGCCCCGCCAGTACTCGCCGTGCTCCGTCATCGCGGCGCGCTCGCGCTCGTCCATCGTCATGGCGAAGTCCGGGCGCGGCGGCACGAGCCGGTACAGGAACCAGTTCACGGTGCGTCCTCCCGCACGGCGTCGGCGAAGGCGCCGAGGATCGTGGCCCAGCCGCGCTCGAAGGCGCCGCCGGAGTAGCCCCCGGGCAGCGCGCACGCGGCCCGCAGCTCCTCGAGCGAGAGCCGCTCCCAGCCCCGGTGCTCGAGGTCCACCCGGGTGGTGGTCCCGTCCAGGGCGACGAACCGCAGCTCGACCTCGGTCGGGGTGCCGGTGACGTTCCACGTCATCGTCAGCCCGACCGGCGGGTCCCAGGCCAGCAGCGTGCCCCAGTCGTGGCTGCTGCCGTCGTGCCAGTGCTCGGTGACCGTGCCGCCGACCCGGCGGTCGACGGTCACCGAGGCGATCCGGTCGCTGCCGCCGAGGGAGAACGGGTCGAGGGGCCACCACTCGGCGAGCCGGTCGACGAACACGCGGAACGTGCGCTCCCGGGCCGCCGCCACGACGGTCGAACGGTGGATGGGTGGGCGGGCGAGGTCGACCACCTCGCCGTAGGTCTCGCTGCTCACGACTCCTCCTCCACGAGGGCGCGCGCCCGGTCGAGCGCGTCGGACCAGATGCCGTCGAGGGCCGCCTGCAGCTCGCGGACCGCCTCCCGCCGGGCACGGTACAGCCGGCGGGTGCCCTCGCGGCGCTCCGCGATCAGCCCGGACTCCTTCAGCACGGTGAGGTGCTGGCTGACGGCCGTGCGGGACACCTCGAACTCCGCGGCGATCTCGCCGGCCGCGCGTTCGGTGGTGGCGACCAGCCGCAGGATCGCCCGGCGGCGCGGCTCGGCGAGGGCCCGGAGCATGGCCCCGACCCGGTCGTCGAGCGGGGCGGGAGAGGTCACGATCCCCCCGTCGGTCCCGCCCACAGGCCGACCGTGTTGCCGTCCGGGTCGGCGAACATCGCGAACGAGCCGTACCCCTCGGGCAGGTCGGTGGGCTCCACCAGCCGGGACGCCCCGAGCCCCTCGGCCTTGCCGAGCCAGGCGCCGAGGTCGTCGACCCCGACGTAGAACTTCACGCCTGTGTCCCCGGGCTGGTACGACGGCCCGATCCCGCCCATCAGCGGTCCGGGCTCCGAGTGCGTGTCGACGAGCCCGTAGCCGCCCCAGGCGGGGTCGGCGTTCACGGTCCAGCCGAAGAGCTCGCCGTAGAAGCGGCCCAACCGGCTGGGGTCGGTGCTGACGATCTCGAACATCGCGACCGGGTTTCCCATGACGACCTCCCGAGTTGTTCTGTGCGTGTTCGCTAACGTTAGCGAGAACTGACAGAAGGCGCAAGGGCCGATCCCGCCCGGTCGCGCAATGAATCAGGCCTCGGTGAGGCGGCCTTCCTCGACGCGCCACCGGCGGGTGGCGCGGACCGTGTCGAGCATCCGGCGGTCGTGCGTGACCAGCAGGACCGTGCCGGGGAAGGCGTCGAGGGCCTGCTCGAGCTGCTCGATCGCGGGGAGGTCGAGGTGGTTGGTGGGCTCGTCGAGCACCAGCAGGTTCACCTCGCGGGCCTGCAGCAGTGCCAGCGCCGCCCGGGTGCGCTCGCCGGGGGAGAGCGACGAGGCGGGCCGCGGCACGTGCTCCTTCGACAGCCCGAACTTGGCCAGCAGCGTGCGCACCTCGGACTCGGGCCAGTCCGGCACCGCCCGGCCGAACGCCGTGACCAGCGGCTCGTCGCCGAGGAAGAGCCCGCGGGCCTGGTCGATCTCGCCGACGGTCACGCCCGCCCCGAGCCCGGCGGAGCCCTCGTCGACCGGGATCCGCCCGAGCAGGGCGCCGAGCAGCGTGGACTTCCCGGCCCCGTTCGCCCCGGTGACGATCACCCGGTCCGCCCAGTCGACCTGCGCCGTGACCGGGCCGAGGACGAAGTCGCCCCGGCGGACGACGGCGCCGTCGAGCCGCGCGGCGACCGCCCCGGACCGGGGGGCCGCGGCGATCGTCATCCGCAGGTCCCACTCCTTGCGGGGCTCCTCGACGACGTCCAGCCGCTCGATCGCGCGCTGGGTCTGCCGGGCCTTGGCGGCCTGCTTCTCGCTGGTCTCCGCGCGCTTGGCCCTGACGTTCTTGTCGTTGTCCTTCGACTTCCGCCGCGCGTTGCGCACGCCCTGGGCCATCCAGTTGCGCTGCATCTGCGCGCGGTCCTTCAGCGCGCCGAGCTTGTCGTCGTACTCCTCGTAGGCCTCGCGGGCGTGCCGGCGGGCAATCTCGCGCTCGACCAGGTAGCTGTCGTAGCCGCCGTCGTAGACCCCGACCTGCCGCTGGTGCAGGTCCAGCTCCACGATCCGGTTGACGGTGCGGGCGAGGAACTCGCGGTCGTGGCTCACGATCACGGCCGGGCTCCGCAGACCCTGGACGAACTTCTCCAGCCGCTCCAGGCCGTCGAGGTCGAGGTCGTTGGTGGGCTCGTCGAGGAGCAGCACGTCGTAGCGGGAGAGCAGCAGCGCGGCCAGCCCGGCGCGCGCGGCCTGGCCGCCGGACAGTGCCGTCATGGGGGCGTCGAGCGGCACGCCGAGGCCGACCTCGGCAGCCACCTCGCCGGCCCGCTCGTCGAGGTCCGCGCCGCCGAGGGCGAGCCAGCGGTCGAGGGCCGCGGCGTACCTCTCCCCGTCCCCGCCCGCGCCGAGCTCCTCGGCCGCGGCGTCCATCGCGACCTGCGCGGCCGCCACCCCGGTGCGGCGGGCCAGGTACTGCGCCACGCTCTCGCCCGGGCGGCGCTCCGGTTCCTGCGGCAGGTGGCCGACCGTCGCGTCGGGCGGGCCGAGGGTGACCTCGCCCTCGGCGTCGCCTCCCCACCCACCCGGCTGCTCGCCGGCGAGCAGGCGCAGCAGGGTGGACTTGCCGGCGCCGTTCACCCCGACGAGCCCGACGACGTCGCCGGGCGCGACCACGAGGTCCAGGCCGCTGAACAGGACGCGGGCACCGTGCCCGGCGGACAGGCCCGTGGCCCGGAGGGTCGCGCTCATGACATCGCCGAGGGTACGGGGACGATGTGCGCATGACGCTCCAGCCCTTCCCCGACGACTGGTCGCGCGCCCTCGTCGTGGTCGCACACCCCGACGACATGGAGTACGGCGGGTCGGGCGCCGTCGCCTGCTGGACGGAGGCGGGCAAGGAGGTGACGTACCTGCTGGTCACCCGGGGCGAGGCGGGCATCGACACGATCCCGCCCGTGGAGGCCGGGCCGCTGCGGGAGGCCGAGCAGCGGGCGGCCTGCGCCGCCGTCGGGGTCGCGGAGGTGGAGTTCCTCGACCATCCGGACGGTGTGGTCGAGTACGGGCTCCCGCTGCGCCGCGACATCGCCGCGGTGATCCGGCGGCGCCGGCCCGAGCTGGTCGTCACGGGGAACTTCGCCGACCGCTGGCCGGGCGGCTGGCTCAACATGGCCGACCACGTCCACACCGGGCGCGCCGTCCTCGACGCCTGCCGCGACGCGGGCAACCGCTGGGTCTTCCCCGGCGCGGGCGGCGACCCGTGGACGGACGTGCGGTACCTCGCCGCGACCGGCGTGCCCGAGCCCACCCACGCCGTCGACATCGGGCCGGTGTTCGACCGGGCAGTCGCGTCGCTGTCCGCCCACCGGGCCTACCTGGCCGCGCTCGGCGACGACGTGATGGCCGACCCGGCGACCTACCTGCGGTCGCACGCCGAGGCGGTCGCGCAGCAGTTCCCGGGCGCGGACCTGGCCGTCGGCTTCGAGCTGTTCCCGATGTGACGGGGTGGTGTGAGCAGCGGAGCACGGCGGGACCGGCGGGTGGCGACATAGGGTCGGAGGCGTGAACCCGGCACCGACGAGCGACCCCGCGGCAGGGCCCGTCCAGGCCCGCGTGGTCGTGGACGAGCTGGTGCGCCTCGGCGTCACCGACGCGGTCCTGTGCCCGGGGTCGCGCAACGCGCCGCTCGCCTTCGCCCTGCACGCGGCCGACGCGGCCGGCCGGCTGCGCCTGCACGTGCGGATCGACGAGCGCACGGGCGGGTTCCTCGCGCTCGGCCTGGCGCTCGGCTCCGGCCGCCCGGTCCCGGTGGTCACGACCTCGGGCACCGCCGTCGCGAACCTGCACCCGGCGGTGCTCGAGGCCTCGCACTCGGGGGTCCCGGTGCTCGCGCTCACCGCGGACCGGCCCCCGGAGCTGGTCGGCACCGGCGCCAGCCAGACGATCGAGCAGCAGGGGATCTTCGGCGGGGCCGTCCGCCGGGCCGGCACCCTGGCCGTCGCCCGGCTCGCGCCCGGGGAGCCGGGACGGTGGCGCGCCGCCGTCGACCGCATCGTGGCCGCGGCGACCGGCGCCCTCGGCGAGCCGCCGGGTCCGGTCCACCTGAACATCCCGTTCGCCGAGCCGCTGGTTCCCGACCCGGCCGCGGAGGTTCCGCCCGGGCGCCCCGACGGCGCCCCCTGGACGGTGGTGCCGCCGGCGCGCCGGACCGCGCCGCCGCTGCCGCTGGACCCCTCGGCGCCGACCCTCGTGATCGCCGGTGGCGGGGCGGGGGTCGACCCGGCACTGCTGGGCGGGGCCCCGATCGTCGCCGAGCCGTCGTCGCCGCTGTGGCCGCACGCCCTGCGCAGCGGGCCCTGGCTGCTCGGGGCACCCGGCGGCCCGCCGCGGCCGCGGCAGGTGCTCGTCGTCGGGCGACCGACCCTGCACCGGTCCGTCGCGCGCCTGCTCGCCGCGTCCGACCTGCAGGTCTACGTCGCGGCGGACCCGCAGGGCACGCCGTGGACGGACGTCGCCGGCACCGTGCGGGCGGTCGGCGACGTGCCGGCCCTCGCGCCACCGCGGGCGTGGGTGCAGCGCTGGCGGGAGGCCGACGAGGTCGCGTCCGCCGCGCTCGACCGGGCGCTGCCCGAGGGGCCGCGAGGACTGTCGCTGGCACGCGAGCTGGTCGGCGCGCTGCCCGACGGCTCCCGGCTGGTCCTCGGCTCGTCGAACCCCGTGCGGGACGTCGCGCTCGCCGCGGTGCCGCGGACCGGCCTGTCCGTGCTGTCCAACCGCGGGGTCGCGGGGATCGACGGGACGGTGTCGACGGCCGTCGGCGCCGCGCTGACGCATCCCGGCCCGACGGTGGCGCTGCTCGGCGACCTGACCCTGCTGCACGACACCACCGGTCTGCTCATCGGCCCGGACGAGCCGCGGCCGGCGCTGTCGATCGTGGTGCTCAACGACTCCGGCGGCGGGATCTTCGGGCTGCTCGAGCAGGGGGCACCGGCACACTCCGCGTCGTTCGAGCGGGTCTTCGGCACTCCGCACCGGGCCGATCTCGCCGCGGTCGCGACCGGCCTCGGCGCCGCGCACGTGCTGGTCACCGCGCCGTCGGAGCTGGTCGAGGCCGTGCTGCCGGCCGGTCCGGGGCTGCGGATCGTCGAGGTCCGCGCCGATCGGGCGACGCTGCGCGCGGGCCACGCCGCGCTCGCCGACGAGGTCGCCACCGCCCTGGCCGCCCTGCCCGCCCGGACCTGAGCCTCCTCGCTACGGCGTTGGCCCGCAACGAGTATGGGCCGTCCGTCGCAGAGGGCTCGTCCGGGCGGTCACTGTGCGGCAGCTACTGTGCGGTCTGCGTAACGGCCGGTGGTGGAGCGCCGACAGGGGAGCGGAGCCGACGCTCCCGGCCTCGCCCGCTCCCCGCGCCCGGCCGCCCGTCGAACGACCGAGGTACCGGTGACTTCCAGCACCCGGAGCCGCGCGGACGCCCCCGCCGCGCGGCCCGCCGCCCCCGACGCATGGCCCACGGGCCGGCGCCGCCGCGGGGCCGGCCCCGGCGTTCCCGGCCGCGGTGCCGACGCACGCCCGTCCGTCCGCTTCCGTGTGCGGCCGGTGGCCGCGCGGGCCTTCGCGCTCGAGGTCGGTCTGGTGGCCCTGACCGGCGGGCTCGCGTGGACCGCGGTGCGGGGCGTCGACGCCGCGGGGCTGCCGGCCGCGCGGATCGCCTCCGTGCTCGTGTTCGCCGGGGGGATCTCGGCGGCCGTGATGATCGCCGTGGCCGGCCGGGCCTCCGGCAGCCGGCGCGCGGCCCGGATCGCCGCCGCGGTCGGCGGGGCCGCCCTCGTCGGGCCGCTGCCCGTGGCGCTCGACCTGGGCGGTGCGGCGGGCCTCTGGCCGGCCGTGGCCGTGGTGGGGCAGCTCGCCGTCGTCGCGCTGCTGGTGGTGGCGGTGCGCCGGCGGTCGCCCGCGCACCGGCCCGTCGTGACCCTCGCCGCCGCGGTGCTGGCCTGCGCGGCCGCCCTCGCCGGGACGCTGCACGGCCTCGCCCCCTCCGTCGGGCTGCCCGGCGCGCTGGTCGCCGACGCCGCCCTCGCCGCCTGGGCCGGCACCGGCGCGGCCGGCCTGCTTGCCGTCGGGGCGGGGCTGCGGCGGGACCGCCCGCTGCTGCGCCGGGTCGGGGTCGCCTTCGCCGTGCTCGCCGCCTCCCATGCCGTGCGGGCGTCGGGGGCCGCGGTCGTCGTGCCCGTCGCACTGACCTTCGCCGCCACCGCCGCGCTCCTGGCTGCGGCCGTGCCGTTCCTGTTCAGCGCGGTGCGGGGGCTGTGGGAGCAGCGCGAGGCGTACCGGGTGGAGGCGGAGCGGCTGCGCGCCGCCCTCCGCTCGGCCGGGTCCGAGACCCGCGCCCCGGCCGTCGCCGAGGTCGTGGCTCTCGCCGACGCGGTCGACGAACGCCGCAGGACGACCCGTGCCCCCCTCCGCCTCGTCGCGGCCCCGCCGCCGCGCGGCGAGCCCTCCCCGGCGCCGGAGGGGGCGCCGGGGAAGGTGAGCCGGGGGTAGTGCCCGCGGTCCGTGGACGGTCGGGGATCGTCTGCGCCGCTCCCGACGTGGTGATCGTTTCCGTGGTGATCTTTTCCGTGGTGATCGCTGTCCGGGACGGGATGCGGCCGTGGGTGGCCGAGGTCGGTCCGGGGCGGTGATCTTCGCTGGCCGGCAGGGCCGCTGCTGTGTGCCGCCGCTCAGGTGGGTGGGGCGGAGCTGGTGGGGTCGGCGGAGCCCTCCGGGACGGCCGCCGGGGCGCTGCTGCCGGGCGGCGGGTCGGGCGCGATCGTCGTCGGGACCGCGGTCGTCGTGGTGACCGGGGCGGGGGAGGTGGTGGTCGTCGGGTCGGCGCCGCCCTCGACGGCCGCGGCGAGGCAGCCGGTGGTCGTGTCGGAGGCGTCGGTGGTGCAGGTCGCGCCGTCGACCCCGCCGTCGAGCAGGTCGGCGCCGGCGCCGCCGTCGAGCGTGTCGAGGCCGGGTCCGCCGTGGAGACGGTCGGCGCCCGCATCGCCGGAGAGGCGGTCGGCGCCCGCCCCGCCCACGAGGACGTCGTCGCCCGTCCCGCCGGACACGACGTCGTCGCCGTCGCCCGTGGACACACAGTCGGCGCCCGCGGAGCCGATCACCGTGTCCGCGACCGGGGAGCCGAGGACCAGGAACGGTCCGGCGCTGCCCGGCCGGTCGCGCCCGGCGTCGAAGCTCGGCCGGGTCGCGGTCAGCGTGATCTTCTCGACGAAGGAGGCCGCGGTCATCCCGGCGGCCGTGCACTCGGCCGGCACGTCCCCGCCCGCGACCGGCGTGCCGGTGGGTGCGGTGGTGGTCGTGGGCGCAATTGTGCTCGTCGGCGTGGTGACGACGGCCAGCGACCGCGGGGTCGGCGACGCGCTCGTCGCGACGCCGAGGGTGCCGGACACGACGTCGGAGAAGCCCGAGCCGCTGGCGCCGTAGGCGTGGACGAGCAGCGGCACGTTCTGGTCCTTCTTGGGCGTCGCTCCGCTCAGCAGGCCGAAGGTGGCCGAGGTCGCCACGGCGGCGGTGCTGCCCGCCGCGACCGAGCTCGCGAGCGTGACCTCGGCGCCGTTGAGCAGGGTGCAGTAGTCGACCGTCGTGCCCCCAAAGGACAAGGTGATCGGTGTCGCCAGGGTCGTCCGCGACCAGGACCTCGTCGACGCCGAGTACGTGCAGAAGGCCGACGAGTAGGTCGAGGCCGGCTTGGCCTGCAGCGTCAGGCGCGCCGGCGTGGTGCCGGTGTAGACGACGTTCAGGATGGCGGAGGACACGCCGCCGAGCAGGACTCCGGTGTAGCTCAGCGCCGGCGCCCGGGACGACGTCCCGATCACCACGGTCGCGGCGCCCACGGTGCCCGGTTTCGCCTCGACGTCCGTGTACCGGGCGTAGGTGCCACTGCCCCCGGACAGGACGCCCGTGGCGGTGACGACCACCGCCACGAGCGTCCCGGCGATCACTCGGCGTCGCATCGAAATCCTTCAATTGCGGCGGCCGATCCTGAATGACGTGAACCGCCGGACGTTCATATCCTCGCAGTGACCCGCTAATGGTCTGTTCGGGTCAGCTCGTCACCTGGTCGAGGTTGAAGGTCGAATTCAGGGTGACCGTGTCGCCCTGAACGATGTTGCCCGTGTCTGCCGGGAGCGAGAAGACGAGTGTGTAGGTGGCGCTCTTTCCGCCCTCCAGGGTGCCCCCGGTAGGCAGCTTCTTACCGGACACGAAGTCCGCGAGCTTCGTCTTTCCTACCGTCGCGCCCGACGGGCTGCCGGTCACCTCGACCATCAGGTAGTCCTGCAGGTCGCCGGTCGACTTGCAGCCGCCTGTGAGCTCGCTCTCGGGCTCCGGACAACTGCCGTCTCCACCATTCACGGTCAGGGAGTTGGATAGGGTGCCTGCGATGGTCCCGGCGTTGCGCACGGTGATCGTCACCGGCGTGGGGCTCACATAGCCCGGCGCGATGTTGGAGGCGCTGAACAGCGTCGCGTTTGCAGGGGCGCTGCCCACCTCGAGGTCCAATGTGCCCGCGCCGATGGTGCCGCTCGGCCCGGTCTCCGTGTCGCTGAAGGCGGCGTAGGTGCCCGCCCCGATCGCGGCGGCGGCGACCACCAGCGCGACGAGCCCGACGATCAGGCCCGCCTTCCGCTTGCGGTTCTTCTTGTCTTCCGACTGAACGGCCATGCTGATGCTCCGGGGAGTGGATTTCGACGGGGCCGCGGGAACGGTGCGGAATCGACGCGGCAGGCTTCGAGTATCCGCACGGCACAACGCACGCGCCGATTCCGGAACCAATCGCCATTCGATCGGGTGGTGTTCCGTCGGGTCGGTGTGTGTTCCGGGTACGACTCGGTCGGACGACTGCACCGGGAGGGCGGATGGGCTCGCACGCGCGTACGGCGGACGCCGACCAGGAGACGGCGCGGCACGCCTCGGCGCCGCCACGGGTGCACCCGGTCCGCCGGGTCCTGAACCTGGTGCTCGGCCTCGTCGTGCTGGTCGTGGTCGCCCTCGCGGCGGCGGTCGCGCTGGTCCCCGCCGTGGTGGGCGGGCACTCGCTGACCGTCCTGTCGGGCTCGATGGAGCCGACGCTGCAGGTCGGGTCGGTCGCCGTGATCAAGCCCGTCGACACCGCGCAGGTCAAGCCGGGCGACGTCCTGAACTTCACCGACCGCGACGCCGCCACCGGGCAGGCGCGGGTCGTCACGCACCGCGTCGTCGAGGTCCTTCCGGGACCCGCGTTCGTCACCAAGGGCGACGCCAACCGCACGAACGACCCGGCGCCGGTCGCGGCGCAGGACGTCCACGGGGTCCTCTGGTACGACGTCCCCTACGTCGGCGGCCTGCGCGACCGCCTCGTCAGCCCCGCCGGCCTTGCCATCGCGGGCGGGATCGTCCTCCTCGCGCTCGCCCTCGCCCTCCTCGTGCCGAAGCACGCGAAGCAGCGGTAAAGGCCCTCAGTACTGCTCCTTCGGCACGAGACCCTGCTCGCAGGCGTACGGGAACTGGGCCTCCCCCCGTCCCCCGACGTGTCGGCCGCCCGAACCGACGGCATCCGCGCCCTCCGTCGCGCAGGGACGTGAAGCTGTTTCAGCGGAGTAACGGAATACATCGACGGGGCAGTGAGCTCGCCGGCTCCTACCCCTCCAACGCCTCCCGCACCGCGAGGAGCTTGGCGGCGGCCTCGCGGACCTCGGTGTCGGGGTCGGAGTCGGCGACGATGCCGCAGCCCGCGAAGAGGCGGGCGACGGGTCCGGCGAGCTGGGCGCAGCGGAGGGCGACGCCGAGCTCCCCGCCGCCGTCGGCGCCGACCCAGCCGACGGGGCCGGCGTAGCGGCCGCGGTCCATGCCCTCGAGGGTGGCGATGAGGGCGACGGCGTCCTCGCGCGGGGTGCCGCCGACCGCAGCGGTGGGGTGCACAGCGCCGGCGATGCGGAGCAGGGAGGCGTCGCCGCGGACCCGGCCGCGGACGTCGCTGGCCAGGTGCGAGACGTTGTGCAGGGCCAGCACCGTCGGCTCCGACGGCACCTCGAGCGAGCGGCAGAAGGGGCGCAGCCGCTCGGCCAGCGAGTCGACGGCGTAGGCGTGCTCCACGCGGTTCTTGTCCGAGCTCAGCGAGCCCTCGCCCGGCCACACCGTGCCGGCCAGGACCCGCGACTCGACGACCGCGCCGCGCTTGCGCAGCAGCAGCTCCGGGGTGGCCCCCACCAGCCCGTCGACGGCGAAGGCCCAGCAGGTGGGGTAGCGCTCGGCGAGCCCGCGCAGCAGGTGCCGGGGGTCGTGCGGGGCCTCGTCGACCGCGAGCAGGTCGTGGGCGAGGGCGGCCTTGTCCAGCTCGCCCGCCCGCATCCGCCGGACGGCCTCGGCGACGGCGGCGCGATAGCCCGCGACCGGCAGGTCGCCGTCGGCGTAGCGGAGCCGGGTGCTGGGCCGGACCGGCTCGGCCGCGGTCATGGGGTGCGGGTCGCCGAACTCGGTGACCCACGCGCGCCCGCCCCGCATCCCGACGATGACCCGCGGCACCACCAGCACGGACCCGGGCGAGCGGTCGGCGAAGGTCAGTGACGCGAAGGCGACCGCTCCGGTGCCCGGCAGGCCCACCTCGTCCGTGACGTCGAGCTCGGCGAGCAACCGCCGCCACCAGGCGTCGGCCTCGGCGAACCGGCCCGCGCCCGTGCCGGTGAAGCGCGCGACCTCGCCCCAACCGACCAGTCCCTCGCCGCCGCGCACCCAGGACAGCGCGCCCCGCGCCTCCGGCAGGAGCGACAACAGGCCGCCCGCGGGCGGGTCCACCTCACGGGTCCGGACCTCCAGACCGGTGGGCAGCGCAGCGGTCGTCACGCCGTCGAGCGTAGGCACCGCGACCGGCCGGCGCCCGTCCCCGGCGGGGAGGCGGTAGCCACACTCCTATGCTCGACCCATGGCCGGAGGCGTGGCGGGCGAGGTGTTCGTCGAGGCCGGGCGCACCGCCCGGGCCGTCGGCCGCACCCTGTGGCGGCGGCTGCCGACGATCCTGACCGGGCTCGCCGTGCTGGCCACGTTCCTGTCGGTCGTCGGGTTCCTCGGGGCCGTGGCGGACGACGTCGCCATCAACCGCAACCGCGCCACCGCCACCGCCGAGGTGCTGGACGGGTCCACCTTCTCCCGCACGCTCGTGCGGTTCCCGGTACCCGACGGCCAGCTGCTGGTCCCCGAGCGGGGCGTCTACCACCCGCGCGGCCTGCAGCCGGGCACGACCGTCCTGGTCGAGTACGACCGCGCCGACCCGGACCTGGTCCGCGTGGCCGGGCGCACGGCGTTCTCCGGCCTGCCGCTGACGATCGGGTTCGTCGCCCTCGCCTGGGCGGCGTTCGGCGGGGCGGCGGTGCTCGTCCGCAGGCGGCGTCAGGCCGCCCACCACGAGTAGACCTGCTCGACGACGGCGGGGACCGCCACCAGCAGCCCGTCCGCCGGCATCGGGTCGGGCCGCCCGGCCCGGTCGACGACCACGGCCCCGGCCTCCAGCGCCAGGCAGAGCGCGCCGGCGACGTCCCACTCGTGGTAGTCGTCGATCACCGCGGCGACCGCCCGGCCCAGCGCGACCTGCGTGATCGCGAGCGCGGTCGAACCCAGCACCCGCACGCCCGTGTGGTGCGCGGTCGCGCGCTCGGTGAGCTGCGGCGAGGGCGACTCGGCGCAGACCAGCGCCCCGACGGCGGTGGTGCGGGTCGCCGCGCGCACCGGGGTGCCGTTGGCCCGCACGCCGCGCCCGCGGGCCGCCGCGTACATCTGCGCGCGACTCGGGTCGGCCACGACCCCCACGACCGGCCCGTCGCCGTCGACCAGGCCGAGGCTGTAGGCGCACCACGGGAAGCCGGCGACGTAGTTGGCCGTGCCGTCGACCGGGTCGACGATCCAGCGGTAGGCCGAGCCGGCCGCCGTCGCGTCGGCGCCGTACTCCTCGCCCACCACCGGGATGCCGGGGAACTCGGCGGCCAGGACCCGGCGGGTGTGCCGTTCGAGGGTGCGGTCGGTGTCGGTGACCCAGTCGAAGGGATCGGCCTTGGCCTCGGACCCCGGCGCGCGGCCGGCGGTCGCGGCGATCACCTCCGCCGCGTCGTTGGCGAGCCGGCCCGCGACCTCGAGGGCGCGGGAGAGCAGCCCGGGGTCCACCGGGGTCGGGGTGCGGGTGAGGACCGTCATGGCGCCGAGGGTCCGCGAACGGGGTATCGCCGGGGCGTCCCGCCGGTGACGGCCCGGGGTGGGCCCGCGTGAACTCTCGCGCTGTTGTCCGGACGTTCCCCCGCAGGTCACGTCGCCGACGGCGGGTGGCGCGGCGGGCACGACAGCTTCTCCGACGTGCGTGTCGCGATCGTGTCCGAGTGCTTCCTCCCCGTGGTCAACGGCGTCACGAACTCGGTGCTGCGGGTGCTCGAGCACCTGCGCGACGCCGGGCACGACGTCCTCGTCGTCGCCCCCGGCGCCGACGAGCCGGACTCCCACGACGGCGTCCCGGTCGTGCGGGTGCCGGCGCTGGAGCTGCCCGTCGTGTCCTCGATGCCGGTCGGGGTGCCGAGCCGGCGGATCGTGAAGGCCCTGCGCGCCTTCCGGCCCGACGTCGTGCACCTGGCCGCGCCGTTCGTCGTCGGTGCGCGGGGGTTGTGGGCGGCCCGCCGGCTGGGGATCCCGACGGTCGCGGTCTACCAGACCGACGTTGCCGGGTTCGCCTCGTCGTACGGGCTCGGGCTGACCGCGCGCGCCGCCTGGCGCTGGACCTGCCGGCTGCACGCGCAGGCCGACCGGACGCTGGCGCCGTCGAGCTGGGCCACCGAGGCGTTGCGCGAGCGCGGGGTGCCGCGGGTGCACCAGTGGGCCCGCGGCGTCGACACCCGGCGGTTCACCCCGGCCCGGCGGTCGGCCGCGGTGCGGGAGCGGCTGGCGCCGAACGGGGAGCTGCTGGTCGGCTACGTCGGCCGGCTCGCCCCGGAGAAGCAGGTGGAACGGCTGGCCGCGCTGCGCGGGATGCGCGGCACCCGGCTCGTCGTGGTCGGGGCCGGGCCCAGCGAGGAGCGGCTGCGGGCGGCGCTGCCGGGGGCGGCGTTCCTCGGTTTCCGGGGCGGCGACGAGCTGGCCGAGCTCTACGCCTCCCTCGACGTCTTCGTCCACACCGGCCCCGCCGAGACCTTCTGCCAGGCCGTGCAGGAGGCGCTGGCCAGCGGGCTCCCGGTCGTCGCACCCGACGCCGGCGGCCCGCGCGACCTCGTCCTGCCCGGCCGGACCGGCTACCTCGTCCCGCCCCTGCCCGACGACGAGGCGGGCCGGCCCGCCGCCGACGCCGCCCTCCGCGCCGCGGTCGACCGGCTCCGCGACCCGGGCCTGCGCGCCGAGTTCGGGGCGGCCGCGCGCCGCTCGGTCCTGCGCCGGACCTGGTCGACGGTGTGCGACGAACTGGTCGGCCACTACTGCGAGGTCGCCGGGGTCACGGGGCTCCTCCACGACGAGGCCGCCTGACGTGCGGATCGTCCAGCTCGCCAACTTCTACGGGCCGCGCTCGGGCGGCCTGCGCACGGCGCTCGACGCCCTCGGCACCGGCTACGCCGCCCGCGGCCACGAGGTCGTGCTGGTCGTCCCCGGTCCGCGGGCCGAGGACCGCCGGCTTCCCGGCGGCACCCGCCGGATCACGGTTCCGGCGCCGCGGATCCCCGGCACCGGCGGCTATCGCGCCGTCGACCCCTGGCGGGTGCAACGCCTGCTCGACCGCCTGCGGCCCGACGCCCTCGAGGTCTCCGACCGGCTCACCCTGCGTGGGCTGGGCGCCTGGGCCGCGCGCCGCGGCATCCCGAGCGTGGTGATCTCGCACGAGCGGCTCGACCGGCTGCTGCACCAGTTCCTGCTGCCCGCGGGCACCGCCCGCCGGGTCGCCGACCACGCCAACGCGCGGATGGCGGCCGCCTACGACACGGTCGTGTGCACCACTGGGTTCGCGCGGGCGGAGTTCGACCGGATCGGGGTGCGCAACGTCCGGCAGGTCCCGCTCGGCGTGGACCTCGCGACCTTCTCGCCGCGGCGGCACGACCCGGCGTTGCGGGCCCGGCTGGGTGGCGGTGCCGACGCCCTGCTCGTCCACTGCGGGCGGTTGTCGCCGGAGAAGCACCCCGAGCGCAGCGTGGACACGGTCGCCGCGCTGTGCGATGCCGGGCACCGGGTGCGGCTGGTCGTCGCCGGGGACGGGCCGCGGCGGGCGGCGCTGGAGCGGCGGGCGGCCGGGCTGCCGGTGTCCTTCCTCGGGTTCGTGCCGGACCGGGCGCGGCTGGCGGCCCTGCTGGCGTCGGCCGACGTCTCGCTCGCCCCCGGCCCGCACGAGACGTTCGGGCTGTCGGCGCTGGAGTCGCTGGCCAGCGGCACGCCGGTGGTGGTGTCGCGGTCCTCCGCACTGCCCGAGATCGTCGGCGACCCCGGGGCCGAGGACTCGCCCGAGGACTTCGCCCGCGGCGTCACGACCCACCTCGCCGCCGACGAGGGGGTCCGCCGCAGCGCCGCCCGCACCCGCGCCGAGGGTTACGGCTGGCCCGCCTCCGTGGAGCGCATGCTGTCCGTCCTCACCCCGTGAGTGGCAACTGCCCCTAGAGGGGCAGTTGCCACTCACGACCCCTGCTGAGCTGCGGGTTTCGGACAGCGCCGGGCGCTCGACCTCGGG
Source organism: Pseudonocardia autotrophica (assembly GCF_000717175.1). GTDB lineage: Bacteria > Actinomycetota > Actinomycetes > Mycobacteriales > Pseudonocardiaceae > Pseudonocardia > Pseudonocardia halophobica. Next base: position 25,365 of record NZ_JNYD01000039.1, on the reverse strand, counting down.
AGCCCGGGGCTCGGTGGACTGGCTCAGGCGAAGGACCGGGCCACGATCCGGGCGGCCTCGGCGACGGTCGGGGCGGCGTCGGCGTCGGGATCGGGCGGCTCGGTGTAGACCGCGATCACCAGCGGGGCCCGCCCGGGCGGCCAGACGACCGCGACGTCGTTGATCTCGCCCCGCGCGCCCGCCCCGGTCTTGTCGCCGACGACCCAGTCCGCGGGCAGTCCCGCGCGGATCCGGGTCACGCCGGTGGTGTTGGCCTTGAGCCAGCCGACGAGGACGTCCCGGTTGTCGGGCGTGAGGCCGTCGTCGAGGGCGAGAAGGCGGGTGTTCGCGGCCATCCGTGCCGGGGTGGAGGTGTCCAGGTCGCCGTCGCGGGCGTTGAGCGCGGTCTCGGTGCGGTCCAGCCGGCTGACCGGGTCACCCGCGCTGCGCAGGAACGCCGTGACCTTCTCCGGTCCGCCCAGCACGCCGAGCAACAGGTTCATGGCGGTGTTGTCGCTCAGGGTCATCGCGGCGTGGCAGAGCTCGCCGACCGTCATCGACGTGTGCTTGCCGGTCTCGGGGGAGTTCGGGACGAGCACGGACGAGGTGTACGGCACCACCCGCTCCAAGATGTCCCGGTCGGCCTCGAACTGCCGGCGGTGCAGGATCGCCGCAGCGGCCAGCAGCTTGCCGGTCGAGCACAGCAGGAACCGCTCGTCGGCCCGGTGTCCGAGCGCGGCGCCGGAGCCGGTGTCCAGCGCGGACACGCCGAGGCGGCCGCCGGCCCGTCGTTCGAGGTCGGCCAGCTCGGCCTGGGCGGGGGCAGGGTCGAAGGTGGGTGTGGCCGGTGGGTCGGCGCAGCCGGTCGCGAGAGCACCCAGGCCGGCGAGTCCGGCGAAGAGGACCGCGCGACGGGGAAGCGAGGCGATCATGTGACGCACGGTAGGCGGCCGCGCACGCTCCGTCCTCCGTAGAGTCACGGATGCCCGGAGGTGGTCGTGCGGGCGAGGCTCACGGACATGAACAGGACCGTGGTGGTCGAGCCCACCGGCGAGCACGCGACGATCGACACCGCCCTGGCCCGCGACGCGATCGCCGGCCTCCTCGACGCCGACCCGGACGTCCGGCGGCGGGTGGCGGAGCTGGTCCAGCTCGAGCCGGAGCGCGTCGCGCCGCCCGTGCTGTACGCGCTGTCCGAGGTACTGCTCGACCAGGGCCGTCCCGCCGACGCCGCCTTCTGGTTCTACGCCGGGCAGGTCCGCGCCCGGTTCGACGCCCGCCGCTGCACCGACGCGACCGCTGCTGCCGCCGTCGACGCCCTCAATCAGCGCTTCGGCGGCCCCATCAACCGCTTCGCCTTCACCGACCCCGAGCGGTTGCGGCGCACGGTGATCCGCGCCGTGGCCTGGGACCGCCGCACCCAGCACGCCTACGACCACCGCTGGATCGCGCTGCACGGGATGGGCGCCTACCTCGGCTCGGACGGCCCGCTCTCGGTGCCGGAGGGGGAGTGGGACGCCCTCGCCGCTCGCACCCGCGCCGAGTACCTCGAGGGCCTCCGCACCGCCCTCCGCGCCATCCCCCACCCCCGCTGACCCGACATCGCCGACTCGGTGAGCGAAAGTGCCGACTCGGGAGTCGGGGGTGGGCGCGACTCGCAGGGGGTGAGGTCCCGACTCGCGAGCGCGGAGACCCCGACTCGCACAGCTCCCGACTCGCGATCCCAGAATTCGCGACTCGCGGCCCCAGAACTCCCGACTCGCGGGCGGATAGCTGTCGCTCCGCGAGTCGGGAGTTCCTGCACCGCGAGTCGGGAGTTCCTGCTCCGCGAGTCGGGAGTTCCTGCACCGCGAGTCGGGAGTTCCTGCACCGCGAGTCGGGAGTTCCTGCTCCGCGAGTCAGGGTGTGAGGTTCCGCGAGTCGGGGTGTGGGCTTCTGTGAATCGGGGCCGGCCGCCCTCCGGCCCACGGGCGGGACGCAGGGGCGGGGCCGTAGGGTTCCCGCTGTGGGCAGGGCCGAGCTCGACAAGGACCCGCACGACGTCGCGGCGATGTTCGACGACGTCGCGCGGCGGTACGACCTCACCAACACCGTCCTCACCGCCGGGCAGGACCGGCGCTGGCGGCGGTTGACCCGGGAGGCCCTGGAGCTGCGGCCCGGTCAGCGGGTGCTGGACCTGGCCGCCGGGACCGCGGTGTCGACGGTCGAGCTGGCGAAGTCCGGGGCGTGGACCGTCGCGGCCGACTTCTCCCTCGGGATGCTGAAGGCCGGGGCGCAGCGCCCGGTGCCCAAGGTCGCCGCCGACGCCCTGCACCTGCCCTTCGCCGACGACGCCTTCGACGCCGTCACCATCAGCTTCGGCCTCCGCAACGTCGCCGACACCGCACGCGCCCTCGCCGAGCTCGCCCGCGTCACCCGGCCCGGCGGGCGTCTCGTGGTGTGCGAGTTCGGCACCCCGACGTGGACGCCGTACCGCGTCGCCTACCAGGACGTGGTGCTGCGCCGGGTCCTCCCGGCGATCGCGCGCCGGGTCTCGTCGAACCCCGAGGCCTACACGTACCTGAGCGACTCGATCCTCGACTGGCACCCCCAACGCCGGCTCGCGGAGATCATCGCGGGCGCCGGGTGGTCCCGCGTGGCCTGGCGCGACCTCGCCGGCGGGGCCGTCGCCCTGCACCGCGCCACCAAGCCCGCCTGACGACCGACTTCGCCCGCAAGCCCACCCGACGAGCGACTGCGCCGCCAGGCCCGTCTGACGCCCGAGCCCCTGGTGGGCTTCCGCCCGGCTCTCCTCCTGCGCGCACAACCGTTCGCGCCGCTCACACCTCGTCGACGCCCTGTGCGGCTGACCTTCCGGGTGTGCGACGGCGCTCGGCGGGTGTGCCGCGCTCGCCCGGGTGTGCCGATGGTTCCTGCAGGTGTGCCGCTCCGCCCCGACGACGCCCGTCCCTCTCCACCGTGGCGTCGCGCCACCTGATCAACCCGCCGGGGCGCAGCTCCCCGACTCCCCGGAGCCCAACTCCCGACTTGCGTGAGCCCAGCCCCCGACTCGCGGGAGCCCAGCCCCCGACTCGCGGGAGCCCAGCCCCCGGCTCGCGGGGGCCTCGCCGATCTTCCCGCTGATCGTTCCCCAGCTCGCGACCCGATCGGTCGGGGGTGCCTGGACATCCCGCCGAACTTCGTGAAACAGTTCACAAGAACCTCGTGAACCAGTTCACAAGGAGCGGAATGCAGGCGCCCGAGCCCACCACCAACGGCGCCGCGGCCCCGCAGGCCGCGGGCTCGCGAGGTGCTGCCGGGCGCACGGCGGGAACGGCGGACGCGGACGTGCTCGTCGTCGGCGCCGGACCCGCGGGCTCGACGGCCGCGGCCCACCTCGCGCGCGCGGGCCTGGACGTGCTGGTGCTGGAGAAGGCGACCTTCCCCCGGCCCAAGGTGTGCGGCGACGGCTTCACCCCGCGCGGGATGAAGCAGATCATCGACCTGGGCATCGACTGCTCCGAGGGGAACGGCTGGCTGCACAACCGCGGCCTGCGCGTGGTCGCCGGCGGGGTGAGCCTCGACCTGCCCTGGCCCACGCTCGCGAGCTTCCCGGACTTCGGCGCCGTCCGCCCCCGCCAGGACTTCGACGAGCTGCTGGTCCGGCACGCGGAGAAGCAGGGCGCCCGGCTGCGCGAGGCCACCACGGTCACGGCCGCGGTGGCCGACGAGCGGACCGGCCGGGTCGTGGGCGTCGAGGGCCACGAGGGGCCGGAGAAGCGGCCGGTGTCGTACCGCGCGCCGCTGACCCTGGCCTGCGACGGCGTGTCGGCGCGGGTCGCGCTCTCGCTCGGCATCGCCAAGGACGACCGCAGGCCCCTCGGGGTCGCCGTCCGGCGCTACTACGAGAGCCCCCGCACCCACGACGACCACCTCGAGACCCACCTCGAGATCTGGGACCGCTCCGACCCGGAGCACCCGCGGCTCCTGCCCGGCTACGGCTGGGTCTTCGGGATGGGCGACGGCACCTCGAACGTCGGGCTCGGCGTCCTCGGCACCGACCGCAGGGCCGGCGGCTCCTGGGACTACCGGGCGCTGCTGCGGTCCTGGCTGGACGGTCTGCCGGAGGAGTGGGGCTACCGGGAGGACAACGCCGTCGGCGGCATCGGTGGCGCCGCGCTGCCGATGGGCTTCAACCGGACCCCGCACTACCGCCCCGGCCTGCTCCTCGTCGGCGACGCCGGGGGCATGGTCAACCCGCTCAACGGCGAGGGCATCGCCTACGCGATGGAGTCGGCCACGGTGGCCGCCCGGTGCGCGGTGCAGGCCCTCGCCCGGTCCGGCGACTCCCGCGAGGCCGCACTGGCCGCGTACCCGCGGGAGATCAGCCGGGCGCTCGGCCGCTACTACCGCCTCGGCACCGTCGCCGCCCGCCTGATCGGCAACCCGACCGTCATGCGGGTCGCCACCCGGCACGGGCTGCCGCGGCGGTCGGTGATGCAGGCCCTGCTCAAGCTGCTCGCCAACCTCTACGACGACCCGACCACCGCGCACGACCGGAAGGAGGGCGAGTGGAGCGACCGCATACTCGGCGCGTTGACCCGGCTCACCCCGGCCCTTTGAGATCCCAGGCCCGGGACCGGTAAGGCGGGCCTGACCACCCGGGCGTGACCCCGCACACGTAGGGTCACGCCGCGGACCGGCCGGGTCACCCACCGCCACGTTCAGACCAGTCGGCAGTGCAGACAACGAAGGTGCACGATGCTCGATCCCTATCTCGCGTTGTTCCTGATGTTCGTCCTCGCGGGAGCGTTCGCGCTGTTCTCGGTGACGGCCGCCCCGTACGTCGGGCCACGTCGGTACAACCGCGCCAAGCTGGACTCCTACGAGTGCGGGATCGAGCCCTCGCCGAAGCCGGTGGTGGGTGCCGGCCGGATGCCGGTCGCCTACTACCTCACGGCGATGCTGTTCATCCTCTTCGACATCGAGATGGTCTTCCTCTACCCGTTCGCCGTGAACGCGGACGCGCTCGGCCTGTTCGGCCTGGTGGAGATCGTCCTGTTCATCGTCACCGTGGGCTTCGCGTACGCGTACGTGTGGCGCCGCGGCGGCCTCGACTGGAACTAGGGGAACCGGAATGGGACTCGAGGAGCACCTGCCCAGCGGCGTCCTGCTGACCAGCGTGGAGAAGCTGGTCAACTGGACCCGCAAGTCGTCGCTCTGGCCCGCCACCTTCGGTCTGGCCTGCTGTGCGATCGAGATGATGACCACCGGTGCGCCGCGCTACGACCTGGCCCGGTTCGGCATGGAGGTCTTCCGGGCCTCGCCCCGGCAGGCCGACCTGATGATCGTGGCCGGCCGGGTGAGCAACAAGATGGCGCCGGTCCTGCGCCAGATCTACGACCAGATGCCCGAACCCCGGTGGGTGCTGGCGATGGGCGTCTGCGCCAGCTCCGGCGGGATGTTCAACAACTACGCGGTCGTGCAGGGTGTCGACCACGTCGTGCCGGTCGACATGTACCTCCCCGGCTGCCCCCCGCGCCCGGAGATGCTCATGGACGCGATCCTCAAGATCCACGCGAAGATCATGGACGAGCCGCTGGGCAGCAAGCGGGCCGCGGAGCTGGCCGCCAGCGGGCACAAGACGGAGCTGGTCCCGTCGTCCGTCAAGTACGCGAAGAAGAAGTAGCGATGACCGAACCCACGGGAACGTCCAAGGACGACCAGGAGCCCACCGGCGGGAAGCAGTCGTCGGCCGAGGCGAGCGGTGCGGCCACCGAGGAGCAGCGCACCCGCGGCGGCGAGCCGCCGCGCGAGGGCGAGGTGGAGCAGAGCGCGGACGGCGCGGCCGACACCTCGCCGGAGGGCGGCACCCGGCTCGCCCCGACCCGCGAGCGCCGCGGCATGTTCGGTGTCCGCGGCACCGGCGACACCTCCGGCTTCGGCGGGCTCACGCTGCCCGGCTATGCCCCGGCCCCCGCCGAGCGGCCCTACGGCGGCTGGTTCGACGAGCTGGCCGACGAGCTCGCCGATGCCCTGGACCGCAACGGGATCGCCCGCTCGGCGGTCCGGCAGATCACGATCGACCGCGGCGAGATCACGTTCTACGTGGAGCGCGAGCGGATCCTCGAGCTCTGCCGGCTGCTGCGGGACGAGCCGGCGCTGCGCTTCGAGCTCTGCTCGAGCGTGTCCGGCGTGGACTACACCGCGCCCGACGGCGCCGAGGTCCGCCAGCCGCTGCACGTCGTCTACCAGCTGCTGTCGATGACCCACCGGCGGCGCATCCGGCTCGAGGTCGCGCTCGACGTGGCCGACCCGCACGTGCCGAGCGTCGTCGAGGTCTACCCGACGGCGGACTGGCACGAGCGCGAGACCTGGGACATGTTCGGCGTGATCTTCGACGGCCACCCGGCGCTGACCCGGATCCTCATGCCGGACGACTGGGAAGGCCACCCGCAGCGCAAGGACTACCCGCTGGGCGGGATCCCCGTGGAGTACAAGGGCGCCGAGATACCGCCGCCCGACGAGCGGAGGGCGTACTCGTGAACGGCTTCCTGGCGCCGAGATCTCGGCTGCGAGGCGACGAGCGGAGGGCGTACTCGTGAGCACAGATCCGTACGCGGAGGCGCGGGAGACCACCGAGGGGACCGTCTACACGGTCACCGGCGGGGACTGGGACTCGTTGCTGGACAGCGTGTCCACCGACGAGCACGACGACCGCATCGTGATCAACATGGGCCCGCAGCACCCGTCGACGCACGGCGTGCTCCGGCTCGTGCTGGAGCTCGAGGGCGAGACGGTGACGCAGGCCCGGTCGGTGATCGGCTACCTGCACACCGGCATCGAGAAGAACTGCGAGTACCGGAACTGGACCCAGGGCGTCACGTTCGTGACGCGCATGGACTACCTGGCGCCGCTGTTCAACGAGGCCGCGTACTGCCTCGGCGTGGAGAAGCTGCTCGAGGTGGAGGCCCCACGGCGGGCGCAGCTGATCCGCGTGCTGCTCATGGAGATCAACCGGATCGGCTCGCACCTGGTGTGCCTGGCGACCGGCGGCATGGAGCTCGGTGCGCTCACCGGCATGACGGCCGGCTTCCGCGAGCGCGAGGAGGTCCTGCACCTGCTCGAGTACCTGACCGGGCTGCGGATGAACCACGCGTACATCCGGCCCGGCGGGCTCGCCCAGGACCTGCCGGAGGACTGGAAGGAGAAGGTCACCGATTTCGTCAAGGTGATGAAATCGCGCCTCCCCGACTACGACAAGCTCCTCACCGGCCAGCCGATCTGGAAGCAGCGCCTCGAGGGCGTCGGGTACCTGCCGGTCGACGGCTGCCTGGCGCTCGGCGCCACCGGCCCGATCCTGCGCAGCGCGGGCCTGCCCTGGGACCAGCGCAAGATCGAGCCGTACTCCTGCTACGAGGAGTTCGACTTCGAGGTCCCGACGGCGACCGAGGCGGACTGCTACGCCCGCTACCGGCTGCGGGTGGCCGAGATCCACGAGTCGATCAGGATCATCGAGCAGGCCGTGCAGAAGATCGAGCCCGGCCCGGTGATGGTCGAGGACCGCAAGATCGCGTGGCCCGCCCAGCTGTCCATCGGCAGCGACGGCATGGGCAACTCGCTCGAGCACGTCCGCAAGATCATGGGGCAGTCCATGGAGTCCCTGATCCACCACTTCAAGCTGGTCACCGAGGGCTTCCACGTCCCGCCGGGGCAGGTGTACTCGTGCGTCGAGTCGCCGCGCGGCGAGCTGGGCTACCACCTCGTGTCCGACGGCGGCACGCGCCCGGTGCGCGTCCACGTCCGGGACCCCAGCTTCGTGAACCTGCAGACCATGCCGGCGATGAGCGAGGGCGGCATGGTCGCCGACGTCATCGCCGCCGTCGCGAGCATCGACCCCGTCATGGGAGGTGTGGACCGATGACACCGTCCACGGAGCGCAGCGGAGTGGCGCGATGACACTGCCCGAGGGGACTCCCGAGAAGCTGCCCGGGCCCGCGGCCCCGGCCGAGCGGACCTGGGAGGCGCAGCCCGACCAGCACCCCGTCTCGCCGACGTTCGACGAGCTGACCCGGCAGCGGGCGAAGGAGGTCATCGCCCGCTACCCGGTGGCGCGGTCCGCGCTCCTGCCGCTGCTGCACCTCGTGCAGTCGGTGGAGGGGTACGTCAGCCAGGACGGCATCCGCTTCTGCGCCGAGCAGCTGGAGCTGACGACCGCCGAGGTCAGCGCGGTGGCCACCTTCTACACGATGTACAAGCGCACCCCGTGCGGCGAGCACCTGGTGAGCGTCTGCACGAACACGTTGTGCGCGGCGCTCGGCGGCGACGCCATCTACCGCAGCCTCACCGAGGCGCTCGGCGGCCCCGACCGCCCGCTCGGCCACGAGGAGACGGCGGGCGAGCCCGGCACCCCCGGCTCGGTCACCCTCGAGCACGCGGAGTGCCTCGCGGCCTGCGACCTCGGCCCCGTCCTGCAGGTCAACTACGAGTACTACGACAACCAGACCCCGGAGTCGGCCGTCGCGCTCGTCGAGGCGCTGCGCCGCGGCGAGAGGCCGCCGCCGACCCGCGGCGCGCCGCTGACGGACCTGCGCACCGTCGAGCTGGAGCTGGCCGGGTTCACCGACGACGTGACGGTCGCCGCGGCGGCCGTGGCCGGCCCGTCCGCCGCGGTCGAGTCCCTGCGCGGCACCGCGCTGGCCGCCGAGCGCGGCTGGGCCGCCCCCGCGCTGCCCGACGAGCCCCCGGCCCTGCCGCCTCTCCCGGAGAAGTGAGATGACAGGCACCGAGATCACACCGGACACCCTCACCCCGGTCCTCACCCGCCGGTGGTCCGAGGAGCGGTCCTGGACGCTGGAGACCTACGAGCGGACCGGCGGCTACCGGGCGTTGCGCACCGCCCTGGCGGCGCACCCGGACCAGCTGATCACGCTGGTGAAGGACTCCGGCCTGCGCGGCCGCGGCGGCGCCGGCTTCCCCACGGGCATGAAGTGGTCCTTCATCCCGCAGGGCGCCGAGGGCCCGGGCGCCAAGCCGAAGTACCTGGTGGTCAACGCCGACGAGGGCGAGCCAGGGACCTGCAAGGACATCCCGACGATGATGGCGGACCCGCACTCGCTCATCGAGGGCTGCGTGATCACCAGCTACGCGATCCGCGCGAACTTCTGCGCGATCTACGTGCGCGGGGAGGCCCTGCACCCGATCCGCCGGGTCCGCGCGGCGGTGGCCGAGGCCTACGCCAAGGGCTACCTGGGCAAGGACATCCTCGGGACCGGGTTCGACCTGGACATCGTGGTGCACGCCGGCGCGGGCGCGTACATCTGCGGCGAGGAGACGGCACTGCTCGACTCGCTCGAGGGCCGCCGCGGCCAGCCCCGGCTCAAGCCGCCCTTCCCCGCCACGGCCGGCCTGTACGCGTCGCCCACGGTGGTCAACAACGTGGAGACCATCGCGTCGGTGCCGTTCATCGTGGCCGGCGGCTCGGACTGGTTCCGCACCATGGGCTCGGAGAAGTCCCCGGGCCCGAAGATCTACTCGGTGTCGGGGCACGTCGAGCGGCCCGGGCAGTACGAGGCCCCGATGGGCATCACGCTGCGCACGCTGCTGGAGCTGGCCGGCGGGATGAAGGACGGGATCCCGCTCAAGTTCTGGACGCCCGGCGGCAGCTCGACCCCGATGTTCACCGCCGAGCACCTCGACGTCCCCCTGGACTTCGAGGGCGCGGCCGGCGCGGGCTCCATGCTCGGCACCACCGCGGTGCAGGTCTTCAACGAGACCGTCTCCGTGCCGTGGGCGGTCATGAAGTGGACCGAGTTCTACAAGCACGAGAGCTGCGGCAAGTGCACGCCGTGCCGGGAGGGCACCTACTGGCTGGTGCAGATCCTGGAGCGGATGGTGCACGGCGAGGGCACCGCCGAGGACGTCGAGACCATGCTCGACGTCTGCGACAACATCCTCGGCCGCTCCTTCTGCGCGCTGGGCGACGGCGCCACGAGCCCGATCACCAGCGGGATCAAGTACTTCCGCCAGGAGTTCCTGGACCTGATCGCCGAGCAGCCCGCGGTCGCGAGGCCCGCCCAGCTGGCGGACGTGGAACGGGCGGCCGACACCGAGCTGAGCGGAGCCCCCGCATGACACTCGCTCCCGAGAACGAGAAGGCCCCCGTCCCCGAGGGCCACGTGCGGCTGACCATCGACGGCATCGAGGTCGACGCGCCCAAGGGCGAGATCCTCATCCGCACCTGCGAGCGGCTGGGGATCATCGTCCCGCGGTTCTGCGACCACCCGCTGCTCGACCCGGCAGGCGCCTGCCGGCAGTGCCTGGTCGAGGTGGAGATGGGCGGCCGGCCGATGCCGAAGCCGCAGGCCAGCTGCACCATGACCGTGGCCGACGGGATGGTGGTCAAGACCCAGCACACCTCGCCGGTGGCCGACAAGGCTCAGCAGGGTGTGATGGAGCTGCTGCTCATCAACCACCCGCTGGACTGCCCGATCTGCGACAAGGGCGGCGAGTGCCCGCTGCAGAACCAGGCGATGTCCTCGGGCCGCACGGACTCCCGGTTCGTCGAGACCAAGCGGACCTTCCCCAAGCCGCTGCCGATCAGCTCCCAGGTGCTGCTGGACCGCGAGCGCTGCGTGCTCTGCCAGCGCTGCACCCGCTTCTCCGAGCAGATCGCCGGCGACCCGTTCATCGACCTGCTCGAGCGTGGCGCGAACCAGCAGATCGGCACCGCCGAGGACAAGCCCTTCCAGAGCTACTTCTCCGGCAACACGATCCAGATCTGCCCGGTCGGCGCCCTGACGAGCGCGGCCTACCGGTTCCGCTCGCGGCCGTTCGACCTGCGCTCCACCCCGAGCGTGTGCGAGCACTGCAGCTCCGGCTGCGCGCAGCGCAACGACTCCCGGCGCGGCACGGTCATGCGCCGGCTCGCGGGCAACGACCCCGAGGTCAACGAGGAGTGGAACTGCGACAAGGGCCGGTTCGCCTTCCGGTACCTGCAGTCCAAGGAGCGGATCACCCGCCCGCTCGTCCGGGACGCGTCGGGCCAGCTGGTCGAGGCCTCCTGGACCGAGGCGCTGCGGATCGCCGCCGAGGGCCTGCTCGCCGCGCGGGCGCGGCGGGGCATCGGCGTGCTGGCCGGCGGCCGGCTGACCGTCGAGGACGCCTACGCCTACGCCAAGTTCGCGCGCGTCGCCGCCGGCACCCACGACGTCGACTTCCGGGCCCGCCCGCACAGCGCCGAGGAGCTGGAGTTCCTCACCACCACGCTGGGCACCACCCCCGAGACCGGCGTCGGCTTCGCCGCGGTCGAGGCCGCGCCGTCCGTCCTCACGGTCGGGCTGGACCTCGAGGAGGAGGCGGGCATCGTCTTCCTCCGCATCCGCAAGGCCGTGCGCAAGCGGGGGCAGAAGGTCTTCCAGCTCGGCCAGTGGACCACCGAGGGCGCCCGTAAGACCAAGGCCACGCTCGTCCGGTCGGTGCCGGGCGCCGAGGCCGCGGTGCTGCGCGAGCTCATGACCGCCACGGACGACGCCGGCAAGGAGCTGGTCGACGCCCTGTCCGCGGCGGGCGCGGTGATCCTCGTCGGCGACCGCGCCGCCGAGGTGCCCGGCCTGCACTCGGCCGTCGCCGCGCTGGCCACCCGGACCGGCGCGAAGGTCGCCTGGATCCCGCGCCGGGCCGGCGACCGGGGCGCCCTGGAGGCCGGCGCCGTCCCGACCCTGCTGCCCGGCGGCCGCCCGGTCACCGACGCGGCGGCCCGCGCCGAGGTCGAGCGGGCCTGGGGGCTGCCGGAGGGGTCGCTGCCCGCGGGCCCGGGCCGCAGCACGGACGAGATCGTGGCCGCGGCCGCCGCCGGCGAGCTGTCCGCGCTGGTCGTCGGCGGGGTCGACCCGCACGACCTGACCGATCCGGCGGTCGCGCTCGCGGCGCTGGAGAAGGTCGGCTTCCTGGTCAGCCTGGAGCTGCACGCCTCGGCGGTCACCGAGCGCGCCGACGTCGTGCTCCCGGTGGCGCCCGACGCCCAGCGCGAGGGCAGCTACCTCAACTGGGAGGGCCGCCGCCGCCCGTTCGGCGTCACGCTCGACGCCAGCGGTGTCCTGCCGGACTGCCGGGTGCTCGACACCCTGGCCGTCGAGATGGACGCGGACCTGTTCACGCAGACGCCGGCGGCCTCCGCGGGCGATCTCGAGCGGCTCGGCCGGTACACCGGCTCCGCCGCCGCGCCGACGGCCGAGCCCGGGCACACGCCGCGTCCGGCGCAGGTCGGGCAGGCCGTCCTGGCCACCTGGCGGCAGCTGATCGACGAGGGCTCGCTCCTCGTCGACGAGCCCGCACTGGCCGGCACCGCCCGCCCGCCGCGGGTGCGCACCAACGCCGCCACGGCCGAGCGGCTCGGCCTGGTGGAGGGCGAGGCGGCCGGCGTCGCCACCGACCGCGGCGCGATCACGCTGCAGGTCGAGCTGGCGGACCTGCCCGACGGCGTGGTCTGGCTCCCGGCGAACTCGCCCGGCTCGGCGGTGCGCAGCACCCTCGGGGTCGGGCACGGCGCGCTGGTCCGGGTCGCCCCGGCCGGTGCTCTCGGAGGTGCCCGGTGAACCCGGCGATCGACCCCGTCGACGGCATGACGCGCACCCAGCAGCTGCTGGCGGACGACCCGCTCTGGCTGGTGGTCCTCAAGGTCGTCGTGCTGTTCGCGGTCGGCGTGGTGCTGACCCTGTTCATGATCAACTGGGAGCGCAAGGTCGTGGCCCGGATGCAGCAGCGTCCGGGACCGAACCGGGTGGGCCCCAACGGCTGGCTGCAGTCGCTGGCCGACGGGCTCAAGCTGGCCTTCAAAGAGGACATCATGCCGGTCCTCGCCGACAAGAAGGTCTACTTCATCGCCCCGGTGATCTCGACGATCCCGGCCTTCCTCGCCTTCTCGGTCATCCCGTTCGGCGGCGAGGTCTCGATCTTCGGCGAGCGCACGGTCCTGCAGCTGGTCGACCTGCCGGTCGGCGTGCTGGTGGTGCTGGCCTGCTCGTCGATCGGCGTCTACGGCATCGTGCTCGGCGGCTGGGCCTCCGGCTCGCCGTACTCGCTGCTCGGCGCGCTGCGCTCGGCCGCGCAGGTGATCTCCTACGAGATCGCGCTCGGCCTGTCGGTGGTCGCGGTCGTGCTCTACGCGCGGTCGATGTCCACCGCCGACATCGTGGCCGCGCAGGGCTCGGGTTGGTACTTCTACCTGCTCATCCCGAGCTTCGTGGTCTTCGTGGTCGCCATGGTCGGCGAGACGAACCGGGCGCCGTTCGACCTGCCGGAGGCGGAGTCCGAGCTGGTCGGCGGCTTCCACACCGAGTACACGAGCCTGAAGTTCGCGCTCTTCTTCCTGGCCGAGTACGTCAACATGGTCACGGTCTCGGCCATGGCGACCACGCTGTTCCTGGGCGGTGGGCGCTGGCCCTGGCCGCTGTCGTCGTTCAACGACAACGGTTGGCTGATGTTCGTCGCGTTCCTGATCAAGACGCTGATCTTCCTGTTCGTCTTCATCTGGCTGCGCGGCACGCTGCCCCGCTTCCGCTACGACCAGTTCATGAAGCTGGGCTGGAAGGTGCTGGTCCCGGTCAGCCTCGGCTGGATCCTGGTGATCTTCGCGATCCGCGCCTACCGCAACAGCACGGGCGGCGAGTCCACCGCGGCGCTGCTGATCACGATCGGCATCGTGATCCTGGCGATCCTCGCGGTCGCCTTCCTGCTGCCGGACCGCGGGACGCCGGACCAGGAGGTCGAGGTCGCGTCGGACTACCCGGTGCCGCCGCTGGACCTGAAGGTCCCTTCGGCGCCGAAGCGGCGCCGGCCCGTCGAGCGGCGACAGCCCGCCGGTGCGCTCACCGGGAAGGAGGAGGAGTAGACGATGTTCGAGTTCTTCAAGGGCTTCGGCGTCACCTTCTCGACGATGTTCAAGAAGGTCGTCACCGAGGAGTACCCCGAGGACTTCCCGCCCGCCGCGCCGCGCTACCACGGCCGGCACCAGCTCAACCGGCACCCGGACGGGCTGGAGAAGTGCGTGGGCTGCGAGCTGTGCGCCTGGGCCTGCCCGGCCGACGCGATCTACGTCGAGGGCGGGGACAACACCGAGGAGGCGCGGTACTCCCCGGGCGAGCGCTACGGCGCGATCTACCAGATCAACTACCTGCGCTGCATCGGCTGCGGGCTCTGCATCGAGGCGTGCCCCACGCGCTCGCTCACGATGACGAACTTCTACGAGCTCGCCGACGACAACCGGCAGGACCTCATCTACACCAAGGAGCAGCTGCTGGCGCCGCTGCTGCCGGGGATGGAACAGCCGCCGCACCCGATGCGCCTCGGCGCGGACGAGCAGGACTACTACGTGCAGGGCCCGGTCCTGGCGCGGAAGTCCGCCGCGGGTGAGGACGTGCCGGGCGAGCCGGTGGGGGAGCAGGTCCGATGACCGCGCTGCTGGCACAGGCCGCCTCCACCGCCGGCGACGCCGGGGTGGGCGAGGCGGTCGTCTTCTGGATCCTCGGGCCGGTCGCACTGGCCGCGGCCATCGCGATGGTCCTCGCCCGGAACGCGGTGCACTCGGCGCTGTTCCTGGTGCTGACCATGCTCTCGCTGGCCGTGTTCTACCTGATGCAGCAGGCGCCCTTCCTCGGGTTCGTGCAGATCATCGTGTACACGGGCGCCGTGATGATGCTGTTCCTGTTCGTGCTCATGCTGGTGGGCCGGGACAGCTCGGACTCGGTGGTCGAGGTGCTGCGCGGCCAGCGGGTCGCGGCGGTGCTGCTCGGCCTGGCGTTCGCGTTGCTGCTGGTCGCCGGCGTCGGCCGCGCGGCCTTCGCGATCCCGTCCGCCGGGCTCGGTGTGGCGGCGTCGAACGGCAACCTCCCGGGCATCGGGCGGCTGGTCTTCACGGACTACCTGCTGCCCTTCGAGCTCACCTCGGCGCTGCTGATCACCGCCGCGCTGGGCGCGATCGTGCTGGCCTTCGCGCAGAAGAAGCCGAAGGCCAAGCTCGGCCAGCGGGCCACCGTCATCGCGCGGCTGCGCGGCGAGCACGCCCGCGTCTCGCCGCTGCCCGGCCCCGGCGTCTACGCCACGGCCAACTCGGTGGCGGTGCCGGCGCTGCTGCCGGACGGCTCGATCGCCCGCGAGTCGCTCTCCGAGATCATCGAGGGCCACGAGGTCGACGAGCACCCGCGGCCCCCGGCCGACGCGCACGCCCTCACCGACGGGCGGCGGGCCGAGCCGGAGAGCGCGGGGACCGAGGCGCGGACCACGGGCGCCGCCACGGGTGGCGAGGAGGAGCGCGCATGAGCCCCACCAACTACCTGCTGCTCTCCGGGCTGCTGTTCACCGTCGGCGCGATCGGGGTGCTGGTGCGCCGCAACGCGATCGTCGTGTTCATGTGCATCGAGCTGATGCTCAACGCGGTGAACCTGTCGCTGGTGACCTTCGCCCGCATCAACGGCCAGCTCGACGGCCAGGTCATGGCGTTCTTCGTCATGGTCGTCGCCGCGGCCGAGGTGGTGGTCGGGCTGGCCATCATCATGTCGATCTTCCGGACCCGTCGTTCGTCCTCCGTGGACGACGCGAACCTGCTGAAGTACTAGGAGCCTCATCGATGACCGCTCCCCCTGAGGTGCTGCCGGCGGGTGGCGCCGCGTCGGCGGCCTGGCTGCTCTTCGCGATCCCCGCCCTCAGCGCGGTGGTGCTGTTCCTGGCCGGGAAGCGCGCGAACGCGTGGGGCCACTGGCTCGGCGTCGGCTCCGTGCTCGCGTCGTTCGCGCTGGGCGTGGTGATCTTCGTCCAGACCCTGGGCGTGGCCCCCGAGCAGCGCACCACCGAGGTGTCGCTGTACTCCTGGATCGCCTCCGGCACGCTCGACGTGGACTTCGGGCTCCGCATCGACCCGCTGTCGCTGACGTTCGTGCTGCTCATCACCGGTGTCGGGTCGCTGATCCACATCTACTCGGTGGGGTACATGGCACCGCACGAGGGCGCCGAGCCCTCGTCGGACTCCAGCCGGCGGCGCTTCTTCGCGCAGCTCAACCTGTTCGTCGCGGCCATGCTCGTCCTGGTCCTCGGCAACAACTTCGTGCTGCTGTACCTCGGGTGGGAGGGCGTCGGCCTGGCGTCGTACCTGCTCATCGGCTTCTACCAGGACCGCCCCTCGGCGGCGACGGCCGCGAAGAAGGCCTTCCTGATGAACCGGGTCGGCGACGTCGGGCTGGCCCTCGCGATCTTCCTGCTCTGGCTGGAGCTCGGGACGCTGCAGTACACCGAGGTCTTCGCCCGCATCGGCGAGCTCGGCGGCGGCACGATCCTGGCGATCACGCTCCTGCTGCTGCTCGGCGCGTGCGGCAAGTCCGGCCAGTTCCCGCTGCAGGCGTGGCTCCCGGACGCGATGGAGGGCCCGACCCCGGTCTCCGCGCTCATCCACGCGGCCACCATGGTCACCGCGGGCGTCTACCTCATCGCCCGCACGAACCCGATCTACGACCTCAGCGCGACCGGACGAGTGGTCGTCGCGCTGATCGGGGTGGTCACGCTGCTGATCGGGGCGATCATCGGCTGCGCCTACGACGACATCAAGAAGGTGCTCGCCTACTCCACGGTCAGCCAGATCGGGTACATGATCCTGGCCGTCGGGCTCGGCCCGGCGGGCTACGCGCTCGGCATCTTCCACCTGCTCACGCACGGCTTCTTCAAGGCCGGGCTGTTCCTCGGGGCCGGGTCGGTCATGCACGCCATGAACGACGACGTGAACATGCGGCACTTCGGCGGCCTCGGCCGGCGGATGCCGATCACGTTCGTGACGTTCGGCCTCGGCTACCTCGCGCTGATCGGCTTCCCGTTCCTGTCCGGGTACTTCTCGAAGGACGCGATCATCGAGGCCGCGTTCGGGCAGGAGGGTTGGCAGGGCTGGGTGTACGGCGGCGCGGCGACCCTGGCCGCCGGGCTCACCGCCTTCTACATGACCCGCCTGATGATCATGACGTTCTTCGGCGAGGAGCGGTGGCAGAAGCTCACCGCACCGAACGGCGAGCACTACCACCCGCACGAGTCGCCGCCGGTGATGACCGGGCCGATGATCCTGCTGGCGATCGGCTCGGTGTTCGCCGGCTTCGTGCTCAGCGCCGTCGGGCTGAACCAGTGGCTGGCGCCCTCGCTCGGCGAGCTGGAGGAGTCCACGCACGGGGTGCTGCCGCACGCGCTGGTCCCGTGGCTGGTCCTGGCCTTCTCGGCGCTCGGCGTGCTGGTGGCCTACCTCGTGGTCGGCCGCCGCCCGACGCCGGTGGAGCGGCCCGAGCCGGTCTCGCTGCCGGTCCGCGCCGCCCGGCGGGACCTCTACGCCAACGCCGTCAACGAGAGCGTCATCGAGCGGCCGGGCATCTGGCTCACCCGGGCGCTGGTCTTCCTCGACAACAGGGGCGTCGACGGGCTGGTCAACGGCCTGGCCGCCGGCCTCGGCGGCGGGTCGGCCCGGTTGAGACGGCTGCAGACCGGGTTCGTGCGCTCCTACGCGCTCTCGATGCTGGGCGGCAGCGTGTTCGTCGTCGCGGCCCTGCTGGCGGTGAGGTTCGCATGAGCACCGCTCCGGACACCGGCGGCAACGTGATGCTGCTGGTCCTGCTCCTCCTGCCGGTCGTCGGCGCGCTGCTGATGTACCCGCTGCGCCGCAACGTCCCCGCCGCCAAGGCCGCGGCCATGGCGACGGCGCTGCTGGAGTTCGTCCTCGTCGTCGTGACGTGGGTGGGGTACTCCACGGACGCCGCGAGCTCCGGCGAGCGGTTCCAGTACGTGTTCTCGGTGCCGTGGATCCCGGCCTTCGGCACGCACCTGGCCGTCGGGATCGACGGCATCGCGCTCGTCATGATCGCGCTGACGGCCTTCCTCGTGCCCGGCCTGATGCTCTTCGCCTGGGCGGAGAAGCTGCCGGAGGGCCGCACGGCCTCGGGCTACTTCGCCCTGCTGCTGGCCACCGAGGCCACGCTGATGGGCGTCTTCACCGCCACGGACGTCTTCCTGTTCTACGTCTTCTTCGAGGCGATGCTCATCCCGATGTACTTCCTCATCGGGCGCTTCGGCGGGCCGAACCGGCAGTACGCCTCGGTGAAGTTCTTCCTGTACTCGCTGCTCGGCGGGCTGATCATGCTGGCCTCGCTGATCGGGCTGTACGTGACGAGCGCCGACCAGCTCGGCGCCGGCACGTTCACCTGGAGCGACCTGCAGTCGATCGCGCAGAGCACCCCGACGTCGACCCAGATCTGGCTGTTCCTGGGCTTCTTCGTGGCGTTCGCGATCAAGGCGCCGCTGGTGCCCTTCCACACCTGGCTGCCCGACGCCGGTGCCGAGGCCCCGATCGTGGCCGCGGTCCTGCTCGTCGGCGTGCTGGACAAGGTCGGCACCTTCGGTTTCCTGCGCTACTGCCTGCCGCTCTTCCCGCAGGCCAGCCAGGTCCTGGCGCCGCTGGTGCTGGTGCTGGCGGTCATCGGGATCATCTACGGCGCGCTGCTCGCCGTGGGGCAGAAGGACATGAGCCGGTTCGTGGCGTACACGTCGATCGCGCACTTCGGCTTCATCGCGCTCGGCACGTTCGCCTTCTCCAGCCAGGCCTTCGCCGGCGCGACGCTGTACATGGTCAACCACGGCCTCTCCACCGGCATGCTGTTCGTGATGGTCGGCCTGCTGGTGGCCCGCGGCGGGTCGCGGCTGATCAGCGACTACGGCGGCGTGTCCAAGCTCGCCCCGCTGCTGGCGGGCTGCCTGCTGCTGGCGGGGATGTCGTCGCTCGCGCTGCCCGGCACCAACTCGTTCGTCAGCGAGTTCCTGGTGCTGGTCGGGTCGTTCCCGCGCGAGCCGGTGGCGACGATCATCGCGACCGTCGGCATCATCTTCGCCGCGCTCTACATCCTGTGGTTCTACCAGCAGACGATGCAGGGCCCGGTCCGCGGCAACGCCGTGATCCGGGCCCTGGAGGCCGGCGGCGTGGGCGGGCCGGGCGCGATGATCGACCCGGCGGTGGCCGCCGAGCGCGGCGCCGGGTTCCCCGACCTCACCAAGCGTGAGATCGGCGTGCTGGCCCCGCTGGTCGTCGTGATCGTGGTGCTCGGGTTCTTCCCGGGCCCGGTGCTCGACGTCATCAATCCGTCCGTGCAGGCGACGATCACCGAGGTCGGGCTGCCCGACCCGGTGCCGGCCGGCGGCGTCGTGGGAGGTGTCCGGTGATCGCGCTCGCGCAGGTGGCCCCGCTGACGGCGCCGCCGATCGACTATGCGGCGATCGCGCCGCTGCTCGTCGTGCTCGGCGGCGCGTGCGTCTCGGTGCTGTTCGAGGCGTTCCTGCCGCGGCACCAGCGCTGGCCCGCGCAGGTCGCGCTGTCGGTGCTGGTCGTCGCGGTCGCGGGGATCGCGCTCGGCGTCTACGCCGGGTCGGCGCCCGTGGCGGGGATCGTCACCCTGGCCAGCGCGCTGTCCGTCGACGGCCCGACGCTGTTCCTCTGGGGCACGCTGCTGGTGCTCGGGTTCGGCTCGCTCCTGCTGATCGCGGACCGCTCGGTGGAGCCGGGCGGCGCGTTCATCGCGTCCGCGGTGGAGCGGGCCTCGGTCGCGGCCGCGCCGGGCACCACGACCGGGCCCACCGGCGTCGACCCGGAGCACGTCGACCGGTCCTACGGGGCGCCCGGCGAGGCGCCGACGATGCAGACCGAGGTCTTCCCGTTCGTGCTGTTCGCGCTCGGCGGGATGATGGCCTTCGTCGCGGCGAACGACCTGCTCACGATGTTCGTGGCGCTCGAGGTGCTCTCGCTGCCGCTGTACCTGGTGTGCGGGCTGGCGCGGCGCCGGCGGCTGCTGTCGCAGGAGGCCGCGGTCAAGTACTTCCTGCTCGGGGCGTTCGCGTCGGCGTTCTTCCTCTACGGGCTCGCGCTGCTCTACGGCTACGCCGGCTCGGTCAAGCTCGTGGCCATCGCGACCGCCGCGGTGGGCACGCCGAGGTCCGACGCGCTGCTGTTCGGCGGGCTCGCGCTGCTCGTCGTCGGGCTGCTGTTCAAGGGTTCGGTCGGCCCGTTCCACACCTGGACGCCGGACGTCTACCAGGGCGCCCCCACGCCGATCACCGCGTTCATGGCGGCCTGTACCAAGGTCGCGGCGTTCGGGGCGCTCCTGCGCGTGCTCCACGTGGCCTTCGGGTCCACGCACTGGGAGTGGCGCGGGGTGATGTGGGCGGTCGCGATCGCCTCCATGGTCATCGGCGCGGTGCTCGGCCTCACCCAGACCGACCTCAAGCGCATGATCGCCTACTCGTCGGTGGCGCACGCCGGGTTCCTGCTGCTCGGGGTCATGGCGATCACGCCCGAGGGCGTGTCGTCGACGCTGTTCTACCTGCTGGCCTACGGCTTCACCACGCTCGCCGTGTTCGGTGTGATCTCGCTGGTGCGCAACGCCGACGGCGAGGCCACGCACCTGTCCCAGTGGGCGGGGCTGGCGAAGCGCTCGCCGATCCTCGCCGGGGTGATGACCTTCCTGCTGCTCGGCCTCGCCGGGATCCCGCTCACCAGCGGTTTCACCGCCAAGTTCGCGGTGTTCTCGGCGGCCCTCGGGGACGGGATGGCGCCGCTCGTCGTCATCGCGCTGGTGGCGTCGGCGGTCGCGGCGTTCTTCTACCTGCGGGTGATCGTGCTGATGTACTTCAGCGAGACGCCGGAGGACGGGCCCACGGTCACGGTGCCGGGCGCGTTCACCACCGTCGCGATCACGCTCGGTGTCGTGGTGACCCTGTTGCTCGGTGTCGTCCCGACGCTCGTGCTCGGCTGGGCCGGCGCGGGCGGGCTCACAGGCTGAGCGCAGGAACGCCTCGTAGGCTGGTGCGCGTGGAGACGCAGAGCGTGGCGGGTGTGGAGCTCGCCGACCCGGACCTGGCCGCCGCGACGGCGCGCGGGCTCGAGCGGGTGGAGGAGCTGCTGCACCGCGAGGTGCACAGCGAGTACCACTTCGTCAGCGAGACGTCCCTGCACCTGATCGATGCCGGGGGCAAGCGGTTCCGGCCGCTGTTCACGCTGCTCAGCGCGCAGATCGGGCCCTCGCCGAACGGGGACGACGTGGTGCGGGCGGCCGCCGTCGTGGAGCTGGTCCACCTGGCCACGCTCTACCACGACGACGTCATGGACTCGGCCACCATGCGCCGGGGCGCGGAGAGCGCGAACCACCGCTGGGACAACACGGTCGCGATCCTGACCGGGGACTTCCTGTTCGCGCACGCGTCGCGTCTCGTGGCCGACCTCGGGCCCAACGCGGTGCGGATCATCGCCGAGACCTTCGCGGAGCTGGTCACGGGGCAGATGCGGGAGACCCGCGGCCCCGGCCCGTCGGACGACCCGGTCCAGCACTACCTGCAGGTCATCGCCGAGAAGACCGGCTCGTTGATCGCCACCTCCGGCCGGTACGGCGGGATGTTCTCCGGCTGCACCGCCGAGCAGGTCGAGTCGCTGCACCGCTTCGGCGCCACGATCGGCACGGCCTTCCAGATCTCGGACGACATCATCGACATCGCCTCGCCCTCGCTCGACTCGGGCAAGACGCCGGGCACGGACCTGCGCGAGGGCGTGCACACGCTGCCGATGCTCTACGCGCTGCAGGACCCGGGCTGCCCGCCGCGGCTGCGAGAGCTGCTGGCCGCCCCGATCGAGGCGGACGCCGAGGTCGAGGAGGCCCTGGAGCTGCTGCGTTCCGGCCCGGGCATCCCGCGGGCCAAGGACACCCTCGCCGGGTACGCGGAGGAGGCCCGCGCCGAGCTGGGCAAGCTCCCGGCCTGCCCCGCCACCGAGGCCCTCGGCACCCTCACGGCCTACACGATCGACCGCATCGCCTGATACCCGCGAGTCGCGCTGGGCCTCCGCGAGTCGCGCTGTGAGCTTCCGCGAGTCGGGAGTTCCGGCAGCGCGAGTCGGGAGTTCTGGCAGCGCGAGTCGGGAGTTCTGGCAGCGCGAGTCGGGGGTTCTGGCAGCGCGAGTCGGGGGTTCCGGCAGCGCGAGTCGGGGGTTCCGGCAGCGCGAGTCGGGGTCAGCGGGTCTCGGGCTCCGGCACGGGCTGCAGCTCACGGTCGGGGCGGACGCGGGTCGCGCGGATCAGGTCGACGGTGAAGACGGCCAGGGCGATCCACACCAGCCCGAAGCCGAGCCACCGGGAGAGCGGCATGTCCTCGCCGTTGACCAGCACGCCCCAGAGGAACTGCATCGTGGGCGTGAGGTACATCAGCGTGCCGAGCGTGGTGAGCGGGATCAGCCGGGCCGCGGCGCCGTAGAGCAGCAGCGGAAGGGCGGTGACCGGGCCGGCGAGCACCATCATCGCCATGTGGAAGCCGCCGAGCTCCGTGAACGTGCCCTGCCCCGTCACCTGCAGGTAGACCACGAACGCGAGGGCGATCGGGCCGACCACCAGGCCCTCGCCCGTCAGGCTCGCCGTCGAGGGCAGGGAGACCTTCTTCTTCAGCAGCCCGTACACCCCGAAGGACACGGCCAGGCACAGCCCGAGCCAGGGCGGGCTCCCGGCGCCCACGCTGATCACGACGACCGCGAGCGCCGCGATGCCGAGCGCCACCACCTGCGCGCGGTTCGGCCGCTCGCGCAGGACCAGCACGCCCAGCAGCACGCTGACCAGCGGGCTCATGTAGTAGCCGAGGGCGATGTCGACGACGCGCTCGATCGAGACGCCGTGGATGAACACACCCCAGTTGACGGTGATCACCGCGGCCGCCGCGGCGACCGTCAACCAGCCGCGCCCCGGCAGGGCCCGCAGCGTGCCCCAGCCCCGCAGCAGGGTCAGCACGCCCGCCATCAGCACCATCGTCCACAGGATCCGGTGCGCCAGGACCTCGACGGGGCCTGCCGGGTCGAGCAGCGGCCAGAACGCCGGGAAGAGCCCCCAGGCGACGTGTGCGCCGACGCCGAGGCCGACGCCCCGGCGGTCCAGCTCCGGCGCGGCTTCGGTGACGGTCACGTCCCCATCAGAACATCCGAGCGCGGATTGTTCGAGCGCGAAACGGCTCGCGCACCCGGCACGCTCTCGTGACGCCGACGAGACCGCCCTGTGATCCGGATGGGTGACCGTCGTCCTTCCGGTCGACGGAAGGGGAGCGGTGGGAACGACCGCGGGAGTCGGCCGGTCGCGGCGTGCGCTCTGGATCGCCGCCGCCGTCCTGGTGCCGGCGGTGCTGGCCGGGATCGGCCTGCTGTGGGTCCGTCCCGCCCCCGAGGGCCCCGGCCCCGAGGACCGGGCGGCCGCCACGGGGCCGGCGTCCTCGGCCGCCCTGCCGACGGCCGCCACCGAGCCGCCGCCCCTCGTGACCGCCGACCGGTCGGGCGTCGAGCGTCTCCTCGCCGAGGCCCCGCTGCTGTTCGACGGCGAGAGCGCGCAGTTGCGGCCCGTGACCGCCGACACGGTGCGCCGGCTCGGTGGCATGCTCGAGGTGATGCCCGACGTCCCGGTGCGGCTCGTCGGGCACACCGCGGACCTGCCCGGACCGGCCGAGCGGGCGCGGCGGCTGTCCCGGGAGCGGGCGGAGGCGGTCGCGGCGGCGCTGGTCGCGGCCGGGATCGAGCCGCAGCGGATCAGCGTCGACGGCGTCGGCGAGGCCGGCCCGCTCGGCACGCCGGAGGCCAGCCGGCGGGTCGACGTGCTGCTGGGGTAGGCCGGTAGCGGACCACACGGCCGGAGCGATGAACGGGCAAAGGGGGGTGACGGCGTGGCGGCACTGTTCGCGCAGATGTGGCTGCTCTGCCTCGCCGCGTTCTTGCTCGGTGCGCTGCTGACCTGGCTGCTGGTGGCCCGCCCGGCACGGCGGGAGGCGGATCGGGCCCGGGCCGCGCTCGAGCAGCGCGACGAGCCCGTCGACCCCGTCCGCGCGGCCCAGGCCCCGCCGACGCCGATCCCCGGCGTCCCGCGGCACGCCCGGACCACCGGCCCCGGCAACCCCGCGCTGTCGGCGCTCGGCCGCCGGCGTCGTTCCGGATCGTCCGCCGTGGGCGCCCTGGACCGGCTGCGCCACGGCAGCCCGGACGGGGCGCGGTCGGGCGACGGACCGGTCGTGCCCCGGCAGCCCGGCCCCGGCTCCCGGGGCTCCTCCGACCGGCCCGACGACGGCCCCTCCGTGCCGTCGCAGGACCGCGGGCACTCCCTGTTCACCCCGCCCGAGCCGCGCGCACCCGAACCGGACGAGCCGCCCGACGTCCCGCCGCGCCGCGAGCGCCCGGACGACCCAGCGCACTGACCCCGGACACACCACCGCCCGGCGAGGCGGTGCCTGCCGGGCGGTGGGGGCGTGCGCGCGGACGGTCAGCCGGCGATCGTCCAGGTGTCGCGGCCGGTCAGCAGGGCCTGCAGGTCCGTGCCACCCGGCTTCTGGGCGGCCAGGTCCTTGGCCTGCTGCAGCTGGGCGCGGGCGGCGTCGTCGTAGGTGGTGCGGTCGACGTTGCGGAAGATGCCCGTGACGGTGTGGTTGAGGTCCTGGTCCGACAGCCGGGACAGGGCGAACGCGAGCTCGAGGTTGTTCGCGTCGTGGACCATGATCTCCGACGGGTCGACGTCCGCGGCCTTGACGACCTCGAGCCGGAACCCGCGCTGGACCACGGCGAACTTGTCGTCCTCGGGGCCGAAGGTGATCGGCTCGCCGTCGACGACGTGGACGAGCCGCTGGTCCTTGGTCTCGGGCTTGCGGAGCACGTCGAAGGAGCCGTCGTTGAAGATCGGGCAGTCCTGGAAGATCTCGACCAGGGCCGAGCCGCGGTGGGCCGCAGCGGCGCCGAGGACCTCGGTGAGGCCCTTGCGGTCGGAGTCCAGCGCCCGGCCGACGAAGCTGGCCTCGGCGCCCAACGCGAGGGAGATCGGGTTGAACGGGTGGTCGAGCGAGCCCATGGGGGTGGACTTGGTGACCTTCCCGACCTCCGAGGTCGGGCTGTACTGGCCCTTGGTGAGCCCGTAGATCCGGTTGTTGAACAGCAGGATCTTGAGGTTGACGTTGCGGCGCAGCGCGTGGATCAGGTGGTTGCCGCCGATGGAGAGCGCGTCGCCGTCGCCGGTGACGACCCAGACGGACAGGTCGGGCCGGGAGACGGCGAGGCCGGTGGCGATGGTCGGGGCGCGGCCGTGGATGGAGTGCATCCCGTAGGTGTTCAGGTAGTACGGGAAGCGGCTCGAGCAGCCGATCCCGGAGACGAACACCGTGTTCTCGCGCTTGATCCCCAGGGTGGGGAGGAACTGGCGCACCGCGGCGAGCACGGCGTAGTCGCCGCAGCCGGGGCACCAGCGCACCTCCTGGTCGGAGGTGTAGTCCTTGGCGGTCTGCTTGGCGTCGGTGGTCGGGACGAGGTCCAGCCCGCCGATCGACGGCAGACCCAGGTCGGTGCTC
>NZ_JNYD01000038.1 GCF_000717175.1 Pseudonocardia autotrophica | reverse complement strand
CCACCCGCCTGGCCTACATGACCGACGAAGCCGTCGAAGGCCGCGACTCCTTCCTGCAGAAACGCGACCCCGACTGGTCGCCCTACCCCTGGCACTACTAGCGCTGACGCGCCTGTGCGCGGTAAGTGGTGCTCCGGCACCACTTACCGCGCACGGGCCGGAGGGCACGGGGTGGGATCCTAGGGATCATGCGGCCCCTGCACGCACTCCCGCTCGACGGCTCCCCGAAGTCGCTCGACGCCCTCGTCCGCGCCCTCGACGCCGCGCTCGACGGCACCGGCCCGGCCGTGGTGCCGGGCGCGGCGACCGCGCCGGCGC
Source organism: Pseudonocardia autotrophica (assembly GCF_000717175.1). Classification (GTDB taxonomy): domain Bacteria; phylum Actinomycetota; class Actinomycetes; order Mycobacteriales; family Pseudonocardiaceae; genus Pseudonocardia; species Pseudonocardia halophobica. The sequence continues at coordinate 69,214 of NZ_JNYD01000038.1, read as the reverse complement.
CCGAGGTGCCCGAGGAGGTCGCGGTCGTCATCTCCACCTCGGGGTCCACGGGCACGCCCAAGCACGTGATGCTCAGCTCGGCGGCGCTGACGGCCTCGGCCCGGGCCACCGAGGCGCGGCTCGGCGGGCCCGCCCGCTGGGTGCTGGCACTGCCCGCCGAGCACGTTGCCGGGGTGCAGGTGGTGCTGCGCTCCCTGCTCGCCGGCGCCCCGCCCGTGGTCCAGGACCTGCGGGAGGGCTTCCGGCCCGCCGGGTTCGCCCGCGCCACCGGCCGGCTGCCGCACGGCACCCGCCGCTACACCAGCCTCGTGCCCACCCAGCTCGGCCGGGTCCTCGACGAGGGCGGCGCCGGGATGTACGCCCTCGCGGGCTACGACGCCGTCCTGATCGGCGGGGCGGCGCTCGCCCCGGCCCTGCGTGCGCGGGCCGAGGAGGTCGGCATCCGCGTCGTCACCACGTACGGGATGAGCGAGATGTGCGGCGGGTGCGTCTACGACGGCGTGCCGCTCGACGGCGTGCGGGTCGGGCTCGCCGACGACGGCCGGCTCTCGCTCGGGGGGCCGATGATCGCCGAGGGCTACCTGGGCGACCCGGAGCTCACCGCGGCGTCCTTCGTCGACGGTATGTTCGTGACCGGCGACCTCGGCCAGTGGGTCGGCGACCGGCTCACCGTCCTCGGCCGCGCGGACGACGTGATCGTGACCGGCGGGGAGAAGATCGCGCCGGCTGCGGTGGAGCGGGTCCTCGCGGCCCAGCCCGGCGTCGGCGCGGTGTGCGTGGTGGGCGTGCCGGACTCCGAATGGGGGCAGGCCGTGGTGGCCGCCGTGGTCCCGACGGGGCCCGGACCGGACATCGAGGCGCTCCGCGCGGCCGTCCGGGCGTCGGAGGGCCGCGCCGCCGTCCCCCGACGGGTGCGGCTGCTGCCCGAGCTCCCGCTGCGGGGCGTGGGCAAGCCCGACCGCACCGCGCTCGTCGCCCTCCTCTCCACACCCGATCCGGTGGGAGACCGCCCGAAGCGGTGACGGTTGGTGACACCCCATGGTGGTGCTCACTCTCCGTTGATTGACGGTTACGCCTTCATCCGATTGCCTGCCTTCCCATGCGGCACATCTTCACCTGCCGTCACAGGAACCACACGGGGGACGGGGAGCACGGATGCGGATGAGGTGGCACGCGGGCCTGGTGGTGGCCGCGGCGACGGCACTCGCGGCCGGCGGGGTCGCGCCGGCGGGCGCGAGCGGGGGCGGCTCGTCCACGACGTGGTCTGCGGACCTGGCGTCCGGCGAGGCCGCGGGGGTCACTGACGGCGGCGACGGAGTGCGGCTCGACCCGGCGACGGCCTTCTCCGCCCCGGTCGAGCAGGGCGGGATGACCGAGGACGCCGCACCGGCCGGGGCGGTCCCGACCGGGCTGCTCACGCTCGATCCGCAGGAGCTCGAGCGGCCGACCTCGCGGGTCGACTCGGTCGTCGACGGCGACCTGCCTCCCGGGACGACGGCGTCGGTCGACGTCCGCGGGCGCACCCCGGCGGGCGGCTGGACCGAGTGGATCCCGGCGACGGCCTCGGGCGCGGACTCCGGGAGCGTCACGCTCCCGGGCTCGACCTCCGAGGTGCAGGGCCGGCTCGTGCTCACCGGCACCGCGGAGGGCGCCGCGCCCACCGTGCGCGGGGTGACGCTCACGGCGGCCCCCGCCCCGGCGACCGAGGGCGGGATCGACCTCACGGAGGGCGCCCCGTTCAGCGCCAACGTCTTCGCCACCCGTGAGGGGCTCGTCGGCGGCACGACCTCGAACGGGCACGTGATCACCGAGCGGGACCACTTCGTCGCGCTGCCCTCGCGCCGCGCCCTCTCGCCGCGGGACACCAGCGACTACTCGGTGCGGGTGTGCGCCCCCAACGGGCGCTGCGCGTTCGCGCCGGTGTGGGACGTCGGGCCGTGGAACACCCGGGACGACTACTGGAACCCCGCCGGCGAGCGCCAGGAGTGGAAGGACCTGCCCCGGGGCGTGCCGCAGGCGCAGGCGGCCTTCCGCGACGGCTACAACGGCGGCAACGACCAGTTCGGCCGCAAGCTCGTGAACCCGGCCGGCATCGACCTCGCCGACGGGGTGTTCTGGGACGCCCTCGGGCTCAAGGACAACTCGCAGGTCCAGGTCGACTACCTGTGGACGGGGTCGGTGCGGCTGTCGAAGGTCGAGTCGGACTCCGAGGACGGCACCGCGCAGGTCCGGTCCGCGCCGTCGGACGACGCGGAGGTGGTCGGCGTGGCCGCGGACACCGCCGACGTGCCGGTGCAGTGCGCCACGGGCACCGGGCCGGACGCCTGGCTGCGGATCGGCGACGGGCAGTTCCTCAGCGCCTCCGTGCTGCCGAGGGTCACGGACGTGCCGGTGTGCGAGGACGAGGACGCCGGGAACGCCGCAGTTCCCGGGGACACCGGGGACACGGCGGATGCCGGGGATTCGGCACCGGCCGCCGGCGCTGCCGGTGCGGGTGCCCTGTCCGCGGGTGACGGTTCGGCGAACGCAGGTGCCGGTGCCGTCGGTGCGGGCGCCGGTGGCGCCGACGCAGGAGCAGGCGCTGCCGATGCAGGCGCGGGCGCCGCGAGCGCGGGCGACGGGGCCTCGGGCGGCCCAGGTGCGGCGGGTGCGGTCGGGACGCCGGATCCGGCGGCGCAGGACGCGGCGAGCGCCGAGGTGGGTGGGTCCGCGGCGGTTCGGGCCGGCGCCTCGACGGTCGACGGGGACCCTCGCGCCGTCCCCAGCGGTTCTTCCCCCGCCCCGCCCGTGCCCACCACCGGCTCGACCACGACCGCCGAGGCGCCCCGCCCGGTGTCGACCCCCGGCGACTAGATTCGACTCGTGGCCACGCTGGCGCAGTGGGTCGAGGGTGCTCGGCCGCGGACCCTCCCGACCGCCGTCTCCCCCGTCCTGGTGGGCACCGGGGCCGCCATCGGCTCCGGCACCGTCGAGATCGGCCGCGCGGTCCTCGCGCTGGTCGTCTCGGTCGCCCTGGTGATCGGGGTGAACTTCGCCAACGACTACTCGGACGGCATCCGCGGCACGGACGACGAGCGCGTCGGCCCGCTGCGGCTCGTCGGCTCGAAGCTGGCCAGCCCGGTCGCGGTGCGCAACGCCGCGCTCGTGTGCTTCTCCATCGCCGCGCTGGCCGGGCTGACGCTGGTCTCGCTGAGCCGCACCTGGTGGATGATCGCCGTCGGGGCGGTGTGCATCGCCGGCGCCTGGTTCTACACCGGCGGCCGGAAGCCCTACGGCTACGCGGGGCTGGGCGAGGTCGCCGTCTTCGTCTTCTTCGGGCTCGTGGGCGTGCTCGGCACGGTCGTCACGCAGAGCGGGACGCCCGGGGCGCTCGCGATCGTGGGGGCGGTCGGCGTCGGGCTGCTGACCTGCGCCGTGCTCGTCGCGAACAACCTGCGGGACATCGCGGGCGACGAGGTGGTGGGCAAGCGCACCCTGGCCGTGGTGCTCGGCGACCGCGAGACCCGCCGGTTCTACGCGGCGCTGGTGCTGCTGCCCTTCCTGCTCACGCTCGGCATGGCCGTCCTCAGCTGGCCGGTGCTGCTGGGCCTGCTCGCGCTGCCGCTCGCGATCGGCCCGGTCCGCCGCGTCATGGCGGGCGCCGAGGGCCGCAAGCTCATCCGCGTGCTGCGCGACACCGGCCTGTTGCTGCTGGCCTGGTCAGCGGGGACCGGGATCGGTCTCGCCCTCGGCCTGCTGGTCTGACGGCTTCCCGCCCGGCTCGTCCGCGTCGGCGCGCGTCGCGGGTGCGTCCGGGCCGTCACTCCGCTCGGGCGTGGGCTCGTCGCCACGCAGGCGCGCCCGCAGCGCGTCCCGCTGCGCACCGCGCCGCCGCCCGGACTCGGCCAGCGCGAGGTCCAGCCGGGCCCGCAGCCCGCGGAACACGACCAGCGACAGCGGCAGGGCCACCACCAGCGCCAGCAGGATCGCCAGCAGCAACGGCACACCCGCGAGGGAGAGCAGGGCCGCGATGACCGCGACCAGCCCGAGCCGCGCGACCGTGTAGAGGGCGACCGTGGCCGCCAGGCCGGGGGCCTTCCGGGAGCCCGGGCCGGCCGGGAACTGCGTGTCGGTGTCGGGGCCTGTCGCCATGACGTCGAGGGTACGACCGTGTCCGGCTTGACCGTTCGCCGCTCCGGCCCGACCGACGGGCCGCAGCGGAGGCCCCTCCACACGCCCCCGTCACGCCCCCGGTGGCACGGTGGGAGTCGGCGCAGGGATCACGCGGGGCGCGGAACCGCAGCTCAGGCCGCCCACACCCTGCGCTCAGGCCCCTCTCAGGCGGCCTCCACGGAGCTGACCGGGTTGAACCCCTCTGCCCGTTTTGCCCTTTAAGAGCCCTTTACCTCCGCCCAACCGTTCGAGTACCCGGGGTCCCCGGTGTCACGATGGCCCGGTAATCGACGATGCGGAGGCTTCGGATGTCTGCTCCGACCCAGAACTCGAACGAGCGTCTCCTCACCCCGGGTGAGGTGGCCGCCCTGTTCCGTGTCGATCCCAAGACCGTGACCCGTTGGGCCTCGGCCGGCCGGATCGGCTCGATCCGGACCCCTGGTGGCCACCGCCGCTTCCGGGAGTCCGAGGTGCGCGGCATGCTCGCGGACCTCACCAGCGAGGCCACGATCGGCGCCCAGCGCCACTGAGGTCCCCCCGCCGCCGGCGTCCGCCGGTGGCCCCGGTCCGCGGATCCGGGCCGGCCTCCCGCCCACCCGGATCCGCGCCCTCCGGGCGCACGACCGGCCGCTCCCCTCGAGGAGCGGCCTTCACCCGGGCATCGCCCCTCGCGCCGGTACGCTCGGTACCGGAGGTGGTTGGTGATGCTGTACCTCATCGCGTTCGCCGTCGCGGCCGTCATCGCGCTGCTGCTGTGGCGGGCGATGAGCGCCGACCGGGCGGACGTCCCGCGCGGGACCGGCACGACTCCCCCCGCGGCGCCGCCGCGCCGGACCCGGCCGACCGGGCCGGACGACGACCCGGACTTCCTGCGCAGCCTCGACGAGTCGATGCGCCGCGACGACGACCCGCCGCCGCCCGCGAAGGACTGAGCTCCCGGGCTCAGCTCGGGAAGCCGTCGGCCACCGAGGCCGCGAGCTCCAGCAGCGCCAGCCGTGTCGGCTGCGACAGGCGCTCCAGGTCGACCTCCGCGCCCTCCTCGAGGTGCGGGTCGAACGGGATCTGCACCACGGACCGGCAGCGGCCGGCGAAGTGCTGCGCCACCCGCTCCAGGTCCACCGCGCCCGCCTGTCGGTGCACGTTGTTGATCACGGCGACGGCGTTGCGCACCAGGTCCCCGTGGTCGTGCGCCTCGAGCCAGTCCATGGTCGCCGAGGCGCTGCGGGCGCCGTCGATCGAGCCCGACGACACGATGATCAGCTGGTCGGCCACGCCCAGCACGCCGTACATCGCCGAGTGCATCAGACCGGTGCCGCAGTCCGTGAGCACGATGTTGTAGAAGTGCTCGAGCAGCGTGACCGTGCGGCGGTAGTCGTCCTCGCTGTACGCCTCCGACACCGCCGGGTCCTGCTCGCTCGCCAGCACCTCCAGCCGCGACGGCCCCTGGGAGGTGTAGGCCCGGACGTCGGTGTACCGGCGGATCCGCTGCGCGTCCCGCAGCAGGTGCCGCACGGTCGCGCTGGTCTCCAGCGGGATCTTCTGGCTGAGCGTGCCGCGGTCCGGGTTGGCGTCGACCGCCACGACCCGGTCGCCCCGCAGCGAGGCGAACGTCGCGCCGAGGGTGGCGGTGATCGTCGTCTTGCCGACGCCGCCCTTGAGGCTCAGCGTCGCGATCTTGTGGCAGCCGAGCAGGGGCTGGTTGATCCGCGTGGTCAGCTCGCGCTCGCGGATGTCCTGGGGGCTCTCGCCGGGGTTGATGAGCCGCCCGGTGAGCAGGTAGAGGAAGCGCCGCCAGCCGGTGCGCGGCGGCCGCCGCCTACTGGGCTTGAGCAGCCGCGCGGTGGACAGGTCGGCGAGGTCGGCGTCCGAGTCCGCCCGGGCCTGCTGGGCCTCCTGGGCGGCGACGGCGCCGGGGTCGGTCCAGCGCCCGACGTCCCGGATCGGCCGGTTGGGGCCGGTGGGCGGGCCGAGCGGCACGCCCCGCGGGGGTGTGCGGCCCTCCTGGGGCACGACCCGGCGCTCGCGGGCGGGCCGCTGCTCGGAGGTGCGCCACTGCGGCGGGCCGGACGGAGGGCTCGCCTGCTCGGTCTCCCGGGGCTCGGCGGGCGGGGCGGCGTGGGGCGCCGCACTCCGCGGAGCGCCGTTCGGAACCGGGCCGTGAGTCGCGCCGTTCGGAGCCGCGCCGTGGGGAGCCGCGCCGTGGGAAGGGGCGCCGTTCGGAGCCGTGCCGTTCGACGGGATCCCGTTCGGCGCGGCACCGTTGGTGCCCGTGCCGTTCGCGCCCGTGCTGTGGGAGGCGGGGCTGTGGGAGGCGGGGCCGTGGGACGGGGCGTGCGTCGGCGTGCCGTTCGGCGGCGCGCCCGCGGGGTCCGCGTCCGGGACCGATCGGTGCTGCTCCGGCCCCGTTCGCTGAGCGGGCGGCTCGGCGTGCCGGGGCTCGGGACGCTGCTCGGGACCGTGCCCAGGGCGCTGCTCGGGGCCCTGTCCGGGGCCCTGGTCGCGTCGCTGCTCCGGCCGCTGCTCGGGGCGCTGATCCTGCTCGGCGTGCCGGCCCTCCGCCCCGCCCGGGGCGGGGTAGGGCCCGGCCTCGTCGAGCTCGCTCTCGAGCTCGAGCAGGTCGGAGCCCCAGCCGGCGTCGTCGGGCACCACGCCCCACGTCTCGTCCCGCCGGGCGCCCAGCCCGGGGTGCTGCGCGTGCGCCCCGCCCTGCTGTTCCTCGCGCCGCTCGTCCCGCCGCTCCTCGGGGGCCTGCCGCTGCGAGCGCTGGGCGTTCTGCGCCCACCGCTCCCGGACGTAGCGGCCCACGGAACCGTCGGGGTACTCGTCGGGCCCGGTCTGACTCACGGTTGCCGACGGTAGTCGCGCGAACCGCGTCGGTCGAGGTGATGAGGTGCGGCTCGCCCGGTAGGGCGGGCGGAGCGCCCGTTCAGCCCCACTCCGGGGTCACCCCAGCCCCGCGTACGAGTGCAGGCCCGCCACCACCATGTTGATGAAGAACAGGTTGAAGATGATCGCGGCCAGGCCGAGGATGTTGATCCACGCCGCGCCGACGTGCCGCCAGCCGGCCGTCGCCCGGGCGTGCAGGTACGCCGCGTAGATCACCCACGCCACGAACGCGACCGTCTCCTTGGGGTCCCAGCCCCAGAACCGGCCCCAGGCCGCCTCGGCCCAGATCGCGCCGGCGATGACCGCGAAGGTGTACATCGGGAACGCGACGACGGTCACCCGGTACGCGAGCCGGTCCAGCACGTCGGCCTCAGGCAGCTTCGCCGTGAAACCGGCCGGCTTCCCGGCCCGCTTCATCAGGTACAGGATGCTCGCCACGCCCGGCACGAAGAACAGCCCCGAGGCCAGCGTGACCGTGGTGACGTGCACGGCCAGCCAGTACGACCGCAGCGCCGGGACGACGGGCGCGGCCTGCGCGTAGAGCACCGTGCCGGCCAGGAACATCAGGATCAGCACCGGGGCCAGCACGAACACGCCGAGCTTGCGCAGCCCGCGGGTGCGCTTCGAGGTCCGCTGCAGCACGACCAGCCACGCCACCATCGCCGCGAGGCAGACCGCGGAGGTGAACTCGTACATGTTGCCGAGCGGCCAGCGCGTGGTCGCGAGCCCGCGCAGCACGATCGACCCGAGGTGCAGCAGGACGGCGAGGATGGTGAGCGAGACGCCCATCCGGCCGAAGCGGTCGGCCCGGGACCGGGAGGGCTTTGGCGCCTTCGCCGCGGGCGGCGGGACGTCCGCGTTCTCCTCGCTGACCACGCCGAGGTCCGCGCTGCCCGTGCCGCGGGCGCCGACGGCGGCGGGCTCGTGCGCCGCCTCGGTCTCGGCGACCGCCGTACGCACCCGCGCCCGGCTCGACACGTACTCGACGGCGTAGAACACCATCGCGAGCACGTAGACCGTGAGCGCTCCCTTGAACAGCAGGTCGCTGTACTCGGAGAGCATCGGATCGACCGGCATCAGTCTCCACCGTTCCTCGTCGTCGGCGCCGCCGCGTCCGTCGGCCCCAGCAGGTCCGCCCGCAGGCGGTCGAACTCCTCGCCGTACCCCGCCCGGTCGGTCCGGGCCAGCCCGCCCAGCTCGACCCGGCTGCGCGCCCGGCCGTCGGGCCCGTCGTCGGCCGGCACCACGCGCACCCAGAACCGCCGCCGCTTGATCGACAGCGACAGGCCCAGCCCGAGCAGGACCAGGATCGCGAACACCAGCACCGTGACCTGGCCGGGGTCGTGGCTGACCTGCAACGCCACCCACTGGGTGACGTCGTCGAACCGGATCCGGGTGCCGTCGTCGAGCGTGATCTCCTGGCCCGGGACCATGTTCTCCCGCGCGACCCGGACCAGCTCGCCGGAGTCGACCTTCGACTGGTCGATCGAGAAGATCGACTGGCCGCGGCCGTCGTCGAGGCCGAGGTCGCCGCGCATGACGTCGACGGCCGCCTCGGGCGCGAGCAGGTCGGGGTAGGTCGAGGTGACGACCTGGCCGCCCGAGCTCGTCGGCGCGAACAGCCCGGTGATCGCGATCGAGCTCTTCTGCCGGGTGGCGTCGTCGGCGATGCCGGGGCGCTCGAACTTGGTGGCGCCCTGGGACAGGTAGGTCGTGGTGTCCACCGGCTGCCACTGGATCTCGCCGGTGCGCTGCTGCCCGTCCGGCCAGGTCACCGTGAAGCGCGGGGCGTAACCGTGGTTGAGCAGGTAGACGCGCTCGCCGTCGAGGCGCAGCGGGTGGTTCACCGCCAGCGTGTCCGGACGCCACGTGGCGGTGTCGCCGGACCGGACGTCGTCGGCGGTCTGGTAGCCGAGCTCGGCGGTGTACTGCTCGGGCTGGCCGTTGGGCAGGTACTCCGCGGTGAAGGAGTCGACCTTGATGCAGAAGGGCGCGAGATCGGTGCCGTCGACGCGCAGGCCCGGGTTGAACGAGTCGTAGCCCAGGATCGAGGTGTTGCAGAACTGGCCGCCGTTCGCCAGCACGATGACCTGGCCCTCGTACCCGAACAGCTTGCCGACGGCGATCCCGACGAGCAGCCCGACCAGGCTCATGTGGAAGACGAGGTTGCCGGTCTCGCGCAGGAAGCCGCGCTCGGCCGAGACGCTCCGGGCGCCACTCTCGTCCCGCTCGGCCCGCCGCCAGCCCTTCAGCACGGTCCGGACCCGCCCGAGGACCTCGTCGGGCGTGCCGTCGACGACGCCCTCGGCGTGGTGCGGCATGCGGGCGAGGTTCCGCGGGGTGGCGACGGGCTTCTGCCGCATCGCGCGCAGGTACTCCAGCGACCGCGGGGTGAGGCACCCGACGAGCGAGATCATCAGCAGCAGGTAGATCGCGGCGAACCAGGGCGTGGCGAAGATCTCGAAGGCGCCGACCTTGTCCAGCAGCGGGGCGAGCCGCGGGTAGTCGGCGAAGTACTGGTCGACGAGCTGCTGGTTGAGCGACCGCTGCGGCAGCAGCGCGCCCGGCAGCGAGGCCAGGGCCAGCAGGAACAGCAGCACCAGGGCGGTGCGCATGCTGGTGAGGCCGCGCCAGGCGTTGCGCAGCAGGGCGAGGACGGCGCGCCCGCCGCCGGGCCTGCGGGGTGGCTGCGGCGGGGACTCGGGTGCGGCGGGGGGCGCGGTGGGCGGGCTGCTCATCGGCGGTCACTCATGGCAGAGTCGATCATGTCTGCGGGGCTCACAGGGCGGGGGTGAATCCGGCGACGGCGACCTGGAGCTGCGCGAGCAGGCTCCCCCACAGCCCGCTGACCAGGAGCGCACCCACGGCCACCATCAGCACGCCGCCGGCGATCTGGATCGTGCGGGTGTGCCGGCGCAGCCAGCCCAGCGCGGAGACCGCGCGGGAGGCACCGAGGGCGATGACGACGAACGGCAGGCCGAGCCCGGCGCAGTAGGCCAGGGTGAGCACGACCCCGCGCAGCGATCCGCCGCCGGTACCGGCGGCGACCGCGACCACGCCGGCCAGCGTGGGGCCGATGCAGGGCACCCAACCGAGGCCGAACACCGCGCCCAGCAGCGGCGCGCCCCAGAGCCCGAGCTTCGGGACCCAGTGCACCCGGCGCTCGTTCTGCAGCACCGGGATCAGCCCGACGAAGGCCAGCCCCATCACGATCATCACGATCCCGCCGACCCGCTGGAGGACCGCCTCGTTGCGCACCAGGACGTCGGCCAGCCAGACGACGCCGACCAGGATCGCCCCGAACACCACGGTGAACCCGGCGACGAACAGGGCGGCGGCCCCGGCGACCCGGAACCGGCCGCGGCGGTGCTCGCGGGCCTCCTCGCGCGAGACGGGCGGGGCGTCGGCGCCGACCAGCCCGGCCAGGTAGGCGAGGTAGCCGGGGACCAGCGGGACCACGCAGGGGGACGCGAAGCTGACGGCCCCCGCGAGAACGGCGACCACCGCTGCGACGAGCAGCGGGCCGCTGACCGCGAGGGTGGTCGACGCATCCATCACCGGACAGGGTATGTGCTGGACCCACGCACGGGCGCGTCGGGTTCTACAAGTCGTAGTGGAACCGCTCACCGCGTTATGGATCCATACTGCGCCCGAGCCGCACTCCTGAACGCATCATGGATCCATACTGCGCCCGAGCCGCACTCCTGGACGCGTCATGGATCCGTAGTGCGATCAGGAGCCGGGCGTCGACGGGGCGGGTTCCTCCGCGGCGATCCGCTGCACGGTGCCCAGCAGGTCCGACGGGCGGATCTGCGTGAGGTAGACCGCGGCCACCCGGTGCTGCCGGTCCAGCACGATCGTCGACGGCACCACGTTGCGCGGGTAGCCGGACAGCGCGGCGAGCACGCGGCCGGGCTGGTCGAAGATCGAGTCGTAGGTCAGGTTCCGGTCGCGGACGAAGTCGCGGGCCGCGTCCCGGTCGTCGCGCACGTCGATGCCGAGCATCGCGACGCCGGCATCCTTCGTCTGCTGGGCCACGAACTCCAGGTCGGGGGCCTCGGCTCGGCACGGCCCGCACCACGAGCCCCAGATGTTGAGCACCACGACCTGGCCCGCGTAGTCCTGCAGCCCGACCGTCCGCCCGTCGTGGAGCAGCGACTCCCCCGACAGCTCCGGGACGACCCCGCGCGACGCCGGCGGGTCGTACATGATCGTCGTCTGCCCGTCGGGCGCGACGAACGTGAACTCCTGCTGGCCGTTCGAGACGGCGTCCTTGCTGGTGGAGCAGCCCGCCAGGACGAGCAGCCCCAGCAGCAGCGGCAGGATCCGTCTCATGCGCCCGTCGCCGTCGGGTCGCTCGACCCGGCCGGCTCGCTGTAGCGCAGCCCGGTCACCGTGGTGCCGGTGAACTCGACGCTGGTCAGCGAGGCCAGCGCGCACTGCCGCGAGCGCGGGTCGTGCCAGAGCCGCTGGCCCAGCAGGTAGCGGCGCAGCGTCCAGATCGGCAGCTGGTGGGACACGCACACGGCCTCGTGCCCCTCCGCCAGCGCGCGGGCGCGGTGCACGGCGCCGAACATCCGGTGGGCGATCTTGAGGTACGGCTCGCCCCAGGACGGGGTGAACGGGTCCCGCATGAGCCGCCAGTTCGCCGGCCGGCGGAGCGCGCCGTCGCCGACGCCGAACCGCTCCCCCTCGAACAGGTTCCCGGACTCGATCAGGCCGTCCTCGGTCACGATGTCCAGGCCGTGCGACTTCGCGATCGGCGTGGCCGTCTCCTGCGCCCGCTGCAGGGGCGAGGCGACGACGGCGGCGATGTCCTCGTCGGCCAGCGCGTCGGCCACCAGCTCGGCCTGCGCGCGGCCGTCGTCGGACAACCGGAAGCCCGGGATGCGCCCGTAGAGGATGCCGTCGGGGTTGTGCACCTTGCCGTGCCGGAGCAGGTGGACGACGGTCCGGGGCCCGGTGGCCTCGGGCGAGGTGCGGTCCCCGCCGGGGAAGGGCTGGGTGCTCACGCCGGCTGCACCGCGGCGGCCGCCGCCCGCGCCGCGTCGGGCAGCGCCTTCTCGATCACGGCGAAGGTGTCGTCGTCGAGCGCGGCCGACACGAACCAGGCCTCGAAGTTGCTGGGCGGCGCGTAGACCCCGCGCTCCAGCAGGGCGTGGAAGAAGGGCGGGAAGCGCCAGGTCTGCGCGGCCTTCGCGGTGTCGTAGTCCACGACCTCGTCCTCGGTGAAGAAGATCGAGAACATGTTCCCGGCCGTCTGGACGCGGTGTGGCACGCCCGCCTCGCGGAGCGCGCCGCCGATCATGCCGACCAGGCGCTCGGCGTTGGCGTCGAGCGCGTCGTAGACGGCCTTGTCGGCCTGGCGCAGGGTGGCGAGCCCGGCGGCGACGGCGACGGGGTTCCCGGACAGCGTGCCCGCCTGGTAGACGGGCCCGGCCGGGGCGAGGTGGGCCATGTGCGCGGCCGGCCCGCCGAAGGCGGCGGCCGGCAGCCCGCCGGACATGACCTTGCCGAAGGTGTAGAGGTCGCCGGCCACGCCCTCGAGCCCGAACCAGCCGGCGGGCGAAACGCGGAAGCCGGTCATCACCTCGTCGATCACCAGCAGGGCGCCGTGCTCGCGGGTGATGTCGCGCAGCCCCTGGTTGAAGCCCGGGCGCGGCGCGACGGCGCCCATGTTGCCCGCCGCGGCCTCGGTGATCACGCAGGCGATCTCGCTGCCCCGCTCGGCGAAGACCTGCCGGACCGCCTCCAGGTCGTTGTACGGCACGACGACGGTGTCGCCGGCCTGCGCGCCGGTGACCCCCGGGCTGGTGGGCAGGCCCAGGGTGGCGACGCCCGAGCCGGCCTGGGCGAGCAGCGCGTCGACGTGGCCGTGGTAGCAGCCGGCGAACTTCACGACGACCGTGCGCCCGGTGATGCCGCGGGCCAGCCGGATCGCGCTCATCACGGCCTCGGTGCCCGAGTTCACCAGCCGCACCTGCTCGACCGGCGCGACCCGGTCGATGATCGCCTCGGCCAGCTCGATCTCGGCCGGCGTCGGCGCGCCGAACGAGAGGCCGGAGCCGGCGGCCGAGCGCACGGCGTCGACGACGGCGGGGTGCGCGTGCCCGAGGATCATCGGGCCCCACGAGGAGACCAGGTCGACGTAGCGGAGGCCGTCCGCGTCCGTCAGCCAGGGCCCCTGGGCCGAGACCATGAAGCGCGGCGTGCCGCCGACCGAGTTGAACGCGCGGACCGGCGAGTTGACGCCGCCCGGGATCACCTCGGCGGCGCGGGCGAACAGGCCCGCGGAGACCTCGGGCGTGATCGGGGTGAAGGGGGCACTCACGGCCTCCAGTCTCACATCCGCGCCGCGCACCGGCCCGCGGGGTCGGCCTCTCCGTCCGGCGCCGGTCAGCGCCGCGCGGCGAACCACTCCGCGGACGGGCGCAGGAACATCAGCACCACGCCGGCGACGGCGAGCACCACCGGCGCGAGCACGACCAGCGACGACGCGCCGCCACCGAGGTTGAGCAGCAGGAACCCGCAGAACAGGACGGTGAGCGCGGTGGTGGCGATGCGCCCCCACGACTTGCCGGCGAACGCGGCGACCGCCATGCCGATGTAGACGAGGGCGAGCACCGCGACCAGCGCGAGCAGCAGCCGGACCGCCTGCAGGAACTGGTCGAACGACACGTTGTACTGCGTGAGCATGGCGTCGAGCCCCAGCTCCGGCGGGAACATGTCCTGGCTGATCGGCACGAACAACCCGAGCACGCCGAACACCAGGAACGGCACCGCGCTCAGCACGAGCAGGACCAGCGCGCCGATCATCGTGGCCGGTCGCCGGACCTGCCGCGGCTCCTCGGCCGCCGGGGCAGGGTCCGGCGAGTACGGGCTGTAGGCGTACTGAGCGGACTGCGCGGCGTCGCCGTAGGGCGTGTTCGGCGGCGGCCCGCCCTGGGGGCCGCCGTGCGGGTACGGGTTCTGCGGGTACTGCGCGTACTGACCCGTCGAGGGTCCGCTCGGGTAGTAGCGGGGTCCCTCACCCTGGCTGCCGGTGCTCACGGTGACCACGGTACCGGTCAGCCCCGGCGGTGGACGTCCTCCGACAGACGGACCACCGCCGCCACGAACTCCAGCGTCACCCGCAGCAGGAGCAGCGCGAACACGGCGACCACCCCGCCGGCGACGAGCGCCGCCACGCCCAGCCCGAAGCCCCGCACGAAGAACCCGATGACGCCCGCGACATAGCACAGCGCGGTCAGCACGATGCCCACGACGTAGACGAACTTGACGACCGACGGCGTCGCGAACCGCTCGAAGTTCAGGTCGGTGAGGGCGCCGAGGACGCCGGGCTCCTGGTGGGTCCGCATGGATCTAGTCCAGCAGACCCGCGACCTCGGTCGCCCAGTAGGTGAGCACCACGTCCGCGCCGGCGCGGCGCAGCGAGGTGAGCGTCTCGACGATCGTCCGCTCCCGCTCCAGCCAGCCCTGCGCGGCGGCGGCCTCGATCATCGCGTACTCGCCGGAGACCTGGTACGCGGCGACCGGGACGTCGGCGCTGTCGGCGACGGTCCGCAGCACGTCGAGGTACGGCAGGGCCGGCTTGACCATCACCATGTCCGCGCCCTCCTCGAGGTCGAGCGCGAGCTCGCGCAGCGCCTCCCGGAGGTTCGCGCCGTCCTGCTGGTAGGTCTTGCGGTCGCCCTTCAGCTGGCTCTCGACGGCCTCGCGGAACGGCCCGTAGAACGCGCTGGCGTACTTCGCGGTGTAGGCGAGGATGCCGGTGTCGGCGAAGCCGGCCTCGTCGAGTGCCTCGCGGATCACGCCGACCTGGCCGTCCATCATCCCGCTGGGCCCCACGACGTGGGCGCCGGACTCGGCCTGCACCACGCCCATCCGTGCGTAGACCTCGAGGGTGGCGTCGTTGTCGACGCACCCGCGCTCGTCGACGACGCCGCAGTGGCCGTGGTCGGTGAACTCGTCCAGGCAGAGGTCGGACATGATCACCGTGGAGTCGCCCAGCTCCGCCCGCAGGTCCCGCAGCGCGACGTTGAGGATCCCCTCCGGATCGGTCGCCCCGGACCCGACGGCGTCGTGGTGCTGCGGGACGCCGAACAGCATGATCCCGCCGACGCCCGCCTGCACGGCCTCGGTGGCCGCCTTGCGCAGGGTGTCCCGGCTGTGCTGGACGACCCCCGGCATCGACGAGATCGGCACCGGCTCCGCGGCGCCCTCCTTGACGAACATCGGCAGGACCAGGTGCCGGGGCCGCAGCTCGGTCTCGGCCACCAGCCTGCGCAGCGCCGGGGTGGAACGCAGCCGGCGGGGACGCTGGGCGGGATAGGCCATGGGGTCAGGGTACGACCGGGAGGGGACGGGCCGTCGCGCGGTCCCGGGGCGCTGTGGGGCCCGGCCGACCTGCACGAACGGCTCTGTCGTGCGGACCTGGCGCACGGAAGTGCCGTTCGTGCGGAGGGGGTGGAGAGGCGCTGGGTGGGCGGGCGTGGCGGCTCGGTCGCGGCGTGCGACGAGGTCGGCCCGCGGCCCGGCCCGTCCGGCCGGGGCGTGCGGAGGAAGATCGACTGTTGCCGCAGGTCCAGCCCCATGACGCCGGGCGGAGCAGTGCGTCGACCGGGGACCCCGCGAGGGTGGGGCCGGTGACGGAGAGTGTCACCCGATGCGGCATCCTGCGCGCGTGACCAAAGCGGGACGCAGCGTCATCGCCCTCCTTCTCGATCGATCCAGCTCGCTCGGCCCGCTCCGCGACGACGTGCGTGCCGCGACCGCCGACCTCCTCGCGCACCAGGCCGGGCTGCCCGGTGAGGTCGAGGTCTACCTGACCACCACCGGCCGTCGCGCCGGCAAGCTCCGCGGGGGCATCCCGGCCACCGACGCGGCCGTGCCGAAGCTCCGCGGCCGCGGCACCGAGGCGGTCCGCGACTCGCTCGGCGCCCTGGTCAGCGGCCTCGGCCGGTCCCTCGCCGGCATGCCGGAGCAGGAGCGCCCCACCCGGGTGTTCGTCGTGCTCGTCACCGGCGGCACCGACGCGGGCAGCGCCACCTGGGGTCCCGACGAGCTGCGCGACCTCATCGCCGTGCAGGAGCGGGACTACGCCTGGGAGGTCGTCACGGTCACCGTCGCCGAGCACGCCGGGCTCGCGCCGTGGGGCGCCGGGCACCGGTCGCTGGGCGTGGCCCCGCGGGGCGACTGCGTCCGCGCCGCGATCGCCGCCGCGTCGGAGTACATCGGCCGCGCCCGGGCCGCCGGCCCGTGGGAGCCGGTCGCCGGGATCTCGCAGGAGGAGCGGTGGGCGGCCTACCCGCCGGACTTCCACGCGGTCCCCGAGGCGCCCGCCGAGGCGCCCGCTGCGGCGCCCGCTGCGGCCGCCACCGAGGCCGTCGCGGAGGCACCGGTCGAGGCCGCCACCGAGATCACCGCTCCGGCCCCGGTCGAGGCCACGGCCGGCACCACCCCCGCCGCGCAGGTCGACGACGCCCCCACCGAGGCCATCCCGGTCCTCACCGCGCAGCGCCTGGCCGAGGCCGACCGCGCTGCTGCCGCGGAGCGTCGCCGCTGGTGGGACCGCTTCCGCAAGCCCGCCACCGTCGGCTCCTGACGTCCGGCTCGCGGGCGGGACCGCCCGCCCGCGAGCCGCGTCCCGCCCCCGGCGACACCGGCGCCGGCACGATCCGTCCGATCGGCACTCGGTGACACCGGCGCCAGCAAGATCGATCTCGGCGTCACGGGAGGGTTGCCCGGACGACGCTCCCGTACCTCTCGTCCGCCGTGATTGGCGGGTCTGCTGCGGTGATCGATCCGATCGTCACGCGAACGTCGCCGCCGCAGCGCTCGCGTCCCGGTCGCAACGATCATGTGCTGGGCGGGTCTGCTGCGGTGATCGATCCGATCGTCACGCGAACGTCGCCGCCGCAGCGCTCGCGTCCCGGTCGCAACGATCATGTGCTGGGCGGGCCTGCCGCCGTGATCGATCCGGGCGTCACGGCAGCGTTCCCAGTGAAGCGCTCGCGTCCCGGTCGCAACGATCATGCGGTGGTCGGGGCTGCCGCCGTCGTTGACCCCGACAACCGCTCGGCCGCGGTCCCTGCGCCCCGCACACACCGTCGGCCCCTCGCACCCATCGCGGAACGTGTGTGCGAGGGGCCGACCCTGTGCGCGAGACCCGAGAACGCAGAGGGGGCCGCACCCGACCCGGGTGCGGCCCCCTCTGTCACCGATCAGCGGCGGCGCGCCTTCACCTTCTTCGGCGGCGGCAGCGCGCCCTCGGCGCGCAGCTTGGCGGCGTGCGCGGCCAGGGCGTCGACCAGGGTGGGCACCCGGGCCTCCTCCGGCTGGACGTCGACGCGCAGGCCGAACTCCCGCGCCGTCTCGGCGGTGGCCGGGCCGATGCAGGCCACCAGCGTGCGCGCATGCGGCTTGCCCGCGATGCCCACCAGGTTCCGGACGGTCGACGACGAGGTGAAGCACACCGCGTCGAACCCGCCGGTCTTGATGGCCTCGCGGATCGGCGCGGGCGGCGGGGCGGCGCGCACGGTCCGGTAGGCGGTCACGTCGTCGATCTCCCAGCCGCGCTCGGTCAGGCCGGCGGCGAGGGTCTCGGTGGCGATGTCGGCCCGCGGCAGCAGGACGCGGTCGACCGGGTCGAGGATGTCGTCGTGCGGCGGGAACAGCTCGAGCAGGCCCTCCGAGGTGGAGCTCTGCGCCTCGTTCACGTCCGGCACCAGCTCGGGCACGATGCCGAACTCGCGCACCTTCTCGGCGGTCGCGGTGCCGACGCAGGCGATCTTCACGCCGGAGAAGGCGCGGGCGTCGAGACCGAACTCGGCGAACTTCTCCCAGATCGCGCGCACCGCGTTGGTCGAGGTGAAGACGACCCAGGCGTAGCGGCCGTCGACCAGGCCCTTGACCGCGCGCTCCATCTGCGTGGGCGAGCGCGGCGGCTCGACGGCGATGGTCGGGACCTCCTCGGGGATGGCCCCGTGCATCCGCAGCCGGTCGCTCATCACGCCCGCCTGGTCCTTGGTGCGCGGCACCAGGACCCGCCAGCCGTACAGCGCGCGGGACTCCCACCAGGACAGGTCCGCCCGGGAGGCGACCTCGGCGCCCATGGTGAGGACCAGCGAGCCCTCGAGGTCGGCGGCGTCGGAGGCCATCGACCCGATGGTCGTGGTGACCGTCTTCTGCGTGGACTCCGTGCCGTGCGCGGTGACCGCGACGGGGGTGTCCGCCGGGCGGCCCTGCGCGGTGAGCGCGGACGCGACCTCGGCGAGGTGCGCGGCGGCCGCCTGCAGCACGAGCGTGCCGGGCGCGCCGGCCAGCGCGGCCCAGTCGACGCCGGCGCGGACGTCGGCCTCGACGTGCGCGGACCCGAGCGGGACGCCCGCATAGGCGGGGACGGCGGTGCCGGCCGCGACGCCGGGCACGACGTCGAACGCCACGCCCTCCGCGGCCACGGCGCGCGCCTCGGCCACCACGGCGTCGAGGGTCAGCGGGTCGCCGGCGACGAGGCGCACGACCGGGCGCCCGGCGCGGGCCTCGGCGAGGAGGTCGCCCGCGACGTCCGCGGGCTGCCCGACGGCCGGCCGGACCTCGGCGCCCTCGGCGACCAGCGCGAGGACGGCCTCGGGCACGTCCGGGTCGTTGACGACCAGCGGCGCGGAGGCGAGCACCTCCTTGGCGCGCACGGTCAGCAGGCCGGGATCACCCGGGCCGCTGCCCACGAAGGCGATCCGACCGGCGGTCGGCGGTGTGCGAGTCATTCTCCAGCTCCCGATCCAGCGGTTCCCGAGGCACCGCGCGCTGCCGGCCGCGGCAGGTCGTCGGCGCCCATGTCGAGCAGCTCGTGCGCGAGGGAGGCCCCGAGCTTCTCGGCGTTGTCCATGTCCCCGGTGGCGGACGCACGCAGCAGCGCGCCCTCGCCCACCTCTCCGATCCCCACGACCGCGCGCAGCGACAGCCGCTCCACCACGCGGCCGGCGTCGTCGAGGTCCTCGACGACGTCCGCGTGCGCGGCCACCGGTGCGCTGCAGCCGGCCTCGAGGGTCGCGAGCACCGCGCGCTCGGCGGTGACCGCCGCGCGCACGCCCGCGTCGTCGAGCGTCGCGGCGAGGAAGCGGGCCAGCTCCTCGTCCTCCGCCCGGCACTCGATCGCCAGTGCGCCCTGTGCGGGGGCGGGCAGCATCTGCAGGGGGTCGAGCAGCTCGCTAGCCTCCCCCACGCGACCGAGCCTGCGCAACCCCGCGGCCGCGACGACGACGCCGTCGAGCTCGCCCGAGGTCACCTTGCCGATCCGGGTGTCCACGTTGCCCCGGATCGGGACGACCTCCAGCCCCAGCCCGAGCGCGTGCAGCTGCACGGCCCGCCGCGGCGAGCCGGTGCCGATCCGCGACCCGGCGGACAGCTCGCCGAGCACCCGGCCGTCCCGGGCCACCAGCGCGTCGCGCGGGTCCTCGCGCGCCGGCACCGCGGCCAGGGTCAGCCGCGGGTCCGGCGTGGTCGGCAGGTCCTTGTAGGAGTGCACGGCGACGTCGACCTCGCCGGCCACCAGCGCCTCCCGCAGCTGCGAGACGAACACCCCGACGCCGAGCTGGGCGATCGGCGCCGACGAGCGGTCGCCCGTGGTGTGCACGTCGACGAGCTCGGCGGGCCGCCCGGCAGCGCGGATCAGGTCCGCGACCTGGCCGGACTGGGCCACGGCGAGCTTGCTCGGCCGGGTGCCGACGCGGAGGGTGCGGGGGGCGGTGCGGTCGGACACGTCGCTCACCGGTCGCCCTCGGTGCCCAGGCCGGCGTCGGCGCCCTCGGGGCCCACCCGGCGCAGCGGCGCCTCGAGGGCCGCGGCGACGTCGTGGCCGCTGAGGGGCTGGTCCACGGTGCCCGCGACGGCGGCGGGCTTCTGCGGGTCGAGCTCGAACAGCGTGCGCAGCGCGGCGGCGTAGCTGTCCCCGTCCGGGCCCTCGGCCAGCTTCTTGACCTGCACGGTCGGGGTGTGCAGCAGCTTGTCGACGACGCGCCGGACGGTCCGGGTGAACTCGTCCCGGACGTCGTCGGACAGCTCGGGCAGCCGCGACGACAGCCGCAACAGCTCGGCGTCGACCACCTCGGAGGCGCGCCGGCGCAGCGCGGTGACGGTCGGCGTGACCTCCGCGGACCGCTGCGCGGCCAGGTAGTTCTGGGCCTCCTCGGCCACCAGGTCGCGGGCGGCGGCCACGGCGTCGGCGGCCCCGCCCGGGTCCTCGCGCACGAGCCGGCGCTGCAGCGCGATGAGGTCGACGACGGTCACGCCCTCGATCTCGGCGACGGCCGGGTCGACGTCCCTGGGCAGGCCGAGGTCGCACACCACGAGCGGGCGGGTGCGGCCGGCCGTGCCGGCCTCGACCGCGGCGCGCTCCACGACGGTGCCGATCGCGCCGGTGCAGGCGACCAGCAGGTCGGCGTCGGCCACGGCGGCGGGCAGCTCGTCGAGCAGCCCGGCGCGGGCCGGGACGCCCTGCTCGGCGCTCTTCTGCGCGAGCCGCTCGGCCCGCTCGACGGACCGGTTGAGCACGGTGATCCCGGTGGCGCCGGCGCGGCGGAGATGGGCGGCGGCCAGCGCGCCCATCGCCCCGGCCCCGACGATCACGGCGCGGGCGCCGGTCAGCTCGCCGTCGGCGTACCCGAGGACGGTCGACGCGTCCCGCAGCGCCTCGGACACCACGGAGGCGCCCGCGGCGTCGATGCCCGTGCTGGCGTGCACCCGCTTGCCCACGCGCAGCGCCTGCTGGGCGAGCTCGTGCAGGACACGGCCGACGGTCCCGGCCTCGTCCGCCGTCGCGTAGGCCTGACGCAGCTGGCCGAGGATCTGCGACTCGCCGACGACCATCGAGTCCAGCCCGGCGGCGACCGAGAACAGGTGCTGCACGGCCGAGCCGGCGTAGTGCACGAAGAAGTGCTCGGTGAGGTCCTGCAGCGGCAGGCCGGAGTGCCGGCCGAGCACCTCGGAGACGTCCGCGAGCCCGCCGTGGAAGGCGTCGACCACCGCGTAGACCTCGACCCGGTTGCAGGTCGAGAGCAGGGTCACCTCGCTCACGTGCGGGCACCGCACCATCTCGTCGAGGAGCTTGGGCACGTCGTCCGCGGACACCGCGACCTTCTCCAGGACGTCGACGGGCGCACTCCGGTGCGAGAGGCCCACGACGAGAACACTCATGAGAGCGGCACCGCCGATCCGTTGCGACCGTTCACGACCCGGGCGACGGCCGGGACGTCTGTGCTGATACCCCCGGCGGCGGCGTTCCCACGTCCCGCGACGTGGAAGGCCAGCACCTGCAGCTCGACGGCGAGGTCCACCTTGCGGACCTCGACCTCCTCGGGGACCTGCAGGACCGTGGGGGCGAAGTTGAGGATGGAGCGCACGCCCGCCGCGACCAGCTGGTCGCACACGCTCTGCGCGGCCTGCGCCGGGGTCGCGATCATGCCGATCGTGACGCCCGCGGCGGGGCACTCCGTGGGGATGTCGCGCACGTGCTTCACGACGATCCCGTTGATCTTGATCCCGACGAGGTCGGGGTCGACGTCGAACAGCGCGGTCACGGGGAAGCCGCGGCCGCCGAAGCCGCCGTACCCCGCCAGCGCGTGGCCGAGGTTGCCGACGCCGACGAGCGCCACGGCCTGCGGGTGGTCGAGCCCGAGCACCCGCTCGAGCTCGTGCTGCAGCGAGGCCACGTCGTACCCCACGCCGCGGATGCCGTAGCTGCCGATGTGGCTGAGGTCCTTACGCAGCTTCGCGGAGTTGACGCCGGCGACGGACGCGAGCTCCTCGCTGGAGACGGTCTCGGCGCCGCCCTCGGCGAGCTGGCCGAGCACCCGCAGGTACACCGCGAGCCGGGTGACCGTCGCCTCCGGGATGGCCTTGAGGGCGCGGCCGGAGGAGTTCTCGGGGGTGTCGGGGGTCTCGGCGGTCGAGGAGTCGGCCTGCGGCGGCAACGTCACGCGGCGGCTCCTCGGGCGTCGTGCTCGTCCTGATGGGGCCGCGGCCGGGACGGCGGCGGCCTGCGCGACCGGGGCTGCCCGCCCGGACTGGAGCCGGTCGGGTCGTTCGGTGGCGACGCCCGTCCACGGTAGTCGCTCGTGAAGGCGTGCACAAAGTTGCGATCTTGGTCCCGGACGTGCTCCGGGCGCGCCCGGCGCGCGCGGACCGGTGGTCGTCCGGTACCGGCCGTTCACCGCGCCGGACCGCCCCGCACGTGTCGTACGACACGCCCGGGGCGGTGACGGTCCGGGGTGCGCCCCGGGTGCCGGGTCAGGCCTGCGGCAGGAGCACCGAGTCGATCATGAAGACCGTCCCGTTCCCGGTCGGGATGTTCCCGCAGAGGACGTTCGCGGGGGTGCCGGAGCCGCCCGCGACGGTCATCTCCTCGCCCGTACCGCCGATCCGCACCGTGCCGCCCGCGAGCTCGGTCGAGGTACCGGCGGCCCGCAGCTCCTCGGCGCTCTGCCGGGTGCCGGACACGTGGTACTGCACCAGCCCGGCGAGCCGGGCCGGGTCGGCCTGCAGGGCCGCGAGCTGCTCCGGGGAGAGCTTGGCGAAGGCCTCGTTCGTCGGGGCGAAGAGCGTGACGCCGGGCGCGGCGTTGAGCGCCTCGGTGAGGTTCGCCCGGCCGATCAGCGCGGTCAGCGTGGTGAGCTGCGGGTTCGTCTCGACGGCGGCCGCGACCGGGGCCAGCGACATGCTGGACAGGGAGCCGGGGTCGTCGCCGGTGGGCAGCGAGGCGCAGCCCGGGCCGAAGACCTCCAGGGCGTTCGTGCTGCCCGGGCCCGGCGTCGGGGTCAGCGGACCCTTCGCGGCGACGGTGGGCACGGGCGGCACGTCCGTCGCGGTGGACGGTTCCTGGGCGGGCGCGGAACACGCCCCCAGCACGACGACGGCGGCGGCGACCGCTCCGAGGGTGACCAGACGCTGGATGCTGCGCACGACATCTCTCCTTCCCGGGGTCTGCCCATGCCTAACGTGTCCGCCGCCGGCACGCCCGCCCGGCGCGATCACGATCAGGTCTCGGCCGCCCGGTCAGGCCGCGGAGAAGATCATCGCCGGCCAGCCCGTCGCCCCGTCGGGCAGCACGTCGGCGCGCTGCTCGGTCTGCAGGTCGCCCAGGCCGTCCGTGGCCCGGGCGCGGACGGTGTGGCTGCCCGGACCCACCTCGACCGTGCCGCGCCACATCCGCCAGGTGTTCCCGCCGACCTCCGCGGCCAGCTGCGCCTCGGTCCACGGGCCGCCGTCGACGCTGATCTCGACCCGCGAGATGCCGCGCGGCTGGGACCAGGCGATGCCGGCGACGGTCACCCGTCCGGCCGGCACCTGCGAGAACCCGCGGGGCAGGTCGATGCGGCACTCCGTCTTGATCGGCCCGCGCTCGCCCCAGCCGCGCCGCACCCAGTAGGAGCCGCGGTCGGCGAACGAGGTCAGCTCGAGGTCGGTGACCCACTTGGTGGCCGAGACGTAGCCGTACAGCCCGGGCACGACCATCCGCACCGGGAAGCCGTGCTCGGCGGGCAGCGCCTCGCCGTTCATCCCCAGCGCCAGCAGCGCCCCGCGCCCCGGCTCGAGGACCACGCCGGTCGGGGTGCCGGCCGTCCAGCCGTCCGTGCTGGTGGAGAGGATCTGGTCGGCGCCGGGCAGCGGGCCCGCCTCGCGGAGCACGTCCGCGAGCTCGACGCCGACGAACCGGGCCGTCGAGACGAGGTCGCCGCCGACCTCGTTGGACACGCAGGTCATCGTGATCGTCCGCTCGACGAGCGGGCGGGCGAACAGGTCGTCGACGGTCAGCGTGAGCTCCCGCGCGACGCGGCCGTGCACGCGGAGGCTCCAGTCCTCGGCGCGCAGCTGCGGCACCCGCAGGGCCGTGTCGATCCGGTAGAACTCCGGGTTCGGCGTGACGAACCGCGTGGTGCCCAGCTCGGCGGCGAAGTCCGTGCCGGGCGGCAGCGGGGCCTCGCGGACGACGGTCGCGGCGGCGAGCCGCTGGGTGAGCCGGGTCCGCGAGTCGACGGTCCCGCGCCCGAGGGCCACGCCCACCCCGCCGGCCGCCAGCGCACCGACCCCGACCGCGGCCGAGGCCCCGATCAGCACCGTCCGCCGCGGGAGCCCGCGCACGCCCGGCGCCGCGGGGGCCACCGCCGCGGCGAGGGCGAGCCGGTGCAGCGTGCGCACCACCCACAGGCCCGCCGCGGCCGCGGCGAGCGGCGCGACCAGGTCCGCCGGCGCGAACGCCGGACCGAGGACGACGGCGACGATCCCCGCCAGCCCGAGCACCCCGATCACGACCTGCGCCGGCACCGACGAGCGGCGCGACGCGAGCCCGGCGGCCACCGCGACCAGCAGCAGCACCACGGCCATCCCGGCGAGCAGCACCGGCTTGTCCGCGGTGCCGAAGGCCGACTTCGCGAACTCGACGACCGGCGGCGGCGCCAGGCGGACCACCGCGTCCCCGACCGCGAGATAGGGCGACGACGTGGGCGACAGCAGCCCGGCGGCGAGCTGGCCCACCCCGAGCGCCGCGCCCACGGCGAGCACCGCGACCGCGGCGGCGACGGGACGCGACAGGACCGGGGCGGCGGGACGGGCGAGGGTGTGGCTCACGTCCATGGTTCGCCCCCGGGGCGGGTGGAGGTTCGGCCCGGTGCGGTCAGCGGGTGAGGGCGGTGCGGAACCGCTCCTCCTCCACCCGGTAGTAGCCGTGCTGCTTCCCGTCGATGAGGATCACCGGGACCATGTCGCCGTACTCGGCGCGCAGCTCCGGGTCGGCGTCGACGTCCTCGGTGCGCCACTCCACGCCCAGCTCGCCGCAGATCCGCGCGACGTCCGCCTCGGCGACCTCGCACAGGTGGCAGTTCGCCCTGCTCAGCACGGTGACCGTCCGGCTCATGCCGTCCCCGTCCCCGCCAGCACCCGCCGGGCGATCTTGCCCGTCGGCGTGCGCGGCAGCTCGTCGACGAACGCGATCACGGTGGGCCGCTTGAAGCGGGCCAGCCGGGTCGCGCAGTACTCCCGGACGGACTCCTCGTCCGGGCTCGTGCCCGGCGCGGGCACGATCACGGCCTTGACGGCGGCGCCCGTCCGATCGTCCGGCACGCCGACGACCGCGACCTCGGCCACCTCGTCCATCCCGGCGAGGACCTCCTCGACCTCGCGGGGGTAGACGTTGAACCCGTTGACGATGATGAGGTCCGTCGACCGGTCCACGAGGTGCAGGTCCCCGTCCGCGTCGAGGTAGCCGACGTCCGCGGTCCGGAACCAGCCCTCCGCGTCGGGCCCGCCCGCGCCGTCCGGCCAGTAGCCGGAGAAGAGGTTGGGGCCGCGCAGCGCGACCAGCCCGGTGTCCTCCTCCGGGTCGGAGAAGACGTCCGCGGTGTCGCCCTCCTCGCCCTCCTCGGCGGCGCGCCCGGCGAGCGGCTCGCCCTCGGCGTCGACCAGGCGCAGCTCGACGCCCGGGATCGGCCTGCCGACCGACCCCGGCTTGCTGTGCCCCGGGATGTTGCAGGTGACGACCGGGCCGGCCTCGGACAGCCCGTAGCCCTCGAGCACCTCCGTCCCGGTGGCCTCGCGGAAGGCGGTGAGCCAGGCCGGCGGCAGCGGGGCGCCGCCGGAGGTGCAGATGCGCACCCCCTCGAGCGCGGAACGCAGGTCCTCGGCCGGGACGTCGAGCAGGGCGCGGTAGAGCGACGGGACGCCGGCCACCGCGCTGACCCGGTGGTCGCGCAGGATCCGCGGGGTGGCGGCGGCGTCGAACCGCTCGGTGAGCACGGCGGTCGCGCCGGCCCAGCAGACCTGCAGGAGGCCGGCGGCCAGGCCGAAGCTGTGGAAGAGCGGCAGCGCCAGCAGGACCCGGTCGGCCGGGGTGACGGGCGCGGGTCGCAGCGCGGCGGTCTGCGCCCGGTTGGCCAGCAGCGCGCGGTGCGACAGCTGCACGCCGCGCGGGCGGCCGGTGGTGCCGGACGTGTAGATGAGGAGCGCGATCGCCTCGCCGCCCGGCGCCTCGGGCACCGGGGCGCCGGGCGCCTCCGGCTCGGCGGGCGGCGGCGCGAGCACCGGCACGCCGGCCTCCCGGGCGACGTCGGCCGCGACCCCCGCGTCGGCGACGACGGCGGCGGGCCGGGCGTCGTCGAGGACCACGGCGACCTCGCGGGCCACCGACCGCTGGCCGACGGGGACGGCGATCGCCCCGGCACGCAGCACGCCGAACAGGGCGACGCAGAAGCCGGCACCGTTGGGCAGCACGAGCACGACCCGGTCCCCGGGGCCGATCCCGGCGGCGGCGAGCCGCGCGGCCTCCGCGTCGGCGGCGGCGTCGAGCTCCGCCCAGGTCAGCGTGCGCCCGGCGGTGACGTCGACGACCGCGGGCTGGCCGGGCTCGCGGCGCGCCGCCCGCCGGACCAGCTCACCCAGGTGCTCGACGTCGGGCCCGGGGCCGGGGCCCCGGGTGGTGGAAGGCTGCACGCGCCGAGTCTGGCAGACGGCGCGGCCGCCCTCGCGCATGACGTGAAGTCCGGCCGAGCGCAACCCCCGTGCGCCCGGCGGCAGGTCGACACGCCGTCACGCGGCGCGTCGACCGAACACGCTGCGCCACGACCACGTTGACCGCGCGTGACCGTCCGCTCACCGGATAAGGCATTCGGCGAGCGGTGGCACCCGTCTGGGCGCCGAGCGGCTGCCCTAGAGTCCGCCCCCACAACCTGCCAACGCCGGACCGCCGGGTTCGGCACGAGTTCTCACCCAAGGGAGTGGCATGCAGCCTGTTGCCAGCGCACCGCGGGTCCTCCCGCGCTGCCCTGTCCGACACCGGGTGCACCGGGCTTCATGACCTCCTCGATGCGTCCCGACGGGCTGCTCCCCACGGAGCGGTTCGGGCCCTCGCACCCGACCGGTGCGGACCCGGCCCCCTCCTCCTGGTCGGACCTGCCCCGGCAGGCCCGGTCCGTCGGCTCCACGACCCACCGCCCGGCACCCGCCGCTCCCCCGTCCGCGCCCGACCCGACCGCCCCGGCCGACGGCCGGACCCCGGACGGCCGGCCGACCCGACAGCAGGCGCCCGTGACAGCTCCCCCCGTCGCCCGTCCCCACGCCGTCCCGCCGCCGGCGGGACCACCGCCGTCGGGTCCCCCCGTGGGCCCGCCGCCGCGCCCGGCCGAGCCCGCGCCGGAGGCGGCCGAGCCGCGCCCGGACGCCGAGCCGGACGGCGGCGGCTCCTGGACCCTGGTCAAGGCCTGCCAGGCCGGCGACCAGAACGCCTTCAAGGAGCTGTACGCGCGCTACCACGAGGTCGTCTTCCGGTACGTGCTGTTCCGGCTCGGCGACCGCACGCTGGCCGAGGACCTCACCCAGGAGACGTTCCTGCGCGCGCTGCGCCGGATCGGCTCGGTGAGCTACCAGGGCCGGGACATCGGCGCCTGGTTCGTCACGATCGCGCGCAACCTGATCTTCGACCACGTCAAGTCCAGCCGGTACCGGCTCGAGTCGACGACCGCCGACATGGTCGAGCACTCCCCCAGCACGCACGGGCCGGAGCAGCAGGTCATCGAGAACGCCACGAACTCCGAGCTGCTCAAGGCGATCGAGAAGCTCAACCCCGACCAGCAGGACTGCATCCGCATGCGGTTCCTGCAGGGGCTGTCGGTCGCCGAGACCGCGCAGCGGATGAACCGGGCCGAGGGGGCCGTGAAGGCGCTGCAGCACCGCGCCGTCCGCCGCCTGGCGCAGCTCCTCCCCGAGGGGTTGCGGTGAGCGGCGCCTATATCGCGAACTACATGCTTGTCGTTACGGATGCGACGAGTGAGCCACACCAAGCGGTGAACGGTCCTTGTGCCGTAACCGACGACCGCCCGTCTCGTTGTGTGGGTGAACGTCGGCAGAGCGCGAGGTCCCGATCGGGCCGGACGCTGACGAACAGTGCAGGGATGCAGTGAGGACGGCGAACATGCCCGCGGGACGATGGGGCTCGGACGACGAGTGGTGGGGCGAGGAACAGCTCGACCCCCGATTCGCGCCGGACGACGATCTTGAGCACGAGCTGGCCCTCGCGGCCGCGCTCGATCGCAGCCGTACCGACCTGAGCCCGGACGACGAGACCGCCGAGCGCATGCGCTCGAACTTCTTCGCCGCCCTGGAGAAGGAGTGGGGCGCGCCGGAGGAGTCCGCCACGGAGCGGACCACCCGGATCGACCCGGTCCCGGCGGACGCGCTGGAGCAGACCAGCGACCTCACCGCCGCGCTGCGGCCGGAGGGCCCCGAGGGCGCGACCCGCTCCGGTTCCTCCGGTGAGCGCACCGTGGCGGCCCCGTCCGCGGTGGGCGCCGGCCCCCGGCGGTCGAGGCGGGGCCCGCGGCACGTGCTGCCCACCGACCACCCGGACAACCCCGGCCGCGCCGGCGGGTCCCGCGGCCCGGGCGGGCGGCGGCCGAGCCTGCGCAAGCGGGTCGCCCTCGTCGGCGGCGCCGCCGCGCTCGCACTGGTCGCCCTCACCGGCGGCACGGCGATGATGAGCCGCGACGCGCTGCCGGGCGACAGCCTCTACGCGGTCAAGCTCGCGACCGAGTCCACCGGCACCGCGTTCACCTTCGGCGACGCGGCCAAGGCCCAGCGCCACCTCGACCTGGCCGCGACCCGGCTGGACGAGGTGCGGGCACTGCAGCAGGCCGTCCGCGCGCCGTCCGCCGACACCTACGAGTCCGCGCTCACCGCGTTCGACGACGCGGCCAGCGAGGGCTCGCGGATGATGCTGTCCGGCGCCCAGCCGCCGACCGACACCGGCCTCGGCGACCTCGACGCCTGGGCGCAGAAGCAGGCCCGGGCGATCGAGGCCCTGCGGACCTCCGGCGGCGAGATCCCGGGCGCCGACCGATCGGCGCGGCTGGTGGAGCGCATGTCCGAGCGGGCCGCGGCCCTGCAGGCCCGGATGGGCTGCAGCGAGGTCAGCGACGGCGTCGACGACCTCGGCCCGATCCCGGCCACCGGCCCCTGCGTCCCGGTCGCGTCGAACGCCGGCCAGGGCGGCGGCGCGGTCGACGAGCCGGTCCCGAACGGCAGCCCGCAGTCCGCGCGCACCAGCCCGGCCGCGCCGTCGGACAGCACCGGCCCGCAGCCGTCGGGCGACCCGAGCGCGACCGAGAACGGGCTGCTGCCGGACGGCGTCCTGCCCGGCACCGGCGACGCGGGTGCGACGAGCACCACGACGAGCGGCTCGGAGAAGTCCAGCAGCACGGAGCAGAGCTCGTCCGACGCACCGAGCGGCGGCGGGGGCGGGGTCCTGCCCCCGATCACGCTGCCGCCGCTGCTGCCCGGCCTCGGGCCGATCACCATCGGCTGAGCGGCGGACGGCCCGACGACGGAGCGGGGCCGCGCGGTGACACACCGTGCGGCCCCGGTTCCGCGTCCGGAGGCCGTTTCGCGCCGGTACGGTCGGGGTCGCCCAGTAGGCTGGACGCGCGGTGCCCGACCGGTCACGGACCGGTCGGACCGGCGGACGGATCGGCACGGCGGGCACGGACCGGCGCGAGCGCGGACCGGGAGGCCCCCAGGTGGTAGGACCCGAGGTGGTTGTGGAGCACGGTGAGCCGCAGGGTGCGGGCGGGGCGGACCGGAACGGCGCCGCCGACCCGCTTCGGAACGGTGCCCACGGTGAGGTGGCGGGCGTCACCGAGACGACCGACGTGATCGAGGAGGCCACGGCCCTCGACCGCGCGCAGCGGGCGGGCGAGGCCGCCGCGGCCGCCGCCGTGGCCGCCGGTGAGCCCCCGCCGTCCGCGGCGGCCGACGTGGACCTCACCGCGGCCGCGTTCTTCGACGTCGACAACACGATGATGGTCGGCGCCTCGATCTTCCACTTCGCCCGCGGGCTGGCCGCCCGCAAGTTCTTCACCACCTCCGACCTCGCCGGCTTCGCCTGGCAGCAGCTCAAGTTCCGGATCGGCGGGCGCGAGGACAAGAACGGCATCGCCGGGCACCGGGACACCGCGCTGTCCTTCGTGGCGGGCCGCCCCGTCGACGAGGTCGTGTCGCTCGGCGAGGAGATCTACGACGAGCTGATGGCGGACCGGATCTGGGCCGGCACCCGCGCGCTCGCCCAGATGCACCTCGACGCCGGGCAGCGGGTCTGGCTGGTCACGGCGACGCCCGTCGAGCTGGCCCTGATCATCGCCCGGCGGCTCGGCCTGACCGGGGCGCTCGGCACGGTCGCCGAGAGCGTCGACGGGCACTACACCGGGCGGCTGGTCGGCGAGATCCTGCACGGCCCGGCGAAGGCCCATGCGGTGCGCGCGCTGGCGGCCACCGAGGGCCTGGACCTGCGGCGCTGCACCGCCTACTCGGACTCGGTGAACGACGTGCCGATGCTGTCCGCGGTCGGCACCGCCGTGGCCGTCAACCCGGACTCCGAGCTGCGGGACGTCGCCAAGGACCGCGGGTGGCAGATCCGGGACTTCCGCAGCGGGCGCAAGGTGGCCCGGATCGGGGTGCCCTCGGTGCTGGGCGCCGGCGCGCTGGCCGGGGCGGTCGCCGCCGGCGTGGCGTACCGGCGGCGCTGAGCGCCCCGGCTCAGCCCAGGAACACGTTGCGCCGCTGGCTGAGCAGCCGGTAGAGAGTGTGCTGGATGGTCTCGCGCACCTGGTCGGTCAGGTTGAACACGAGCATCGGGTCCTCGGCGTCGGCCGGGGTGTAGGCGTCGAGCGAGATCGGCTCGCCGAACTCGATGTACCACTTCGACGGCAGCGGGACGAGACCCAGCGGGCCGAGCAGCGGGAAGGTCGGCGTGATCGGGAAGTACGGCGCGCCGAGCAGCCGGGCCAGCGGCGCGATGTCGCCGATCTTCGGGTAGGTCTCCTCCGCGCCGACGATCGAGCACGGGATGATCGGCACGCCGGTGCGCAGCGCGGCCGAGACGAACCCGCCGCGGCCGAAGCGCTGCAGCTTGTACCGGTCCTTGAAGGGCTTGCCGATGCCCTTGAAGCCCTCCGGGAACACCCCGACGAGCTCGCCGGAGGACATCAGCCGCTCCGCGTCGGCGTTGCAGGCGAGGGTGGCGCCGTTCTTGCGGGCCAGCTCACCCACCACCGGCAGCTTGAACATGAGGTCCGCGCCCAGCAGCCGCAGCCGGCGGGCGGCCGGGTGCTCGTCGTGCAGCGCCTGGATGGTCATCAGCGCGTCGAGCGGGAGGGTTCCCGAATGGTTGGCGACGACGAGCGCGCCGCCGGTGTCCGGGACGTGGTGCAGGCCGATCGTCTCGACCCGGAACCAGCGCTCGTAGAGCGGGCGCAGCGCGGGCGCGAGCACCTTGTCGGCGAGGTCGGCGTCGAAGCCGAACTCGTCGACCGAGTAGTCGCCGGAGAGGCGGCGGCGCAGGAAGCGCAGCACCTCCTCGAGCCCGACCTCCCAGGCCGGGGGCTCCGGGTCCGGCACGGCCGCGACGGGCGGCACCGCGGCGCCGCCGCTCCCGTCCTCGTCGAGCCCCGGGCGCGGGCGGGGCGTGGTCGTGGCCGGACGACGGGTGCGGCCCGGCTCACGCCCGGTCTCGCGCCCCGGCTCGCGTGCCTCCGTGCCCGCGCGGGTGCGCGCGCCCGGGCGGCTCCCGCCCCGGTCGCGGCCCTCCCCGAGCCGCCACCGGGTGCGTCCCCCGGTCTCGTCCGCCCGCAACGGGATGACGCGCGCTTCCGGCACCCGAACCCCCTCCGAACCTGCGCCGTTGTCCGATTTCCCCGACCGCCGCACCATGCCCTACCCCCGGCCCGTGGCCCGCTAGCGCAGCATCCGCGCGGCCTGCAGGACCGTCCGCTCCGCCGCCTCGATCCGCTCCGCCCCGAGGACCGGCCGGAGCGCGCGGCCGCGGACGTAGTCGTCGAAGGCCTGGACGGTGGTCCAACGAGGGTGGAAGCCGAAGCGTTCCTTCAACCTCGTCGTGTCCACCACCCGGCCGAAGTTGAGGAACCGCATCTGCTCCGGCGAGTAGTCGACGACGCGGGTGCCGCGCAGGAACCGCCCGACCGGCCCGACCAGCGGCGCCGGGACCCCGGCCTGCACCCGGCCGGCCCGGCGGATGGCCTGGGAGAGCATGAGCACCCCGTCGGCCGCGACGTTGTAGACCCCGGGGTGCTCCTCCACGGCGGCCCGCTCGAGCACGGCGAGCGCGTCCTCCTCGTGCAGGAACTGCAGCCGCGGGTCGAAGCCGAGGATCGTCGGGACGACCGGCAGCGAGAAGTAGCGGGTCAGCACCGTCTCGATGCGCGGGCCGACGTAGTTGCAGAAGCGCAGGACGCTGGTCGTGACGTCCGGCCGGCGGCGGGCGAAGCCGCGCAGGTAGCCCTCGATCTCGGCGGCGTCCTTGGCGTACCCGCCGGAGGGGAGGTCCTTCGGCGTCATCGACTCGTCGAACAGCGCGGGGTCGCGCGAGCCGGAGCCGTAGACGGCGGTGGTGGACTTGAGGACGACGCGCCGCACCCGCTCCGACTTCTGGCAGGCGGCGAGGAGCTGCATCGTCCCGATGACGTTCATCTCCTTCATCGCCGTGCGGCCGCCGGACGAGCCGGGCCCGGCGGAGAGGGCGGCGTGCACCACGGTGTCGACGCCGGCGCCGGAGATGACCTTGGCGATGAGCGGGTTGCGGATGTCCGCGCGGACGAACTCCGCGCGGCCCATGCGGCGCAACATGTCCCGGGACGGCGGGACGGTGTCCACGCCGAGCACCCGCTCGATCGCGGGGTTCGCGGCGAGCCGTGCGGCCAGGTTGCCGCCGAGGAAGCGGCTGACACCTGTCACCAGCACGACGGAGGGAGCGCCGCCACCGCTGCTGCGGTCGGCGTCGCGGGGAGATCCCGTGCGCGTCACGGACCCGACCTCGTTCGTCGTGCGACCAGGGACCCCGGGTGCGACCCGGGCCGGTGGACCCCGGCCCGCCCCTGCGGGGGACGGGCGGGGTCACACCTCACTTGCCGAGCTTGCGACGCTGCACGCGGGTCTTGCGGAGCAGCTTGCGGTGCTTCTTCTTGGACATGCGCTTGCGACGCTTCTTGATGACCGAGCCCATGCGCCGGTACCTCCTGTGCTCACTGCTTCGCTCGCGGCCGGGAGCCGGCCCGAGAGGGTGTGTCCCCGCCGCGCGGCGGTCGCGCGCACGCGGGTGCACACGGCGAGACGATGACCGGTCGCCGATCCTACCCGGCGCCCGGCGGGGCGACCCGCCAGGGCGGGTCGCGGACCACCGGGGGTGACCCGGCGGTCGGTGCGGATGTCCGTTGCGCGGGCGTCCGCTCGGTGCGGGTACCCGCTCCGCTCAGCCCGCGTCGAAGTACGCGTGCCGCAGGTAGTCCTCGACGGCGCGCTTCGGGACGCGGAACGAACGACCCACCCGGGCCGCGGGGAGCTCCCCACCGTGCACCAGCCGGTACACGGTCATCTTGGAGACCCGCATCATGGCGGCGACCTCCGCCACGGTGAGGAACTGCACCGCGGCGATGTTGTCGATGCGTTCGGGCTGCCCTGAATGCCCTGGCTGCTGCGTGGCCATCCGGACACCGCCTTCCCTGGAGAAGTCCCACGTTCCCGCCCGGGGTCCTCGTCCCCCGCGCGGCGTGTTCCCCGTGAGGATAGCGGTGCCGGTGTGACGCCTTCGACACACCATGCCACTCGGGCAGGGAATTCAGCCGCGCGTCAGGGTGACACGTGATCCTTCGTTCGGGTCAACGGTTCTGCACCGAGCGTCCCAGCTCCACCGAGCGGTCCCGCGCGGCCTCGATCGCGTCGATCAGGGCCGCCCGGACGCCGTGCCGCTCCAGCTCGCGGATGGCCGCGATGGTCGTCCCGGCCGGGGAGGTGACGGCCTCGCGGAGCAGCACCGGGTGGTCGTCGGACTCGCGGAGCATGGTGGCCGCGCCGAAGGCGGACTGGACGATCAGGTCGGCGGCGACGGCGCGCGGCAGGCCGAGCAGTATCCCGGCGTCGATCATGGCCTCGACCAGGTAGAAGAAGTACGCCGGGCCGGAGCCGGACAGCGCGGTCACGGCGTCCTGCTGGGCCTCGGGGACCCGCACCACGCGGCCCACCGAGCCGAGCATCTCCTCGGCCAGCGCGAGGTGCTCGGCGCTGGCGTGGCTGCCGCCGGAGACCGCGCTCATCGCCTCGCCGACGACCATCGGGGTGTTCGGCATGACCCGCACGACCGGCGTCCCCTCGGGCAGGCCGCCCTCGAACAGCGCGGTCGGCAGGCCGGCGCACAGCGAGACGACGAGCGTCCCCGGGGTCAGCGCCGCCTTCAGCTCGGTGAGGACCGGGGCGATGTCCTGCGGCTTGACCGCGACCACCACGACGTCGGCCTTGGCCGCGGCGCCCGCCACGTCGGCCGAGTCCACCCCGAGGCGCCCGGACAGCTCGGCGGCCCGCTCCGGGTGCCGCTCGGTGAACACCAGGTCCGCCGCGGGCCGGCCCGCCGCGAGCAGCCCCGAGAGGAGCGCCTCGCCGATCTTGCCGGCGCCCAGAACCGCGATACGTGTCATGGATCGACGGTAACCGCCGGAATCCGGGCTGGTCGGGGAGGGTGCGCGGCTATCGGCGCGGGAGCGGGGAGAGCGCGAGCTGGCGGGCCTGGCAGACCACCCGGCCCGTCGCGTCGCGGACGGTGCAGTCCTCGTCGAACCAGGTCCCGGCGATCATCTGCGAGCGCGACTCCAGCGCCAGCCAGCCCGGCGCCGGCCGCGCCCGCAGCATCGCGGTGAGCTGCACGGTCGGCGCCCAGCCGCGCCCGCCGCCCCGGTTGAACACGGTCGGCGGCAGCGCGTCCCCGGCGAGCAGCGCGAACAACGGGTCCGGGTCCTCCCCGCGCGGCCGCATCCAGCCCCGCACCACCGGGTCCGCGGTCTCCTTGCGCAGGAAGGCCATCGTGGCCGGGTCGTAGCGCGCCTCGGTGGCGGCGGCCAGCCCCTCGCCGGGGGTCCGGACGTCCGGCACGAAGTCGATCGCGTCCGCCGGCGGCTCCAGCGGCATCGGGGACTCGGCCAGCCAGCTCGGGTCGGCGTCGGGCAGTGCTCCCGCCGTGACGGTGGCCGAGAGCAGGAGCCTGCCGTTCTGGGTCATCCGGGCGGCGGCGACCGACGCCTGCCTGCCCAGCTTCAGCACGTCCGTCTCGAGCTCCACCGTGCCCAGCTCCGGGGCGCGCAGGAACTCCGTCCCGACGACCACCGGGTCGAGCTCGGTGTCCCCGCCGTGCTCGGCGTTCAGCCTCGCGATCGCCGCCTTGGTCAGCAGGACCATCAGCAGGCCGCCGTGGGCCTTGCCGCCGATGGAGAACAGCGTGCCGAGCTCCGCGGTGAAGCGGCCCCCGCCCTCGTCGGTCAGCACGGTGGACGCCGCGAACGGCCGATCGACGGTCACATCGGTGGGAGCCATGAAACGGTCGTATCACGCCGGACGCGCTCCGGCGGTGTGACGCGCGCCGCTCAGCCCTGCGGGGCGGGCTCCGGCAGGGGCGTCTGCTCCGGGATGGTCGGGATGGTCAACACCGGCGGAACCGGTGCGACCAGGTGCAGGCGCGCGTAGACCAGGGCCTCGGCCAGCATCGCCGACCGCTGGTCCCGGGTCCGGCAGCGCCGCGTGCTCACCTCCAGGACCACCACGCCCTCGCTCGCGAACCGGCCCGTCGCCAGCCGCTCGCACACCTCGGCGCAGGGCTGCGTGCCGCGCCCGGGGATCAGGTGCTCGTCCCGCGGGCCGCCGGAGCCGTCCGTCAGGTGCAGGTGGACCAGCCCGTCCCCCATGCGGTCGAGCATGGCCAGCGCGTCCGACCCGGCGGCTGCGGTGTGCGAGAGGTCGAGCGTGTAGAAGCTGTGGCCGACGGCGGTCGGGTCGAAACCGGGGGCGTAGGGCACGGTGCGGACCCGGCCCCGCGACACCGGGAACATGTTCTCGACGGCGAGCCGCACGCCCGACCGCTCCCCCGCCCGGGCCACCTCGTCGGCGAACACCGCGGCGTAGCGCCTCTGCCAGCGGAACGGCGGGTGCAGCACGACGGTCCGCGCCCCGAACCGCTCCGCGGCCGCGACGGACCGGCGGATCCGGGCGATCGGGTCCGACCCCCACACCCGCTGCGTGACGGCCAGGCAGGGTGCGTGCACGGCCAGCACCGGCACCCCGTACCGCTCCGCGAGCCGCTCGACGGCCCGGGCGTCCTGCGACACCGGGTCCGTCCAGACCATCAGCTCGACGCCGTCGTAGCCCAGCTCCGCGGCCAGCTCGAACGCCGCCGCGGCGGGCTCCGGGTAGACCGAGGCGGTGGACAGGGCGACCGGCGGGGAGGTCACCGTTCCAGGAGTACCAGGATCGCGGGCGAGACGGTCAACAGCAGGCCCACACCCACCGCGAAGGCGGTGGTGCGCAGGTCGTCGTTGCGCAGCAGGGCGCGGACCCCGAGCACCAGGCCGACCGTGATGATCACCGCGGCGGCCAGGGCGACCACCGGCAGGTTGAACCAGAGGTACCGGAAGCCGACCCAGACCGCGGCGCCGACCAGGGCGCCCGCGATCCACTGGCCGATGACGACGGCCCAGCCCTGCGGCGTGCCCTCGCCCTCCTCCTCGTCCTCCTCGTCGGGCTCGACCGGCGCACGCCTGCCCAGGCCCGCCGGGGCGTGGTAGGTGTCGTCGTCGTCCTCGTCGTCGAGGGCAGGCGCACCCAGCTGGGTGGGCGGTCCGGCGTCGTCGTCGTCCTCGTCGTGGAGGGGCGGGGCGCCGAACTGGGTGGGCGGGCCTGCGTCCTCGTCGTCGTGGACGGGCCGGCCGCCGAGCTGGATGGGCGGACCCCCGTAGACGGAGCCGAACGGGGCGGTCAGCGGCTCGTCCTGCGGCGCGCGGACGCGGCCGAGCTGCTCGGTACCCGGCTCCCCCGGTCGCCCGGGGCGACCGTTCGGGGCCCAGGGGGACCGTTCGGGTGCACCGGTACGTCCCGCCTCGGTGGGCAGGCCGACGGTGCCGGCCGACGCCGTGTTCGCGGCCCAGCCGCCCTGCGCGGGCGGGTCGGGCCGGTGGGGGGCGCGGCCGAAGTCGGGCTCGTTCGCTGCCGCGGCGGGTGGGCCGGGGCGGTCCTGGACGCTCGCGCCGGACTGGCCGGGGCCGTTCTGGCCTGGGCCGTTCTGGTTCGCGTTCTGCCAGGTGCGTGGCTGGCCGAGGCCGGTAGGGGCACCGTTCTGGGGGGCGCCGTTCTGGCTCGGGGCGCCCCGGCCGAAACCGTTCTGCGCGTCCTGTCCGGCCGGGCCGAAGCCGTTCTGGCCGGGGCGCTGCGGACCGGCCTGACCGGGACCGAAGCCGTTGGGACCGGCGCCGGGGCGCGCGAAGCCGTTCTGCGGGGCGTCGTCGTCGGGGCGGCCGAAGCCGCGCGGGGCGAACCCGCCCGGGGCCGCGCCGTTCGGCCGGGCACCCGGGCCGAACCCGGTGCCCCGGTCGTCGCCGGACTCCTCCTCGGCGTCGCGCTCGAGGCGCGGGCCGCCCTGGCGGCCGCGCTCCCAGGCGCTGCCCGCCGGCTGGGCGGTGCGCCAGGGCTCGGCGGGGGCAGCCGGGGCCTCCGGGGCCGGTTCGGCACGCCACGCCTGTGTACCGCCGTGGCGGCCGGGGACGCCCGGGCCCTCCGCAGCGGGAGGACCGCCCGCCGCCTCGGCGCCCGCGTCGTCGGCCTCGCGGCGCCGTCGACGCCGCCCGGACGCCGATCCCCCGCCGTTCTCGGCGAGCAGCTCGGCGACCGTGCGCTGTCTCGGCTGGTCGGTCTCTGAACTCATCCGCTACACCGTGCCTCGTACGACGTCAAGCGTCCAAGTGATCCGGGCGCGTCGTGCGCCGAGCGGTCGTCCCTGGTCGACCCGTCGAGGGTGTCGAGCCGCCGGAGGATCACTCCCTCGCGCAACGCCCACGGGCAGAGATCGAGTTCGGTGATCTTCAGGGCCCGCATCGCGGCCTCCGCGACGACCGCCCCGGCGACGAGCTGGTGTGCCCGGCTCGGGCTCACGCCCTCCAGCTCCGCGAGGTCCCCGGACGACATCCGGCTGATGAACGACCCGAGCTGCCGCAGCCCCGCGTGGGTCAGCACCCGCCGGGCCCGGATGCCCGCGCCGGAGGGCGCCGCACCCGTCAGGCGGGCCAGGGACCGGAAGGTCTTCGAGGTGCCGACGACCAGGTCCGGCTCCCCCAGCTTCCGCAGCTCGCGCGCGACCGGCGCGAGATCGGCGTCGACCTTCTCCCGCAGCGCCTCGACCTCGCGGCGGGACGGCGGGTCCCCGGTGAACCACTCGCGGGTCAGCCGGCCCGCCCCGAGCGGCAGCGACGCGGCCGCCGCCGGGTGCTCGTCGCGGCCCGCCGCGAGCTCCAGTGAGCCCCCGCCGATGTCGAGGCACAGCAGCCGCCCGGCCGACCAGCCGTACCAGCGGCGGACGGCGAGGAACGTGTAGCGCGCCTCGTCCTCGCCCGGCAGCACCTCGAGGGCGACCCCGGTGTCGGCGCGGACCTTCGCCAGCACGGCGGCGGAGTTCGTCGCGTCCCGCAGTGCGGAGGTGGCGAAGGCCAGCAGGTCGTCGCACCCCAGCTCGGCGGCGGAGTCCCGCGCGGTGTGCACCGCGGCGATCAGCGAGTCGACGCCGATCCTGCTCAGCGCGCCGTCCGGTTGCAGGTGCTCGGCCAGCCGCAATTCGGCCTTCTGCGAGGTCGCGGGGGTCGGGTGGCCTCCCCTGTGGGCGTCCACCACCAGCAGGTGCACGGTGTTGGAGCCGACGTCGAGCACACCCAGTCGCACGCGATCAGGTTACCGGCCCGTGCCTCCCCCGTACCCGCACCGTGACCGGACCCGCTGATCGGGTGGGCCGGGGGCGGCGGTGGCGCCGCCCCCGACGCCCGGGAATCACCCGTCGGCCGCCGCGCGCGCCTTGCCCCGACGGGACTTGCCGCCACGCGTGGACTTCGCTCGCTTCTTCGATCGCTTGGCCCCACCCTCGCCCGGGTCGTCCGTGGAGTCGGTTGCGTCCTCGGCGGCGGGGCTGTCGGCGGAATCGTCGGCGGAGTCGTCGGGACCGTCCGAGGAGCCCTCGTCCGCGGCGGCCGCGTTCAGCGCCTCGACCATCGCGTCGGCGACCACGCGAACCTCCTCGTCGGACATCCCGTCGGGATCCTCGTCGCCCTCGGCCTCGTCCTCGGCGCCCTGGTCGGCCTCGTCCTCCAGGCCCTCGTCGGCCTCGTCCTCCAGGCCCCCGTCGGCCTCGTCCTCCAGGCCCCCGTCGGCCTCGTCCTCCAGGCCCTCGTCGTCTACGTCGTCGGCACCCTCGTCGGCCTCAGCCTCGGCACCCTCGTCAGCCTCGTCCTCCAGGCCCTCGTCGTCTATGTCGTCGGCACCCTCGTCGGCGTCAGCCTCGGCACCCTCGTAAGCCTCGTCCTGCGGGCCCTCGTCAGCCTCGGCGTCCAGTTCGTCGTCGGCTTCGTACTCGGCTTCGTCCTCGACGCCCTCGTCAGCTTCGTCCTCGGTACCGTCGTCGGCTTCGTACTCGGCTTCGTCCTCGGCACCCTCGTCGGCCTCAGCCTCGACGTCCTCGTCGGCCTCGTCGTCCAGGCCCTCGCCGGATTCGTCCTCGGCACGGTCGTCCGCTTCGTCCTCGACGTCCTCGTCGGCCTCAGCCTCGACACCCTCGTCGGTCTCGTCCTCCGGGCCCTCGTCAGCCTCGTCGTCCAAGCCTTCGTCGGCTTCGTCCCCGACGCCCTCGTCAGCTTCGTCCTCGACACCGTCGTCGGCTTCGTACTCGGCTTCGTCCTCGAGGCCCTCGTCAGCTTCGTCCTCGACGGCCTCGTCCGCTTCGTCTTCCGCACCCTCGTCGGCCTCAGCCTCGACACCCTCGTCAGCCTCGTCCTCCGGGCCCTCGTCGACCTCGTCCTCCGCGCCCTCGTCGACCTCGTCCTCCGGGCCCTCGTCGACCTCGTCCTCCGCGCCCTCGTCAGCCTCGTCGTCCAGGCCCTCGCCCGCTTCGTCCTCGGCGCCCTCGTCGGCCTCGGCCTCGGCACCGTCGTCGCCCTCGGCCTCGGCACCCTCGTCGGCCTCGGCGTCCAGCGCGTCGTCGCTCTCGGCCTCGTCGTCCTCGTCGTCGACGGCTCCCGCGGCCTCGGCGTCGAGCACCCAGTCCGCGTCGGGCGGTGTCTTGTCCTCGGCGCCCCCGTCCGCCTCGGCCGCAGGCTCCTCGTCGCCCTCGGCCTCGGCGCTCTCCGCGGCCTCGTCGGCCTCCGCGTCCGCGCCCTCGTCGGCCCCGCTCTCGGGCGACTCGGTCTCGGTGTCGAGCGGGAAGATGACCTCCGGCTGGGCGTCGTCGTCCGCGCCCGAGTCCGCCGGCCCGCGCTCGTCCTGCCCGCCCCCGTCCGACGCGGCCGAGCCCGGCTCCGAGGCCGCGATGACGGCGCGGACCAGCTCCTGCTGGGCCTTGAGCAGCTTCTGCAGGGTCTCGAAGACCTCGTCGTTGAACGCGATCATCGCGTCCTGGATCCGCTCGGACGAGCCGGACGGGGCCGGTCCGGATCCAGCGGCGGGTTGTGCTGACGACATCGTCGCCTCCTCCTCGCGTGGGTGCTGTCGGGCGGGCGGATCCCCCACCGCTCGCCCGCGCCAACCCCGGGCACCGCGATCGCGGAGAAAAGACTCCGGTCGCCTCGCGAGGACGTGCCGATCAGGGGACGTGACGGGGCCGATCGGCGGGGCGGAGGCCGTGGCGGACGCCTCGGCGCCGCGCGTCACCGCCACGGCCGGTCGACCTGACCGCGCGTGTAGCGCCGGACCCGCCGGTACGACAGCAGGTCGCCGTCGGGCCGGACGAGCACCTCGTAGATCGCGAGGATGTCCGCCGAGTCCGGGATGCGGTGCGTCTCGACGACCTCGACGCCGACGCACCAGTTGCCGTCCCGCGGCTCGATCGAGACCACGCTCTCCGGGTGCCGCCCGGTCAGCACCCGGACGTGCTCCGCCGCCCGGCGTGCCACCCGGACGATGGACCCGCCCGGCCGGTCGCCGCCGGAGCCGTCGGTGCGCCCCTTCCGCGCCGCACCGTCCTGCCCGCCGGGCTCCTCCTCGCCGGGCTCCTCCTCGCCGGGCTCCTCCTCGCCGGGCTCCTCCTCGCCGGGCTCCTCCTCGCCGGGCTCCTCCTCGCCGGTCTCCTCCTCGCCGGTCTCCTCCTCGCCGGTCGCCGTACCCGTGGCCTCCTCCTCGGCGCCGTCGTCGGTGGGTTCCTCCTCCGCGGTGTCCGCGCCGTCGTCCTCCCGGACCTCCTCCGACGCCGGCGCGGCCTTCTCGGCCCGCGCGGACCTCGTCCGGGCGCTCCGTCGACGGCGCGGCGTCGTCGGGTTCTCGTCGTCGGCCATCACGCTCACCCCTCGTCCTCGGCGTCGTACCCGGCGTCGTCCTCGCCGTCCCGGTCCCCGGCGGGCAGGCGGCGCCGTGCACTCGTGCCGTACAGATACAGGCGATCGGTCGCCTCCGCGTACTGCAGGAACGTGTCGACGCTCGCGACCACGATCCGGATGTCGATCGTGAGGATCTCGAGTCCGAGCAGGGAGACCCGCACGAACACGTCGATCACGAGGCCACGGTCGAGGATGAGCTCGACGACGTCGGCGAGGTTCGAGTCGTTCCGGTGCCGGTGGACCGGTGAACCGGCCGAACGCGTGGTCGTCACGGACACGGGCCACCTCCGCTCCGGGACGTCCGGGCGCGCGCACCGGGCCGCGTCGCTCGCTCCGGGATCACACCCACCGCTGACCTGACCACGGGCTCTCCCTTCACCGGCGGAGGAGCCGGGCACCCCTCCGGGACCGGCCGTCCGGGTACCCGATCCGGTCCCGAAAGCCTCGGCGAAGCGTGGACGCTCGGCGAATTGCGACGTCTGGCGTCCACCAGGCTGCGCCGGCAGGCCGCCGAGGGAGACCGTGAATGGGCCAGGTGTGGGAGTGGTGGATCAGCCGGTGGTGGACGGTGCAGAGCATGACGAGGTTGCCCAGGCTGGTCGGGCCGCCGTGTTGCCATTCGCGCACGTGGTGGATGTCGCACCAGGAGGGTGGGCGGTCGCAGCCGGGGAAGGCGCAGCCGCGGTCGCGCACGGTCACGGCGCGGCGCAGCCCGTCGGGGACGGTGCGGGAGAGGCGGCCGATGTCGAGTGGAACGCCGGTGCCGTCGAGGACGACGGGGATGACCGCCGCGTCACACGCCAACTGACGCAGGGTCTGCGGGGTGAGCTGGCCGCCGAACTCCAGCGAGGCGCTCGCCGCGCGGCGCTCCAGGTCCTCCAGCCGCACCGTGACGGTCAACTGGGGTCGGCGGCCGCCGGTCTCGGGCAGCCGCCCGCGGGACAGCACCTGGGCGCACACCTCGGCGAGGGCTTCGGCCTGCCGCTCGGCGGCACTGCGTTGGTCGTCGGCGTCGCGCGGGGCGGCGCCGGCATCCACGGCGGCGGCGATGGCGTCGAAGAGTGCGGCGTCGTCGTAACGGCCGGACAGTTTGCCGCCGGGGCGGGTGCGGAAGCGCGAGAGCCGCAGTTCGTTGAGCTGCGCGGGTGGGGTGTCGTCGGGTTCGGCGCCGTCCTGGTCGAGGAGCTCGAGGAGCTGGGTGCCCCAGGTGTGCAGCTCGGAGGGCGTGGAGATCGCGGCTTTGGCGGCCAGTTGCACCTCGGCGCCGGCCCAGGTCTCGGGGTCGAGTCGGCGGGCGGGGCCGCCGTCGAGCAGCCGGGCGATGACCTCGACGTGGCGGAGGGCGGCCTCGCCGGAGGCGAACACGGTCGCGGTGGCGGGCAGCCGGGCGGGCAGGGCCGTGCCGTCGAGCCCGATCTCCTCACAGACGTGCTCCGCGGCAATCACACGGCGCCGGGCTTCGAAGCGTTCCCATCCGAGTAGGTCGGAGAGCGCGCCGGTGGGCGAGCGGTAGCCGCGCTCGGAGAAGGTCCCACGCCGGTGCAGGTCCCGGAGCGCGTCGACCATCGCCCGGTCCAGGCTCCGTCGGGCCTCCTGTAGGCGTTGAGCCCGGCGATCACGTCGTCGGCAGCAGCGTGGGGTCCGGCGGCATCGGCCAGCTGCGCGATCGCCTCTCGAAGGCGGTCGCGCGCGGTGCCGACGGGCCCTGCGTCCATGTCTCGATTCTACGAGAACATGTGTTCGAAAGATCGGCCATCATCGCAGTTCAACGACCGCTTGCCGCTCGGCCGCATGACTGATGCGGACCGTCGAATTCGGACCGACCACTCGTCGCATCCCGCTCGCCGTTCCTCGCGAGAGCGCAGAACCATGGCGTCCCCGGGACGGCGGCGTCCGGGCGGTCAGCTGGGAGCGGGCCGGCCCTTGCGCAGCAACGCGACGATCTCCTCCTGGTCCGGGCCCGACGGCAGCCCCCAGCCCGGCCGGTAGTCGTACACCTCGCCCAGGCCCCGGGCGACGGTCTGGCCGTCGAGGATCTCGACGTCGTCCGTGGTGATCAACGCGGGATGCTCGACGCCCGCGGCCTCGGCGACCTTGCCCAGGTCGCGGCGCAGGGTCAGGACGTAGTTGGCCAGCCGCGCCGACTTGAGCGTCGGATCGAGGCCGTGGGCCAGCCAACGGTTCTGCGTGGCGACCCCCGTGGGGCAGGTGTCCGTGTGGCACTTCTGGGCCTGGATGCAGCCGATGGCGAGCATGGCCTCGCGCGCGACGTTGACCATGTCGACCCCGAGCGCGAACGCGACGACGGCGTTGTCCGGCAGCCCGAGCTTCCCCGCCCCGACGAAGACCACCTGCTCGTGCAGGCCGCGCAGCGCGAACTCCCGGTACACGCGGCTGAACCCGAGCCGGAACGGCAGCGCGACCGAGTCGGTGAACACCAGCGGGGACGCGCCGGTGCCGCCCTCGCCGCCGTCGACGGTCACGAAGTCGACCCCGCGCCCGGTCCGGGTCATCAGGTCGGTGAGCTCCGTCCAGAACTCCAGGTCGCCGACGGCGGACTTGATCCCCACCGGCAGGCCGGTCTCGTCGGCCAGCATCTCGACC
Source organism: Pseudonocardia autotrophica (assembly GCF_000717175.1). Classification (GTDB taxonomy): domain Bacteria; phylum Actinomycetota; class Actinomycetes; order Mycobacteriales; family Pseudonocardiaceae; genus Pseudonocardia; species Pseudonocardia halophobica. The sequence goes on along the minus strand of NZ_JNYD01000038.1, from coordinate 25,145 downwards.
CAGTCCAGCAGCTCGTCCGTGTCCCGGAACGCCGTGTGCCGCGAGGGGCTCACGCAGTCCTTCCCGATCGGGATCCCGCGGACCGCGGCGATCTCCGCCGTGACCTTCACCCCGGGCAGCAGTCCGCCCAGACCCGGCTTGGCACCCTGGCTCAGCTTGATCTCCAGCGCCCGCACCGGTGCCGCGGCGACGCCGTCCTTGAGCCGCTGCAGGTCGAACCGGCCCTGCTCGTCGCGGCAGCCGAAGTAGGCGGTGCCGATCTGCCAGACCAGCTCGCCGCCGCACCGGTGCTGCGCGGCGATCCCGCCTTCGCCCGTGTTCTGCAGGCACCCCGCGGCCGCCGCCCCGCGGTTGAGCGCCTCGATCGCCCGGCCGGACAGCGACCCGTAGCTCATCCCGGAGATGTTCACGGCCGAGTCGGGCCGGAAGGCCGCGCGCCGGCCGCGGGCGGCGCCGAGGACCTTCGCACACGGCAGCCACACCGAGTCGTCGCCCTGGGGGTGCGGGTGCGCGGGCGCGGTCCGGCCGAACGTGCGGTGCTTGATGATCACGTAGCCGGGGGTGTGCTCGACGTCGTTGTCGGTGCCGAACCCGAAGTAGTTGTTCTCGAGCTTGGCCGACGCGTAGACCCACCGGCGCTGGTCCCGGCTGAAGGGGCGCTCCTCGTCGTTGCCCGCCACGACGTACTGGCGCAGCTCCGGCCCGACCGCCTCGATCAGGTACCGGCCGTGGCCGAGCACCGGGAAGTTCCGCAGCAGCGCATGCCGCCGCTGGACCAGGTCGTGCGCCGCGATGCCCAACCCGGCCGCCCACGGAACCCACCGGCCCCATCCCACGGAGCGAAGTGTGCACCGTCCGGGGGCGGTCCGCAGATCCTGCGGACCCGGACCCTCAGCTCTCGAACTTGTACCCCAGCCCCCGCACCGTCACGAGGTGCTGCGGGGCGCTGGGGTCCTTCTCCACCTTGGCGCGCAGGCGCTTGACGTGGACGTCGAGGGTCTTGGTGTCGCCCACGTAGTCCGCGCCCCACACCCGGTCGATGAGCTGGCCGCGGGTGAGCACCCGGCCGGCGTTGCGCAGCAGGTACTCGAGGAGGTCGAACTCCTTGAGCGGCAGGGCGACGTCCGTGCCGTCGACCGACACCACGTGCCGCTCGACGTCCATGCGAACCGGGCCCGCCTCGAGCACGCCGGCGCCGTCGGCGTCGCCGGTGCCGTTCTCGCCGCCGCGGCGCAGGACGGCGCGCACCCGGGCGATGAGCTCGCGGGCGGAGTACGGCTTGGTCACGTAGTCGTCGGCGCCCAGCTCCAGGCCGACGACCTTGTCGATCTCGCTGTCCCGTGCGGTCACCATGATCACCGGGACGGCCGAGCGCGAGCGCAGGGCCTTGCACACGTCCGTGCCGCTCATGCCGGGGAGCATGAGGTCGAGCAGCACGATGTCGGCGCCGTTGCGGTCGAACTCCTCGAGGGCCTCCTGGCCGGTCGTCGCGACGGCGGCGGTGAAGCCCTCCTTGCGCAGCAGGAACGCGAGCGGGTCGGCGAAGGACTCCTCGTCCTCGACGATCAGCACCCTGGTCATCTCATCCTCCAGCTCGGCCGGTCGCCCCGGCCGGGTCTCGGTCGGTGGCCGGGTCCACCGCGTGGTCCTCCGGGGAGGAGGCCGGCACGGCGGCACCGGTGGCGGGGAGCCGCATGGTGAAGGTCGATCCGGTGCCGGGGCGGCTCCACAGCCGCACCTCGCCACCGTGGTTCGCGAGGACGTGCTTGACGATCGCCAGGCCGAGCCCGGTGCCGCCGGTCGCGCGGGAGCGGGCCGGGTCGACCCGGAAGAACCGCTCGAACACGCGGACCTGGTGCTCCGGCGCGATGCCGATGCCGCGGTCGGTCACGGCGATCTCGACCCAGCCGTCCTCGAGCCGGCGGGACACCGAGACCGACGCGTCGGGCGGCGAGTAGGCCACGGCGTTCTCGAGGAGGTTCGACAGGGCCGTGACCAGCAGCGTCCGGTCCCCGGCCACCTCGAGGCCGGAGGGCTCGTCGACGGTGATCTCGATGCCGGCCGACTCGGCGGAGAGCCGCGAGCGGCCGAGGGCCTCGGCGACGACGTCGTCGACGTCCACGTCCTCGAGGTCGGGCAGCGCCTCGGCCCCGGTCAGCCGGGACAGCGCGATCAGCTCGGTGACGAGCGCGCCGAGCCGGGTCGACTCGCGCAGGATCTTGCCGGCGAAGCGGTTCACCGACTCGGGGTCGTCGACCGAGTCGAGCACCGCCTCGGCCAGCAGCCCGACCGCGCCCACCGGCGTCTTCAGCTCGTGGCTCACGTTGGCCACGAAGTCCCGCCGGGTGGCCTCGAGGCGCACGGCGTCGGACATGTCCGCGGCCTCGACGAGGGTGAACCCGTCGCCCAGGGGCCGCACCACGGCGACAACGGCGGCGGGCTGGCGGCCGCGCACCTCCAGCGGGGCGAGGTCCACCTCGACGTCGGTCGAGCCCTCGAGCACCTTCTGGCAGGCCGCCCAGGCGCGGGGGTCGGGCCGGCCGGCCCGGACCACGCCGAGCTCGGCGGACCGCCGGTTGTGCAGGACGACGTCGCCGGTGCCGGAGAGCACGGCGAGCCCGGAGCCGGTCGACCGGAAGACGCGCTGGAGGAGCTCGGCCAGCGTCGGCACCCGCCGGCCGTCCGGCCGGGGCCGGGCGGGCCGGGCGCGGCGGCGGCCGATCAGGACACCGGCCCACAACCCGGCGGCGAGGGCGACGGCGACCAGCACGACGGACGCCACTGCGTTCACACCGGCATCGTAGGCGGCCCGACCAGGGCCGACGCCAGCTCCACGGGCCCCGAGTGAGCCGCCTGACTACCCGGACGAGGAGTTTTCCGCCCCCGTTCACGGCCCGTTCACCCCACGGGGGAGGGACCGGCTCAGCTCCGATGTTCGCTCCGCAAGCTCCGCTCAGCGGCCCTGGTTCGCGACCCCCTGGATGGCCTCCTCGGCCGCCTCCGGGTCGAGGTACTCACCGCCGGGCACCGTGGGCTTCAGGTCGTCGTCGAGCTCGTAGCGCAGCGGGATGCCGGTGGGGATGTTGAGCCCGGCGATGTCGGTGTCGGAGATGCCGTCGAGCTCCTTGACGAGCGCGCGCAGCGAGTTGCCGTGCGCGGCGACGAGCACGACCTTGCCCGCGCGCAGGTCGGGCACGATCGCCTCGTCCCAGTACGGCAGCATCCGCGCCACGACGTCGGCGAGGCACTCGGTCAGCGGGGCCTGGATGCCGGAGTAGCGGGCGTCGCCGTCCTGCGACCACTCCGAGCCCTTGTCGATCGGCGGCGGCGGCACGTCGTAGCTGCGCCGCCAGACCATGAACTGCTCGTCGCCGAACTCCTCGCGGATCTGCTTCTTGTCCTTGCCCTGCAGCGCGCCGTAGTGGCGCTCGTTGAGCCGCCAGTCGCGGCGGACCGGGATCCAGTGCCGGTCGGCGACGTCGAGCGCGAGGTTCGCGGTGTTGATCGCCCGGCGCAGCACCGACGTGTGCACGACGTCCGGGAGCAGGCCCTTCTCCTTCATCAGCTCGCCGCCGCGGCGGGCCTCGGCCTCGCCGACCTCCGAGAGCGGGACGTCGACCCAGCCCGTGAAGAGGTTCCTCAGGTTCCAGTCGCTCTGACCGTGGCGCAGCAGCACGAGTGTGGGCATGCGCGACAGCTTGCCAAACGGGTGCGGGTCGGCGCTGTCCGTCAGGCCTGTCGGTCCGGGCACACTCCGGGCAACGGCACCGCCTCGGGATCCCGGGTGAGCCGGCCGAGCATCGCGCGGGCGATCTCCTCGAGCTGGGTGACCTGCTCGGGGCTCAGCGCGTCGAACAGGTTCTCGCGGACCGTCCGGACGTGTCCCGGGGCCGCCGCGCGCAATGCCGCGTACCCCTCCTCGGTGAGGGTGCAGAAGGTGCTGCGCCGGTCGTCCGGGCAGGGACGGCGGCACACCCATCCCTTCCGCTCCAGCCGGGTCACGGCGTGGCTGAGCCTGCTCTGGCTGCTCTGCGTGGCCGCGGCCAGCTCGCTCATCCGCAACGTGTGCTCGTGCGCGTCGGAGAGCATCGCGAGGATCAGGTAGTAGGCGTGCGGCATGCCCGACTCGCGTTGCAGCTGCCGGTCGAGCGCACCGTCGAGCAGCGTGGTGGCCGCGACGTACGCCAGCCACGCCCGCAGCTCGGCGGGTGAGAGCCAGCGGGTGTCGTCCATGCGGACGAGCGTACGCCGATTCGCTTGAACATTCATCTGTCGGCAGGCTACGGTGTGATTGAAGTTTCACAGAAAGGCAGGCCCATGCCCGTCCAGCGCCTCAACCACGCCGTGCTCTACGTCCGCGACGTCGACCGTAGCGTCGCCTTCTACACCGAGGCCCTCGGCTTCCGGGTCGTCTCGTCCGTGCCCGGACGGGCGGCGTTCCTGCAGGCGGAGGGCTCGTCCAACGACCACGACCTCGGCCTGTTCGGGATCGGTGCGACCGCCGGGGACACCACGGCCGGTCACGGCGCCGTCGGCCTCTACCACCTGGCGTGGGAGGTCGACACCCTCGCCGAGCTCGACCGGATCCGCGGCGTGCTGCGCGAGCACGGCGCGCTCGTCGGCGCGTCGGACCACGGCAGCACCAAGGCGCTCTACGCGAAGGACCCGGACGGGCTGGAGTTCGAGGTCAGCTGGCTGGTGCCGGCGGAGCTGCTCGGCCCGGACACCGGGATGCGCACCGGGCCGCTCGACCTCGAGGGCGAGATCGCGCGCTACGGCGCCGGGACCCGGGGCGGGGTCGGCGTCTCCGTGCCGTGACGGAGCCGTGACGGGTCAGCTCGCCGGCGCGCCGACGAGGTAGCCGTCCCGGGCGCTGAACTGCGCGGTCAGCGTGAACCGGTCGCCGCGGACGAGCGTGTGCCGCCACTCCACGGCCCGCCCGGCGGAGCTGCCGAGGCGCTCGATCGCGAGCGCGGCCACCCCGGCGTCGACCCCCAGCAGGCGGCGCTCCTCGGCCGTCGGGACGACCGCGCGGATGTTCTCGCGGCCGCCCGCGACCCGGATCCCGCAGAGCCGCTCCAGCTCGGGGTAGACGCCCGTGTGGGTGAAGTCGACGTCGAGCAGCGGGGCCGCGACCTCCTCGGGCAGCCACACCCGGTCGACGGCCAGCGGCTCGCCCTCCGCGAGCCGCAGCCGCTCGAGGTGCACCAGCGGCGTCGACTCCTCCAGCCCGAGCCGCGCCGCGACGACCCCGTCCGCCCGGACGTCGAGCGTCCGGACGACGCTGCGCTGCTCGCGGCCGGTCGACTCGACGGCGGAGAAGAGGCTGTAGAGCGAGCCGAGCTGCTGCTCGATCTCCAACGGCGCGGCCAGCCGCGGTGCCCGGCCCCGCCCGGCCACGACGACGCCCTCCTCGCGCAGCCGCCGCAGCGCCTCGCGCACGGTGTGCCGGCTGACCCCGTACTCGCCGACGAGGGCGAGCTCGCCGGGGAAGGAGTGGTCGAACTCGTGCGCGTCGAGCCGCGCGCGCAGGTCCGCCAGCAGCTGGGCCCACAGCGGCTCGGCACCCTTGCGCACCAGGGGGCGCGCGGCCATCGCGTCCTCCCGGATCGACCGTCGGCGTTCGACCGAGGGTAACCCGCGGGTGACGGGGCCCGGCCGGGGAGGCAGCCGGTCTCACCCCGCTCCGGGGGCGTCCGCGGGCGGCGTCGGCCGGCGGCGGTGCCGGTACACCCGGCGGCCGAGCAGGACGAGCCCGGCGAGGACGACCACCACCGGCAGCATCGGCACCGCGAACCCGAGCGCGGCCAGCGACACCCGGCCGATCGCCCGCAGCCCCTCCCAGCCGACGGCGAGGCCGCCGAGGAAGCCCGACGGACCGGGGCCGGCCACCGGCGGGACCGCCAGCAGCGCGACCTCGACGGTCGCCAGCGCCACCTGGTCCTGCAGCACCGCGAGCCGCCGTTGCAGCGACTCCAGGTCGGCCTCGCGCGCGGCCAGCTCGGACTCGATCGAGACGATCTCACCGATCGTCGTCGCGCGGTCGAGCAGCGCGCGGACCCGCGCGACGCTCGCCCGTTGCGCCGCGACGCGCCCCTCCAGGTCCGCGACCGGGGCGCTGACGTCCTCGGCCCGGCTCGTGCGGGAGGTCACGGTCCCGAGACCGGCGAGGCGCTCGGTGACGGCGTCGAGGCGGTCGGCCGGCACGCGCAGGGTGAACCCGGCCGAGCCGCTGCCCGCGCGCTCGTCGGCCACGAACCCGCCGGCGGCGGCGGCCGCGCGCCGGACCTCGGCGGCCGCGGCCACGGGGTCGCCGACCTGCACGGCCAGCTCGGCGGTGCGGACGACGTCGCGTCCCGGGGCGACGTCGGTCAGCGGGGCGGTCCCCGGCGCACCGGCGGCGGCGCCCGCGGAGTCGGCCGGCGGGACCGAGCGAACGGACCCGGGGGCGGACTCACTGCTCGACGCGGGGCCTCCGTCGGGCGCCACCGCGATCCCGGGCCGGGCCGTGCTCTCCGTCGATCCCGACGCACCGCCGGTCTCCCGCAGCGCCACGCCCGTCACCACCGACGCGGACGCCAGCACCACCACGCCCGCCGCCACCCAGACCGCCCACCTGCGCATCTCCCGCCCTCCTCCGTCGTCGGAAGGAGGACGGACGACAGCCGCGATCCGGTTGCACGCGCCCCTGAGCCGGGCGAGCGGGGCCTCAGTCGATGAGGTGCTCGAAGGCCTTGAGGTTGGCCAGCGACTCGCCCCGCTCCGTCCGCCACGCGTACTCGCGGCGGATGGAGGTGGCGAAGCCGAGCTCGAGGAAGGTGTTGAAGTCGCCGTCGGCGGCCTCGAGAACCTGGCCGAGGACCCGGTCGAGCTCGTCCGCGCTCACGGCGACGAACGGGATCCGGCCGACCAGGTGGATGTCGCCGACCCGGTCGAGCGCGTAGTGCACGCCGTAGAGGCGGGCGTTGCGCTGCAGCATGAAGCGGTAGACGCCCTCGTGGTTCTCGTCCGGCTGACGGCAGACGAAGGCCTGCACGAAGACGGTCTGCTCCCGCACGACCAGCCAGGTCGGGGTGTTGAGCCGGTTCGTGCCCTCCAGCGTGACGAGGTACTGGCCCGCCTCGCGCCGGTGGTACCCGACCTCCAGCTCGTCGAGCGCCTTCCCGACCGCCGCGTCGATCTCGGCGGGATCCGTCTTCTCCGTCGCTGCGCTCACCCCTCGATGATGCCCGCGACCAGCCGGTCCCGCAGCCGGGCCCGGTACTCGCGGGTGGCGTCGGCGTAGGTGGCCAGCAGGGCGTCCGTGGTGCGCTCCCAGGAGAACTCCCGGGCGTGCGTCACGGCGCCGCGGGCGAGCCGCTCGCGGCGGGCGGGGTCGAGCGCGACGGCGGCCAGCGCGGAGGCCCACTGCCCGGCACCGTGGCCGGGGACCAGCAGCCCCGACCGGCCGTCGGCGACGGCCACCGGCAGGCCCCCGACGTCGGCCGCGACGACCGGGGTCCCGCACGCCTGCGCCTCCAGCGCGACCAGCCCGAACGACTCGTTGTGGCTCGGCACGGCGATGACGTCGGCGGCCCGGTAGACCCGCCCCAGCGCCGGTCCGGCCTGCGGGGGCAGGAACCGCACGACGTCCGTGATGCCCAGGTGTGCGGCCAGCTCCTGCAGGGCGGTCGGCTCGGTCAGCCCGCTGCCCGACGGGCCGCCGACGACCAGCACGACCAGCCGCTCGCGCAGCGCGGGGTCGCGGCGGAGCATCTCGGCGGCGGCCCGGAGCAGCACGTCCGGGGCCTTCAGCGGCTGGATCCGCCCGACGAACCCCAGCACGACGGCGTCGTGCCGCAGCCCGAGCGCCTCCCGCGCCTCGCACCGGGAGGCGGGGCGGAAGCGGTCGAGGTCGACGCCCGGCGGGATGGCGACCGTACGCAGCGGGTCGGCCTCGCACAGCTCGACGAGCTGGCGCACCTCGGTGTCGGTGTTCGCGACGAGCCGGTCCGCCTCCGCCACCACCTGGTCCTCGCCGATCACGCGGACCATCGGCTCCGGCTGGTCGCCCTCCGCGAGCGCGGCGTTCTTGACCCGGGCGAGGGTGTGCGCGGAATGCACCAGCGGCACGCCCCAGCGGTCCCGGGCGAGCCACCCGACCTGGCCGGAGAGCCAGTAGTGGGAGTGGATCACGCCGTACCAGCCGGGCTCGTGGTGCGCCTCGGTGCGCAGCACGCCGGCGGTGAAGGCGCACAGCTGCCCGGGCAGGTCGTTCTTGCCGAGGCCCTCGAACGGCCCTGCCGCGATGTGCCGGACGAGCACCCCGGGAGCGAGCTCCGCGACCGGCGGCTGCTCCGACGACGTGGCCCTGGTGAAGATCTCGACGGGGATGCCGCGCTGCGCCATGCGCGTGGCGGTCTCGGAGATGTAGACATTCATCCCGCCGGCGTCGCCCGTGCCGGGCTGCTCCAGCGGGGAGGTGTGGACCGAGAGGATGGCGACGCGTCCCCGGACGGGCGGGGGCGTGTGCGAGTCGGCTCGGTTTCTCACATGCTTCTTCCTAGCACGAGGGCGGGGTGGTCACCCGTCCTCGCCGACCCGTCCGGCCAGGGTCAGCAGGGCCCGCACGGCGTCCGCGGCGTGCACCCGTCCGGCCGCATCGATCCAGGTCGGGACGCTCCGGCGGCCCCTCCCGGGGCGGCTGAGGTCGACCTCGAGGGTGTCGTGCAGCCACAGCTCACCCACGGGGACCGGCAGGCCCGCTGTGCGGCAGGCCACCACCACCTCGGGCAGGGCCGACCAGCGCACCGGCCGCCCGTCGCCGACGACCTCCCCCGCCACCACGTCGGAGGCGAGCGGCAGGTCCAGGATCTCGGCCAGCGCGTGCGGCTCCCCGCCGACGATCAGGTCGTGTGCCGGCAGCACCGCGGCGGCCCACGGCGCGTCGAGCACCACGGCCGCGTCGACGCTCACGACCGTGCCCGCGAGCGAGCGGACCCGGTCGGGAAGGTCGAGCGCGTCGACGTCGACGGCCCCCTCCGCGACGGCCGCGGCCAGCACCGCGTGTGCGTCGGCCGCGAGTGCGGCGTCGACGGTGCGCCCGCCGTCGGCGAGCCGGTCGAGCAGGTCCGCGGCCTCGTCCGTGGTCCCGACGGCCAGCTCCGCGCGGACGCCGATCGCGGCGAGCAGGCGCTCGTCGAGCCCGGCCGGGACCGGGTCGTAGAGGCCCGCGAGGCGCTCGGCGCCCGGCAACCGCCAGTGCCCGGGCTCGTGCCCGCCGAGCAGGGCGTTCCGGGCGAGCCACCAGCCGGTGTAGCCGCCCGGCTCCAGCACGGCGGCCCGCGTCTCCGGGCGGCCGGCGAGCAGCGCCAGCGCGGCGGGCCAGGCGTCGTCGGCGACCAGGTCGAGGTCCCGGACCCCGGTGACCCGGGTGGGTTCGGCGCCCTCGTCCCACCAGAGGTCCTCGTCGTGCAGGTCGTGGTCCGGCCCCGTCGGCTCGTCGTCGACGACGACGGCGAACCCGTCGAGCACCCCGGACGCGACGAGCGCCTCCCGCGGGATCCGCGCGGCCCACGCCGGGTCGAGGACGCCGATCGGCGCCTCCGCGTCGAACAGCGGCCGGACCGCGGCGTCGGGGAGCATCAGCTCGTCGGCGCGCGACGGCAGGCCCTCCGCGTCCGGGAGCGCGAGCGCACCGAACCCGGGCGCGACGGTGACGGCGAGCAGGCCGAGCACGGCCTCGGCGAGGGGCGCGGTGTCCAGGCCGGCGTCGGCGTCGTCGAGCGAGCGGTCGACGGCCTCGCGCAGCGCGGGATGGTCGAGCAGCGCACCGGGATCGGTGGCGGTGGCCCCGAGCCGCTCCAGCAGCGGGTGGACCGCGTCCGGATCGGCGACGTGCAGGCCGGGCAGGGCGAGCTCGGCGACGGCCCGGGTGCCGGTGTCGAGGCCGGACCCCGGGAGCAGGACGCTCGGCGGACCGGCGACCAGGCGCCCGTCGAGCAGCGGGACCGGGAGGGCGCGCAGCTCCTCGGTCAGCCCGGGCACGGTCTCGACGGCGGGCTCCAGGGCGGCGTACAGCCCGCACCACCAGCGCGGCTCCCGCTCCACGCCGTGCAGCCGCTCCGCCAGGCCGGCGGCGCCGACCCGGCCGACCCCGAGCTCGCCGAGCGCCACCGACTGCCGGGGCTCGACGGCGGCGAGCCGCCCGAACGCGGGATCGGCGGCGGCGAGCAGGGCGGGCAGGTCCGGGGCGCCGGGCAGGTCGAGCCATTCGGCGCGACGCGGCACGAGGTCTGCGGTTTCCGATGGGGCCCCGGGGGTCGCGGCGGGCAGCCAGGCGCCCTCGGCCAGGGCGTCGACGACGGCCGCGCGCAACCGGCCGTCGAGCTCGGAGAGCGGGAAACCGGGCGCGGGCACGAGGTCGAGCCGGCGCTCGGGAGCGACGGCCCGGACAAGGTCGAGGTAGGCCGCGGCGGCCGCGGCGAGCACCGCGTCCGCGGTGGGTCCGGTCCGGACGCGGCGCCGGTCCGGGTCCAACGGCAGGTCGGCGATCAGCCGGGCGGGCAGCCCGAGCCGCTCGACGGCGGCCGTCGGCGCGTGCAGGACCTCACCGGAGTCCGGGCCGAGCGGGGCGGGCTCGCCCAGGACGTCGACCGGCAGCGCCCAGCAGACCCCGCGCTCGCGGCGGTACCGCTCCTCCACCGCCGCGCCGGGCTCGGTCGTGACGCTGCTGCGGACCACGCGGAAGCGCCGGTCGCCGACGATCGTGATCCCGTCGACCTCCTCGCGCCGCAGCACCGTGGGCTCCCCGGCCGGCGGCGCGAGGACGACCTCGGCGAGGTCCGGCAACGCGAGCAGGAGGTCCGGGGCCGCGGCGCGGGCGCGTTCGAGCAGGTCGGCGGGGTCGAGGCCGGGGCGCACCGGGAGCCGGACCTCGGTGGCGTACCCGGCGGGCGGGCCCGGCTCGTCGGGCTCGACGGGCCAGACCAGGCGCAGCACGGGCACGTGCCCGCCGCGCCGGGTCAGCTCGGCGGCGGGGCCGGGCAGCTCGCGCACGGCGGCGGCGGTGTCGGCCGCGGAGAACTGCACGCCGGTGCCGGGCGCGATGGCCAGACGGGGAGCGTCGGAGACCGGGAGCACCGCCGCGAAGCCGACGCCGAAGCGCCCGGCCGCGCCGGGGTCGTCGCGTTTGGCGGAGGCGCGCAGCGAGGCGAGCGCCGCGACCCCGTCCGCATCGAGCGGGGCGCCGGTGTTCGCGACGCGCAGTTCCCCGGCGACCGCGGTGAGGTGCAGCCGGCCGGGCACACCGGCGGCGCGCGCGGCGTCGGCGGCGTTCTGGGCGAGCTCGACGAACCAGGTCTCGGCGTAGCCGCCGAGGACGAGGTCCTCCTCCGCGTTGGCGTCCTCGCGGAAGCGGGTCGGCGAGTCGGACCAGGCCGCGAGCAGCGCGGCGCGGAGCGGGGCCGTGCCGAACGGATCCGTGCCCACGAGATCCGCGGGGGCCTCGATCAGGAGGTCACGCCCTCGTCGGACCCGGGGGACGCGGGGGACGCGGCCTCGGCGGTGTCGGCGGTGTCGGCGGCGGCGGTGTCGGCAGCGGTCTCGGCGGTGGCGGCCTCACCAGCGGCCCCGACCACCTCGTCCGGCGCCGCGACCTCCTCCACCGCCTCGTCCGTGTCGGTCACGGCGGCGGTGGCGGCGGGTGCCTCGGCGGCGTCGGCGACCGCGGCGGGCGCGTCTGCGGCCGCGGGCGAGACGGCCTCCTGCGGCGTCTCCTCCTCCACGACCACCCCGGTGTCGGCGGCCTCGGCGGTCGCGGCCTCCGTGGCGGGCGCCTCGGCCGGTGCATCGGCGGCCGGCTCGGCCTCCGCCTCCGCCGGCGCCGCGGTGCCAGTGGAGATCCGCTCCAGGTCCACCCCGTCGTCGTAGACCAGCGCGGAGACGTGGACCGGCGAGCCCTGCTCCACCTTCAGCTCCGAGTGCGCGCCGCACCCGAACTCCACGGAGACGACCGAGCCGTCGGCCGGCGAGTACTCGTTGGCGCACGCCCCGAACCCGGCGCGCAGCGACCCGGCGAGCGGGGTGAAGAAACCGCAGGTCGCGCACACCTCGGTGGCCGCGCGGGCCATGTCGGAGCCCGGGCCGCGGACGTCCCGCCAGCGCTCGGCGGCCTCGAGCCGGCCCTCCCGGCTGAGCACGCGGGTGCGGCCGAGCCCGATCTCGACCGCGACCTCCTCGACGGCCGGGTCGTCCGACTGCACGTAGGCGGGGACGAGCCGGGAGTCCTCCGGCTCGGTCGGCAGCAGGTCGCCGGGACCGAGGTCGCCGGGGCGGACCCGCTCCTGCCACGGCACCCAGGCCGGCGCGACCATCGCCTCGTCGCCCGGGAGCAGCACGACCTCGCTGACGGTCACCGGCCCGTCCGCGAGGGCGGCGAGCGTGACCGACCAGTGCCAGCCGTGGTAGCCGGCGAGGTCGGCGGCGAAGTGGTGGCTCACCGAGACCTCGTCCTCGACCACGTACCCGAGGTACTCGCCGACCGCCGCCGCACCGGCGTGCTCGCCGATGTCCGCCGAGGCCTCCTCGACGGCGGCGGTGCGGGCGCGCTCGACTGCCCCGGCCAGCGGGCCGGGCACGGCGGGGGCGTCCGCGGGGCTGGTCTCGGGGTCGATCCCGGTGATCGCGCTCATCGGGTCGATTGTGCCACCCGGGCCGGGCGCGTCGGAGCGCCGTCCCTGCACCGTGCGGCAGGATCTCGGGCGATGCGACGGGTGCTGCTGGGACTGGTCGCGGCGGTCACCGCCGTGACGGCGGGCGTGGCCGCCTGCGCCGCCGCGACCCCGCCCGAGGCGCTCGGCTCCGCCGCGGCCGTCCGCCCGGTCGTACTCGCCGAGGTGCCGCACGACCCGACCGCCTTCACCCAGGGCCTGGAGCTCTCCCCCGACGACCCGGGAACGCTCTACGAGGGCACCGGCCTGGCCGGCCACTCCCAGCTCCGCGAGCTCGACGCCGCCACCGGCGCCGTGCGCCGGGCCGTCCCGCTGCCCGGCAGCCTGTTCGGCGAGGGGATCACCGTCGTCGGACCGTCGATCTGGCAGCTGACCTGGCAGGACGGGGTGGCGCTGGAGTGGGACCGGGCCACCTTCACGCTGCGGCGGCAGGTCCCGGTCGGGGGCGAGGGCTGGGGCCTCTGCGCCGAACCGGGCCGGCTCGTCCGCTCCGACGGCACCGACCGCCTGCGCTTCCACGACCCCGCGACCTTCGCCGAGACAGGTTCGGTCGCGGTCACGCTCGACGGCGCCCCCGTCACGGAGCTCAACGAGCTGGAGTGCGTCGGCGGCGCGGTGTGGGCGAACGTGTGGCGTACCGACCGGGTCGTCCGCATCGACCCGGCGACGGGCGCCGTGACGGCCGTCGTCGACGCGTCCGGGCTGCTCGACCCGGCCCGCCGGGCGGAGACGGACGTGCTCAACGGCATCGCCCACCTGAGCGGCGACGAGTACCTCCTCACGGGCAAGCTCTGGCCCGCCGCGTTCCGCGTCCGGCTACCCGGGTGACGTGACGCGATCACCGCAGCGGAGGGCCGCGCCGGCCCGGTCCGCCGGGCAGAATGAGGGCATGGCGCGCGATCACCGGACCGGTTGGTGGGGCGGGCGCGCGCGGCGCTGGGCCACCGCCGACGGCGCGCCCCACCAGCGTCCCGAGCCGGAGCCGGCGCCCGAGACGCCGCGACCGGAACCGCCGCCCTACGTCCCGACCGTCCGCCGCCGCTACCCGTGGCACGACGACCCGGACTACGACCCCACCGAGTACCGCCGCGAGCCCGAGGGGCCGACCCGGTTCGCCGAGTGGATCGAGCAGGCCCCGGCCGACGACCCCGCACCCACCCGCGCGCCCGGCACCGGGCACGGTGCCGCGCCCCCGCCCGGCACCGGGCACGGTGCCGCGCCCCCGCCCGACCCCGGCCCGGAGCAGCCCGGGGAGCAGGCCCCGCCCCCGCCCCGGATGCCGAAGAAGCTCACGGTCACCCGGGTCGCCGCGCTGCGCAGCCGCCAGCTCACGGGCGCGGCGGTGAACACGTTCCGCCGCGCGGCCACGGCCGACGGCGCCGACCGCTCCGGCCTCACCTCGCTGACCTACGCCTCGATGATGGACTACGCGGTCGACGCCGCCGTGGCCGTCGCGCTGGCCAACACCCTCTTCTTCGCCGCGGCCACGGCGGAGAGCAAGACCAACGTCGCGCTGTACCTGCTGATCACCGTGGCCCCGTTCGCCGTGGTCGCACCGGTGATCGGGCCGCTGCTCGACCGCCTGCAGCGCGGGCGGCGCGCCGCGCTGGCGGTGGCCATGCTCGGCCGCGCGGTGCTCGCCGTGGTCATGGCCCTGAACTACGACAACTGGATCCTCTACCCCGCCGCGCTCGGCGCGATGGTGCTCAGCAAGTCGTTCACCGTGCTCAAGGCCGCGGTCACGCCGCGCGTGCTGCCCGAGGGCATCACCCTGGCCACCACGAACTCCCGGCTGACCACGTTCGGCCTGATCGCCGGCGCCGTGTTCGGCGGCATCGCCAGCGGCGTCGCCTACCTGTTCGGCTCGCCCGGGGCGCTCTACTACACCGCCGCGCTCGGCGTGGTGGGCGCGCTGCTGTGCAGCCGGATCCCGCGCTGGGTCGAGGTCACCGCGGGCGAGGTACCGGCCCGGCTGCGGAGCACCCGCCGCCCGCGCCGCCGTCCCGTCGGACGCTCGGTCGTGGTCGCGCTGTGGGGCAACGGCGCCGCCCGCGTGGTGACCGGCTTCCTCACCCTGTTCGTGGCGTTCGTCGTCAAGGAGCAGGCGCAGGGCGACGCGGCGCAGCAGCTCTACCTGATCGGCATCATCGGCGCGGCGGCCGGCGTCGGGTCCTTCCTGGGCAACGGCGTGGGCTCGCGCATCCACTTCGGGCGGGCCGAGGCGATGGTCATCGGCTGCGTGTCGGCCGCCTGCGCCGCGGCCGCGGTGGCCGCCGTGCTGCCCGGCATCCTCACGGCCGCGATCGTGGGCCTGGTCGCCGCGACCGGGAGCGCGCTGGCGAAGGTCTGCCTCGACGCGGTGATCCAGCGCGACCTGCCCGAGGAGTCCCGGGCGTCGGCGTTCGGCCGCTCCGAGACCGTGCTGCAGCTGGCCTGGGTGTCCGGCGGCGCGCTCGGCGTGCTGCTCCCGCACAGCGGGTTCCGGCTGGGGTTCGCCGTGGTGGCCGCGGTGGTCGCCGTCGTCGGGATCCAGACGGCGCTCGTGTGGCGGGGGAGGACGCTGGTCCCGGGCCTGGGTCTGAAGGAGCC
This sequence comes from Pseudonocardia autotrophica, assembly GCF_000717175.1. GTDB lineage: Bacteria > Actinomycetota > Actinomycetes > Mycobacteriales > Pseudonocardiaceae > Pseudonocardia > Pseudonocardia halophobica. Next base: position 9,846 of record NZ_JNYD01000038.1, on the reverse strand, counting down.
GCTGCCCGAGCGCAGGCCCGCCCCGTCGGAGGCCGCGTCCGGCGCTCCGTAGGCTGGTGGCGTGTCCCGGACCCGCCGGAGCCTGCTCGCCGCCCTCACGCTGACCACCGCCGTCGTGCTGGCCGGATGCGGGAGCGACGAGAAGCCGCAGGTCACGTGGGCCGCGGGTGCGGCCACGCAGTCGAGCGGGCCCGCGCAGTTCTGCGACCTCAAGATGAAGGACTGCAGCAACGACGAGGCCGCCCAGGCGCGGCTCGCCGTCCCGGCAGGGACGCCCGTCGAGGTGACCGTGCCGGAGGAGGTCTCCGAGGCGCCCTGGTCGGTGGTGTTCTCGTACACGGGCCCGGACGGGCAGCGCACGGACGGTCGCAGTCCCGTCTTCGCCCCGAACGCACGGACCAGCTACACGCTCACGCTGCCCGAGCCGGGCGACGTGCTCGGTACGGCCCAGGTGCAGCTGCTCGGCGCCGCACCCGTCGCCAACCCGGACACCGGCGAGCTGGACTACCCCGCGCGCGCGACCTGGGTGCTCGTCGCCCAGCAGTGAGCCTCCGCGCGACCGTGCGCCGAGTGCGTGTTCTGCCTCACCCTTACGGCCCTTCCTTCTGACTCCGCTCGGCCGCGTCCTGGACCGAACGGCGTATCCGCACACCTCCGTACAGCCTCACTCCGCCCAGGAGTCGTAACAGAGCCCGCTTACCGTCCGATGGGGATTCAGAGGGCTGAACCGGTTGAAACTGCACATACCGGACAGCCGAACCGAGCGACCCGGGGGGATTCGTGGCCGCGAGTACGCGTGCAGTGGTGGTGGGTGGAGCCGGCTTCATCGGCTCGTCGATCGTGGAGCGCCTGGCGTCGGGGGGCGCCGAGGTCCTCGTCGTCGACGACCTGAGCCGGGGGCGCCTGGAGAACCTGAAGGGCCCCGGCGCGAGCGCCGAGCTCGCCGAGATCGACATCCGGGACGCCGACGCGCTGCACCGGAGGATGGTGGCCTTCGGGCCCGAGGTCGTGTTCCACCTCGCCGCCCAGATCGACGTGCGGGCCTCCATGGCCGATCCGGCCGAGGACGCCTGGCGCAACGTCGTCGGCTCGGTCAACGTCTTCTCCGCCGCCCACGCGGCCGGCGCCCGGCGGGTGGTCAACACCTCGACCGGCGGCGCCATCTACGGCCCCGACGCCCCGGTGCCGACGCCCGAGACCGCCCCGACCGAGCCGCTGTCCGCCTACGGGCTGAGCAAGCGCACCGTCGAGACCTACGCCGACTGGTTCCGCCGCGCCAAGGGCCTCGACGTCGTGACGCTGCGGTACGGCAACGTCTACGGCGAGCGCCAGGACCCGAAGGGCGACGCGGGCGTGATCGCGATCTTCTGCGACGCGGTCCTTGCCGGCACGCGTCCGACGGTCTTCGGCGACGGCTCGCAGACCCGCGACTTCGTCTACGTCGGCGACGTCGCCCGCGCCAACCTGGCCGCGGCCGAGGCCGAGGGCCCGCTGCGGCCGGTCTACAACGTCGGCACCGGGCGCGAGGTGAGCATCCGCGAGCTGATCGCGACGGTCGCTCGCGCCGCGGGCGCGGACCCCGCGCTCGCCGAGCCGGTCCTCGCCCCGACCCGCGCCGGCGAGGTCCAGCGCAGCTGCCTCGACGTCCGGGAGGCCCGGCGCGATCTCGGCCTGCCGGAGCCGACGGCCCTCGAGGAGGGCCTGCGCCGCACCCTCGACTGGATGCGGAGCCTGTAGACCGGTGTTCCTCGCAGTGACGCGGCGGCCGCTCGGCCTCGCCGCCTCCGTCGTGCTGCTCGTGACCGCCCTGCTGCTCGCGGGCACGGGCCCGGCCTCCGCACGGCCTCCGGCCGCCGGCGCCCGGATCGACCTGCAGGTCCTCGTCGTCACGAACGGGTCGCGGGAGGTCGAGGCCTTCCACGACGCGCTCGACACCACCGGCGTGCCGGTGCAGGTCGTCGACCTGGCCGATCCCGCACGCCCGCGGATCGACGCGGCCTTCCTGGCCGACCGGGCCGACGGCCGGGCGCGCGCCAAGTTCCAGGGCGTCGTGCTGCCCGGCCCCGCACCGAAGGAGCTGTCCGCGGCGGAGCTCGCCGCGCTGCACGCCTTCGAGCGCCGCTTCGACGTCCGGCAGATCTCCGCGCTCGCGGCGGGCGGTCCGGCCGCCGGCACCGACGAGCCGGCCTTCCGCGGTGCGCTCGACGGCCTGTCCGGCCGGATCGGTGCCGACGCCCTCGGCGCCGAGTTCGGCTACGCCCGCGGTCCCGTCCCGTTCGAGGACCCGAGCCCGCACCCGGACAGCTGGGCCGAGGCGGCCCGGTCGCTCCCGGGCGTCCGGCCGCTGGTCACCGTCGACGCGCCCGGCGCCCCGCGCGGGCTCACCGTGGCGGGGATCCGCAGCGACGGCGGCCGCGAGGAGCTGGTCCTGACCGTCGGCTACGGGGCGGACTCCTCCCAGTTCCAGGTGCTCGCGCCGGGCATGGTCCGGTGGCTCACCCGCGGCGTGCACCTCGGTCTCGAGCGGGCCTGGTTCGCGGTGCACATCGACGACGTGCTGATGCCCAACGCGCGCTGGGTCCCCGAGGCGAACTGCACCGCCGGCTCGGACTGCCCGCCGGAGGTCGGCCCGCGCCCACTGATCCGGATGACCGCCGACGACGTCGCCTTCGCCGTGGACTGGCAGCGCCGGCACGGCTTCCGCATGGACATGGCCTACAACGGCAGCGGCAGCGTCGCGGCCGCCCCCGGCGCCGCGGACCCGCTCACCGACGCGCTCGTCGCCGCCAAGGGCGAGTTCGGCTGGATCAACCACACCTGGTCGCACCTGTACCTCGGGTGCATCCGGGACTTCTCCGTCACCCCGTGGGAGTGCGACGAGGTGCCGCTGTTCGGCTGGACCCGGTTCGTCGGCGAGCGCACGATCGCCGACGAGATCCGGCTCAACATCGACTTCGCCCGGCGGCACGGCCTGCCGATCGACGAGGCCGAGCTGGTCACCGGCGAGCACGGCGGGCTCGCGAAGCCGCCGCGCATGCCGGAGGACAACCCGAACCTCGCCGACGCGCTCGACGGCACCGGCGTCCTCACCCTGGCCTCCGACGCCTCGTCGGAGCCGGACCAGCGGATGGTCGGCGGCGCGAACACCGTGCCGCGGCACCCGATCAACCTGGACTTCAACACGGCCACCGAGGCCGAGACCGTCGACCAGTACAACTTCATCTCCACCTCCCTGGCCGACGGCGGCGACGGGACCTGCGAGGCCGACGGCAGCTGCATCACCCCGGCCGACCCCGTCACCGGGTTCCGGGACGTCGTGGTGCCGGCCGAGGCCGACCTCGCGCTGCGGCACGCCATGGCCAACGACCCGCGCCCGCACTACGTCCACCAGCCGCAGCTCACCGAGGACCGCACGCTCTACCCGATCCTCGAGCGCGTCCTCGGCGACTACCGCGCGCTGTTCACCGAGGACCGGCCGCTGCTGGTCCCGACGATGACCGCGACCCGGGACGTGCTGAACGGCCGGGCGGCCTTCGCCCGCGCCGTCGGCGAGGGCCGCGTCGACGCCTACGTGGTCGACGGCGTGGTCCACGTGACCACGGACGGCCACGTGGACGTGCCGCTGACCGCCCCGCCCGGCACCCGCGTCGAGGGCGCCGGGGAGTTCGGCGACGCCTACGGCACGGTCCGCTCCGGCTGGTTCGCCGTGGACGGCCCCCGGACCCTCACCCTGCCCACCACGACCGAGGAACAGCGATGAAGGTCTCCCTCGTCACCGAAGGCACCTACCCGATCCAGTCCGGCGGCGTGAGCGGCTGGTGCGAGCAGCTGATCCGCGGCCTGCCGGAGGTCTCGTTCGAGGTCGTCGCCCTGTCCGGGTCGGGGCGCGAGCCCGCCGTCTTCACCGTGCCGGACAACGTGACGGCGGTGCAGCGGATCGGCCTGTGGGCGCCGCCGCCGCGCGACCGGCGGGTGCCGCGGGCGGTCGGGTCGCGCTTCGCGATCGCCTACGAGGAGCTGCTCGAGGCGATGCTGGGCGACGGCCCGCACTCCGCGGCCGGCTTCGAGTCCGCCGTGCGCGCCCTTCACGCGCTCGCCGCGGAGACGCCGCTCGTCCCCCTGCTGCGCGGGCAGCGGGCCGTCGACCTGTTCGTCGACGTGTGGGCCCGGCACCGCACCGGGGACGACGAGGCGCTCTCGGTCGGCGACGCCCTCGCCGTCACCGAGCTGATGGAGCACTTCCTGCGCCCGCTGGGCATGCCGGTCCTGCGGACCGATCTCGTCCACGCGACGGCCAACGGGCCGGGTGCGCTGATGGGGCTGCTCGCGAAGTGGGCGCACGGCACCCCGGTGCTGCTCTCCGAGCACGGCGTCTACCTGCGGGAACGGATGCTGGCGATCCGGCGCAGCGGGGACTCCCGCGCCGCCCGCGCCGCCCAGATCCGGTTCTTCCTGCGGCTCACCGAGCTCTGCTACCGGCACGCCGACCTCGTCGCCCCGGTCTCCGGGTTCAACGGCCGGTGGGCCCGACGGGGCGGTGCGGCGCCGGAGCGGGTCCGCACGATGCACAACGGCGTGGACCCCGCGGCCCTGCCGCTGCTGACCGAGGAGCCCGCCGAGCCGACGATCGCGTTCGTGGGGCGGATCGACCCGCTCAAGGACATCGAGCTGCTGGTCACGGCGTTCGCGCAGGTCCGGCGGGCGATCCCGGCGGCGCGGCTGCGGCTGTTCGGCGGCGTCCCGGCCGGCAACGAGGACTACGCGCGGCGCTGCGAGGCCCGCGTCTCCGAGCTCGGGCTCGGTGACGCGGTGACCTTCGAGGGCCCGATCTCGCCGGTGACCGAGGCGTTCCGGCGCGGGCACCTCGTGGTGCTGTCCAGCAGGTCCGAGGGGCTGCCGCTCACGATCATCGAGGCGGCCATGTCCGGTCGCGCGACGGTGGCGACGGACGTCGGCGGGATGGCCGAGGCGGTCGGCGACGGCGGGCTCGTCGTCCCGGCCGGCGACGCGCCCGCCTTCGCCGCCGCGTGCATCCGGCTGCTGCGCGACCACGAGCTCCGCCACGAGCTCGCCGGCCGCGGCCGCCGGCGGGCGCTGGAGCTGTTCACCCTGGAGCGGTTCGCGGAGAACTTCCGGTCCGTCTACGTCTCGCTCACGCAGCGCCGCCCGCTCCCGGCCCACACCGGCGCGCCGAGCGTGGAGCTGCCCGTGCCGGCGGGGGCCCTCGCGCCCGCGGTGTCGGTGCGGCCGGCCGCGCGGCTCTCGGAGCGCTCGCCCGTCGGGCCGGCCGAGCCGGTCGAGGTCCCGACCGGCCGGATCGAGGCGGTCCCTGCCGCGACGTCGGCCCCGGCGTCGGCCCCCGTGCCGAACGAGCCGATCGAGGTGCCCACCTCCCGGATCACCGCGGTCGCGGCCGCCCAGGAGGAGCCTGTGGAGGTCCCGACTTCACGGATCACCGCCGTGGCCGAGTCGCTCGACCCGCCGACCGCCCGGATGGCGCGGGTCCCGGAGCCGCTCGACCCGCCGACGTCGCGGATCGCCCCGGTCGCGCCCCGCACCCGGATCCCCGCGCAGGCGCAGCGCCCGGCGGGGAAGCCGCGCGGGCCGGTGCGCCCGCCGGCGCCCCGGTCCTCGGAGGAGCGGGTGCGGGTGGGTGAGGCCGGATGAGCCGCGCGCCTCACGCCCCCGGCCCGCGCCGCCCCGCGCTCTCGCCCGAGCTCGCGGACGCCGCGACCACCTCGACGCACCCCGCCGAGGTCGCCGTGACGCTGGAGAGCGTCGGGATCAACGACCGGGTGGCCCGGGAGCGCTTCGGCGCCCGGGACGTCTTCGCCCTCGCCGGGTACGCCGGCGCCGCCACCGCGGGCCGCCCGCGGACCGAGCCGCTCGCGGACCCGCCGCCCGCCCCGGCGCTGCCGCACGGCCCCGGGTCCAGCCCCTGGTTCCACCTCCGCGGGCTGCTCTACGCGATCCCGGCGCTGGTCGCGCTGTCGCTGCTCCCGGCCGGCGACCACGTCGAGTCCGGGCTCCTCATCGGCGGCCTCGCGCTCAGCTGGGCGCTCGGCTACGGCGTCAGCTACGTCGCCTGGTCCTACCTGGGCGCGCTCGACGTCCCCGCCGCCCGCCGCTTCCTCCGCCGCGCGATCGCCGCCGGCGCCGCCCTGGCCACCGTGGTCGCCGTCGTCGCCGTGTTCGGGTCGCTGGTCTGGACGATGACCATGCAGGTCACGCTCGGGACGGTGGCGCTGCTCGTCGGGCAGACGGTGTACCTGCTCTCCGCCGCCACCCTGCTGATGACCGGCAACGAGGCGCGACTGCTGATCGCCCTCGCGCCGGCGGCCCTGGGCGCACTGATCAACGCGGTCGACGGCGAGATCGCGGCCCCGATCGCCGGCCCGAGCGAGCCCGGCCGCGGCTGGGAGCTCGGCTGGCTGGCCGCGACCGTGCTGCTGGCGCTGGTGTTCGCGGTGCTGGCCACCCGCGGGGCGGCGCGGCCCCGGCAGCCGCTCCCGCGCACCACCTTCGTCAGCGCCGTGCTGCAGGTCGCGTACGGGCTGATGATCGCGGTGCTGGTGCTGTACCCGGCGCTGTTCGAGCTCGCGGTCAGCAACTACGACTCGCTGCCGCTGTCGGTCACCCTCGCCGCGCTGCCGCTGGTGCTCGGCATGGGCGTGGCGGAGACGCTGCTGCACGACCACCGCGCCCTCGCCGCGCGGCTGCTCGCCGGGTCCCGGACCACGGCGGAGTTCGCCCGCCGGATGCGCCGGGCCATGCTGCGCGCCCACCTGCAGTTCACCGCGGCGCTCGCCGCGATCACCGTGGCGCTGGGCGGGCTCAGCGCTGCCCTGTTCGACCTCGACGACATCCGCTACGTCGTCCTCGGCGTCGACTACCTGATCCTGGGCACGGCGGTCTTCTCCGGGATGGTCCTCAACCTGCTCGGCCGGATCGAGACGGTGCTGAGGACGACGGGCGCGGCGGTCGCGGCGCTGCTCGCCTTCCAGCTCGTCGCCGACCACGACGTCGACGACGTCACGGCCGTCACCTGGCAGGGCGCCGTCGCGACGGTCCTGCTGGTCGTGCACGCCGTGCTGGTCCGGCGGCACGCGGGCACCCCGGTCCACCACCGATGAGCGACGGCGTTCCCGCCTACTTCCACCCCGACCGGGAGGCGGCGGACTGGGCCGGGCTGACGGCGGCGGCGCGGGCCGGCGCCGTCGGGATCGTGGTGGTCAACCCGGCGTCGGGCGTCGGCACCGGGACGGACCCGGCGTACCGGCGGGCCTGCGCCGACCTCGCGGAGATCCCGGGCATGGTCGTGGCCGGGTACGTCGACACGGCGTACGGCGCCCGGCCCGCCGGTGAGATCGTCGCCGAGGCACGCGCCTACGCGCAGCGGTACGGCATCCGCGGCGTCTTCGCCGACCAGGTGCCGTCCGGCCGCGACCACCTGGCCGCCTACGCCGCGCTCGCGGCCGACCTGCGCACCGCCGGACTCGGGCCGCTGCTGTTCAACCCCGGGGTGCGCCCGGACGAGGGGTACCTGGAGATCGCCGACGTCGTCGTGACCTTCGAGGGGTCGTGGGAGACCTACCGCGCCGAGCGGCCCGTCGAGCGCCGGACCGGCCGGGCCCGGACGTGGCACCTGGTGCACGGAACCCCCGCAGGGATGATCGAGGCCACCCGTTCGTGGATGGTCCACGCCGGCGTCGACCACGGGTACGTCACGGACCGTAGGCTCCCGAACCCGTGGGACGGGATGCCGCGCACGACCGGATCGGCGGTCGTCGCGTGAACGCTCCCGGACGGGAGGGGGCGGCGCTGGTGCGGATGCTGCGCAGGCTCGCCGGCGTCGCGGCCTCGATCGCGGTGTCGGCGGCGTGCTCGATCGGGTCGGGGCCCACCCCGGAGGCGACCCCCGAGTCGGCGTCGGAGCCGGGGACGGGCGGCGACACCCGCTGGCAGTACCAGCTGCAGGGCGCCGTCGACACGTCCGTGCCGGCCAGGACCTTCGTCATCGACCTGTTCGACACCCCGGAGTCGGTCGTCGAGGAGCTGAAGGCCGGCGGGCGGACCGTGATCTGCTACGTCAACGTCGGGGCGTCGGAGGACTGGCGCGCCGACTCCGCCGCCCTGCCCGCCGAGGTCCGCGGCACCGAGCTCGCGGACTGGCCGGGCGAGTTCTGGTACGACGTCCGCCGCGCCGACCTGCTCGAACCGTTCCTCGCCAGCCGGTTCGACCTGTGCCGGGAGAAGGGCTTCGACGGCGTCGAGGCCGACAACGTCGACGGCTGGACCAACGACTCGGGCTTCGACCTGACCGCGGAGGACCAGCTGGCCTACAACCGGCTCGTCGCGCGGCTGGCGCACGAACGGTCGCTGACGATCGGGCTGAAGAACGACCTCGACCAGGTCGCCGAGCTGGAGCCGGACTTCGACTTCGCCGTCAACGAGCAGTGCGCCCAGTACGACGAGTGCGACAAGCTCGAGCCGTTCGTCCGGGCCGGGAAGCCGGTCCTGCACGTGGAGTACGGCCTGGGCACCGGCGCCTTCTGCGCCGAGACCACGGGGATGGGGTTCGAGTCGATCCGCAAGCCCCGCGAACTCACCGTTCCCCGAGAGCCCTGTCCCTGATGCCACTGCCCCTGATGCCACTGCCCCTGACGCCGAACGTCTGTTAAGCAGAGGGCATGTACACCCTCTACGCGTTCTGGTCGGCACCGCAGCCGGAGGACGAGGCGGCCTTCGAGGACTACTACGCGGCCACCCACGTGCCGCGCGCCTCCGCCGTCCCCCACCTGTCCTCGATCGTCACGACGCGCACCGCGGACGGGTTGGAGGGCGGCGAGCCCGCCACCTACCGGATCGCGATCATGAGCTTCCCGGACCGGGAGGCGTACGAGGAGAGCACGAAGTCCCCGGAGTGGGCCGCGATGCGGCAGTGCGCCGGCGACATCATCGAACGGTTCGGGGTGAGCCTCACCGTGTCGCTCGGCGAGCCCGTGGAGGGCACGCCGGGCTGAGCGCTCCTCGCCCGTGTGCGGGGAGTGGTGCCGGAGCACCACTCCCTGCCCACGGCGCTCAGCCGGCTCAGCCGGCTCAGCCGTCCAGGTCGCGGGCCACGGCCCGCACCACCTCGGCCGCGAGCTTGCACGTCTTGCGGTCGGGGTAGCGGCCGCGGCGCAGGTCCGGCTGCACCCGCGAGTCCAGCAGCTTGATCATGTCCTCGATGAGGCCGTGCAGCTCCTCGGCCGGGCGGCGCTTGGCCTCGACCACCGAGTGCTGCGACTCGACCAGGCGCACGGACAGCGCCTGCGGGCCGCGCCGGCCCTCCGCCATGCCGAACTCGACCCGCTGCCCGGCCTTGAGCGCGTCGACGCCCGCAGGCAGCGAGGCCTTCCGGACGTAGACGTCCTCGCCCCCGTCCTGGGAGAGGAAACCGAAGCCCTTCTCGGCGTCGTACCACTTGACCCTGCCGGTCGGCACCCTGCTCACCCGTTCCTCGTTCGGTACCGCACAATCCCCGCCGTACGCCCCGCGCACGACGAACGCGCCCCGGGTTCCCTGGTCCGCCGCACACGGGTGGTGGGCTCGCCGAGCGACACCGGGACGCGCTGTCCCCAGCCTAGTCGCGCGAACCGGCCCGCGCACCGTCGTTCGGCGCCCGCCCTGTGAGTGCCGATAGTCGCTCTGGCGATCATCGCCACTCACGAGCGGTCAGGCGTTGCGGACGGACGCCGCCTCGTGGAGGTCGAGGATGCCGACGGACTTCTCCCGCATCTCGACCTTGCGGACCTTGCCGGTCACGGTCATCGGGAACTCGTCGACCACCAGCACGTAGCGCGG
>NZ_JNYD01000037.1 GCF_000717175.1 Pseudonocardia autotrophica | reverse complement strand
GAAGCCACCAACGACAAGAACCGATCAGCCACACCCTGCCGTCGCGGGCGTCCGGAACACCTCGTCCCGAACATCAACAACCTTACGGAGGACCGATGGGCCACGAGGCGATGCCCCGAGTCGAACCGGAAACGCTCGACCTGGACGGGGTCGCGGTGGCAGCACTCGAGCTGGGGGCGAGCGCCCGGGGTGCGGTGGTGCTGCTGCAGGAGCGCGCCGCCGCCCGTGGTGAGACGGCCGAGCGGCTAAACCTGGTGGTGGAGCGCGGCTACTGCACCCTGGCGGTGCCCCACGAGGGGGTGGGAGTCGCCCTGCCCGCGGCCCGGCGGCGGCTGGCCGCGGCCGGGTGGGGCCCGGAGCAGACGGGGGTCGTCGGGATCGGGGCGAGCGCGGGCGCCGCGCTCGCCCTGGCCGGGCAGGGCGAGGTCGGCGGGGTCGTCCTGCTCGCCCCCGACGACCTCGAGCCCACCGCCCTGGCCGCGGTGGCGGTCCCCACGCTCGTCGTCCTCGGGGGCCGGACCCTCGGCCTGACCGCGGCGCAGGTGGCCGCGCTCGACGCCGCGGGCCGCCGCGCGTCCGAGCTGGTCCGGGTCGTGGTCGAGCCGGAGGTCGGCCACGGCTTCGTCGCCCGCTCCGGCGAGACGGCCGGGCACGCGGCCTGGTTCGACACCTGGCAGCGCACCGTCGAATGGTTCGACCTGCTGGTCAGCCCGCGCGCCACCCCGCTGGCCCTGGCTTGGGACCGGCGCCACGACCTCAGCACGAGGAGCTGACGGAGATGTCGCAGTACATCGTCGACGACCGAGAGATGCCGAAGTTCCGGGTCGACCGCGCCGTGATGGTCGATCCCGACGTGTTCGCCCGCGAGAAGGAGCTGATCTTCGACCGGTGCTGGCTGTACGTCGGTCACGAGACCGAGCTCGCCAAGCCCAACGACTTCCGCACGCGGACAGTCGGCGGCCGACCGGTGATCTTCTTCCGGGACAGCAAGGGCGTGATCCGGGTCTGGGTGAACTCCTGCCCGCACCGCGGCGCCACACTGTGCCGGGAACCGAGCGGCAACGCCCGGTTCATGACCTGCTTCTACCACGGGTGGAGCTTCAGCAACGCGGGCAAGCTCGTCTCGCTGCCCGACGACGAGTCCTACGGCCCCGACTTCGACCGCCCGGGCCTCGCCGCGCCGGCGCAGGTCGACTCCTACCGCGGCTTCGTGTTCGCCACCTTCGACCCGGAGGCACCCGACCTGCGGACCTACCTCGCGGGCGCCGCGGACTACCTCGACCTGGTCTGTGACCAGTCGAACGAGGGCATGCGGGTCCTGGCGGGGACTCACGAGTACTCCGCGAAGGCGAACTGGAAGCTGTTGGTGGAGAACAGCTTCGACGGCTATCACGCCGTCACCACGCACCAGCGGTACTTTGAGATGGCGATCGCGGCACGCTCGGGCAGCGAGGGCGACGCGGTGCGCGCCCGCGCCACCGGGGCGGGCAGCACGAACACCCTCGTCCAGTCGCGGGGGATCGACCTGGGCAACGGACACGCCGTCACCGCGGGCTCGCCGGTCACCGGCGGCATCTTCGGCAGGCCCCTGACCCCCGCTGGGCAGGCCGAGCGCGAGAAGCGCTTCCGCGGCTTCGCCGAGACCTACGGAGAGGCGTGGGTGGACCGCATGCGCGGCACCCGCAACCTCGTGATCTTCCCCAACCTGGTGGTGATCGACCTCGTCATGGGCGTGGTCATCCGCAAGATCGACCCGGTGTCGCCGGACTACATGGAGGTCTCCGCCTGGCACCTGGCACCACCGGACGAGGGGCCGGAGCTCCACCGGCAGCGGCTGGACAACTTCCTCACCTTCTGGGGCCCGGGCGGGCTCGCCTCCCCGGACGACGTCGAGGCGCTGGAGACGTGCCAGCGCTCGTTCGCGAGCCGGGGGGAGCTGCGCTACTCGGACATCTCGCGGGGCATGAACAAGGAGCGTCCGACCGGGTCCGACGAGTTCCAGATGCGCACCTGGTGGCGGCGCTGGAACGTGATCGTGACCGGCGAAGAGCTGCCGCCCGAGGAACACGCGCCCCTCGACGGCGTGTGGGCGGGTACCCGGCGGGACCCGGCCGACACCACGACGAGCGCGCCCGCCACCGCGGGCTGAGCAGAAGGCGACCGATATGACCCTGGCCCACCCCACGGCCGTGCCGACGCCACACTCCGCCGTCGGCTGGTCCACCGTGGACGACGCGACGCTGCGCGCACTTGAGCGTTTCCTGACCGAGGAGGCGGACCTGCTCGACCGCTGGCAGCTGCACGAGTGGCTCGACCTGTTCACCCCCGACGGGCGGTACCTGGTGCCCGCCACCGACCTGCCCGAGGGCGACCCCGAGCAGGACCTGTTCCTCATCCAGGACGACCGGTTCCTGCTGGAGCAGCGGGTCAACTCGCTTCTGACCCGCTCCGCCCACGCCGAGTACCCGCACTCGCGGACCCGGCGGCTGGTCACGAACGTCCGGGGCCGGTCCACGGACGGGGACCGGCTACTGGTCCGGGCGAACTTCGCCGTCTTCCGGATGCGATCCGGGGTCATGGACACCTACGTGGGGGAGTACCGCCACGTCGTCGTGCGTGAGGGGGCGATGTTCCGGTTCGCCGAGCGCAAGGCCGTCGTCGACCTCGACGCCCTGCGCCCGCACGGAAAGGTGAGCATCGTCCTGTGAACCGACTCGAGGGACGGACCGCGGTCGTCACCGGGACCAGCCCGAACATCGGGGGAGCCATCGCCCTCGGACTCGCGGCCGAGGGCGCCCAGGTGACCTGCACCGACATCGACCCCGATACCGCGGAGGCCTGTGCGGCGAAGATCGTCGCGAACGGCGGGGAGGCCATCGCGGTGGCGGGGGACGTCACCGACCCGGCGCATGCCGAGGACGTCGTCGCCCGCACCGCCGAGCGCTGGGGCGGGGTGGACGTACTGGTCAACAACGCGGTCCAGTTCAACCACAAGGGCCTGCTGGAGATGCCGATCGAGGAGTTCCGCAGGCAGACCGACATCATCCTGTCCGGCGCATTCCTGTTCACGCGGGCGGTGGCGCGAGACCTGATCGCCCGCGAGGCACCGGGCAGCATCGTCAACATCCTGTCCACTGCGGCGTGGCAGGGGCAGCCCGGCAACATCGGGTACTGCACGGCCAAGAGCGGCCTGATCAACTTCACCCGCTCCGTGGCGATGGAGCTGGCCGCGCACAGGATCCGGGTCAACGGGTTCACCCCGACCGCCACGCTCAGGGAGGGGCCGCCCCCGCCGGGGCCTGCACCCGCGGCTCAGGGGTTCCGGATGGACTTCCGGGGCCTGCACCCCTCGGGCAGGCTGCCGACTGCTGCGGACTACGTGCCCGCGGTCGTCTTCCTGGCCTCCGACGACGCCGCCATGATCACAGGAAGCAACATCACCGTCGACGGGGGCGCGACGGCCAAGTACTGGCCGTGGGCGCCCGGCACCGACGGGGGAGGGACGCCGTGACCGCACATCCTGTTGGCCCGAAGGCCGACTTCGAGCCGGGCACCGCCCGCACCGTGAAGTTCGAGGGGGTGGAGCCGATCGCCGTCTTCCGCACGGAGGACGGCGAGTTCCACGCCACCAGCGACACCTGCACCCATGAGGAGTGGTCGCTGGGCGAGGACGGCGACCTCGAGGGCACCGAGGTCACCTGCCCCCTGCACCTGGCCCGCTTCGACATCCGCACCGGCGCGCCGCTGTGCTTCCCGGCGAGTGTGCCGCTGACCTCGTACCCGGTCGAGGTCGACGCGGACGGGACGGTGTCGGTCGTTGTCTGAACCCACCGCGGTCGACGTCCACGCCCACCACTTCTCCCTCGGGGCCTGCCCGGGCACGGGTGCGGGGGCGCCGGCGCTGGTCGACGACGGCGACGGGCGCGGACGAATACTGCGGGACGGCGAGGTGTTCCGGGTGGTCACCGACACCTTGTGGCGCACCGCGCCCCGGCTGGCCGAAATGGATCGCGCCGGGGTGTCGCACCAGGTCGTCTCCCCGGTGCCGGTGGCGATGGAGTACGCCGCGGAGCCCGCCGCGCCCGCAGCCTATGCGGCCTGGACGAACGACGGCATCGCCGACGTCTGCGCGGAGGCGGGCGGTCGGCTGTACGGGCTGGGCTGCCTGCCCACGGCGGAGCCCGGCGTGGCGCTGGCCGAGCTGTACCGCTGCCTGCGGTTGGGGCTGCGCGGTCTCGAGGTCGGCACCAGGATCGGCGCGCTGGAGCTCGACGACCCGGAGCTGGAGCCGCTGTGGGCGGCGTGCGAGGACGCCGACCTGGCTGTGTTCGTGCACCCGTTGGACGGTGGCCGCGGAGTGGTGCGCCGTACCGGTCAGCCCTACGACCTCGGCCTAGGGATGCTCACCGACACTGCCATCGCCGCGACCGGGCTGATCTTCGGGGGTGTGCTGGAGAGACATCCCGGGCTCCGAGTCGCACTGGCGCACGGGGGTGGGGCGTTCGCCTGGGCCTATCCGCGGCTGCGGGTCGCGGCCTCGCGCGGCGCGGACCCGGGCGCGGTGCAGCGGTGGGACGCCGCTGCCAGCCGGCTCTTCGTGGACACCCTCGTGTTCGACGACGAGCACCTGCGCCTGCTTGTGCACCGCTTCGGTGCCGACCGGCTGGTGATCGGCAGCGACCTGCCGTTCTTCCCGGACCAGCTGGCCGAGTCGGTATGCGCGGTGCGGCGCTCTAGCGGAAACGCGCTGCCCGCCGGCACGGACCTGGCCGCGCTCGCCGCCAATGCCGAGATGTTCCTCGGACTTCGTCGCTCCGCGTAGGCTCACCGTCGTTCCAGTGGCTGGAACGGGTGGTCCCCCCCGCCGGCGGCCACCGGGCAAGGTGGTCGGCGTAGGCGAGGCGGACGCGATGGAGCGGTCGATGGGACGTGAGGGGCCGCCGCCGTCCATCCTTTCCAAGGCCTTCGACCTGTTGAACGCGTTCAATGCCCAGGAGCGGGTGATGACGCTCAACGAGCTGACCAGCGCGTCCGGCCTGCCGAAGTCTACGGTGCACCGACTGCTGGCCCGGCTGGTCGAGCTGGGGGCGATCGAGCAGCACCGCTCCGGCTACAAGATCGGGCTGACTATGTTCCGGCTCGGCTCAATGCCGCCCGCGGTGGGCATGCGGGACCGCGCGGTGCCGTACCTAGCCGCCCTGCACCGCTTCACCGGGCAGACCGTACACTTCGCGGTGCTCCGCGGCTTCGAGGTCGTCTACCTGGAAAAACTGCCCAGCGAGCACTCGGCTTCGGTGCTCTCGGGGATCGGCGCGCGGCTGCCCGCCAGCTGCACCGCGGTGGGCAAGGCACTGCTCGCCCACGAGGCGCCCGAGGACCTGCCGGACCTGCTGCCGTGTCCGCTGCCGCGGTTGACGCCGAGCTCGATCCGAGACGCCGACGAGCTTTTCGCCGAGCTCACTGAGGTGCGGACGAGCGGTCTTGCCCACGAGTACGAGGAGGCGCAGCCCGGTCTCGCGTGCATCGGGGCGCCGATCGTGGTGAACGAGTACGCCGTCGCGGCGGTGTCGGCGTCGTACCGCACGAACGCGCCGCTGCCCAAGGGGGCCGAGTCGATGCTGCGGCAGACGGCGGCGGCCATCGCCTCCTCTGTGCGGTCCTCGCTCGAGAGCGGCAGGCAGCACTGGTTCCCGCGGGAGATGTGACCGACGCCGCGCCGTTCTGCGCATGCCGCAGACCTGGTCGAGGTTGTAGCCCTCCCTCATCGAGCCGTGCCCGACCCGGCCCTCCTGGTCGCTCCACCGATGCAACGTGTGGAAGATGTCGGCGAAGGAGTACCAGGTCTCCGGCATCGACGACACCGCCCCGCCCTGCACGGCGACGTACCGCCCTCGGCATCTCGCCGGACCACTACTGCG
This sequence comes from Pseudonocardia autotrophica, assembly GCF_000717175.1. Lineage (GTDB taxonomy): Bacteria > Actinomycetota > Actinomycetes > Mycobacteriales > Pseudonocardiaceae > Pseudonocardia > Pseudonocardia halophobica. The sequence goes on along the minus strand of NZ_JNYD01000037.1, from coordinate 59,596 downwards.
TCACGCCGGCGGGGCCCATACGGTGGGCGCGCAGCTCGGACTCGACCAGGCCGTGCAACCTGGCCGTCGCGCATAGCAGGTAGCCGCGGTGGAAGCGGTACTGCTCGGTGGGCGCGGCAGCGGGTCGAAGGTGAAGACTCGGACGTGCCTTGTCGAGTAATCCGGCGCGAACCATCAGATCAGAGCCAGTGTCCTACAGGTCGCGGCGGCCGTGAGGTTCTTGCCCGCGGTCCCGAGAATGCCCATGTCGAACGACCTCCACGATGAGGTGCGATGGCGGCGGAGGCGGACCGGAGTCAGCCGAGAGTACCGTGACCCAACTTTTCAACCGGTGTCAAGAGTTGTCCGGAAAAGTTCGGAACGCCCCTCCAACTACGACCGAAAGGAGGTGCTTACCTTGACTCGGCGCCTACTCCGCATCCATTTTCCTCCAGGTTTCTCGCCCCTTCTCTCCGGAGGTGACCAGCGATGCCGACTGAGATCGCCCGGCCCGTCGAGGTCCCGGTCCTCGACGACGACCCTTTCGACCCCGAGAACCTCCGTGACCCCTATCCGATGTACGCGCGGCTGCGGGAGGCGGGGCCGGTCGTGTACCTGCCGAGCTGCCGGCACTACGCTGTGGCCCGTCACACCGAGGTGGCAGCCGTCCTGAAGGACTGGCAGACGTTCAGCAGCGCGGCCGGGGTGGGCCTGCAGGACCCCCGCGAGCCCGGCTACTTCCGCGCGCCGGGTCTGCTGCTCGAGCAGGACCCCCCGGACCACGCGCGGTTCCGCAAGGTGTTCACCCCGATCCTCGCCGCGCCGTCGGTCCGCAGGCTGCGCGAGGGCGCCGAGCAGCGGGCGCGTGCACTGGTGGATGGACTGCTGGCCCGCGGAACTGTCGACGCGGTGCGCGACCTGGCCGAGGTGTTCCCGCTGCAGGTGCTGCCCGACGCCATCGGCCTGCCCGTCGAGGGCCGCGAGCTGCTGCTGCCGATGGGCGAACTTGTGTTCAACGGCTTCGGCCCGCCGAACGAGCTGTTCGGCGCCGCGCTGGAGCGGGCCGCCGAAGCCCGGGCCTGGGTGGCGCGGTGCATGCTGCGGGAGAACCTGGCGTCCGTCGGCTACGGCGCGACGATCTACGGTTTCGCCGACGAGGGCACGATCACCGAGCACGAGGCCGGGATGCTCGTGCGCAACTTCCTCACCGCGGGCATCGACACCACGGTCAGCGCCCTGTCGGGGGCCCTCTTCCACCTCGCCGCCGACCCGACGCAATGGGCCGCGCTGCGGGCCGACCCCGCCCTCGCCCGGCTCGCCTTCGAGGAGACCGTCCGGATGCTGACCCCGGTCCAGGTCATGGCGCGCAGCTGCACTCGGCCCGCCAGGATCGGCGACGCGGAGCTGCCCCCAGGGGCCAGGGTGCTGGTGTTCTTCGGGTCGGCCAACCGCGATCCCGCGCGCTGGAAGGACCCCGACCGCTTCGACGTCCACCGCCGCCCGGCGGGGCACCTCGGCTTCGGCTCCGGAGTGCACTCGTGCCTGGGGCAGATCGCAGCCCGGCTGCAGGGTGAGGTGATGGTGGCCGAGCTGGCCCGCCGCGTCGAGCGGATCGAGCTCGTCGGCGACCCGGTCTGGCGGCTGAACAACGTGATGCGGGGCCTCGGGTCCCTCCCGGTGCGGCTGGTGGCGGCGTGAGCGGCGAGCTGACGGGCCGGTCGCGCTGGTGACCGGGGGCGCCGAGGGCATCGGCGCCGCGCTGTGCGACGGGCTCGGCGCGGCGGGCGCCGCGATCGCCGTCTGCGATGTGGTCGACCCGACCGACACCGTCGACCGGCTGCTCGCGGCAGGGTGAAGGCCCGGGGCGGGATCGTGGACGTCACCGACGGCGCCGCGGTCGAGCGGTTCGTCGCCGAGTCGGCGGCGGAGCTGGGGGAGGTGAACGTCCTGGTCGCCAACGCCGGGCTGTTCACCGGGCTGGCGCACACGCCGATCACCGAGATCACCGACGAGGAGTGGGACCGGGTCCAGGCCGTTAACGTCCGCGGTGTGTTCGCCTGCCTTCGGGCCGTGGTGCCGGGCATGCGCCGCGCGGGCAGCGGCAGCATCGTCACCATCGCCTCGACGTCCGTCGCTGGCGGGCTGGCCGACCTGGCGCACTACGTCGCCTCGAAGGGGGCTGTGATCGCGTTGACCAGGGCTGCGGCGCGCGAGCTGGGGGCAGACGGGATCCGCGTCAATGCCGTCGCGCCGGGGTTGGTCGCCAGCGACGGGATGCTCGCCAACGACGAGCACGCCGCCCTGCGGCCCTACGCGGCGGCCAAGCGCCCCCTCGCCCGCGACGAAATCCCCGCGGACCTCATCCGGCCGGTCGTCTTCCTGGCCGCGGGCGGTGACGGCTTCGTCACCGGGCAGACCCTCGTGGTGGACGGCGGTGCCTACATGGGCTGAGAACTACCGTCGAAAGGAGGCGCCGGGCCTGGCCGTCGAACGTCGTCGTCCGCGAGACTGGAGCCCTGATACGGGCGTCGGCGCCTGGGCGTCGTCCGGCGAGTCCCGGCGCGGGCCGTGCCGACCGGCCCACGGGAGGTGCGAGACGATGCGGGACTCTGACCCCTCACGGGGGGATCTCGTCGTGTTGGACGGGGCACTAAACCGGCTGCGTGCCGAGACCGGCGTGCCCCTGGTGGCGGGCGGGATCGTGCGCCACGGTTCCGGCGGCGAGCTGCTCGTGCTCGACCGCACCCTGGGCTCGCTCGACGACGCCCTCAACGGGGCGCGGGTCCGTCCCGGTCGCGGGCTGGGCGGCGCGGTCCTCGCCGCCAGAGCGCCCTGCTCGGTCGACGACTACATCACCGACGGCACCATTACCCACGAGTTCGCCGAACGCGTCGTGCGCGAGCGGTTGACCTCCACCTTCGCCCACCCTGTGGTCGTGGATGGGCGCATCCGCGCAGTCCTCTACGGCGCGGCGCGCGACGGGTGTCCGCTCGGGGACCGGGCGCTCGACGGGGCCCGCCGGGTCAGCAACGAGCTGGCCCTCGTCCTCGGGGCCGCACCCGCGACCCACCATCGGCGGCCCTGGACCCCGGCCGAGGCGTTGCGCGAGCTCGCCCGCGCTGCCGCGGAGGTCCGGGACCCGGTGCTCCGCGGCCGTCTGGAGGGCATACACCGATGCCTGGTCGAGGAACCCCCCGCACCCGCGGACCCCGGCACGGCGGTCCTCGCGCCCCGCGAGGTCGACGTGCTCCGCCGGGTCGCAGTGGGCCGTAGCAACCAGCAGGTCGCGGACGACCTCGGGTTGAGCCCGCTGACCGTGAAGGCCTACTTGCGGTCGGCCATGCGAAAGCTCGGGGTGTCCAACCGGACGGCCGCGGTGCACGCCGCGCGCACCGGGGGCGTGCTGACCTGACCATGGTTAGTCGCCCACTCGTCCCGTCCACCGGAACGGGGACTGGGCCGGGTCGGCCTCGGATGATGAGACTCGGCCGACCGGCGGGCCCGAACCCACTCGCCGGGGAGCCGGGAGGATGCATGAGCCAGAGCCAGGACCACGGCGTCGAGGCGGCCGCCACGAGATTGCTGGACGCGGCCCGCACCCTGATCCCTTGTGACCCGGTTCGGGGCCTGCTGCCGGACAGCACTGCCGCGACCGGCTACGCCGTGCAGACCCTTCTCACCCGGGCCGCCGAGGAGGCGGGACGGCGCGTGGTCGGCCGCAAGATCGGGCTGACGTCGGTTGCCGTGCAGACCCAGCTCGGCGTGGACCAGCCGGACTTCGGCGTGCTGTTCGCGGACGCCGAGGTCCCCGACGGCGGGGTGGCCCCGGCGGACCGACTGCTCCAGCCGAAGGTCGAGGCGGAGATCGCGTTCGTTTTGGGGGCGGACCTCGCCGACGACGACCTCGACGAGGAGACGGTCCGGCGGGCGACGAGGCACGTGGTCCCTGCGCTGGAGATCGTCGACTCGCGGATCGCCGGCTGGGACATCACGTTCGTCGACACCGTGGCCGACAACGCGTCGGGGGCGATGTATGTGCTCGGCGGGCGGCCCACGCCGCTGTCGGAGGTCGACCTGCCCGGGGTACGCATGGAGATGCGCGACGGGGCCGGTGAGCTGCTCAGCCGGGGCACCGGCGCAGACTGCCTCGGCGACCCGGTCCTGGCCGTGCTCTGGCTCGCGCGGACCTGCCGGGGGCTCGGCGTGCCGCTGCGGGCCGGAGAGGTGATTCTCTCGGGCGCGCTCGGGCCGATGGTCTCGATCAGCGCGGGCGGGTCCTACACCGCGACGCTCTCCTCGCTCGGCAGCGTGTCGGTCGCCGTCAAGCCTGTCGTCGACCCCGCCGCCGGTCCGGCGGTCGTGCGGACGGTCGGGCTCCCGCGATGAGGACGAAGGTCGCGATCGTTGGGTCCGGCAACATCGGGTCGGACCTGATGATGAAGGTGGTCCGGCTGTCCGGGGCGTTGGAGATGGGGGCGATGGTCGGCATCGACCCCGAGTCCGAGGGCCTCGCCCGAGCCCGTCGGATGGGTTTCGCCACCACGGCCGACGGCGTGGCGGGTCTGCTGGAGCTGCCGGTCTTCTCCGAGATCGGCATCGTCTTCGACGCGACGTCCGCCCGGGCACACGTTGCGAACGCCGCGCTGCTGGAGCCGCACGGTCGGATCCTGGTGGACCTCACGCCGGCCGCGATCGGTCCGTTCGTGGTGCCCGCGGTGAACCTCGAGCAGCACCGCGACGCGCGCAACGTCAACATGGTGACCTGCGGCGGGCAGGCGACGATCCCGATGGTCGCCGCCGTCTCGCGGGTGACCGACGTGCCGTATGCGGAGATCGTCGCCTCCATCGCGTCGAGGTCCGCGGGGCCCGGCACCCGGGCCAACATCGACGAGTTCACCGAGACCACGAGCCGAGCGATCGAGGTCGTGGGCGGCGCGCGGCGGGGCAAGGCGATCATCGTGCTGAACCCCGCGGAGCCGCCGATGATCATGCGGGACACGGTGCTGTGCCTCGCCGCCGGCGGGGATCCCGACGAGATCCGCGCGAGCGTCGCGGCGATGCACGAGGAGGTGTCGCGGTACGTGCCCGGCTACCGGCTCAAGCAGGAGGTGCAGGTCGACCCGGTTCCCGACGACGAGCCCCTGGGCACCCTGATCGGGGAGGGCCCCCGGCCACGGTGGCGGGTGTCGGTGTTCCTCGAGGTCGAGGGGGCGGCGCACTATCTGCCGTCCTACGCCGGGAACCTAGACATCATGACCTCGGCGGCGCTGCGCACCGCGGAGCAGTTGGTCGCGCGGTCGCGCGTAAAGGTGGCTTCGTGAGCGAACAGCCCGTGCTATACGTTCAGGACGTCACGCTGCGAGACGGCATGCACGCCGTCCGGCACCGGATGTCGCCGGCGGACGTCAAGGCGATCGCGGCCGCCGTGGACCGGGCGGGGGTCGACGCGATCGAGGTCGCGCACGGCGACGGCCTCGCCGGGGCGAGCCTGACCTACGGCCCCGGCAGCAACACCGACTGGGAGTGGATCTCCGCGGCGGCCGAGGTGGTCGAGCACGCCCGGCTCACCACCCTGCTGCTGCCCGGCATCGGCACGATCGCCGAGTTGGCCAAGGCCTACGACTTCGGCGTCGCGTCGGTGCGAGTTGCGACGCACGCCACCGAGGCCGACATCGCCGTGCAGCACATCGAGAAGGCCCGCGAGCTCGGTATGGACGTCTCGGGCTTCCTGATGATGTCGCACGTGGCGCCGGCCGCGGATCTTGCGGCGCAGGCGCAGGTCATGGAGAAGGCGGGGGCGCACTGCGTGTACGTCACCGACTCGGGCGGCAGGCTCACCATGCGGGACGTCCGGGACCGGGTCCGCGCGTACCGGGATGTGCTGAGCCCGGCGACGCAGATCGGCATCCACGCGCACGAGAACCTCTCGCTGTCGGTCGCCAACTCCGTGATCGCGGTCGAGGAGGGCGTCACCCGCGTCGACGCCTCCCTGGCCGGGCACGGAGCCGGCGCGGGCAACTGCCCCATCGAGGCGTTCGTGGCGGTGGCGGACATCTACGGCTGGAAGCACGGCTGCGACCTGTTCGCCCTGCAGGACGCTGCGGACGACATCGTGCGCCCGTTGCAGGACCGGCCGGTCCGCGTCGACCGGGAGACCCTGACACTTGGCTACGCGGGGGTGTACTCCAGCTTCCTGCGCCACGCCGAGCGTGCCGCAGCTCAGTACGGCCTGGACACGCGGGCGATCCTGGTGGAGGTCGGCCGCCGCAGGATGGTCGGCGGCCAGGAGGACATGATCACCGACGTGGCCCTCGACCTCTCGCAGCGGGGGTAGCCGCGCCCGGCGGCGTCAACGATCCGTTGGCGCCGCCGCGTCGGCGACCACGCGATCCGCGCAGTCGGTATCACGGAGGTCCAAGACCAAACTGTTACGAAGACCACGGGCGACGATGCCAAGGACTTTGCTCCTCGATGACGAGGTGGCTCCATGGGAGACGAACGAGAAGCCACCACCCGGTCCGTGGTCGACGGAATCTGCGCCGGTCGGCACCCGCGCGTCGTCGCGGATGTGTCGATGTCGCTGCCGCGGACAACTGCGGTTTCGAGTTCCGCCGACCCGAACCCGAGCGGCGGTCGCGGACCGGCTCGGACAACTCTTCATTCTGGACAGACATCGAAGAGATGCCCCTTGGGACGAGTCGACGGCAAGATCGCTTTCATCACCGGCGCGGGCCCGCGGCCCGGAACACGTCCACGTGCTGCGGCTGGTGCAAGAGGGCGCCGACATCATCGCAGTCGACATCCGGGTCGATTTGAACGTCGCCCGCGACGGAGGCCGATCTGGCGGAGACCGCCAAGCTGTTCGAGGTCCTCGACCGGGAGGGTGGTGACCCGCAGAGCCCAGGCGTAGACGTCCGGACGTTCAAGGGACTTGACGTGTGGCGCCAGGACGACACGGCTCTTCGCATGCGGAAGCGGACGCGCTCAGCTGGCGAGCGTCTGCGAGCGGGGTACGAGCGCCTCGTCGGGCGGGCCTTTTGGCGCTGAGTACGGTGTCCTCTCGACCTCAGTCAACGCCGCCGTCGTGCCGGGTTGCCGCGGCGCCGCCCTCGCGGCGAGGAGGCCAGGGCACTCCCGCTGCTGCTGCCCGAGCGTGCAGCTCCATCGTCTGGACAAACAGTCGCTCGGTCAGCCGTAGCAGGCCTGCCGCGCCGTGCTCTCGCTCGAATTGTTCAAGGATTGGGCGCGCTGCCAACTTCTTGGCGTCACGGTCGCCGTCTGCGGTGATCTGCGCACGAACGACCTCGTACATCGCTGCACGGATCTGCTGATCGGTGGTGAGCTCTTCGTCCGCCATGAGTCATGATCATGCCGCAGGCGGATCTGGCATGCCCGACCCACGCCCGGCGGCCGGCTCCTGCAGGCGGACGGGCTCGACGTGGTCCGAGAGCCCCCGGGCCTGCAGCCGCGCCTTGCTCGTCCTGACCTCCCCATTCGAGGGTCCGCGGCGACGCGTTGTCGAGTCCAGCCTGGCTATCCGAGGTCCTCCAAGACATCGGCCGCACCCGTGTCAAGGATCGCCCGGCCGTAGTACCGGTCGCTGGTCATCGACGGCTTGGCATGGCCGAGCTGGTCCGCCGCGGCGCGACTCGAAAGACCGGCTCCGTCCATCATCGACGCCACCGTCTTGCGGAAGACATGGCTCGTGACCCACTCGTAGCCGCTCGCGATCAACGCCTCTTTGAGGTCGGCCTGGGTATTGGACGGGTCGCGCAGCCCGCCTTTGGCGGCTGGGAACACCAGCGGCTCGGAGGTCGTGTCATGGGGTCTGCGCCGCCGCAGCATCTCAACTGCCCACGTGGGCAACCGGAGTCGGCGGCCCTTTACCTTCGATGACGGGTCACGACGGACTCGCAGCCCCTTGCCTCGTTCGCGAACGACCATCCCGCCCGTCCGAACGGTGCCGGACTCGAGATCAACGTCATCCCAGTCCAGCGCGCAGATCTCGCCGATCCTCAGGCCCGTGGCAAACATCGCCGATACGAGGTCCGGGATGTCGCGTCGTACCGCCACCTCGTCGTAGGTGAGCAGGGCGCGGAGCTGCCGTGCCTGCGCAGCGGTGAGAGCGACCGGGTCCTTCTTCGGGGTGCCGGAGATCCGTGGGGCGTCTCGGACGGGGTTTCGCTCGAGTGCGTCGTGCCTCAAGGCTAGGGTGCACATCCCCGAGAGGACCGTCCGCACGAGCTTCGTCACCGCGACGCCGTGCCGCTCGCGCACGGCCTTGAGGTGACGGTCGACAACGCCTGTGCTGAGCTCACGGACGCGGAGGCTGCCGAGGGAGGGCTTCACCTGGCGATCGAGGCGGTCGCGGTACGCCCGGAGCGTGCCCGGCGACTTGGCGCCGTCGTTGATCTCCGACCACCAGGCCTCGGCGAGGGCGTCGACCCGAGAGTCCGGAGTGATCTCCGCGCCTCCGTCGATGCGGACGCGGTCGCGCAAGGCCTCGGTGAGTGCGCGTTTCGCGGCGTTCTCCGTCGGCCCGTTCCTCTGCACCTGCCTTGTCACGCCGTCCCAGTCTCTGAACAGCGTTCGGGCCCACCACACGCCCCCTCGATCGTAAGTGCGTATCGAGGAGTACGTACCCAGCGGCATGGCGGGGCGGCCCATGAGTCACATCTTAGTCACAGGAAACCCTGGCAATTCAAGCGCAACGCTGATTGACGTGGTCGACAGTTCGCCCAGCTCATGGCTGGTAGTGAGCAGTCTTCACAAGCGTCGAGAAGTGGTCGAAGTAAATCGCAGGGTTACTGGTTCGAGTCCAGTCGGAGGAGCTTCTCCCCAGCTCACAGGCCTGATCACGCCTGCCAGCAAGATCACGCACCCACAATCGACGTCGTTCTCGACATCGCCACGCCACGCGGGCCGCTGTCTCCAGGTTGCGCAGCCGGATGACAGGGCGTTGCCTGACCTGATGACGTCCGACGACCGGACCGACAACGCCGAGCACGCCAACGGTCCCGGCGAGCGGGTGGCCGCGGCGCGTCGCCGCCGGGAGCAGATCGAGGAGCGCATCGAGCAACTGCGCGATCGGCGGGGCGAGATCGAGCAGCAGCGCACAGAAGGCCACGGCTCGCCGATCGAGGCCGCTGCCGAGGCCCAGGCCCGCGCCGAACGGGCGCACGAGCATGCTGCGGAGGCACACCAGCGGGCGGCCGTGCAGCACGAGGAATCCGCCGAGGTGCACGAACACGTGGCCGACGTGCTCGACGAGTACGGCCGGACGGACAACGCTCAGACGCATCGCCGGTCGGCTGAGCTGGCTCGTGAAGCGGGCGACGAGGAACATCGGACCGCGGCGGAGGAATCCTGACGGGGTGCAGCCGAAGCGTGAACCGCACGACCGTCGGTGTGGGCGGCTCGATCAGGGAGCTGCAGCCGAATGTTCGAGCTCGATCGAGGCGATGGCCGCCGGGACGGGGCTGTGCTCGCGGATGCGCTGTGCCTCGGAGCGGATCGCGATGGCCATGGCCTGCGTGGCGATCGCGTCCTGACGAAGCCAGCGTGCGTCGTCGATCAGCTTCTTCCACCCGGTGGCGTCCATGCTGCTCCTCTCCACGCGGAGGTCCTCACACTGCACCCGTGGGCACGGTCCCGCACCTGGTAGGGGGTCTGCGGCCGTTGGGCCGCGGGCCGGTTGCCGGGGTCGCGGGGGGGTAAGCAGAGGACATGGCAGAGACGCGCGAGACCGATGAAGTCATCGCGGCGGCGCGGGACATCTGGCGCCGCGGCCAGTTGCTGATCGACGAGGCCAAGACGCTGCGCCTCGCGGCGACACGGGCCCGTGAGAAGAGCAGGGCGGTGCGTGCGCGCATGACGTCCGAGCACGGCCTTCCGCACTGGCCCGACCTGCACGTCCGATCGGACCAGCACCCCGTGGGTGAGCGACGGTCATCATCCGTGTCGGGTCGGCCTCTCGGGAACCAGGGCCCTCACACGTCCGGGTCTGCGCATCCCGGGCCAGAAGAACCATCGCTCACGGCGTGACGCTCGCGCGACCCGGCGCTCCGACAGCCGTCGGCGGCCTCGCGGTACCTCTGAGGCAGTGTCTGATCGCCGCGGGCCTCGAAGACGTCTGCCAGGCGTGCGTGCAAGTCCGCGGCGCATCGATAGCGCTCCGCCGCCTGCTTGTGCGCCCGTAGCGCACACTCGTGTGCCTTCACGGCGTGGGCCTGCGCTTCGGAAACCTGGACAGGTCGCTGTGCGTGGAGCAGGTCCACGCGGGCCGCTTGTCGTTCCGCACCGCCGGACGCGAGCTCCACACCGTCGCCGGGGACGTATGCCTGGTCCCGCCGCACGAGCCGTGGCGGGCGACCAGCGAGGAGATCGACCTCGCCCCGCTGACCCTGGACCGCGACCGGGTCGCCGCGGCCGCCCGGGTCGGCCCGCGCGAGCTGTAGTACCTGTTCCGCGAGCACGAGGACGGCAGCCCGCTGGACCACCTGCGTCGGGTCCGGCTCGCCCGGGCCCACCGTGACCTGCAGGCCGCGGACCCCACCGAGGGCGACCCGGTCGCGGCCGTCGCCGCGCGATGGGGCTTCGCCCATCTCGGCCGCTTCTCCGTCCAGTACCGCCAGAGGTACGGGCAACGCCCGACGCCACCGTGCGATCCGCCGGCGGCACCGCTCGAGAGCTGCGGTCGCCACACGAGCACGGTCGGCGCGGTTCGACCTCGACAGCCGGAGCGCAGGCTCAGGCCCGGGCCGACGATGCGCTCGCCCGCGCCCGGGAGGCGCACGCACGAGCAGCGCGACTGCATGACGAAGCAGTGGAGACTCGTCGGCGCGTCAGGCAGGAGCGCGACCACCTCGGTCAGCCCGGCGCAGCCGTCGCCACGAACGTGGCCGGGCCGGGCGAATCCCCACCGGCTCGGGTCCGGTCGGAGGAGCTCCTCCCCGGCTCGGATCTACCGCCGGAAGTGGATCCGGATGACCGTGCCGCGACCCGTGGCGTGGACGCGGACGAGGTCGGTGACGTGGTTCACCAGCAGCAGGCCTCGTCCACCGACCTGTCCGGGTCGGGCAGGGCGGCGGCCGACGAGCGGATCGCCGATCCGGCCGGCGTCCTGCACCTCGCCGACCAGGTGGGCGTCGTCGATCCACACCCGCAGCGCACATTCGCCGGTCGCGTGCTCGATGCTGTTGGTGACCAGCTCGTTGATCGCGAGCTTGAAGTCCGCGACCCGGTCGGGGGTCAGGCCGGCCCGCTGTGCCTCCGCCACGGCCAGCGCCCGCGCCTGCGACAACGTTCGGATGTCGACCTGCACGGTGGACGGTCGGCGCGGCGGCTCGGGGAGGACCTCGTTGTACTCGGCGAGCACGTGATGCGGCTGGTACTGCCCGCTCGGGCGGTGCCCGGCGGGTCCGATCACCGTCGGGTGCGTCCGTTCGGCGTCGGCCACGACACGCTCGGGGAGGCCGTTCACGTCGTAGGGGCAGAGGATGTCGACGGGCCGGCCGGCGAAGGCCTGGTTGATCAAGGCTTCGTGTTGCACACAGGCCGGGTACTCGACCTCGCTCCGACCGGGCCAGATGGGCTCGCCGATGATCCGGACCCGGTCGGCACCGACATGGTGGTCGGCGAAGGCGAACAGCACCTCGGGCAGGATCCGGCCCGGGTTGCGACCTGCGTGCGTCATATCGATCAACCGCACCCGACCGGCGGATTCGCCCAGGGCCGCCCGCAGCGGTCCCAACTTCGGACCCGGCACGGCCACCGCCACCGGTTCACCGGCGCGGAGGCCCTCCGCGATGAACGACAGCGTGCCGGCGAGGTACTCGTCCAGCCCCCGGTAGAACAGTGCCGGATGCCGGAACCGTCCACCGTCCTCGGCGCCGGACGTCGTGGGCAGCGCAGTCACGGCCGGGTCCTCTCGACGAGAAGGCCGGGTACCCCGTTCGGCCAGCATGCGTCGAACACACGGAGGAACGTCGGACACGGGTTGGTCACGTGGAGGTGGCGGCCGGGCGGCAGCCGTGCGGACGCGGCGACCAGCATCGCCACCGCTCGAACGCTGACGAACCGTAGATCGGTCAGGTCCATCCGCCCGCCTCGGCCGCCCGACGCGATCCGATCCAGAGCCGCGGCCCAGAAATCATGGTTCCGTATGTCGATCACACCACACACCTGCCAGCCCCCATCGCTCAGCGCGATGATGTCGGCCAATGAGGCGGCGTCGCCGCCGTCGAGACCGGGCTTGTGTGAGTGATGGGCCTGGAGGCGCCCTCGCGGCCCCGCGTCCCGGGTCTGTACGGGATGGGCGTCGGGTGGTTTCCCGTCTGCCATGCAGGAAGTCTAGGCGCGGCGCGGCCCGGCGAGCGCCTCGCGCGTTCGCCGGGTGCGCGGGAAACGTCCAGCCGGGCACGGTGACGCGACGCCGGCGGGGCGCGCCGATGGTGTACGGCCGGGGAGCCGCAGGCCGACGGCTCGCCGCCCGCCGGGCGCCAGTGCGCCTTCCGTTCAGCCGCAGCACTTCACCGCCGCGTCGCCCACCAGCTCGGCAGGGGTCCCGCACTCGCAGGCCGTGTCCGGTGACGCACCGGCCGGGTGGACCGAGGTGGCGTCGGGGGCGTCGGCCTTGACCGTGTAGACCTCCCACGGCTCCGTACCCGGGCCGTGCACCCAGACCTTGTCCTGCAGCGCGTAGCAGCAGGTGGTGTCGTTCTCGACCTGCGTGAACAGACCCAGCTCGGACAGCCGGGCGGTGGCGGCGTTCACCTCGCCGCTGGTCTCGACCTCGACCCCGAGGTGGTCCATGACCGTCGGCCGGCCGGGCTCGCCCTCGATGAGCACCAGCTTCAGCGGCGGCTCGGTGACGGCGAAGTTGGCGTAGCCCGGGCGGAGCTTGGCCGGCTCCACCCCGAACAGCGACCGGTAGAACGCGATCGAGCCCTCCAGGTCGGAGACCCGCAGGGCGAGCTGGACACGGGACATGGCGTCCTCCTTGTTTCGATGACTGTCGAGACAGAGGTTGCATGCTGGTTCGAGGCTTGTCAAGATAGGCGCATGTCGAAGCAAGACCTGCCGGTCGTCGACCTGAGCGCGCCGGCCTGCTGCTCGCCGTTGACCAGTGAGCCCCTCGACGCGCAGCGTGCGGTGGAGCTGGCCCGGGTGTTCAAGGCGCTGGGCGACCCGGTCCGGCTGCGGCTGTTGTCGCTGATCGCCTCGCACGAGGGCGGTGAGGCGTGCGTGTGCGAGCTGACCGGCGTGTTCGACCTCAAGGGGCCGACGATCAGTCACCACCTCAAGGTCCTCAAGGAGGCCGGGTTGATCACCGGCGACCGCCGCGGGACCTGGATCTACTACCGCGTCTCACCCAGCACGCTGCGCACGCTCGGCGACGTCCTGACCGTCGACCCGGCCGACGAGCCCGCGGGTGTGTCCGCGTGAGCCTGACCGACCAGCCCACGGCCTCGTCGAACCCGGCGGTCGTGGGCAGGCTCTCCACGCTCGACCGGTTCCTGCCCGTCTGGATCCTCGCCGCGATGGCCCTCGGCCTCGGTGCCGGCCGCCTGATCCCCGGCCTCGGCCAGGCCCTCGACGCGATCTCGCTCGGCGGGGTCTCGCTGCCGATCGCGCTCGGCCTGCTGGTGATGATGTATCCGGTGCTGGCGAAGGTCCGCTACGACCGCCTCGACACCGTCACCGGCGACCGCCGCCTGCTCCTCGGCTCGCTGGTCCTGAACTGGGTCCTCGGGCCCGCGCTGATGTTCGCCCTGGCCTGGCTGCTGCTGCCGGACCTGCCCGAGTACCGCACCGGGCTGATCATCGTCGGTCTCGCCCGCTGCATCGCGATGGTCGTCATCTGGAACGACCTCGCCTGCGGCGACCGCGAGGCCGCCGCCGTCCTCGTCGCGCTCAACTCCGTCTTCCAGGTCGTCGCCTTCGCCGGGCTCGGCTGGTTCTACCTCTCGGTCCTGCCCGGCCGGCTCGGCCTCCCCCAGACCGACCTCGACGTCTCCGCCTGGGAGATCGCCCGCTCGGTGCTGATCTTCCTCGGCGTCCCGCTGCTGGCCGGCTACCTGACCCGCCGGATCGGGGAGCGGGCCAAGGGCCGCTCCTGGTACGAGGAGAAGCTGATCCCGCGGATCGGGCCGTTCGCGCTCTACGGGCTGCTGTTCACCATCGTGGTCCTGTTCGCCCTGCAGGGCGACGCGATCACCTCCCGCCCTCTCGACGTCGCCCGGATCGCGCTGCCGCTGCTGGCCTACTTCGCGATCATGTGGTTCGGCTCCCTCGCCCTGGCCAAGGCCGTCGGCCTGGGCTACGAGCGCTCCGCCACGCTCGCGTTCACCGCCGCCGGCAACAACTTCGAGCTCGCCATCGCCGTGGCCGTCGCGACGTTCGGCGTCACCTCCGGCCAAGCCCTCGCTGGCGTGGTCGGACCGCTGATCGAGGTCCCCGTCCTCGTCGCCCTCGTCTACGTCTCCCTCGCCGCCCGCCGCCGTTGGACCCGCTCGAGCCACTCGACCCAGGAGGCCTCGCCATGACCAGCCCCGACAGCCCGACCATGCCCGAGGTGCTGTTCGTCTGCGTCCACAACGCCGGCCGCTCACAGATGGCCGCCGCACTCCTCCGTCACCACGCCGCCGGCCGGGTCCGCGTCACCTCCGCCGGCTCCGCACCGGCCGACCAGATCAACCCCGCGGTCCGCGCCGTCATGACCGAGCGGGGGATCGACCTGTCCCACGAGTTCCCGAAGAAACTGACCACCGACGCCGTGCAGGCCGCCGACGTCGTCATCACCATGGGCTGCGGCGACACCTGCCCGGTGTTCCCCGGCAAGCGCTACCTCGACTGGCAGGTCACCGACCCCGCCGGCCGCAGCGTCGACGAGGTCCGCCCGATCCGCGACGAGATCGACGCGAGAGTCCGCGACCTGCTCGCCACGCTTCTCGGTGAGCCGGCGGTGTAGCCGTGGCCGGCCCGGGACGGGTCTGCCCGGTGGCCTACCGCTACCGGCCCGAGGACCTCGCCGAACCTCCCGCGTTCGCCTGCACGACCCTGTTCGTGGTCGGCGGGCTCTACGGCAACCCGCACGCCCTCGACGCGGTCCTGGCCCGCGCGGCCGCCGAGCCCGCCCCTCCCGAGATCGTGTTCAACGGCGACTTCCACTACCTCGACGTCGACCCCGATCACTTCCGGGCGGTGGACGCCGGCGTGCACTCCCACCACGTCACCCAGGGCAACGTCGAGTACGCCCTGACCGCCGACGACGACACCGTCGGCTGCGGCTGCGACTACCCCGACTACATCGCCGAACCGGTGGTCACCAACTCCAACCTCGTCGTCGAGCAGCTCCGTGCGAGCCCGGCCCTGCGGAACGACGCGGTCCGACGCCGCCTGGCCGAGCTGCCCCGGCACCTCACCGTGCTCGTCGGGGACCACCGGGTCGGGATCGTGCACGGCGACCCCGAGAGCCTGGCCGGATGGCGGCTCGCCCTCGAAGCCCTCGACCCACCCGACCAGGACGCCCGCACTCACACGGCCTTCGCCGGACCGACCACGACGGTCGAGCAGGTGGTCGACTGGTGCCGCCGGGCCGGGGTCGACGCGCTGTGCTGCACCCACACCGGCCTGCCCTACGCCCAGGTCGTCCCGCACGCCGACCGCCGCTGCGTCGTCGTGAACAACGGGTGCGCCGGCCTGCCGAACTTCGCCGGCACCCGCGTCGGCGTCCTCACCCGCCTGTCGGCCGATCCGGGCACGCCGCGGGACAGCCTGTACGGGACCACCCTCGACGGCCTCCGCGTCGACGCCCTGCCCGTCCGCTACGACCACGACCGCTGGCAGGCCGACTTCCTGCACTCCTGGCCGCCCGGCTCACCCGCCCACGACAACTACGCCACCCGCGTCGAGCACGGGACCTGGCTGACCGTCGACAAGGCCGCCCGGGGCACGGCCGCCGCCCCGGGCGCCACTCCGCGGGCTTGACGACGGCCTTCGTGCGTCTACACTTACCGTTTGTGTCGGCTTACGGAGATGCGGGCCTGGGGCTCCTCGGCGACCCCAGCCGGCGCGCCATCTTCGAGCTGCTCGCGCGCCGGCCCAGTTCGGTGCAGGAGCTGGCCGACGAGCTGCCGATCAGCAGGCCGGCGGTGTCCCAGCACCTGCGGGTGCTGCGCGAGGGCGGGCTGGTGGTCAGCCACGCCGAGGGGACCCGGCGCATCCACCGGCTCAACCCCGAGGGCGTCGGCGCCTTGCGGACGTGGCTGGACGGGGTGTGGAGCGCCGCGCTGACCGACTTCCAGAAGACCGCCGAGGCCACCACGCCGGGCCTGGAGTCCCGGCCCGAGGACGTCGAGGAGCAGCCATGAGCGGCACGGCCCCGATCCCGCCCATCACGGGCACGGTCAGTCTCGCGGTCCCGGTCGAGCGGGCGTTCGAGGTGTTCACCGGTGCGGTGAACACCTGGTGGCCGCACCAGTACCACATCGGGCAGGCCGAGCTGGCCGAGGTCGTCCTCGAGCCCGGCGTGGGCGGGCGCTGGTTCGAGCGCGGCGTCGACGGCAGCGAGTGCGACTGGGGGCGGGTGCTGGTCTGGGAGCCGCCGCACCGGCTGGTGATCACCTGGCAGATCAACGGCTCCTGGCAGTTCGACCCCGACCCGGAGAAGGCCAGCGAGATCGAGGCCCGGTTCACCGCGGGCGGGCCGGGGGAGAGCGTGGTCGAGGTCGAGCACCGCTACTTCGAACGGCTCGACGGCGGGCAGGCGATCAACGACGCGATCAACGGCGGTGGCGGCTGGGCGCTGCTGCTCGACGGGTTCGCGAAGACCGTCGCCGAGCAGGGCTGAGGCCCTCGATGCACGCCGTGGACACGATGGCGATGGCCCGCGAGGAGCGCGGCGAACTGGTCGACCTGCTCGGCACGCTCACTCCGGCGCAGTGGGAGGCCCGGACGCTGTGCAGCGAGTGGTGCGTCCGCGAGGTGGTCGCGCACATGTTCAGCTACGACGAGCTCAGCCGCCCCCAGCTGGTTGGACGGTTCCTGCGCCGCGGGCCGGGACGGGCGAACGAGGTCGGGGTCGCCGCCTACGCCGACCGCAGCCCGGACGAGCTGATCGCCCTGGCGAAGAACAACCTGCAGCCCCGGGGGCTGACCGCCGGCTTCGGCGGCCGGATCGCGCTGACCGACGGCATGATCCACCAGCAGGACATCCGACGCCCCCTCGGCCTGCCCCGCCCCATCCCTGCCGAGCGGCTCGACGTCGTCCTCGACTACGCCAGGACCGCCCCGCCGATCAGGGCGAGGAAGCGCATCCGTGGGCTGACCCTGACCGCGACCGATCTCGACTGGACCACCGGCGAGGGACCGGAGGTCGCCGGGCCCGGCGAGGCGCTGCTCATGGCGCTCGCCGGCCGCCACGGAATCACCCCCGAGCTCTCCGGGCCCGGGCTACCCGAACTCGCCAGGCGCATCGGCGACTGACGGCACCGTGCTCAGCTGCGGTGACGGTCGCTGCGCATGGCCAGCCGGCTCCACACCGCGGACGCGGCGGTGAGCCCGGCCGCGACCAGGACGGCGGCTTCGAGGGAGGCCAGGGCGGCGGTGACGCCGCCGACGAGGGCTCCGACGGCATAGCCGATGTCGCGCCAGAAGCGGTAGCCGCCGAGGGCGGCCGCGCGCGCGGCCGGGTGGACGCCGTCGCTGATCGCGGCGAGCAGGGCGGGGTAGACGAGCGCGGTGCCCACCCCGAGCAGGAACGAGCCGACCAGCCCGGCGAGGAAGGCCCGGGACAGGCCGAGCACGATGATCAGCAGCCCGACGGCCTGGATCGCCATCCCGGCGACGACGGGGATCTTGCGGCCGATCCGGTCGGCGAGGTGGCCGGTGCCCAGCATGCCCACGGCCCACATGAAGGGGTAGAGGGCCTTGATGGCGCCGACCCCGCCCACCGAGACCCCGGCCTGGACGAGCAGGACGGGGAGCAGGACCCAGGTCAGGCCGTCGTTGAGGTTGTTGACCAGGCCGGCCTGGCTGATCGAGGCCAGGTTCCGGTCGCGCCACGTGAGCTCGGCGAACATCGTGCCGAGGCCCGGGGCGGCGGTCGCCCTGGACCGGCCGCCGGGGTCCTGCTCGTCGGTACGCCGGTGTGCGTGGTGCTGCTCGGCCTCCAGCCTGGCGTGGGCGCTGGTGTCGCGGACGAGCGTCACCGTGAGGGCGAGCCCGGCGATCGCGTAGACGGCGCCGAGGAGCTCGGGCGCGGGCTGCAGCCCGTAGGTGGTGGCGAGGTACCCGGTCGCCAGCGCGGTGACGGCGACGCCCAGATAGCCGGCGGTCTCGTTGATCCCGAGGGCCAGGCCGCGGCGGGCCGGCCCGACCAGGTCGATCTTCATGTTGACCGTCATGGACCAGGTGAGGCCCTGGTTCACGCCGAGCAGGACGTTCGCGCCGATCACCCACCACCAGTTCGGGGCGAAGGCGAGCAGGAACGGCACCGGCAGGCCGACGATCCAGCCGGCGACGAGGACCTTCTTGCGGGTGTACCGGCCGACGACCGCGCCGCCGACGAGGTTGGTCACCGCCTTCGTCACGCCGAAGGCCATGACGAACAGGGCGACGGTGAGATCGCCGAGCCCGAAGACCTGCGCACCCACCAGCGGGGTGACCGTGCGTTCGAGGCCGACCATGCCGCCGACGAGCAGGTTGACCAGGGCGAGCAGCGTGAACTGGCCGAGGTTCTCACGCAGCCCGAGGCGGACCGGCACGGTGGTGGCCCTCGTGGACGCGGGCATCAGCGCGCCGCCTCCTCCGTCGCGGGATCCGGTGATCCGGCAGTGACGGGCTCGGCATCGGCCCCGGTGACCAGTGCCCGCCCGCCGGCGTCGGCCCAGTCCTGGGCGCCGCCGACGACGACGGCGAGATCCCGGTGCCCGGCGGACTCGAGGAGGCTCGCCGCGGTGGCGGCGCGTTCGCCGTGCCCGCACATCACCGCGGTCGGGGCGGGAACGAGCTCACCGACTCGGCCGGTGAGTGAACCGAGCTCGAGGTGTCCGGCGCCCGGCAGGTGCCCGGCGAGGTACTCGGAGCTCTGCCGGACGTCGAGGACGCGCAGGCCCGCGGGGTCGAGCTGCTCCGAGCGCAGGACGCGGGTGGCGGCGATGTCGTACCCGGCGGCGGTCCAGGCGTCGAGTCCCCCGGCCAGCTCCCCGACGATCCGTTCCATGCCGATGTCGAGGGCGGGCCAGACGATGTCGGCCGGGTCCTGGTCCGGGTTCCGGACGACGACGATGTCGTTGTCGGGGGAAGCGACCCAGCCCAGCCACGTGGCGAACTGGGCGCGGAGCGCGTCGGACAGGGAGCCCGGGATGTGTGCCGCGGCGTACTCGACGACCGGGCGGACGTCGACGAGCGTCGCGCCCTCCGCGCGCAGGCGCCGGACCGCCGACGCGGGCAAGGCGGTGAGGGTGCCGGCGCGCTCCGTGTCGAGGACGGCCGGGCCCTGCCGGTTGATCTCGCCCAGCCGGCGGAAGTAGTCGGGGTAGCTGCCCAACGATCCGAGCAGGGCCTCGACGAAGCCCTGCTCCTCGTCCAGGCGGAGCAGCGGGTTCGTGGCCAGCTCACGGCCGATCGTCGAGGTGCGCTGCGCCCCGGGCGGGGCCGAGCAGAAGGACCCGGCGCCGTGCGTGGGCCACACGGCGGTCGCCGCGGGCAGGGCGGCGAGCCGGCGCAGCGACGCGAACTGGGCGCGGGCGAGGTCGTCCGTGCGGTTCGGGCCGAGCAGATCGGGCCGCGCGGCCGAACCGACGATCAGCGACCCGCCGGTGAACACCCCGGCCGGAGCGGCGCCGTCGGAGACCAGGAAGGACACGTGCTCGTCGGTGTGTCCCGGGGTGGCCAGCGCGGTCAGCCGCAGCCCACCGAGGTCGACCTCGTCGCCGTCGTGCAGCCCGCGGTGCGGGAACCGCCGGGCGCCGGCGGCCGAGGCCAGCACGGTCGCCCCCTCGTCGTGTGCGAGCTGTACCGCGCCGGAGAGGAAGTCGGCGTGGAGGTGGGTGTCCGCGACGAACCGGATCCGCAGCCCCTCGGCGCGGGCCCGCGTGTGCACCGCGCGCAGATCCCGCGGAGGGTCGACCACCAGCGCCGCCCCGTCGCCCAGGTCGAGCAGGTAGCTGGAGTTGCCCAGCCCCTCGTCGACCACGGCGTGGACGCGGACCTCCGTCGGCGTGACCATCGCTTCCCACCTTCTCCGCCGGACCGGCCGGGGCAGCGATGTTACAGTAATCCATGGATTTATGGAGGAGCTGAGGCCGGTGTCGGACGAGACCGCGAAGGGCGCGCTGTTCACGCACCTCGCCCGGGTCGGGAAGGCGCTGGGGCACGGCAAGCGCCTGGAGCTGCTGGACCTGCTCGCCCAGGGCCCGCGCAGCGTCGCCGACCTCGCCGCGACCGCGCGGCTGGGCCTGACGACGGCCTCGGCGCACCTGCAGGCGCTCAAGCAGGCCGGCCTGGTGACCACGACCCGGCACGGCACGACGATCGAGTACGCCCTGGCCGGGGACGACGTCGCCGCGCTGTGGCTGCGGCTGCGGGAGGTGGCCGGGGCCCGCGTCGCCGACGTCGGACCGGCCGCCCAGGCCTATCTCGGCCCGGACGACACCGAGGAGATCACCCGCGAGGAACTGCTGCGCCGGGTCGCCGCCGGGCGGGCGGTGGTCCTCGACGTGCGGCCCGGGCCGGAGTTCGCCGCCGGGCACATCCCGGGCGCGGTGTCGATCCCGATCGGCGAGCTCGCCGACCGGCTCGAGGAGATCCCCGCCGACCAGGAGATCGTCGCCTACTGCCGCGGCGCCCTGTGCGTGTTCTCCCACGACGCGGTCCGGCTGCTCGCCGCGCACGGCCGGCGCGCGGTGCGGCTGACCGAGGGCTTCCTGGAGTGGCGCCTGTCCGGGCGGCCCGTCGTCGGCGAGCCCGGTCGATGACCGACCGGCAGGACCGAGATCGCTCCCGGAGCCCGGACCACGGCCCGGCGTCGACGGAGCCGCCGGAGCAGCGCCGCATCCTCCGCACCCTGGTCCTGGCCCAGGTCTTCAGCGGCGCCGGGCTCGCGGCCGGGATCACGGTCGGCGCCCTGCTGGCCCAGGACATGCTCGGCGCGACCAGCCTGGCCGGGCTGCCCATCGCGCTCTTCACCGTCGGTTCGGCCGCGGCGGCCGCCGGCGTCGGTCGGCTCTCGCAGCGGTTCGGCCGCCGGCCCGGCCTGACCACGGGTTACGCGGTCGGCGCTGCAGGCAGCGCCGGGGTCGTCCTCGCCGCGGTCGCCGACAGCGTCCCGCTGCTGTTCGCGGCGTTGGTCGTCTACGGCGCGGGTACCGCGACCAACCTGCAGGCCCGCTACACCGGTGCCGATCTCGCCGCCCCGGCCCGTCGCGGCCGCGCGGTCAGCACCGTCCTGGTCGCGACCACCCTCGGTGGGGTGCTCGGTCCGACCCTGGTCTCCCCGATGGGACGACTCGCGACCGCGTGGGGCCTCCCTCCGCTGGCCGGGCCGTTCCTGCTCTCCGGCACCGCCTACCTCCTCGCAGCCCTCGTCCTCGGCCTCCTGCTGCGCCCCGATCCGCTGCACCTGGCCCGGGAACGCGCCGCCGCAGTTGCGATCTCGTCGGAGTCCGTCGGACCGTCGCCCACCTCGCACGAGGCAACCGGAACGGCGGGGACCGGCGGCGCCGAGCCGGGCGGGGTCGCCCTGGGCGCCTCGGTCATGGTGCTCACCCAGCTCGTGATGGTCGCGATCATGACGATGACCCCGGTGCACATGGCCGCCCACGGCCACGGGGTCGGCGCGGCCGGGGCCGTGATCGCCGTGCACGTCGCCGCCATGTACCTGCCCTCGCCGCTGAGCGGCTGGCTCGTCGACCGGTACGGCCGGCTCGCCGTCGCGGCGCTGTCCGGAATCACCCTGCTGGCCGCCGGTGTCCTCGCCGCCACCGCGCCCACGGACTCCGTGGTCCTGCTCGCCCTCGCGCTCGCCCTCCTGGGTCTGGGCTGGAACCTCGGGCTGGTGAGCGGGACCGCGATCATCACCGACGCCGTGCCCCTCGAGCGGCGCGCCGCCACGCAGGGGACCGTCGACGTCGGCATCGCCGTCGCCGGAGCCGGTGGTGGGCTGGCCTCCGGCCTCGTCGTCGCCGCGGCCGGCTACCCGGCGCTCGCCGTCGCCGGAGGAGTGGTCGCCCTGGCGATCATCCCGATCGTCGCGGCAGGTTCCCGCGCCCGTCGCCACGCGGACCCCGCCGCCGGAACGACGGCCTGACGCTCGGCACCACTCGGATGGTGCGGGTCAGCAGCAGTGACGACCCTTCCAGGCCTCGCGCCCTTCCCGGACGGCGACGGCGGCGATGACCAGTGCCGCGATCGGGTCGGCCCAGGACCAGCCGAGGAGGCTGTTCAGCAGCAGTCCGGCGAGCAGGACCCCGGACAGGTAGGTGCAGAGCAGGGTCTGCTTGGAGTCCGCGACGGCGCTGGCCGACCCGAGCTCGCGGCCGGCCCGGCGCTGCGCGGCGGACAGCAGGGGCATGACCACCAGCGAGAGCGCCGCCAGCACGATGCCCACGGCGGAGTGTTCGGGCTCGCCGGCGCCGAGCAGGCTGCGCACCGACTCCACGGCGACGTAGGCGGCGAGCGCGAAGAACGACAGGCCGATGACCCGGAGCGCGGCGCGTTCGCGCTGCTCCGGGTCCGAGCCGGAGAACTGCCAGGCGACGGCGGCCGCGGAGGCGACCTCGATCACCGAGTCGAGGCCGAAGCCGATCAGTGCGGTGGAGGAGGCGACGTGCCCGGCGCTGATCGCGACGACGGCCTCGACGACGTTGTAGCTGATGGTCGCCGCGACCAGCAGACGTACCCGGCGGGTCAGGACGGCGCGACGGTCGGGCGTCGTCGCGCCGGCGGTCCGGGCCGGAGCGGTGCCGCAGTCGTCCGTGCAGCGGGGGCTCCCGGCGTCGGGCACGGATCGGCTCGGGCCGGTCACGGCTGCCCGGCCCCGGGTGCGGGGGAGCGGTCGTCCTCGTCCAGGCAGGCCGGGCCGGTGTCGACGGCCAGGACGACCGCGAGCAGCTCGTGCAGCGCACGGGCGAGGTGGGGATCGGCGATCTCGTAGCGCACCTGCCGGCCCTGGTAGGAGGCGGTGACCAGGCCGCATCCGCGCAGGCAGGCCAGGTGGTTGGACACGTTCGGCCGGGTGAGGCCGAGCCGGTCGGCGAGCTGCCCGGGGAAGCCCGCGCCGTCGAGGAGGGCGACGAGGATGCGGCACCGGGTCGGGTCCGCGAGGGCCTTCCCGACCCGGGCGAGCGCCGCCTCCCGCGTCTCACTGGTCAGCATGCGCTGAACTGTAAAGCACGGGCTGACGTCTGACGACCCGCCCGGGTTCCGGCGAGGGCTTGACCTTGACACGGTGACAAGGTCTTGAATCGCGGGTGGAGGTGATCGAGATGTCGAGAGTGCACGAGGGAGCGGGCGCGGGGTTGAGGTCCGCCCTGGAGAGTTCCGCCGCGTCGGCCCGCCTGCACGCGGCTCTCACGGCCGGGATGCACCCGAATGCCGAGTACGTCGAGGTGCTGGTCGAGCGGTGCGCGGTCGAGCCGGACTTCTTCGTCCGCGACATGCTGACCTGGGCGCTCACGCGGCACGACGCCTCGGCCACGGCGGAGCGGTTGCTGTCCGAGCTCGGGTCGGAGGTCCCGCAGGGGCGGAGCCAGGCGCTCCACACGCTCTCCAAGATCGGTGACGCGCGGACCTGGCCGGCGATCACCACCGAGCTCCTGGAGGACGAGGACGACGAGGTCGCCCGTACGGCATGGCGCACCGCGGCCGGACTCGTCCCCGAGGGGCGTGAGACCGAACTCGCCGAGACGCTGTTCACCCAGTTCGACCGCGGGAACGGCGAGGTGCAGCGGAGCCTCAGCCGGGCCTTCGTCGCCCTCGGGGAAGCCGTCCTGCCCGTCGTCGAGCGCGCGACGACCGCCCGCGACCCGGGCGTGCGCGCGCACGCGCTCGCCACGAAGCGGCTCATGCAGCATCCCGACGAGGGGTTCGAGGCCGCGATCGCGGAGGCGCGCCGGGTCGTCGCGCTGCGCGGGGCGCCGCTCGTCGGGGAGCACGCGGGGTGCTGATCGGTGAGGTCTCCGCGCAGTCCGGGATCAGCGCCCGGATGCTGCGCCACTACGACCGGATCGGGCTGGTGTCGCCGACCGGGCGTACGCAGGGCGGGTACCGGCAGTACTCGGACGACGACGTCCGGCGCCTGTTCCACGTGGAGGCCCTCCGCTCGTTGGGCCTGAGCCTGCAGGACATCGCGGACGTGCTCGGAGACCTCTCGTTCAGCCCGGCCGCGATGGTCGAGCAGCTGGTCGCCCGCACGCACGACCGCCTCGCCCGGGAGGAGGAGCTCCTGCGCCGGCTCGACCAGGTCCGGGCGAGCGACCCGGCTGCGTGGTCGGACGTGCTGCGGACCATCGGCCTGATGCGGGGGCTCGATGCGGGCGATCCCTCGGCACGTCAGCGGTTCGCCCTCTCGCTCGCCGGCGAGGGGGAGCGCGACGTGGTACCCCTCGCCGAAGCGGCGTTGAAGGAGGCGGACCCGAACGTCGCCGGCGCGCTCGACTGGGCCCTCGCCCGGACCGGGGACAGCGCGATCCCGGTCCTGGCGGAGGCCCTGGAGTCACCGGTCCCCGAGCGGCGACATCGCGCGCTGGCGGCACTGGTGAAGATCGGATCGCCGCGCGCCACGGCCGTCCTGGCCGACGCGTTCCGGCATCCCGACCCGGTGGTGAGCGGACGTGCCGCGCTCGTGCGGGCCGCGCGCGGTGAGGCGGACGCCGTCCCCGCGCTCGTCGCCCTCGTCGTCGAGGGACGCGACGACGTGGACGCCGCGGACGCGCTCGGAGGGCTCGCCTCCCGGCACGGCCGGGCGGACGAGATCGCACGCGCGATCGCGGACGAGCTCACGCGCGCCACCGGCGCGGCCCGGCGGCGCCTGGCGTCGGCTCTCGCCGACGTCCCCGGACCGCGGGCCGAGGCGACGCTGACCGGCCTCGTCGACGATCCCGACCGCGGCGTGGCCCTCACCGCCACGTTCCTGCTGCGGGTACGTCGGTCCGACGACTGATCGACCTGGTCCGTCGAGGCTTGGCCCATCCGCAGGAGGGCGGGATCGTGGCGAGGTGACATCGCGCCGTCCTCCCGCCGACCCTGCGCCTGCCTCGTCCGCGGCCGTTCCCCGGGGTGCGTCGCGGGTCGTCACCCGGGCTGCCGTGCTCGCGGTCGCCGTACCGGTCGCCGTGCTCGTCTCGCCGATCCCGACGCACACCTGGCAGGCGACGGCCGTGACCGCGGCGATCGGCCTGGGCGGGGTCGCGTTGGCGGCGTCCGGCCGCCTCGGGCGGGTCGGCGGACGCCCTCGGGTCACGCTCCGATCGGCGGCGCCGTGGGTCGCGCTCGTCGTCGTCGCCTCCGTGCTGGAGATCGGTGCGCTGCTCCACGGCCACCGGCCGGGGTTCCCCACGATCAGCTACCTGGTGGGGCCGGAGTTCGTCGACCGCACGGTCCGGCTCGTCGGTTACGTCGCATGGATCTGCGGCGGGTACTGGCTGACCCGGCGATGACCGGGTGGGACGCGACGATCGCCGCGTACCTCGCCGTCGTCGTGCTGGCCGGCGTCGTCGAGCTGACCGGGAGGCGCCCCGGCACCGCGACGCCGACCTTCGGCGAGCTGGTCTCCGCGATCGCGACGACGCTCCCCGGCCGGATCGCGCTGTTCGCGTGCTGGTGGTGGGTGGGCTGGCACTTCCTGGCCCGCAGCAGTGCCCACGTGGCTCCCCACCTCGTCGACATGCACTGACCGAACTCCTGTGTTCCGGCCTCCTGTGTTCCGGCCTCCGGCGCTCCGGTCGGCAGGAGCCGGAGGCCGCCCGGTCCCCTCGCGAGGCGAGTGCATAGGGTGTCGCGGTGCAGCTGACGGTGACCCGGCGGACCGGCGATCGCGAGTGGACCTGGACCGTGGTCGACGAGGAGGGGTTCGTCGTCTCCGGAACCGCGAACAGCCGCCGGCGGGCGCGGGACATCATCGCCTGGGTGCAGACGGAGATGCGCTACCCGCCCATGCTGCGGCCGCAGTCCGGGATGCTCCGGCACCTGGCCTTCAAGCTCCCGCTCGTCGACGACTGACCCCGACCTCCCCGAAAGCGGCAGCATCTCCCCAGGTCAGCGGGGTGTGGAGCGCTCCGGGGCCGAGGGGAGCCGGCCGGTGTGGGTGACCTCCTCGGCGACCTCGCGGAGCTTCCTGTTCAGCCACTGGGACGTGTCGCGGAGCACGTCGAAGGCCCGGTCGCGGGTGATCCCGTGCGAGGCCATGAGGATGCCGATGGCGACGCCGATGTCACGGTTGCTGTCGAGGGCCTCGCTGAGGTTTCTGCGCTGCTGCCGGTCCCGGCTGTGGGACAGCGCGAGGGTGGCGTGCCCGGCCAGGATCGCGCCGACGGCGACGGCGTGGTCGTCGAACGCCCGGGGCGTGCGCGAGTAGAGGTTGAGCGCCCCGTGCACCTCGTCGTCGAGGTAGAGGCGGTAGGACAGCATGCTGCGCACGCCGGTGCGTTCCGCCGCCGGGCGGGCGAAGTCGGGCCAGCGCGTCTCGGCTTCGAGGTCGTCCGAGCGGTAGAGCCGGTCGTGTTCGAGCGCCTCCAGGCAGGGGCCCTGACCGGTCTCGTACTGCACCGCGTCGACCTGGGCCGGCAGCTCGTCGGTCGCCGCCACGGTGGTGATCGTCCCGTTGCGCCGGACCAGGGAGATCGCGGCGTGCGCGCAGCCCGGCACGGTCGCCACCGCCGCGAGCGTGATCTGCTCCCGGGCCCCCGCCGGGTCGTCCTCGGCGTGCAGGTGACGCGCGATACCCACGAAGAGCCGCGCGAGTTCCTCGTTCCTCTCGGCCGCCATCGATCGACGGTAGCGGGCTCGCCTCCGGAGTGCAGGCGGGCGTCACCGCCCGAGGAAGCGGTGGTGACGCCGCGGATCTGGTCAGCGGCCGGCCACGGGACTACGATCTCCTGCGGCGATGGAGCCCGCCCTCAACCGCCCGGCAACGGGCTGATGGCCCCTACCTGATCACGGTAGGAGTGCGCCATGAGGCGGTCGGCACCTCGTCCCCCTTCCATCCGAGGCCGCGCCGAGCAGACGGGCGTGTCCGCCGATTCCTCGTGTCCTGCTGCCACGACCCGGCGTCGCGGTGCCGCGCCCGTCCCGACGGCCTGCTGTCGAAGGGGAACCGAACCCGTGACCGATATCGGGGAGGAACGGAGATGAGGCTCACCCGCCGGCAACGCCGTGAGCTCGCCGCGCTCGCGGAGCAGCTCGCCCACGACGACCCCGACCTGGCGGCACAGCTGTCCCGCCCGGCCGGGCCGGCGCGGCGGTCGCCGCCCGGCCGGACCGGCGTCGGCGTGCTGATCGGCCAGATCCTGTTCGTCCTGGGGCTGCTCGCGCTCACGTGGGGCGTGCTGATGTCCGCCCCGACGGCGACGACGGTCGGCACCCTCGGCCTGCTGGTCTGCTGGGTCCCGTGGCAGTTCGGATCGGGGGACCGCGGGGGGTGAGCGTCCACGGCGTCGCGTGTCGGTGGGCGGCGTCCGGATTCGTGTGTCCGGATCTGGCCAGCGCGTGCCCGCAGGTACGCGGGGCCGTACCGTCGACGGCACCGCCGCATCCGTGGCAGGTGAGGAGTCCGGCGCGATGGACGAGTGGCACGGCGGGCGCGACCCGCGGCCCGCAGCCGACCGGCGGGACGTCGCCGCCTGCGCCCGGGACGACGCCGCCGGGGTGCGCGACGAGGTCTCGCGGGAGCGCGACGCCGAGGCAGACCTACGGGACATCCGGGCCCGCACTCGCGACGCGGAGGTGGTGGGCCGGTCGCAGCAGGTGGTCGGCCGGCTGCGCGACCTCCGCCGGAGCCTCCTGGAGTCGTTGGACCGGCTGGAGCGCGACGGCGCGGCCCCGGTCGGGTCCGCGGAGGCCTGGAGGCGGGACCGCGCCGCCGTCAGCCTCCTCCTCGAGGAGGCCATCATGATCGTGGCGCGGGACGAGTCGCTGCGGCGGAACGCGGCGGGGGACCGGCGGGCGTCGGCCCGGGACCGGTGCGCCGCCGCCCGGGACCGCCGGGAGTCCGCGGGGGACCGTGAGGACGCGGCCGCGGACCGGGAGCAGTCCGCGCTGGAGCGCGAGCAGCTCGGCCGGGCGGAGGCCGATGCCGTCCGGCGCCGGACCGAGGAGGCCCGCGACCGGACGGTCGTCACCGCCGCCGCCGTCTCGCGGGCGGTGCGCGGCAGCCGGCTCCAGGTCGCGGAGAGCAGGGACGTGCTGGCGCGCGTGCGGGCGCGCCGGAGCCGGCGGGCGCCCTGACCGAGGTCGATGATCGCGGTGCCGGTCGGGCGCACGCACACCCCACGAGGAACGGAGGAGGTTCGGATGCACGGCGACGAGCAGGCGGAGAGGGGTGAGTCGCTGAGACGGCAGACGGCACGGCTCCGGGCGGAGGGCGAACGCGTCGCGGCACAGGTGGCGGCCCTCGCCGAGCAGCGGGCGAGCGTCGAGGACGCCGTCGCGTCCACCCTGGACCACGCGGCCGAGGTGCGGCCCGACGACGCCGACCGCCTCCGAGGTCTCGCCCAGCACGCCCGCGACTCGGCGCGACACGAGCGCGAGGAGGCTCTGCGCTGGGCGAGGTACAGCCGGACGGGCGACGACGCCGACCGGTCGCCGTAGGGGTATGGCCGGTCGAGGGCCGGGATGTCGCCGGCAGGGGTGGCACGATCAGCTGGACGCGCCGCTGACCAGGCAGGGTGCCTCGGATGGCCGTTGCGGGGAGGTCCGCTCCGGTACGACACTCACCCACCTCGCCGGACGGTGTAGGGCCGCGGCAGGCGCCGGAATGTTGGGGGAGCGCCGTGAACGCGTGTGAGAAGTCCTTGCCGGGGGGTCTGCTGCTGACCGTGCGACGCCCGTCCTCCGATGTCGTCGTGGTGGCGATCGAGGGTGAGGTCGACCTGGCCAACTGCCCGGAACTCGATCGCGTGGTGATGCGGGTGACGGCCGAGCCCGGGATCGAACGCGTGATCATCGACCTGACCGGTGTCGGTTTCCTCGCGGCGTGCGGCGTGCGCTGCCTGGCCCGGCTGCAGATGCGGCTGGCCGCCGGTCGGCACCGGATGCAGCTGGTGGTGTCGCCGGACTCGGGGACGGTCCGGCGGGTGCTCGTCCTCGTCAACGGGTTCGAGATCGTCGACTCGCTGGCGGAGACCGGCGCGACGTGCTGAGTGGCGCGGGCCCTCGGAGTCAGCCCTGCCGCACCCCGTCCAGCCCCGCCGCCAGGTGGGCGAGGGCCTCGTCGACCTCGTGCCGCAGCACGGCGAGGGGCGGGGCGTGCTCGGGGTCGTGCTCGGGGTCGTGCTCGGGGTCGGACGCGTGGTCGAGCCAGCGTTCGAGGACGACCCGCAGAGCCGCCAGCGCCGCGGCCGCGCACAGCTGTGGGTAGATCGGCCGCGGTCCGCCGTCCGCCCAGGGCAGGCCGACGCGTCCGGCGACGGCACGGGCGAGCGACTGCTCCTGCGCCGTGAGCACCGCCATCTGCTGCGGCACGAGCGAGGGGCTCTCCCGCATGAGTCGCAGCGCGCGGAGATGGTCGCGGCCGGCCGCGTCGTGCCGGTCCATCACCACGAGGACCGCCTCGCGCAGCGCCTGCAGCACCGACTCCGCGGGCGGCCGGGCCCGGAACTCGGCGACGAGCGCCTCCGCCCCGGCGGCCGCCGCCGCGACGACCGCCTCCTCCTTGCTGGAGTAGTGGTTGAAGAAGGTGCGCAGCGCGATGTCGGCCTCGGTCGCGATCTGCTCCACCGTGATGTTCTCGACGCCGTACCGGACCGCGAGCCGCAGCGCCGCGTCCCGCACCGCGGCGCGGGTGGCGAGCTTCTTGCGCTCCCGGCGGCCGACCTCCGCGAGCGCGGGCGCGACGGGGGGAGTGGGCGGTGCCGTCCCTGCCATCGCGTCCCCTCTCGTGGCCCGGTCGTCGTGGCCGTCGTCGTGGCCCGTCGTCGTGGCCGCCCGATTATGACGACCGGCCGGGCGCGGCCCGGCCGGTCGGCCACCCGCCGTCAGGCCCAGGTCACCGGCAGCGAGTGCACGCCGAAGATCAGCATGTCGTTGCGCAGCGGCACCTCGCCGGCCTTCGCGGCGAGCCGCAGGTCCGGCAGTCGTGTGACCAGCTCGGCGAACCCCACCCGCATCTCGATGCGGGCCAGCTGCTGGCCCAGGCACTGGTGGATGCCGTGGCCGAACGCCAGGTGCGGCGCGCGCTCGCGGCCCAGGTCGAGCCGGTCCGGGTCCGTCCAGTGCCGGGTGTCGCGGTTGACCTCCGGCGTGGCGACGACGACGGTCGCCCCGGCCGGGATCTCGACGCCGCCGACCGTCACGGTCTCGGTGGCGATCCGGCTGACACCGAGCTGGATGATGCTCAGGTACCGCAGCAGCTCCTCGACCGCGGTGTCGATCAGGCCCGGATCGGCGCGCAGGGCCGCGAGCTGGTCCGGGTTCTGCAGCAGGGCGAACGTGCCCAGGGCCAGCATGTTCGCGGTGGTCTCGTGCCCGGCGCCGAGGAGGACGAGGGCGACGTCGATCAGCTGGGCGTCCGTGAGCGGCGGTTCGGCCTCGTGGACCAGGCCGGAGAGGATGTCGTCCGCCGGGTTCGCCCGCTTGGCCGCCACCAGCTCGGAGATGAACGTGTAGAGCTCCCCGCCGGCGCGGGCGCGCTCCTCCGGTGTCGAGTGCGAGTTGAGGGCGACGGCGGTGTTCTCCTGGAACCGCGCCCGGTCGGCGTAGTCGACGCCGAGCAGCTCGCAGATCACCAGCGACGGCAGCGGCAGCGCGTAGGCGGGGACGAGATCGGCCTCGGTGCCGGCTGCCTTCATCGCCTCGATGTGCTCGACGGCGATCTCGGTGATCCGCTCCTCCAGGGCCTTCATCCGGCGCACCGTGAACTGGCCGGTGAGCAGCCGCCGCAGCCGCGTGTGCTCCGGCGGGTCCATGAAGACGAACATCCCGTCGGTGCGGGCCTCGATCGGGGCGGGGCACACCGGCTCACCGCGCTCGATCGCGGCGGCCTGCGCGGCGGCCTCCTCAGGCGGCATCTGGGTGGCCTCGCGATAGCGGACCCGGTCGGAGCTGAACCGGCGGTCCGCCAGCACCGCACGGGCCTCCTCGAAGCCGGTGACCAGCCAGGCCCGTGCCCCGTTGAGCAGCGGCAACGGCTGTACCGCGCCCTGTCCGCGGCGGCTCTCCAGGCCGGGAGCGGGGTCGAAGGGGCACTCGGTACGCCGCTCCAGCAGGTCGGCGGGCAGCACCCGGGTGCCCGCGGCCGGCGAGTTCTTTGCGGGCGCGGTGTCGCGGTCGGTCTCCATGCCAGTGGCGGTGGTGGTGTCCTGCTCGCTCGGGGCACTCATGCGCGTCCTGTTCCCGGGTGCCGCCGGCGGGCACCCGTCGTCCGGGTCGCCTCAGGCTACCCACCAACGTGCACGTCGTGCAGCGATGCACAGCGTGCACTCAGGTTCGGCGCCTCATCGCGGGTCCTGGTCGTCGACGGTGGTCTCCCGGTCGTACCGGCTCCGGCCGCCCATGTGCGCCTCCGCATCACGTCCGCGCGTCCCCGTGCCCGCTCCGGACGGGGGCGCGGCGGCCGGGGTACTTCCCCTACCCCGGCCGCCGCGCGCACCACGACGGTAGCAGAAGTTCGAACAAAGGTTCGAGTCGAGGGAGGGTGACCGGCGCCCGCCGCGGCGCCCTCGTCGGGCATCCTGACGCCCGACGGGCACGGGCCGAGGAGGACGTCGGAGCGGATGGCGGAGACCGGGGGGCGCCGGGCCGGCGCGGACCTGCAGGCCGTGGTCGACGAGCTGGCCGACGAGCTGGGCCGCTCGGTGGTGGTGAACGACCCGGTGGTGCGGATGCTCGTCACGAGCCGGCATTTCGGCGACGAGGACGAGGTGCGCGTCCGCGCGGTCCTGCAGCGCGACGCCGGGGCGGACGTCGCGCGGCACGTCCTGGACCAGGGGGTCGCCCGGTGGTCCCGGGCGGGCGTCGTGCCGGAGCGGCCGGACCTGGGCCTGCGGGCGCGGCTGTGCGTCCCGATGCGCCACCGCGGGGAGCTCCTCGGCCTGCTCATGGTGATCGACGCCGACGGCAGCCTCACCGACCCGCAGATCCGTCGTCTCGAGGAGGTGGCGGCGGCCGCGGCCGCGCTGCTGGCCCGCGACGAGGAGTCCGAGGAGGACCGCGCCGAGCGCGCTCGGCTCCTCGGCCGGCTGCTCGGCGACGACGTCGTCGCCCGTGGGGCGGCCGCGGCCGCGGCGGTGTCCGGCGGCCTCGTGGCCGACGCCGAGCAGGCCGTCGTCACCGTGCTGCACGCGCCCGGCTCCGCGCGGCCGGAGGTGGCGACCGCCCTGCGCGTCGTGCTCGACTCCGCCGCGCACCGCCACCCGCACCGGTCGCTCGCGGCGCCGGTCCCGGGCGGCGGCGCCCTGCTCCAGGTCGGTGCCCAGCTCGATCCCGCGGAGGTCCGCGGCACGGCCGAGCGCATGGTCGCGGCCGCCGGGCGGCTCCTCGGCGGAGCCGACGGGGCAGGGGCCGGCGTCGTGGCCGGGATCGGCGAGATCGTCCCCGGCCTGCGGTCGGCGTTCCGCTCCGCGCGGCAGGCCCGGGCGGCGGCGCGGGGCGCGCGGGCGCTGCCCCGCCTGGGCCCGGTCGCGCAGTGGGACGCGGTGGGCCCCTACGGGTTCCTCCTTCAGCTGCCCGACGACGTGCTGGGCCCCGCCCTGATCCCGGAGCCCGTCGTGCGTCTGCTCCGGCACCGGAGCGCGCCGCGTCTGGTCGCGACCACGCGCGCCTTCCTCGACCACGGCGGCTCGATGCCCCGCACGGCCGAGGCGCTGCACCTGCACCGGACCTCGCTCTACTACCGGCTCGAGCGGATCGCCGAGATCACCGGCCTCGACCTGCAGGACGGCGGCGACCGGCTGCTCCTGCACACGGGCCTGCTGGTCGCCGACCTCACCGGGAGCGACGGCGAGGACTGACGGTTCTTCCTACGGACCGTGGAATTTCGGTGCGTGAGTTCCGGCGCCCGTCCGTAGCGGGCGGTGCGGTGGCGCGGCGAGACTCGGCCGGACGCGGGCCGGGTCGGTCCGGCCAGGATGCAAGGAGGCGGCAGCAGCGATGACGGTGCACGGGACCGGGCCGGTCGGACGCCCCCGGCTGGCCGGCCGGACCGCGCTCGTGCTCGGCGGCGGCCACGGCCCGTGCGGCCCCGACCAGAGCGGGGGCACGGTCGGCATCGGCTTCGCCACCGCGACCACCTTCGCCCGGCACGGCGCCGCCACCGTCGTCGTCGACCGGGACCCCGAGGCGGCCGCCCGCACCGTCGAGGAGATCCGGCGGTGCGGAGGTACGGGCCACGCCGTCGTCGCCGACGCGACCGACCCGGACCAGGTCGAGGAGGCGGTGGCGGCGACCCTGCGCCTGACCGGCCGGCTCGACGTGGTGCACAACAACGTCGGCGCGACCCGGCTCGGCGGGCCCGAGGAGCTCACCCTTGAGCAGTGGCGGGCGACCCTGGCGGTGAACCTGGACAGCGTCTTCCTCAGCGCCCAGAAGACGATCCCGCACCTGCTCCGGCACGGCGGCGCCATCGTCAACGTTTCGTCGACCGCCTCGATCCGCTGGACCGGCTACCCCTATCCCGCGTACGCCGCCGCGAAGGCCGCGGTCAACCAGCTCACCCGCAGCCTGGCGGTGCAGTACGCGGACCGCGGGATCCGCGTCAACGCCATCCTCGCCGGGCTGATCGACACCCCGCTGGTCTACCGGCAGCTCTCGGGCGGCCGGGCAGCCGCCGACGTCCGGGCCGAGCGCGCCGCGCTGAGCCCGACCGGCGCGATGGGCAGCCCGTACGACATCGCCCACGCCGCCCTCTTCCTCGCCTCGGACGAGGCCGCCTACATCACCGGCACGCTGCTGCCGGTCGACGGCGGGCTGCACGTCCGGGCCGCCTGACACCGTTCCCCGGCCCTCCACCGACGACGCAGGAGCGACCATGAGCACCTTCACCACCCAGGACGGCGTCGAGCTGGCCTACCGCGACACCGGGCCGGCCGGCGACGCCCCGCCGCTGGTGATGCTGCACGGCTGGGGCCAGACCCAGGCGATGTTCCGGCACCAGGTCGACGGCCTCGCCCCGCGGCGCCGGGTCGTGACGCTCGACCAGCGCGGGCACGGGGTGTCGGAGAAGCCGCACCACGGCTACCGGATCGCCCGCCTCGCCCGCGACGCCCACGAGCTGCTCGACCACCTGGGCGTCGAGCGCGCCGACGTCCTCGGCTGGTCGATGGGCGTGTCGGTGTGGTGGAGCGTCGTCGACCAGTACGGCACCGGCCGGATCCGCCGGTTCGTGGCCGTCGACCAGCCGGCCGCGGTCGCCGCGGTGCCGTGGATGTCGCCGCGGGCGCAGGCGGACAGCGGCGCGATCTTCGACGTCGCCGCGCTGCTGTCGCTGTGCGAGGCGCTGCACGGGCCGGAGGGGGCGAAGGCCACCGAGGACTTCGTGCGCGGCATGTTCGGCGACGAGCCGGA
This sequence comes from Pseudonocardia autotrophica, assembly GCF_000717175.1. Taxonomy (GTDB): domain Bacteria; phylum Actinomycetota; class Actinomycetes; order Mycobacteriales; family Pseudonocardiaceae; genus Pseudonocardia; species Pseudonocardia halophobica. Next base: position 24,898 of record NZ_JNYD01000037.1, on the reverse strand, counting down.
CCCGGAGCTCTGGGCGTTCGTCGAGGAGCAGATCGGGCTGACGCCGCCGCACGCCGGCGTCCCGCTGCTGTGGGACCACTGCGCCCAGGACTGGCGGGACGTCCTGCCCCGCCTCGACCGCCCCACCCTCGTGATCGGCTGCGAGGGCAGCCACGTCGACCCGGCCTCCCAGCGCTACATCGCCGAGAACCTGCCCGGCGCCGAGCTGCACGTCTTCCCGCGCGAGGTCGCGAGCTCGCACTTCCCGTTCCTGCAGAACCCGGCCGCGTTCAACGAGGTGGTGGAGGCGTTCCTCGACCGGCCCTGACCTCGGGCCGGGCGTGGCGCGCCCCCTCCGCCCACGCCCGGCTCGTCCCCACCGCGGGGCCGGGAGGTGCTCGAGCGGCCGTTTTCGTCGGACCCCCGGCCTAGCCTGGCCGTCGTGGACGCCGGGCCCGTCGAGTCGTCGCGCCCGCCGCACCGGGTGGATCCCGACCGTGCGGCGCTCGTGCGCGGCTTCGCCGTGCTCCGCGGCCGGCCGGTCGACGACACCGAGGTGCGGGCGGTCGTGGAGAAGGCCGACTCGCTCACCCGCGAGGAGCTGAACACCCTGTGGCGCCGTCACGAGCGGGCGCCGCACACCGTCGACTACCGCTCGCAGCTCGCCCTGGTGCTCCGGTTCGTCGAGCTCGGCCGCCAGGGCTGAGGCCGGATCAGCCGGCGGCCGGGGTGTAGCTCAGGCGGGCGTGTAGGTCAGGTGCACCACGCCGTTGTCCAGGCCCTTGCTGCCGGCCAGGGCCAGCGCCCGCCGCGGGCCGCCCTCGGGGAACAGCCGCGGGCCCTCGCCGACGGCGACGGGATAGACGAACAGGTGCAGCTCGTCGAGCAGGCCGTCGTCGAGCAGGGCCTTCACGAGGGTGCCACTGCCGCTGACGTAGAGGTCGCCGTCGACCCGCGCCTTGAGGTCGCGGATCGTCTCCGGGTCGTACTTGCCGATGATCGTGGAGTTGTTCCAGTCCGCGGTCTGCAGCGTGCCGGACACGACGTACTTGGGGGACTCGTTGAAGAACGGGGCTCCCGGGTCGTCCTCGGCGGTGCGGCCGGACCACGCCGGGGCGAACTCCTCGAAGGTGGTGCGGCCCAGCAGGATCCCCGTGCACGAGCTCATGAAGCCGCCGATCTCCGCGCCCAGCTCGTCCGTGAACCCGTAGTCCATCGTCCACATCGGGGCGCCGATCACGCCGTCGAGGGTGGTGAACTCGTGGACCTTGATGCGCGCCATGGCGTCCTCCTGTGTCTCGGGCGGTGGCCGGGGCGCTCGCCCGGCCCGTCGCTGTCGTCGGGCGGTGGACCGCCGTCCGGTTCCGATCTCATCGGTCGTCCGCCGGAAGGATCGCGGCGGGGTGTCCGGGCGCTACCGGGGAACGACGCGTCGACCGCACGGCCGCGGCATCCCGGGGCCGGGCGGCGGGTTTGACCGGCCGCTGCGGGGGCACAGGACCCGCGGGCGCTGGACAGCCGTGGTGGGCGCCCCGCGCGGCGGGAGGTGGTGCTCCCGGCGCACGAGGAGCCCCGCGGCGCGATCCGCGCCGCGGGGCTCCTCCGTCCCGGCCCCGGATCGCGTGCGCCGCACGAGGTTCGAGCCCGTCCCCGCGGGTACGTGCCTCCGGTCCGCACGATCCGACGACCGGAGGTGACCGCCATGGCGACCGGGGAGACCGGCTTCAGCGACGTGATGTACGACCTCGTGTCCGTGCAGTACCACGCGCTCAAGGCCGGGCACGACTACGGCCAGTACGTCCGCGACGCCCGCAACGCCGGGTACGACGACGTCGCGTCCTTCTTCGAGGAGGTCATGACGGAGGACTCCCGCCGCGCCGCCCGCTGCCACGAGTTCCTGCGCGAGCTCTCGGCGAAGGAGGACACGGGAAGCACGGCCTGACGGGGTGAGCACGCTCGGGATGACCGCCGTCGAGCCGCCCGCCGCGGGCGTGCTCGACGGCCTCGCCGCACTCGGGACCCGGTTGAGCCTGGTCAGCGGCGCCCTGCTGCAGCGGGCGCAGCCCGACCCGCCGCTCCGCCGGGCCTGGCGTGGACACGGGCCGCTGGTGCTGGTGGGCGGGTTCGGCACCACCGACGCGGGGCTGGGGCCGATGCGGCGCTGGCTCGGCCGGCTCGGCTACGACGTCACTCCCCACACCGTCGGCGTGGGCATGGGCTGCGGCGGGCGCAGCGTCGAGGCGCTGCGGCGCACCCTCGAGCGCGCCGACACCGGCGACGGCGTGCACGTCGTGGCGCACAGCCGCGGCGGCCAGTTCGCCCGCGCCGCGATCGCCGCCGACGCACCGGTCCGCGGGCTCGTCACCCTCGGCTCCGGCTTCGACCTCTACCGGCTCGGGCTGCCGGTCCTGGGTCTCGCGGCCGTGCTCGGCGCGGCCGGCACGCTCGGTGTGCCCGGTGCCGCCACCCTCGGCTGCCTGCGCGGCCCGTGCTGCGCGGACTTCCGCACGGCCCTGCGCGGCGCCGTCGGCGTGCCGTTCACCTCCGTCTTCACCCGGCGCGACCGGGTCGTGCCCTGGCGTTCCTCGCGCGACCCGCACGCCACCAACGTCGAGATCGGCGGCAGCCACCTCGGCCTCCTCTCCGACACCGACGCCAAGCGCGCGGTGGCGGTTGCCCTGGCCACGCACGAGCGGGCGGGGGCCGCGCAGGCCGCGGCGGGGTAGGGGCCGGGTTCGGGGTCCGGGCGGCGGGTACTCCCGGCCGGTGAAGGTCACGAGAGGACTCCTCAACGGGGTGACGGCCGGGGCGGCGGGCACCACCGCCCTCAACGTCGTCAGCGGCACCGACGCGGTGCTGCGGGCGCGGCCGGCGAGCCGGGCGCCCGAGCGGCTGGTGGCGGCCGTCGCGGACCGGGCCGGGGTGGAGGTGCCCGGCGGGCCGTCCGAGCGGCGCAACCGGCTCGCCGCCCTGGGCCCGCTGGCCGGTTCCGCGTCCGGGCTGGTCGTCGGGGCCGTCGCCGGCGGGTTGCGGGCGGCCGGGCTGCGGCTGCCCACCGCGGTCGGCGGCCCGCTGCTCGGTGCGGCGGCGATGCTCGCCACGGACGGCCCGCTCGCGCTCACCCGGGTCTCGGACCCCCGCACCTGGTCGGCCGCCGACTGGACGGCCGACGTCCTCCCGCACCTCGCCTACGGCGTGGCCACGCACGCCGCCCTCGTCCGGCTCGAGCGCGGCTCGCCCGACCCGCCCGACGGGGCCTCCGCGGCCCCGCCCGCACGTCCGTCGACGCTGCTCCGTGCGGCCGCGCTCGGCGCGGCGACCGGTTCCCGCAGCACGGCGGGCACGGCCGCGCTGGCCTTCACCTCACGCACCGGGGACACCGGCGTCGCCGGACGTCTCGGCGGGCGCGCCGGCACGACGGTGGCCGGCCTGCTGGCCGCGGGGGAGGCCGCGGCCGACAAGCACCCCGCCGTACCCAGCCGGCTCGCGGCCCCGGGCCTGGCCCCGCGCCTCACCCTGGGCGCCACGAGCGCCGCCGCCATGGCCCGGCGCGACGGCGAGGACGCCGCCCTGCCCGGGCTCGTCGGCCTGGCGGGGGCGGCCGGCGCCGCGGTGCTCGGCGCGCGCGCCCGCACCGCCGCCGCGCGCCGCCTCGGCTCCGACCGGCCGGGCGCGATCGCCGAGGACGTGCTCGCCGCCGCGCTGGCCTGGTTCGGCGCCCGCCGTCGGTCACCCGACACCGCCGCTCGGATGACGCGCTGAGCTACCCGTCCCGGCGGGCCTCGGCGCCGGACTCGCCGGCCATCCCCTCGTCCTGACCGGCCGGGCGGCCGACGAAGTCCTCGGTCGTGCCGGTCCCGGTCGTCGTCGCGGCGTCGCCCCGCTGGGTGGGCCGGCCGCCGGTCTCGCGGGTCCGGGCGGTGGCCGGATCGGGTCGCACGTCGTCCTCGGCGGTGGGCGGACGACCGAACAGGGACCGCAGCTTCTCGAACATCCCCGGCGGATACCCGTGACCCCGGTCACGAACCAGGGCCGTCACTCGGTGTCACGGGAACTACGGAGAGTAGTAGTCTGCGCCGAGGAGTTTGCTCGGATCCGCAGCGGTGATTCGTCCATCATGACTCCGGCTTGGACACCGCCCGCCGCGGTCCTCTTCGATCGCGACGGGACGCTGGTGGTGGACGTGCCGTACTGCGACGACCCCGCCGCGGTGCGGCCCATGCCCGGTGCCCGCCGGGCGCTGGGCATGCTGCGCGCCTCGGGCATCCCGGTCGGCGTCGTGTCCAACCAGTCCGGCATCGGGCGCGGCCTGTTGCGCCGGTCGGACGTCGACGCCGTCAACCGGGAGGTCGAACGGCAGCTCGGGCCCTTCGCCACCTGGCAGGTGTGCCCGCACGCGCCCGGGGACGGCTGCGCCTGTCGCAAGCCCGCCCCCGGCATGGTGCTCGCCGCGGCCGCCGAGCTGGGCGTGCCGGCGTGCCGCGTCGCCGTGATCGGCGACATCGGCGCCGACGTCGGGGCGGCCCACGCCGCCGGCGCCGTCGCCGTGCTGGTCCCGACGCCGGTGACCCGCGTCGAGGAGATCCAGGCGGCGCCCGTCGTCGCCCCCGACCTGGTCAGGGCCGTCGACCACCTGATGTACGGACCGTTCGGGGCCGCCGCGTGAGGAAGGTGCTCGTCGCGAGGCTCGACGGCGCGGGGGACGTGCTCCTCGCCGGGCCCGCGGTGCGGTCGATCGCGCGCTCGGCGCGGGTGACGATGCTGGTCGGGCCCGCGGGGGAGGAGGCGGCCCGGCTCCTGCCGGGGGTCGCCGAGGTCCGCGTGTGGGCCTGCCCGTGGGTGCTGGGCGACCCGCCGCCGGTACGGCGCGGCGAGATCGACGCGTTGACCGACGACCTGGCCGGCTTCGACGAGGCCGTCGTGCTCACGTCCTTCCACCAGTCGCCGTTGCCGCTCGCCCTGGTGCTGCGGATGGCGGGCGTGCCGCGGATCACCGGCGCCTCGGCGGACTACCCGGGCGCGCTGCTCGACGTCCGGCTGCGGCCGGGCGAGACGCTCGACGAGGACCAGCCCGAACCCGAACGGATGCGCGCGATCGCCGCGGCCGCCGGCTACCCCCTCCCGCCCGGCGACGACGGCCGGCTGGACGTCCGGCTGCCGTCCCCGCTCCCGGAGGCCCCGGCGGACGTGGTGGTGCACCCGGGCGCCGCGGTCGACGCCCGGCGGTGGCCGGCCGGGCACGCCGCCGAGGCCGTGCGGCGGCTGGCCGGCGAGGGGTGGCGCGTGGCGGTGACCGGCGGGCCCGGCGAGCGCGACCTCACCGCGCAGGTCGCCGGCGACCATGCCCTCGACCTGGGCGGACGCACGTCGATGGCCGAGCTGGCGGCGGTGCTCGCGGGGGCGTCGGCGGTCGTCGTCGGCAACACGGCGGCGGCCCACCTCGCCGCCGCCGTGGGCACCCCGGTGGTCTCGCTGTTCGCGCCGGTCGTCCCCGCCGTGCGCTGGCGGCCCTACCGGGTCCCGCAGGTCCTGCTCGGCGACCAGGACGCCCCGTGCCGGGACACCCGGGCGCGCGAGTGCCCCGTCGCCGGCCACCCCTGTCTCGCCTCCGTCCGGCCCGACGACGTCGTCGCGGCCGTCCGGCGCCTCATCCACCCCGCCGTTCCCCTCGGACCCCTCACGGAGGAGATCCCCGCGTGAACATCCTGATCTGGCACGTGCACGGCTCCTGGACGACGGCGTTCGTCCAGGGCGCGCACCGCTACCTGCTGCCGACCCTGCCCGAGCGCGGGCCCTGGGGCGGCGGGCGGCCCGCGGCCTGGGACTGGCCGGCGTCCGCTGTGGAGTGCTCGCCCGCCGAGCTCGCGGAGTCCGACGTGGACCTGGTCGTGCTGCAGCGGCCGGAGGAGCTCGAGCTGGCCGCGGAGTGGCTGGGCCGGGTGCCCGGTCGCGACCTGCCGGCGATCTACCTGGAGCACAACGCCCCGCGCGAGGGCGCGGCGACCACGCGGCACCCGATGGCCGATCGCGACGACCTGCTGCTCGTGCACGTCACGCACTTCAACGCGTTGATGTGGGACGCGGGGAGCACACCGACGACGGTGGTGGAGCACGGTGTCCTCGACCCCGGGCACCGGTACACGGGTGACCTGGCCTCGGCGGCGACGTGCATCAACGAGCCGTTGCGGCGCAACAGGATCACGGGCACGGACATCGTCGCCCGGTTGGCGGCCGACGTTCCCGTCGACGTCTTCGGCATCGGTACGGACGACCTCGACCTACCGGGTGTCCGGAGCTGCGGCGACCTGCCCCAGCACCGGATGCACACCGAACTGGCCCGCCGCCGCGTCTACCTGCACACCGCACGCTGGACCTCGCTCGGGCTCTCGCTGATCGAGGCGATGATGCTCGGGATGCCGGTGGTGGTGGTCGGCACCACCGAGGCGCCGGAACGGGTGCCCCCGGCCGCCGGCGTGTGTTCCACCGACCTGCGCCGCCTGCGCCGCGGGCTCACCGAGCTCGTCGCCGACCCGGAGGCGGCCGCGGCCGCCGGCCGGGCGGCGCGCGAGGCCGCGCTCGCCCGCTTCGGCGTGGAGCGCTTCCTGCACGACTGGGAGGGCGTGCTCGCCCGCGTCACCGACACCGCCCCCGCCCCCGCCCCGAGACCCGCTCTCACCGGAAGGAGCTGACCCATGCGGATCGCCATGGTGTCCGAACACGCCAGCCCCCTCGCCGAGCCCGGCGGACCGGACTCGGGAGGGCAGAACGTGCACGTCCGGGAGCTGAGCCTGGCGCTCGGCCGGGCGGGGCACGACGTCACCGTCCACACCCGCCGGGACGACCCGGACCTGCCGGAGGTGGTCGCGTTCGGACCGGGGGCCCGCGTCCGGCACGTCACCGCGGGCCCCGCGCGGCCCGTGCCGAAGGACGACCTCGTGCCCTTCGTCCCGCTGCTGGCCCAGCAGCTGGAGCGGGCCTGGCGGGCCGATCCGCCGGACGTCGTCCACGCGCACTTCTGGATGTCCGGGCTGGCCGCCCGGGGTGCGGCCGGCATGCTCGGCCTGCCGCTGGTGCAGACCTTCCACGCGCTCGGCCACGTCAAGAAGCGCGAGCAGGGCGCGGACGACACCAGCCCGTCCGGCCGCATCGCCGCCGAGGAGACGTTGGTGCGCACCGCGGACCGGCTCACCGCGTCCTGTGAGGACGAACTGTTCGAGCTGCTGCGCCTGGGCGCCAACCGCCGCCGCATCTCCGTGGTGCCGTGCGGGGTGGACCCCGAGGAGTTCGGTCCGGAAGGACCGACGCCGCGGCGCGGTCGCCGGAAGCGGCTGCTCGCGCTCGGCCGGGTGGTGCGGCGCAAGGGCGTCGACGAGGTCGTCGAGGCGCTGCGCGACGTCCCCGACACCGAGCTCGTCGTCGCCGGCGGGCCGCCCGCCGGGGTGGACCTGATGGCCGACCCGGAGCTGAACCGGCTGCGCGAGCTGGCCCGCCGGATGCGGGTCGCCGGCCGGGTGCGGTTCCTCGGCGCCGTCCGGCGACCCGACGTCCCGGCGTTGATCCGCTCGGCCGACGCCGTGGTGTGCGCCCCCTGGTACGAGCCCTTCGGCATCGTCCCGCTGGAGGCCATGTCCTGCGGCCGGCCCGTCGTCGCGACGGCGGTCGGCGGCATGAAGGACACGGTCGTCGACGGCGAGACCGGGCTGCTGGTCCCGCCGCGGGATCCGAAGGCACTGGGCGCGGCGCTGCGGGCGCTGCTGGAGGACCCGCAGGCGGTGGCCGACTTCGGCGCCGCCGGGCGTCGCCGGGTGCTGTCCCGCTACACCTGGGCGAAGGTCGCCGGGTCCACCGCGGCGGCCTACCGCGAGGCGATCGCCGGCCGCGAGGCCGGGGCGCCGGTGTCGCGCGAGGCGCGGACGGGGGTGCGGTGATGGCCGACGTGACTCCTCACCAGGTCCTGGGCGGGCACGTCGACCGCCTGGAGGCCGCCCTGCCCGCCCTGCGCGCCGCGGCGCCGACGCTGGTGCGTTGGGGTGCCACGCTCGCCGGGCTGCTGCCGGGCGGCGGGCGCCTGCTCGCGGCCGGCAACGGCGGCAGCGCGGCCGAGGCCCAGCACCTCACCGCGGAGCTGGTCGGCCGGTTCGACGGCGAGCGGCAGGCGCTCTCCGCGATCGCCCTGCACGCCGACACGTCGTCGATGACCGCGATCGGCAACGACTACGGCTACGAGGAGGTGTTCGCGCGGCAGGTCCGCGCGCACGGCCGCCCCGGAGACGTCCTGCTGCTGCTGTCCACCAGCGGCCGCAGCCCCAACCTGCTCGCGGCGGCCGACGCCGCCCGCGAGCTCGACATGGACTGCTGGGCCCTCACCGGGCCCGGCCCGAACCCCCTGGCCGGGCGCGCCACCGACGCCGTCTGCCTGCCGGGTGACACCGCGACGGTGCAGGAGTCGCACCTCGCCGCGGTGCACATGCTCTGCCGGGCCCTCGAGGCGCAGCTGCCCGCCGCGCCGGGTGTCCCGGCCGGGCTGGTGGCCCGGCACCGGGCCCACCGCCGGGCACCCGCCCTCGACCCGACGATCGCCCCGACGACCGTGAGGAGACCCGCATGACACTGACCGACACCACGGCACCCCACACCACGCCCGCCGCCGAGCCCGGGCTCCCCACGTCCCGTCCGCTCGGCACGGTGCTCGTCACCGGCGCCGCCTCCGGCCTCGGCCGGGCCGTCGCCGAGGCCGTCGCCACGGCGGGCGGCACACCGCTGCTCGTCGACCGCGTCGACCCGACGCCCGGCCTGACCGAGGCCGCCGACGCCGCCCACGCGCTCGCCGACCTGGCCGACACCCGCGCCGCCGAGGAGGCCGTGCGCGGGCTCGTCGAGCGGGCCGGCGGCGTCGACGGCGTCGTCACCTGCGCGGGGACCGACGCCTGCGGCCGCATCGACGACGTGTCCGCCGAGGACTGGGAACGCGTGATCAAGGTCAACCTGCTCGGCACCGCCGCGGTCATCCGGGCCGCGCTGCCGAGCCTGAAGGAGCGCCGCGGGCGGATCGTGACGGTCGCCTCGACGCTCGGCCTGCGCGCCCTGTCCGACGCCTCGGCCTACTGCGCCTCCAAGTTCGGCGTGCTCGGGATGAGCCGCGCGCTGGCGGCGGAGCTGGCCGGCGAGGTCGGGCTCACGACGCTCGTGCCCGGCGGCATGAACACGGCGTTCTTCGACGGCCGCACCGAGCAGTACCGGCCCGGCCCGGACGCCAAGCTCAACGACCCGCGCAACGTCGCCGCCACCGTCCTGTTCGCGCTGACCCGCCCCGAGGGGTGCGAGGTCCGCGAGCTGGTGGTGTGCCAGTCCGAGGAGCCCTCGTGGCCCTGATCCCCGTGGCGTGCGCCCCGGTCGCCTCCGTGGCGGCGGCCGCACGCATCCCCGACCGGCGGCCCCGGGTGCTCGTGCTGGGCGACGTCGTGCTCGACGGCTGGGTGCGCGGCAGCGCCCGTCGGGTCGCGCGCGACGGGCCCGTCCCGGTCGTCGAACCGTCGTCCGAGGAGGTCGCGCCCGGCGGGGCGGGCAACGCCGCGGTGGCGCTGGCCGCGCTGGGCGCCGACGTCGAGATCGTCTGCACGGTCGGCGACGACCCGGACGGCCGCACGCTGCGCTCGGCGCTGGCCGAGGCCGGCGTCCGCACGGACCGGTGCGTGCTCGACCCGGCCCGCGCGACGGCGGCCAAGCGCCGCATCGTCGCCGGCGACCCGCCCGGGCAGCCCGTGGCCCGCTACGACGTGGTGCCGCCGGGCCTGCCCGGCAGCGCGACCGTCCGCGCGCTCGCCGACCAGACCACCGCGGCGCTGGCCGACGGGCCGGACGCGGTGCTGGTCGCCGACTACGGGCTCGGCGCGCTCGCGCCCTCGGTCCGGCGGCGGATCGCCCGGGCGCGCGGGCGCATCCCGCTGCTGGTCGTCGACGCGCACGACCTCGCGCCGTGGGCCGAGCTGCGGCCCGACGCCGTCACCCCGAGCGTCGAGGAGGCCGCCGCCGTGCTCGGCGTCGACCTGCCCGAGCACGACCGGCTCGCGTGGGGGCTCGAGTACGCGTCGGCGCTGCGCGCGGCCACCGGGGCGTCGGAGGTGCTGCTCACCCTGGACGTCGACGGGTCCGTGCGGCTCCCCGCGGACGGCAGGCCGCTGCGGCGGCCGGCGGGGGAGCACGCCCCACCGTCGGGCGCCTGCGGGGCCGGCGACGTGTTCGCCGCGGCGTGGACCGCCGCCGTCGCGTCGGGGACGCCGCGGGAGGAGGCGCTGTCGCTGGCGCAGACCGCCGCCGACGTCGTCGTGACGCTGCCGGGGACCGCGGTGTGCACGGCTGCGGCGCTGACCAGCCGGCTCGCCGCCGGGGACCCGGGCAGCGTGCTGTCGCACCGGGACCTGCTGACCGTGCTGGCCGAGCACCGCGCGGCCGGGCACCGGATCGTGTTCACCAACGGTTGCTTCGACGTGCTGCACCGCGGGCACGTGGCCTACCTGCGGGAGGCCGCCGAGCTCGGGGACGTGCTGGTCGTGGCCCTCAACAGCGACGACTGCGTGAGCCGGCTCAAGGGCCCGACGCGCCCGGTCAACCCGCTCGAGGACCGCGCCGGGGTGATCGGCGCGCTGGCCGCGGTCGACCTGGTGACCTCGTTCGACACCGACAGCCCGGTCGAGCTGCTCGACCTCGTCCGGCCGGACGTCTACTGCAAGGGCGGCGACTACACCCCGGAGATGCTGCCGGAGACGCCGGTCGTGGAGCGCCTCGGCGGGGAGGTCCGGATCCTCGGCTACCTCGCCGACCACTCCACCAGCGCCATCGTGGCGCGGGCGGCCGAGGGGGCGGGGCGATGAGCTCCGTCGTGGTCGTCGGGGACGTGCTGCTCGACGTCGACGTGCACGGCGAGGTCGAGCGGCTCTGCCCGGACGCCCCCGTCCCCGTCCTCGACGTCACCGGCGAGGTGGCGCGGCCGGGCGGGGCCGGGCTGGCGGCGGCGCTGCTGGCCGGGTCCGGGGTGCGGACGACCCTCGTCACGGCCCTCGCGGAGGACGGCGAGCGGGTGCGCGGGCTGCTCGCACCGGCGCTGGAGCTGATCACCGGGCCCGCGACGGGCGGGACCCCGGTCAAGTGCCGGTGGCACTCCGCCGAAGGCCCGTTGCTGCGCACGGACACGGGCAGCGGCCGCCCGGCCGGCGAGTTCGGCGAGACGGTCCGCACCGACCTGAGCCGGGCGCTCGACGGGGCGGGCGCGGTGCTGGTCTCGGACTACGGCCGCGGCGTCACGGCCGATCCCCAGGTGCGCCGGATGCTCGCCGACGCCGTGGCGGCCGGGACGCCGGTGGTGTGGGACCCGCACCCCAAGGGCTCCGATCCCGTGCCCGGCGTGATCATGACGCCGAACGCCAAGGAGGCCGCGGGCGCGCTCGGGCTGCCGGGCGGGGACCCGGTGGGTTGTGCCGCGGAGCTGCGGCGACGGCGGGAGAGCCACGCCGTCGTCGTGACGCGGGGCGAGCGGGGCGCGGTCCTGGTGACCGCGTCGGACCGGGTCGCGGTGCCCGCCCTGGACGTGACGGGCGGCGACCCCTGCGGCGCGGGCGACGCCTTCGCGGGCCGGCTCGCGGCCGCCCTCGCCGGCGGGTCGTCCTTGCCTGCAGCGGTGGAGAGTGCCGTCGAGGCGGCCGGGCGTTTCGTGGAGGCCGGTGGCGCCGCGACCGTCCGCTGCCTCGACGGCCGGTGGACCCAGGTGTCGCCGACGAGCGTGTCCGAACGCGCCTCCTGATCCGTAGTCGCGCTCTGGCCCCGGCGAGTCGCGCTCTGGCCCCGGCGAGTCGCGCTCTGGCCCCGGCGAGTCGCGCTCTGGCCCCGGCGAGTCGCGCACTGAATGTCCGCGAGCCAGGACCTCGGGTCGTGATCGCCGTCCGGGACCGCCTGCGGCCGGATGTGGCGCCGAAGGGTCCAGGACGGCGATCATCGCATCCGAGGATGTCGCCCTGGGGACGGGTCAACCGCGCGGAGCCTCGTCGTCGTCGACCGGGACCTCGCGGTGCTGCTCCAGCACGTCGTAGGGGTCGGCCTCGGTGTTCGGGTCGATCTCCTCGGTGTCGAGACCGGTGCCGCGGCCGTTCACGTCCTCGAGGTCCGCGGCGGGGTCGGTCGCGATCTCGTCGTGCGCGATCATGTCGGGCCGGGTCACGTCGTCACGGCTCTCGCGGTTCGGCTCGTTCATGTGGCCTTCGTACCCGTGGCGGCGGGTTCGACACACCCGCTCGACGCGGTGACGTCGAGGCAGGCCGCCTCCACCTCGTCCACGCCGATCGCGAGCAGGGCCGGGTCCGGGTCGTCGGCGAACGGGTCACCGCGGCGGACCTCTTCATGCGTGAGCGCGCGGTGCGGACCTGCGGGCGGGCCCCAGCGCTCCGGCCCGACCGGCCCGAACAGCACGACCGACGGCCGCCCGAACGCCGTGGCGAGGTGCGCGATCCCGGTGTCCCCGCTGACGACCAGCGCCGCACCGGCGACCAGGGCCGCGAGCTCGGCGATCGAGGTCCGCCCGGCGAGGACACGCTCGTCGGACAGGTCGGCGGCCGCCGCGACCCGCTCGGCGAGGGACCGCTCCTGCGGACCGCCCGTCACGACGACGGGTCCCAGCGGGGCGAGCCGGCGGGCCAGGGCGGCGAAACGGTCGGTCGGCCAACACTTGGAACCGAAGGCCGCGCCGGGATGGATGACGACGGGAGATGCGGGCCCGGGGGCGATGCCGGGCGGCGCAGGGAGGCGGAGGTCCTCCGGGTCGGCCGGGATGCCGTGGTGAGCGAGCATCGTGCACCAGCGGACCCGCTCGTGCAGCGTGTCGAGCTCCTCGGCCGGCGGCCCGGGCCAGCCCAGCTCGGGGCGGCCCAGGCCGATGCGACGACGAGGGTGCAGGGCCTCGAGGGCTCGATGGCTCTGCGGCCCCGCGCCGTGCAGGTTCACGGCGACGTCGACCTGTCCGGGGAACGCGAGCGCGTCGGGCGCCGGGGTGGGCAGCAGCTCGTCGACGGCGCCGGTGAGCGCGGCGAGCGGCTCCAGGACTGCTGCGGTGGCCAGCACGATCCGGTGGCCCGGGTGGCGCCGGCGCAACGCCCGCAGCGCGGGCACGACGGTCAGCAGGTCGCCGAGGTTCAACGCCCGCAGCGCGAGCAGGACAGGGTCCGCCACGGAGATCGACTACCCGCTGCCCGCCCCACCAACCGTGCCCGACCGGAGCGGACACCCCATGCCGAACTCCCGGAACTCGCGACTCGCGCTGCTGAATCTCCCGACTCGCGCTGCAGGATCTCTCGACTCGCGGTGCAGGATCTCGCGACTCGCGCTGCCGGATCTCCCGACTCGCGCTGCTGGATCTCCCGACTCGCGCTGCTGGAACTCGCGACTCGCGGTGCCGGAACTCCCGACTCGCGGGGGCGGGGTGTGCCGCGCTACTTCAGGGGGGCGAGTTGGACGCGGTCGGCCAGGACCTGCACCGCCTCGGCGCCGCCGGTGCCGAGGCCGTGCCGGACGACGTTGAGCGCGCCGCAGGCCGCACCGACCTTCAGCACCTCCTCCCACGACCCGCCCGCCGCGAGCCGTGCCGTCATCCCGGCGGTCTGCGAGTCGCCCGCGCCGCGCGGGTCGTTGGCCTGGACCGGCGGCGGGGTGATGGTGAGGATGGTGTCGGACTCGCCGTCGAGGGCGAGCGCGGGCTCGCCCGCCCGGCTCACCACGACGGCCCGCGCCCCGTCCTTCAGCAGCTGCCGCATCGCCGGCACCACGTCGTCGACCTCGGTGGACTCGGCCCGTGAGTGCGCCACCAGTTCCTCGTCGCTGACCTTGAGCAGGTCGACGCCGGCCTCGACGACCGCCTCCATCCGCTCGCCGGCCAGGTCGGCGACGACCCGCACGCCGTTGGCGCGCAGGTCCCCGGCCAGCCGCTGGTACAGCCGGGACGGCACGACGGTCTCGGACTGCGGGCCGGACAGCAGCACGGTCCCGGCCTGCAGCCCCTCGGCGAGGGTGAGCTCGTAGAGGCCGTCGAGCTCGTGCCGGTCCAGCGGGGCCGGGAGCTCGGCGGCGATCTCGACCCGGCCCTCGTCGTCGGGCTCCCGCCGGTCGTGCACGTACCCGCCGTTGCGCGCCGCGGTCTCGACGTACCGCAGCTCCACGCCGTCGACGGCGATCATCCGCTCCAGCAGCCGGCCGGTCTCCCCGCCCAGCCCGGCGCACAGCCGCACCGGCGACCCGAGGGCCGCGAGCATGCGCGCCTGCCAGACGCCCTGCCCGCCGGCGTGCACGTGCAGCTCGGGCTGTCCGGCGCGGTCCTCGATGGTGACGGTGATGATGGGGGAAGGGGCGAACACCACGACGGGCGGGCACGAATCCGACATACCGGTCTCGTACCCGCCCGTCGGTGCCCCTACTCCGGCCGACCGTCGCAAGGAACCGCCGCGATCCCGGGCCGACGGGTTCTCACGTGTCGACGCGCGGCACGCTGCCCGGCCGGCTCGGCGACCTGGTGTCCGCGTGGTCGCGGCACTTGTCGGTCTCCGGCCGGGCCTCCAGCCGCTCGTCGTCGATCTCCTTGCCGCACACCGCGCAGCGGCCGTACTCGCCGGCCTCGATCCGCTCCAGGGCGGCGACGACCTCGGCGCGCTGCATCCGCAGGGTGCCCAGGGCCAGGTCGTCCTCCATCGCCTCGGTCTCCCGCGAGCCGCGGTCGCCGAAGTCCATGCCGCCCGACAGCTCGTCGGAGTCCCGCTGCTCCTCCTGGTCGCGGGCCTCCTCGCCGGCCTCGTGGTCGAGCCGCTCGAGCTCTGCGGTCAGCTTCTCGCGGGCCTGCGTGGTGTTCATGCGTGCGTCCTCTCGTCGGTCAGCCGCGCGGAGTGGGCGAGGCGCTCGGGCACGAGCAGATCGGGGTCCTCGCACAGGCCGCGCAGGGCGGTCAGGGTCGGGTGGCCGGCGTCCAGCAGAGCGCGGTCGCTGCCCGGCTCGGCCCGGTCGCCGGTCTCGGCCTCGCGCAGCAGCAGGCCCTGGCCGTCGGAGTCCTCCACCAGGGTCTGCACGACACCGCGCGGGTCGAGCGGGGCGAGCCGCAGCTCGCGGTGCTCCTCGACGGGCCGGTCGGGCACGTTGAGCGAGAGCGTGGTCCCGAGCGGGCTGTCGAGCAGAAGCTCCAGCACCCGCGGGAGGTACCCGGTCACGGCCTCCCAGTGCTCCTCCTCCTCGGCGCCGAGCGCGACGTTGAGCGACACGGCCAGGCCGCGCCGGTCGTGCAGGCCGGCGGTGAGGGCGGCACCGACCGTGCCGGAGTGCAGCACCGCGCGCCCGACGTTCCCGCCCCGGTTGATCCCCGAGAGGATCAGGTCGGGTGCGGGGTCGAACCAGCCCTGCAGGCCGGCGACCACGATGTGCGCGGGCGCGGCCCGGACGGCGTACGCCGGCAGCCCGGACGGGCTCTCCACCTCCCGCACCACGGTCCGGCCGTCCTCCTGGACGGCCGTGATGGAGGCGCTGGCGCCGGAGAACTGGTGCTCGGGGGCGGCGATCACGACGTCGAGCCCGGCCTCGCTCGCGGCCTCGGCCAGCACGGCCAGGCCGGGGGAGTCGATGCCGTCGTCGTTGGTCACGAGGGCACGGGTGCGCGTCATCGTCCGGGAGTACCCGGCTGCTCGGGACCGACACCGGGCCCCCGGTCGGGGGCGGGGTCGGTGTGCTCGTGCCAGCGCTCGGCGGCGGCCTTGTCCAGCCCGGTCAGCCTGCGCAGCCAGCCGGGCAGCGGCGCGGTGTAGGCCGGGCGGGGTGGCCCGCCGGTGCCGGTCGGCCCGGGCAGCAGCCGTTCGACGGCGGTGAGCAGCCGCAACGTCGTCGAGGGTGCGAGGGCGTGCACCCTCGACCCGATGTTGGCCAGCGGCGTCAGGATGATCTCCGGTGTGCCTCGCAGGGTGGCGCGGACCAGGCGGCGGGCGGCCCGTTCGGCGTCCATCGACACGAGCGGCAGGGACGCGCCGACCGTGAACCAGGACCGCTCCGCCTGCGCCTTCCCGGTCACCAGCGCGTTGCGCGAGGAGCCGGTCCGCATCAGCCCGGGCACGCCGACGGTCACCGACACGCCCTGCCGACCGGCCTCCAGCCGCAGGCCCTCCGCGAACCCGACGGCGGCGTGCTTGGCCGCCCCGTACGGCAGCAGGTGCGGGGCGGGCAGCTTCCCGCCGATCGACGTCACCGCCAGGATGCGGCCATGGGTGCGGGCCAGCACCGGCAGCGCCTCCAGCGCGGGCCGGGCCAGCCCCCAGAACATGACGTCCATGGCCTGCTCGTAGTCCTCCTCGCGCAGGTCCGCCTGGGGCCCGACCTGGATGATGCCGGCGTTGGCGACGAGCACGTCGAGCCGGCCGAACTCGCGCTCGGCGGTGCCGACGAGCTCGCGGGCGGCCTCGGGCCTGCCGACGTCCGCCGCCACCGTGACGACCCGCGCGCCGCGGGCCTCGAGGTCGGCGCGGGCGGGCTGCAGCCCCTCGGCGTCCCGGGCGCAGAGCAGCAGGTCGTGGCCCTGGTCGGCGAGCTCGCGGGCGATCAGGTAGCCCAGGCCGCGGCTGGCGCCGGTGACGAGGGCGACCGGGCGGACCGGTGCGTCGGGGGTGGCCATGGGGGAGGGGTGCCCGGCACGGCGCCGCCGACACCCCGGCGCGGCTCACATCCGCGCCGCTGTCACACCAGGAACAGCTCCGCCTCGGCACAGCCGGGCCCCGTGTCCGCGCGCCCCGCGGCGAGGTCGGCGACGGCCCGGTCCTTGCGTTGCAGCACCCCGCCGGGAAGCCGGAACCGCCGTACCGCCTGCCGGGGGAGGAGCGCGATCCCGGAGGGTGTGCCGTCGTCGCGCCACGGTTCGAGCATGTACCGCAGCAGCCGGACGCGGTGCTCCCGGGCGACACGGGCGGCCACCGTGCCCACCAGGTCGTGGTCCGGGTGGCCGTCCTGCTCCCACGGCGCGACGAGCAGCGTGCCCTCCGCGTCCGTACGGACCAGGTCGGCCAGGGCGGCCTCGACGTCCGACCCGGCGTCGAGGCCGTCGTCCGGCGCGGGCAGCGGGGCGGGCAGGCCGAGCCGGTAGCGGCGCAGCGGGTCGAGACCCAGCGCGGTGTAGCCGCGGGCGATCGACGGCCGGTCGCGCCGGTTCCCCGCGCGCTCGCGGGAGTGGGCGCCAGGTCGCTCCGGGCCGCCGTCGCCGTCCGTCACGGCGAGGGCCTCGACCGCGCAGCCCGCCTCGGCCAGCGTCGCCATCAGCCCGCCCGCGGCGCAGAGCTCCTCGTGGAGGTGGGCGGTCGCGACCACGCAACGCCGGACGTCCGGGACCGGGAGGGCGGGCGCGCCGGTGAACCGCCCGCGGGCCGCGACGGCCACGAGCCAGGGATCGCAGGGACCCGCCACGACGATCTCACCGTCCCCCCGCGACACGCCTCACGACCTGCACCGTCATGGCTCCGCGGTTACCCGGTCCAGCGCCGGGCATGCACCCGGCCTGGCCCACGCCGGAGGGCATGCGTCGGCGTCGACCGGGTAGCCGCGGCCCGAGCGACCCCGACCGAGAGGTGGACGAGCATGAAGGCCGTCGTGTGGAACGGGCCCGGCGACATCGCCCTGTCCGACGTGCCCGACCCCACGCCGCGCGATCCCGGCGACGCCGTGGTCCGGCTGACCGTCAGCGCCATCTGCGGCACCGACCTGCACATGATCCGCGGGACGATGCCCGGGATGCGCCCGGGCACCGTGCTGGGGCACGAGGGCGTCGGCGTCGTGGAGGAGGTGGGCGCGGGCGTGCGGGCGTTCCGGCCGGGCGACCGCGTGGTGATCCCGTCGACGATCTGCTGCGGGCGCTGCTCCTACTGCCGCGCCGGCTACACCTCGCAGTGCGACGCCGCCAACCCGAACGGCCCGCTCGTCGGCACGTCGTTCTTCGGCGGACCGGAGCCGACCGGCCCGTTCGACGGGCTGCAGGCGCAGTACGCGCGGATCCCGTGGGCCGACGCCAACCTGGTCCCGCTGCCCGACGCCGTCACCGACGAGCAGGCGATCATCGCCTCGGACGTCTTCCCGACCGGGTACTACGGCGCGCAGCTCGCCGAGGTCTCGCCCGGCGACACGGTCGCCGTGTTCGGCGCCGGACCGGTCGGCCAGCTGTCGATCGCGAGCGCCCGCAACCTCGGCGCCACCCGCGTGATCGTGGTCGACGGCGTGGCGAGCCGGCTGGAGAAGGCGCGCCGCCAGCACGTGGAGCCCGTCGACTACACCGCCGAGGACCCGGTCGAGGCGATCCGCGAGCTGACCGGCGGGATCGGCGTGGACCGGGTGATCGACGCCGTCGGTGTCGACGCCTACGCCCCGTCCGACTCCGAGGACGCCGCAGTCGAGCAGCGGACCGAGGAGCTCGAGGAGGTCAGCGGCGGCGGTCCGACCGCCTGGAACGCCGGCGACGCACCGTCGCAGGCCGCGCGGTGGGCCGTGCAGGCCGTGGCGAAGGCCGGGTCGATCGGGATCGTCGGCGTCTACCCGCAGACCGCCGCGACGTATCCGATCGGCGAGGTCATGAACCGCAACCTCACCGTCAAGGCCGGCAACTGCCCGCACCGCGCGCTGATGCCGCGCATGATCGACCTGATCGCCTCCGGCCGGCTCGACGCGGGCCGCGCCGTCACCAAGCAGGAGGGCATGACCGGGGCGATCGAGGCGTACGAGACCTTCGACCGGCACGAACCGGGGTGGACCAAGGTCGTCGTGGACCCCGCGGCGTGACCGGCGCGACGAATCCTGGCCGGATCGAGGCCGAGCCGGGGGAGAGGACCGGGGCGGCGGCCGTCGAGGTGCTGGTGCCCACCCGCAACCGTCCGGTGGAGCTGGCCACCACGCTGGCCGGCCTCGCCGCCCAGGATCACCCCTTCGACGTCGTGGTCTCGGATCAGTCCGACGCCGCCGCCTCCTACGAGACCGACCCTGCGCAGGCGATGATCCGGGTCCTCGAGCTGCGGGGCCACCGGGTCCGCACCCGGCGGCACCTGCCCCGCCGCGGCGTCGTCGAGCACCGCGCCGCGCTCCTCGACGCCTCGACCGCGCGGTACGTGCTCTTCCTCGACGACGACGTCTGGCTCGCGCCCGGCACGATCGCGCTGCTGCACGAGGCGATCGTCGAGCTGGGCTGCGGCATGGTCGGCGCGGCCATGCAGGGCCTGTCGCACCTCGACGACGAGCGGCGCGCCGAGCAGGAACCGTTCGAGCGCTGGGAGGGCGCGCCGGTCCCGGAGACGCTGTACCCGGACACCCCGGAGTGGGAGCGCTGGCGCCTGCACAACGCCGCCACCCCGGTCCACCTGGCCCGCCGGCACCTGCGGCCGGGCGAGCGGTGGCTCGCCTACAAGATCGCCTGGGTGGCGGGCTGCGTGCTCTACGACCGCGAGGCGCTCGTGGCGGTCGGCGGCTTCGACTTCTGGCGGGACGTGCCGGAGGAGGCCGTGGGCGAGGACGTCGTGGCCGAGCAGCGGGTCATGGCGAAGTTCGGCGGGGCCGGGATCCTGCCGTCCGGTGCCGTGCACCTGGAGTCGGACACCACGATCCCGGACCGTCCGGTGACCGCCGACGGCGTGCTCAGGGGCTGAACACCGGGGATCGGGGGACCAGCAGCGCCGCACGCACCGCCGCCGCGACCGCCGCCGGGGAGATGTCTGCCATGCAGGCCGGCCCCCCGGTGGCGGTGAGCGGGCATCGGGCCTCCCACCAGCACACCTGCTCGGTGATCGCCGTAGGCCGTCGGTGCGGGCACTCCGGCAGGCCCTGCAGGTTCGTGGCCGGGTCGTCGAGCCCGTAGCGGGCGGCGAGGGTGGGGCCGAACAGGCCGACGGTCCGCGCGCCGACCGCCGCCGCGACGCGCGCCGGGCCGGTGTCCCCGCCCACCACGACCCCGCCGCGTCGCGCGACGGCGGCGAACCGGGCGGCGAGGCCCCGCAGGTCCGTCGGCGGGAGCTCCGGCACGGGGCTGCCGGGACCGGCGGCCACCACCGGGAGGCCGTCCAGCAGGTCGACGAGCGCGGCCCAGTGGGGCCACAGCTTCACCGCCATCCCCGCGCCCGGTACGAGCACGACGGGCACGCCTGTCGGCAGGTCGCCGTCGGCCGCGTGGACCTCGGCGTCGGTCAGGTGGATCCGCGGCGGCCGGTACTCCGGCCCGACCAGCCCCTCCTCGACGAGGATCCGCACGTAGCGGCGGGAGACCGGCTCGTCGGGCGGCGGGGAGCGCCACAGGTTCGTGACGCCCGGGATCCCGCGCTCCTCGACCAGGTCCGGGATCCCGTGCAGCCGGGTGGTGCTGACGACGAGGTCCGTGTTCTCCAGCGCCGCCTCGACCGCCTCCCGCTCCCGCCCCTTCTCCGCACGCAGCACCTCGGCCACCGCGGGGTCGGAGTCGAGCAGGGTGGCGCCGGGATCGTGGGTCAGCACGCGCAGCGCGGCCCGGGGGAACCGCTCGGCCAGCCCGTGCACCACGGGCAGCGCCATGACGAGGTCGCCCAGCCCGCCGAGCAGGTCGATGACCAGGATGTCGTCAGGCACCCGCACAGACCTCGGCGTAGATCTTCCGGTGCAGCTCCGCGATCCGTTCCCAGCTCCGCGCGGCGCCGACCGCCTCCCCGCCGGCGGCCACGCGCAGGCGCAGGGCCGGGTCGTCGAGCAGCCGGCGGAGGGCGTCGGCGAGGGCGGCACCGTCGCGGACGGTCGGGGCGACCACCACGGTCTCCCCGTCGACCAGCTCGGGATCGGGCGGGTCGGCGCGGGTGACGACCGTCGGCAGGCCGTGCGCGAAGGCGGACAGCAGCGCGCCGCTCTTGGTCGTGGCGCCGGCGGTGAGCGGGAACGCGGCGAGGTCGGCGGCGTGCAGCGCGGCCGAGACCTCCTTCTCGGGCAGGTGCCCGGTCACCGTGACGTGCTCCGCGACGCCCGCCGCCTCGATCTGGCCGAGCAGCTCGGACCGGAAGGCCTGCGCCTCGTCCTCGGGCAGGGCCAGCGAGGTGAACCCGCCGACGACGAGCAGGTGCAGCCGGTCCCGGCCCTCGGCGCGCAGCCGCGCGAGCGCCTCGGCCAGGTACCGGATGCCCTTCACGGGGTGGACGAACCCGAAGAAGGCGACGACCTCGGCGTCGTCCGGCACCCCGAGCCGGCGGCGCGTGTCGGTGCGGGGCGCCGGTCCGAGGTCCGGCACGTTCGGCGCCAGCGGCACGAGCACCGGCTCGACGCGCATGCGCTCGCGCAGGGTCCGCTCGTGGCCCGCGTTCGTGGTGAGCACGGCGGCGCTGCGGGGGACGAGCCGCCAGGTCTCGCGGTCGATGCCGCGGCGCTCCACCGCGCGCCACACCTGGCGGGGCACCCAGGACGGGGAGGCCCACCAGCCGTACTCGTGCACCGTCGTCACGACGGGGGCCCGGACCAGGTCGGGCAGCAGACCCGGCCAGGGGGAGAAGCCGAAGGCCGAGGGGGCGAACTGCACGTGCACCACATCCGGCCCGAGCGCGCGGATCCGCCGCGCCGCGCGGGCGACACTCGCCGGCGATCCGGCCACGCTCACGGGCTCGACGTGCTCGCCGGACTCCCGCAGCGTCTCGGCCAGGTGGGCGGTGTAGTCGGCCACGCCGTCGCGGGCGGGGTCGGCTCCGCCCTGCACCATCACGATCACCTGTGGACGGTTCCCGAGGAGCCGCCCGGGAAACGCGCCCGGACGAGCGGTGGTCCACTGTGCGGGGTTGACGGGAAGCAGGACGGGAACAGACCGATCGTGTTCGAACATCCGGCGGCCCTGGCGGGCGCCCCCGTGAACTGGCCGGCGCTGCGCCGGATCCTGGTCGTGCGGCCGGACAACCTGGGCGACGTCCTGCTCACCGGCCCCGCCCTCGCCGCCCTCCGGGCCGCGGCCCCGCACGCCCGGATCGACCTGCTCGCCTCGCCCGGCGGCGGGGCCGCCGCCACCCTGCTGCCCGAGATCGACGACGCCGTGGTCGCGCGGGTGTCCTGGCAGCAGATCGACGGCCCGACCGGCGAGGACCGGGACCCGGACGCCGACCTGGTCGCCGAGCTCGCGGACCGCGCCTACGACGCCGCGGTGCTGCTGACCTCGTTCTCGCAGTCCCCGTGGCCCGCCGCGGAGGTCTGCCGGCGGGCGGGCATCCCGATCCGGGCCGGGCTGTCGAAGGAGTTCGGCGGCACCGCCCTCACGCACTGGGTGCCCGCGCCCGACGACGGCCTCCACCAGGTCGACCGGGCCCTCCACCTGCTCGGGCGGCTCGGGATCCCCGCGGCGGCCCGCACCCTGCACGCCGCGGTCCCCGCGGCGGGCCGCAGCCAGGCCCGGGAAGCGCTCGCCGGGCTCGGGCTGCCGCCGGGCCCGTACGCGGTGCTGCTGCCCGGCGCCTCCTGCCCGTCCCGCCGGTACCTGGGGTTCCGCGAGGTCGCGGCCGGATTGGGGAGCCGGCTCCCGGTCGTCGTCTCCGGGCCGGCGGCGGAGGAGGACCTGGTCCGCTCGATCGCCGACGGCTTGCCCGGGGTGTTCCCGCTGGCCGGGACGCTCGACGTGCCGGGCCTGGCCGGCCTGCTCGACGGAGCCGCCGTCGCCGTGACCAACAACAGTGGCGGCATGCACCTCGCCGACGCCGTCGGCACGCCGGTGACCGTGCTGTTCGCCGGCACCGAGGACGTCGACCAGTACCGGCCGCGGTCGGTGCCCGCCGCCGTCCTCGGCCGCCCGGTCTCGTGCAGCCCGTGCCGCCAGTTCCGCTGCCCCTTCGCGCTGGAGTGCCTCGACGTGCCGCCGGCCGAGGTCGTGACCGCCGCCCTCGACCTCGCCGGCACCTCGTCCGGTGTGGAAATCAGCGCAGTGGGAATCCCTGTCGCATGAGCACTCCCCGAGAGAACGAGCCCGAGGTGCGCGACGTCATGGTCCCCGAGGAGCAGGTCCACCCGGACCACCGCGAGCACGCCAAGACGCCGCACCCGGTCGACGACGACGAGCTCGAGGCCCGCACCGAGCACGAGCGGCGTCAGGTCGACGCCGACCGCTGAGCGGAGCTTGCGGAGCGAGCATGGGCGCTGAGCGGAGCTTGCGGAGCGAGCATCGGCGCTGACCGGAGCTTGCGGAGCGAGCATCGGCGCTGACCGGTCCGCGGAAGGGGCGCGATCCACTGTGGTCGCGCCCCTTCGCCGTGTCCGGGGGTGGTGTGGTGCGGTGGCCGGCGCCTCGAGCGGCGCCGACGTCGGCTCTGGACCCGGCTGGTCGCCGATGTCGTCCGCACCCGGGTTCCCAACGGCGGTCGTGGCGGGCTTCGTTCTCGACGAGACTTCCCTTGGTAGGGCTCTCGTCATCAGCGAGATCATCCACCGCGGAACATGCTCCGGAGAGACCTCATGACCCAGGAAAAGGTCACTTCCAAGGACGGCACACCAATCGCCTACTGGCGTAGTGGCGACGGACCGCCGCTCGTGCTGGTGCACGGGACATCCGCCGACCACAGCCGGTGGGCTCCCGTCCTGCCGACATTCGAGCAGCGCCACACGGTCCACGCCATCGACCGTCGCGGTCGCGGCGGCAGCGGCGACTCGGAGAACTTTGCGATAGAGCGGGAGTTCGAGGACGTGGGCGCGGTGGTGGACTCGCTCGGGAGCTGGCGAAACCGGACGAAATCGCGGCGACCATGGCGCGTCAGGTCGCAGGAGTGCCGCCGGAGGTGGTGGCGTACATGCGATCCCTACCGGCATGGCAGGCACGTGTGGCGGCGGCGCACACGATTCCGCGGGAATTGCGCGCGGTCAAAGCGTACCGGTTCGATCCGGAGCGGTTCCGCGATCTCGCGGTACCGACGCTGCTGCTGAACGGAAGCGAGAGCTCGCCCGGCTTTCGAATGGCCGAAGAGGCCGTGGACGAGACGGTGCCGGACTCTCGAATCGTCGTCATGCCCGGGCAGGGGCACGTGGCCATCGACACCGGGACCGACCTCTTCGCGGCCGAGGTTCTCCGGTTCACCGGGAATTCTTGGCCGTAAGCGGCTCGGGAACTGTCGTCGACGCACGAGTAAGGATTTCGGGCAGCACAGGTAGGCCCCCACTGAGGGCTCGCATGCTCGTTCATCCCAACGGCGTCAGTACCGGTGGTGGTCGTCGGCGGGGTGTGCGGCTGCGGTCGATCCAGCTCGGGGGGAGGAACTCGGGCAGCCCGTCGACCATCCGGACCTCCCAGTGGGAGTGGTGGATCAGCCGGTGGTGGACCGAGCAGAGCATGACGAGGTTGTGCAGGGCGGTGGGGCCGCCGTGCTGCCACTCGCGCACGTGGTGGATGTCGCACCAGGACGGTGGGCGGTCGCAGCCGGGGAAGGCGCAGCCGCGGTCGCGGACGGTGACCGCGCGGCGCAGCCCGTCCGGGACGGTGCGGGAGATCCGCCCGACGTCGAGCGGAACCCCGGTGCCGTCGAGCACGACCGGGATGACCGCCGCGTCACACGCCAACTGGCGCAGGGTCTGCGGGGTGAGCTGGCCGCCGAACTCCAGCGATGCGTTTGCCGCGCGGCGCTCCAGATCCTCCAGCCGCACCGTGACGGTCAACTGCGGGCGCCGGCCCCCGGCCTCGGACAGCCGCCCGCGAGACAGCACCTGCGCGCACACCTCGGCCAGCGCCTCGGCCTGCCGCTCGGCGGCACTGCGTTGGTCGTCGGCGTCGCGCGGGGAGGCGCCGGCATCCACGGCGGCGGCGATGGCGTCGAACAGTGCGGCGTCGTCGTAGCGGCCGGCGAGCTTGCCGCCGGGGCGGGTGCGGAAGCGCGAGAGCCGCAGTTCGTTGAGCTGCGCGGGTGGGGTGTCGTCGGGT
>NZ_JNYD01000036.1 GCF_000717175.1 Pseudonocardia autotrophica | reverse complement strand
GCACCTGCAGGGCCGGCTGCCGCTGGAGAAGTTCGTCTCCGAGGAGATCGGCCTCGACGACATCGAGACCGCCTTCGAGAAGATGCACCACGGCGACGTGCTGCGGTCGGTGGTGGTCCTCTGATGGGCACCCCCGAGGGCCTCCACAAGGGGCCGATCGACCACGTCGTCACGCACGGGACGTTCTCGCTCGACGGGGGCACCTGGGAGGTCGACAACAACGTCTGGGTCGTCGGCGACGAGAACGAGGTCGTCGTGATCGACGCCGCGCACGACCCGGAGGCCATCGGCGAGATCATCGCCGGACGCCGGGTGGTCGCGGTGGTGTGCACGCACGCGCACGACGACCACGTCAACCAGGCCCCGCGGCTGGCGGACACGTTCAACGCGCCGATCCTGCTCAACCCGGCCGAGGCGCCGCTGTGGGAGATGACCCACCCCAACCGGTCCCCGGACCAGGAGATCACCGACGGGCAGATCATCACGGCGGGTGGGATCGAGCTCCGCGCGCTGGTCACCCCGGGGCACTCCCCCGGCTCGACCTGCCTCTACGCGCCGGAGCTGAAGACGGTGTTCACCGGCGACACGCTCTTCCAGGGCGGTCCCGGTGCCACCGGCCGGTCCTACTCGAGCTTCGACACCATCATCGACTCGATCCGCGGCACCCTGCTGCCGCTGCCCGGCGACACCGAGGTCCGCACCGGGCACGGCGACTCCACCAGCATCGGCTCCGAGGCGCCGCACCTCGAGGAGTGGATCGCCCGGGGCCACTGATCCGTGAGTGCCTACTGCCCCTAGAGGGTCACCTGCCGCTCACGACCCCCGACGACCTGCGGTTCCCGTCCTCCGACGGAGAAGCGCCTGGCCGGCGGAGGTCGTGAGTGCGTACTGCCCCTCTAGGGGCAGTTGCCGCTCACGGGGTGGGGCGGCGGGTCAGAGGTAGGACCGCGAGGAGCAGGAGGGCGGCGGCACCGAAGGCGGCGCGGAAGCCGAAGGGCTCGGCGATCGCTCCGAGGCCGCTCGAGCCGACGCCGGTGCCGGCGTCGAACCCGATGTTCCACGCGGCGCTGGCGGCGCCGTAGCGGGCGGGCCCGGCGACGGCGAACAGCGAGACCAGCGAGTCGCTCTGGACCAGCCCGAACCCGCCGCCGACGGCGAAGGCGCCGACGACCAGCAGCCAGCCCGAGCCGCCGACCGAGAGGACCTCCACCCCCATCCCCACCGCGGCGAGCAGCGTGCCGGGCAGCAGCAGGCGCCCCGCCCCGCGCCGGTCGACCAGCCCGCCGGCGAGCCCGCGGCCGAGGATCCCGCCGACCGCGACGGCGAACAGCGCCAGCGGTGCGGCCGCGCTCGCGGCCGGCGCGACCAGCGGCAGGAAGGTCACCAGCCCGCCCTGGGCCAGCGAGCAGGCGAGCATCGCCGCCATCGGGCCGGTGCCGGCGCGCCAGCTCCGGACCATCTCCGTGCCGAGCTCCGCGGGGTCCTGGACGCGCGGCTCGGCGCGCACCGGCCGGCCGGTCCGCAGGAACGGTACGGCCGCCGCCCCCAGCAGCGGCGCGATCCCGGCCGCCAGGAACACGCCGGCGAACCCGAGCAGGTCGACGGTCGCGACGCCGAGCGGCAGCAGGAACAGCTGCGGGATCCCGATCGCGTACCCGTACCGCGCCGTCGCCCGCCCGTGCTCGGCCGGCGGCACCAGCTCCGCCACCAGCGCGCTGCCGGCCACAGTGAGCAGCCCGAACCCGATCCCGCGCACCGCGGAGATCAGCAGTACCGGCCCGAGCTCCGCCGTGAGCAGCAGGAACGGCGCCGGCGCCCCGAGCAGCACGAGGCCCGCGCCGAGCACGACCCGGTAACCGACGCGCCGGAGCAGGGCCGGCACCGCGAGCTGCGTGGCGACGGTCGTGGCCATCAGCACCCCGGTCGTCGTCCCGGCGCCGAACTCGCCCGTGCCGGCCCGGCTGACCCACAGCGGCAGCACCGGCAGCAGCAGGGCGTGCCCGCCGAACCCGAGGACGGTCACGACGAGCATCAGCCGGAAGGCGGCAGTTCTCATCGCCGGCTCTTCAGGGCCGCCAGGTGCGGGTGTCGGTCACGATCGCGGTGACCAGGTCCGCGGGCGTGACGTCAAACGCCGGGTTCCACGCGTCCGCCCCGGCCACGACCTCGGCCGCGTCCCGCTCCTCGATCTCGATCGCGGCCCCGTCGGGCGTCGCGGCGTCGACCGTGGTCTCCGGCGCCGCGACGACGAACGGGATCCCGGCCCGCGCGGCCGCGAGGGCCAGCGGGTAGGTCCCGATCTTGTTGGCGACGTCGCCGTTGGCGGCGATCCGGTCCGCCCCGACCACCACGGCGTCGACCAGCCCCCGCGCGATCACCGAGGCCGCGGCGCCGTCGACGACCACGCGGTGCGGCACGCCGAGGGCCTGCAGCTCGACGGCGGTGATGCGGGAGCCCTGCAGCAGCGGCCGGGTCTCGTCCGCGACCACCAGCTCCACGCGCCCCGAGGCGTGCAGCGACCGCACGACCCCCAGCGCGGTCCCCCACTCCACGCAGGCCAGCGCGCCGGCGTTGCAATGGGTGTGCAGCCGCAGCGGGCGCTCCCCGCACAGCTCGCCGAGCAGGGCCGCGCCCCGTGCCCCGATCGCCCGGCAGGCGGCGACGTCCTCGTCCCGGAAGGCGTGTGCGGCCGCCAGCGGGTCCGGGGCCGCGAGGGCCCGCTCCACGCCCCGCCGCAGGTTGGCGGCGGTGGGCCGGGCGGAGGCGATCCGCTCGGCGTCCTCGCGCAGGTCGCCGCCGTCGCGTGCCGCCA
Source organism: Pseudonocardia autotrophica (assembly GCF_000717175.1). GTDB lineage: Bacteria > Actinomycetota > Actinomycetes > Mycobacteriales > Pseudonocardiaceae > Pseudonocardia > Pseudonocardia halophobica. The sequence goes on along the minus strand of NZ_JNYD01000036.1, from coordinate 52,237 downwards.
GCGCCACCCCGTACGCCCCGGCGACGCCCAGCGCGGGCGCCCCGCGCACGACGAGCCGCCGGATGGCGTCGACCAGCCCGTCGACCGTCGTGACCTCCACCCGGTGCAGCTCGGGCAGCCGGGTCTGGTCGAGCAGCACGATCCGGTCGCGTTCCCAGGTGATCGTCGGCGGCAGGTCACGGGGGACGGTGGTGGAGGACACGCAGGAACCTTCTCAGAACGAGACACCACGGGCCGGGATCGCACCCTATGCTCACCTGACTTCGTAGAGGGGTCTCATCGACGAGATAGGCGGGTCTACATGGTGGGTCGGCGCAGGTGGACGGCACTGGTGCTGCTCGCCGTGGCCTGCCTGCTCGGCTCCGGCTGTGCCGCCCGGACCGTGACCGCGGACCGCGCCCCGGTCGCCGAACGTCAGGTCCGCGTGACCACGACCACCACGATGATCACCGACGCCGTGCACCGGATCGGCGGCGACCGCGTGCAGGTCACCGGCCTGATGGGGCCCGGCGTCGACCCGCACCTGTTCAAGGCCAGCGCCCGTGACGTCCGGCTGCTGCGCGACGCCGACCTGATCCTCTACGGCGGGCTCGGCCTGGAGGGGAAGATGGGCGACCTGCTCGCCGACCTCGCCGCGCGGCAGCCCACCGCCGCCGTCACGGACGGGATCCCGCGCACCGCGCTGCTCACCCACACCGGCTCCCCCGAACCGGACCCGCACGTCTGGTTCGACGTCGCGCTGTGGGAGGACCAGGCCCGCACGATCGCGGACCGGCTCGCCGCGCTCGACCCCCGGCACGCGGACGTCTACCGGGTCAACCTCGACTCCTACCTCGCCGAGCTGACCGCGCTCGACGCCGAGGTCCGCGAGCGGATCGCCGCGATCCCGCCCGCCCAGCGCCTGCTGGTGACCTCGCACGACGCGTTCGCCTACTTCGGCAGGCGGTACGGCATCGAGGTGGCCGCCATCCAGGGCATCTCCACGGCCGCCGAGGCCACCACGGCGGACGTCGAGCGGGTCGCCGAGCTGCTCGCCACCCGCCGGGTCCCCGCCGCGTTCATCGAGACCTCGGTCCCGCGGCAGACCGTCGACGCGCTGCTCGCCGCGACCGCCGAGCGGGGGTTCAGGGCGTCGATCGGCGGGGAGCTGTACACCGACTCCGCCGGCGAGCCCGGGACGCCGGAGGGCACGTACACGGGCATGGTCCGCAGGAACGCCGAGCTGATCGCGAGCGCCCTCGGGGCGCCGGGCCGGGAAGGGTGAGGATGCACGCACTGGAGATCTCCGCGCTGACCGTGTCCTACCGCGCCGCGCCCGCGCTGTGGCAGGTCGACGCGACCTTCCCGCGCGGCGCCCTGTCGGCGATCGTCGGCCCGAACGGGGCGGGCAAGTCGACCCTGCTCAAGGCGGCCCTCGGGCTGGTCCCGACGGACTCCGGCACCGTCCGGATCGCCGGCGTGCAGGGCCGGGCGGCGCTCGAGAACCTCGCGTACGTGCCCCAGGCCGAGTCCGTGGACTGGGACTTCCCGATCACGGTCGCCGAGGTGGTCGCGATGGGCCGCTACCGTGCGGTCGGCTGGTTCCGGCGGATCGGCCGCGCGGACCGGCGGATCGCCGAGGAGTGCCTGGACCGGGTGGGCATGGCCCCGCTCGCCCGGCGGCAGATCGGCCAGCTCTCCGGCGGCCAGCGGCAGCGCGTCTTCCTCGCCCGGGCCCTCGCGCAGCAGGCCGAGGTGCTGGTCATGGACGAACCGTTCGCCGGCGTCGACGCCCGCACCCAGGCCGACCTGCTCGAACTCCTCCGTACGCTGTCCGACGAGGGCGGCTCCACCGTCGTCGTGCATCACGACCTGGCGCAGGTCCGCAGCGCCTTCGACTGGGTGCTGCTGCTCAACGTCCGCGCGCTGGGCTGCGGGCCGACGGCGGAGGTGCTCACCGAGGACGCCGTCCGCCGGGCGTACGGCGCCGGCCTGCCCGAGGGGACACCGGTATGGACCGGCTGAGCCTCCTGTTCGGCCTGCCCTACACCGACACGGTCGTCGTCGCGGGGGCGCTGGTCCTCGGCGTGACGAGCGGGGTGCTGGGCTCGTTCGCGGTGCTGCGCGGGCGCTCCCTGGTGGGCGACGCCATCGCGCACTCCACGCTGCCCGGCGTCTGCGTGGCCTTCCTCGTGCTCGGCACGAAGGAGGTCGCCGGGCTGCTCGCGGGCGCCGCCGTCGCGGGGCTCGTCGCGGCCCTGCTGATGGTCGCCGTCGAGCGCTCGCGGCTGCGGCCGGACACCGCGATCGGCGTGGTGCTGTCCGGCTTCTTCTCCCTCGGCATCGTGCTGCTCACCCACATCACCGCGGGGGGCAACGCGCAGCAGGCCGGCCTGGAGAGCTTCCTGTTCGGGCAGGCCGCGGGTCTGCTGGAGCGCGACGTCGCGGTGATGGCCGCCGTCGGCGCCGTCGGCGTGGCCGCGGTGGTGGTGCTGCGCCGCGCGCTCGCCGCCACGCTGTTCGACCGGGCCTACGCCGCGGCGATCGGACTGTCGACGCGGGCGATGGAGATCGCCGTGACGGCCTTCCTCGTCGCGGCCGTGGTGATCGGGGTGCGGCTGGTCGGCGCGATCCTCATGGTCGCGATGCTGGCCGTGCCGACGGTCACGGCACGCCAGCTGGCCGACCGCTTCCCGCACGTGCTCGTGCTGGCCGGGGTGGTCGGCGCGGTCGTCGGGGTCACGGGCGCGCTGCTCGCGACCCGCGGGCAGCTGCCGACCGGGCCCGTCGTCGTGCTGGTGGGGGTGGCCGTCGCCCTGCTCGCGGTGGTCCTGGCCCCCGGCCGCGGTGTCCTGTCGCGGCGGCTCCGGCTCGCCCGGCGCCGCCGGACCGCGCGGCGCGCCACGGCCCTGCAGGACCCGGCCACCGCCGACCCGCGCACCCGCCGCCGGCTCGTGTCGGCGGGCCTGCTCACCACCGACGGCGCCCTGACGCCCGCCGGGCGGGCCGAGCGGGCCGCCGTCGCCGAGCACCTGGCGCTCTGGCGGGCCTGGCTCGACCACGGCCCGCAGATCAGGCTGCGCGACGCGCGCGAACCCGACCTGCTCAACCTGGTCGGCACCCTCGACCCGGAGGCGCTCGCCGAGCTGCGGGAGCGCGCCGGGCTGGACGGGGGCGGCCGGTGACCGCCGACGACCTCACGATCGTCCTGGTCGCGGGCCTGACCGCGACAGCGTGCGGGCTGCTCGGCCCGTTCCTCGTGCTGCGCCGGTTGGCCCTGCTCGCCGACGCCGTCAGCCACGCCGTGCTGCCGGGCATCGTGGCCGTGTGGCTGATCGCCGAGACGCGGGCGCCGGTGCCGGTGGTCGCCGGCGCCGCCGCCTTCGCCGTGCTCTGCGTGCTCGGGATCGACGCCGTCCGGGCGACCGGGCTCGTGGCCTCCGACGCGGCGATTGCGCTGGTCTTCCCCGCGTTGTTCTCGCTCGGCGTCCTCGGCATCACCCGCTACGCCTCGGACATCCACCTCGACCTCGACTCCACGATCTACGGGGAGATCGCGTTCACCCCGTTCGACGTCGTCACGATCGCGGGCGTGGACCTCGCCCGCGCCGGCGTGGTCCTCGCCGTGGTCGTGCTGCTCAACCTGGTCCTGGTCACGGCGCTGTGGAAGGAGCTGCGGGCCACGACCTTCGACCCGCACTTCGGCCGGGTCACCGGGCTGCGGCCGCGGCTGCTGTCCCGGTTGCTGCTGGTCGCGGTCGCGATCACCGCCGTGTCGGCCTTCGAGGCGGTCGGCGCGATCCTCGTCGTCACGATGCTGATCGTCCCCGCCGCGACGGCCTTCCTCGTGACCCGCAGCCTCGCCGCGATGGTGGCCGTGGCCGTCGCCGTGGGGTGGGTGGGCGCGGTCGCCGGGCACGTCCTCGCGCTCACCTTCGACAGCTCGATCGCCGGCGCGATGGGGCTGGTGTGCACGGGCTGCTTCGTCGTCGCGCTCGTCGCCTCGCCGCGCGGCCCGGTGGCCCGCCTCCTCCGCGGCCGACGACGAGTTCCGGAATTCTTCGGCGGCGATGTCGAGAACCCTGGACCGGCACCGTCCCCGCGGTGAACGTGACCACGACGGGTCACGCCGACCGAGGAGAACACGATGGCCAAGTACCTGCTTCTCAAGCACTACCGCGGCGCGCCGGCGGCGGTCAACGACGTGCCGATGGACCGGTGGACGCCGGAGGAGATCTCGGCGCACGTGCAGTACATGCAGGACTTCGCGACCCGGCTCGAGGGGACCGGCGAGTTCGTCGACGGCCAGGCGCTCGCCCCCGAGGGGACGTTCGTCCGGTACGACGGCGAGGGGCGCCCGCCGGTCACCGACGGCCCGTTCGCCGAGACCAAGGACCTCATCGCGGGCTGGATGGTGATCGACGTCGACAGCTACGAGCGCGCCCTCGAGCTGGCCGGGGAGCTCTCGGCCGCACCCGGGAAGGGGGGCGAGCCGATCCACGAGTGGCTGGAGGTGCGCCCGTTCCTGACCGCCCCGCCCACCGTCACGGAGTGACCTCGCCGGTGAACGAGGTCCTGCTCCGGAGCCTCACGCCGAGCGTGCTCGGGGTCCTCGTCCGTCGCGGAGCCGACTTCGCGGCGGCCGAGGACGCCGCGCAGGACGCGCTCGTCGAGGCGCTGCGCGTGTGGCCGGCCGACCCGCCGCGGGACCCGAAGGGCTGGCTGGTCACGGTGGCCTGGCGCAAGTTCCTCGACGCGACCCGCTCCGACGCCGCCCGCCGCAGGCGCGAGGACCTCGTCGACGTGGAGCCGGCGCCGGGGCCGGCGCCCGCGACGGACGACACGCTCCAGCTCTACTTCCTGTGCGCCCACCCGTCGCTGACGCCCTCGTCCGCGGTCGCGCTCACGCTGCGCGCCGTGGGCGGGCTGACCACCCGCCAGATCGCCCAGGCCTACCTCGTGCCCGAGGCGACCATGGCGCAGCGCATCAGCCGGGCCAAGCGCACCGTCTCCGACGTGCGGTTCGACCGGCCCGGGGACGTCGCGAACGTGCTCCGTGTCCTCTACCTGGTCTTCAACGAGGGCTACTCGGGCGACGTCGACCTCGCCGCCGAGGCCATCCGGCTCACCCGGCAGCTCGCGGCCGCGATCGACCATCCTGAGGTGGCGGGGCTGCTGGCCCTCATGCTGCTCCACCACGCCCGGCGCGCCGCCCGGACCGCGCCCGACGGCAGCCTGGTGCCGCTGGCCGAGCAGGACCGCGGCCGGTGGGACACCGGGGCGATCGCCGAGGGCGTCGCGATCCTGCAGGCGGCGCTGGCCCGCGACCGCCTCGGCGAGTTCCAGGCCCAGGCGGCCATCGCGGCCCTGCACGCCGACGCGCGCACCGCCGAGGAGACCGACTGGGTGCAGATCGTCGAGTGGTACGACGAGCTCGTGCGCCTGACCGACAGCCCCGTCGTCCGGCTCAACCGCGCGGTCGCGGTCGGCGAGGCCGACGGACCCCGCGCCGGGCTGGCGGCGCTCGCGGCGCTCGACGACACGCTCCCCCGCCACACCGCCGTGGCGGCCTACCTGCACGAACGCGACGGCGACCCGGGGACGGCGGCACGGCTGTACGCCGAGGCGGCCCGGAAGGCCCCGAACCTCGCCGAGCGCGACCACCTGACCCGCCAGGCCGCCCGGCTCAACGACCGGCACGGTCTCTGACGAGCCCGCAAGGGTGAACCCGCTCCATACTGCGGGGGATGCTCCCCGACTTCCCCGACGCCGCGTTCCCCGCCGCGCCGTACCCCGGGGTGGTGCCGGACCGCTCGTTCGTGCACGTCGACGGCGGTGGGCTCGCCCTGACGCCCGACCCGTCCGCCCGCTCCTCGTGGCGGGTCAGCGGCCCCGGTCCCGGCACCGACCTCGACACCTGGCTCGCCGGGCGCGGCGCGCCGCCGCTGGCCGCCCGCGTCCCGTTGCTGACCTACGGCTCCAACCGCAACCCGGCGAAGATCGGCTGGCTGCGCCGCGAGCTGGGGCTGGCCGGCCCCGTCGTCGTGCTCCGGGGCCGGACGACGGGGCTCGCCGCGGTGTGGGCGCACGGCCTGCGCGTGGTCGACGACCAGCGGCCGGCGGTGCTCGCTGCCGCCCCGGGCCAGGTCGAGGAGCACTCCGTGTGGTTCGCGACGCCCGAGCAGGTCGGGGTGCTCGACGTGTGCGAGGGCCGGTCCTCCGGCCGCTACCGCCTGGCCCGCGTGCACACCGGCGAGGTCCGCACCGAGGACGGCACCCTGCTCGACGACGTCCTGGCGTACGTCGGGCTGGCCGGCATCCGCCGCCCGCTGCTCGTCGACGGCGAGCCGGTCCGCTGCGCCGACCTCCCCCAGACCGCCGCCCGCGTGCTGCGGGGCGAGCGCGCCCCGTCGGACGGCCTGGACGCGACCACCGTGACGGGTGCGCCCGATCCGGACGCCTGGCCCGCCCGGCTGTTCGTCTACGGCACCCTCCAGCCCGGCGAGCGTTCCTGGCACCTGCTGGCGGAGGCCGCGGCGGGCCCCGCCGAGCCGGTCACGGTCCCGGGGACGCTGCTCGACACCGGCCTCGGCTACCCCGCGATGCTCCGCGACGCCGGGCCCGGCGTGCCCGGCCACGTCGTCCCGCTGCGGGACCCGGCCGCCCTCCTCCCCCGGCTCGACCGGTTCGAGGGCCCCGACTACGTGCGCGTCCGGATCACGACGCCCGATGGACGGCCGTGTTGGACGTACGTATGGACCGCTCCCACCTGCGGGTTCCGCTCCGTCCCACGGTGGGGGCACGCATCACCCGGCGTAGCCGGACCGCGTCCGTGACCGGCCTCTCAGGCCGGCACGAGTCCCCCGGTACCGGCCCCGGCGGTCAGGTTTAGCGGCTGGTCGTCCCTCCGCCACGCCCTGCGCGCACCGAACGGTTCACCTAGCGTGGTCCGTCAACCGACACGGGGGACGTGATGAGCGAATCCAACGCGGAAGGTCACGGGAACCGGCACCAGGTCGAGGAGGCCGACCCGGCGACCGTGAAGAAGGCGGTGGCCGGTGCGGCCATCGGGAACGGCGTCGAGTGGTTCGACTACGCCGTCTACGCCTACCTGACCACGCAGATCGGCCTGAACTTCTTCCCGGAGTTCAGTCCCACGGCACAGTCGATCTTCGTGTTCGCCGGGATCGCGATCCCCTTCGTGCTCCGGCCGCTGGGCGGGATCATCCTGGGCCCGCTGGGCGACCGGTACGGCCGGCGCCAGGTACTGGCCGTGACGATCGTGCTGATGGCGGGGGCGACCTTCCTCATCGGCCTGCTGCCGAGCTTCACCGTCATCGGGCTCGCGGCGCCGATCCTGCTGCTGACGTTCCGGCTGGTACAGGGCTTCTCCACCGGCGGCGAGTACGGCGGGGCGGCGACGTTCATCGCCGAGTACGCCCCGTACAGGCGGCGGGGCTTCTTCGGGTCGTTCCTCGAGTTCGGCACCCTCGCCGGCACCGTGCTGGGCGCCATCCTGGCCACGGCCGTCCAGCTGGGCCTGTCCGAGGAGGCGCTCAACAGCTGGGGCTGGCGCATCCCGTTCCTCGTCGCCGGGCCGCTCGGCCTCGTCGGCTTCTACCTGCGGTCCAAGCTCGAGGACACCCCGGCCTTCCGCGCCGCCGAGCAGGACCACACCACCACCTCGGCGCCCTTCCGCGAGGTCTGCCGCAACGTGTGGCCGCAGATCCTGCACCTCATCGGCTTCGTCATGCTGCTCAACGTCGCCAACTACACGTTGCTGACGTACATGCCGAGCTACCTCACGGACACGATCGACATCGACGAGACCGAGGCGCTGTTCGTGCTGATCGGCGTCATGCTGATCATGATGGTGATCATCACGCCGATCGGGCGGCTGTCCGACAGGATCGGCCGCAAGCCGCTGCTGCTCGGCTCGGCGATCAGCACCTTCGTGCTCGCGATCCCGGCCTTCTGGCTGATCAGCCTGAAGAGCTGGCTGCCCGTCACGATCGGCATCGCGATCCTTGGCCTGCAGCTGGTCATGATGCTCGGCGTGATCGGCTCGGCGCTGCCGGCCATGTTCCCCACCCGCAACCGCTACGGCGGCTTCTCGATCGGCTACGCCACCTCGACGGCCGCCTTCGGCGGTACGGCGCCGCTGATCAACGAGACCCTCATCGCCGCGACCGGGAACACCTACGTCCCGGCCTTCTACCTGATGCTCTCCGCCGCCGTGGCCATCTACCCGCTGATCCGGATGCCCGAGACGGCCGGGATCGACATCTCGCACCCGACCCGCATCCCGGGCACGGACCACTACGTGCCGGAGCGCGAGCCGGCGATGGCCGGGGCGCCCTCGTCGACGCCCGGCCCGACGCCCCCCACGACGGGCGACGGCGGCTCCTCCGCAGGCTGACCGCACACGCACCGGCGGCCCGGTCCCCTCGGGGGCCGGGCCGTCGGTGTGTCCGGGGTGCGTCGTCAGCGGGCGCGGGCGACGGAGTGCGCGACCAACGCCTCCGGCACGGGCAGCCGGTAGAGGCGGGCCGCGTTGGCCCCCAGCACGGCCTGCACCGCGGAGGGGCCGAGCCCCCGCGCGAGCAGCGCCGACGCCGTCTCCCCGACCAGCCGCTCCGGGCGCACCAGCGGGTATCCGCTGCCGAACAACAGCCGCTCCGGCCCGAACGCGGCCAGCAGCGCGTCGAGCGCCTCCCCCGCCTCCCGCGGATGGGTCCGCAGGCCGGCGAGGACCTCGGTGAGCAGCACGTGCACCCCGGGCAGCTGGGCGAGCCGGGTCAGGACCGGCGTCGGCAGCCAGCCCGCCCCCAGCACGAAGCGCACCCGCGGGAGCGCCGAGACCAGCACCCGGACCTGCCCGGGATCGATGCGGCCGGCCGGCGCCGGCCGGGCGTCGCGCTCCCGGACGGGCAGGGCCGACCCGGAACGCACCGGTTCGGCCCAGCTCGGCCAGCGCGCGCGGACCCGCCCGGAGCCCGTCGGACGTTCCGGGACGCCGCCGTGGCTCCAGGCGGGGGCCCCGGCGGCCGGATGCGCGACCGCCCCGACCCCCAGGTGCACGACGGCGGCGCCCGCCTGCTCGGCCCGACCGAGTGCCCGGCGCAGGGCCGGGTCGTCGAGCTCGAGGCGGGCCTCCGGGCGGGTCCCGGACGTCAGCGACAGGCCGCGGAGGTCCTCCCGCCGGACCCGGGCGACGATCCCGCGGCGACCGCCCTCGTCGGCCGGGTCGAGCTCGCCGGTCACGGCGAACCGGCCGGCGAGCCCCTCCGCGAGCTCCGCGGACCAGGCCGACGGCGCGAACCCGAGGACGAACAACGCTCCCAGCCCGAGCGGCTGCAGCACCGCCCGGTCGACGTGTCCCCTGCCGAGCAGGTCGGTGACCAGGGAGCGCTCACCGACTGCGGCGAACTCGTCGAACGGGATCGGCCGGGGCGACCGGTCGAGGGCGCGGTGCCGGTGGTGGAGGTCGGCGACGAACTGCTCGCCCGCCGGGCCCGCCTGGTTGTGCGGGCTGCCGTCCCACGCGTGCACATGGGCGTCGACGACGACGTAGCGCTCCCCGCCGACCTCGTACACCGCGCCTTCTCCCGTCGCGCCATGGACCCAGAATGCGAATTCAGACCAGCATTTCGCGCATTAGGGAACCATAATGCGCTCCAGCTCGTTGCTGTCGCGCATTATGGTTCCATGATGCGGTTCCCGGCTCAGCCGACCGACGGGCCCAGGCCCAGGGACTGCGGCGTCGACGAGTCCGGGCTGGGCTGCGGGATGCCCTCGTCGAGCGGCCCGAACTCCGTCATCAGCGCCTTGTTCCAGGGCGTCTGCTCCTCCGCCACCAGCGAGTTCGTGGTGAGGATCAGGCCGGCGACGGAGGCGCCGTTCTGCAGGGCGGAGCGGACGACCCGGAGCGGGTCGATGATGCCCATCTCGACCATGTCGCCGAAGCGGCCCTGCAGGGCGTCGAAGCCCTCGTCGACACCCAGGTCCGTGACCTGCTTGACGACGTCGGCGCCGTCGTAGCCGGCGTTGGACGCGATCAGGTGCACGGGCTCGGACAGTGCGGCCCGCACGATCTCGACGCCGATCCGGTAGTCGCCGTCCACGTCCAGCCCGTCGAGCGCGGACTCGGCGTGCAGCAGCGCCGACCCGCCGCCCGCGACGATGCCCTCGGCCATGGCGGCCCGGGTCGCCTGCAGCGAGTCGTCGACGCGGTGCCGGATCTCCTTGAGCTCCGCGTTCGTCGGCGCGCCCACGGAGATGATGGCGGCCTTGCCGGAGAGCCGGGCGATGCGGTCGTTGAGCCAGTCCTCGTCCGTGCCGATCGTCGCGCGCGCCATCTCGGCCCGCAGCTGCGAGAGCCGCTGCTCGACGGCCTCCTTCGAGCCGTGCCCGCCGATGAACACGCACTGCTCGTTGGTCGCCCGGACCTGCGTGGTCCGGCCGAGGTGCTCGGTCGTCATCTGCTCCAGCGCGAAGCTCGACGCCTTGGAGTGCACCTTCGCGCCGGTCAGCGCGGCCAGGTCCTCCAGCAGGTGGATGCGCTTCTCGCCGAACCCGGGCGCCTGGATCGCGGTGACCTTGAGGTGCCCGTTGACGTGGTTGTGCACCAGCATCTGCAGCGCGGTGCCCTCGACCTTCTCGGCCACGATGACCAGCGGCCGCGGGTCCCGCATGAGCTTCTCGAGCACCGGCATCAGCTGCCGGACGTCCGTGATCTTCTCGGCGGACAGCAGGATGTACGGGTCGTCCAGGACGGCCATCATCGAGCCCGGGTCGGTGACCAGGTAGGGCGAGACGTAGCCGTTGTCGAACTCGAAGTCCTCGACGAAGTTCACGGTCAGCCCGAGGACCGGGCCGTCGTCGACGGAGATCACGCCGTCGTCCCCGACGGTGTGCAGGGTCTTGGCGATGACCGAGCCGATGGTCTCGTCGTCGTTCGCCGAGATGGCGGCCACGCGGGAGAGGTGCTCGAGCGAGTCGACGGGGTGCGCCACGGCGGCGAGCCTCTCGACGATCCGGCCGACGGCGAGGTCGATGCCCCGCTTGACCAGCACCGGGTTCCCGCCGGACTGGATGGCCTTCATGCCCTCGCGGACGATGGCCTGGGCCACCACGGTCGCCGTGGTGGTGCCGTCGCCGACGGTGTCGTTGGTCTTGATCGCCGCTTCCTTGAGGATCTGCGCGCCCATGTTCTCGAAGGGGTCGCGCAGGTGGATCTCGCGGGCGATGGTCACGCCGTCGTTGGTCACCTCGGGCGTGCCGGTGATCTTCTCCAGGACGACGTTACGGCCTTTCGGGCCCAGCGTGCTCTTGACGGCCTCGGCGAGCTGGTCCACCCCGGCTTGGAGCGCCCTGCGGGCGTCCACGCCGAACTTGAGTTCCTTGGCCATGACTACGGTCCTCCCGGACTATCTCGAACTGCGTTGGTCTGCGGCGCGGGTGCGGATCAACGAACCCGCGGGTGGCGGCGGCGCTGCGGCCGCCGCCACCTGCGGGGGTGAGGAGCGGCGGTCCTACTGGATCGGCTTCAGGTCGAAGTCGAGGTACTCGGCCGCGTCCTCGGGGTTGGCGAACATGATCGTGCGGTCGTCGAGGTGGACCATGCGGCCGTAGTGGGTGGACATCGCCTCCTCGAACTCGGCGGCGTTGAACCAGTCCTCGTCCTCACCCGCCTCCTCGTCGACGTCGGCGTAGACGACCTCGAACTTGTCCTTCCCGTCGACGCGGATCATCGACGGGAGCGGAGTGACCTTCACGTTGTCCAGCCGTGCCAGGACGTTCGCGATCAGCACCCCGACCTGGCTGTTCATGAGGGTGAAGCCGCACATGTTCGAGGCGGTGTTGTCGGACTTGAACGGGCTCTCTGCCGTCTTGAACGTGGTCACTGCTTCAGCTCCTCGGGGGTGTCGAGATTGAGGTCGCGGCAGATGCCCGCGAACCGGTTCTTGGCACGGTCGAGGGCGTCCTCGAACCTCGGAGGCTTGTGGTCGGCCTGGGACCACATCGGCTGCATCGTGCGGGCCGCCTCGAGCGCCTGCGGCACCCAGTTCGACAGCCAGCCCTGCATCAGGCCCTTGTTGTGGTCGGCGAACTCCTTGTCCTGGACCAGCGGGGCGAAGCAGGCGACCGTCCAGCGCAGGTCGCGCTGGGCGAAGTCGAACTCGCCGGCGCCCATGACCGTCGGGGTCACGAAGTCGCCGTTGCCGGCCGCGGTCTGCATGACCAGGTTGGACCGGAAGAGCTCCCCGATCAGCGGCTCGAACACGATGTTGGCGGCGAAGATGGCCTCGCCCCAGTCGTCCTGCACGGCGGTGAGCGCCTCGGTGACCTTCCGGGCGCCCTGCCACTCGGCGTCGGAGTTCCAGGCCTCCAGGTGCGCGCTGCCGTCGAAGCCGTCGATCTCCTCGGTCAGGGTCAGGTTGTAGAGCGCGAGGTCCTGGGCGAAGCGGATCTTGTGCGCGCTGTTCACCGCCATCGCCGTGTTGTGCATGTTCGTCGGGCCGGAGCGCTCGTTCGCGGCGAACACGTACAGGCCGAGGATGTGCTCGATGTGCATCCACGCGCCGACGTTGCGCTCGACGAAGCGGATCCAGTTCGGCGTCCAGAGGTCGAAGGCCTTGGCGTTGCGGGCGTTCTCGACGTTCTGGGTGAGCTGGCGGACGACGTTGGCGTTGTACCGGTAGAGGGTCTGCTCCCACTCCTCGTTCGGGTCACGGAACTCGTGCCAGCCGTGCGCCGGCCAGTTCTGGACGTGCATGGAACCGGTCCCGACGCCGCGCGGCGGCTCCGGCTCGTCGACGCCCCAGGCCTTGAGCTTCGTCCAGTGCAGCGGGTAGCCCCTGCTCCCGTCCGCGAAGCCGTAGATCCACCCCTGCGACAGGTAGTGCCGCGGGTCCGGCTGGACCTCGACGGTCACGTCCTCGTAGTGGGTCTGCTTGCGCTTCGCCGGGTTGAAGTAGTTGTAGCGCCGTGCGGCGGGGCTCGAGTCGGGGAACTCCTTCGCACCCGCCTCGGCGTCCGTGAACACGGGCTTCGGCACGCTGCGTTCGGTCGGGGCGGAGGGATTGCTCTCTGTGGTGGTCACTGCCCGTCCTGGCCTTCCTGCTCACCGGTCGTGGTGAACTTGTCGTAGAAGATGTTCTGCTCGCGCACGCCCAGTGCGGTCAGCGTCGCGATCGCCGCGTCGACCATGGGCGGCGGACCGCAGACGTAGGCATCTGCTCCTTCCAGTGTCGGTTCGAGGGCCTTGACCACCTCGGTGATCAGGCCCGTGTGGCCTTCCCACGGCTCGCCCTCCGCCGGCTCGGACAGGGCGGGCACGTAGCGGAAGTCGGGGATCTTCTCGGCGAGCTCGTGGAGCTCGTCCTCGAAGCAGAGGTCGCGGGCGGTGCGGGCCCCGTAGTAGAAGGTCGCCTTGCGCTCGACCCCGCGCTCGGCCATGGACCGCAGCAGTCCGAGCACGGGGGCCATGCCGGCCCCGCCGCCCACGAAGATGAGGTTCGACGTGCGGTTCTCCCGGAGCGTGAAGGTCCCGAACGGGGCCTCCACCTCGAGCCGGTCCCCCACCTGGATCTTGTCCGCCAGGTGCTCGGAGAACAGCCCGCCCGGGTAGATCTTGATGACGAACTCGTAGATCCCCTCGCGGTTGGGGGTGTTCGCCATGGAGAAGGACCGCGTCTCCTCGGTACCGGGGACGACGAAGTCCATGTACTGGCCGGGGAAGAACTTGATCTCGCTCGGCTCGACGAGCTTCACGACCAGGTGCCGCATGTCGTGGGTAACCGCCTCGTTGGACACCACCTCGACCACGCCCCGGCGCAGCGGCAGTCCGCTCCGGATGATCTCCTCGTCGTAGTTGAGGAGCTCGATCGTCAGGTCCTCATAGGCGTGCGCCCGGCAGAGGAGGGTCTGGCCCTCCTCCTTCTCGTAGTCCGGCAGCGCGAACGTCGAGTAGCTGTCGAGCTCGATGTCCTCGCCCTCGAGGACGAAGGACTTGCAGGCCGCGCACTGCCCTTCCTTGCAGCCGTGCATGAGCTGGACGCCGTTCTCGGCGGCGGCGCGCAGGATCGTCTGACCCTCGTCGACCTCGATCTCGATGCCGACGGGCTCGAAGCGCACCACGTGTTTCTCGCCCAAGGGAGGACCACCTCTCGGTTTCGGTTGGGCAGCACCCGCGGGCCGGGCCCACCATCACGTCCACAGTGGACGATGATGGTCGCGGAGGACCCCGGGACCCGCGGGTGCGACGGACTGCGGGGCCGGCCCGGTGCGCGGGCGGGGCCGACCCGAGCGGGGGGAGGACCGGAGGACCCGGTCCTCCCCCCTCGCCTGACCCGCGCTCAGGCGTCCTTGGGAGCCGGCCGGCCGGCCGGGCCCTGGCGGTTGTAGTCCGCCTTGAACGCCTCGCGCTCGGCGTCCGACATCTCGTTCAGCAGGACGTTGGGGCTCTGCAGATGCGGCATGCGCCGCATGTGGTCGAGCGTCCACATCTTCTTCGGGTCGAGGTTCAGGTGCGGCTGCGCGGTCATGGTCTTGCCGTCGTCGCGGACGAAGCCCATGTCCTTCACCACGTCGGCCCAGTTCCAGCCGTGGTACAGCGTCTCCCACTCGCGGTGGCCGACCAGCTTGCCCATGTTCGGCGTCTCGCGGCCCTGGTACGTCGGGCGGAACGCCTCGGCGTCCGTCCAGCGGCAGACCTCGTGGCAGTACGTCCGCCACTGCCCGTCGACCTCCTGCATGACCATGTCCTCACGCACGAGGCAGGGCACCATGCAGGTCCAGCAGCGGTGCGGGTACACGTAGTCGACGTCCTCGGCCACGATCGCGTTGTGGCCGTTCGGGAGCGCCAGCCGGTTGTAGTTCTCCCACCACTTGCCGTACCGGTCGTACCAGCCCGGGTACTTGTACTCGAACCACTCGAAGTCCTCGTCGGTCATGCCGTCGATGCGCCAGTAGTTGGCGAGCCAACCCGTGGCGAAGAACTGCGCGACCTCGTGGACGTAGCCCTTCTCCCAGATCTGCTTCCAGGACTCCTCGACCAGGTCGTGCGGGATGACCAGGCCGTACTTCTCGAGCGGCAGGAGGTACGAGCGGTAGTAGTCGTCGTAGATCCAGCGGCGCCACATCTCCGCGTACGACTCGCGGTCCTTGCGGCGGTCCTTCGTGCCGTACTCGATGAAGGTGCCGATGGCGGCGTCGACGACGCGGTGGTTGTTCCACCACGCGTAGCGCAGGTCGCGCTCGAGCAGCTGGCGGTTGTCCTCGTCCGACAGCGCCATGAGCAGCGTGGCGTAGCCGTTGGAGATGTGCCGCGACTCGTCGGACTGCACCGAGTGGAAGACCGTCGGCAGCAGGTAGTCGCCGTTGGCCGCCGCCTCGGCCGGCATGGCCACGAACAGGGTGTTCGTGAAGGCCGTCTCGGCGACGATCGTCAGGTAGATGCTGGCCGCGGTGATCGCGTCACCGGTGATGAAGCCTTCCGCGAACTGGCGGCCGATGGTGCCGCAGTAGTCCGTGTGGAAGTTCCGGAGGCTGTTGTTGAAGCCCGCCGGGTCGATGTAGTTGTTCATGTACAGGCGCTTGAGGTTCTGCTGGATCGTGCTGTGCCGAACCTCGTCGATCATCTGGATCGCCTGGCCGTTGTGCAGCTCCGGGTTCGGGACCGCCTGGAACAGCATCGGCATGGAGCGCGCCGCCGAGATCTCGGGCAACGGGATGATCGACAGGAAGAGCTTCTGCCACTCCAGCCAACGCTCCTGGACCTGGCGGAACATGTTCCCGCGGATCGCGCCGTCCTGCGCCCCGTAGACGCGGTGGTCCTTCTCCTCCTCCATCGGGAAGTAGGACCGCAGGACCTGCTTGAGCGGGTCCTTCTTCGCGGCCTTCCGGAAGGTGTAGTCGGTTCCGTACTTCATGTACGGCTCGTGGTACTGCGGCTCCCAGGCGAGTTCCTGGATCTTCTGGTGAGCCTTCGCCAAACTCTGCCGACTCACGTCGTCTCCTCACGGTGGTGGGGTGAGAGCGCACAGAGCGGACGCCGTGGGATGGCGCGGGAGCCCGCGACGCTGTCGGGCTCTGTGCCCGAGGTCCGCCGTGCCGGGTCCGGGAGTGCGCCCCGTCACAGCTCGCCTCGTGCCAGGAATCACACCGCCGACCCCCCTGACCTGCGGTCTCAATATGAGACGGTGTGGAGCTGACCAGCCACTTTCGGGTGCGGCGATCCGCCTCTAGCGTGGTCGGAGTCCGGGCGGTACCGTCCGGGCCGATCCCGGCTGCGCCGCCACCGCGGACCACAGCTGCTCCGAGAAGGGCAACCGGTTGGTCGACCAGAACGAACGCGCCATCCACCACGAGGCGCCGGACGTCGAGGACGGGTCCGCGCGCCGGCCACCCGTGCCCGTCGAACCGGTGGCGGTCGGCAGGGCCGCCGAACGCGTGGCCGTGGCCCGTGAGGCGTTCCTCCACTTCGAGATGCCCGACCCGAGCCTCGTGCGGGCGCCGATCCTGGCGTCGTGGACGCGCTCCCGGCAGTTCTCCGTGCCGAGCGACCACCTCGAGCTGCCCTACGAGAGCGACGCCGAGCCGGACACCCCGCTGCTGCGCGCCGCGCGGCCCGTCATCGAGGACATCGCCGACCAGTTCGCCACCGAGCCGGTCAGCGTGATCCTCTGCGACGACGAGGGCGTGGTCATCGACCGGCGCACGGGCGACAGCGCGCTGCGCCGCCACCTCGACCGCATCTGGCTGGCCCCGGGCTTCAGCTACGCCGAGCAGTACGTGGGGACCAACGGCATCGGCACCGCCCTGGAGGGCCGCGCGCCGGCGCAGGTGTTCGGGCACGAGCACTACGTCGAGCACCTCGAGGACATGGCGTGCGCCGGCGTGCCGATCCACCATCCCGTCAACGGCAAGCTGCTCGGCGTGCTGGACCTGACCTGCTGGCGCAGCGAGGCCAGCGCGATGATGGCCGCGACCGCCGCCACGATCGCGCGGCGCATCGAGGAGACGCTGCTCGAGCAGTCCGGCCGGCGCGAGCTCACCCTGATGCACGACTACCTGTCCGCGTGCCGCCGCGGCCGCGGCGCCGTGTTCGCCGTCAGCGACGACCTGCTGATGATGAACGACCGCGCCCGCGAGCTGATCGACCCGTCCGACCAGGTCCCGCTGCTGGCCGAGGCCACGGACGCGATCCGCAGCGGGCGGCGCCGCCAGCTGCTCGTCGACCTGCCCAGCGGCGCGACGGCCCGGGTGCAGTGCCGGCCGAGCTGGGCCGAGGGCGGGCTGTCCGGCGGGATCCTGCAGGTCCAGCTCGTGTCCCGGGCGCCGCTGCACGGCCGCCCGACCACGCCGTCGATCACCACTGCCCTGCCGGCCGCCGTCGGCTCCGGGGCGCTGTGGACGAAGTGCGCCCAGGCCGTCGACCGGCACTTCCGGATGAACGAGTGGCTGGTCCTGGAGGGCGAGACCGGCACGGGCCGGACCACGCTCGCCCGCGCCACCCACCAGCTGCACTCCCCCGCCGGGCACGTGCGGGTGCTCGACGCCGCGCACTGCGGCCCCCGGTGGATCGCCGAGGTGTCCGACGAGTTGCACACCGGGGGCGGGACGCTCGTCCTGCAGCACCTCGACGCCCTGTCCCCGCAGCACGCGCTGGCCCTGGCCGACGCGCTGGAGCCGTACCGGGAGTCGACCGACCCGGAGCGGCAGTGGGTCGTCGCCACCCGGTCGCGGAGCTCCGAGCCCGACTCCCCCGAGCTCACCGAGCTGCTCGGCTGCTTCCCGCGCAGCATCGAGGTGCCGCCGCTGCGCCACCACATCGAGGACGTCGCCGAGCTGGTGCCGTACCTGCTCGCGCGGCTCACCCGGGGCGCGGACCTGCACTGCTCGCCCGAGGCGATGCGGGTGCTCATGCGCAACCGCTGGCCGGGCAACGTCGACCAGCTCTACCAGGTGCTGCGCAAGGTCGTCGCGCGCCGGCGCACCGGCACGATCCGCCCGGAGGACCTCCCGCCGGAGACGCGGGCGATCACCCGCCGGGTGCTCACGCCGCTCGAGGCGATCGAGTGCGACGCCATCGTCGACGCCCTGCTCGACACGGACGGCAACAAGGCCGAGGCCGCCCGGCGGCTGGGGATGTCGCGGGCCACGATCTACCGCAAGATCCGCGGCTACGGCATCTCCATGCCGGACGGGTCGGAGGTCTGAGGGGTCCGGGCTTCAGGAGCCGGCGAGGTCGTGCGGGCCGGAGGCGGGGTAGCCCTGCGCCTCGCGCACGGCCCGGCCCCACGGCCGCAGCAGGTCGACGAGGGTGTCGACGTCCGCGCCGAGGGCCCGGACGATCGGCTCGCACATCCGGTCCGTCGCGACCTCGACGGCCTCGCGCTCCTCGCGGCCCCGGTCGGTGAGCGCTCCGTCGGCCAGCAGCCCGCGGGCCACCAGCCGTTCCTCCGCGGCGTCGAGCTGCGCGGTGGTCCACGCCCGGGAGCGGACGTAGCTGCGCAGCGGCACGCCCCAGTACGGCTCGGTGAGCAGCCCGATCTCGGTGGCGTCGAAGCCGGCGGAGGTCCAGGCCGCGATGTGCGCGTCGCCGCGATACTCGCGCAGCAGGTCGCCGAGGCGCCAGACGTCCGCGACCGGGTCGCCGGGCAGGCCGAGCGACTGCAGCCCCGCGAACAGCGCCTTGCCCTCGGGGCGCAGCGGTGCGACGGCCCGTTCGAGCAGGTCACGGGCCCGGTCGAGACCCTCCGGCCGCTCGCCGAGGATCCGGACGAGCTGGGCGCGGGCCGCGTCGGTGCGGGCCTCGCAGATCGTGGCGGCGTCGGTGAGCGTCCAGCCGTGGGCCACCGCCGGCACCACGGCCTCCGGGTTGAACACACCGAACGCCGAGGCCACGACCTCGCCCGGCACCTGGCCGAGCACCGACCCGCGGCTGCAGAAGTACGCCGGGCCGTCGGGGGCGGCGACGCCGCGCAGCGACCGGGGGCTGCCCCCGAACCCGAGCTTCTCGTACGCCTCGTGGGCCTCGGGTGCGAAGTAGACCTGGCCGACGACGGGTTCAAGAGCGCCCGCCAGCCGCCGGGCCGGGACCGTCACGCTGCCTGCCATTGCGCCTCCACCGGATCGACCGGCCGTCAGCTTAACGGACGTTCGGCCAGTTACGGCTACTCCGAGGCCTGTCCGTCCGGTCGCAGCAGCGCGAGCAGCTCGGAGTACGGGCCGACGACGTACGCGTCGTCGCCCGCGGCGAAGCGGGTGTCCCGGCGGGGCGGGTGCTCCAGCGTGCCCGCGCCGGCACGGTGCAGCGCCACGACCCGCGTGCGGGCGGACAGCTCGCGCATCGCGACGCCGTCGAGCGCGGGGCCGACCGCCAGCCGGCCGACCATGAACGGGATGCGGTCGACGTAGAAGGTGCCGAGCACGTCGAGCCCGAGGGCGGCGCCGACGAACCACGGGGCGGCCAGCGCGGCCGTCGAGCGGACGTAGCGGAAGGCGAAGCCCTCCTCCACCGCCTCGGACAGGTCCCGGTCGAACATCCGCAGCACCACGGGGACCGCGGGCCAGCGGTCGCGGAGCTGGTCCCGGATGGCGAGGCCTGCCTCGACGTTGACGAGGTCGTCGCTGGTCAGCACGGCCACGGCGGTGGCCTCCCGCAGGTTGATCGAGCTGAGCACCGCGGTGTCGGTCGCATCGCCGGTGACCACCGGGACGCCGAGCTCGCGGGCCCGGGCGAGGTGCCGGTTGGCCGGGTCGCGCTCCAGGACGACGGGCCGGGCGCCGGCCGCGAGCAGGCCCTCCAGCACCCCGATCCCCACCGCGCCGAGGCCGACGACGATCACGTGCCCCCGCATCGCGCCGATCCGCCGGCGCCCCACCGACCGCTCGATGCTGCTGCTCACCAGCAGCTGCGTGAGCAGCGCGAACAGCACCGCGGCCAGCACCACGCCGAGGAACATCATCCCGATCGCGTAGACGCGCAGCCAGGTCGCCTGCTCGGCGAAGGAGAAGTCGCCGTAGCCGACGGTGCCGATGGTCTCGACGCTGAAGTACACGGCGTCGACCCAGGTCATGTGCGAGCCGTCCGGCTTGACGTAACCGGAGCGCAGCACGAACACCGAGGCGACGAACAGCAGGAGCAGCACGCCGGCGGTGACCTTCAGCGGGCGCTCGGCCTCGGCGAGCAGGGTGCGCAGCACGGTCAGGACCGTCGCCCGGCCGCCCTCCTCGTCGCGGCGCGCCGCCCGCTCCGCGCCCGCGGACCGCGCCCCGGCGCGGTGGGGCACGGGCCCGACCGGCTCCACGGGCCTCCCCACCGCCGCGAACTGCTCCTCCGTGCCGATCACCGTCACGCGGGCGCCGGCCGGCACCCGGTGGTCGCGGCCCGGGCAGATCACCTGCTCCGGGTCGGGCCCGGCCACGGCGAGCGGGGCGAGGTCGTCGAACAGGGCGCGCAGGGTGCCCACCCGCGGCGCCTCCAGCGTGGCGACCACGAACGTCCGCCCACCCATCTCGACCGGGTGCGGGCGCTGCCCCAGACACGCCTCGACGACCGACGGCGCGGACAGCGCCGCCACGTCGAGCACGCTGCCGCGGCCGGTCACCTCGGCCAGCGCCCGCCCGACGGCCCGGTTCGCCACCCGCACGACCAGCCGCGCCCCGGGGGCGAGCCGGCGGGCGAGCAGGGCGGTCTCGGTGGCGACCAGGTCGTCGTCGGGCACCACGACGACGGCCGCGGCCTGCTCCACCCCGGCCTCGACCAGGGCGTCGCGGGGACGCCCGGCCACCCGGGGGATCTCCCAGAGCCCGAGCAGGTGCTCGGTGACCGGCTCCGGTTCGTCGCCGCCGTCGACGACCACGACGTCGATCCCCGAGGCGTGCAGCTGCTCGACGGTCCGGAACCCGACGGCCCCGATCCCGCAGACGACGACGTGCCCCGAGCGCTCGGCCATCATCGGAGTGTCGTCGGTCCGGGTGACGGACGGGTCACGCGCGGGCGGCGTCGTACTCCGCACGGGCGGTGTGGACGTAGGCCTGGTGACGCTTGGCCCAGTCCGTGATCAGGGACAACGTCTCGGTGAGCTCGTGCGCCGCCGCGGTGAGCCGGTACTCGACCTTGGGCGGGACGGTGGGGTGGACGGTCCGGGTCAGCAGGCCGTCCCGCTCGAGGTTGCGCAGGGTCAGCGTCAGCATCCGCCGGCTGATGTCCGGGATGCCACGCTCGAACTCGGTGAACCGGACGACGCCCTCGGCCCCGCAGAGCGTGAGCACGCCGATCGCCCACTTCCCGCTGACCCGGTCGAGCACCTCGTTCAGCGGGCAGATCGCCTGCAGCGCCGCATGGGGCACATCGGTGTTCCTCTGGGACATGAAAGTGCCTTCTTCCCTGCTCGGGGCCCGTGACGAAGCATGACCTCCGTTACCGATCGTGCACCACGGGAGGCCGTCATGACAGCACCGGAGGCCCGGCGGGCGGGGACGGGCGCCCGGCTGGCACTGCTGGCCGTGACCCAGTTCCTCGTCGCCACCGACTTCGACATCGTGTTCGTCGCGCTGCCGAGCATCGGCCGCGACCTGGGCTTCGACGCCGACGGGCTGCAGTGGGTCGTCTCCGCCTACACGGTGGCGCTCGGCGGGCTGCTGCTGCTCGGAGGGCGGGCCACCGACCGGCTCGGGGCGCGGCGGGTGTTCGTCGCCGGGCTGGTGCTGTTCGGGCTGGCCTCGCTCGCGGGCGGGCTCGCGACGACGCCGGGCCGGCTGGTGACCGCACGGGCCGTCCAGGGCGTCGGGGCCGCGCTGCTCACCCCGGCCACGCTGCGCCTGCTCGCCGTCGGGTTCGCCGAGGGGCCGGACCGCAACCGGGCGTTCGCGGTGTGGGGCGTGGCCGGGAGCACCGGCGCGGCGGTCGGTGCCGCGGGCGGCGGGCTGCTGACCTCCGCATTCGGCTGGGAGGCGGTGCTGCTGGTGAACGTGCCGGTCGCGCTGGTCGCCGCGGCGCTCGCGCCCGTGCTACTGCGGGCCGACGGCCCGCGGGTGCGGGGGCCCTTCGACCTGCTCGGCGCTGCGCTGGCCACCACCGGCTCGACGCTGCTCGTGCTCGGGATCGTCGACCGGTCGCCGGTGGTGGTCCTCGGCGTCGTACTGCTGGGGGCGTTCCTGCTCGTCGAGCGCCGGGCGCCGGAGCCGCTGCTGCCGCGGGTGTCGCGCGCACTGCTCGCGCCCACCCTCGCCGTGCTGCTGTTCATGGGCGCGGTCGGCACGGCGTATTTCCTCATCACCACCCAGTTGCAGGACGTCCTGGGGTTCACGGTGCTGCAGGCCGGGGCCGCGTTCCTGCCGCTCAGTGCGCTGAGCATGGTCGGGGCGGGGTGGGCGTTCCCGCGGCTGGCGGCGCGGATCGGGGCCGGCCGCACGCTCGTCGTCGGGATGGCGGGGCTGGGCGTCTCGCTGGCGGTGCTGGCCCTCGGGTTCGGCGGCTACGCGACGATGCTGCCCGGGTTCGTCTGGGCCCTCTTCGCCGGCATCGCCTTCCCCGCGGTGTTCCGGACGGCCGCCGCCGCGGTCCCCGAGTCGCAGCAGGGCGTGGCCGGGGCGCTCGCGTCGACCGCGCAGTACGTCGGCGGGGCGGTCGGGCTGGCCGTGCTGCTGGCGTGGAGCGACACCGCGGTCGCGGCGGGGCTCGGCGCGGCCGCCCTGGCGTTGCTCGCGGCGGTGGTGGCGGCGGTACTGGGGGCCGGTCGGTCGCGGTGATCCGCGCGCGGCCAAAAAGGTCGAAGTTCGAGCGTTCTACTGCCCGGACGTGGATCCTCGAGGCTCAGCTCGCCCGGGGCTTCGGCTTCCACTCCGTGAAGCCCGCGCGCTCGGCGTCCTCGGCGGTGCGGAACCAGGCTGCGGGCTTCGTCCGGCCGAAGTAGGGGCTCGACGGCGGATGGAACAGCATCGACGTCGCGTTGCCCTTGATCGTGAACTCGGGGCCCGGGGCGGAGCCGTCGGGCAGCGGGGCCGCGGAGCCGGGGCCGTAGGGGCCGTCGGGGATCTCCTCGGAAGTCGCTGGCTGCTGAAACTCGGTCTTCTCCTCCGCCGTGCGCTTCTCGGCGGCCGGCTTCTCGGTCGCCGGCTTCTCGACGGCGGGCTTCTCGGCGGCTGGCTTCTCGACGGCGGGCTTCTCGACGGCGGGCTTCTCGACGGCGGGCTTCTCCGCCTCAGGTTCTTCGGCAGTGGGCTTCGTCGGCGGGGCGGCCCGTTTCTCGGGCGCCGGGGCCTCGGGCCGGGTCAGGAGGCCCTGCGGCGCGCGGCCGTTGTGGGCCGAGCCGTTCACGCCCGACCCGGTGGCCCCGGCCGAGCCGTTCACGCTCCCGACCGCCACCGACTCCGCAGCCCCGATCGCCGAGGCGGACGGGGTCGCGACGGCCCGGGCCCACTGGTCGCGCACCGGTCGGCCCGCGCCGGAGCGCCGCCACACCGCCCACGCGCCCGCACCGGCCGCGCCCGCCACCCCGAACAGCACGATCGCGCGTCGCCTGCGGTTCCGTCGATCGGCCATCCCGGGCTCCCCTCGTCGGTGCTGGCCACACCCTAGAGTTCACCCGTTGATCACGCGGACGGCCCCGGTCCGACGACCCGATCGTGCCCGCTCAGGGCCCTGTCGTCCGCGCGATCACCCGCGCGCCTGCTTCACCTTCTCGTAGCGGGCGAGCGCTTCCTGCCGCTCGGCCTTGTGGTCGACGATCGGCTCCGGGTAGCCCTCCGGCACGCCGTCGGGCAGCGCCCAGGGCTGGTGCACCGCCTTGCCCTCGATCCCGCGGAGCTCGGGCACGTACTTCCGCACGTAGTCGCCGTTCGGGTCGAACTTCTCCCCCTGCGTGATCGGGTTGAACACGCGGAAGTACGGCGACGCGTCCGTCCCGCTGCCCGCCGTCCACTGCCAGCCGTGCTGGTTGGAGGCCAGGTCGCCGTCGACCAGCAGCTGCATGAAGTGCCGCGCACCCCACCACCACGGCAGGTGCAGGTCCTTGACCAGGAACGACGCCACGACCATGCGCAACCGGTTGTGCATCCACGCCTCGGCGCGCAGCTGGCGCATGCCGGCGTCGACGATCGGGAAGCCGGTGCGGCCCTCCTTCCAGGCCGCGAAGTCGGCGGCGGCCTTCTTCCCCGAGGCGAGCGGGAGGGCGTCGAACGCGCCGTCGTAGTTCTTCCGCGCGGAGTCCGGCCGCTGGAACAGGATGTCGGCGTAGAACTCCCGCCAGGCGATCTCGCTGCGGTACGTGTCGGCGCTCGCGGAGCGCTTGCGGGCGAGGTCGGCGAGCACCGTGCGGGGGTGGATGCAGCCGTACTTCAGGTACACCGACATCCGCGAGGTGGCCGGCCTGTCCGGGCGGTTGCGGTCGTCGCCGTAGTGGTCCACCGCGTCGTCGAGGAAGTCCGCCCAGGTCCGCAGGGCCGCCTGCTCGCCGGGCTCGGGGAGCTCGGCCTCCACGGCGACGTCGTCGGGGATCCTCGTCGCCCGCGGTCCGCCCTTCGTGTCGGCCGGGTCCAGCCAGGACACGGTCGAGGCGGAGGTGTCGGCCGGGGCGCGCCAGCCGTGGTCGGTCCACGCCCGTCGGAACGGGGTGAACACGCGGAAGGGCTCGCCGTCGGACTTGCGGACCCGGCCGGGGGCGACGGCGTAGGGCGAGCCGGTGCGCACGAGCTCGCGTCCGGCGTCGGTCAGCGCCTTCTCGACGGCCTCGTCCCGCCGGTGCCCGTACGGGCCGAAGTCCGCCGCGACGTGCACCGACCCGGCGCCGACGGCCTCGGCGACCCGCGGCACGACGTCCGCCGGGGCGCCCTCGACCACCAGCAGCTTCCCGCCGAGGGCGGCGTCGAGCTCGCGGAGGCAGCCGTACAGGAAGTTCAGCCGCGCCCCGCCGCTCGGCCCCATGAGGGCGGGATCGAGCACGAACAGCGCGAGGGCCTCGTCCGAGGAGTCCGCCGCGGCCAGGAAGGTGGGCTGGTCGCCGACGCGCAGGTCACGCCGGAACCAGACGACGGAGCGCTCGGGCATGGGCCGACGCTAGCGGCGGTCGGGGGAACCCGCGCGCCGAGCGTCCGCGGCCGAATGCACGAACGGCACTCTCGTGCGGTAGGTCCGCACGAGAGTGCCGTTGGTGCAACCGGGCGCAGCTCAGCGGGCGGAGAGCTCCGTGTAGTCCCGCTCGGTGGCGCCGATGTAGAGCTGGCGCGGGCGGCCGATCTTGTTCTGCGGGTCGGACATCATCTCCCGCCAGTGCGCGATCCAGCCGGGGAGCCGGCCGAGCGCGAACAGGACCGTGAACATCTTGGTCGGGAAGCCCATGGCGCGGTAGATCACGCCGGTGTAGAAGTCGACGTTCGGGTACAGCTTGCGCTCGACGAAGTAGTCGTCGGCGAGGGCCTTCTCCTCGAGCTTCATCGCGATGTCGAGCAGCGGGTCGGTCACGCCGAGGGCCTTGAGCACCTCGTCGGCGTTCTGCTTGACGATCTTCGCGCGCGGGTCGTAGTTCTTGTAGACCCGGTGCCCGAAGCCCATCAGCTTCGCGCCCTTCTCCTTGTTCTTGACGCGCTCGACGAAGGCGTCGACGTTGCCGTCCTCGACCTCCTGGATGCGGGTGAGCATCTCGAGGACCGCCTGGTTGGCGCCGCCGTGCAGCGGGCCGAACAGCGCGTTCACGCCGGCGGAGATCGACGCGAACAGGTTCGCCTGCGACGAGCCGACGAGCCGGACCGTGGACGTCGAACAGTTCTGCTCGTGGTCCGCGTGCAGGATCAGCAGCGTGTCGACGGCCTTGGCCATCACCGGGTCGACCTCGTACGGCTCGGCCGGGAACCCGAACGTCATGCGCAGGAAGTTCTCCACCAGGCCCAGCGAGTTGTCCGGGTAGAGGAACGGCTGGCCGACGGACTTCTTGTAGGCGTAGGCCGCGATGGTGAAGACCTTGGCCATCAGGCGGACCGTGGACAGCTCGACGGCCTTCTCGTCGAACGGGTCCAGGCTGTCCTGGTAGAAGGTCGACAGCGCCGACACGGCCGAGGACAGCACCGGCATCGGGTGCGCGTCCCGCGGGAAGCCGTCGAAGAACCCCTTGAGGTCCTCGTGCAGCAGGGTGTGCCGGCTGATGTCGGTGGTGAACTGGTCGAGCTGGGCCTGGGTGGGCAGCTCGCCGTAGATGAGCAGGTAGCTCACCTCGAGGAAGGTCGACCGCTCCGCGAGCTGGTCGATCGGGTACCCGCGGTACCGGAGGATGCCCGCGTCCCCGTCGATGTAGGTGATCGCGGAGGCACAGGCGGCCGTGCTGGTGAAGCCGGGGTCGAAGGTCGTCATCCCCGACTTCGCGAGGAGCTTGCTGACGTCGACTGCCGAAGCACCCTCCGTCGGCGCCTTGATCGCCATCTCGTGCTCGCCGCCCGGGTACCTGAGGACAGCGGTGTCTGTTCCGGCGGACTCGTCAGCCATGTGGAGGTTCCCTCTCACACTCGATTCTTCTGCGTTGGGCGCCACGCTAGTGCGCCATCGCGCATCCGTACCGTTCGACGGATCCGCGTCACGTCCCGAGGCGGTAAGGATCACTCCGCAGGACCGTACTTACGGCGTCCGTGCCCATGGTCGTCCTCCGAGCGCAGGACGGCATCCCCTGGCGTTCACCGGCGGTCACCGGTGGGCGTCGAGGGGGACGCGATAGTCCCAGAACTCGCGGAACCGGAACACCACCGCGACGGTCACGACGACGACCGCGACCCCGCCGATCCACGCGGCCGTGCCCGGCCCGACGGCCGCGGCCGCCGGCCCGTGCCACAGGTCCGCGAGCCGGGGTCCGCCGGCGACGACCACCGCGAACACGCCCTGCATCCGGCCGCGCATCTCGTCCGTGGCCACGGACTGCAGGATCGAGTTGCGGTACACCGAGCTGACCAGGTCGCCCGCCCCGGCCACGGCCAGCGCGATCACGGCGATCCACAGCGACGACGTGAGCCCGAACGCGGCGACGCCGAGGCCCCAGATGCAGATCGCGACGGTGACCGCCACGCCCTGCCGGGACACCCGCTTCAGCCAGCCGGAGAACACGCCGCCCGCCACCATGCCGAGGGGGATGGCCGCGAACAGCAGGCCCAGCGCGAGTCCGCCGCCCGGCGGGTCGCCGAACACGGTCTGGCTGATCTCGGGGAAGACCACGCGCGGCATGCCGAAGCCCATTGCGATGATGTCGACCAGGAACGAGACCAGCAGGATCTTGTGCAGGGCGGCGTAGCGGAAGCCGTCGACGATCTGCCGCACGCCCGCCTTCGGCCGCTCCCCGGTGGCCTGCGGCGGCACCGCGGGCAGCCGGAACGTGGCCCAGATCGTGGCGAGGAGGAAGATCGCGTCGAGCAGGTAGAGCGTGCCCAGCCCGACGACCGGGATCAGCACCCCGGCCAGCAGCGGTCCGACGATCGCGCCGAGCTGCATCACGGTCATGTTCAGCGCGTTCGCCGCCGGGAGCTGGGTCGCCGGCAACAGTCGCGGGATCACGGCGGCCCGCGCCGGTTGGTTCATCGCGAGCATCGACGACTGCAGCGCGAACAGCACCAGCACGACCCAGACGTTGCCCACCCCGCTGGCCGCGACCACCCACAGCGCGAGCGAGGTGATCGCGATGCCGGTGCCGGTCAGCAGCAGCATCCGGCGTCGGTCCACGGCGTCGGCGATCGCGCCGCCCCACAGCCCGAAGACCACCAGCGGGACCAGGCCGAACGCGCCCGTCAGGCCGACGTAGGCCGACGAGTCCGTCATCGCGTAGATCTGCGTGGGCACGGCGACGACCGACATCTGCGCGCCGATCGTGGTGATGATGCCCGCCACCCACAGCCGCCGGTAGGAGGGCGTCCGCAGCGGTGTGGTGTCGGCGAAGGTGTTGCGGGCCAGCCCCGCCAGCCGCGTGCGGACGGTGCGGCCCTCGGGCAGCTGCGCCGTGGTCGCGTCGGGATCCACGGGGACGCGCCGGGTGGCGCCGTCGCTCCCACCCCGGACGTGCTGGGTCGGCGCGTCCGGGCCCGTGGTCAGGCGCTGGGTGCTCGCCTCGGCCGGGCCGGGCGCCGGGACGGTGAGCGGGTCCGCCCGCGGGTCGTGGGCGGGACGGGTGGGCGGCTCCGGCGCCGGACCCGAGGGGTCGGCGCGCAACGGATCCGTGGGCTGGTCCGGGCCCGATCCCGGACGGGGGCGACTCACGTTTCCACAGGTACCACGCCCGTCCGGCACCTCCGCCACCCCGCACGGCGACGGACCGGACATCCGTGCTCAAACCGGACGGTGAGCGGCGCGCTCGCTCAGCGGGTGTGAGCGAGGGCGCCGCTCGCCCCGTCCGCTACGGCGCCAGCCGGACGACCTTCCAGGTGCGCGAGTCGCGGTCGCCCACGAAGCGGAGCCGGTCGTGCATCCGGTTGGTGCGGCCCTGCCAGAACTCGACCTCGTCCGGCACGATCCGCCAGCCGCCCCAGTGCGGCGGGCGCGGGATCGCCTCGGTGTCGGCGAACCGGCGCTCGGCGGCGGCCAGCGCGTCGTCGAGCACGCTCCGGTCGTTCACCACGGCGGACTGGGCCGACGCCCACGCGCCGAGCTGCGAGCCCCGGGGCCGGGTGGCCCAGTAGGCGTCGGCCTCGGCGTAGCTGGCCTGCTGGACCAGGCCGCGCACGTGCACCTGGCGGTGCAGCGCGTACCAGGGGAAGGTCGCCGACGCCTCGTGCGACTGGCGCAGGTCGCGGCTCTTCGCGGAGGTGAAGTTCGTGTAGAAGACGACGCCGCGCTCGTCCAAGCCCTTGCACAGCACGGTGCGCGACGACGGGCGGCCGTCCGTGTCCGCCGTGGCCAGCACCATCGCGTTGGGCTCGGGGACGCCGGCCCCGCCGGCCTCGGCCAGCCAGCGCGCCAGCTGCTCGTGCCAGGTCGGGGCGAGCTGGTCGACGTCGAAACCTCCGGCGCCGTAGTCGACCCGCATGGCGGCGAGCGTCAGTTCGGTCAATGCGCACCTCCTCGTGGACCCCCGACGGTAGGTGGGCGCCCCGGCCGCCCGACACCCTCCGTTCGGGTCCGGTGACCGATCACACCTGGCCGGTCCGTTGTGCTCCGGCGCTGGTCGGAGGCAGGGTGACGGCGAACACGCGTGCGGACCCGCGCGCGCAGCAGGGACACCGGCCGACGGCGCCACCCGGCGACGGCCGCCGGTGCGCACCGACACGTGAGGAGACCCCGGTGTCCGAAGTTCCCCCGCCCCCGCCCGGCTTCAAGTCCGGCCTGGAGGGGCACGTCGCCTTCCGGACCGAGATCGCCGAACCCGACAAGGACGGCGGCGCGCTGCGGTACCGGGGCGTCGACATCGAGGACCTGGTCGGCCAGGTCACCTTCGGCAACGTCTGGGCGCTGCTGGTCGACGGCCGGTTCGGGCCGGGCCTGCCGCCCGCCGAGCCGTTCCCGATCCCCGTCCACACCGGCGACGTCCGCGTCGACGTGCAGGCCGCCCTGGCCATGCTCGCCCCGCACTGGGGCTACCAGCCGCTGCTCGACACCTCGGTCGAGGAGGCCCGCGAGCAGCTCGCCCGGGCGTCGGTCATGGCGCTGTCCTACGTCGCCCAGTCCGCCCGCGGCATCGGCATCCCGGCCGTGCCGCAGTCCCGCGTCGACCAGGCGAAGACGATCACCGAGCGGTTCATGGTCCGCTGGAAGGGCGACCCGGACCCCGCGCACGTCAGGGCGATCGACGCCTACTGGGTCTCCGCCGCCGAGCACGGCATGAACGCGTCCACCTTCACCGCGCGCGTCATCGCGTCCACCGGCGCGGACGTCGCGGCCTCGCTGTCCGGCGCGATCGGCGCCATGTCCGGCCCGCTCCACGGCGGCGCCCCGGCCCGCGTGCTGCCGATGATCGCCGAGGTCGAGCGGACCGGCGACCCGGAGGCGCTGGTCAAGGGCATCCTGGACCGCAAGGAGAAGCTCATGGGCTTCGGGCACCGGGTCTACCGGGCCGAGGACCCGCGGGCCCGCGTGCTGCGCCGGACCTGCCAGGAGCTGAACGCGCCGCGGTACGAGGTGGCCGCCGCGCTGGAGCAGGCCGCGCTGCGGATCCTGCGCGAGCGCCGTCCCGACCACCCGATCGAGACGAACGTCGAGTTCTGGGCCGCGGTGATCCTCGACTTCGCCCAGGTCCCGCCGCACATGATGCCGGCGATGTTCACCAGCGCCCGGACCGCGGGCTGGTCGGCGCACATCCTGGAGCAGAAGCGGGAGAACAAGCTGGTCCGCCCGTCGGCCCAGTACATCGGCCCGGGCCCGCGCAAGCCGCAGGACGTCGAGGGCTTCGACCTGCTGGTCCACTGAACCCTGTGAGTGGCGATAGTCGCTCTGGCGACTATCGCCACTCACGAGGTCAGGCGAGCTCGGGGACCGGTGCCGGGGCGCGGAGGCGGCGGATCGCCAGGGAGGCGATCGCGGCCAGCACGCACAGGATCGCGCCCCCGTACCAGGCGGCGTCGTAGCTGCCGAGGGCGTCCCGGACGAGCCCGGCGGCCAGCGCCGCGGCAGCCGCACCGAGCTGGTGGCTCGCGAAGACCCAGCCGAACACGATCGGCGCCGTCGAGCCGAACCACTCGCGGCACAGCGCCATCGTCGGCGGGACCGTCGCGACCCAGTCCAGGCCGTAGAAGATCACGAACGCGAAGATGCTGGCGTCGAGGTCGGCCCCGAACAGGGGCACGAGCAGCGCCAGCGACACCCCGCGCAGCACGTAGTAGGCGCCCAGCAGGATCCGCGGGTCGAAACGGTCCGTGAGCCAGCCGGAGAGCACGGTCCCGGCCACGTCGAAGATCCCGACCAGGGCGAGCAGGCTCGCGGCCGTCGTCGCCGGCATGCCGTGGTCGTGGGCGGCGGGCACGAAGTGCGTCTGGATCAGGCCGTTCGTGGTGGCGCCGCAGACGAAGAACCCGGCCACGAGCAGCCAGAAGGTGCGCACCCGCGCGACCCGGACCAGCGTCCCGACGGCCAGCCGGGCGGCCCCGGACCGGATCGGCTCGACGACGTCGGCCTCGGTGCCGCCGTAGGGCAGCGCGCCGACGTCCGACGGGCGGTTGCGCAGGAGCAGCAGCACGACCGGCACCACGACCAGCGCCGCGGCCGCCACCGTGAGCGACGCGGTGCGCCAGCCGGAGCTCTCCACGACGTGCGCGATCACCGGCAGGAAGATCAGCTGCCCGGTGGCGTTGGCCGCGGTGAGGATCCCCGTCACCAGGCCGCGGCGGGCCACGAACCAGCGCCCGACCACGGTCGCCACCAGGGCCATCGCCATCGAGCCGGTTCCCAACCCGACGATCACGCCCCACAGCAGCACGAGCTGCCACGAGGCCGTCATGAACACGGTGAGGCCCGCGCCCACCGCCACCATCGCCAGCGCGACCGCCACCACCTGCCGCACCCCGAAGCGCTCCATCAGCGCCGCCGCGAAGGGGGCGGTGAGGCCGAAGAGCGCGAGGTTCACCGACAGCGCCACCGAGATCTCCCCGATGGACCAGCCGAACTCGGCGTGCAGCGGCTCGACCATCACACCGGGCGTCGACCGGAAGCCGGCCGCGCCGATGATCGCCAGGAAGGTCGCCGCGGCCGCCCACCACGCGGGGTGGACGCGCCGGCGGCGCACGGGAGTGCTGAGTTCGCTCACGGAATGCAGCGTCGCCGATGCGCGACGCGGACGGAAGTGGCCGAACGGCCACTCTGTGAAAGAATCCGGCCATGCACCGCGTCGTGGTCCTGGCCATGCCGACCGTCATCGCGTTCGAGCTCGGGCTGCCGCACAAGCTCCTGGGCGGTGCGGTCGGGACGGGCGACCGGCCGCTGTACGACGTCCGGGTCACCACGCTCGACGGCGGGCCGGTCCGGACCTCGGCGGGCTACTCCGTGCTGCCCGAGCACGGGCCGGAGATCCTCGACGAGGCCGACACGCTCGTCGTCCCCGGGCACCTCGAGGGGACCTGGACGACCGACGGCACGGTCGACCCGCGGGTCGCGCGGGTGCTGCGCGGCGCGGACCGGGTGATGTCGATCTGCACCGGCACCTTCGTGCTCGCCGCCGCGGGTCTGCTCGACGGCCGCCCCGCGACCACCCACTGGCGGTGGACGAACCGATTCCGCCGGCTCTACCCGCAGGTGGCGCTGGACCCGGACGTCCTGTTCGTCGACGACGGCGACGTCCTCACCTCAGCGGGCAACGCCGCCGGGATCGACCTGTGCCTGCACGTCGTCCGGCGCGACCACGGGGCCGAGGTGGCGGCCACGGTGGCGCGCCGGGCCGTCGTCGCCCCGTGGCGGGAGGGCGGGCAGTCGCAGTTCGTCGAGGCGCCCGTGCCGGAGGTCTCGGGCGCGGGCACCGCCGCCGTGCGGGCCTGGGCGCTCGACCACCTCGACGCCCCCATCGGGCTCGACGAGCTGGCCGAGCGGGCGGCGATGAGCGTGCGGACCTTCACCCGCCGGTTCCGCGCCGAGACCGGGGAGAGCCCCGGCCGGTGGCTCACCACGCAGCGGGTGCACCGGGCGCGGCGGCTGCTGGAGACCACGGACCTGCCGGTCGAGCGGGTCGCCGAGCGCTGCGGGTTCGGCACCACGGTGTCGCTGCGCCAGCACCTGCACAGTGCGATCGGGATGTCGCCGCTGGCCTACCGGCGGATGTACCGGGCGCCGGCCGGGGCCTGAGCGGCGGTCAGGCGACCCCGGCCAGCTCGAGCGCGCGGACGGCCTCGGCGAACTCGGCGAGCTCGCGGCCGACGTCGGCACCCGTGGGGCGCAGCAGCAGGCCGGCCGGCCGCAGCCGCGCGACGACGCGGTGCAGGTCCGCACCCGGCGTCACCTCGACGACCGTGCGCAGGGCGGCCCCGCGCGGCGAGCGCACGCCGAACGCCAGCGGCAGGTACTCGGTCGCGCCCGGCCGGCCCACCCACGCCGGGACCCCGTCCACACCGTGCTCGCGGCGGAGCACCTCCCGGACCGCGCTCGCGTGCGCCTCCGGGTCGGCGGCGGTGCCTCCGGGCAGCCCGACGACCAGCTCGGCCCGGCCGCGGGCCCGCGCGGCCAGGTCGGCGAGGGCGCCGGCGTCGGCCGCCGCGCGCCGCCAGTGCCCGCCGACCGCCAGGCCGATGCGGATCCGCGAGGTCCGCTCGGCGGCGACGGCGAGGGCCATCCCCGCGTCGGGGTAGCTGCGCGGCGCCTCGTGGCACCACGCGCGGGCGTAGCCGAGCTCCTCGGCCAGCGCGACCTGCTCGGGCGTCGCCACCCCGGCGGCGAGCGCGCAGTCGATCTCCATCTCGGTCCTCCGTCCCGTGTCCAGACCGGTATCTCGATCGATCAGGA
The DNA here is from genome assembly GCF_000717175.1 of Pseudonocardia autotrophica. Lineage (GTDB taxonomy): Bacteria > Actinomycetota > Actinomycetes > Mycobacteriales > Pseudonocardiaceae > Pseudonocardia > Pseudonocardia halophobica. The sequence goes on along the minus strand of NZ_JNYD01000036.1, from coordinate 18,864 downwards.
GGGAACGTTGCACTCCCGAGCGGGACACCGGGGTGATTCGCTCGGACGGCGGTGGCACTGCGCCGCCTCAGTGAAATCGGCTCACCCACGTGGCGGGAGCGGACCCGGCCACCTTCCGTACAGGGGCGGGCCCGCCACCCCCTCCCCTTCCGTGGCTTGCGACACTGGGGTACGTGACCGCGTCGACCAGCACCGACCTGCAGATCCCCGCCGACCTCCTCCCGGGCGACGGGCGGTTCGGCTGCGGACCGTCCAAGGTCCGCCCCGAGCAGCTCCGGGCGCTCGCGGACGCCGCGGACGTGATGGGCACCTCCCACCGACAGAAGCCGGTGAAGTCCCTGGTCGGGCGGGTGCGCGCCGGCCTGCGCGAGCTGTTCTCGCTGCCCGAGGGCTACGAGGTCGTGCTCGGCGACGGCGGCTCCACCGCCTTCTGGGACGCCGCCGCGTTCGGCCTGGTCCGGGAGCGGTCGCTGCACCTGACCTACGGCGAGTTCTCGTCGAAGTTCGCCGACACCACCAAGGGCGCGCCGTTCCTCGCCGACCCGGTGATCGTGTCCGCCGAGCCGGGCAGCGCGCCCGAGCCGACCGCCGACGCGTCGTGCGACGTCCTGGCCTGGGCCCACAACGAGACCTCCACCGGCGTCGCGGTGCCGGTGGTGCGGCCGGAGTCCTCGATCGACGGCCAGCTCGTGGTGATCGACGCGACCTCGGGGGCCGGCGGCCTGCCCGTGGACATCACCCAGGCGGACGCCTACTACTTCGCCCCGCAGAAGGGCTTCGCCTCGGACGGCGGGCTCTGGATCGCGCTGCTCTCGCCCGCCGCGCTCGGCCGGGTCGCCGAGCTGGCCGCCGGGGACCGCTGGATCCCGCCGTTCCTGTCGCTGGCCACCGCCGTCGACAACTCGGTCAAGGACCAGACCTACAACACCCCGGCCGTCGCGACGCTGATCATGCTCGCGGACCAGATCGACTGGATGCTCGGCCTCGGCGGGCTCGACGCCTGCGTGGCGCGCACCAAGGACTCCTCGACCCGGCTCTACTCCTGGGCCGAGAAGACGGAGTACACCACGCCGTTCGTGACCGACCCGGCGCACCGGTCCCAGGTCGTCGGCACGGTCGACTTCGCCGACTCGGTCGACGCCGCGGCCGTCGCGAAGATCCTGCGCGCCAACGGGATCGTCGACACCGAGCCGTACCGCAAGCTGGGCCGCAACCAGTTGCGGATCGGCATGTTCCCGGCCGTCGAGCCCGCCGACGTCGCCGCGCTGACCGCCTGCATCGACTGGGTCGTCGAGCGCCTGGACTGAGTGCCTCCGGTGTAGCCGGACCTTTCCCGAACGGCCGGGTCGCCTCGCGCGACCCGGCCGTTTCGCACAGGTGGGGTGACGGAACGTAGTCACACCAGTAACATGCGCCTCAGCTTTACCGATCTTGGCACGACGTGCGACCGTGCGGAGTGTTCACCGGCGGGAGCGGTCGCCGGTGCGGACCAGAAGGCCACGTCGAGGGCCGGAAGGACCCACCGGCGCGCCTCACTCGTCGGACACGATTCGGCAACTACCGTCACCCGGACGGGGTCAGAGCGAGCGAGGAGGCCGGCGGATATGCGGTCGTTGCGGGTCGTCGGGATCACCGAGGACGGTTCGGTGGTCCTCGAGGACTCGGCGCGCCGCGAACGGTTCACCGTGCCCGCCGACGAGCAGCTCAGAGCCGCCGCGAGGGGGGACCTGACCCGGCTCGGACAGATCGCGATCGAGTTGGAGAGCCAGTTGCGACCACGCGAGATCCAAGCCCGGATCCGGGCCGGGGCGTCCGTGGAACAGGTCGCCTCGGCCGCCGGGGTGCCCGTCCAGAAGATCGAGCGCTTCGCCTATCCGGTCCTCCTCGAACGCACCCGGACGGCGGAGCTCGCGCAGGCCGCGCACCCCGTCCGGGACGACGGGCCGGACGTCCGGACCCTCGCCGAGACCGTCGCGCACACCTTCGGGCTGCGCGGGCAGGACCCGGGCGCGGACTGGGACAGCTGGAAGGGCGAGGACGGCAAGTGGGTCGTCGCCCTCGGCTGGCGGTCCGGGCGCTCGGACATCCGGGCGCACTGGGTGTTCCAGCCGGGCGCCCACGGCGGCACGGTCACCGCGCTCGACGACCACGCGCGCGACCTCGTCGAGGGCCGCCCGCAGCAGCCGCTGCGCCCCGTCGGCCCGGTGATCGACATGGCGCGGCCGGACGACGCCGCCGCGGAGGTGGCGGCCGAGGAGGTCGTGCCCGCCGCGGTCAACGGGGACGCCCGCCGCATCGCGCCGGAACAGCGTCGCGGGTCCCTGCCGGGCCGGCGGGAGCCGGTGCGCGGCGCCACGCGGACCGAGGTGAGCTCGGAGCTGGCCGGTCCGCCGACGCATCCCGCCGCGCGCAGCACGGACACGCGGGCCACGGACACGCGGACGTCCGACGTCGGGCGCTCGGGGATCGACTCCTCGGCGGGTCGGGACGGTGCCGAGCGGGTGAACGGCCACGAGGTCCCGGGCCGGGAGGCTGCGGCCTCGGGTCCGGCCCCGGTTCCTGCGGCCTCGATCTCGGGCTCGGGTTCGGCTCCGGTCGGCGGTGGATCGGAGCCGGTGGAGGCCGTGCAGGACGAGGCACCCGCGGTCGCCGAGGTCGCGACGCCGGCCGCGGAGAAGACGGAGGTCGACCGGCCCGCCGCGGTGCCGGAAGGGTCGGCTCCGCGCGACATCGAGCCGAAGGACGAGGCAGCGACGAACGACGCCCCGGAGAAGATCGCCGAGCCCGAGACCGCCGACCCCAAGATCGCCGAGTCGACGGACGGCGGGTCGAAGGACGGCGGGTCGGAGGACGGCGGGTCGGAGGACGCGGTTGAGGCGGCGGGGTCGAGCGGCGGCTCGACGGACGCGGCGGAGGCAGCGGGGAGGGACACCGCGAGCAAGAACGCGCGCACGCCGGCGCGGACGGAGCGGACCCGGAGCGGGGCCGCAGCGAAGACGACGCCCGCCAAGCCCGCCGGTGCGGCCGCGGAGAAGGTCTCCGACGCGGCCCCGACCGAGGCCGAGAGCGCCGCGGCACCGACCGGCGACGCGCGACCCGCCGGTGACCAGCCCGCCCCCGCCAAGCGCACCAAGAAGGGCAAGCCGGTCATGCCGTCGTGGGACGAGGTGCTGCTGGGAGTCCGCGGCCGCTGAGTTCGCTCTGCCGGCGGCACACCCGCTGAGGCGCCCTCGCGCACCCGCGGAGGGCGCCGCACAGGTCGTCGACCGGGTGCGGGACGCCGCTTCTGGTGTGCCGGAAGATCGCCGAGGCGAACTGTCGCAGCGTCAACCTCCGAGCTGAGGTGCCCCGCCCAGCGGCGGCCGTCTTCTGCAGCATCCGCTGCCGGCCGGCACACCCGGTCATGCGCCGCACACCCGGTCGACGACCTGTACGACACCATCCGCAGGTGTGCGAGCGCCCCACAAGTGGTGTGCCACGCCGCGAGCGGATGTGCGAACCGCCCTGCCCGGCCGCGCCACCCGCGAACCGCCGCCGCGAGGCCGGCGAGCCCGCGAGCCGCACCCGGCGGGCCCCCGACGTCGATCGCTCCGACTCAGAGGAACTGGCCGAGCAGCAGCACCACCCACGCCACCCCGAGCCCCACGGCGGTGCCGAGCCCGATCCAACGCCAGAAGGGCAGCCGGCGGATCAGCCAGAGCGAGGGTGCGAGACCACCGACGACCAGCACGTTCGCCGGGATCCAGAGCAGCCCGAACGCCTCGCCGAAGGCCCGGCTGAGCGTGATGTCGCCGATCGCCGCGAGCACCGCGAAGAACGCCGCGACCACGAGCCCGGTCGCCCACGGCGTCGGTTCCTCGGGGTGCGGCGGCACCAGGGGGATCGGTTCGGTGGTGCGGCCGTGCACCAGGTCGACGCCCCCGGTCAGCGGGTCGACGTACTCGACCGGTCGACCCAGGACGTCGGACACCCGTCCGGCGAGCTGCCGCCCGCGCCGGCTGACGATGTCCTGCTGCTCGGGCCGCACCTCGATCCCGCGGATGCTCGCCGCGACCGCGCCCCACTGGCGGAGGTCGGCGGTGAGGTCCGGAGGCAGCACGGCATCGCCCGGCCGCTTCTCACCGAGCACCACCTGACCCCCCGCAGCGAGGTGCACACTTCTCAGCCTACGGACGCCCCCACCGCATGGAAGGCCACCGCGGCAGCCGTTGCGACATTGAGAGAGTCGACGCCCGTGGCCATCGGGATCCGCACCCGGACGTCGGCCGCGGCCAGGGCCTCCGGCGTCAGGCCGGGTCCCTCGGCGCCCAGCAGCAACGCCACCCGCTCCCCCGCCAGACCGGCCGCCGAGATGGGCAGGGCGTCGGGCGCCGGCGTCAGGGCTGCGACCCGCATACCGGCCTCGCGCAGCAGGTCCAGAGACTCCGGCCACGGACCGGGCAGGGGCGCGAACGGCACCCGCAGCACGTGGCCCATCGACACCCGCACCGAGCGGCGGTAGAGCGGGTCGGCGCAGCGCGGGCCGAGCAGGATTCCGTCGACGCCGAGGGCGGCGGCGTTGCGGAACAGCGAGCCGAGGTTCTCGTGGTCGTTGACGCCCTCGCACACGGCCAGGACGCGGGCCGTCCGGGCCAGCTCGTGGGCGTCGACCGGCGCGGCGCGGTCGGCGACGGCGAGCACCCCGCGGTTCAGGTGGAAGCCGACGGTGGTGGCCATGGTGTCGGCGTCCGCGGCGTAGGCGGGGACGTCGAGATGTGCGAGATCGGCGGTGAGCTCCTCGATCCGACGGGGTACCCCGAGCAGGGAGCGGACGGGATAGGGGGACTCGATCAGACGTCGGACGACGACCACGCCCTCGGCGATCACGAGCCCGCGGCCGCCGGGGCGGTCGGGGCGGCGGTCGGCGGTGGTCAGGTCGCGGTAGTCGTCGAGCCGGGGGTCGGTGGGGTCGCCGATCGCGGTGATGATGGCCACGGCGACCGATCATCCCAGGTGGCCTGCCGTTCGTCGCACGAGGTCGCCCGGTCAGCCGGTACCGCCGCTTCCGGTGATGTGACACGGTGGAGAGCCGCCGCGGGCGGACCGGCAGCTAGGAGGCATCGGGAGAGCATGGGCCAGGACGTCGACCGGACCCGGTTCAGTCGGCGGGAACGCCAGCGGTATCGAGCCAAGGTGCAGCGTTGCCTCGAGGCGTTGACGACGATGCTGCGGGAGCACCCGTTCGCCGAGGACGACCCGATGACCGGTATCGAGGTCGAGCTGAACCTGGTCGACGGCTCACTGAGCCCGTCCATGACCGGCAGGGACGTCCTCGAGGCCATCGGCGGCACCGAGTTCCAGACGGAGCTGGGCCGCTGGAACATCGAGCTGAACCTCCCGCCCCGCCCCCTTCCCGGCGACCAGTGGCGGCACCTCGAGCACGAGCTGCTCGACGAGCTCGCCGTCGCCCGGGCCAAGGCGCGGGACTGCAGGTCCCAGCTGGCGATGATCGGGATCCTGCCGACGCTGGAGCGCCGGCACCTCGTCGCCGAGTCGATCTCGGCCGACGACCGCTACGCCGTCCTCAACGACCAGATGCTGGCGGCGCGGGGCGAGCCGATCCACGTCGACATCTCGGGCGGCGACCCGGGCGGGCTGCACGCCGTCGCGCCGGAGCGGTTCACCGAGGACTTCGAGACGATCGTCCCGGAGGCGGCCTGCACGTCGATGCAGCTGCACCTGCAGGTCTCGCCGAGCTCGTTCCCGGCGTACTGGAACGCGGCGCAGTGCCTCGCGGGCGTCCAGCTCGGGCTGGGCGCGAACTCGCCGTTCCTGCTGGGCTCGCGACTGTGGGCCGAGACGCGGATCCCGCTGTTCACGCAGGCCTGCGACGTCCGGACGGTCGAGCTGCGCAACCAGGGCGTCCGGCCCCGGGTGTGGTTCGGCGAGCGCTGGATCTCGTCGGTGCTCGACCTGTTCGCGGAGAACGCGCGGTACTTCCCGGGCATCGTCCCGTTCCCGGGCGACTCCGACCCGATGACCACGCTGCGCAACGGCGGCGTGCCGGACCTCGACGAGCTCAAGCTCCACAACGGCACGGTCTGGCGGTGGAACCGGCCGGTCTACGACGTCGCCGACGGCCAGCCGCACATCCGGCTGGAGAACCGCGTGCTGCCGGCCGGGCCGACCGCCGTCGACATGGTGGCCAACGCGCTGTTCTTCTACGGGCTGCTGCGGGTGCTCGTGGAGTCCGACCAGCCGCTGTGGCAGTCGATGTCGTTCGAGGCGGCCGAGGAGAACTTCACCACGGCCGCGCGGCACGGCATGGAGGCGCCGCTCTACTGGCCGGGGACCGGGTGGATCAAGCCCGACGAGCTCGCCCTCCGCAAGCTCCTCCCCCTCGCCCACGAGGGGCTGGCCCGGTGGGGGGTCAGCGCGGCGGTGCGCGACCGGTACCTGACGGTCATCGAGCGGCGGTGCGTGACGGGCCGGACCGGCGCCACCTGGCAGCTCGACACGGTCGCCGCCCTGGAGGCCCGCGGCAGCAGCCGGCAGGGTGCGCTGACCGGGATGCTGGAGCGCTACCTCGAGGCCTCGGAGGCCAACGAGCCCGTCCACACCTGGGCCCTCCCCGCCTGACCGCGCCGACCGCGACTCGCCGGAGGCGACACCCCGACTCACGAGCCCGGATCTCGCGACTCGCGGGCCCGGATCTCCCGACTCGCGGGCCCGGATCTCCCGACTCGCGGTGCTGCACAGCCCGACTCGCGGGAGCGACACCTCGACTCGCGCACCATGCCCGCGAGTCGGGGTGTGAGCACCTGCGAGTCGCCCCTGCCCTCCCGCGAGTCGCGCTGTGAGCACCCGCGAGTCGGGAGCTCTGACACCGCGAGTCGGGAGTTCCGGCACCGCGAGTCGGGAGTTCCGGCACCGCGAGTCGGGAGTTCCGGCACCGCGAGTCGGGAGCTCCAGCCGATCCGGTCAGGGGTGGTCGTTCCCGATCGTGAACTCCTGATCCGTTCCGCCTCGCCGCGGCGCCCGCGTTCCTAGGGTTCCTCTCGTCCCACCGGCCGCCGGGATCCGGCGCCACCGGTCCTCCGCTCGCTGCACCCGCGGCCCTCCGCGGGCGGGAGCGCGTGCCCACGAGAGGGAGCGATGTCCCAGTTCCGCATGTCCGGGAGGCGGTGACGTGGCCGCCTTCCGGATGTTCGGCCGCCCGGCCGGGGTGCCGCGGGAGATCGTCCCCGGGAGCGCGACGAGCCACGCCCGGCTCTCCCGGCGCGCGGAGGACCTGCTCGGTCCGCCACGGGATCGGGAGCCCGACGATCCCCCGACCGACCCGCACGGCTTCCCGCCGATCACGGCCGCCCCCGAACCGGACGGGCACCGGGCCTGGCCCGACTCCGGCTCGGCCGCCGTCGCTGCGGCGTGGTCCGTCGCCCAGGCGGACCGGCAGCCGACGCCCGACCCGTTCCGCGACGAGCGGATCCGTCAGTGGGGCGATCCCACCGGGACCGCCTACCCGGCCGCACCACCGGACCCACTTCCCTCTCCCGTCGGGTCCGCGCCCGGATGCACTGTCAGCGCGCCCACCGATCCCGTTCCCCACCCGGCGGAGGCGGCGGCGCTCGCCGCCGCCTTCGCCGCCGACTACCTCTCCTGGGACGAGGACGACCCCGACCGCCGTGCCCGCGTGCTCGGCGACTACCTGGCCGACCGCAGACCGGTGCACCTCGGCTGGTCCGGGCACGGGCGGCAGCGCGCCGACTTCGCCCTGCCCGGGCTCGTCCGGCCCGACGGCGAGGGCCGCGTGCTCGTCGACGTCCGGGTGCGCGTCACCCCGTACCGCCGGGTGCCGGGCGGGCGGCCGGGTCCCGCGGACGACCTCGACGACGGGCCCGCCGTCCCCGCCGCCGCACCCGCTCCGGCCGCGCGCGGCTGGCGCGGCCTGCCCGGCCGGTGGGTGCGGATCGGCGTGGCCGTGCGGGTGGAGGCCGACCGGCTCGTCGTCGACGCCGAGGAGGAGCTCGACGAGCCTGCCGACCGGTCCGTGACCGTCCCCGCCGACTCCGCCGGCCTCGACACCGACCTCGACGACGACGCTCCCCTGGAGATCCGATGACCGGCTTCCGCCCACCGTCCGTCGCCGGCGTGTCCGGCGGCGTCGGCACCACCACGCTCGCCCTCGCCCTGCACGGACAGGACGGCGGAACCGGCGCGGGCATCGAGGCCGACATCGTGGTCTGCCGCAGCAGCGCCGAGTCGCTGGACCGCGCGGCACGGATCGCGGATCTCTTCGACCCGACGGCGGTGCCGCCGGTGCTCGCCGTGACCGTCGACGGCGCCGAACGGCGGCACCCCGAGCGGCTCGACGAGCTCGGCCCGGGCTGGGCAGCGGTGGTGCTGGTGCCGCACGTCGGGCGCTGGCGCGGGATCGTCGACCCGTACCGCGAGGCGGCGGGCCTGCTCGGGACGCCGCGTGACCGGCTCCCGCGGGCGCTGCGGCCCTACCTCGACGCCGTCACGCGGCTGGCGCGTGCCGTCGCGGACTCGGGCCGCCTCGGCCGCCCCGCCCCGACGCCTCGACCGCCCACCACCCCGCCCGCCGCCGCACCCCGGCGGGAGCCGACGCCTACAGCACCGCCGATCACGACACCGCCGACTGCGACCATCCTCCGGAATGAGCCGATGCCGGTCACGACCTCACCGCCGCCGGAGCCGCGGCACACTCCCGAGGCCGGCTTCACCTCGTACCGCGCCTTCGTCCCGGTCGGCGCCGACGGCCCCCTCACCTCGGTCGCCGTCCCCCGCCCTCAGCGGGAGCCGGTCGCAGCCCTGAACGCCGCCCCCACCGACGTTTCGAGCACCACCACACCCGCCCGGGCCAGCGGCTTCGATCCCACCCCGCACGTCCCCATGAGCGAGTCGTCCGCCCCGGCCAACGTGCTCGATCCCGCTCCGCACCACCCGACGACACCGTCGCCGACGACGCCCCCCGCCCCGCCGGCGCCGATCACGACCACCCACCCGACACCGGGGCCAACCCTCACCCACCCCGACCTCCGCCCCGTCCGCGGGATCCGGATCCTCGACGTCGGCGACCCGCTCGACGTCGGCGGGCGGGCGTGATCCCGTGCTCCGCCTCCTGCTCACCGCGGCGCTCGCCGCGGCCGTCGCGGCGCCGGCCGCACCGGGGGACGCCGCGGCCGAGCCCGCCGAGCCGGGTGAGGTCCGCGTGATCCCTGCCCCCACCCGCGCGCCGCTCCTCGAGCGCATGACCGCCGAGCAGTGCCCCGAGCTCGCGCCGGCCCGCGCCGGCGTCGTCCGGCGGGTGGCGGCCCGGTCCGCGGACGAGCCCGCCCCGGTCACCGAGCTGCGGCGCACCTGCTCGGCCCTGCGCACCGGCGTCGCGACGCTGCTCCGGCACCCCGCACCGGCCGGGAGCTGCGCGGCCGCCTGCCCGGACGCCCTGCGCAACGCCGTGTCCGGCGCCCGCGAGCGGGCCGTACCGACCGCACAGCCCGGCGCCTGGACCGGCGGCACGACGGCGTGCACCCCACCCGACCCGACCGGCGGCGACGGCTGCGTCACGGGCGCGACCCGCCACGGCGTCGCGGCGGTGGCCGCGGCGTTCGGGCCGCTCGGCGGCCCTGTGATCCGCTCGGCCGGCTGCTGGGACGCCCACGCCTGGAACCCGCGCAGCGACCACCCGCAGGGCCGGGCCTGCGACTTCTTCCCCGGCACCGCCGGCGCCTTCCCCGACGCCGACGCCCTCGCCGCGGGCTGGGCGCTCGCGAACTACCTGCGCGAGCACGCCGGACCGCTCGCCGTCGCCTACCTGATCTGGCAGGGCCGCTACTGGGACCCCTCGGTCTCCGACGACGGCGGCTGGGGCCGGCCGTACACCAGCAGCGTCTACGACACGAGCGACGTCACCGGCGGCCACTTCGACCACGTCCACGTCAGCTTCGCCCAGTGAGCGCCCCGTGAATCTCGAGGACGAGTGACGCCGTGCCACCCACCGACCTGACCGCACACCTCGCCCGCCTGCTCGCCACCGGTGTGGCCGCGCTGCTCGGGTTCGTCGGGCCGGGCGCGACCGCCTCGCCGGCCGACGTCCCGGTGGTCCGGACCGCCGCCGAACGCGCGGACAGCGGGGGCGAGCGGGTCCGGCGCATCCCGGCCCCGCCCCGCCGCCCGGCCACCTCCCTGCGGACCGAGCGGGAGACCCGCGACCTCACCCGCCGAGCCGGGAGCACGGGCGATCTCACCCGCCGAACCACGCGGACGGGCGGACCGACCCGCACCGCCGAAGGCCGCACCGCCGCCACGACCCTCGGCTGGGGCACCCCGAACCGCGAGGACGACTTCACCGGCGGCCTCGACGGCTGGGGCCTCTACGACGGCGAGGGCCACGGCGGCAACGGCCGCCGCTCCCCCGACGCCTTCTCGACGCAGGGCGGCGTCCTGATCGTCACCGGCTCACCGGACGGCACCACCGGCGGCATGGCCTGGAACCCCGGCCAGAAGTACGGCCGTTGGGAGGGCCGCGTCCGGGCCCCGGAGAGCGACCCCAGCTACCACGCCCTGCTCCTCCTGTGGCCCGACGCCGAGGACTGGCCGTCGGGCGGCGAGGTGGACTTCATGGAGATGTCCGATCCCGACCGGCAGAACACCGACATGTTCCTGCACTACGGCTCCGACAACTCCCAGCTGCACGGCAGCGTGGAGATCGACGCCACGCAGTGGCACAACTGGGCGGTGGAGTGGACGCCGGACCACATCGCGGCCTTCGTCGACGGCGAGGAGTGGTGGCGCACCGAGGACACCGGCACGCTGCCGCCGGGCCCGATGCACCTGACGATCCAGCTGGACTGGTTCCCGCACGGCGGCGACGTCCGCGAGTCCCGGATGGAGGTCGACTGGGTCCGCCAGTACGACCTGTGAAATCCCGGGACCCCGGACGCGAGTAGACCCCGGACGCGAGTGGGCCCCGGCCGATCCGGCCGGGGCCCGCTCGTTTCCCGAACTGACGCGCCGCTCCCACCACGAAGCGACGTGACTGAAGTTAGCCTACCCTTCACTGCCGCCGCAACCCCACGACGGAAATCCGCGCGAGATCGCCCGCAACGAGGGCATAGCGTCGAGCCGTGCACGAGCCCGCCCAGGACGTCCCGGCGACCGGATCCGACCTTCCCGCCACCGAACCGGCCGCTACCGCTGCAGCACCGGCGACCACCGCGGCGGGGCCTCGCTGGGGCGCCCTGGCCGCGGTCTGCGTGACGGTGCTGGCCTGGGCGAGCGCGTTCGTCGGGATCCGGTTCGTCGGCCGCGCCTACGACCCCGGCGCGCTCGCACTCGGCCGCCTCGCCGTCGGCACCCTCGCCCTCGGCGCCCTGCTCCTGCTCCGGGGCCGGTGGGTCCGCCCGACGGGCCGCGAGTGGGCCCTCCTGGTGCTCTGCGGCGTGGCCTGGTTCGCCGTCTACAACGTGGCCCTCAACGCCGCGGAACAGCGCGTCGACGCCGGCACCACGGCGATGCTGGTCAACATCGGCCCGATCCTCATCGCCCTGTTCGCGGGCGTACTGCTGCGCGAGGGCTTCCCGCGCTGGCTGCTGATCGGGGCCGGGGTGGCGTTCGCCGGGGCGGTGGTGATCGGCGCCTCGACTGCCGGCGGCGACGGCTCGGACCTGCTCGGCATCGTGCTGTGCGTGGTCGCCGCGGTGACCTACGCGATCGGGGTGCTGGCGCAGAAGCCCGTGCTGCGCCGGTTGCCCGCCCTGCAGGTGACGTTCGTGGCCTGCGCGATCGGGACCGCCGGCTGCCTGCCCTTCGCCGGCGCCCTCGGCCGCGACCTGACCACGGCCCCCTGGAGCTCCACCGCCGGGCTCGTGTACCTCGGGCTCGTCCCCACCGCGCTGGCCTTCAGCACCTGGGCCTACGCCCTGGCTCGGATGGACGCCGGCCGCCTCGGCGTGACCACCTACCTCGTCCCGCCGATCACGGTCGCGCTTTCGGCGCTCCTGCTCGGCGAGGCCCCGCCCGCGCTGGCCCTGCTCGGCGGCGCGCTCTGCCTCGCCGGTGTCGGGCTCACCCGGCGCCGGTAGGACGGGCCCGAGAACGAACCAGGCCCCCCGGCCGGAGCCGGAGGGCCTGGTCCTTCCCGAACTGACGCGCCGCTCCCACCACGAAGCGACGAGATGAAGGTTAGCCTTACCTTGCTTCTGCCGTCAACCCCTTGATCCGGACGAGTCCCGGGAACCCGGAGCGGCGGGCCAGGACGAGCCCGACGGCCACCACCGACAGTACGGTCACGACCCCTCCGACGACCAGCGGCGCACGGCCGCCGAAGTGCTCGGCCAGCAGGCCCAGCAGCGGACCGCCCAACGGCGTCCCGCCCAGCAGGAGCAGCATGTAGAGCCCCATCACGCGGCCGCGCATCGTGGGGTCGACCGAGAGCTGCACGGACGAGTTCGCCGCCGTCGTGAAGATCAGCGCCGCGAACCCGACGGGCACGAGCGCGAGCCCCGCCGACAGGTACGTCGGCATCAGGCCGGCGACCACGAGCAGCGCGCCGAACACCAGCCCCGCCCCTGCGACCAGCCGCAGCCGCGGCTTGCGGGTGCGCCGGGCGGCCGCGGTGGTGCCGAGCACGGACCCGACGGCCAGCAGCGTGGTGAGCAGGCCGTAGCCCTCGGCGTCGCGGCCGAAGACGTTGCGGGCCAGTAGCGCGAGGGTCATGAAGAAGTTGATGCCGAAGGTCGAGACCAGGAAGACCAGCACCATCACGGCCATGAGGTCGGCCCGCCCGCGCACGTAGGCCAGGCCGTCGCGGAGCTGGTGCGGCGCCCGTGGCACCCGCTCGGTGCGGTAGAGCTTCTCCGGCCGCATCAGCAGCAGCCCGGTGATCACCGCGACGAAGCTGACGGCGTTGATCAGGAAGACCCAGCCCGTGCCGACCGCGACGATCAGCACGCCGGCCACCGCGGGCCCGACGATCCGGGCGAGGTTGAAGCACAGCGAGTTGAGCGCGACGGCGTTGACCACCTGGCCCGGCCCGACCATCTCGGACACGAAGGACTGCCGCATCGGGGCGTCGAGCGCGGAGAAGCACCCGAGCAGCAGGCACAGCAGGTAGACCTGCCAGAGCGCGACGACGCCGGTGAGCACGACCGTGCCGAGCACCACCGCACACAGCCCCATCGCCAGCTGGATCCCGACCAGCACGAGCCGCTTGTCCACCCGGTCGGCCAGCACCCCGCCCCACAGCGAGAGCACGAGCGTGGGCGCGAACTGCAGCGCCGCGGCGATCCCGAGCGCGGTGGCGCTGCCGTGGGTGAGGTCGAGAACCAGCCAGTCCTGCGCGATCCGCTGCATCCAGGTGCCGACGTTGGACACCACCTGGCCCGAGATGAAGAGCCGGTAGTTGGGCACGCGCAGCGAGGCGAACATGCCGCCCGGCGGTGGGTGCGCCGAATCCGAACCTCTCTCGGGACCTGCGGGGACCGGGGTTTCGGCGACAGCACTCACGATGTAGTTAGTTTACTACAACTACCCGAAGAGTTCACGCAGCGGGCCGACGGCGAAGTAGCCCACGAACGCCACGGCGACGACCCACATCAGCGGGTGCACCTGGCGCGCCTTGCCCGTGGCCGCGGACAGCACGACGTAGCTGATGAAGCCGGCCCCGATGCCGTTGGCGATCGAGTACGTGAACGGCATGATCACGATCGTCAGGAACGCGGGCAGCGCGGTGCGCAGCTCGGTCAGCTCGATGCCCGCGACCTGCCGGAACATCAGCGCCCCGACGATCACGAGCGCGGGGGCCGCGGCCTCCACCGGCACGATCGCGTAGAGCGGGGTGAAGAACATCGCCGCGAGGAACAGCACGCCGGTGAGGACGTTGGCCAGTCCGGTGCGCGCGCCCTCGGCGATACCGGAGGCGGACTCCACGAACACCGTGTTCGACGACGACGAGCCGACGCCGCCGGCCACCGCGCCGGCGCCCTCGACCACCAGGGCCCGGCCGATGTTCGGCAGCTGCCCGTCCCTGTCGGCCAGCCCGGCCTGCTGGCCGAGGCCGGTCATGGTGCCCATGGCGTCGAAGAAGTTGGCCAGGACCAGCGTGAAGACCAGCAGGAGGACGGTCAGCACGTCGATCCGCCCGAAGGCGCCGAAGGAGAAGTTCCCGACCAGCGAGAGATCGGGCCAGCCGACCACGCTGTCCGGGATCGCCGGGACCGACAGGGACCAGCCCTTGGGGTTGGTGGCCGACGACCCGACGTGTGCGATCGCCTCCACGATGATCGCGATGATCGTCGTGACGACGACGCCGATCAGCAGGCCCGCCCGCACGCCGCGCACCACCAGCACGCCCGTGATCAGCAGGCCGAGCACGAACACGAAGGTCGGCCAGGAGGCGATCGAGCCGTTGATGCCCAGGCCGACCGGCACCGTCGTGTTCGCGGCGTCGGGCAGCCGGCGGACGAAGCCCGCGTCGACCAGCCCGATCAGCGCGATGAAGGCGCCGATGCCGACGGCGATGGCGGACTTGAGCGCGGCCGGCACGGCGTTGAACACGGCGGTCCGGAAGCCGGTGACGGCAAGGACCACGATGACGACACCGTCGAGCACGACGAGGCCCATCGCCTCGGGCCAGGTCATCAGCGGCGCGATCGTGACCGCGAGCAGGGTGTTGATGCCGAGCCCGGTCGCGATCGCGAACGGCAGGTTCGCGACGAGCCCGAACAGGATGGTCATGACGCCGGCGACCAGCGCCGTCACGGCCGCCACCTGCCCGATCGGCAGGATGTTCCCGAGCGCGTCGGCCTTCGCGCTCGGGTCACCGGGCGCCACGCTGCCGAGGATCAGCGGGTTCAGCACGATGATGTAGGACATCGTCACGAACGTGACGAGGCCGCCGCGCATCTCGCGGGACAACGTCGTCTTGCGTTCCGTGAGCTTGAACAGACGCTCGAGCACGGCGCACACGGTAAGCGCCCGCACCGCGGTCCGCTCAGCCTGTGGCCCTTCCGGACACCGTTCGTGGTGCGCGCCGGTGAGCAGCGGGAACGGTCGTCAGCCGAGCGGGTCCGGCACCTCCGCCGCGAGGGCCGCCGCGCGGAGGACCGACCCGGCGACCGGGCGCCCGTGCCCGAAGCAGGCCAGCTCGACGTCGACCTCGCCGAACCGGCGGAAGGACCGGCGGGCGAGCTCGCGGTCCACGTTGAAGGGCCCGAGGATCACCCCGCCCTCGTGCTCGGCGGCGAGATCCCCGGTGAGGACGACGCCGGCGTCGTCGAGCACGAGCGCGAGGCTGCCCGCGGTGTGTCCCGGCGTGGCCAGTACCCGCGCACCGGAGGCCAGCACTTCGCCGTCGGCGAGCTCGTGGTCGACCCGCGCCGGCGGTGCGTCGGGCAGGTTCCCGGCGACCTGCCGGTGCAGGACCTCCTCGGCCGGTGTGAGGACGGGCGGCGGCCCGGGCCGCTCGCCGCGGACGACCGGGGCGTCGGCGGCGTGCACGAGGATCCGGGCGTTCGGCCAGGTCGCGACCTCGGCCGCGGAGCCTGCGTGGTCGGCGTGCCAGTGGGTGAGGACGACGTCCGAGACCGCCTCCGGCCCCAGGCCCCAGTCCCGCAGCGCCGCCGCGATGACCGGACCGCTGCCGACGGGGCCGGTGTCGACGAGCAGCACCTCGTCGCCCCGGCGGTGGAGGTAGGCCTGGCCGGGCGTGCCCACGAGCATCCGCAGGTCCGGCCGCAGATCGACGACGTCCATGCCGCCGAGCCTGGCAGCGCGGACCGCCGCCCGGCGCCGTGTTCGCCAAGGGCGGTGTTCGCGCCGGGCGGACACTCTAGGCTCGGCCCGTGGTCGACCCGCCGCCGCTGCCCCGCAGCACCACCGACGTCACGCTGGTCACGGCGATCGGGACGCTGGTCTGGGTGCTCGGCGCGGTGGGCCTGTTCGTCGCCCACCTCGTGGCCGGGCGGCCGCTCGACATCTGGTTCACCACGTGCGTCACCGGCGCGGTGCTCGGCGCCCTCGGATTCGGCATCTTCCGCTGGCAGCGGGCCGCCGCGCGGCGCGGGTCCCGGCTCGCCCAGCGCGGGCTCGACGACTGACCCCGCTCGGTCACGCGGCCCCGGGGCGACGTGGCGAACTAGGCTCGCGGCATGACCGACCGTCCCATCGCCGTCGTCACCGGGGCCAGCTCCGGCATCGGTGCCGCCACCGCCCGCGCCCTCGCCGGGGCGGGCTTCCACGTCGTGCTCGGCGCCCGCCGCGTCGACCGGCTCGAGGAGATCGCGAAGGAGATCGACGGGACGGCGCTGCGGCTCGACGTCACGGACAAGGAGTCGGCCGCCGCCTTCGTCGAGGCGGTCCCGGAGTGCCGGCTGCTGGTCAACAACGCGGGCGGCGCCAAGGGGCTCGAGCCCGTCGCGGAGGCCGACGAGGACGACTGGCGCTGGATGTTCGAGGCCAACGTGATCGGCACCCTGCGGCTCACCCAGGGCCTGCTGCCGAAGCTGCGCGCCTCCGGCGACGGGCACATCATCACCGTCACCTCGATCGCGGCCCTCGCCCCGTACGACAACGGCGCCGGGTACACCGGTGCCAAGCACGCCCAGGCGATGCTGCACCGCACACTGCGCGGCGAGCTGCTCGGCCAGCCGATCCGGCTCACCGAGATCTGCCCCGGGATGGTGGAGACCGAGTTCTCCCTCGTCCGCTTCGAGGGCGACCAGGAGAAGGCGGACGACGTCTACCGCGGCCTGACCCCGCTCACGGCCGAGGACGTGGCCGACGTCATCGCCTTCGCGGCGACCCGGCCGAGCCACGTGAACCTGGACCAGATCACGCTCATGCCGCGGGCCCAGGCCAGCGCCAGCCGCGCCTACCGCGAGGGCTGAATCGCCGGGACGTTCAGACCGTGTCCTCCGACCGCCGGTTCTCGTAGGCGGCGTCGCCGGGGGCGCGCCCTGCGTCGGCCTCGGCGATGCGCTCCTCGGAGTCCTCGAGGATCCCCTCGGCCTCGGCGTACCGGTCCTCGTCCGGCTCCGTCACCCGGGCCTCCTCGGGCAGCGGCTCGGCGCGCGTCTCGGCCCGCTCCGCGGCGGTGGCGTGCCCGGTGTCGTTCACGGACGGATCGGTCATGGGCCCTGCCTACCCGAGGGGACCGCAACCCAACCGTGGACGGATAGTGGCGCGGCTGGCCTGTCCCGCTGGCGTCGCACCACGCTGCGGGCGGTGACGGCGTCGGCGATGCCCAGCGCGGCGACCTCGAATGCGGTCTCCACGTTCTCCACCTCGATCGCCGGCTGCAGGGAGCCACCCGCGGACTGCACGACGTGGCGGAGTTGACGGGCGCGTGTAGTCGTCGTCGCCCCACGTCGCCTCGGACATGATGAGCCCGCGGCTGCGGCCGCGAATCGCGCGCAGGCGGGGGTTCGTGTCGTCGACTCGCCGGTCGCCGGCGCCGTGGACGGGGCGCCCGACAGGCCCTCGACGCCCCCTCGCCGACGCCGCGCGGAATGCCTCCTCTCCACCGGCGCGCGGTCACGTCCGTCGGCGACGCCGTCGCTCACCGTCGCCAAACGCATCGAGGACGACGCCGATCTGTCCCTTCGCCTGGACGGCGAGTGGGTCGCCCCGTGGGAGGTCGACGAGTCTGTGAAGAGAATCGACCGCAGCCAAGGCTAGGCGGTCTTGTCGAGGGTGACGCGGTAGCCGAGGTTGTGGAGTTGGCCGACGAGGCGGTCGCGTTGGCGGTCGGTGTTGCGGCGGGTGAAGTAGTCGCCACCGAGGTCGGTGTAGTCGCAGTCATCGGCCAGCAGGTGCCAGGTGATGACCAGGATGGAGTGGGCGACGGCGATAGCGGCTTTCTTTTTCCCGATCCGGCGGGCCAGCCGCCAGAACTGGGCCGATAGGTAGGTGTCGCGGGTGCGCGCGGCGGCCCAGGCGCACTGGACGAGGATGTCGGTGAGCCAGACGTCGCCGTGGGTGGTTTTGCCCGAGCCGCGTTTGCCGCCGGTGATGTTGTTGCCCGGGGCCAGGCCGGCCCAGGAGGCCAGGTGCGCGGCGGTGGGGAAGCGGGTCATGTCGACGCCGATCTCGGCGATGATGGTTTCGGCGGCCCGTTTCCCGACCCCGGTGATGGTGTCGAGCCGGTCACGGGCCCGGACGAAAGGGACCCCGGGCTCGCTGTCCCGGTCGGGCCCGGTGTGGGTGGCGAACAGGGTGTCGACCCGGTCGTCGAGTTGGGCGATCGCCCGCTCCAGGTGCGCGGTGTGTGCCAGCGACAGCCCGATCAGCAGGGCGTGGTGGTCGGTGAACCGGCCGCGCAGCGCCTGGCGTAGCGCGGGGATCTTGCGGCGGAGCTTGCCCTTGGCCAGCTCGGCGAGCACGTTCGGGTCGCGTTCACCGGCGACCAGGGCGGCGAGCATGGCCCGCCCCGAGACGCCCAGGACGTCGGAGGCGACCGAGTCGAGCTTGATGCCGGCGTCTTCGAGGGTCTTCTGGATGCGCTGGCACTCGCTGGTGTGGTCCTGGATGAGTCGTTTGCGGTAGCGGGTCAGGTCCCGCAGCTGCCGGATCACCGGCGGGGGCACGAAACTGCCCCGCAGCAGCCCGTGTTCGAGCAGCTCGGCCAGCCACTCGGCGTCGAGGACATCGGTTTTGCGGCCGGGCAGGATCTTCACGTGGTGGGCGTTGACCAGCATCAACTCCCATCCCTGCCCCTGCCGACCCTGCCCCTGCCGACCCTGGCCGGCGCGGTCTTCGAGGACATACCAGACCGGCTTCCAGTACGACCCGGTCGCCTCCATCGCGATGGCGGTGACGCCCTCGGCGGCGAACCAGTCGGCCATCGCCTCCAGCGAGGAGGTG
>NZ_JNYD01000035.1 GCF_000717175.1 Pseudonocardia autotrophica | reverse complement strand
CAACGCGACCGGCTCATCCACCAACTCCACAACCTCGGCTACCGGGTCACCCTCGACAAGACCGCGTAGCCCGGCTGCGGTCGATTCTCTTCACAGCCCGGCGCGCCTCGGCGCCCGGTCTGTGAGCCAGGTCCGGGGGTGCGTCGGTCACCGGTTTCGTCGGTCTCCGCGGCTACCGTGGGCGACATGGCAGGACGAGGAACGGCCGGGCGGGCCGCGGACGGGGCGGGCCTGCGGGCCGCGGCCGGATCGGGTCGGAGCTCGCGGTCGTCCTCGTCGTCGCGCTCGCGGTCGTCCGCGTCCCGCTCGCGCGGCTCGTCGTCGTCGCGGTCCCGCACGCCCGCGAAGCGTCAGCCCGCCCGCCGCCAGCCGGACCTGATCGACAAGGGGATCGACGCCGTCGGCCGCGGCGTCGTCCGGATGACCAGGTCGGCGGGGCGCGCGGCCGGACGCACCCGCGAGATCGACCCCGCGCACCGCCGGGACGGGCTCGGCGTGCTGTTCATCGTGCTCGCGGTGATCTCCGCCGCGGGGATCTGGTGGGAGGCCGGCGGCCCGGTCGGCCGCGGGTTCTCGGCCGGCGTCGGGGCCGTGTTCGGCATCGCCGGCGTGCTGCTGCCGGTGATCCTGCTGGCCGTCGGCGTCGTGTTGATGACCACGCCCGCGCACCCCGAGGCGCGGCCGCGGATCGCCGTCGGCACGCTGCTGCTGGCCCTGGGCGTGCTGGGGCTGGTGCACCTGTTCTCCGGCTCGCCGGACGAACCCGGGCAGTGGGCGTCCGGCGGCGGCGCGATCGGCTACGTCGCGGCCACCCCGCTGGCGAGCGGGCTCACCGCCTGGGTCGCGGTGCCGATCCTGCTGCTCGTCAGCTTCTACGCGTTCCTGGTGCTCACGGCCACGCCCGTGCGCGAGGTGCCAAACCGCGTGCGCCGGCTGCTCGGCCAGCCCGAGATCCACCCCGAGGGCGAGGAGGACGAGGCTCCCCTCGCCGAGGAGGAGCCCGCGGCCGAGGCTCCGCCGGCGCGCCGCCGTCCGGCCCGCCGCCGGCAGGCGACGAGCGCCGAGGCCTTCCAGGACGACACCGCCGGCACCGCGGACGCCGCGGGCGACACGCCGCCGGCGGAGCCGGAGGAGGAGTACGTCCCGGTCGCGCCCAAGCCGAAGGCGAAGCGCCCGGACCCGGCCTCGATCGTGGCGACGCCGCCCGCGGAGGCCGTGCCCGCCGAGGGCGAGCAGATGTCGATGGCCATCCGCGAGCCCGTCGGCGAGGGCGAGTACACGCTGCCGCCCGCGGACCTGCTCGAGACCGGCCCGGCGCCGAAGGTCCGCTCCGCCGCGAACGACGAGATGATCGAGCGCATCACGGGGGTGCTCGACCAGTTCAACGTCGACGCGCAGGTCACCGGCTTCACCCGCGGCCCGACGGTCACCCGCTACGAGATCGAGCTGGGCCCGGCCGTGAAGGTCGAGAAGATCACCCAGCTGTCGAAGAACATCGCCTACGCGGTGGCCACGGACAACGTCCGCATCCTCGCGCCGATCCCGGGCAAGTCCGCGGTCGGCATCGAGGTGCCCAACTCCGACCGCGAGATGGTCCGGCTCGGCGACGTGCTGCGCTCCGGCACGGCGCGCAACGAGCAGCACCCCATGGTCATCGGCCTGGGCAAGGACATCGAGGGCCATTTCCTCTGCGCGAACCTGGCGAAGATGCCGCACCTGCTGGTCGCGGGCTCCACCGGTTCCGGCAAGTCCAGCTTCGTCAACTCGATGCTGGTCTCCCTGCTCTCCCGGGCCACGCCCGAGGAGGTCCGGATGATCCTCGTCGACCCCAAGATGGTCGAGCTCACGCCGTACGAGGGCATTCCGCACCTGATCACGCCCATCATCACCCAGCCGAAGAAGGCGGCGTCCGCGCTCGCCTGGCTGGTGGAGGAGATGGAGCAGCGCTACCAGGACATGCAGGCCAACCGGGTCCGGCACATCGACGACTTCAACCGCAAGGTCCGCTCCGGCGAGATCACCGCGCCCCTGGGCAGCGAGCGGGAGTACCGGCCCTACCCGTACATCCTCTGCATCGTCGACGAGCTGGCCGACCTCATGATGACCGCCCCGCGGGACGTCGAGGACGCGATCGTCCGCATCACGCAGAAGGCCCGCGCGGCCGGCATCCACCTCGTCCTGGCGACCCAGCGGCCGTCGGTCGACGTGGTCACCGGTCTGATCAAGACGAACGTGCCGTCCCGGCTGGCGTTCGCCACGTCGTCGCTCACGGACTCGCGGGTCATCCTCGACCAGCCGGGCGCCGAGAAGCTGATCGGCATGGGCGACGGGCTCTACCTGCCCATGGGCGCCAGCAAGCCGATCCGCATGCAGGGCGCGTACATCTCGGACGAGGAGATCGCCGAGGTCGTCGGGTTCACCAAGGAGCAGGCCGAGCCGACCTACACCGAGGGCGTCACGGCGGCGAAGCAGGGCGAGGCCAAGGAGATCGACCCGGACATCGGGGACGACCTCGAGGTCCTCATCCAGGCCGCCGAGCTCATCGTGACCTCGCAGTTCGGCTCCACGTCGATGCTCCAGCGGAAGCTGCGCGTCGGGTTCGCGAAGGCGGGCCGGCTGATGGACCTGCTCGAGACGCGCGGGATCGTCGGACCGTCCGAGGGCTCGAAGGCGCGGGACGTGCTCATTAAGCCCGAGGAGCTCGAGAACGTGATCTGGCTGCTGCGCGGCGGGGGCGGCGAGGCCCCCTCCGAGGACGACGACTGAGGACGGTCGTTGAACCTTCTACCAGCGGGAACCGACCCGACGGTGGTCGTTCGGCTCCGCTGAGCGGCCGTTCGGCGTGCGACCGTGTGGGGGCGTTCACAAGAGAGCCGTCGGCGTCACCGGTTCGTGACCTTTTCTGCCAGAGTGTTCGGCGGCCCGTGCCCGGGCCGTCTCCTCGTCGGAAGGTCATGGAGTGTTCTGGAGCAAGCGTGGGAAGGGTGCACGCCGGTCGGACACCGGTCGGAACGCGCTCGTGCCGATCCCGCTCACCGGCGGACTGCTGAGCGGGCAGGTCCAGGACGGCGAGGGGCGGCCGCTGGCCGGGGCGCAGGTCTCGGTCCTCGACCGCGCCAGCACGCAGATCGTCAACGCCGACACGGACCCCTTCGGCTACTTCACCGCCGCGCTCGTCCCGGGGGAGTACCGGGTCCGCGCCGAGGCCGGTGGCTACCGGGGCAACGGCACCACGGTCGAGGTCGAGTGGGGCAAGCACGCCGAGGTCGGTGCGCTGACGCTCGCGCCGGACCAGTCGCTCACCCCGCCGCCGCCCGGTGTCTACGACATCGACCCGGACCACTCCTCGATCCGGTTCATCGCCCGGCACATCGGCATGTCGCGGGTCTACGGCCGGTTCAACCGCTTCCGCGGGCAGATCCGCATCGCCGAGCCCTTCGAGGACTCGGCCGTTGACGTCGTGATCGACGCCGTCAGCGTCGACACCAACGTCGAGGCCCGGGACACCCACCTGCGGTCGCCGGACTTCCTCGACGTCGAGCGCTTCCCGCAGCTGCGTTTCTCCAGCACCCGCTTCCGTCGCGGCCCCGGCAACCGCTGGATCGTCGACGGCGACCTCACGCTCCACGGCCTGACCAGCGACGTCCAGCTCGACGTCACCTTCCTCGGCATGGAGGAGTGGAACGGCCGGCGCGCCGGTGCCGTCGCCACCGCCGAGCTGCACCGTGAGCACTTCACGCTCAACTGGCAGCAGATGGTCAACCGCGGTGTGCCCGTCGTCGGCTCGACGATCGAGATCAACCTCGACGTGCAGGCGGTCGTGCAGCAGTAGCCGCGCCCGCGAAGGCGTGCTGGCGCCAGGCCTCGTAGACCGCGACGGCCGCGGCGTTGGCGAGGTTCAGCGACCGGGACCCGGGGACCATCGGGAGCCGGACCCGCGCGCTGACCTGCGGGGCGTGGGCCACGTCGGTGGGCAGCCCGGTCGACTCCGAGCCGAAGAGCAGGACGTCGCCGGGCTCGTAGGCGACGTCGGTGTAGTCGCGGTCCGCGCCCGTCGTGAACGCGTACACGCGGGCGGGCGCCACCGCGGCCCACAGGCCGTCGATCGTGCGGTGCACCCGGAGCTCGGCGAGCTCGTGGTAGTCGAGGCCGGCGCGCCGGACGTTGCGCTCGTCGAGCGCGAAGCCCAGCGGCTCCACCAGGTGCAGCTCGGCGCCGGTGTTGGCGGCGAGCCGGATCGCGCTGCCGGTGTTGGGCGGGATCTCGGGGGCGTGGAAGGCGATCCGGAACACGCGCCCTTCGTAGCAGGCGGCGTGCGGTCGTGGGGGAACCGGATCAGCCGTCGGGGCGCTCGGCCAGCCACTCGGTCGCGGTGAGCCCGGCGAGCTCGCGGAAGTCGCGGGCGAGGTGGGCCTGGTCGGCGTAGCCGCAGACCGCGGCCGTGTCGGCGAGGGCCGGGCGCGCGGGACCGCGCAGCAGGTCGCAGGCCCGCTCGAAGCGGATCACCCGGGCGGCCGACTTGGGGGAGAGACCGATCTCGTCGCGGAACCGCAGGGCCAGGTGCCGGCGGCTCCAGCCGATCTCGCGGGCGAGCTCCTCGATCCGCAGCGTGCCGCCGGTTCCCGCCAGCCGGTCCCAGGCGCGCGCGACCTCCGGGTGCGGGTCCGGGCGGCGGGCGTCGGCGGCGAGCCGGCTGAGCGCGGCGTCGAGCAGCGCGAACCGGCTCGCCCAGCCCGGGGCCTCCGCGAGGCGCTCGACGAGCACCTCGGCGCGCCGGCCGAGGAGGTCGCCGAGCCCGACGACGTCGCCGGCCAGGGCACTCGCCGGGGCACCGAGCAGGATGCGCGCGCCGAGCCAGGTCAACCGCAGCTGCAGGCCGGTCTGCGCGGGCCCCGTGGCGATCACGGCGGGGCGGTCGTGCAGCCCGCCGACCATGCCGCGGAACGAGCCGGGGGACCGGGCGGGATCGGGCGTGCGCAGGACGTCGACGACGCCGTCCAGGCACAGCAGGAAGGTCAGGTGGCCGCCCGGGACCCCCATGTGCGTGCCGGGGGCCGACGCGGGCATGTGGTAGCCGCTGTAGAGGTCGACGAGCGGGCGCAGCGCCGGAGCCGGCCGCGCCCACACCAGCTCCGAGCCGCCCTCGGGGCGGGTCGGGTCGGACACGCTCCGAGGGTATCGACCCAGCTCAACGCCCCGCACCCCAACAGCTGCGCTGCAACCTCCCGCGAGTCGGCAGTTCCGGCACCGCGAGTCGGCAGTTCCGGCAGCGCGAGTCGGCAGTTCCGGCAGCGCGAGTCGGCAGTTCCGGCACCGCGAGTCGCGAGCTACTGTCGGCTCATCCCAGCTCGGCGGCCCGGTGGGCTCCGTGCTGCCGCAGCCAGTCGACGAGCTCCCCGGCCGCGGCGCGCTCGGCGGCGTCGAGCGGGGTGAGCCGCTCCCACGGCGGCAGCACGTCCCGGTCGGCGCCGCGGTCCAGCAGGTACTCGGCCGCGTCGAGGCTCCCGCCGTGGCAGGCGTACCAGAACGCGACGTCGACGTCGTCGGGCCGCGGCGGGTACTCCTCGTACTCGGCGACCAGGAGGTCGACCAAGCCGAGCGCGGCGGCCTCGTGAGGGCGGGGCGTCGCCCCCCGTTCGACGAGCCGGCGCGCGGCGGCGTGCTGCCCGAACGCGACGGCGTCGGAGAGGGGTGTGCCGCCGGCGATCACCGCACCGTCGGCGTCGATCGCGGCGCCGGCGTCGAGCAGGGCGTCGAGCAGGGGGACGTCGTCGTTGCCGGCGGCCCAGTGCAGGGCGGTCTCGCGGTGCGCGCCGACGAACCGGGCGTCGACGTCCGCGCCCGCCGCCACGAGCATCCGCGCCATCTCGGGTCCGGCCGGGCGGTTGCCGGGCCAGTCCGCGACGACGTGCAGCAGCGTTCGCGCGCCGTCGGGACGGGCGGTGGCGAGGCCGGGCTCGGCGTCGAGCAGGCGGCGCAGCGCCTCCGCGTCGCCGGCCCGGATCGCGGCGACGGCCTGCTCCTCGGCCTCGGTCATGCGGTCGATCCTGCCCGCCGGTCTCCCCACACGTGCATCTCGGACGCGCGGACTCCCGACTCGCGCTGCCAGAAATCCCGACTCGCGCTGCCGGAACTCCCGACTCGCGGTGCTGGAAGTCCCGACTCGCGCTGCCGGAACTCCCGACTCGCGCTGCCGGAACTCCCGACTCGCGGTGCCGGAACTCCCGACTCGCGGTGCTGGAAGTCCCGACTCGCGGGGCTGCAGCGCGGCTCGCGGGGTCAGAGGGTGAGCATCATGCGGACGTTGCCGAGGGTGTTGGGCTTGACGTGGGCGAGATCGAGGAACTCCGCCACGCCGGCGTCGTAGGAGCGCAGCATCGCGTTGAACACCTCCTGCGACACGGGGGTGCCGTCGATCTCGGCGAACCCGTGCCGGGCGAAGAAGTGCCGCTCGAAGGTGAGCACGAAGAGGCGCTTGAGCCCCAGCTCACGGGCCCCGTCGATGAGCGCCGACACGATCGCGTGCCCCGCCCCGCGGCCGAGCACCTTGGGGTGCACCGCGACCGTGCGGATCTCGCCGAGGTCCTCCCACAGCACGTGCAACGCGCCGCACCCGACGACCTCGCCGTCGATCTCCGCGACCAGGAACTCCTGCACCGCTTCGTAGAGGGTGACGATCTCCTTGGCGAGCAGCACCTTGCCCGCGTAGTTGTCCACGAGGGACTTGATCGTCGTCACATCGGCGGTGCGCGCCCGCCGGACGGCCACCGCTGCCATGGCGGTGGAGCGTAGATCATGCGAGCTGCCGTCTACCCTGTGACTCGTGAGTTCCCGAGACGCCGCGCCCCGCCGGGCCGCCCTGCTGACACTGGGCTGCGCCCGCAACGAGGTCGACTCCGAGGAGCTCGCCGGCCGGCTGGCCGGTAGCGGCTGGGAGCTGGCCGAGGCCGACGAGGCGGACGTGATCGTGGTGAACACGTGCGGTTTCGTCGAACAGGCCAAGAAGGACTCGATCGACACGCTGCTCTCGGCGTCGGACGTGGCGAAGGGCCGCGGCGCCAAGGTGGTTGCGGTCGGCTGCATGGCCGAGCGGTACGGCAAGGAGCTGGCCGACAGCCTCCCCGAGGCCGACGCCGTGCTGGGCTTCGACGCCTACCCGGACCTCGCCGAGCGCCTGGGGGACGTGGTCGCGGGGCACACCCCCACGCCGCACGTGCCCGTCGACCGGCGCACCCTGCTCCCGATCTCGCCGGTGCAGCGCCCGGAGGCGAGCGTCGACGTCGCGATCCCGGGCCACGCCTGGGTCCCCGACATCGCGCGCCGCCGGCTGAGCACGGGCCCTGTCGCGAGCCTCAAGCTGGCCTCGGGCTGCGACCGCCGCTGCGCGTTCTGCGCCATCCCGTCCTTCCGCGGCTCGTTCGTGTCGCGCCACCCGGACGAGGTGCTCGCGGAGGCCGCATGGCTCGCCCGGGACGGGGTACGGGAGCTCGTGCTGGTCAGCGAGAACTCGACGTCGTACGGGAAGGACCTCCCCGGCGGCACTCGCGCGCTGGTCGACCTGCTGCCCCGGCTCGCCGCGATCCCCGGGATCGAGCGCGTGCGGGTCAGCTATCTGCAGCCCGCCGAGACCCGCCCCGACCTGCTGCAGGTCGTCGCGGCCACCGAGGGGGTCGCGCCCTACTTCGACCTGTCCTTCCAGCACGCGTCGAACCCGGTCCTGCGGCGGATGCGCCGCTTCGGCTCCCGCACCGACTTCCTCGACCTCTGCGCGCGCATCCGCGCCGTCGCTCCGGAGGCGGGCATCCGCAGCAACGTGATCGTCGGGTTCCCCGGGGAGACCGAGGAGGACCTCGCCGAGCTGGAGGCCTTCCTGACGGGTGCCCGGCTCGATGCCGTCGGCGTGTTCGGCTACTCGGACGAGGAGGGCACCGAGGCGGCCGGCTACGACGGCAAGGTCGACCCGGCGGAGGTCGCCGCGCGCGTCGAGCGGATCTCCGCGCTGGTCGACGAGCTGATGACGCAGCGGGCCGAGGAGCGGATCGGCACCGAGGTCGTCGTGCTGGTGGAGACGGCGGAGTCGGAGACCGAGGACGCCACCGGGCGTGCCGCGCACCAGGCCCCCGAGGTCGACGGCGAGTGTGTGTTCGTCTCCGGCGAGCTCGACGGCGAGCCCCTCGAGGTGGGCGCGTTCGTGCGGGCCGAGGTGGTCGACTCCGAGGGGGCGGACCTCGTCGTCGAGGCCCGCGAGGTCGTGGTCCCGGCGGCCGCCGGCCTCGTCACCGTGGGAACGGCGGGATGAGCGCCGCGGGCGGCGGGGGAGCGCGATGAGCGCGGTCCCGGCCGAGGAGCCCGTCGCCTCGCCGGAGAACGCGGTCCCGCTGCTGAACCTCGCCAACGTGCTCACCGGCGTCCGGCTGCTGCTCGTCCCCTTCTTCCTGCTCGCCCTGCTGCACCTCGACGGAACGGACCTGGCCTGGCGGCTCGTCGCGGCCCTGCTGTTCGCCGTCGCCGCGATCACCGACCGGTTCGACGGCGAGATCGCGCGCAAGCGGGGGCTGGTCACCTCGTTCGGCAAGATCGCCGACCCGATCGCCGACAAGGCGCTGATGGGCGCGGCCCTGGTGGGGCTGTCGGTGCTGGGACTGCTGCCCTGGTGGGTCACCGTCGTGATCATGGGTCGCGAGATCGGCGTGACGCTGCTGCGCTTCTGGGTGATCCGGCACGGGGTGATCCCGGCGAGCAAGGGCGGGAAGCTGAAGACGCTCGTCCAGACCTTCGCGATCGGCGTCTACGTGCTGCCGCTGACGCTCCTGCTGCCCTCGGCGGCCGGTGCGGTCGAGATCGTCCGGTGGACACTGATGGCGGTGGCGATCGTGCTCACCGTGGTGACCGGCCTGGACTACGTGGTGCGCGCGGTCCGGCTGCGCGCCGCGGCCCGGGCGGCGCTGCGCCGCGCCTGAGCGCCGCTGTTCGCCCACGGCGGACGTGTCGGGCGCCGCGCTGCGGCGACGCGGGCGGCCCGGACTCGGTACGGTGGGAGCACCCCGTCCCCCGGCCGGGGTTGCTCGGGTCCGACGAGGAGGGTGGGCGCATGGCTCTGCTGCTGCGTGAGGCGATCGGTGGCAGCCTTCGGCGTGCCCGCACCCTGCGGAAGCGCACCCTGCGCGACGTCTCCCGCGCCGCCCGGGTCAGCCTCGGCTACCTCTCGGAGGTCGAGCGCGGTCGCAAGGAGCCCTCGAGCGAGCTGCTGGCGTCGATCTGCGAGGCGCTCGACGTCGCGCTGCCGGACCTGCTCGCCGAGGTCATCAGCGAGATGACGCGGGACGAGCAGCTGGAGTTCGTCGGCCGCAACGAGACCCTGGTCCCGATCGGGCAGCGGCACACCGACCTGCGCCTGGCCCCCGTGCGCACCGGCGCCCCGCTCGGCGGCAACCGCCCCGGCGCCCCGGTCGCCTCCGCGGCCTGATCCGGCCCGGGTTCCCGGCCGCCTGAGATCCGCCTGTGGGTGGAGTGCGCCCACTGCTGTCCGGTTCGTCCGATCTCCCCGTACTGCGCCGCCCGGGCCCGGTAGCCTGGGACCCGGGTCGCCCCGAGGGCGGCCTCCGGACGATCCCCGATATCGTCCGCACGCGGTGGCACCCGAGGCCGTGGCGATGCCACGATGGGCGCAAGAGCACCGCTCGGCGGTCGCGGGGGGACACACGCGGGCCGCTCGGTGGAGGCGGTACCCGGTTCGCACTCGGAGGTAGGCGGAGCAGATGGCCAACGGTTTCACGAAGGCCTGGAAGTACCTGATGGCCCTGTTCTCGTCGAAGGTCGACGAGTACGCGGACCCGAAGGTGCAGATCCAGCAGGCCATCGAGGACGCACAGCGCCAGCACCAGGCGCTCTCGCAGCAGGCGGCGGCCGTCATCGGCAACCAGCGCCAGCTGGAGATGAAGCTCAACCGGCAGCTGGGGGAGATCGAGAAGCTGCAGGCGTCGGCGCGCCAGGCGCTGGTCCTCGCCGACCAGGCGCGGGCCCAGGGCGACGAGCAGAAGGCGCAGCAGTACGAGCAGGCCGCGCAGGCCACGGCCACCCAGCTGGTCACGGCCGAGCAGTCGGTCGAGGACCTCAAGACGCTGCACGACCAGTCGATCGGCGCCGCCGCGCAGGCCAAGCAGGCCGTGGAGCGCAACTCGATGATGCTGCAGCAGAAGATCGCCGAGCGCACGAAGCTGCTCAGCCAGCTCGAGCAGGCGAAGATGCAGGAGCAGGCCGCGGCCTCGCTGCGGCAGATGACCGAGCTCTCGGCGCCGGGCAACACGCCGTCGCTGGAGGAGGTTCGGGACAAGATCGAGCGGCGCTACGCCAACGCGATCGGCTCGGCGGAGCTGGCGCAGAACTCGGTCCAGGGCCGGATGCTCGAGGTGCAGCAGGCGACCGTCGACATGGCGGGCGCCAACCGGCTGGAGCAGATCCGCGCGTCGATGGCCGGCACCCCGATCTCCGGGTCGGAGGAGAAGCCGACCCAGCAGATCCCGGCGGCCCCGCAGAGCACCCCGCAAGGGCAGCAGCAGCCCGGCACCGCCTGACGGTTCCCGATCGGACGCCGCCCCTCCCGCCCGGGAGGGGCGGCGTCCGTCGTTCTCGGCGTCCGTCGTTTCTCTGCGTCCGTTTCTCAGCGCCGGAGCGGGCGACGGGTGCGGGCCGGCCGCGGGGCCGGGCCGGGCTGGCAGCGCGGGCACCAGTAGGCGACCCGGGCGTACACGCCGTCGCCCTGCTCGGCGACCCGGATGCGGGTGCCGCAGCGGCGGCAGGGCCGGCCGCCGCGCTCGAAGACCCAGTGCGCCTCGGCGGGCAGCAGCGAGCCCGTGGTGGTCTGCTCGGGCCGGTCGGCATTCGCCAGAAGGAGCTTGCGGGCCAGCGCGACGACGCCGGGCAGGTCCGGGGTGTCCCGCACGAGCGTCCACGGCGAGAGCCCGAGCAGGAAGCAGATCTCGGTCTTGTAGAGGTTGCCGACGCCGGCCATGACCCGCTGCTCCAGCAGCGCCAGGCCCAGCTCGTGGTCGGCGCGGGCGGTGAGCCGGCGAAGCGCCTCGGCCTCCTGCTCCGGTCCCCAGGTCGGGTCGAGCAGGTCGGGGCCGAGGTGCCCGACGAGCCGGGACTCCTCCGCGGTCGGCAGCAGCTCGAGGTCGTGCAGCGCGAACCCCACGGCCACCCGCTCCGGCACCTCCAGCACCGCGCGGGCCTCGTAGCCGGGCCGCCGCCACCGCATGCCGGGGCGGTAGAGGTGCCACGCGCCGTCCATGCGGAAGTGGCTGTGCAGGCTGCGGCCGTCGTCGAACCGCGTGAACAGGTGCTTGCCCACCGACGCGACGCCGACGACCCCGAGCCCCACCAGGTCGACGCCCGCGAGCCGGGGGTGCCGGATCTCCCCGCGCAGCAGGACGTGCCCGGTAAGCGCCCCGTTCAGGCGCTTCCCGGCCAGGTGGACGGTGTCGCCCTCGGGCACCCCCCGACGCTACCGCCGCGGCCCCGCCGGCGCGCTCGGTCGCGGCGGGAGGGGTGCTCGCTGTGCCACCATGGACCCGTGACAGGGGGAGCGGGCAGGCGCAGCGGGCTGCTGCTGCTCGGGCTGCTCCTCACCGGGTGGGCCCTGGTGGCGGCCGAGCCGAGCGTGCTGCTCGGCGTCGTCGGTGCCGCGCTCTGGGCGATCGGGCTGGCGCGGCACGCGTCGGCCGTCCTGCGGGCGACCTCCGCCTGCGGCTCCGCGGCGGTCCGCCGGCACCGGCACCGCCGCGCCTCCCGCTCGCGGGTCCTCCGCCAGCTCGACCCGGACGCGCCGGGTCGCACGCGCGCACGCGCGCCGTCGGGTCTCCTCCCGGCGGTGTAGTTCCCCACGTCGCGCCGCCGGGCTCTCGCCTGTCCCGAGAACCCGACTCCCTCCCGCTCCGGGAGGTGGAGGTGCACCGTGCTCGACTTCCTCTACTACCCCGTGTCCGCCGTCATGTGGTTCTGGCACCAGGCGTTCGGCCTGGTCCTGGGCCCGAGCAGCGGCGTGGCGTGGGCCCTGTCCGTGGTGTTCCTGGTCCTGACCCTGCGCGCGCTGATGATCAGGCCGGTGCTGAGCCAGATGCGCTCCGCCCAGCGCATGCGCCGGATCGCCCCGCAGCTGGCCGAGCTCAGGACGCGGCACGGCCGTGACAAGCAGAAGCTCGCGGAGGAGACGATGAAGCTGCACCGCGAGCACGGCGTCTCGCCGCTCGGCTCGTTCCTGCCGGTGCTCGTGCAGATCCCGGTGTTCGTCGCGCTGCTGCACGTGCTGCGCTACTTCAACCGGCCCGGCCTGACGTTCGACCAGAACGCCGCGATCGCGAACTACGTCTTCGGCCCGGACGAGGTGCGGTCCTTCCTCGAGGCCCGGCTGTTCGGGGCGCCGCTCTCCGCCTACGTCTCGATGCCGCAGGGCCTGCTGGACTCGTTCGGCGCGCCCGTCGACCGGATCTCGGTGGTCGCCGTCGCGGTGCCGCTGATGCTGCTCGCGGCCGTCGCGACGCACGTCACCGCGCGGCGGTCCCTGCGGCAGCAGCAGCCGGCGACCGACCCGCAGACGGCCCAGATCACCGGCGTCATGAGGCTGACCCCGTGGCTCTTCCCGCTCGGCGCGATCGTCGGCGGCCTGTTCTTCCCGTTCCCGATCGCGATCCTCGTCTACTGGCTGACCAGCAACGCCTGGACGCTCGGGCAGCAGCACGTGATCGGCCGGATCGTCGAGCGCGAGCAACCGCCGGCCCCGGTCCGTGCACCCGTCCGCACCCCGGCCGTCGCCCCGCGCCCGGGGCAGAAGCCGATCCGCAGAACTGGGGCGACGGCGGCCCGGGCCCGGCGGGGCGCCTAGGGTCGGAGGGGTGAGCACGTTCCGAACCGCCCGCCTGGCGGCCGTGGTGGCCGTGGCCCTCGCCGCGCTCGCGGGGTGCGGCGAGTCGAGCACCCACGCGGCGAGCTCGGGCGGCGACGGCGCACCCAGCCTCACCCTCCCCGCCCTGCGGACCAAGCTCGCCTCGATCTCCCTCGACGAGTGCGCCACGAGACCGGCCGAGCAGATCTACCCGGACTGTGCGCGGTTCGTCCGCGAGGTGCAGAACGTGGTGCCCGCCGCGCGCGCCGAGGCGCGCGAGGTGGCCTCGCCGCAGGCACTGACGAAGGCGGCCGACGCCGTCGACGGAGCGGTCAACCGGTTCACCCAGGACCAGTGCATCCCCGTCGGCGCCCCGCCCGGGCCGGCGTCGGCGTGCGGGCCCGACCTGGCCTCGATGCAGGAGGCGCTCCGGGCCCTCGTCGCCGCCGTGGGCCGGTGATCTGTCCGCTTCGTCACCTGCGAAAACGCCCGATCGGGACGTTCGCGTACCGCTGCCGGGTGGTCGTGCTCACGTCGCCAGAATGTTCCGCGGTCGACGGCGGAGGACGGTGCGGATGAAGGTGACGCGACGGTGGGGCTCCACCGCGCTGGGGGTCGCGACCGTGGTCGTGCTCGGTCTGGGGGTCCTCGTGGGCAGCCACCCGAGCGCCGCGGCCGGCGCGTTCGGGGCGGACGCGCTCGCCCCCCTCGCCGGGCTGCCGACGGTCGACGCCGCGCCCGCCCCCGTCGTCCACATCACGCCGGATCAGGGCACGCCGCTGAACCCCACCCAGCCGATCACCGTGAGCGTCGCGGACGGCACCGCGCAGGCCGTGCACGTCACGAACACGGCGACCGGCAAGGCCGTCGACGGGACCCTCGCGCCGGACGGCCACACCTGGACCTCCACCGGCGACCTCGCCTACTCGGCCACCTACGCCGTGGCCGTCGACACGCTCGACCGCGACCAGGCGCCCGGCCACACCGACGGCACCGTCGCGACCGTCGCCCCGAAGGCCGAGGCCTACCCGTCGTTCATCCCGGCGCCGAACTCGGTGCCGACGGTCGGCATCGGACAGCCGATCGTGGTGCGGTTCGACCACGCGATCACGGACCGCGCGGCCGCCGAGAAGGCGCTCACGGTGACCTCCAGCCCCGTACAGGCCGGCAGCTGGTACTGGATCTCGGACACCGAGGTGCACTACCGGCCGCAGCAGTACTGGAAGCCGGGCACCACGCTGAGCGTCAAGGCCGACCTCTACGGCGTGGACCTCGGCGCCGGCACCTACGGCTCCACCGACCGCACCATGACGGTGAAGGTGCACGACAGCTGGGTCGCCAAGGCCGACGGCGCCACCGAGCAGATGCAGATCTTCGACAACGGCCAGCTGGTCAAGACGATGAACATCAGCCTCGGCTCGCCCGGCTTCCCGTCGCACACCGGCCCGCACGTCATCTCGGACAAGCAGCCGTCCATCATCATGGACTCCTGCACCTACGGTGTCTGCCAGGGCCAGCCCGGCTACTACCGGGAGAAGGTCGACCTCGACGAGCGGATCTCCAACGACGGCGAGTTCGTCCACTCCGCACCGTGGTCCGTCGGGCAGCAGGGCAGCTCCAACGTGTCGCACGGCTGTGTCAACCTCGCGCCGGCCGACGCCCAGTGGTTCTTCGACCACTTCGGCATCGGCGACGTCGTCGAGATCACCAACTCGGGCGGCCCGCCGCTGCCGGTCTACGACACGTACGGGGACTGGGAGCTGAGCTGGGCGGACTGGAAGGCCGGCTCGGCCCTGTAGTCCCGCAGGTCGGGCTCGCGCGTCATCCGCCAGTAGTCGACGATCCGCCAGGGCAGCGCGGAGACCACGCGCCCGGCGGCGTTGCGGTACCAGTTCCGCATGCCGGGGTGGGTCCAGATCATGGCCTCGTGCGCCTCGTCGTGGCGCCGCACGTAGTCCGCCTCCACCTCCGGCCGCACCTCGACCGTGCCGATGCCCCGCTCGGCCATCGTGACCAGCAGGTCCACGATGTAGCGGACCTGGCACTCGGCGATGGTGATGTAGCTGCCGCCGTGCCCGAGGACGGTGCCCGGGCCGCAGGTCAGGAACAGGTTCGGGAAGTCCGGCACGGTGATGCCCAGGTGAGCGTGCGCGTCCTCCGGGCCCCAGACCTCGTCGATCCGGCGGCCGGAGCGGCCGCGGACCTCGATCGGCCACAGCACCCGGTGCGTGTGGAAGCCCGTCGCGAGCACCACCACGTCGGCCTCGACCTCGGTCCCGTCGGCGCCGCGGACCCCGGTCTCCGTCACCTCCGCCACGGCCTCGGTGAGCAGGGTGACGTCCTCCCGCCGCAGCGCCGCGAACCAGCCGTTGTCCAGCAGCATCCGCTTGCCGAAGGGGGGGTAGTCCGGCAGCGCCTTCGCGACGAGATCGGGCCGGCCCGCGAGCTCGGCCTCCAGGTACCGGGTGAACACGCGGCGATGGCCGTCGTTGAGGGCGTTCACCGAGCGCTCGGGGTGCTCCCACGCCGGGTCCTTCTGCAGCCCGGGGTGCACCCGGTCGTTGGTGTTCCACGCGAGCCGGGTGCGGTACCACAGCCGGTAGAAGGGCACGTTCTCCACGAGGTACCGGGCGCCCCCGGGGACGGGGGAGAAGTAGACCTCGTTGGGCGCGACCCACTGCGGCGAGCGCTGGAAGACGGTCAGGTGCGCCACCCGCTCGGCGACGGCGGGCACGACCTGCATCGCGCTCGCGCCCGTGCCGATCACCACGACCCGCTTCCCGGTCAGGTCGAGGTCGGCGGGCCACTCGGCGGTGTGGAAGAGCGGGCCGCGGAAGCGGTCCAGGCCGGGGATCGGCGGGATCTTCGGCCGGTTGAGCTGGCCGGTCGCGGTGATCACGACCTCGGCGGTGAGCTCCTCACCGGTCGTCGTCCGGACCGTCCAGCGCCCGTCCGCCCAGGTCGCGGCCACGACCTCGGTGCCGAAGCGGATCCGCTCGCGCAGGTCGTGCCGGTCGGCGACGGCGCGCAGATACTCCCACACCTCGTCGCGCTTGCCGAAGTGGGTGGTCCAGTCGCGCGGCGCGAAGGAGTACGAGTACAGGTGGCTGGGGGTGTCGACGCCCGCGCCGGGGTAGGCGTTCTCCAGCCAGGTGCCGCCGACGTCGGCGTTCTTCTCCAGGACGACGTGGTCGATCCCGGCCTCGGCGAGCCGGATCGACGCGAGCATCCCGGACACGCCGGCGCCGATCACGATCGCCCGCGGGGCGCCCTCCGGGGCCCGGCGCACCGCGACCGGGGCGAAGCCCATGTCCTCGGCGGTCATCTCGGCGTACTCGAGCGGCACGTCCTCGCCGACGGCCACGCTCATGATCCCGGCGAGCGTCTCGCCGGTCGGCGCGGGCACCGCGACCGGCGCCCCGTCGGCCCACGCGCACACGGCGTCGGCGGCGGCGGCCCGGATCTCGGCCCGGATCTCCGGCGGGAAGCCGCCCGGGTCGTTGTCCTCCATCCCGCGGCTGCGGGTGGGGCGGTAGGGGTCGGCGAGCCAGCGCCGGTCGCCGGTCAGCTGGTACAGCACCGCGACCAGCGACGGGAGGTTCGCCTCCTCCAGGGCCGCGACCAGCGCGGCACGGTCGATCGGCGCGCGCTCCGGCGCGAACGGCACGAACCCCATCGGCGGACCTCCTCGTCAGCGAAAGCCTAACCGCGGTTAGGCGGATGGGGAAGATCGCGCGGCAAAGAGGGCCTTGACGGGTGTCGAGGACCACTCCATGCTCCCCACCGACACCTAACCGCGGACAGGGAGACAGCGATGGAGCTGACCGAGGCGATGCGCACGACCGGCACCTGCCGGTACTTCACCCCGGACCCCGTGTCCGACGAGGTGCTCCACCGCGCGTTCGACGCCGCCCGCTTCGGTCCGCAGGGCGGCAACCGGCAGCCGCTGCGCTGGGTCGTGGTCCGCGACTCGGAGCGCAAGCGCGCGCTCGCCGACCTCTACCTGCCCCCGTGGAAGGCCTACCTGGCCGGGGTCGGGATCGGCGACGTCCGCGTCGGGGCCGTGCCCAAGGCCGTCGCCGACGCCGACCACTTCGCCGAGCACCTCGCCGACGCCCCCGCGATCGTGGTGGTCTGCGCCGAGCTCGACGGGCTGCACCCGACCGACCACGAGCTCGGCCGGCTGTCCGTGGTCGGCGGCGCGTCGATCTACCCGACCATGCAGAACTTCTGCCTGGCGCTGCGCGACCAGGGCGTGGCGTCGGCCGTCACCACGCTGCTCTGCCACTCCGAGCCGGAGGTGCGCAAGCTGCTCGACATCCCGGACGGGATCATCACCGCTGCGCACGTCGCGATCGGCTACCCGGCCAAGGGCTTCCCCCGCAAGCTCAGCCGCGGACCGGTCGAGGACACCGTCTTCGCCGACACCTACGGCTCCCCGCTGTTCGCATGAGCCTCGCCGACCAGTACACCCGCCCGCTGGCCCGCGCCACGATCGGCGACCAGCTGCGGCGGCACGCCCGCACCCGGCCCGCGGCGGTCGCCGTCGTCGGGTACACCGCGGACGGGGCCCGGTCCGAGACCACCTACGCCGAGCTGGACCGCCGGGCGAACCGGTATGCGCACCTGCTGCGCGGGCTCGGGGTCGGCCGCGGGGACGTCGTCGCGTCGATGGCGCCCAACTCCGTCGACGTCGTGGCCGCGTACTACGGTGCGCTCAAGCTCGGCGCGGCGTTCACCGGGATCAACCCGCTGCACCGCGCCCCGGAGGTCGCGCACCAGCTCGGGCACGCCGAGCCCCGGGTCGTGCTGGCCGCGCCGGCCTTCGCCGAGCTGGTCGGGAGCGTGTTGCCCGCCGGGACGGCGCTGGTCGGGTACGGCACCGAGCTGCCCGCGGAGGACACCGAGCCCGGGGCCGAGGTCGACGAGCACGACGTCGCGATGCTCGTCTACACCTCGGGCACCGAGGCCACGCCCAAGGGTGTGCTGATCCCGCACCGCAACTACCTGATCTCGACGGCCCCGGCGTGGAGCTGGGGCCTGCGCACCGGGCCGGACGACACCTGGCTGTTCGTGATGCCCTTCCACACGATCGCCGGGCTCGGCTCGATGACCACGCTGACGCTCATGGGCGCCACGCTGGTGCTGCCCGCGACCACCGACCCGGCCCGCTCGCTGGAGATCATCGCCCGCGAGCGCGTCACGGTGATCGCGCAGACCCCCACCTTCTACCTCGCCCTCGCCGGTCAGGCCGGGTTCGGCGCCGACGCCGTCGGTGCCGTCCGGCGGTGCATGACCTACGGCGGCCAGGTCGCCCCGCACGCGATCTCCGCGTGGGCCGCGGCCGCACCCGGCGTCGTGTGGGGGACGTACTGGGGCCAGTCGGAGCTGTCCCAGCTGGGCACCGTGGGCTGGTTCCGGACGCTCGACGACGTCCCGGACCACGACCCGACCTGGATCGGCACCCCGGTCTCGCACCTGGAGGTCCGGGTCGTCGACGCCGAGGGGAACGACGCCGAGGTCGGCGAGCTGCTCTGCCGCACGCCGTCGGTCATGCTCGGCTACCACCGCGACCCCGCGCGGACCGCCGAGGTCATGGTCGACGGCTGGGTGCACACCGGCGACATGGTGCGGGTCGACGCCGCGGGCAACCTCTTCTTCCGCGACCGGCTCAAGGACGTGATCAAGTCCGGCGGGATGAACGTGTCGTCGCAGGAGGTCGAGCGGGTGCTGCACGAGCACCCCGGCGTGCTGCGGGCGGCGGTCGTCGGCAAGCCGGACGAGTACTGGTCCGAGGCCGTCACCGCGTTCCTGATCCCGCAGGAGGGCGTGGCCGTCGACCCGGACGAGGTGATCGCCTTCTGCAAGGAGCGGATGGCCGGCTACAAGGTGCCCAAGGCGGTGCACGTGGTGGCCGAGCTGCCCGTCGACCCGCAGGGCAAGATCCTCAAGCGGAAGCTGCGGACGGTGCCCGTGTGAGGGGTGTGACGGCGTGACGCAGGAGCCCCTGGCGTCGTCCCGCACGGCGCGGACCCGGCTGCGCCGCGAGGAGATCGTGACCACCGCGGCGCGGACCTTCGCCGACCGCGGGTACGCCCACGTCGGGATGCGGGACATCGCCGACGCCGTCGGCATCCGCGGGGCCAGCCTCTACCACCACTTCGCGGCCAAGGAGGAGATCCTCTACGCGGTCTGCCTGACCGTCACGCGCGAGCCGTGCGAGGAGAACCTGCCCCTGCTCGACGCCGCGGGCACGCCCGCGCGCCGGACGGCCATGCTGGTCCGGGCGCACCTGCGGCACCTGTACCGGCGGCGGGTCGAGCACCTCGTCGGGCTGCACGAGATGGCGTCCCTGAGCCCGGAGCACCGCGCGGAGATCGACGGGCACCGCCGCTACTACCAGCGGCGGGTCCGGGACGTGATCACCGCGGGCATGCGATCCGGCGAGTTCACCGTGCCCGACGCCCAGCTCGCCACGTTCGGGGTGCTCGACATGCTCAACGGTTTCAGCGGCTGGTTCCGCGACGACCGCGGCCTCTCCCTCGACGATGTCGTCGAGGGCTACGTCGAGCTCGTCGTGGGGCGGATGCTCGGGGCGCGCGGGGCACTCGACTAGCCCCGACGCCCCAGCGCGCGCCGGGCCGGCCCCCTCCCGCCCGGCGCGGCCGGTCCGCGGCCGGTACCCCCGGCCGCGGACCGGTGTCCCTGATCCCGGGTGGGATCAGTCGAGCCGGGGCAGCTCCAGGGCCTGCCGGAGCACCGCGACCCGCTCGGCGGCCTCCCGCTTCGAGATCGTGGCGTCCTCGATGAGCGACGAGCCGTGGAAGGTCCCCGGGAACAGGTGCAGCTCCACCGGGACGCCGGCCGTCTGCAGGGCCAGCGCGTAGGCGATGCCCTCGTCGCGCAGCGGGTCGAAGGCCATCACCGAGACGTAGGCCGGGGGCAGGCCGCTCAGGTCGGCCGCGCGGGCCGGAGCCGCGTACGGCGACACCGCGTCGGTGCCGCGGACGCCCTCGCCGAGGTAGGAGTCCCAGCTCACGACGGCGTTGGGCCGGTTCCAGATCGGGGTGTCGGTGAAGGCGCGCATGCTCGGCGTCTCCAGCCGGTCGTCGACCTCGGGGACACCCAGGTACTGGAAGGCGATCGCCGGGCCGCCGCGGTCCCGGGCAAGCATCGCGAGCGCGGCGCACAGCCCGCCGCCCGCGCTGATCCCGTGGATCG
Organism: Pseudonocardia autotrophica; assembly: GCF_000717175.1. Taxonomy (GTDB): domain Bacteria; phylum Actinomycetota; class Actinomycetes; order Mycobacteriales; family Pseudonocardiaceae; genus Pseudonocardia; species Pseudonocardia halophobica. Next base: position 81,866 of record NZ_JNYD01000035.1, on the reverse strand, counting down.
CGATCCGGTCGGGGTCGACGCCGAACTCCTCGGCGTGCTCGGCGAACCAGACCAGCCCGGCGTAGCAGTCCTCGAGGCCGGCCGGGAAGGGGTGCTCGGGCGCGAGCCGGTAGTCGACGGTGACCAGCACCGCGCCGACGTCCCGGGCGATCGCGATGTTGCCGGCGTGGCTGCCGTCGAGGTCGCCCAGGATGAAGCCGCCGCCGTGCACGTCGAAGATGCCCGCCGGGCCCGCGGGCTCGTCGGGCCGGTAGATCCGCAGCGGCACGTCGGGCGCACCCTCGGGTCCCGCAACCAGGACCTCGGTCACCGTCACGCCCGTCTCGTCCGGCGCGGGCAGCTGGGCGCGGAGACCGGTCAGCACGGCACGCGCGGCCGGCAGGTCGCTGACGTCGAGGACCGGCAGCACCGGGATGGCGGCGGCGAGCTCGGGGTCGAAGTCGTACTCGACGGTCGTCACGGTCGGGCCTCCCACGGCATCGGAGTCGGTGACCCGATCATCGTCGCTGATGCGGTCGCCTGCATCCGCCGGAAGCCTGAACGATCGCTCGTGCGGGTACGGCCGGGAGGACCCGGCGCGTGGTCGCGGGCGCCCCTCAGGCCCGGAGGCGCAGGCCCTTCGGCGTGACGCGGAAGCCGGCCTCGGTGAGCACCTCGGCCAACTCGGAGCCCAGGGCCCCGCCGCCGTCGGCCCGCTCGACCGCGAGCGTGCCGAGCCAGCCCTCGTGCACCGCGCCGGCCAGCGCGTGCGCGGCCGCGGACAGCTCGTCGTACTCCGTGGTGAACGACAGCAGGGACTTGCCGCCGCGCTCGACGTACAGCGCCGGCGCCCCCTCCACCAGCACCACCAGCGCGCCCGCCTTGCGGCCGGGACGGTGCTTCGAGTCGCCGACGGTCGCCGGCCACGACAGCGCCGCGCCGTACGGCTGGGCCGGGTCGGCCGCCGCCAGCACCACCCGCGACAACCCCGAGCCGCCGCCTGCGTCGTGGGGTGCCCGCCCTGCACCGGCGAAGTGCCGCCCGTCGAGGTGGGGCCCGTCGGAGTGGGGGCCGTCGCGGTGGGGGATGCCGGGGTGGGGGCCGCCCTCCTCCGCGAAGCCCTCGGAGCTGTCCGCGGAGAAGTCCTCGAAACTGCTCCGCCGCCGGTCCGGTGCGGCGCCGATCGCGGCGGCGCCCGCCGCCGACCCGCTCGCCGCGGGGCTCCCGTCCGGGCTGGACAGGGCGCGGATCCGGTCGATCGCCCCCGGCACGGCGAACTGCGCCGCCCCCAGACCCTCGACGACGTACCCGCGCCGCACCCGCCCGGAGTCCTCCATCGCCCGCAGCACCTTGTAGACCGCCGCGAACCCGCCGGTGACCCGCTCGGTGCCCAGTGCACCCCGGGTCAGCACGCCGTGCCGTTCGAGGAACGCCTCGGCCCGCGCGTGTGCCCGACGCGTGGGATCCGGCTCGCGGTCCACCGCGAGCGCCCACCTGCCGCCCACCGACGGCGGCCCCGTGCGGCTCGGCATCTGCGGGCGGCCGGCGCGCAGCTGGGCGTACCGCCCGCGCGAGGCGCTGCGCCGGGTCCGGTGCGCGGGACCGCCGCGGCCGCCGGAGCCCCGGCCGCCACCGCCCAGCCGGGCCCGCAGCGGGCCCAGCGTGTCGTTGGTGAGCAGCCCCGCCCAGACGAGGTCCCAGATCGCGGTGACCGTGGCGTCGTCGGTCGGGGCCTCCTCGCCCTCCGCCACGAGCGTGCGACCGGCCTGGTCGGCGAGCTGGCGGAAGAACAGGGCGCCGCCGCCGACGGCCGGCTCGCCGAGATCGGGCAGCCCGAGCGCCGCGAGCAGCGCCCGGTGCAGCGGCGTGCCGGCGACCTCGAGCTCGGGCTCGGGCAGCAGCAGGTCCGCGACGTCGGCCGGGGCCACGGCCAGCCAGCCGTCGCTGCCGGCCAGCGGCCCGCAGCCGGTCCAGGTGACCTCGCCGGCCGCGGTGAGCTCGTCGAGCAGGGCGGGGGTGTAGCCCGGCAGCCGCGCGGGCAGGATCAGCGACTCCAGTGCGCTCGCCGGCAGCGGGGCCCCGGCCAGCTGCTCGACCACGCCGAGCACGTCCTCCGCGCCGGGGGCACGGCGCATGCGACCGCGCCGCTCGCCGTCGGCGTGGGTGCGCACGCCCTGCCACGCGGGCAGGAAACGACCCAGCGCGCGCTGCTCGACCGGCTCGACCTCGGCCCGCAGCCGCGCCAGCGAGGCGCGCCGCAGCCGGCGCAGGACCTCGGCGTCGCAGTACTCGACCGAGCCCTCGCCGCCGCCCGCGGCCTGCGGGCGCAGCTCGCCGCGGACCAGCCGCCCGACCCCGGTCAGCCGGTCGAGCACCCCGGCCACCACGGCGACGCCGAGCCCGAACCGGGACGCGCACTCCGCGGCGGTGAACGGGCCGTGCGTCCGCGCGTACCGCAGCACGAGGTCGCCGAGCGGGTCCGGGACCGGCTCGGTGAACGTCTCCGGCACGCCGACGGGCAGCGGCGCGCCCAGCGCGTCCCGGATGCGGCCCGCGTCCTCGATCGCGACGAACCGCTCCTCGCCGGCGATGCGCACCCGGATCGCCCGGCGCTGCGCCTCCAGCTCGGCGAACCACGCGGGCTCGACACCCCGGGCCCGTCCGTCCGCCTCGGACAGGTCGCCGACGAAGCGCAGCAGGTCGGCCGCGCCCTCCGCGTCGCGCGCGTGCCGGTCCGGCGCCGTGCGCTGCAGCGACGCCTCGACCTCGGCGAGTACCTCGGGATCGAGCAGCTCACGGATCGCCTCGGATCCCAGCAGCTCGGCGAGCAGTGTGGAGTCCAGCGAGAGGGCGGCGGCGCGACGCTCGGCCAGCGGTGCGTCCATCTCGTACAGGAACATGCCGATGTAGCCGAACAGCAGGCTGCGCGCGAAGGGCGAGGGCTGCGGGGTGGCCACCTCGACCACCTTGACCTTGCGGGACTCCACGTCGGACATCAGCTCACGCAGGCCCGGCAGGTCGTAGACGTCCTGCACGCACTCGCGCATCGCCTCGAGCGTGATCGGGAACTGCTCGAACTTGCCCGCGACGGCCAGCAGCTGCGCCGAACGCTGCCGCTGCTGCCACAGCGGGCTGCGCCGCTTCGGGTCGCGGCGGGGGAGCAGCAGCGCCCGGGCCGCGCACTCGCGGAACCGCGAGGCGAACAGCGACGAGTTGCCCAGCTCGGCCACCACGATCTGCTCGACCTCGCCGGGCTCGAGCAGCACGTCCTCGGCGGTGGGCACAATTTCGCTGCCGCTGTCGTCGAGCCCTGCAGAGTCGTACAGAGCGGGCAGGCGCAGCACGATCCCGTCGTCCGCCCCGGCCGCGTGCACCTCGACCCCGCGCTTCTCCCGCATCCGGGCCGCGATGGCGAGCGCCCACGGCCCGTTGACCTGGGAACCGAAGGGGGAGTGGACCACGAGTCGCCAGTCGCCCAGCTCGTCCCGGAACCGCTCGACCAGGATCGTGCGGTCGCTCGGCACGTGCCGCGTGGCCTCGCGCTGCTCGTGCAGGTAGGAGAGCAGGTTGTCGGTGGCCCACTCGTCCAGCCCGGCCGCGGCCGCCCGGGTGCGGGCCTCCTCGTCCGCCAGCCCGGCCATCTCGCGGACGAACTTCCCGACCGCCCGGCCCAGCTCCAGCGGCCGCCCGATCGACTCGCCCTTCCAGAACGGCATGCGCGCGGGCTCGCCGGGCGCAGGCGTGACGATCACGCGGTCGTGCGTGATGTCCTCGACCCGCCAGCTCGACGTGCCGAGCAGGAACGTGTCGCCCACCCGGGACTCGTAGACCATCTCCTCGTCGAGCTCGCCGACGCGCGAGCCCGCGCCGTCGGCCCCGCCCGGCGTCATGACGGTGAACAGCCCGCGGTCGGGGATCGTGCCGCCGGAGGTCACCGCCAGGCGCTGCGCGCCGGGCCGGCCGCGCAGCTCGTCGGTGACCCGGTCCCAGGTGATCCGGGCCCGCAGCTCGCCGAACTCCTCGGAGGGGTAGCGCCCGGCCAGCATGTCCAGGACCGAGTGCAGCGCCGAGTCCGGCAGGGCGGCGAAGGGCGCGGCCCGGCGGACGACGGCGGCCAGCTCGTCGAGCTTCCAGGGGTCCATCGCGACCATGGCGACGACCTGCTGGGCCAGCACGTCGAGCGGGTTGCGCGGGTAGCGCATGGACTCGATCGCCCCGCCGGTCATCCGCTCGGCGACGACCGCGCACGAGACGAGGTCGCCGCGGAACTTCGGGAACACCACGCCCTGCGACACCGCGCCGACCTGGTGCCCGGCGCGGCCGACGCGCTGCAGCCCGGACGCCACGCTCGGCGGCGCCTCCACCTGCACGACCAGGTCCACCGCGCCCATGTCGATGCCCAGCTCGAGGCTCGAGGTCGCGACCACGCACGGCAGCCGCCCGCTCTTGAGCTCCTCCTCCACGAGCGTGCGCTGCTCGCGGGACATCGACCCGTGGTGCGCCTTGGCCACCACCGGCGGTGCGCCGCCGCCCACCCCGGACTCGCCGATCGCCTCGGCGGGGAAGCGGTCGAGCTCGACGGCCTCCCCGGCCTCCTCGACGGCCAGCTCGTTGAGCTTCGCCGTGAGCCGCTCGGCCAGCCGCCGCGAGTTGGCGAACACGATGGTCGAGCGGTGCGCGCGCACCAGGTCGAGCAGCCGCTTCTCCACCGCGGGCCAGATCGAGGGCCGCTGGGCGCCGCCGGCCGCGGACCCGATGACCTCCTCGTCCGCGCTGCCCGGGGCCGGCCGCTCGTCGAGCGCGGCGAGGTCCGGCACCGGGACCTCGACCCGGACCTCGATCGTCTTCGGGGTCCTCGGCTGGACCACCTCGACCGGCCGGGCACCGGACAGGAAGGTCGACACCTCGTCGAGCGGGCGCACGGTGGCGGACAGGCCGATCCGCTGGGCGGGCTTCTCGAGCAGCTCGTCGAGCCGCTCGAGGGACAGGGCCAGGTGCGCGCCGCGTTTGGTCGCGGCCACCGCGTGCACCTCGTCGAGGATCACGGTCTCCACCCCGCGCAGCGACTCGCGCGCCGCCGAGGTGAGCAGCAGGAAGAGCGACTCGGGGGTGGTGACCAGCACGTCCGGCGGGGTGCGCGCGAACTGGCGCCGCTCGTCCGCCGGGGTGTCCCCGGTGCGCATGCCGACCGTGATGTCCGGGACCGGATCGCCGCGCCGCTGCGCCTCCTGCCGCATGCCCGTGAGCGGGGCGCGCAGGTTGCGCTGCACGTCGACCGCCAGGGCCTTGAGCGGGGACACGTACAGCACCCGGCACCGCCGGGTGCGCTCCTCGGGCACCGCCTCCGACGCCAGCCGGTCCAGCGCCCAGAGGAACGCGGCGAGGGTCTTACCCGATCCGGTCGGCGCCACGACCAGCGCGTTCCGCCCGGCCTGGGCAGCGCTCCACGCGCCCTCCTGGGCGGCCGTGGGCGCGGCGAAGGCGCCCCGGAACCAGTCCCGGGTGGCGGGGGAGAAACCGTCCAGCGAGCTCACGGTCCCCATCATGCGCCCGGGCACCGACAGTTTCGCGTCGTGCAGATCCCCGCCGGCTGAGCACGAGCCACACACCGACCGCGCACAGGGCGATGCCGGGGACGGCGAGCAGGACCGGGACCTCGCCGAACATCAGGAAGGTCCAGAGCATCGTCGTCGGCGGGGTCAGGTAGAGCAGCGCGGACACCCGGGTCGCCCCGCTGCGACGCAGGACCACCAGGTAGGTGCCGTAGCCGCCGAAGGAGGACAGCACCACCACCCACGCCACCGCGCCCCAGAAGCCCGGTTCGGCGGGCGGCTGGAGCTGCCCGGCCAGGGCGGCGACGGCGGTGAACAGGACCGCGCCCGTGGTCGACTGCAGCGCCATCGCGGTGAGCGGGCTCTCCGGCGGCCGCATCCGGCGCTCCAGCACCGTCCCGGCCGACAGCGCCAGCATCCCGCCGACCGGCAGCAGGAAGGCCCAGGCGGGGGCCGTGCCCGGGCCCAGGTCGCCCGCCACCACCAGCGCGACCCCGGCCAGCCCGGCCGCCAGCCCGGCCCGTTGCCGGGCGGTCGTGCGCTCGCCGAGGAACCGGCCGGCCGCCGTCGCGACGACCAGCGGCTGCAGCGCCGCCACCAGTGCCGCGGTCCCCGCCGGCACCCCGAGCCCCACGCCCGTCACCACGCCGCCGAGGTAGAGGACCTGGGTGAGGGTCCCGAGCAGGACCTGGCGGGCGGGCGCCCCGCGCGGGACCGGGCTGCGGCGTACGGCGACCACCAGCCACAACACCGCCGCCGCGATCACGTACCGCCACGCCAGCAACGTGTCCGCCCCGGTGTAGCCGGTCCCCAGCTCGGCCCCGACGAACCCGGAGCTCCAGAACAGCACGAACGCCGCGCCCACGACCGCGTCTCGTCTCATGGTTCCGAAGTAACCACACCGGTCGGTATACTCGCAGTGTATGAGCACCCCTGCGGGCGAGAAGCTGATCGCGGCGGCCTCCGCGCTGTTCTACCGGCACGGCATCAGGGCCGTGGGCGTCGACCTGATCGCCGAGACCGCCGGCACCACGAAGAAGACGCTCTACGACCGCTTCGGTTCCAAGGACGCGCTGGTCGCGCTCTACCTCGAGCGCCGCACCGGCGTGTGGCAGGAGTTCCTGCACGAGCACATGCGCGGGCGGCCGGTGGAGGACGTGTTCGACGTCCTGGCGCTGTGGTTGCGCGAGCAGGACCGCGGCTGCGCCTTCGTCAACGCCTACGCGGAGATCGGCGGGACCGGGCACCCGGCCGAGCCGGTGATCCGCGCGGAGAAGGAGTGGATGCGGGCGTACCTGGTCGACCGCGCGCGGGAGGAGGGGCACCCGGAGGCGGTCGGTGCCGCGCTGCACCTGCTGTACGAGGGGGCCACGGTGCTCGCGACGGCCGGCGGGGACCCCGACGCGCCCGCCCGGGCCAGGGCGTCAGCGCTTGCGGTTCTGTACCCACCAGCGGATCAGGAGGGTGAGCGAGGCCAGGAGCATCAGCACGACCACAGCCTGGCCGACCGGTGACGACAGGCCGGTGGGATCGGACATACCGGTCAGGGTAGCCACGCCGGCCGCGCGCCGCCGTAGTCCGCGGGCGAGGGCCAGTGCAACGGCTCGCCGTCGACCGTGCCCGGGGGTGAGGCGAGCGTGAACGGGCCGAGCTCCTCCAGGTAGGGCGCGGGGTCGACCTCCGCGGCACCCGGCTCGGTGCGGGGCAGGGCCTGCAGGAACGCCGCCGTCCCGGCGAGCGCGAGCCGGACGTGGTGGGTCCCGCCCGACCGCCGTTGGGCGGCGAGCGCCAGCAGGGCCCCGGCCGCGCCGAGGTAGCCCGTGGCGTGGTCGAGGACCTGGGCGGGCAGGGCGCCCGGAGCGGTGGGGCTCCCCTCGGTGACGCCGATGCCGCAGGCGGACTGCACGAGGCTGTCGAACCCCCGTCGACCTGCCCACGGGCCCGTGTGCCCCCACGCCGACAAGGTGACGACGACGAGCCCGGGATGCCGCGCGGCCAGCTCCTCGGGGGCCAGCCCGAAGCGGTCCAGCGATCCCGGCCGGTACCCCGTCACGACGACGTCGGCGCCGGCGAGCAGGTCCTCCGCCGGCAGCTCGGCGATCGCCGACCGCTTGCCGGGCAGCGTGTCCCAGGCCTGCGCGGGCATCTCCGGGCGGTGCGGCGGGTCGAGGCGCAGCACGTCCGCACCGTGCGCGGCGAGGACGCGCGTGGCGACCGGGCCCGCGATCACGCGCGTCAGGTCGAGCACCCGGACCCGGCGGGCCGGGCGTGGCGGCGCCTCGCCCAGCACGCGTCGCTCCACCAGGGGCAGCGCCCGGGCGGCCCGCCCGGCCTCGGTGGCGGCCCACTCCTCCTCGGTCCGGGTGGCCGCGGCGACCCCGCCCGCCTCGAGCAGCGCGGTCTCCAGCTCGACCTTGCGCCAGCCGGCGATCGCGGCCCGCACCTCCTCGAGACCGGCCGCGGGGGCCAGGTCCAGGACCCGCCGGGCCGCGGCCGCGTGCCAGGCGTAGTTCGCGTGCAGCCGCAGCCAGCCGTCGGCGGTCGGGTGGAAGGCGGACAGGGGGTCGAACGGGTTGCCGGGACTCGCCCCGTCCCGCCGCAGGTACCGCTCGCTGCGCAGCGCGACGGCGGCCTGCCGGGTGTCGATCCCGACGGGCCGGCCCGTGTCCGCCGTGGCGGCGAGCAGGGCCGCCCCGATCGTCGCCGTGCCGAACTCGGTCACGGGGAACCGGCTGCTCAGCGTCGGTACGGGCCCGGTCGTGGCGAGCCGGGGGAGCTCCGCGGGGTCGCCGCCGAGCGCGGCCCAGACCTGCTCGATCACGACGTCATCCTGCCCGGTCCCCGATCAGCCGTGCGACGCCGTCGAGGATCCGGTCCAGCCCGAACCGGAACTGGGCGTCGCGGTCCTCGGCCGGGTCCGGGCCCTCCGCGAACGCGCCCTTCGCGAACGCCTCGAGCAGGGCGGGGAAGCGCGCGGGGTCGAGGAACCGGGTGAAGAGCGTCTCGTAGGCCGCCTCCGGGGTGTTCGCCGTCTCGGCCTCGTGGAAGGTCAGGTCGCCGAAGGTGTGCGCGTTGAGCATCAGGATCACGTAGAGCTTCTCCGGTTCGGCGAGCGGCGTGGCGCGCAGCGCGCGCAGCCCGTACTCCAGCCAGGTCAGCTGGTTCGGCGTGGCCGGCGGGCCCAGCATCGGCACGGTCTTCAGGATCCACGGGTGGGCGCGCATGCGGTGCACCGTCGCCCAGGCCCAGCGCTCCACGCACTCCCGCCAGCCCGCGTCCGGGGCGGGGTCGAGCTCCGCGGGCGGCGGCCCGACGGCGACGTCCTGCATGTGCAGGAGCAGCTCCTCCTTGCTGCCCACGTGCCGGTAGAGGGACATCGGCGTGAAGCCGAGGGTCTTCGCGACGCGGCTCATCGACACGGCGTCGAGACCCTGGGCGTCGGCGATCTCGACCGCCGCGGCCACGATCCGGGCGAGCGAGAGCCCCTCCCGGCCCACGGTGCCGGGCCCGGCCTTCCAGACCGCCTCCAGCGGCGACAGCGCGTCCATCGGGCTTGATCCTAAGCGATGTTTACGGCATAAACGGTGTGTATGGCATACACCGTCGAGGTCGAGGGCCTCCGGAAGTCCTTCGGGACGAAGTCCGTACTGGACGGGATCGACCTGCACGTCGCGCGGGGGAGCGTCGCGGCGCTGCTCGGCCCGAACGGCGCGGGCAAGACCACCACCGTGAAGATCCTCTCCACGTTGCTGCGGCCCGACGCCGGACGTGTGCGGGTCGCCGGGCGGGACGTGCGGACCGATCCCGTGGCGGTCCGCCGGGCGATCAGCCTCACCGGCCAGCACGCCACGGTCGACGAGGTGCTCACGGGGCGGGAGAACCTCGTGATGATGGGCCGGCTGCGGCACCTCACGAAGGCGGCCGCGCGCGAGCGGGCGACCGCCCTGCTGGAGCGGTTCGACCTGGTGGAGGCGGCCGACCGGCGCGTCTCCAACTACTCCGGCGGCATGGCCCGGCGGCTCGACATCGCCCTCGGGCTGGTCGACGAGCCGGAGGTGCTGTTCCTCGACGAGCCGACCACCGGGCTCGACCCGCGCAGCCGCCGGGACGTCTGGGACTCGGTCGCCGAGCTGGCCGCGTCGGGCGTCACCGTGCTGCTGACCACGCAGTACCTCGAGGAGGCGGACCGGCTGGCCGACCGGGTGGCGGTGCTCGCCGGTGGCCGGATCGCCGCCGAGGGCACGGCCGACGAGCTCAAGTCGCTGGTCGGCGGGGAGACCGTCCAGCTCGTGCTACCGGACGCGGCCGCGCTCGACAGCGCGATGACCGTCGCCGACCTGCGGGGATACGCCGTCCGGGCGGACGCCGGGGCGCTGTCGGTGCATGTCCCGACGGACGGCACGGCCGCCGGGGTGCGGGAGCTGCTGGAGACGATGGCGGGCGTCCCGGTCGTGCGGGTGGCCGTGCACCGGCCGACGCTCGACGACGTCTTCCTCACCCTCACCGGGACGAACCCCGGGACGGTGCCGGCATGACCGCCTACTCCGCCGCCCCCGGCCCGCTGCTCGACGTCGGCACCTTCCTCGGCCGCTCGCTGCGGCACTCGGTCCGCAGCATCGACGCGATGATCGTCGCGGTGGTGCTGCCGGTGCTGATCCTCCTGGTGTTCGTGTACGTGTTCGGCGGCGCGATGTCCACGGGCGCGAGCGGCACGGACTACCTGACCTTCGTGGTGCCGGGGGTGATCGTGCTCTGCGCGGCGCACGGCTCGGCGCAGACGGCCGTCGGGGTCAACCAGGACATGACGACGGGCGTGGTCGACCGGGTCCGCTCGCTGCCGGTCCTCGGGTCCGCCGTCCTGGTGGGGCACGTCCTCGCGAGCGTGGCCCGCAACCTGGTGTCGACGGCGGTGGTCGTCGGTGTGGCGCTGCTGCTCGGCTTCCGGCCGGCCGCGTCGCCGCTCGACTGGCTGGTCGTCGCGGGGCTGCTGGCGCTGCTCATGGCCGGGGTGTCGGCACTGTCGGCGGCGTTCGGGCTGCTGGTCGCGAGCCCGGAGGCGGCGGGTGCGTCGTCCTTCGTGCTGCTGTTCCTGCCGTACGTCTCGAGCGGGTTCGTGCCGCCGGAGACCATGCCCGCGGTGCTGCGCGGGTTCGCCGAGCACCAGCCGGTCACGCCGCTGATCGACGCGGTCCGCGGGCTGCTGCTGGACGCGCCGGTGGGGACGTCCCCGCTGCTGGCGGTGGCCTGGTGGGGCGGGCTGGGCCTGCTCGGGGTGCTGGCGTGCGGTGCGCTGTTCCGCCGTCGCGCGGGCGCGTGAGTCACGGCCGCGCGGGCGCGTGAGGCGCCGTCGCGCGGGCGCGTGACTACCCTCGGCCGGGTGCGAATGAGCCAGTTCCGGACCCTGATGCACGACGAGTTCGGCGAGATGCGGGCGGGCTCGCTGGCGCGCGACCACGTGTTCGCCGAGCTCGGCGGCCGCAGCGCCGAGCAGGCCATCGAGGCGGGGATCGACCCCAAGCAGGTGTGGCAGGTGATCTGCGAGGCCTACGACGTGCCGGAGGACCGCAGGCTGGGCCGGGACGACTGACCGACCTCCGCGCGCCCCTCCCGGCCGGGTCGGGCGGGGGGCGCGCCGCTCGGCGCGGCAGGGTAGCCGATCGGCGTGTCGGTCTCGGCCTCGAACACGTGTTCGTATACCGTGGCGTCCACACCCGGCCCCGGTTGTCCACAGCGGGGGCGCGAGTACCGGAACTGTCGGTGGGACCCAATACGGTTCTCCCCGTGGCTCCCCGGAAGTCGTCGAACACAGCGAACACAGGCCCGTCCCGCACCGAGCGAGGTAGTCAGATGAGCACTCCCGACCGCGAGAAGGCGCTCCAGCTCGCCCTCGCCCAGATCGAGAAGAACCACGGCAAGGGTTCGGTGATGCGCCTGGGGGACGACACGCGTCCGCCGATCGGCGTGATCCCTACCGGGTCGATCGCGCTCGACGTCGCGCTCGGCGTCGGCGGCCTCCCGCGCGGCCGGGTCGTGGAGATCTACGGCCCGGAGTCCAGCGGTAAGACCACCGTCGCGCTGCACGCGGTGGCCAACGCGCAGGCCGCCGGCGGCATCGCCGCGTTCATCGACGCGGAGCACGCGCTCGACCCGGAGTACGCCAAGGCGCTCGGCGTGAACACGGACGAGCTGCTGGTCTCGCAGCCGGACACCGGCGAGCAGGCGCTGGAGATCGCGGACATGCTGATCCGTTCCGGCGCGCTGGACGTCATCGTCATCGACTCGGTGGCCGCGCTCGTGCCGCGCGCCGAGATCGAGGGCGAGATGGGCGACAGCCACGTCGGCCTGCAGGCCCGCCTCATGAGCCAGGCGTTGCGCAAGATCACCGGTGCGCTGAGCACGTCCGGCACCACCGCGATCTTCATCAACCAGCTGCGCGAGAAGATCGGCGTGATGTTCGGGTCCCCTGAGACCACGACCGGTGGCAAGGCGCTCAAGTTTTACGCCTCCGTCCGCCTGGACATCCGGCGCATCGAGACCCTGAAGGACGGCACCGACATGGTCGGCAGCCGGACCCGGGTCAAGGTCGTGAAGAACAAGGTGGCCCCGCCGTTCAAGCAGGCGGAGTTCGACGTGCTGTACGGCGTCGGCATCAGCCGCGAGGGCTCGCTGATCGACGTGGGCGTCGAGCAGGGGATCATCCGCAAGTCCGGCGCCTGGTACACGTACGAGGGCGACCAGATGGGGCAGGGCAAGGAGAACGCCCGCAAGTTCCTCAAGGAGAACCCCGACATCGCCGCGGAGATCGAGAAGCGGATCAAGGAGAAGCTCGGGATCGGCGCGGTGCTCGACGCCGACGCCGAGCAGGTCGAGCCGCTGCCCGCGCCCGTCGACTTCTGACCGTGGCGACCTCCGGCGAGGACGGGGGTCGACCGCTCCGTCCCCTGCGGCCGGCTCGCCGCCGGATGTCGTCCGACGAGCTCGAGCCGGCCCCGCGGGAGACGGTCCCGGTCGTCTCGTTCGACGATCTCGACCCGGCGGAGTCCCGGAGCCCGGCGGCCGAGGACCGGCTGACGTCCGCGGACCTCGTGGCCGGTCGGGGCGATGCCCCTGAACCGAGTGCCCCTGAACCGAGTGCCCCTGAACCGAGTGCCCCTGAACCGAGTGCCCCTGAACCGAGTGCCCCTGAACCGAGTGCCTCTGAGCCGAGTGCCTCTGAGCCGAGTGCCCCAGGGTCGGGCGAGGCTGGGCCGCACGACCGTGGGCCAAATGACTCCGGTCCACGCGACTCTCGGCTGGTCGATCCTGCCCGGACCGATGCCGGTGCCGTCCGACCTGCCGCGGCGTGTGACGGCACCGCCGGACCTGACCCTGATCGGGAACGGCGGATCGGGCTCGTCGACCTCGACGCCCTCGGACCCGGCGCGCCCGTGGCACACGAGGCCGCGGACCTGGGCGAGCTCGATGCGCCGGCGGAGCAGGCCACGGTCCTCTCCCTCGAGGATCTCCGGATCCGGCGCGCCCGACGCGCGGGCGGTACCGGTCCCGCCGAGGGAGGACGCGGATCCGCGCGGTCGACTGATCGCGAGCCGCGCCGGCGCAGGGACGGGGCGCGTGGGGCCTGGCGGTCGCGGGGCGGCACGACCGCCGACAGCGGGCGCCCCGACGCCAGCCACCCCGACCGCGGCCCCTCCGGCAGCGGCCCGTCCGGAAGCGGTTCCTCCGAGAGCGGCCTGTTCGACGAGGGCCTGCTCGACGAGGGTGCCGGCGAGCGCCGCCCGCGTCGCTCGCGCCGCGCCCAGGGCGATCCCGGCGCGGGAAGCCGGGGACGCCGCCGCGGCTCCTCGCGCGGAGCCGAGGGCGAGCCGGCCGAGGACACGCGGTCCCCGGAGGAGCAGGAGGCCGCAGCCAAGGAGATCTGCCTGCGCCTGCTCACCGACCGCGCCCGCTCCAAGCACGAGCTCGCCACGAAACTGCGCCAGAAGGGCGTCGCCGACGAGATCACGGAGAAGGTCCTCGAGCGGTTCAACGAGGTCGGCCTCATCGACGACCAGGCCTTCGCCGACGCGTGGGTCCGCTCGCGGCACCGTGCGCGGGGCCTCGGGCGGCGGGCGATCGCGCAGGAGCTGCGCCGCAAGGGCGTCGCCAAGGAGGTCGCCGACGAGGCGCTGACCGAGGTCGACGACGCCGCCGAGGAGCAGCGCGCCCGCGAGCTCGTCGACAAGCGGCTGCGGACCCTCACCGTGACCGGCCCCGAGGACCGCCAGAAGGCCGGCCGGCGGCTGCTCGGCATGCTCGCGCGCAAGGGCTACCCGCCGCCGATCGCCTACCGGGTCGTCCGCACCGCCCTCGCCGAGCACGGGGCCGAGGAGGACGAGCTCGGCCCCGCCGACCTCGACTGAGCGCCGGCCCAGCAGTCGACGCCCAGCCCAGCAGCACCCAGCCCAGCAGCGCTCGGCCCGGGGTCGCCCGGCTCGGCAGCAGCCGGCCCGGCAGCACCCGGCCCGGCAGCACCCGACCCGACAGCACCCGGCCCGACAGCACCCGGCCCGGCAGCACCCGGCCCGGCAGCACCCGGCCCGGCAGCACCCGGCCCGGCAGCACCCCACCGGCGTCCTCAGCCCAGCAGCCGCGTGAGGTCGGCGAGCACCAGGTTCGCGCCGGTGGGGCCCAGCCCGAGGAACCACACGCTGTCATCGACCTCCTGGGCCCGGCCGCCCTGCACCGCGGGGATGCGGGACCACAGGTCGCCGTTGACCACGGCGTCCTTGCCGGTGGTCTGCGGGTCGCCGTAGCTGGAGTAGAAGATCCGGTCGCCCGCGGCCTGGTCGATCCGCTCCTCCGAGATCTCGGTGGCCAGCTCGTCGATGTCCTGCACCGGCGGCCGGGGGAGGCCGACGTCGTGCAGGATCACGCCGATGAAGGACAGGTTCCCGTAGAGCCGGAGCCGGCCGGGCATGAAGCGGACCAGCGAGATCGTCGGGGGATCGCTGGCCAGCGCGGCGCGCACCTCGTCGGCCCGGCCCTGGTAGGCGTTGAGCAGGTCGACCGCCTTCTGCTCCTCGCCGAGGGCGGCCGCGGCCAGGCGCAGGTTCTCCTTCCACGGGAAGCCGGGCCGGATGCTCAGCACTGTGGGGGCGATGGCCGTGAGCCGGTCGTAGAGCTGGTCCACCCGCAGCTGGCTGCCCAGGATCAGGTCCGGCTTCAGCGCCGCGACCGCCTCGAGATTGAGCGGGTCGAGCGTGCCGAGCCGGGTGGCGCCGCCGACCTTCGGCTCCAGGTAGGGCGGGACCTTCCCGTCCGGGCTGGCCAGGCCGACGGGGGTCACGCCGAGGGCGAGGACGTCGTCGAGCTCGCCGGTGTCCAGCACGACCACACGGGTCGGCCGGGCCTCGAGCCGGGTTGTCCCGCGGGCGTGCGTGACCGTGCGGGGGAACACGCCGGGGCCGACGTCGGCGCCCAGGGCGGCGGTGGCGGCGTCGGCGGTGGAGAACCGGGCGCCGCCGGTGGCGACCTCGATGTTGCCGGAACCGGTCGGCGAGGGCGCGGGCTGCGCGCACGCCGCGACGAGCCCGAGCAGGAGCACCGGCAACAGCGCGCGGCGCAGGGCGAAGCGGGACATGGGACCTCTCCTGGTGCGGGGGAGGTGGTGGGTGGTGGTGTCAGCCGGGAGGCCGGGATGTCCGGAGTATCGGGGGGCGGGGTGGTGGGGTCAGCCGGCGCCCAGCCTCGCGGCGAGGAACCGCTGGACGGCCGGCTGGACCTCGAGACCGCGGTGCCCGATGCCGGGCAGCAGCACGAGGTCGACGCCGATCCCGTGCCGTTCGAAGTTGGCCCGCAGGCTCCGCAGTCGGTCGATCCGGGTGGCGCCGCCGGCGTCGATCCCCGGCTCGGCGATCTCGGTGGTGTCGAGGTCGCGGTCGCCGACGACCATCTGCACGGGCACCGTCCGCAGCGTCGGCAGGTCGAGGCGGCGGCCGAAGCGCTCCTCGACGTCCGCGGTGCCGAGCCACCACGGCGTGCCGGGGTCGATGCGGGTGATCCGCCCCGGCGCGCCGACGGAGACCGAGGCCAGCCGCTCCGGGTGCAGCAGGGCGAAGCGGTGCGCGAACTGCCCGCCCCCGGAGAAGCCGTGCAGGTGGAAGCGGTCGGTGCGGACGGGGTACCGGAGTGCGATCTCGTCGAGCATCGCGAGCAGGACCAGGTCGTAGCGGGTGCCGCGGAACTCCAGGCGCTTGTAGCCGGAGAGGTCGCCGGGCTCGTCCGCCCCCGCGGGGAACAGCGGCGCCACGACCAGGCAGCCGTGCTCCTCGGCGAACCCACGGTAGGCGTCGCGGTACCGCTCGGCCATTCGCTGGGTCCCGTGCACGACCACGACCAGGGGCAACGGGCCACGCGCGGCCGGGGCGTAGAGGCAGTAGGAGAAGCGCCGGTCGGCCTGCGCCGCGAAGAACGGGCTGGGCCCGCGCGCGTCGGTTCCGGCCGTCGTCATGTCGTGAACACTACAGTGAGGCTTCCCAAAGATGTAGTGAGCACTACAGAAGGCGGTGCGATGCCGGACTCGCTCGAGGCCCGGGTGCGGGCGGTGCGGCTCACCGAAGCGAGCAGCGCGTCGTCGACTACCTGCTCACGCACCCGCGGCAGGCGATCCTGGCGTCCGCCGGGCAGATCGCGGAGGGCGCCGGCACGAGCGACGCCACCGTGGTCCGGACCGCTCGGACGCTCGGCTTCGCGGGCCTGCCGGCGCTGCGGCAGAGCCTCACCGACCGGGTCGTGGGCGCGACGGGACCGGCGGCGCAGGTCCGGAGGGTGGCCGCGGACTCCTCCGCGGGACTGCTCGAGCGGGTCTTCGCGGAGGCCGCGGAGCGGCTGGCGCGCACGGCCGCGGCCGTCGACGGGGCGGCATTCGACGCGGCGGTGGCGTTGATCGCGGGGGCGGGCGAGGTGGTCGGCTACGGGATCGGCCCGTCGGAGCTGGTCGCGCGGGCGCTCGCGCTGCGGCTGACCCGCATCGGACGGCGGGCCCGGGCCACGGGCGCGGTCGGCTTCCGGCTGGCCGACGACCTGGTGGGCCTCGGTCCGGACGCCGTGGTGGTGCTCTATCTCCCGGCCCGTCGCACGGTCGACGCGGAGGTGGTGCTCGACCACGTCCGTGCCGTCGGGGCCCGGTCGGTACTGGTCACCGACGCGCTGGGCGGGGCGTTCGGGGACCGCGCCGACGTCGTGCTCGACGCCGTGCACGGCCTCGGCGATGTGACGGGGGAGGGGTTGACCGCGGCGGTCCTCACGGACGCGTTGTGCCTGGCGGTCGCCGCTCGGGACGAGCGCTCCGTGGTCGCGGCCGACGAGATCCTGACCCGGCTGCGCGCCGACCTGAGCCGCGACACCACGCACCGGCGGTGAGCGCGGCCGGTTCTACTCCTCGGGCCGGTGCAGCACCTGGACGTCGGCCGAGAGCCCGCCCGTGACGGCGACCGAGCCGATGTAGGTGAGCAGGGTGTCGATGAAGGCCTGGGCGGCGTGGGTGGGCGCGATGTCGGTGCGGCGGGCCAGCGCGACCGTGCGGTAGAGCGGCGGGGTCAGCACGGTGCGCCGCAGCCGCGGGCGCCCGGCGAACACCAGGTCCGGCACCACGGCGACGCCGGTCCCGGCCTCGACCAGCCGGAGCACGGCGTCCATCTCGCCGCCCTCGACGGCGAACTTGGGCGTGACGCCCGCGGCGCGGTAGGCGTCGAGGGTGACCTCGCGCAGGTCGTAGCCCTGCCGCACCATGACCAGCGAGCGCCGGGACAGCTCGGCGACCGTCATCGACCCGCGGGACGACGGCGGCCGGCCGGACCGCGGCGAGGCGACCGACAGCCGTTCGCGCAGGAGGGGCAGCGTGTGCAGCGCCGGGTCGACGCCGGAGGGCGGCACGATGACCAGCGCGACGTCGAGGGCGCCGCGGGCGAGGTCGCGCACCAGCGACTGCGACCCGTTCTCGGCCAGCTCCAGGTGGATCTCCGGGTGCCGCTCGTGGAAGAGCCGCAGCACGTCGGCGAGCAGGCCGATGCACATGGACGGCGTGGCGCCGACCCGCACCCGGCCCGTCCGCAGCCCGACGAGCTCGGCGACGGAGGTACGGGCGAGGTCCATGTCGGCGAGCATCCGGCGGGCGAGTGGCAGCACCGCCTCACCCGCCGGGGTGAGCGTGACGATCTTCCCGCGGTTCACCAGCGGGGCCCCGAGATCGTCCTCCAGGGCCCTGAGCTGCCGCGACAGTGTGGGCTGGGCAACACCGACGACGTCGGCCGCCCGAGTGAAGCTGCGCACGTCGGCGACCGCCACGAAGTACGCAAGCTGCTGAAGTGTCACGTGTATAGCCTACGTGCATAGATCATGCCGACTCCATGCATTGGACGGCCCGACGCCTGAGTAGTGCACTGACGACGTGGCGACACAGGTGTCTAACAGGGGCTCGGCGAAGGCCCCCGCAAGTTCCGCGGCGGCGCCCGCCCGGCCCAAGCGGCCGCGCATCCCCGCCGTCCTGCTCAAGTTCGTGATCGCGGTCAGCTCCGTGTTCCTGGTGCTGTACCTCGTGGTGCACATGATCGGCAACCTCCAGATCTTCTGGGGCCAGACGTCGATCAACGAGTACGCGATCTGGCTCCGTACCCTGCTCCAGCCGGTCCTCGGCTGGGAGGGCTTCGTCTGGGTCGTCCGCATCGTGCTGGCGTTCGCGGTGATCGGCCACATCTGGGCGGCGACCCTGCTCGCGCTGCGGGCGAAGCGCGCCCGGCCGGTGAAGTACGCGGCCGGCAACAAGGTGAAGGGCAACTACACGACCCGCACCATGCGCTGGGGCGGCGTGATCGTGCTGCTCTTCATCGTCTACCACATCCTCGACCTGACGGTCGGCACGCTGAACCCCCACGGCGAGCACCTGGCCGTCTACGAGAACGTGACCGCGGACTTCGCCCCGAGCCGCTGGTACGTGACCATCTGGTACGTGATCGCGCTGCTGGCGATCTTCTTCCACCTGCGCCACGGGTTGTGGAGCGCCGTCCAGACCTTCGGCTGGAACAGCAACAAGCGCGAGCCGATCCTGAAGGCGATCGCCACGGGCTTCTCGGGCCTGCTGGTCCTGGGCTTCCTGATCGTCCCGATCTCCGTCACCTTCGGATGGATCTGATATGAGCTACTCCGACTTCTCGGTCGGCGCCCCCGTCGTCGACAAGGCCGCCCCCGACGGTCCGATCGAGACCCGCTGGGAGCGCCGCAAGTTCGGTGTCAAGCTGGTCAACCCGGCCAACAAGCGCAAGGTCAAGATCATCGTCGTGGGCACCGGCCTGGCCGGCGGCGCCGCGGCGGCGACCCTGGGCGAGGCCGGCTACCAGGTCACCTCGTTCTGCTACCAGGACAGCCCGCGGCGGGCGCACTCGATCGCCGCGCAGGGCGGCATCAACGCGGCGAAGAACTACCGCAACGACGGCGACAGCGTCTACCGGCTCTTCTACGACACCGTGAAGGGCGGCGACTTCCGGGCCCGGGAGTCGAACGTCCACCGGCTCGCCGAGATCAGCCGCCAGATCATCGACCAGTGCGTGGCGCAGGGCGTGCCGTTCGCCCGCGAGTACGGCGGCCTGCTCGACACCCGCTCGTTCGGCGGCGTCCAGGTCTCCCGCACCTTCTACGCGCGCGGCCAGACGGGCCAGCAGCTCCTGCTGGGCGCCTACCAGGCGCTCGAGCGTCAGGTGAACGCCGGCACCGTGACCATGTACCCGCGGCACGAGATGCTCGAGCTGGTCGTGGTCGAGGGCCGGGCGCGCGGCGTCGTGGTCCGGGACATGGTCACCGGCGAGATCGAGACGCACCTCGCCGACGCGGTGGTGCTCGCGACGGGCGGCTACGGCAACGTCTTCTACCTGTCGACGAACGCCAAGGGCTGCAACGTCACCGCCGCGTGGCGGGCGCACCGCAAGGGTGCGCTGTTCGCCAACCCGTGCTTCACGCAGATCCACCCGACCTGCATCCCGGTCTCCGGCGACCACCAGTCGAAGCTGACCCTGATGTCGGAGTCGCTGCGCAACGACGGCCGGGTGTGGGTGCCGAAGCAGATCGGCGACACCCGCAGCCCGAAGGAGATCCCGCACGAGGAGCGCGACTACTTCCTCGAGCGCAAGTACCCGAGCTTCGGCAACCTGGTCCCGCGCGACATCGCGTCCCGCGCGGCCAAGGAGGTCTGCGACGAGAAGCGCGGGGTCGGCCCGTCGGGCCTGGGTGTCTACCTGGACTTCGACGACGCCATCCAGCGCCTGGGTCGCAAGGCCGTCGAGGCCAAGTACGGCAACCTCTTCGAGATGTACGAGCGGATCACGGGGGAGAACCCCTACGAGGTCCCGATGCGCATCTTCCCGGCCGTGCACTACACGATGGGCGGGCTGTGGGTCGACTACGACCTGCAGAGCACGATCCCGGGCCTGTACGTGGCGGGCGAGGCGAACTTCTCCGACCACGGCGCCAACCGGCTCGGCGCGTCCGCGCTGATGCAGGGCCTGTCCGACGGCTACTTCGTCCTCCCGGTCACGATCGGCGACTACCTGGCGTCGAACAAGCTGCCGGAGGTCGCCCCCGACGCCCCCGAGGTCGTCGAGGCCGAGAAGGCGGTCCAGGACCGGATCGAGACGCTGCTGTCGATCAACGGCACCCGCACCGTCGACTCGTTCCACCGCGAGCTGGGCCACATCATGTGGGACTACTGCGGCATGGAGCGCACCGAGGACGGCCTGCGCAAGGCCCTCGAGCTGATCCCCGAGCTGCGCCGCGAGTTCTGGAACAACGTGAAGATCCCCGGTACCGGGGCGGAGCTCAACCAGAGCCTGGAGAAGGCCGGCCGCGTGGCCGACTTCCTCGAGCTCGGCGAGCTCATGTGCCTGGACGCCCTGCACCGCAGGGAGTCCTGCGGCGGGCACTTCCGCGGCGAGAGCCAGACCGAGGACGGCGAGGCCCAGCGCGACGACGAGAACTTCTCGTACGCCGCCGCCTGGGAGTACACGGGGCGCGGCTCGGCCCCGGTGCTGCACAAGGAAGAGCTCCTGTTCGAGTACGTCCACCCGACCCAGCGGAGCTACAAGTGAAGGTCAACCTGCGCGTCTGGCGGCAGAAGGACGCCGTCGACAAGGGCCGCATGGTCTCCTACGTCGTCGAGGACGCGAGCGAGGACATGTCGTTCCTCGAGCTGCTCGACGTGCTGAACGAGAAGCTGATCCTCTCGGGCGAGGAGCCCGTCGCGTTCGACCACGACTGCCGCGAGGGCATCTGCGGTACGTGCAGCATGGTCGTCGACGGCCACCCGCACGGCCCGGAGAAGGCGACCACCGTCTGCCAGCTGCACATGCGGAAGTTCGCCGACGGCTCCACGATCACCGTCGAGCCCTTCCGGGCCGGCGCGTTCCCGGTGATCAAGGACCTGGTCGTCGACCGCGGCGCGTTCGACAAGATCATCCAGGCAGGCGGCTACATCTCCGCCAACACCGGGTCGGCCCCGGAGGCGCACTCCACCCCGGTGCCGAAGGCCAACGCGGACCGCTCGTTCGCCGCGGCGAACTGCATCGGCTGCGGCGCCTGTGTGGCGGCGTGCCCGAACGGCTCGGCCTCGCTGTTCCTCGGCGCCAAGCTGACCCACCTCGGCGAGATGCCGCAGGGCCAGCCGGAGCGCTGGGAGCGCGTGGTCAACATGGTCGAGACGCACGACGACGCCGGCTTCGGCGGCTGCACCAACACCGGTGCGTGCGCCACGGCCTGCCCCAAGGAGATCCCGCTCGACGTGATCTCCCAGCTGAACCACGACTACCTCAAGGCGACGGTCGGCGGGCGGCGCAAGAAGGCCTGACCCCGGGTCGACAACTCCACACGCACGAGCCCGATTCCCCAGGTGTGGGTCGGGCTCGTCGTGCTGCGTGACGGACCGGGCACGCGGTGTGACGTCCGTCTCCCGTACCCATTTGTTCCCCACCTGACACCCGTCGGCTGTGACCCGCGTCGTAGGCTCCTGTGATCCGCACTACAGGCAATGACGCCGGAGAAGACGGGGACAACGACGACGTGTCATCCACCACTGACATCGCCGATCAGCGGGCCGCGGGCCGGGCCCGGATCGCGGCACGGACGCTCCGCACCGACCGCTGGTGGCTCCCACCGTTGCTCAACCTGGTCGGGCTGGGCGCGTGGGTCATCTACGCGACCGTCCGGGCCTTCATGCAGGAGTGGTACTTCGTCGCGGAGTACAACTACCTGACGCCGTTCTACTCGCCCTGCGTGTCCTACGGCTGCGTGGAGCAGGCGGCGCACTTCGGACGGTTCGTGCCGGACGTGCCGTGGCTGCCGTACGCGTTGATCTCGCTGCCGTTCCTGCTGTTGTTCCGGCTGACCTGCTACTACTACCGCAAGGCCTACTACCGGGCCTTCTGGGGCAGCCCGCCCGCCTGTGCGGTGGCGGAGCCGCACGGCAAGTACACCGGCGAGACCCGCTTCCCGCTGATCCTGCAGAACCTGCACCGGTACTTCTTCTACATCGCGGCGCTGATCTCGATCATCAACACCTACGACGCGATCCTGGCGTTCATCAAGGCGGACGGGAGCTTCGGCCTCGGGCTGGGCAACATCATCCTGGTCGCCAACGTGGTGCTGCTCTGGGCCTACACGGTGTCCTGCCACTCCTGCCGCAGCATCGTCGGTGGCCGGCTGAACCACTTCTCCCGGCACCCGGTGCGCTACAAGGCCTGGACCTTCGTCACGAAGCTCAACGGCAAACACATGCAGCTGGCGTGGACCACGCTGGCCAGCCTCGCGATCACGGACGCCTACATCATGTGCGTCTCCGCGGGCTGGATTCCCGACCTGCGGATCGTGGGGTGAACCGGATGACCGACCAGACCGACCGGACCGTCGAGCAGCACACCTACGACGTCGTCGTCATCGGGGCCGGGGGCGCGGGCCTGCGTGCGGCGATCGAGGCGAGACTGCAGGGCAAGCGGGTCGCGATCATCTCGAAGTCGCTGTTCGGCAAGGCGCACACCGTGATGGCCGAGGGCGGCTGCGCGGCGGCGATGGGCAACGCGAACCCCAACGACAACTGGCAGGTCCACTACCGCGACACCATGCGCGGCGGGAAGTTCCTCAACAACTGGCGGATGGCCGAGCTGCACGCCAAGGAGGCGCCCGAGCGCGTCTGGGAGCTGGAGACCTACGGTGCGCTGTTCGACCGCACCAAGGACGGCAAGATCAGCCAGCGGAACTTCGGCGGGCACACCTACCCGCGGCTGGCGCACGTCGGCGACCGCACCGGCCTCGAGCTGATCCGCACGCTGCAGCAGAAGATCGTTTCCCTGCAGCAGGACGACCACAAGGTCACCGGGGACTACCAGTCCCACCTGCGCGTCTTCCACGAATGCACGATCACCGAGCTGTTCACCACGGACGGCCGGGTCGCGGGCTGCTTCGGCTACTTCCGCAACGACGGCAGGTTCGTCCGGTTCGACGCCCCGGCCATCGTCATGGCGACGGGCGGGGTCGGCAAGAGCTACCAGGTCACGTCGAACTCCTGGGAGTACACCGGCGACGGCCACGCCCTGGCCCTGCGCGCCGGCGCGACGCTGATCAACATGGAGTTCCTGCAGTTCCACCCGACGGGCATGGTCTGGCCGCCGTCGGTGAAGGGCATCCTCGTCACCGAGTCGGTCCGCGGCGACGGTGGCGTGCTCCGGAACTCCGAGGGCAAGCGGTTCATGTTCGAGTACGTCCCGGACGTGTTCAAGGAGCAGTACGCCACCACCGAGGAGGAGGCGGACCGCTGGTACACCGACCCCGACAACAACCGCCGCCCGCCGGAGCTGCTCCCGCGTGACGAGGTCGCGCGGGCGATCAACTCCGAGGTGAAGGCCGGCCGGGGCAGCCCGCACGGCGGCGTGTTCCTCGACATCGCCTCGCGGCTCAAGCCCGAGGAGATCCTCAAGCGGCTGCCCTCGATGCACCACCAGTTCAAGGAGCTGGCGGACGTCGACATCACCAAGGAGCCCATGGAGGTCGGGCCGACCTGCCACTACGTCATGGGCGGGATCGAGGTCGACCCGGACACCGGGATGAGTTCGGTGCCGGGCCTGTTCGCAGCGGGCGAGTGCTCGGGCGGCATGCACGGGTCGAACCGGCTGGGCGGCAACTCGCTGTCCGACCTGCTCGTGTTCGGCCGCCGGTGCGGGCTGGGCGCGTCGGAGTACGCCGACGGCCTCGGCGCGCTGCCCGAGGTCAGGTCCGGCGACGTCGAGGCGGCCATCGAGCGGGCCCTGCTGCCCTTCTCGAGCGCGACGGACGGCGGCGAGAACCCGTTCGTCGTGCAGCTGGAGCTGCAGAAGACGATGCACGAGCTCGTCGGGATCATCCGCAAGGCCGACGAGATGGAGATGGCGCTCAAGAAGCTCGAGGACATCGCGGCCCGCACCCGGACCGTCAGCGTGGAGGGGCACCGGGAGTTCAACCCGGGCTGGCACCTCGCCCTCGACCTGCGCAACATGCTGCTGGTCTCGCTGTGCGTGGGGAAGGCGGCGCTCGAGCGGCAGGAGAGCCGCGGCGGCCACACGCGGGACGACTTCCCGGTCATGGACTCCGACTGGCGGCACGTCCTGCTGGTCTGCCGGGGCCTCGGCGAGGACGACGTGGAGCTGACCCGCAAGGAGCAGATACCGATGCGGCCCGAGCTGTTCGACCTGTTCGAGCTCGACGAACTCAAGAAGTACTACACCGGCGAGGAGCTCGGCGGGCACCGGGCCGGCCAGGGGGAGCGCGCATGAGCCACTGGCACCACTTCAGGGTCTGGCGGGGCGACGCCGACGGCGGCGAGCTCGTCGACTACCCGGTGGAGGTCAACGAGGGCGAGGTCGTCCTCGACATCATCCACCGGCTCCAGCAGACCGAGGCCGGCGATCTCGCTGTGCGGTGGAACTGCAAGGCGGGCAAGTGCGGCTCGTGCTCGGCGGAGATCAACGGCCGGCCGCGGCTGATGTGCATGACGCGCATGTCGACCTTCGCCGACGACGAGGTCATCACGGTGACCCCGCTGCGGACCTTCCCGGTGATCCGGGACCTGGTCACGGACGTCGAGTACAACTACGTCAAGGCCCGCGAGGTGCCCGCGTTCGCCCCGCCGGCCGGCGTGGCGCCCGGCGAGTACCGGATGCAGCAGGTCGATGTGGAGCGGAGCCAGGAGTTCCGCAAGTGCATCGAGTGCTACCTGTGCCAGAACACCTGCCACGCGGTCCGCGACCACGAGGAGAACAAGGCCGCCTTCTCCGGCCCGCGCTACCTCATGCGGATCGCCGAGCTGGACATGCACCCGCTCGACGCCGCCGACCGCCGCGACCTCGCGCAGGAGGACCACGGCCTCGGCTACTGCAACATCACCAAGTGCTGCACCGAGGTCTGCCCCGAACACATCAAGATCACCGACAACGCGATCATCCCGCTGAAGGAGCGGGTGGTGGACCGCAAGTACGACCCGATCGTGTGGCTGGGCAACAAGCTGTTCCGCCGCTGACCCCGTGAGTGGCAGGTGCCCCTAGAGGGGCACTTGCCACTCACGACCCGGGACGAGCTGGGGAAACACGTCCTCCGCCGACGGTCGGCCGGTGTCTCTCGTGGCGGCCGCGCGGCCTCCGGTGCACTCGGACGGCGATCACCGGCGACAAGATCGGCGACTCGGTGCGGTGGCGGCGTGCTGCGCTGCCGTGGGCGCACGTGACTGGGGATCACGACGAGCCGCCGGCCGATGGACGGCGTGCCACACCCGCGACTCACGACTGCTGTGCCGGAACGGGTGTGGAGGCGCCGCGATCGTGCGGCGGGGACGTCGGACAGTCGCTGATCACGACGAGCGCACGGACTCGCGCCGGCGGGTGTGCAGTGAGGGACGGTCTGAAGCCGTTGGGAGCGCCCGGCCGGGTCCCTCGACCGCGCGTGCACTCGACTGGTGTGCACCAGCGGCATGAAGTGTACGTAGTCGCTGATCACGACGAGCGCACGGACTCGCGCCGGCGGGTGTGCAGTGAGGGACGGTCTGAAGCCGTTGGGAGCGCCCGGCCGGGTCGCTCCACCGCGCGTGCACTCGACTGGTGATCACCAGCGGCATGATCGGCGGTCCGGTGCAGTGCGGGCGGACCGAGCTGCCGTGGGCGCACGCGATCGCTGATCACGACGTGCCGCACAGCCGATGGGGCGGTCCCACACCTGCGACTCGTGCCGGTGGTTGCCCGTGCGGGACGGCCTGGAGCTGTCGCGATCGCCCGGCCGGGTCGCTCCACCGCTCGTGCACTCGACTGGTGATCACCAGCGGCATGATCGGCAGTCCGGTGCAGTGCGGGCGGACCGAGCTGCCGTGCGCGCACGCGATCGCTGATCACGACGTGCCGCACAGGGACCTCGGGTCGAGCGGAGCGGGTACCGGCTGTGTACGACTCGTGTGCAGGGGCCGTCGCGCATCGGGTCGCACACCCGTCGTGCGCGGCACACCCTGTCGACGACCTGTACCGCCGACCTTCTGGGTGCGAGACCGGCGCCCGGCGGGTGCGGCGCCTCGGAACAGGTGTGGGAGCTGGCGCGATCGCTTGGCCGGTCGCTCGAACCGGCAGCGCGCTCGAACCGGCAGCGCGCTCGAACCGGCAGCGCACCCGATCGCCGGCGCACCCGACCGCCGGCGCACCCGACCGCCCGCCAGTCAACCGCCAACGCAGTTGACCGGCAGCGCATGCGAGCGCCAGCACAGTCGTCGGCGCTCGAGCGTGGCGCAGTCGGCCACCGGCGCACTCGCCGCCAGTGCACTGGACTGGCGATCATCGGCGGCAAGATCGGCGGTGCGGTGTACTGCCGGCGGGTCGAGCTGCCGTGGAGGCACTCGGTTCATGATCAAGAAGGCACTGCGGGGCTACAGGCCCATGGAGCGGCGGATCTCCTCGAGGCGGTCCTTGGCCTTCTGCTCCCGCTCGGCGAACTTCTCCTCGACGTCCCGCCCGGCCTCGGTATCGCCCGTGAGCTCCTGCCAGCCGGCGGCCGTTGCGGCGCGGCTTTCGATCTTGTCCCGGACGTAGTCGAGCGTGGGCACGCCCTCGTCGGTGTAGCCCGCGGCGGTCGGGGTGCCGGGTGCAGGCGGGGCGACGGGCACCGGCGACGTTCCCGCCGTCTCCGTCTCGACGATCTCGGCGTCGATCGGCTCGGACTCGGCGTCCGCGGGCCCGGCGGCCGGGTCGGCGGTGACGTCGGCGGTGGGGTCGGCGGGGCGTGGGTCGTCGGGCCGGCTCATGTCGGTGCCTCCTGTCCGCGCGGTAGTCCCCACGCTACGCGGCCCCGCACCTCCCGGGATCCGGGTCGACCCCGATCCCGGGCCGGGGGCGCGGGAGGAGATCCTTCGGTGGTGACGCGTGCGGTGCGGGAGCTGGTGGTGGTCTACGACGTCGCCTGCCCGCACTGCTCCCGCATCGCGCGGGAGCTGCCCGACTGCGTGACCGTGAAGGTGAAGGTGCGGCCCTGCACCGAGCCGCGGCTCGCCGAGATCTATCCGAACCTGCCCGCGGCGGTCTCGGGGTGCCGCACGCCCGCCGTCGGGGTCCTGCGCACCGACGGGCAGGTGCGCTGGTGGACGGGCCTGTCCGGGGCCGTGGGGATACTGCCCGTGCTGCGGCCGGGGGAGCTGCGGCGCGCAGTCGGGCTGCTCCGCACGGCACTCCGTACGCGCGGCCGACCACCCACGCCCTGAGGGTTCCCGTGCCCGCGCCTGACGACGCCTGCGCCGTGATGGTGCCCGTGTTCTGGCGGTGCCCGTGTCCTGACACCATCCACGCCCTGTCGATGCCCGTGCTCTGCCGGCGCTCGCGCCTGAGAACTCCTGCGCGGTGAGGTGCCCGCGCCCTGACCGTTCCTCCGCCCTGACAACGCCCGTGCGCCCTGAGCGTGCCGGCGCTCCCACCGTGCCGGCGCTCCCACCGTGCCGGCGCCCGACAATCGCGCGCCGTGGACGACGCCTGCGCCTTGCCGGCGCTCTCACCGTGCCGCGCTCTCACCGTGCCGCGCTCTCACCGTGCTGCGCTCTCACCGTGCCGCGCTCTCACCGTGCCGCGCTCTCACCGTGCCGCGCTCTCACCGTGCCGCGCTCTCACCGTGCCCCCACCGTGCCGCGCTCTCACCGTGCCCCCACCGTGCCGCTCCCACCCGTGCCCCGCTCCCACCGTGCCGCGCTCCCGACGTACCAGCGCTTCCACGGCGCCGGCGCTCCGATCTGCCTGCGCTTGACAACGGCGCGCCGTGGACTACGCCCGCGTTCTGCCGGTGCCCATGCCCTGACGCCACCCGTGCCCTGACGAGCCCGCGCGATGCCCCTGCCCGCGACACCCCCGTTCGCCGCGGGTGATCGCGGAGTGTCGGGGGCGGGCACTAGCGTTGCGGGCGTGACCGCGCACGCCGCTCCGCCGACCCCCGGGCACGACACCCCGCCCGCCGTGCTGCCCTTCGGCTCCTGGCCGACCCCGATCACGTCCGCGCTCGTCGTCGAGGCCTCGGTGCGGCTGTCCGGCGCGCGGACGGACGGCGACACGGTGGTCTGGGCCGAGTCGCGGCCCACCGAGGGGGGCCGCACCCAGCTGGTGCGCCGCACGCCCGACGGCGCCGTCACCGACCTGCTGCCCGAGGGGTTCGACGCGCGCACCGGCGTCCACGAGTACGGCGGCGGCGCGTGGTGGGTGCGCGACGGGGTGGTCTGGTTCGCCAACTGGACCGACCAGCGGCTGTACCGGCTCGCGCCCGGCGGCGCGCCGGAGCCGCTCACGCCGGGGCCGGCGTTCCCGCGGGCGGACCGCTACGCGGACGGGTTCGTCACGCCGGACGGCTCGGCGATCCTCGCGATCCGCGAGCGGCACGCGCCGGAGGGCGGCGCCGCGGCCGTCCGCAACGAGATCGTCCGGCTGGCGGCGGACCGGCCGTCGGAGCCCGAGGTGCTGGTCACCGGGCCGGACTTCGTGACCAGCCCGCGCCTGTCGCCCGACGGCGTGCGCCTGGTGTGGGTCCAGTGGGACCACCCGTCCATGCCGTGGGACGACACGGTGCTGATGGGCCGCAACCTCGAGACCGGGGACGAGGCGATCATCGCCGGCGGGCCGGGGGAGTCGGTCTCCGAGCCGCGCTGGCAGCCGGACGGGTCGCTCTGGTTCCTCTCCGACCGCACCGGCTGGTGGAACCTCTACCGCTGGCTGCCCGGGCGCGACATCGAGCCGGTCGTGGTGCTCGACGCGGAGATCGGCGTCCCCGGCTGGCAGCTGGGCACCTCGCGCTTCGCCGTGCTGCCGGGCGGCCGGGTCGTGTTCGCGCGCTGGAGCAAGGGGTACGACGGGCTGGCCGTCCGGGAGCCCGACGGCGAGTTCACCGAGCTCGACCTGCCGTTCTCGGCCGTCGCCTCGGTGGTGCCGTACGGGGTCGGCAGCGTGCTCGTCGTCGCCGGGACGCCCACGGAGGAGCCCGGCGTGCACGTCGTCAGCGTCGACGGCGACGTGGAGACCCTGCGTGCGCCCCGCGAGCTCGGCGTCGACGACGGCTACCTCTCCGTCCCCGAGTCGATCTCCTTCCCGTCGGTCGACGGCGAGGGGGCGCGGCGGACCGCGCACGCGCTCTACTACCCGCCGGCCAACCCCGAGGTCGCCGCGCCGGAGGGTGCCCTGCCGCCGCTGCTCGTCATGATCCACGGCGGGCCGACCGCGGCGGCCATGCCGGTGCTGTCGGTCGGCGTGCAGTACTGGACCAGCCGCGGGTTCGGGGTCGTCGACGTCAACTACGGCGGCTCCACCGGCTTCGGTCGCGCGTACCGGGAGGTGCTGAAGGGCGCCTGGGGGATCGTCGACGTCGCGGACTGCCTGGCCGCAGCGCGGTACCTGGCGGCGACGGGGCGGGTCGACGGCGAGCGCCTGGCGATCCGGGGCGGCTCGGCCGGCGGGTACACCACCCTCGCCGCGCTGGCCCGCGAGGACACCCCGTTCTCGGCGGGGGCGGACCACTTCGGCGTCGCCGACCTGGAGGCGCTGGCCGCGGACACCCACAAGTTCGAGAGCCGCTACCTCGACGGTCTGGTCGGGCCGTACCCCGCGGCCCGCGAGGTGTACGTCGAGCGCTCGCCGATCCGGCACGTCGAGCTGTTCCACACCCCGCTGATCGTGCTGCAGGGCGCGGAGGACGCGATCGTCCCGCCGAACCAGTCCGAGGCGATCGTCGACGCGCTCCGGGCCCGGCACGTGCCCGTGGCCTACCTGCTGTTCCCCGGGGAGCAGCACGGCTTCCGGCGGTCGGAGAACATCCGCCGCGCCCTCGACGCCGAGCTGAGCTTCTACGCCCAGGTGTACGGCTTCGCGCTGCCCGACGCCGAGGGGATCGAGCCGGTGCGGGTGGAGAACCTGCGTGGCGGCGAGCAGGCAGGGGACCGGGAGGGGTCGTCCGGGCGCCGAGACCGCGGCGGCCGATCCGCCCGACGTCCCTAGAGGGTCGCCGCGTACTCCTCCTCGCGCTCGGCCTCGTCGGCCGCCGCCGCGCCGCCCCGCGGGCTCTTCCGCAGCCGCTTCTCCAGCAGCTTGGACAGCCCCGAGAGGATCAGGCACATCGCGATGTAGATGACCGCGACCACCATCGCGACCTGCAGGATCGGGGCGCCGAGCTGACCCTGGCTGCCGAGGAAGCGCGCCTGGTAGAGCAGCTCCTGGTACAGGATGATGAAGCCGAGCGCGGTGTCCTTGAGCACCACGACGAGCTGGCTCAGGATCGTCGGCAGCATCGCGCGCAGCGCCTGCGGCAGCAGCACGTTCGTCATGACCTGCGTCTTGCGCATGCCCAGCGCGTACGCGGCCTCCGACTGCCCGCGGGGCAGCGCGCGCACGCCCGCCCGGAACACCTCGGCGAGCACGGAGCCGTTGTAGAGCATGAGGCCGAGCACCACGGCCCAGTAGGCCGAGATGTTCACGCCGAGCCCGCGCGAGACGCCGAAGAACAGGATGAAGATCAGCACCAGCAGCGGGACGGCGCGGAAGAACTCCACGATCGTCGCAGAGACCCGGCTGACCCACCGGTGGTCGGACATCCGGCCGGCGGCGAAGACCGCCCCGAACAGCAGCGACAGCACCGCGGCCGCCGCGAAGGCCTTCAGCGTGTTCCCCAGCGCGCCCAGCAGCAGGTACTGGATGTTGACGTAGGTGATCCAGCTCCACAGCCGCGGGTCGAACTGCCCGGTCACCGCGAAGCGGTAGATCACGAACGCGAGGATCCCCAGCACGACGAGGGTGCCGACGACGCCGAACAGCGTGTTGCGCACCCGGGCCCGGGGGCCGGGGATGTCGTAGAGGACGGCGGTCACGAGGCGCTCCCGGTGTGCGGCGCGGACGGGGCGGGGAGGGATCGGCGGCTCATCGTGCCGAGCTGGTGCGCGCTCACCGCGCCGAGCTGATGCGCGCTCATCGCGCGGTGCTCCAGCGCCGGTCCAGGTTGCGCTGCAGCAGCGTCAGCGGCACGACCAGGATGAGGAAGCCGACGGCGACCCACAGCAGGCCGACGAAGACGTTGGCGCCGCGCTCCGACAGCGCCTGGTAGATCCCGCCGGCCTCGGTGACCGAGAAGCCCGCGGCGATCGTGGTGTTCTTGAGCAGCGCGATCTGGATGTTGGCCAGTGGCGGGACGACGTTGCGCACCGCCTGCGGGAGCACGACCTGCGACAGCGTCTGGGTGAAGGTGAAGCCCAGCGCGCGGGAGGCCTCGGCCTGCCCGACCGGCACCGTGTTGACGCCGGACCGGATGACCTCGCAGACGAAGGCGGCCGTGTAGAGGATCAGGCCGATGCAGGCGCGGGTGAAGTAGGAGAGATCGGCGATCTCCAGCCGCGGGTACGCGAACGCGAAGAAGAAGATCACCAGCGTGAGCGGGGTGTTGCGCAGGATGTTGACGTAGACAGTGCCGAACGCCCGCAGGATCGGCACCGGGCTGACGCGCATCGCCGCCAGGAGGGCCCCGAGGATCAGCGAGCCGATCGCCGACACGACGAACAGTTCGATGGTGCCGAGGAAGCCCCGGGCGTAGAGGTCGATGTTGTCCAGCAGGACGTTCACGGCGGGCCCACCCCTCCGGCGGAGCTCTCGGACGAAAGACGCCGGCCGGGGCGGTCCTGGTGGTCAGGAGCCGCCCCGGCCGGATCGGATCAGTACCGCTGCAGCGCGGGCGGCGAGGCCGGCGAGCCGGACTTGCCGAGGGTGTTGTCGTAGATCTTCTGCCAGGTGCCGTCGTCGTACGAGGCCTGCAGAATGTCGTTGATCTTGTTGCGCAGCGCGGCGTCGTCGTGGTTCAGGCCGATGCCGTACGGCTCGGTCGAGAAGGTCTCGCCCACGACCTTGAGCTTGTCGGGCTGCTGCGCGGCGTAGCCCTTGAGGATCGCGTCGTCCGTGGTGACGGCGTCGACCTGCTTGGACAGCAGCTGGTCCACGCACTGCGTGTAGGTCTGGAACTCGACGATGTTCTCCGGCTCGGTCAGGCCCTGGTCCCGGACCCGCTGGATCGGCGTCGAGCCGGTCACCGAGCAGACCTTCTTGCCCTTCAGGGTGTCCTTGCCGGTGATCGCGGTCTCGTCGGAGCGGACGAGCAGGCCCTGGCCGGCGACGAAGTACGGGCCGGCGAACGACACGCGCTTCTTGCGGTTGTCGTTGATCGTGTAGGTGCCGACGTAGTAGTCGACCTCGCCGCGGGAGATCGCGTCCTCGCGGGCCGCGGACGGGACCGTCTTGTAGTCGATCTTGTCCGTGCCGTAGCCGAGCTTCGCGGCGACGAGCCGGGCGATCTCGATGTCGAAGCCGGAGTACTCGCCCGTGGTGGCGTCCTTGAAGCCCAGGCCGGGCTGGTCGTCCTTGACACCGATGACGACGCGGCCGCGCTGCTGCATGGCGGCGAAGGTCGCCGAGTCGGGAACCTGGACGCCTGCCGCCGGGGCCTCGGAGACCACGGGACCGCCGGAGGAGCCGCCGGGGCTCCCCGACTGGCCGCAGGCGGTCAGGGTGAGGGCGGCCGCGGCCAGCCCCACCACGAGGGCACGCAACTTCATCGGATCTCCTGTCGGTTCGAGGGGAGCGGGCGTCAGTGGGTGAGGATCTTCCCGAGGAAGTCCTTGGCGCGGTCGCTCGACGGGTTGGTGAAGAAGTCGTCTGGAGTGGAGTCCTCGACGATCTCGCCGTCGGCCATGAAGACCACGCGGTGCGCCGCGCGGCGGGCGAAGCCCATCTCGTGGGTGACCACGAGCATCGTCATGCCGTCCTTGGCGAGGCCGGTCATGACGTCGAGCACCTCCTGGACCATCTCGGGGTCCAGCGCGGAGGTCGGCTCGTCGAACAGCATGACCTTCGGGTCCATCGCCAGCGCCCGGGCGATCGCCACGCGCTGCTGCTGGCCGCCGGAGAGCTGCGCCGGGTACTTGTCCTTCTGGTTCGCGATCCCGACCCGCTCGAGCAGCCGCACGGCGTTCTTCTCGGCGGCCGCCTTGTCCTGCCTGCGCACCTTGAGCGGCGCGAGCATGACGTTCTCGACCACGGTCTTGTGCGCGAACAGGTTGAAGCTCTGGAACACCATCCCGACGTCGGCCCGCAGGCCGGCCAGCGCCTTGCCCTCGGCGGGGAGCGCGCGGCCGTCGACCTCGATGGTCCCGGAGTCGACCGGCTCCAGCCGGTTGATCGTGCGGCACAGGGTGGACTTGCCGGAGCCCGAGGGACCCAGCACGACCACCACCTGACCGCGCTCGACCTCCAGGTTGATGTCCTTGAGCACGTGCAGCTCGCCGAAGTGCTTGTCCACCGCGGCCATGCGGATCATGGGGGTGTCGGTCACGGTCGGCCTCCAGGCATGGCGGGACGCTAGGACGATTCGGACAGGCGAGTCCACCACCTTGGGCAACCTTTAGGGTCTCTATCCAATAACGACCTCGGAGGGGAACCGCGTGCACATTCTGCTCGTGGAGGACGATGATCGCGTGGCGGCGGCGCTGCGCCCCGCCCTGCACCGGCACGGAATGACCACCACGCGGCTCGAACGCGGCCGCGGCGCGGTCGACCACCTCACGGGTGTGGACGTCGTCCTCCTCGATCTCGGCCTGCCCGACGCGGACGGGGTGGACGTCTGCCGGGCGATCCGGCAGGCCAGTGACGTCCCGGTCATCGTGGTCACCGCCCGCGGGGACGTCGAGGACCGGATCGTCGGACTGCACTCCGGCGCCGACGACTACGTGGTCAAGCCGTACGACGTCGGCGAGCTGGTCGCGCGCATCCACGCGGTGCAGCGCCGCCGCGGCCCGAGCGAGGGCGAGCCGGCCGACCGGGTGGTGACCACGGACGACGGCGTGGCGATCGACCTCGGCCGGCACACGGTGACCGTCGACGGCGCCGAGGTCACGCTGACCCGCAAGGAGTTCCAGGTGCTGGCGCTGCTCGCGGCCGCGCGCGGCACGGTCTGCACGCGCACCCGGATCGTCG
The DNA here is from genome assembly GCF_000717175.1 of Pseudonocardia autotrophica. GTDB lineage: Bacteria > Actinomycetota > Actinomycetes > Mycobacteriales > Pseudonocardiaceae > Pseudonocardia > Pseudonocardia halophobica. The sequence goes on along the minus strand of NZ_JNYD01000035.1, from coordinate 47,788 downwards.
CCGAGGTGTGGGGGCGCAGCTGGCCGGGCGCGAACCGGACGCTCGACGTGCACGTGGCCACCCTGCGCACCAAGCTCGGCCGGCCCGAGCTGGTCCAGACGGTGCGCGGCGTCGGGTACCGGCTCGGCGGCTGAGCGGGCCGAGGCGTGCGCACCCGGCTGCTCGTCATCGTCTGCGTGCTGGTCGGGCTGCTGGCGCTGGGCCTCGGCGTGCCGCTGGCGGTGTCGAACTCGCGTGCTTCGCAGCAGGAGCTGTTCATCGACCGGCTCACCGACACCATCTACTTCGCCTCGCGCGCGCAGCGGCCGATCACCGAGGACAGCGCGGCCGGGCTGGCCGAGGAGCTGGCCCGCTACGACGAGGTCTACGGCGTGGCGGTCACCGTCGTCGACCGGGCCGGGCGGGTCGTCGCGGCCTCGCGCGCGGCGCCGCCCACCCTCGACGCCGCCGGCCGGGAACGCCTGCAGGTCGCCCTGGCCAGCCGCCGGTCGGCCGCGCCGCCGCTGATCATGCCGTGGGACACCCGCCCGCTGGTGCTCGCCGAACCGGTCCTGGTCGACGGCGAGGTGCGCGGCGCGGCCATCACCGTGTCCCCGACCGACGCGCTGCGGGCGGCCGAGATCCGGGTCTGGTCACTGGTCGCGGCCCTGGTGCTGGCGGCGCTCGCGCTCGGCGTGCTGGTCGCGGTGCCGGTCACCCGGTGGATCCTGCGGCCGGTGCGCCGCCTCGACGAGGGCACCGGGCGCGTGACGCGCGCGGTGCTGGCCGGGCGGCCCGCCGAGCCGGTGTCCGACGGGTCCGGCCCGCCCGAGCTGCGCCGGCTCACCCTGTCCTTCGACCGCATGGCGGAGTCGGTCGGCCAGGCGCTGTCGACCCAGCGGGCCTTCGTCGCCGACGCGAGCCACCAGCTGCGCAACCCGCTCACCGCGCTGCGCCTGCGGCTGTCCAACCTCGACGGGCACGTCGAGGGAGACGCCGCGGAGGAGCACGTCGCCGCGCTGGAGGAGGCCGAGCGGCTCTCCGGGGTGCTCGACGGGCTGCTGGCGCTGGCCCGCGCCGAGCGCGACGCCGGCGTGGACCGGGAGGTCGACACGGCGGTCGACCCGGCCGTCGACGACCGCCTCGACGCCTGGCGCCCGCTCGCCGAGCACACCGGCCTGCGGCTGCTGCGCGGCGGCGTGCGCGGGCTGCGGGTGCGGATGACGCCCGGGGGCATCGAGACCGTCCTCGACGCCCTGCTCGACAACGCCGTGAAGTTCACCCCGCCCGGCGGCACCGTGACCGTCACGGTCCGGCCGGTGCGCGGCGCGGACCCGCCCCTGGTCGACGTGGCGGTGCTGGACACCGGGCCCGGGATCCCGCCGGAGGAGCTCGAACGGGCCACCGACCGGTTCTGGCGCTCGCCCGGGCAGAACAACGTCGAGGGTTCTGGCCTGGGCCTCGCGATCGCCGCCCGCACCGTCGAGCTGGCGGGCGGGTCGCTGGTACTGGAGCTGCCGCCGAGCGGCGGGCTCAGGGCGGCGGCGCGGCTGCGGCGGGCCCTCCCGCCGACGCTGTGACGAGGTCCGTCCGTCCGGTGTATTGCCAAGGACAGGCTCACCACATCTGATGGAAGTATGACCGAAACGCCGGGGTTCGCCGGTGCCCTCGCGCGCCACGGCGGGCGCCCGGCCCTGCTGGTGCCCGGCGGGGAGTGCCTGAGCTACCGGGAGCTGGCGGCGCGGGCCGACGCACGGGCTGCCGAGCTCGGGACCGGACGCCGGCTCGTCGCGGTGGTGGCCGGCCCCGGCGTCGAGCCCGTCGTCACCTACCTGGCGGCGCTGCGGGCCGGTCACGTCGCGCTGCTGGTCGGCGACGACCCGGCGCGCGCCGAGCCGCTGCTCGCGGCCCACGACCCCGCCGTCGTCGTGCGGCCGGAGGCGGACGGGGTGCGGATCGAGGAGCGTGGGCCGGGCCCGGCGCTGCACCCGGACCTCGCCCTGCTGCTGCCCACCTCGGGCACCACCGGCTCGCCGAAGCTCGTCCGGCTCTCCGCGCGCAACCTCGCGGCCAACGCCGAATCGATCGCCGGGTACCTGCCGATCCGACCGGGGGACCGGGCACCGCTCACCCTGCCGCTGCAGTACTGCTACGGGCTCTCGGTCGTGAACAGCAACCTCGCGCGCGGCGCGACCGTGGTGCTGTCGAGCCGGTCGGTCGCCGAGCCCGCCTTCTGGACCGAGTTCGCGGAGCTCGGCCTGACCAGCCTGCACGGCGTCCCGTACACGTTCGACCTGCTCGACGCGACGGGCTTCGCCGACCGCGCGCTCCCGTCGCTGCGGTACGTCACGCAGGCGGGCGGGCGGTGGGACCCGGCCGCGGTCGAGCGGTACGCCGCGCTCGGGGCGGGGCGCGGGTGGGCGCTCTACGTCATGTACGGCCAGACCGAGGCCACGGCCCGGATGGCCTACCTGCCGCCGGAGCGGGCGGCGACGGCGCCGTCGGCGGTCGGGGTCGCCGTGCCCGGCGGCACGTTCAGCATCGAGCGGCCGGACCCGGACGGCGTGGGCGACCTGGTCTACCGGGGCGAGAACGTCATGCTCGGCTACGCCCGCAGCGGCGCCGATCTCGCGCTGGGCCGGACCGTCGACCGGCTCGAGACGGGCGACCGCGCCCGGCTGCGGCCCGACGGCCTGCTCGAGATCACCGGGCGCGCGGCGCGGTTCGTCAAGCCGTTCGGGCTGCGGGTGGACCTCGACGAGGTCGAGCGGATCCTCGCGGCGGGGGGCGTGGCGGCCGCGGCGACCGGCGACGACACCGGCCTGGCCGTCGCGGTGGTCCGCGGCGGCGACGCGACGGCCGTGGCCGACCTGCTCGCGGAGCGGCTCCGGCTGCCGCCGACGGCCGTCCGGGTCGCCGGGGTCGACGCGCTCCCGCGGCTGCCCACCGGCAAGGTCGACCTCGCCGCGGTCGCCGCCGCGGCCGCCCCGCAGCAGCCGCCCGCGGGCGCGGACCCGGTGCGCCGGGCCTTCGCGGCGGTGTTCCCGGGCCGCACGATCACCGACGGGGACACCTTCGTGGGGCTCGGTGGCGACTCGCTGCGGTACGTCCAGACGGCGCTGCGGCTGCAACGCACGGTCGGTGCGCTGCCGCCGGACTGGCCGGAACGCACAGTGGCGGAGCTCGTCGCGCTCGGCGGGCCCGGTCGCGCGCCGCGGCGGTGGCTGCTGGTGGAGACCCCCGTCGTCCTGCGGGCCGCGGCGATCGTGCTGATCGTGGGCTCGCACGTGGGGCTGTTCCGGCTGCTGGGCGGCTCGCACGTGCTGCTGGCCGCGGCGGGCTGGGCGTTCGCGCGGTTCGCCCTGGCCCCGCCCCGGCCGTCGCGGACGATCCTGCGCACCGCCGCCCGGATCGCCGTGCCGAGCGCGCTGTGGGTGGCCTGGCGCGCGACCGTCGCCGACGACGTCGACTGGTACAACGCGCTGCTGCTCAACTACGTGGTCGACCCGGAGGCGTGGGGGTACTGGTTCGTCGAGACGCTGCCGCAGATCCTGCTGCTGATGGCGCTGCTGTTCGTGGTCCCCGCGGTGCGGGCGCTCGACCGGAGCCTGCCGTTCGCCCTGCCCGCGGCCGTGTACCTCGCCGGCTTGCTCGGCCAGTTCGTCGACGACGGCGCCAACGCCTTCTCCCTGCGCCAGATGAGCGTGCACACCGTGATCTGGCTGTTCGCGCTGGGCTGGGCCGCGCAGCGCGCCGCGACCGCGTGGCAGCGCGCCGCGGTGCTCGCCGGACTCGCCGTCGCCGTGCCGATGATGTTCGCCCACGAGCCGCACCGGGCGGCCGTGGTCGCCGTCGGCACGGCGCTGCTGCTGGTGCCCGCGCTGGCGGTGCCGCGGCCGCTCGTGCGGCTGTGCGGGCTGCTCGCGGGGGCGTCGCTCGCGATCTACCTGACCCACTACGCGGTCATGTCGGCGCTGGCCGGGCTGCCCTCGGCCGTCGTCGTGCTCGCCTGCCTGGTCGTCGGCGTCGCCGTGCAGGAGGTCCTCGGCCGGGCGGCCGCGTCAGTCCGGGTAGAAGCGCACCGGTCCGCGGACCTGCAGGCTCACCTCGCTGCCCGGCTCCGGGGTCTCCGGTTCGGCCGTGCGGCAGCGCAGCGTGGTGCCGCCGAGCTCCACGAGCACGGTCGCGTCGTGCCCGTGGAAGACCACCTCCCGGACGCGCGCCGGCCCGCCGGGGCGTAGCCGCAGCTGCTCGGGCCGGACCAGGAGCTGGCCGGGGCCGTCCGCGGCCGCCACCGGCAGCGCGCCCAGCACGGTCTCCGCACAGCCGCCGCGGGCGACCGCCGGCAGGACCACCGCCTCGCCCACGAACGTGCCCACGCCGACGTCGGCCGGCGTGCCGTAGATCTCCCGCGGCGGGGCGACCTGGACGATCCGGCCGTCGCGCAGCAGCGCGACGAGGTCGGCGACGCCGAGTGCCTCCTGCTGGTCGTGGGTGACCAGGACCGCGGTGGTGCCGGCCGCCCGCAGCGCGGCGCGGACCTGCTCGCGGACCTCCGCCCGCAGCCCGGCGTCGAGGGCGCTGAAGGGCTCGTCGAGCAGCACCACGGCGGGGTCCGGGGCGAGCGCCCGGGCCAACGCGACCCGCTGCTGCTGGCCGCCGGAGAGCTCCTGCGGCATGCGGTCGGCGAGGTCGGCGAGCCCGACCAGGTCCAGCAGCTCGCGCACCCGGGGGCCGCGGCGGGCGGCCCGGTCGAGCCCGAACCCGACGTTCGCGGCCACCGACAGGTGCGCGAACAGCGAGCCGTCCTGGGGGACCAGGCCGACGCGACGGCGCTCCGGCGGGACCTCGACGCCCGGCCCGGCGACGACGCGGTCCCCGAGCCGGATCTCGCCGGCGTCGAGCGGGTGGAAGCCGGCCACGCAGCGCAGCAGCGTCGTCTTGCCGCTGCCGGAGCCGCCGAGCACTGCCACCAGCGCGCCCGCGGGCACCGCCAGGTCCACCCCGTGCAGGACGGACACGCCGGGATGGCCCGCGCGCACGCCCGCGACCGCGAGCCCGGCGCTCACCGGTGCACCGCCCGGTCGAGCAGCGCGGCCGGGACCGCCGAGACCAGCACGAGTACCACGGCGTACGGGGCCGCGGCCGCGAAGGCGCCTGCCCCGGTGTGGCTCCACAGCTGCACCGCGAGGGTGTCCGTGCCGGTCGGCCGCAGCATCAGGGTCACCGGCAGCTCCTTGACCACGGTGAGGAACACGAGCGCCGCGCCGGCGACCGTGCCGGGCAGCGCCCGGGGGAGGGTGACGCGCGCGAACGCCACCGCCCGGCCGCAGCCGAGCGAGCGGGCGACCTCCTCGTGACCCACGGGCGCGGCCGCGACCGCGGTCCGGACGGCTCCGACGGTCAGCGGGAGGAACAGCACGGCGTACCCGACGACCAGCAGCGGCAGCTCCTGGTAGATCCCCGGGACCAGCCGGATCCCGACGAACACCAGGGCGAGCCCGATCGTCACGCCGGGCAGCGCGTGCCCGGCGTAGGCCGCGGTCTCGACGGCGGTGACCACGCGCCCGCGGTGCCGGGCGGCGAGGATCCCCACCGGCAGCGCGAGCAGGGTGGTCAGGGCCGCGCCGACCCCGGCGACCTGCAGGGTCGCGACCGCGGCGCTCCCGAGCGCAGGCCAGTCGACCCCGGCCGACGTGCCCGCCACGGTCCAGCGCACCAGGCTCACCGCGGGCACCCCGAGGGCCGCGGCGGCGACGGCCACCACCGCCAGCAGCGCGACCGGCCGCCAGGCCCCCAGCCGCACCGGCACCGGCGGGCGCGGGGTGCCGCGGCCGACCCATCCGGCGGCGCGACCGCGGGCCCGGTACTCGCCCCAGGTCAGCAGGGCGGCGAGGACCACGAGGACGCAGCCGAGCACCGCCGCCGGCGTGCGGTCGAAGGTGGCCCGGTAGCTCGTGTAGATGCCGAGCGTGAAGGTCTCGTAGCGCATCAGCGAGACCGCGCCGAAGTCGCTGAGCACGTAGAGCGCGACGAGCAGGCCCGCGGCCGCCGCGGTCGGGCGGACCCGACGCAACGTGACCGACAACAGGACCTGGCCCGGGCCGCGGCCGAGCGAGCGGGCGACCTCCTCCAGCCCGCCGTCGGACACCAGCAGCGCCGCCGCGACCGGCAGCAGCACGTACGGGTAGCTGACCAGGGTGAGCACCAGGAACGCGCCCGGGAAGCCCGCCAGCCCGGGCCACTCGGCGATCCAGGTGAACCCGGCCACGTACGACGGGACGGCCAGCGGCAGCGCCAGGACCGCGGCCCACACCCGGCGGCCGGGCAGGTCGGTGCGGGCCACCAGCCAGGCCAGCCCGCAGCCGAGGACGAGGCAGGCCGCCGTGACCGAGCCCGCGAGCAGCACACTTCGGGTCAGCAGCTCGCCGGTCCGCGGCCGGGCCAGGATCCCGGCCACCGTGCCGGGACCCGCCTCCAGGGTGCGGACGGCCAGGTAGAGCAGCGGGACGCAGGCCAGCGCGCCGGTGACCGCGGCGGCGGCCAGCAGGGCCCGGGGCGCGGCCCCCGCCCGGGCGGGGGACCGCGTCGACGGGGGCGCGGTCACGCCAGACCGGTCTCCTGCAGCAGCGTGAGCGACTGCTGCAGCGACGCGAGGTCGGACAGGTCGATGTCCGGCGGCTGCAGCTGGTCGAGCGGCCGCAGCGTGTGCCGGGTGGACGCGACCCCCGCGCGGACCGGGTACTCGGCCGTCTCGTCGGCGAAGTACTGCTGGGCCTCGGGAGAGACCAGGAACTCGACGGCACGGCGGGCCATCTCCTGCTGCGCGGTCCCGGCGACCACCCCGGCGCCGGCCACGTTGACCAGGCCGAGCGGGTCGCCGCCCGGGACGTAGTGGACGCGGGCCGGGACGGCCTGCTCGCCCACCTCGGCCACGCGCTCGTACCAGTAGTAGTGGTTGGACAGGCCGAGGGCGATCTGCCCGGCGTTCACGGCGTCGAGGATCTGGATGTTGTTGTCGAACCTGACCGGCTGGTTCGCCCCGAAGGCCTGCAGCCAGGCCCGGGCGCCCTCCTCGCCACGCAACACCCGGACCCCGGTCACGAACGCCTGCCAGGAGGCATTGGTCGGCGCGTAGCCGATCTTCCCGCGCCACCGCGGGTCGGTCACGGCGTCGAGCGTGGCGGGGAGGTCCGCCCCGGAGACCTGCCGCGGGTCGTAGAACAGCACGCGGGAGCGGGCCGAGGTCGCGACCCAGCTGCCGTCGTCCGCGCGGTAGGCCGCCGGGACGGCGTCGAGGGCCGCGGGCGGCAGCGGCTCCAGGCGGTTCGCGTCGTCGAGCGCGCCGAGGGCGCCCGCGTCCTGGGAGAAGAACACGTCCGCCTCGGTGCCGGCGCCCTCCTCGAGCAGCTGGGCGGCGAGCTCGGCGCTCCCGCCGTAGCGCACCTCGACGGTCCCGCCGACCCGCTCCTCCAGCTTCTCGAGCAGCCCGCCCACGAGCTGCTCGTTGCGACCCGAGTAGATCGTCAGGTCCGGGGAGCTCCCGCAGGCGGTCAGCGGGGCGGCGACGGCGACCGCGGCGAGCGCGGCGACGGCGACTCGGACGCAGCGGGGAACGCGGGGGCGCGGCACGGGCGGCTCCTCTGTCGGCGGGCGGTGCCGCCCGGGTGGAGGGAGCATAGCCTTGTTTGGGACGAACTTTGCCTTCCCTTTACGGGCTGGTCGCCGACGTCACGCGCCCTTGGCCTCGCGGTAGAAGCGCTCCGCCCCGGGATGCAGCGGCACCGGCTGGGTGCCGATGGCGGCGCGGGCGTCGATGGTCAGCGCGGCCGGGCTGGTGGCGGCGAGCCGGGGCTGCTCGGCGAAGATCGTGCCGACGAGGGCGCCGGCCAGGTCGTCGTCGAGCGCGGCGGGGACCAGCAGCAGGTTCCGCACGAACAGAGTGGCCACCGGTTCGCCGATGTCGTAGGCGGAGGCGGGCACGGTGCCCGACGAGTACACGGGGTAGCGCGCCCGGACGGCCTCGAGCACGTCGGTCAGGTCCAGCAGCCGGATCGGTGTGGTCGCCGCGAGGTCGGAGACGCCCGCGGTCGGCACGCCCCCGAACCAGCAGAAGGCCTCGATCGTCCCGTCGCGCAGCGCCGCGGCGGAGTCCGACAGGCCGAGCTGGCGGGCGTCGACGTCGCGGTCCGGATCCACGCCCGCGCTCTCCAGCAGCCGGCGGGACGCGGCGTAGTAGCCCGAGGTCGGCGGCCCGATCGACACGGCGCGTCTGCGCAGGTCCGCGACCCGCCGGGCCGGCGAGTCACGCCGCACCACGACGTGCAGGGCGTCGTCGTAGATCCGGGCGAGGGCGCGCGGGGCGCGGGGATCGCCCGGCGCGAGGCCGGCGAGCCGTTCGGCCGCCGTGTCGACCTGGCTGAACGCGACGTCGACGGTGCCGCCGGCCAGCCGGTCGAGGTTGTCCACGGAACCCGCCGTCGTCAGGACGGTCGGGGCGGCGCCCAGGTCGAGGTGCTCCCGCCAGACCTCGGCGAGCGTGCCGCCGAGCCGGAAGTAGACGCCCGAGGCGACCCCCGCCGCGATCGACAGCCGCCGCCCGGAGAAGTCGGCGCCGCAGGCGGCCAGGCCGGGGAGCACGGCGAGTGCCGCCAGCACGCGCAGGGCGGAGCGGCGGTCCAGCCTGGGTCCGGGCTCCATCGCCGCATCGTGCCGGACCGGCGGCCGCCCTGTCGTCCCGGGCCGGTGCTGTCGTCCCCGGGGCCCGTGCCGTCGCCCGCGAGGCATACCCTCGTGGGGTGACCCGCAGCTACACCGTCCGCACCTACGGGTGCCAGATGAACGTGCACGACTCCGAGCGGATGGCCGGTCTGCTGGAGTCCGCGGGGTATGCGCGCGCCGAGGACCCGGCGCAGGCCGACGTGGTCGTGTTCAACACCTGCGCCGTGCGCGAGAACGCGGACAACAAGCTCTACGGCAACCTCGGCCACCTGCGCCCGGCCAAGACGGCCAACCCGGACATGCAGATCGCCGTCGGCGGCTGCCTCGCGCAGAAGGACCGCGACACGATCACGAAGAAGGCCCCGTGGGTCGACGTCGTGTTCGGCACCCACAACGTCGGGTCGCTGCCCGCGCTGCTCGAGCGCGCCCGGCACAACCGCGCGGCCGAGGTGGAGATCCTCGAGTCGCTCGAGGTCTTCCCGTCGACGCTGCCCGCGCGCCGCGAGTCCGCCTACGCCGGCTGGGTCTCGATCTCGGTGGGCTGCAACAACACCTGCACCTTCTGCATCGTCCCGTCGCTGCGCGGCAAGGAGCGCGACCGCCGGCCCGGGGACATCCTCGCGGAGGTCGGGGCGCTCGCCGCGGACGGCGTGCTCGAGGTGACCCTGCTGGGTCAGAACGTCAACGCGTACGGCTCGGAGTTCGGCGACCGCGGCGCGTTCGCGAAGCTGCTGCGTTCCTGCGGCACCGTCGAGGGGCTCGAGCGCGTGCGGTTCACCTCGCCGCACCCGCGGGACTTCACGTCCGACGTCATCGCCGCGATGGCCGAGACGCCCAACGTCTGCCCGCAGCTGCACATGCCGCTGCAGTCCGGATCGGACCGGGTGCTGCGGGCCATGCGGCGCTCGTACCGCTCCGAGCGGTTCCTCGGGATCCTCGACGAGGTGCGGGCGTCGATCCCCGACGCCGCGGTGTCCACGGACATCATCGTCGGGTTCCCGGGGGAGACCGAGGAGGACTTCGCGCAGACCCTCGAGGTGGTGCGCCGGGCCCGGTTCGCGCAGGCCTTCACGTTCCAGTACTCGCGGCGCCCCGGCACCCCGGCGGCCGAGCTCCCGGACCAGCTGCCCAAGGCCGTCGTCCAGGAGCGGTACGAGCGGCTGGTGGCCCTGCAGGAGCAGATCTCCTGGGAGGAGAACCGCGCGCACGAGGGCCGCGAGGTCGAGGTGCTGGTGAGCACGGGCGAGGGCCGCAAGGACGGCGCCACCCGCCGGATGAGCGGACGGGCCCGGGACGGCCGGCTGGTGCACTTCGCGCCCGGTCGGCACGGGATCCGGCCCGGCGACCTCGTCACCGTGCGGATCGGGTACGGCGCGCCGCACCACCTCGTCGCCGACGACGGGGTGCTGGGCCACCGCCGCACCCGCGCCGGGGACGCGCACGAGGCCGGGCAGCGGCCGGGCGGCGCGCCCACCGGGCTGGGCCTGCCGGGCTTCGGGAAGCCCGCCGCCGAGCCGGTCACGGCCGGCTGCGGGGTGCAGGGATCGTGAGCGAGGGACGGACGGAGCGGACGATGAGCGACGAGCGCGCCTCCGGCGGGGACCGGCAGGGACCGGGCGGCGACCGGGCGCCGTGGGACCGCGACCCGGACCCGACCTTGTCGGCCCTCGAGACCGAGCTCGCCGGCGTGGCCCGGCGGGTGGAACGGAAGATCGACCCGGGCGCGGCCGCGCTGGTCGCCGCGATCGGCACCCTGGCCGTCGTCGGGGCGCTGCTGCTGCCCTGGATCGAGGGCGCCACGGGCTGGCAGCTGCTGGTCGGCGCGCAGTCGGCCGGGCCCCTGCCGCGGCTGTTCACCTTCACCGTCACCGCGTTCGGGATCGTCACCTCCACGCTCGCGCTGACCACCCGGTACTGGGCGCTGGCCTGGATCTCCGCCGTCGGCTGCGGGATCTCCGTGGTCAACGGCGTGTGGGCGGTGTGGAGCCGGCAGACCGTGGCTCCCGAGGGCGTCGAGGGCCCCGGTCCCGGTCTCGTCCTCGCGGTGGTCGGGGTGGTGCTGCTGACCTTCACCTGGGCCCGCATCTCCCTCCAGCGCCGCTGACCTCTCGAAGATCCACATCCGGGCAGCAGATCGCTCGGATTCCGGACGTCCCGGTTCCCGGGCGTGGATCATGAGCCGAGGGCGCGGAGGATCGCGGCGACCACGAGGTTCGGGTCGCTGAGGTCGTGCCAGGTGAAGCGCAGGACCGTCCACCCTGCCGCGACCAGGGCGTTCTGCTTCGTCCGGTCGGCGCGGAACCGCTCGACGTCGACGTGCCAGGCCCAGCCGTCGAACTCGACCGCGAGCCGCGCCTCGGGGAACGCCAGGTCCAGCGTCCAGCACCCGAACGGCAGCGCCCGCACCCAGCCGCTGATCCCGGCGGCGCGCAGGAGCCGAAAGAGCGTGCGTTCGGCCGCCGAGTCGGCACGATCGACCGCCGGGACGAGCACGGCGCGCAGGCCCGCCGCCCCGCCGCAGCCGAGCGCACGTCGATAGGCCTGCAGGACGTCCTCGAACCGGACGTGGCGCTGCAGGGCGCGGTCGAGGAAGGAGCCGCCTTCCGGCAGCACCGCCGCGGTCTCGAGCGCGGTCAGCGGCAGCGCGGTGAGGCGGACACCCCGGCGTCGGGTCAGGTCATCCGGTGCGAGGTCGCGCCGGCGCACGCGGATGCCCGGCGGCGGCCTGGGCGCCCGGCGGCGGGGCACCGTCACCGGCACGATCACGGGCGGACGGTCCAGCAGCCCCAGCCACCACGCGGCCGCGGGCCCGAACACCGCGCCGTCGGGTGATCAGCCCGTCCCGCGTGGCCAGGAGGCGGGTCAGGGGTGTCGAGGGCACACCGAGAGCGTGCGATCCCGGACCCGGCCGGCGGCGCGTTTCCGCCGCTCCGTTCGCTCGCGTGAAGCCGACATCCACGTCCGGGCAGCGAAACGGTCGGAAATCGATCGTCCCGCTACCCGGACGTGGACCACGGTCCGGAGTTCAGCCGGATCAGCGGTCCTGGACGGACTGCTCCGCGGTCTCCAGCCACTCCCGCCACTGCGCGGCCTGCGACTCCGCCTGCTCGGCCCGGCGCTTGTCGCCGGCGGCGCGGGCCTTCTCGGCCTGGGCCTCGAACTGGGCGACGCGGTCACGGAACTGCGCAACGCGGGCCTCGGCCTCGGGGTCGGTGCGGCGCCACTGGCGGTCGGCGGCCTCGCGGACGGCCTCCTCGACGGCCCGCAGGCGCTGCTCCAGCGGCCGCATGTCCTCGCGCGGGACCTTGCCGATCTCCTCCCAGCGCTCCTGGACGTGGCGCAGCGCGAGCCGGGCGGCGTCGGGGTCCGAGGTGTCGATCTTCTCGGCCTCGTCGAGCAGCGAACGCTTCGCGTCGGCGTTGGCCGCGAACTCGGAGTCCCGTTCGGCGAAGACGGACGAGCGGCGCGAGAAGAAGGTGTCCTGCGCGCTGCGGAAGCGGTGCCAGAGGGCGTCGTCGGCGTCCTTCTGGGCGCGGCCGGCCGCCTTCCACTCCGCCATGAGGTCGCGGTAGCGGGCGGCGGTGGGGCCCCAGTCGTCCGACTCCGAGAGGGCCTCCGCCTCGGCGACCAGCTCCTCCTTGCGCGCCTTGGCCCCGGCGCGCTGGCGGTCCAGGTCGGCGAAGTGCGAACCGCGGCGCCGGTTGAAGGCCTCGCGGGCGCGCGAGAAGCGCTTCCAGAGTGCCTCGTCCGTCTTGCGGTCGATGCCCTTGATGGTGCGCCACTCGTCGAGGATCGCCTTGTAGCGGTCGCCCGCCTGCTTCCACTGCGTGGACTCGGAGGCCATGGTCTCGGCCTCGGCGACCAGCGCCTCCTTGCGGGCGATCGCGGCGTGCCGCTGCTCGTCCCGGGCCGTGCGGGCGGTGGCGACCGCGTCCTCGGCCATCCCGACGAGCTCGTCGAGGCGCTTGTGCAGCCCGTCGAGGTCACCGACCACGGCTGCCTCGTCGAGCCCCTCGCGCAGGGCCTTGGCGCTGGTCAGCGCGTGCTTCGGGTCCCCGCCGCCGGTGGCGAGCCGGGACACGAGCAGCTCGGCCTCGGCGAGCAGGTCGTCGAAGCGGCGGGCGAAGTGGGCCAGGCCCTCGTCCGGGGCGCCGGCCTGCCAGGAACCGACGCGACGCTCGCCGTCGGCGGTTCGGACGAAGACGGCGCCCTCCTCGTCGACCCGGCCCCAGCGCGACGGGTTCTCCGACGCCGTCGCGACGGGCGACGGCTCGACCGGCGGGGCGGCGGGCCGGGCCACCGGGGCGTGCTGGACCGGACGGGTGTGGCCTGCTCCCGGGGGCGGGCCGGGCCGCGGTCCCGGACGGGCGCCGGGCGGCGGGCCGGGCTTGGGCGGCCCGGGCTTCGGCGGAGCGGGCTTGGGTGGTGCGGGCTTCGGCGCGGCGGGCTGCGCGGCGGGCGGGGTGTGCTCGCCCGATGTCGCAGCCGGCGCGGCCTCGCCCGGCGTCGCAGCCGGTACGGCCTCGCCCGATACCGCGGACGGTGTCGGCTCGCCCGATGCCGCGGACGGTGTCGGCTCGTCCGATGCCGCGGGCGGTGCGGCCTCGCCCGGCGCCACGGCCTGCGGTGCGTCCGGTGCGGACGAGGCGGGGTCGGCCGCGGACCGCGCCGCCGGCTGCTCGGTCCTCTCGTCCGCCGGTCCCGTCGCCGTCGGGGGCGTGTCGGGGGTGTCCGGAGCGGGCGCGCTCGCGGCGGTGCCGGGCAGACCCTCCCGCTGCGTCTCGTCCGTGTGCTCGTCCGACACCGTCGTCCTCCCTCGTTCGGGCCCGCCGCGGGGACGGGCGCCCCGCCGTGGAACGCCGGGGCCGTGCACGAACCGGCCGGTCGCGGACGCGCGACCCCCGGTCGGCGGAATTCAAACAGGTCGGGCGGGCGCACGGAACCGCCGCGACCCGGACGAGACCGCGGGCGGCCGCCTGAGCGCGCCGAGTCGCCGTGAATGCGACTCTCCGGCCCCGATCGGTCGCGCAGGGTGACCGGCGGGCGGCGGCGCGGTCGCCGGGGCCGCACTACTGTCGGTCGCGTGCTGTCGCTGGTCGTCGTGCTCCCGCACCCCCCGCTCCTCGTCCCGGAACTGGCTGCGGGGGCGGCGGGCGAGACCGCGGAGCTGCGCGCGGCGGTGTACTCGGCCGCGGCCCGGCTCGCGGGGGCGGCCGCGGACTGGATCGCCGTGGGCGCCGATTCCGGCGGCCGCCGGACCGTCCCGCCCGCGACCGCCGGGACGTTCGCCGGGTTCGGCAGGGACGTCCGGGTCGCCCTCGGACCCGGCGCCGGCGCACCGGACCCGGAGCTCCCGCTGCCGCTGCTCGTCGCCGGGTGGGCCGCCGGCGGGACCGGACGGGAGCCGCGCATCCGCGGCGAGCTCGTCCCCGAGGACACCCCCACCGCCGACTGCCTGCAGCTCGGCCGGGAGCTCGCCGCGGAGGCCGACGCGGCCGACGGCCCTCTCGGGCTGCTGATCGTCGGCGACGGCGCGGCCACCCACACCGAGAAGGCCCCCGGCCACCTCGACGAGCGGGCCGGGCCCTTCGACGCCGGCGTCGCGAAGGCCCTGGAGCACGGCGACCCCGCACCCCTGGCCGCCCTCGACCCGGGGCTCGCGGCGGAGCTGTGGGCGGCAGGGCGCGCCCCCTGGCAGGTGCTCGCCGGGGCCGCGGAGGACCGGGACTGGCGCGGCGAGCTGCTGTACTCCGCCGCGCCCTACGGCGTGGCCTACCACGTGGCGGTCTGGACGCCGGCATGACGAGGCTCGTGGCCGTCGTCGGGCCGACCGCGACGGGCAAGTCCGACCTGGGGCTGGACCTGGCCGAGGCGCTGGGCGGCGAGGTCGTCAACGCCGACGCGATGCAGCTCTACCGCGGCCTCGACATCGGCACCGCCAAGCTGTCGATGGCCGAGCGCCGCGGGATCCCGCACCACCAGCTCGACGTCCTGGACGTCACCGAGACCGCGTCGGTGGCCGTCTACCAGCGGGAGGCGCGCGCCGTCATCGAGACGCTGCTGGCCGCCGGCCGCACGCCGGTGCTGGTCGGCGGCTCGGGGCTGTACGTCCAGGCGGTCGTCGACGAGCTGGAGTTCCCGGGCACCGACCCCGCGGTCCGCGGCCGGTGGGAAGCCGAGCTGGCCGCCGTCGGGGCGCCGGCGCTGCACCGCAGGCTGGCCGAGGTCGACCCCACCGCCGCGCAGAACGTCCTTCCGAGCAACGGCCGCCGGATCGTCCGGGCGCTGGAGGTCATCGAGCTGACCGGGCGCCCCTTCCGGGCGACGCTCCCGGGGCAGCGCACGCCCCGGTACGACGCCGTGCTGATCGGGGTCGACCGGGACACCGCGGAGCTCGACGACCGGGTCGCCCGCCGCGTCGACCTGATGATGGCCGCCGGGCTGGTCCAGGAGACCCGCGGACTGTTGGAGAAGGGCCTGCGGGAGGGCCGGACGGCGTCGCGGGCGCTGGGCTACCAGCAGGTCGTCGCGGCGCTGGACGGCGAGTACGACCTGGCGACGGCCGCCGAGGAGACGGTGCGTGCCACCCGCCGGTTCGTGCGCCGGCAGCGCTCGTGGTTCCGCCGCGACCCCCGCATCCACTGGCTCGACGGCGCGGATCCGGAACTGTCGGCTCTGGCTCGTAGGCTGGTCCCGTGAGCGACGGCATTCCCTTCTCGAAGGGCCACGGCACGCAGAACGACTTCGTCGTGCTGCCGGACCCCGACGGCGCCCTCGACCTCACGCCGGAGCGGGTCGCCGCGCTGTGCGACCGGCGGCGCGGGCTCGGGGCGGACGGCGTGCTGCGCGTGGTCCGCTCCGCCGCACTGGGCGTCGACGGCCCCGAGTGGTTCATGGACTACCGCAACGCCGACGGGTCGGTCGCCGAGATGTGCGGCAACGGCGTCCGCGTCTTCGCGCGCTACCTGCAGCACGCCGGCTGGTTCCGCACCGGGGAGCTGCCGCTGGGCACGCGGGCGGGCGTCAAGGTCGTCTCGCTCGAGGGGGACCGGGTCGCCGTCGAGATGGGCCGGGCGCTGGTCGGCCCCGAGAGCGTCGCGACGGTCGGCGGCCGGGAGTTCCCGGGCGTGGCGGTCGACGTCGGGAACCCGCACCTCGCCTGCGTCACCGACACCGACCTCGCCGGGCTGGACCTGACCGTGCCGCCGGGGCGGGACGAGGCGCTGTTCCCGAACGGGGCCAACGTCGAGTTCGTCGCGCCCGCCCGCGGCGACGAGCCGGTCGCGATGCGCGTGCACGAGCGCGGGGTGGGCGAGACCCGGTCCTGTGGCACCGGCACGGTGGCGGCCGTCGTGGCCTCGCTGCGCGCAGCCGGGCGCGCCGAGGGCCGGCTGCCCGTCGACACCCCCGGCGGCCGGCTGGAGGTCACGGTCCGCGAGGGCGGGGCGTCGACCGTCCTGCACGGTCCGGCGGTCCTGGTCGCGCACGGTGAACTGGATCGATCGTGGTGGGAGACCGCCGGGTGACGCGCGGGAAACGGTCCGACACGGCGACCCGAAACGTGGGACACTCGACCTCACGATGACTGAATCCCCCCTGCGCTACACGCCTGCCGACGATGCTCTCGACCCCTCGCGGGGCGAGATGGAGCTGGAGGAACGATCCTCGCTCCGGCGGGTCGCGGGTCTGTCGACCGAGCTCACCGACATCACCGAGGTCGAGTACCGGCAGCTGCGGCTCGAGCGGGTGGTGCTCGTCGGGGTCTGGACCGAGGGCACCTCCGAGCAGGCCAACGCCTCGCTCGTCGAGCTGGCCCGGCTCGCCGAGACCGCCGGCTCCCAGGTCATGGACGGCCTGGTGCAGCGGCGGAGCAAGCCCGACCCCGCCACCTTCATCGGTTCCGGCAAGGTCGACGAGCTGTCCGTCGCCGTGCAGGCCGCCGGCGCCGACACCGTGATCTGCGACGGCGAGCTCTCGCCCGGCCAGCTGCGCCAGCTGGAGGACAAGCTCAAGGTCAAGGTGATCGACCGGACCGCCCTGATCCTCGACATCTTCGCCCAGCACGCCCGCTCGCGGGACGGCAAGGCCCAGGTCGAGCTGGCCCAGCTGTCCTACCTCCTGCCGCGGCTGCGCGGCTGGGGTGAGGCGCTGTCCCGGCAGGTCGGTGGCCGCGCCGCCGGCGGTGTGGGTATCGGCGGCCGTGGTCCCGGTGAGACCAAGATCGAGCTGGACCGCCGGCGCATCCGCCACCGCATGTCCAAGCTGCGCCGCGAGATCGCCGCGATGAGCCGGGTGCGGGACACCCAGCGCGGCGCCCGCCGCCGCAACGACGTGCCGAGCGTCGCGATCGTCGGCTACACCAACGCCGGCAAGTCCTCGCTGCTCAACGCGCTGACGGACGCGGGTGTCCTGGTCGAGGACGCGCTGTTCGCCACCCTGGACCCCACGACCCGCCGCGCGGAGACGCCGGACGGGCGCACCTACACGCTCACCGACACCGTCGGGTTCGTGCGGCACCTGCCGCACCAGCTCGTCGAGGCGTTCCGCTCCACCCTGGAGGAGGCCGGCCAGGCCGACCTGCTGGTCCACGTGGTCGACGCCTCGGATTCGCTGCCCGAGGACCAGATCGCCGCGGTGCGCAAGGTCCTGGTCGAGATCGGCGAGGAGCAGGGCGGGACCATGCCCCCGGAGCTGCTCGTCGTCAACAAGACCGATGCCGCCGGCGACCTCGCGCTCGCCCGGTTGCGGCACCTGCTGCCCGACGCCGTGTTCGTCTCGGCCCACCGGGGCGACGGGGTGGCGCGGCTCAAGGCCTGCATCGCCGAGCGGCTCCCGCGGCCCGAGGTCGACCTCGAGCTGCTGGTGCCCTACACCGAGGGCGGGCTGGTCGCGCGGCTGCACTCGGACGGCGAGGTGCTCGCCTCCGAGCACACGCCGGAGGGCACGCGGCTGCACGTCCGGGTCGGGCCCGAGCTCGCCGTCGCGGCCGTGCCGTTCGCGGTCGGGGGGACCGGGTCGGCCCCCGCCGAGGGCGACGCGGCAGGCTCGCGGGGTGCGAACGGGACCGCCGGCGAGGGCGCGCGTGCCGAGGTCGGGGCGCGCGTCGCTGCGCGCGGCTGAGCGCGCCGGGGTCCTCGGCGCCGTCCTGCTGCTCACGCTGCTGCTCGCCGTGCCGGCGAGCGCAGCGCGGGCCGGGCCCGAGGACCGCTGCGCGGTCACCGACCGGCGCCTCGTCGAGCTCTCCGGGCTGGCCGTGGCCGCCGACGGCGGCGTCTGGGCCATGAGCGACGGCGGCAGCCGGGTCGCGCTGTACCGCCTCGACCCGGACACCTGCGCGGTCGTCGAGACCCGGACCGCGGCCCTGGACCCGTACGACGCCGAGGACCTCGCGATCGCACCCGACGGCGCGTTCTGGGTGGCCGACACCGGCGACAACGACCGGGTCCGGGACACCGTGGCCCTCCTCGTGCTGCCGCCCGACGGCGCGCCGCGGCTGCACCGGGTGACCTACCCGGACGGCCCGCACGACGCCGAGGCCCTCCTGATCGGCGCGGACGGGGTGCCCGTGATCGTGACCAAGGAGGTCGGCGGCACCGCCGGCGTCTACCGGCCCACCGGCCCGCTCGCCGAGCCCGGGCCCACGCCGCTGATGCGCGCCGGCTCGGCCGGTTTCCCCCGCTCCGAGACCCGGGGTGGCCCGATCGGCGCCCTCGGCGCCTTCACCGTGACCGGCGGGGCGACGAGCGCGGGCCGCGAGGTCGTCGGCCTGCGGACCTACACCGACGCGTGGCTCTACCGCGTCCCGCCCTCCGGCGACCTCGTCGCGGCGCTGCAGGGCACTCCGCTGCAGGTCCCGCTGTCCGACGAGCCCCAGGGCGAGGCGCTCGCGTTCCTCCCCGACGGCACCCTGCTGTCCGGCTCCGAGACCCGCGGCCCGGACCGTGGCCGGCTCCGCGCAGTGCCCGGCGCGGTCGAGGCCACGCTCGCTGCCGCACCCGCGGAGCCCACGGCCGCGCCGCCGCCCCCGGCGACCCCGCCGGAGCCCGCCCCGGAGTGGCTGCCCGCGGCGATCGGCGTCGGGGTCGCGGTCCTCGTGCTGGGGCTGGCCGCCGCCGCGATGGCCCTGCACGGGCGGCGGCGGTCCCGCGTGTGACGAGCCCGTTAAGGGTGCTCCCGGAGGGCCGTCGGCGCGCCCCGCGCCGCCTACGCTGATCATGCCGGGAGGAGGGGTGCCGCGGTGCCGATCGTGACCGCCTACGAGGACACGCCGGGCGGTCACGACGCCCTGGTCCTCGGGGCGCAGCTGGCGCGGTTGACGGGCCTGACGAACGTCGTCGCCACCGTCTATCCGACGGACGGGCTCGGCTACTCGGCGATGGCCCGCGACCCGCGGTGGCGGGAGAAGATCGAGGAGGTCGCCCGCCGGCGGTTCGGCCGGGCACGGGAGCTCATCGGCTCGACCGGGCCCTCCGAGCCGGAGTTCGCCCCGCTCGGGCCGGGCCCCGCGGCGGGGGTGCTCGCCGACCACGCCGAGGAGGTCGGGGCCGCGGTGCTGGTCGTCGGGTCGACGGGCGGGGGCCTGCTCGGCCGGCTCGCTCCCGGCGGCACGGTGCAGCGGCTGCTGCCCTCGGCACGCTGCCCCGTCGGGATCGCGCCGCGGGGTTATCGCCACACCGCCGCGAAGGGGATCACCGTCGTCACGGTCGCCTACGACGGCACGCCGGAGGCCGACCGTGCGGCCGTCCTGGCCGTGCACCTGGCCGGCCGGACCGGGGCCGCGCTGCGGTTCGTGGTCGTCGCGGGTGGCGAGGAGGAGGTGCCCGCCGCGACCGACACCGCGCAGAAGGGGCTCGCGCAGGCGCCGGTGGAGATCGACGCGCTCTACGACGTCGTGATCGGCCGCTCGGTCGCCGACACCCTGGCCGACCTGCCCGAACGCACCGACGTCCTCGTCGTCGGGTCGCGCGGGTACCCGCTCATGAAACGGCTGCTGCTCGGCGGGGTCGCGGGCGTGCTGGTGCGCACCGCCCGCTATCCCGTGATCGTGGTGCCGCCCCCGGACCGCTGACCGGGGGCCGGGACCTCAGAGCCGGCGGAGCACCGCGACGACGCGGCCGAGGATGGTCGCCTCGTTGCCGTCGATCGGCTCGTAGGCGGGGTTGGCCGGCATCAGCCAGACCTGGCCGTCCGTGCGCTTGAAGGTCTTGACCGTGGCCTCGCCGTCGATCATCGCGGCGACGATCTCGCCCTGCTCGGCCACGGGCTGCTGGCGCACCACGACCCAGTCGCCGTCCGTGATGGCGGCCTCGACCATCGAGTCGCCCTTGACGTTGAGCAGGAAGAGCGTGCCCTCGCCGACGATCTCGCGCGGCAGCGGGAACACGCTCTCCACCGCCTGCTCGGCCAGGATCGGGCCACCGGCGGCGATGTTGCCGAGCAGCGGCACGAACGC
The DNA here is from genome assembly GCF_000717175.1 of Pseudonocardia autotrophica. Classification (GTDB taxonomy): domain Bacteria; phylum Actinomycetota; class Actinomycetes; order Mycobacteriales; family Pseudonocardiaceae; genus Pseudonocardia; species Pseudonocardia halophobica. The sequence goes on along the minus strand of NZ_JNYD01000035.1, from coordinate 27,636 downwards.
CGGCGCCGGCCGCTCCGCGCGGACCTCGGCGGCCTCGGAGCCCTCGGAGTCCTCCTCCGGGCTGCGCACGTCGACCGCGCGGGTCCGGTTGGGGTCCCGCCGCAGGTACCCCTTGCGCTCCAACGTCCGGAGCTGGTGGTGCACCGACGAGGTGGAGGTCAGCCCCACCGCGTCGCCGATCTCCCGGACGCTCGGCGGGTAGCCGAACCGCTCCACCCAGTCCCGGATCACCTCGAGCACCTTGCGCTGCCGGGGGGTGAGGCCCACCGGGTCCGCCGGCGGGTCCGGGAAGGCGCGCACCTGTCCGGGCTCCCGGCCGGTCTCGCCGGCTCCGCCGGACTCGTCCCGTGCCATCTGCCTGCCGCCTCCTCGTGTGCCTGTCTCGTGCGCTGTCCGCGTCGTCGGGTCCGTCCCGGCCGCGGGACCGGCCCGCTGCCCGGCTCCCGGACGGTCCGTACCCCTCGGCGCCGGACGACCCCGGTCGTCGTGCCCGTTCCGCCGGGCCGTACTCCCGGGAGCCGTACCGGGGCGCCGGGCGGCCGGTGCCGGTAGGGACCCGGACGGCCCGTCCGGCGGGTCCCGCCCGGGCCGTCGGGATCGGACGGTAGCCCGGATCCGGCCGAACGCCAAACACATGTTCGAACGACACGCCGATCGTGTCGGCGCGGACCCGTGACGAGGGGCCGTCGTGATGGTAGAACGTCGCACAGACGTTCGAATCGAACATGTGTGCGAGTTCCGGCCGCTGAGCGGCGCGGACGAGGCGGAAGGGGTCGGCCGTGAACGGCGCGGGGATCGCGGAGGGCGGCGGGGACCACACCGTGGAGGGGCCGGGCGGCCATGCGGGCGGGGGCGCGCGGACCGGCGGAGGCGCCGGCGTGTCGCACGGGGTGGTCGAGGACGTGCGCCGCCGTGAGGACCGGCTCGACCGGCCGGGCGCGCGGGCGAGCCGGGCCGCCGCGGCGTCCCGGTGGGGGAGCGCCGTGGCGACCGTGGGCGGGGAGCGCGAGGCGGGTGCGGCCCGCGGGCCGCACCCCGTCCGGCCCGCGCGGAGCTCCCGTCGCGCCCGCCGCGCGGTGCCCGGGGCCGGGCGGGCGCGGGGGCCCGCGCCCTCGGCGCACACCCGTCCTCGGGTCCGCGGCTTCCCGGTCGTCGCGAGCGGTTCCACCGTGGCGAACCCGGCAGGTCGGCTGCGTGGCGCTGCGCAGGCGCCGGGGGACGTGCGCCCGGTGCCGGGGGCGGTCCGGCCGACCGTGCGGGTGCAGCCCGGTGCGGTGTCCCCGGCCCGGTACCGGCTCCGGCGTGCCGTGGCGGCCGCCGTCCTCGCGCTGGCCTCCGCCGCGGTCGTCGTCGGCCTCGGGCTCCTGGCCGGTGCCGCGGGCGAGGCGCAGGCCCGGTCGGCCGTGCCCTCGGGCACCGCGGCCGTGACGGTCGAGCCGGGGGAGTCGGTGTGGGACGTCGCTCGCCGGACCGTTCCCGCCGTCGCTTCGGTCGGGACCGGCGCCGTCGTCGAGCGGATCGCGGCGGACAACGCCCTCCCGGTGGACTCGGCGCCGCTGCCCGCCGGGCTCGTGCTGCGCGTCCCGGCCTGACGGGGCGACCGGTCTCCCCGGCGTCGTGACCCCGGTCACGCCGGGGACCGGTTTCTGTCGGTGGTGGTTGATAGGAATCGCACACGCGTTCGACCGGTGGTCCGGGCATCCGGCTCGGGTGGGGTCGGCGCGGGGGTGGGAGGTCGTCATGGATCCCAGGAGTGCGGTGCTCGCGAGGGCGTCGCGGATCGGGGTGTCGCGGGCCGGTGTGTCGCCGGTCGGGGCGGACGGGCCGTCTGCGGCGGTCGAGGAGCCGTCCGGGGTCCCGGTCGAGGCGCCGGGCACGCGGGGCGGTGTCCCTGCCGAGCGGCGGGTCGACCTGCGCCCGGGCGCGCGACCGCAGAGCCGCGCGCGTCCGCAGGGCCGATCGGGCCCCGCGGGTCGCGACGGGGTCGGGCGCGCCCACGCCGTCCGGGGTCGCCCCGGTGCGCCCGAGCGGGTGCCCGAGCGGGTCGTCGGGGCCTACGCGTCCGGAGCCCGGGCACGGCTGGTCCGCCCCCTCGACGGTCCCGCCGTCGTGCCGGGCTGCCGGCCCGTCGCCCGTCCCCGGCCCGCCCTGGCCGACTCGCGCTGCGTCCCTGCGCCGCGTCCCCGCTTCTCCCGGCTCTCGCGCTACGAGCGGACCGGTGGCGCCCGTCGCCTGGCCGGCGAGGCGCGTACCGGTGTGGTCGACCGCGCGCTCGCCGTCGTCGCGGTGGCGCTGGCCTCGGCCACGGTCGTCGTCGTGCTCGGACTGCTCGCCGACCTCGCCGCGCGATGAGCCGCCGCCCCGCGCGGTCGGTCGGGGCGGAAGGCGCGCTCAGCCGTCCCTTTCGGGCGCTGCCGTCGCGGTGTCCGCTGTGGAGGCGCGCAGGGAGCCGGTGGGGCACGTGATCGGTCCTGTGAGTGGCGCGGGTCTCCCGCCGGGCACGGTGAGTGCCGGGTCCACCGACACGCCGGAGGGTGCGACACGCCGGGTCGGAACGGCCGTCGCGTTCCCCGCAGTTCACCGGCGTGTCGCCGATGCGGCGAACGGTCCCGCGCCCGCGCGCCGGGCGATCGGCCGGTCGGCGGCGGCCCGGGAACCAGGTGTGACCTGCGGGCCGTCACGGGGCGTCGCCACCCGGCCACCGGGGCACCCGGGGACGGGTCGCCCGCGGCGGTCGTGAGAGGTTCCTTCCCGATCGGGGGAAGTCCGCACGACCCGCCGCACGGAGATGGCGCGACCCCTAGATGTTGTGGTTACATCCGTGTCGTTCGCCTACAGGTTGGGTTCGGTGCAGGCCGGACCGCCGGGCGCGGTCGAGTCGGGGGAGGTCCGCATGCGGTGCCCGTTCTGCCGTCACACGGACTGCAAGGTGATCGACTCCCGCGAAGTCGACGAGGGCGCGGCGACGCGTCGCCGCCGCTCCTGCCAGGCCTGTGGGAAGCGCTTCACCACCGTCGAGGAGCCGGTGCTCGCGGTGCTGAAGCGCAGCGGCGTCACCGAACCGTTCAGCCGTGACAAGGTCGTGAGCGGTGTACGCCGGGCCTGCCAGGGCCGGCCGGTCGACGAGGACGCGCTGCAGAAGCTCGCGCACCGCGTCGAGGAGGCCGTCCGGGCGGGCGGGACCGCGGAGATCCCCAGCCACGAGGTGGGGCTGGCGATCCTCGGTCCGCTGAAGGAGCTCGACGAGGTGGCATACCTGCGCTTCGCGAGCGTGTACCGCTCCTTCTCGTCCATCGAGGACTTCGAGAAGGAGATCGCCGATCTGCGCAGGGCGGCTGCCGGGGAAGCAGCCGACCCGCGGGACCGGGCCGGACGGGGTGCGGGGCCGGCCGGATAGGGGTCTCCAGGGACCAGTGGGGCCGACCCGGACTACGGAAGTCGAGCCGACCCCGATCTCGCAGGCAGGACACCCGCCGCCGCCCCAGCCGGCGGAGGGTGCAGCACATGGTCGGATGCGAATGAGGGAGAGCATGACGGAGACCGTCGGGGCGGAGTCCGCCGGAAGCGCCGCGAGCACGTCCGGTGCCAAGGGCTCTGCGGGGGGAACGGGTCGGGCCCGGGCCGCGAAGGCCGGGAAGGGCGTCAGGCGCGGTCTGACCGTCGAGCGGCTCCACACGACTCCCGGGGTGCACCCGTACGACGAGGTGACCTGGGAGCGCCGCGACGTCGTCATGACGAACTGGCGCGACGGCAGCATCAACTTCGAGCAGCGGGGCGTCGAGTTCCCCGACTTCTGGTCGATGAACGCCACCAACATCGTGACCAGCAAGTACTTCCGCGGCGCCGTCGGCTCGCCGCAGCGCGAGGCCAGCCTGCGCACGCTGATCGACCGGGTCGTGGGGTCCTACCACCGCGCGGGCGTGGAGCACGGCTACTTCGCCACGGACGAGGACGCGGAGATCTTCGCCCAGGAGCTGACCTGGATGCTGCTGCACCAGGTGTTCAGCTTCAACTCGCCGGTGTGGTTCAACGTCGGCACGGCCTCGCCGCAGCAGGTCAGCGCCTGCTTCATCCTCGCGGTCGACGACACCATGGAGTCGATCCTGAACTGGTACCGCGAGGAGGGCCTGATCTTCAAGGGTGGCTCCGGCGCCGGCCTCAACCTCTCCCGCATCCGCTCGTCGAAGGAGCTGCTGTCCTCCGGCGGCACCGCCTCCGGCCCGGTCTCCTTCATGCGCGGCGCCGACGCCTCCGCCGGCACCATCAAGTCGGGCGGCGCCACCCGCCGCGCCGCGAAGATGGTCGTGCTCGACGTCGACCACCCCGACATCGAGGAGTTCGTCCAGACCAAGGCCAAGGAGGAGGCGAAGATCCGCGTCCTGCGCGACGCGGGCTTCGACATGGACCTGGGCGGCTCCGACATCACGTCGGTGCAGTACCAGAACGCCAACAACTCCGTCCGCGTCACGGACGAGTTCATGCACTCGGTCGAGGGCGGCACCGACTTCGGCCTGCGCTCCCGCACCACCGGCGAGATCATCGAGCGCACGGACGCCCGCACGCTGTTCCGCGGCATCGCCCAGGCCGCCTGGGAGTGCGCCGACCCGGGCCTGCAGTACGACGACACGATCAACGACTGGCACACCTGCCCGGAGTCGGGCCGGATCAGCGCGTCGAACCCGTGCTCGGAGTACATGCACCTGGACAACTCCAGCTGCAACCTCGCCTCGCTGAACCTGCTCAAGTTCCTGGGCGGGGACGGCCGGTTCGACGCCCCGCGCTTCGCCAAGGCCGTCGAGCTGATCATCACCGCGATGGACATCTCGATCTGCTTCGCGGACTTCCCCACGGAGCCGATCGCGGACACCACGCGCAAGTTCCGCCAGCTGGGCATCGGCTACGCCAACCTCGGCGCGCTGCTCATGGCGACCGGCCACGCGTACGACTCCGAGGGCGGCCGATCGCTCGCCGCCTCGATCACGTCGCTGATGACCGGCGCGGCCTACAAGCGCTCCGCCGAGCTCGCCGGCGTCGTCGGCCCGTACGAGGGCTACGCCCGCAACGCCGAGTCGCACCAGCGCGTCATGCGCAAGCACGCCGCGGCCAACGACGGCTACCGCACCTTCCCGGCCAGCACCGCCATCCAGAAGCTGGCCACCATCACGTGGAAGGAGGCGCTCGCCTCCGGCGAGAAGAACGGCTGGCGCAACGCCCAGGCCTCCGTGCTGGCCCCGACCGGCACCATCGGCCTGATGATGGACTGCGACACGACCGGCATCGAGCCGGACCTGGCGCTGGTCAAGTTCAAGAAGCTGGTCGGCGGCGGCTCCATGCAGATCGTCAACCAGACCGTGCGCCGGGCGCTCGACCAGCTCGGCTACCAGGCCGAGCAGGCCGAGGCGATCGTCGAGTACGTCGCCGAGCACGGGCACGTCGTCGACGCGCCGGGCCTGCGCCCGGAGCACTACGAGGTCTTCGACTGCGCCATGGGCGAGCGCTCCATCGCGCCGATGGGCCACGTCCGGATGATGGCGGCGGTCCAGCCCTTCCTCTCCGGCGCGATCTCCAAGACGGTCAACATGCCCGAGGCCGCCTCGGTCGACGACGTCGAGAAGATCTACCTCGAGGGCTGGCGCCTCGGCCTCAAGGCGCTCGCGATCTACCGCGACAACTGCAAGGTCGGCCAGCCGCTGTCCGCGGGCAAGAAGGCCAAGTCGTCCCCGGAGGCCGAGAAGGCCGAGGCCGAGCCGCAGGTCGTCGTCGAGCAGCGGCCGGTGCGCAAGCGCCTGCCGAAGAAGCGCCCGAGCCAGACCGTGTCCTTCACGGTCGCCGGGGCCGAGGGCTACCTGACCGCCGGCTCCTATCCGGACGACGGGCTGGGCGAGATCTTCGTCAAGCTCGGCAAGCAGGGCTCGACCCTGGCCGGCGTGATGGACGCCTTCTCCATGTCGATCTCGGTCGGCCTGCAGTACGGCATCCCGCTGGAGTTCTACGTCTCGAAGTTCTCCAACCTGCGCTTCGAGCCGGCGGGCATGACGGACGACCCGGACGTCCGGATCGCCACCTCGGTGCTGGACTACCTGTTCCGCCGCCTGGCGCTCGACTACCTGCCCTACGAGAAGCGCGCCCAGCTGGGCATCTTCTCCGCGGCGGAGCGCGCGTCGCAGGTGGAGCAGGACTACGGCTCGGGTCCGATCGACACCGATGTGGACCTCGACGCCGTCCGTTCCAGCGTGGACACCACCCCGCCGTCGACCGAGCCGGCCGGTGTGGACCCGGCGCCGGTCGAGGTCGGGAGCTCCACCGAGCTGCTGGAGCTGCGGCTGGGCAAGGCGGCCGACGCACCGCTCTGCCTCACCTGCGGCACCAAGATGCGGCCCGCGGGCTCCTGCTACCTCTGCGAGGGCTGCGGCTCCACCAGCGGCTGCAGCTAGCGGCATCCGACGAACGGCCCCGCTCCCGCACCCGCGGAGCGGGGCCGTCCGCGTTCCGGCCGCACCGTGGACCCATGACGCGCATTCCCACGTCTCCGGAGCGCGTTATGGAACCATAATGCGCTTTCAGAGCCCATCTGGACGCGTTATGGAACCATAATGCGGTATCTGAGCCGTTCTGCGCGCCTTGTGGATCCATACCGCATGCTAGGTGGCGGAGCGCTGGGCGGAGGGTTCGACCGAGGCCACGGTGTTCGGGGTGGCGCGCAGGAGCTGACGCCACTGTTCCGGGCTCCAGCGGGCGGGCTCGGTGCCCGAGAGGAACTCCTCGAGCAGGCCGACGAAGCGGTGCGGGTCGGTGTGGAAGGGGAAGTGCCCGGCGTCGGGAAAGATCTCCAGCCGACTGCCGGGCATCGCCTCGTGGGCGCGGTGCCCGTGCTCGACCGGCACGATCGCGTCGCGTCCACCCCAGACCAGCAGCGTCGGCATGCCGCGGGTGAGGTAGCAGCGGTCGAGCATCGTCACGACCTGGCCGCGCCAGTCGACGACCGCGCGCAGGGTCCGGATGAACGCCGCGCGGGAGGTCCCGTCGGGCAGGGCGTCGACCACCCGGAGCATGTCCGGTGCGTCGCGGCCGAGGCCGGTGCCGAGCACCCGCAGGGCCTCCACGACCGCGCCCACCTGCCACCGCATGGTCGGCAGGCGCAACGCGTGCAGGGCGGCCGTCGCACCCGGCAGCGTCATCGCCCGCAGCACCGGGTTGACCTCGGGGCCGGCGCCGCCGCTGCCGACCAGCACGAGCCGTTCGGTGCGGTCGGGGAACTGGTAGGCGAACTGCATCGCGACGCCGCCGCCCAGCGAGTGCCCGACGAGCGTGGCGCGGCGGACCCCGAGCACGCCGAGGAGGTCGCGGACGCCGTTGGCGTAGGCGGCGACCGAGTAGTCGGCCCGCGGCTTGTCCGAGCGACCGTGGCCGAGCAGGTCGGGCGCGATCACCAGATGGTGCCGCGCGAGGGCCGGGATGACGGTTTCCCACGTCGTCGAGCTGTCGCCGATGCCGTGGATCAGCACGACGGCCGGTCCCGAGCCGGCGACGCGGAAGGCGCGCCGGTAGCCGTGGACGGTGCGGAAGCGCAGGTCGGCGTCGCGCGGCGGCACCGCCCCGAGGCGGCCGCCGGTCGAGCGGATGCGCGGGCGGGCCGTTCCGGCCATGGCGTCACCTCCCGCGGGCTCGCGTCGGGCGTGACGCTAGGCGCGCGGCATTACCGCCGTGTTGCCCCGCGGTGTGCGGCGCCGATCGGGTGGCCTCGTGCGCGTCAGGATCCGCATCCGGGCAGCGGAACGTCCGATTCCCGGGCGTTCCCCTGCCGAACCGTGGATCACGAGGCATGGGTGCGGCGGCCTACGGTGGGGGCCGTGAGTCCGCGCTACCAGCTCGTGCCCGCCGCCTACGTCGTGCTGCGCCGTGAGCCGAACGAGATCCTTCTGCAGCTCCGGCAGAACACCGGCTTCCGGGACGGCTTCTGGGCGACGGCCGCGGCCGGGCACGTCGAGAAGGGCGAGTCCGTGCTGGAGGCGGCCGTGCGGGAGGCCCGGGAGGAGCTGGGTGTCGAGATCGCGCCCGCCGACCTGCGTCCGGTGACCGCGATGCACCGCACCGAGGCCACGGGTGACCCGATCGACGAGCGCGTCGACTTCTTCTTCACCTGCCACCGCTGGGCGGGCACGCCGCGGCTGGTCGAGAGCGCCAAGGCCGCGGATCTCGCCTGGTTCCCGCTCGACGCCCTGCCCGATCCCGTCGTCCCGCACGAGCGGGCGGTGTTCGAGGCGCTGCGCGGCGACGGACCGGCGGCGATCACGACGCACGGATTCTGACGCCCGCCGCCACGCCCGCGCAGCTGCGGACCGCCGCGCGAAGGGCTCGTCACGCCGCGGGATCGAGCACCGGGTCGTCGAGCCGGCGTCGCCAGTGGACGGCGGCGCGCAGGGCGGCGGCGTGCATCTTGCCTGCGGGGGTTCCCGCAGGGAGGCCGAGCCGCGCCGTCGGCCGGGTGCCCGTGCCGCCGAGAACGCGGTCCAGCGCGGCCCGGGTCGGGCGGGGGGAGCGTCGTGAGCGTGGGCAGGGCGCCGAGCGTGCGGAGCTCGACGAGGGCGTGGTCGTCCGCCAGCGCGCGGTCGATCCGGGCGACGAGTGCGGGATCGCGGCCGGCCGTCCGCGCAGCTCCCGCAGGGCCCCGCGCATCCGCAGCGCCGCCGCCCGGTCGCCGATCCGGGTCTCCAGGACCCGCGTGAGCTCGTCGAGCCCCGACCGCGGGATCAGGGCCGCCGCGAGGGCCGGCGCGGTGCCGGCCCCGCCGCGCACGAGCGCGACCGCCTCGGCGATGCCGTTCGTGCCCCAGGCGTCGAGCAGCGCCTCGTGCCCGGTGGCGGCGAGGAACCGGCCGGGGGAGACCAGCATCGCGTCGAGCTCCGCGACGGGGCGGCGGGCCAATCCCGCCAGCGCCGCGAACTCGTCGTACCGCAGGGTCCGGCCGCGCAGGCGAGCAGGCCGGCGACGGGGACGAATCCGCGCGGCAGGCCGTCGAGCCGGGGATCGTCCCACAGCTGAGCGGGCGTCGGGCCGCCCTCGTCGGCCCGCGACAGGACGCCGACGACCCCGAGTGGCCCGCCCCGCCCGACCTGGGCCCGCACCCGGCGCAGGAGCGCGAGGTCGCTGTCGTGCAGCGACCGCAGCAGGTAGACGACGGCGTCGGCCTCACACACGCCGTCGTCCGGATCGAGGTAGGCGAGCGTGCGTGCGGAGACCGCCCGGGAGTTCGACGACGTCCCGGGCGTGTCGATCAGCGTGTACCGCGCCGGGAGGGCCGCGGGCAGGCGACCTCCAGGCCCTCGAGGCACAGCCCGCGCCCGCCATGATCACCGATCCGGTGCGGCTGCGGCGGTCGGGACAACCATCGCTGCACCGCACCCACGATCATGCGGGGCCCACAGCCAGGGCGGGCCGGCCCGCAGCCGACGACGCGACCACTACACGGGCCCCGCACCGCCCAAGATCACCGATCCCGTGCGCCTACGGCGGCCAGGACAACCATCAACGCACCACACCAGCGATCACCCCGCCCAGCAACCACCCCGTGCCCGGCTCCCGTCAGCGCACGACCTCGGAACCCCGAGCCGCACCCCTCACCCCAGCTCCACCACCGCGCCCGGATCCTCCTTCGGCAGCTCGTCGACCACCGCCATGACCTGTATCGACGTCAGCTCGACGACGCCGTGGTGGGTGGTGAGGAAGGCGGTGTCGGCGGCGTCGCGCCCGGTGTGGATCCGCAGCATCGACTCCCGGGGGGCGAGGCCGGTGGCGTCGACCACCACCCACCGCGACCCGGTCCACGCCTCGACGACGGCGTGGAAGTCCATCGGGAACAGCCCCGGCGCGTAGACGGCGACGAGCCGCGCGGGCACGTCGAGCGCGCGCAGCAGCGTGACGACGAGGTGGGCGTAGTCCCGGCAGACACCCTCGCCGAGGAGGAGGGTGTCGACGGCGTCGTCCGTCGGCTTGCTCGACCCGCCGACGTAGGCGAGCCGGTCCCGCACCCACCCCGTCACTGCGGCGATCCGCGCCTCGGCCCCCTCGACCGAGCCGAACTCCCGGCTCGCGGTGGCCAGCAGCCGGTCCGACGGGCAGTACCGGCTGGGTCGCATGGCGAGCAGCCGGTCCATCTCCGCGGACAGCGGCGGCGCCGGAACCTCCTGCCTCCCCTCGACCTGCGCCACGTACTCCACGACCAGTTCGCCGGGTGCGCAGTCGAGCACGTGCGTACGCCCGCCGTGCCCGGCGTCGAGCTCCCGCGGCGGATCGAGGACGGCGTCGTCGAGCGTGAGGGTGAGCCGCTCGGAGGTCGCGCCGCCGGCGACGGCGATCTGCAGCGCCATCAGCGCGGGTTCGGAGACGGTCAGCTGCAGCCGGGCGGTCACGTCGCGTCGCATCGCGGAGAGTCTGTCAGGCCGGTGTGACGCGGGCATGTCGGTGCGTGCCCGTATCGTCACGTTCGGGGGTGGTCGAATGTCCGACGTGACAACCGATCCGCGGGTCACGGTGTGCGAGTCGCGGGCGACCGGCGGGCCGGTGAGCGAGCTGCTGGAGCCGCGGCGGGTGCAGCTGGGGGAGAGCACCGAGGTCCGCCGGCTGCTGCCGAGCCTGGGCCGGCGGATGGTCGGGGCCTGGTGTTTCGTCGACCATTACGGACCGGACGAGATCGCGGCCGAGCCGGGCATGCAGGTGGCGCCGCACCCGCACATCGGGCTGCAGACGGTGAGCTGGCTGCTCGCGGGCGAGGTGCACCACCGGGACTCGCTGGGCAGCGACGTGGTGATCCGGCCCGGCGAGCTCGGACTGATGACCGCGGGCCGCGGCATCGCGCACTCCGAGCAGTCCCCGGACCCGCACTCACCGCTGCTGCACGGCGCCCAGCTCTGGGTCGCGCTGCCGGGGGAGGAGCGCACGGTCGCGCCGCGCTTCGAGCACCACGCCGACCTGCCGCAGGTCACCACGGGGGGCCTGCGCGCGACCGTCCTGCTCGGGGAGCTCGGCGGGGCGCGTTCGCCGGGCCGGGTGCACAGCCCGATCCTGGGGGCCGACGTCCGGCTCGCGGCCGGTGCGGCCACCATGCTGCCGCTGGAGCCGGACTTCGAGCACGCGGTGCTCACGGTGTCCGGCGCCCCGGAGGTCGACGGCCGCGTCGTGGCCCCCGGCACCCTGCTGTACCTGGGCACCGGACGTCGGGAGGTCCCGCTGCGGGCCGAGCCGGAGAGCCGGTTCCTGCTGCTCGGGGGCGAACCGTTCGCCGAACAGCTGGTGATGTGGTGGAACTTCGTGGGGCGCAGCGGCGAGGAGGTCGCCGAGGCCCGGGCCGGGTGGCAGGGGGAGATCGCCGGGGGCGCCGACCACCGCTTCGGCGCCGTCCCCGGGTACGAGGGCCTGCCCCTCGCCGCGCCCGAGCTGCCTCCGACCCCGTTGAAGCCGCGGGGCCGCGAGCGCTGAGCCCGGCTCAGCCCGCTTCGTACCGCGCCGCGGCGATCAGCTCCTCCACCGCGCCCTTCTGCACGCGGAAGGACCGGCCGAAGCGCACCGCGGGCAGCTCGCCGCTGTGCACGAGGCGGTAGACGGTCATCTTGGACACGCGCATCCGCTCCGCCACCTCGGCCACGGTGAGGAACGGAGCGCCGATCACGTCCGGGTGGTCCCGATCCCCTGTAGCCATGCCGTGCGCCCCTCCGCCCTGTCGGCGCCCGACCCTCGTCCGGGCCCGGCGCGCTCACCTGTGGTGTTCCTGTGCGGGAACCCTAGACGACCCAGCGTCACCGTCCGGGTGGTTCCGGGTGTCCCGAACGAGTGGAAACGGTGCGTTCTGCAACGGATCGTCACCGGTGATCGACGCAGTGTGCTCACGGTGCGTCGTCACGCGCGGCGAGCCCCTACGCTGCGACGGGTGAGCGCCAGTGCTGATGCCACCCTCCCGGATCCCGCCCTCCCCGAACACCTCGCGCCCGCGGGCTTCGTCGACTCCGACTCGCCCGAGGTCCGCGCCTTCGCCGCACGCGCCGCCGGCGCGGCGACCGATCCTGTCGAGGTGGCGTCGCGGCTGTTCGAGGCCGTGCGCGACGAGATCTGGTACGACCCGCACCACCTCTCCACCGATCCCGCCGACTACCGGGCCAGTGCGGTGGCCACGGCCCCGAACAACTGGTGCGTGCCGAAGGCGGTCCTGCTGACGGCCGCGGCCCGGGCCCGCGGGATCCCGGCCCGGCTGGGGTTCGCCGACGTCCGCAACCACCTCACCACGCCGCGGCTGCGGGAGCGGATGGGCTCGGACGTCTTCGTCTTCCACGGTTACACCGACCTGCACGTCGAGGGCCGCTGGGTGAAGGCCACCCCGGCGTTCAACGCCGAACTGTGCGCCCGCTTCGGCGTCTCGCCCATCCCGTTCGACGGCCGCTCGGACGCCCTCATGCACGAGTTCTCCGGCGACGGCAGCCGCTACATGGAGTACGTGCACCACCGCGGCGTCTTCACCGACCTGCCGCTCGACCTCATCCTCACCACGTTCGACCAGTTCTACGGGCGGGGGCGGATGACCGGCGGGACGCAAGGTGCGGAACCCGACACCTTCGTCCGATGAGAAATGAACGATCGTTCGACTAGTATCCGGCGGGTGGTAGCTCCGACCGTCACCGACGACGACCCGAGCCTCTCCGGCGCCGACTGGACCGCCGCCGGCGTGTTCCGCGTGGCGGAGGGCGTCTACCGGATCCCCCTCCCGCTGCCGAACGACGGCCTGCGTGCGGTCAACGTCTACGCCGTCGCCGACGAGCGCGGCGGCGACCCCGGCTGGACGCTCGTCGACGCCGGCTGGGCCCTCGAGGAGTCCCGCGCGCTGCTCGACCGGGCCATGCGGGCGCTCGGCTCCGACCTGCGTGAGGTGCGGCGGTTCCTCGTCACGCACTCGCACCGCGACCACTACACCCAGGCGATCACCATTCGCCGCGAGTTCGGGGCCGAGGTCCTGATCGGGGTGGGTGAGCGGGTCAACCTGGAGCGGGTGATCGATCCCGACCACGCGGAGTCGCAGAACTCCGTGCCGCGGCTGCGCCGGGCCGGGGCGCCGGAGCTCGCGGCCGCGATCGAGCGCGCCGGCCGCGACCACGTCCGGGACATGAACGGCTGGCTCCTGCCGGACGGATACCTCGAGGACCGGGCGAAGGTCGTCGTCGGGGAGTCCCGCACCCTCGAGGTGATCGAGACGCCCGGGCACACGCGCGGACACGTCGTCTTCGCCGACGAGGTCAACGACCTGCTCTTCGCGGGCGACCACGTCCTGCCCCGGATCACCCCGTCGATCGGCCTGGAACCGGTGCCGACGCCCAGCCCGCTGTCGGCCTTCCTCACGTCCCTGCAGCTGATCCGCGAGCGGCCGGACGCGGCGCTGCTGCCGGCGCACGGGCCGGTCGGGCGTAGGGTGCACGAGCGGGTCGACGAGCTGCTGGCGCATCACGGCGCCCGGCTCGACGCCTCGCTCGCGGCCGTGCGCGAGGGACGGCACACGCCGCACCTGGTCGCCCAGGCGCTCCCGTGGACGCGGCGGAACCACGCGCTCGCCGACCTCGACCGGTGGAACGCGATGCTCGCGATCCTGGAGACGCAGCACCACCTCGAGGTGCTCGTCGAGCGCGGCGCCCTCACGCGGACGGAGCAGGAGGGCGTGCTGCACTACGCGCTGGCCTGAGCCGAACGGCGCAGGACACGCCGAATCCATTGGGCCATCTGGCATAACTCACCCCGTACTCTCCGTGCATGCTCTCGACCCGGGGCGTGCTCGGTGGGCTCGTGGCGACTGCGCTCGCCACCAGCCTCGCCGTCGGTGCGGGCAGCGGGGGCGAGGTCGCCGTGCCGCCGGCCGCGCCCGTCCCCGTGTGCGCGGAGACGGGGCCCTACGCGCCCCCGCCGCCGGACAGCGTCGGCACCCCGGCCGGGCTGCGGCTCTGCCCCGTCCGCGCCGCCCTGCAGATCCGCACGCCCGGAGCCGTGCTCGACGGGCTGGACCTCACCGGCGGCCTGGTGGTCGCCGCCCCCGGCGTGGTCGTCCGGCGCAGCCGCATCACCGGCGACGGCACGGTCGCGGCCGGCGTCCGGACGCTCGACGGCGGCTCGGTCCGGATCGAGGACACCACCCTGACCGGCGAGTTCACCGACGCCGCCGTCGACGGCCCGGACTGGGTGGCCGAGCGCATCGAGATGACCGCGGTCCGCGCCGACGGGGCCCGGCTCGGCCCCGGCGCCACCCTGCGCAACAGCTGGCTGCACGACTTCGCCCCGCGGCCCGACCGCCCCGTCGACGCCATCACCCTCGCCGCCCCCGAGGGTGACGTGCTGGTCGAGGCCAACCGGGTCCGGCTCGGCACCGGGCCCGGCCTCGGCAGCGCCGTGCTGGTGGACCCGGCCGAGACGGCCCGGCACGAGAGCGCCGGCGACCGCGAGCACCACGCCGAGCGGCGCGGGCCGGTGGTCGTCCGCGACAACGAGCTGGGCGGTGGCCGGTACACGCTGCGGCGGGACGTGGCGGCGGCGCCGCTCGCCTTCCTGCGCATCACGGGCAACCGCTTCCACCGCGACGCCGGCGCCGCCCCGCTGCGGGTCCGGGGTGCCGCGGAGCTGCGGGACAACGTCTTCGTCGACGGGGGAGAGGTGCGGCGATGATCGCGGGGAGGCCCCGGGTGCCCATAGTCGATCGACACTCCCGGCGGCGTGCGACACGCCGTACCCACCGCCCAGTGCTGGCACGCACGGGCGGGATCGGGCAGAGTGATCACGCACAGTTCGATCCCGTCCGGGCCGAAGGACCCGGAACGCCGGCCGACGCCGACGACCGTGGACGTAGGGGAAGACGATCCACGTCTGTCAGAAGCGGAGGTCTGCAGTGAGCACACGCGGCGTGGTCCACGTCCACTCGTCGCCGACTGCGGTCTGCCCGCACGTCGAGTGGGCGGTGTCGGGCGTCCTCGGTACACGGGTGACGCTCCAGTGGAGCGCGCAGCCGGCCGTACCGGGTCAGCTGCGCGCGGAGTTCAGCTGGACGGGACCCGTGGGGAGCGGCGGCGCGCTCGCCGGTGCCCTCCGGGCGTGGCCGATGCTGCGCTTCGAGGTTACCGAGGAGCCCAGCACGGGCGTCGACGGCCAGCGGTTCTGCCACGTCCCGGGGCTGGGGTTGTGGACGGGCCGGATGAGCGCCAACGGCGACGTGCTCCTGGGCGAGGACCAGCTCCGCACGATCATCGCGGACGGGCCGGCGTCGATGCTCGCCGCGCGGATCTCCGACGCCCTCGGCGAGGCCTGGGACGCCGAGCTCGAGGCTTGCCGTTTCGCGGGCGACGGCGCGCCCGTCACCTGGTTGCACCAGGTCGGCTGACGCGCGTCTGCTCCGTCCGGAGCAGCACGCGGGGCACACTGTCCCCGTGCGGAACGCGGTGGCGGTGGGAACGGCCGGGGCGCTCGCCCTGGTGCTGGCCGCGGCGGCGGCCGCGGCCTGGCTGGTCGGCGGGCGGGCGTTCGAGGCGGGGGCGCCCACGGACGCGCCGGCTGCGGTCCCGGCCACGGGGGCCGGTCCCGCGACCGTCGAGCTCAGCCTCGACACCCTGTCCCACCCGCAGCACCTCGCCGTGCGCGAGCGGCTGCAGGCCTACTTCGACGCGGTCAACGCCCACGACCACGCGGCCTGGGCGGCCACCGTCACCCCCGAGCGGGCCGCGACGCAGCCGGCCGAGACCTGGCTGGCGGGCATCCGCAGCACGCAGGACGGCACGATCCGCGTGGACCGGATCGAGGACATCCCGGACGGCGTGCTGGCGCTGGTGCGCTTCACGAGCACGCAGGACGTCGCCGACGCGCCCGCGGACCTCAGGGTCGGACGGATCTGCTGGCGCAGCGCCCTCCCGATGACCGGGGCCGCCCTCGCGATCGGCGCCGGGGCACCGGGCAGCACGCTCTCCCGGCCCTGCTAGGGGCGTCTGGTGGATCACCGTCGGTGGGCTCGGTGATCCGGGCGGCTTCTGGCAAGGCGGAGCCGGGCCCTCATACCGGGCGTATTCGGGCCCGGCGACAACGCAGCCAGGGGCCGTCCGGGCGCCGAGACCGCGGCGGATGATCCACCAGACGTCCCCTGGGGCGCCGGTCGTCCGATTCTGTCGGTGCCGGGTGCCAGGGTGTGCCCATGAGCCGCCACATCCAGGTCACCGTCGACGCCCACGACCCGCGGGCGCTCTCGTCCTTCTGGCGCGAGGTCCTCGGCTACGTCCATCCCGGGCCGCCCGGGGTCGACCTGCCCGAGGGCGCCGACCCGCTGGCCGCCTGGGACGACTTCCTGGCGCGGATCGGCGTCCCGGAGGACCAGCGCAACTCCAGGTCGGCCATCGAGGACCCGGAGGGGCAGGGCCCGCGGGTGTTCTTCCAGCAGGTCCCGGAGGACAAGGTCGCCAAGAACCGCGTCCACCTGGACGTCCGGGCGGCTCCCGGGCTGCAGGGGGAGGAGCGCATGGCCGCGCTGGAGGCCGAGTGTGCGCGGCTCCTCACCCTCGGGGCCACGCGGCTGCACCGTTCCGAGCCCGCGCCCCCGATGAGCGCGGGCTTCCTCGTGATGGCCGACCCCGAGGGGAACGAGTTCTGCCTCGACTGAGGCAGCCGGATGACTCCGTCGCCTACTTCGTGAACAGGAGGCTGGCGTTGTGCCCGCCGAACCCGAAGGAGTTGTTGACCGCCGCGGTGAGCTCCATCTTCCGCGGCTCGCCCGCCACGACGTCGAGGTCCACCTTCGGGTCCTTGTCCTCCAGGTTCAGGGTGGCCGGGATGATCCCGTCCCGCACCGAGAGCAGGGCGATCAGGCCCTCGACCGCGCCGGCGCCGCCGACCAGGTGCCCCATGGACGCCTTCGGCGCGGTGAGCACCGGGTGGTCGCCGAGCGCCTTCTTGATCGCGTTCGCCTCGCCCACGTCGCCGACCACGGTGGACGTCGCGTGGCAGTTCACGTGCCCGACGTCCGAGGGCTCCAGACCCGCGGTGCGGACCGCGTTGAGCATCGCCCGGCCCTGCCCGCCGCCCTCGGGGTCCGGCCCCGTGATGTGGTAGGCGTCCGAGGTCAGGCCGATGCCGGCCAGGGTGCCGTGGACCGTGGCGCCCCGGGCCTCGGCGAACTCACGCCGCTCGAGGACCAGCACGCCCGCACCCTCGCCGAGCACGAACCCGTCACGCCCGGTGTCGAAGGGCCGGGACGCCTCCTGCGGCGCGTCGTTGCGCTGCGAGAGGGTGCGGGCCTGGACGAACCCGGCGACGGTGATCGGCGCGATGCAGGCCTCCGCGCCTCCCGCCACCACGACATCGACCTCGCCCGCCTTGAGCAGTCGCCACGCCCACGCCATCGCCTCGGCGCCGGTCGCGCAGGCGGACGCGGGCGAGTGGACGCCACCCTTCGCGCCGATCTCCAGCGAGATCAGCGCCGCGGGCCCGTTGGGCATCAGCATCGGCACGACCAGCGGCGAGACCTTGCGCAGGCCGTCGGACTCCAGCAGGTCGTCCTGGTCCAGCAGGGTGGTCACGCCACCGATGCCGGTGCCGACGATCACCGCCAGCCGGGTCGGGTCGACCTTCGGGTCCTCGCCCTTCTCGACGGCCAGCCCCGCGTGCGCCCACGCCTCCCGCGCCGCGACCACCGCGACCTGCTCGGCGCGGTCCATCCGGCGGGCCTGCACGCGGGGCAGGACCTCGGTGGGGTCCACGGCGAGCTGCGCGGAGATCTTCACGGGCAGGTCGTGCTTGTCCACCCACTCACCGGTGGTGTGCCCCACGCCGGACTTGCCGGCGAGCAGGGCGTCCCAGGTGGAGGCGGCGTCCCCGCCGAGCGGGGTCGTCGCGCCGTAGCCGGTGACGACGACGTCGGTCATGGAAGGCCTTTCTGGCGAGCGGGCGGGCGGCGGGGCGACCGCCGGACTTACTGGTTCTTCTCGATGTACGAGACGGCGTCGCCGACGGTCTTGAGCTCGGCGAGCTGGTCGTCCGGGATCTTCACGCCGAACTTGTCCTCGGCCTGCACGGCGATCTCGACCATGGACAGCGAGTCGATGTCGAGGTCGTCGACGAAGGACTTCTCGGCGGTCACCTCGGCGGTGTCGATGCCGGCGACCTCCTCGACGATCTCGGCGAGGCCGGACAGGATCTCGGCGGTGTCAGCCACGGGCGTGCTCCTTTATCGGTGGGGGTGGAACTCGGGTGGATCTCGGTCAGGGGACGCGGACGACCTGGCCGGCGTACGACAACCCCGCGCCGAAGCCTACGAGGAGGGCGATCTCGCCGGAACGGATCCTCCCCGCGGCGCGCATGTGGTCGAGCGCCATGGGGATGGACGCGGACGAGGTGTTGCCGGAGTGGACGATGTCGTCGGCCACGCGCATGTCCTCGCGCGCGCCCTCCTTGCGGAGCTTCTTGGCCACGGCCTCGACGATCCGCAGGTTCGCCTGGTGGGGCACCAGCACGTCGACGTCGGCGGGCGTGAGCCCGGCCTTGGCGATCGCGTCGAGTGCCACCGGGGCGATCCGGGTGGTGGCCCACCGGAAGACCGTCTGGCCCTCCTGGTGCAGCTTGTTGGTGCTCTCCTCGAGGATCCGGATCACGTTCGCCATGTCCCCGGCCGAGCCCCACGACACCGGCCCGACGCCGATCTCGTCCTCGCTCCGCGCGCCGGTGACCACGGCCGCGCCGGCCGCGTCGGCGAAGATGATGCAGGTCGAGCGGTCGTCCCAGTCGACCCAGTCGGAGAGCTTCTCCGCGCCGATGACCAGCACGTTGCGGGCCGAGCCGGAACGGACCAGGTCGGCGGCGGCGCCCAGGCCGTAGCAGAAGCCGGCGCAGGCGGCGTTGAGGTCGAAGGCCGCGGGTGCGCTGATCCCGATCCGGTCCGCGGTCTGTGCCGCCGCGTTCGGGATCGGTGCCGTCATGGTGCAGGTGGCCACGATGACCGTGTCGATGTCGGCGGTCGCCAGGCCGGAGTCCTTCAGCGCCCGGGAGCCGGCCTCCACGGCCATGTCGACCAGCGACACGTCGTCCTGGGCGACCCGGCGCTCGACGATGCCGACCCGGTCCCGGATCCACTGGTCGTTGGTCTCCACCCGCTGCGCGAGGTCGTCGTTGGTGACGACGTGCTCGGGCTGGGAGCTGCCGAGGCCGAGGATGCGCGCACCCGGGACGGACGGCGGGAGCCGGAACGTCGTCATGCGTGCTCCTCGATGAGCGCGACGGCCTTCTCCAGGTCGTCGGGGGTCTTCAGCGCCAACGTCTTGACGCCCTTGAGGTCGCGGCGGGCCAACCCCACCAGGGTGCCCGCCGGAGGCAGTTCCAACACCGCCGTCACGCCCAGTTCGCCGAGCGTCGCCATGCAGGAGTCCCAGCGGACCGGGCGGGTCACCTGCGCCACGAGCAGGTCGAGCGCCGCGGCGCCGCCCTTGACGACCGAGCCGTCCGAGTTGGTGAGCAGCGGGCGCGTCGGGTCGGCGGGGTTGAGCTCGGCCGCGGCGGCGCGGACGGCGTCCTCGGCCGGGGTCATGAAGCGGGTGTGGAAGGCGCCGGCGACGGGCAGCACCGCGGCGCGGCGGGCACCCTCCGGCGGCTCCTTCTCCAGCTCCTCGATCGCGGCCTGCGCGCCGGCCGCCACGATCTGGCCGGCGCCGTTGCGGTTGGCGGGGTCGAGGCCGAGGGCCTCGAGCCGGGCCAGCACCACGGACTCCTCGCCGCCGAGGACGGCGGCCATGCCCGTCGGCTCCAGCGCGCAGGCGTCGGCCATCGCGCGGCCGCGGATCGCGGCCAGCCGCACGGCCTCGTCGGGGGTGAGCACACCGGCCACGGCGGCGGCCGCGAGCTCGCCGACCGAGTGCCCCGCGGTGGGCGCGGAGGCGGGGAGGGCGTCGGCCAGCCGCGCCGCGGCCAGCAGCGCGTTGACGACGACCAGCGGCTGGGTCACCGCGGTGTCCTTGATCTCGTCGGCGTCGGCCGTGGTGCCGAGACGGGCGAGGTCGAGTCCGGTGGCCTCCGACCAGGCCGCCACCGTCTCCGCGGCGGCGGGGTCCTCGAGCCAGGGCGCGAGCATGCCGGGGGACTGCGACCCCTGACCGGGCGCGAGCAAGGCGATCACAGCGGTACAGCCAACACTGCGGGGCCGGGGAACGGAACACCGGCACCCACCACGTTGCCCTCCCCGATTTGTGGGTTTCCTCCAACCGTCGGCACGCTACTGACCGGTCACCTCCGCGGACGTCGAGCGGCGTGTGGAGGGTTCTTCCAGGTCAGGGCGGGGTGGGCGTGCTTGCGGGGTCCGCCAGCCGACCCGCGAGGAGGGCGGTCCGGAGCACCAATGCGTCGCGTGGATCCGAGGGTGAGCGGCCGGTGAGTTCACTCACGCGCCGGAGCCGGTAGCGGACCGTGTTGGGGTGCACGAACAACGCGCGGGCGCACGCCTCGAGCGCGCCGCCGCCCTCCAGGTAGGCCGCCAGCGTGCGCAGCAGCTCCCCACCCGCCGCCTCCAGCGGGGCGACGACCGACTCGACGAGCAGGCGCAGCGCGGAGGGATCGCCGGAGACCGCACGCTCCGGGAGGAGGTCCTCGGCGTCGACGGGACGGGGCGCGGCGGGCCAGCCGGGGGCGGCCCGCAGCCCGGCGAGGGCGTCCCGCGCGGAGACGTGTGCGGCCGCGAGGTTCGGCGCCCGCGGCCCGACGACGACCGGTCCCGGCCCGAAGTCCGCCACCAGCGAGGCGACCGGGTGGGCGCCCTCGCGCGGCCGGTCGTCCGGGGCGATGCGGCCGCGGGGCTCGGTCAGCAGCAGCACCAGCCGGCTGCCCTGTACCCCGACCAGCACGGACCGGCCGAGCCGGGTGGCGTGCCGGCGGATCCCGCCGAGGATCTCGGCCGCGTCCCCGCCGTCGGCCGCGGGTGGGCTGCCCACCAGGACCCGGACCGCGGCGACCGGGTCCCAGCCGAGCGCGGCCGCACGGGAGACCAGGGCGTCGTCGGCGTCGCCGCGGACCACGCCGTCGACGACGAGGGCCTCCTGCCGGGCGTCCCACGCGCCGCGGGTCTCGGCCGCGTTGGCGTAGACGGTGGCGGCGGCGAACGCGATCTCCCGGCCGAACCGGAGCACGGCCTCGACGAGGATCCGGTACTCGGCCTCGTCGGCGGCCAGCGGCGGCAGCCGCTCCTCGAACACCTCGGTGGCGATCCGCACCAGGTCGACGGTCTGCCGCAGGGACAGGCGCCGGGCGAGGTCGCGCGGGGCGATCCGGAAGGCCTCGGCGGTGAGCCGGATCGTCTCGTCCGGCTCGCCGAGCCAGGCGACGAAGTTGCTGACCCCGGTCTGCGTGACGAGCAGGACACCCGCGCGCTGGTCGGCGTGCAGCCGCGCGAACCACGGCTGGCCGTCCTCCATCGCGGAGAGGCAGGCCGCGGCGAGGTCGCCGGTGGCCAGCTCGAGGCGGCGCAGGGTGGCCGCGGAGACCGCCCGCACGTCGGACAGGGTCATATGGGGAAGCATGGCACGCCGGGGCGGGTCGGACGCGCCGGAAGGAGGACCTCGTGAGCGGCGGCGACGGGCGGGTGGAGCTGCGCCGCGGCGCGGACCGGGTGCGGACGGTGCACGCGGGTTGCGAGGCCCGGCACGGCTTCTCCTTCGGCGCGCACTACGACCCGGCGAACACCTTCTTCGGGGCGCTGCTCGCGCACAACGACGAGCGCGTCGCCCCGGGCGCGGGCTACGACACCCACGCCCACGACGAGGTCGACCTGGTGACCTGGGTCGTGTCCGGCGAGCTCGCGCACGCGGACTCGCTGGGGAACGAGGCCGTGGTGCGGCCCGGGACCGTGCAGGTGCTGTCCGCGGGCACCGGGGTGGAGCACGCCGAGCACTGCGGCGGGACCGGACCGGTGCGGTTCGTGCAGGCGTGGCTCGTACCGGAGCGGCCGCTGCGCGCACCCGCACTCGCCCGCCGGGACGTCGCCGAAGGGCTGGCCGCGGGGCGGCCGCTCCTCGTCGCGTCGGGCCGGGCCGGCACGGGCACGCTCCCGCTGCGCCGCGCCGACGCCGACCTGCACGCCGCCCGGCTGCCCGCCGGAGCGGAGTGGCCCCTCCCCGAGGCGCCTTACCTGCACGTCTTCCTGGCCGCGGGCAGCGCGGACACCCCCGCCGGAGAGCTGGGCGAGGGTGACGAGCTGCGGGCGACCGCGCCCCTGGTCGGCTCCGCACGCTCCGCCTCCGCGGGCAGCACGACGATCACCGCGGGCCCGGAGGGCGCCGAGGTGCTGGTCTGGGCCATGGGCAGCGACCTACGCCCCGACTGATGTCACCGCCGGGGTGTGAACCGCTCGCCGCGGGGCACAGGGGCCTGAGTCCGAGGGCACGCGGCAGCACCGACCGGCCCCGGACGTCGACGACCGGGGTGACCGCGTGGGGTCACCCCGGCCTCGACGACGTACGGATCGTTCGCTGACACGTGCCGTGCGGGGCTCGCGCCGAGACGGGCGAGGAAAGCGGAACGGGTGCGCCGGTTGGTGGGTGGCGTCCCGACCGGCCGGCCGGGACGGGTGGATCAGCCGATCGGCGTCACCTGCGTGGCCTGCGGCCCCTTCTGGCCCTGCTCGATGTCGAAGGACACGCGCTGCCCCTCGTCGAGGCTCTTGTAGCCGTTGACCTGGATCGCGGAGTAGTGCACGAACACGTCCGCGCCACCACCGTCGGGAGCGAGGAAGCCATAGCCCTTCTCGCTGTTGAACCACTTGACGGTGCCCTCTGCCATTCTTGCTCTCCTCGTACGTGCTCGAGGCTCTCGCCCCGGGAAACGCCGCCCGGCCGCTACTGTCCGCGCCCTGGTCGGGACGCCGATCCACCATCGGAGGGTCGGCGTCGGGCGGAGCCTAGCGTGATTCGCGTCGCTTGCCGAGGGGTCGTGAGCTGTGTATTCGGCCTGGAACGGGACCGAAACACGCGAACGGCCACCTGATCGTCCGGAGGGGGCCGTCCGGGCGACGGCCCACGGCCCCCTCCTCCGATCAGGCGACGCCGGAGTCGGACGTCTGCGGGCCGGCGGCCTGCGGGTCGTCGATCCGGTACTTGGCGGCGGCCTCGGCGGGCGCGCCCTTGTCGACCTCGCCCCGCGCGGCCAGCGACTGCAGTGCGCCGACCACGATGGACTCGGCGTCGACCGCGAAGTGGCGGCGCGTGGCGGGACGGGTGTCGGAGAGGCCGAACCCGTCCGTGCCGAGGGTGACGAACGGCGCCGGCACCCACTGCCGGATCTGGTCCGGGACCGCCCGCATCCAGTCCGAGGACGCGATCACGGGGGTGTCCGTACCGCCCAGCGCCCGGGTCACGTACGGGACCTGCGGTTCGGCGTCGGGGTGGACGAGGTTGTGGTGCTCGGCCTCGACACCGTCGCGGCGCAGCTCGCCCCACGACGTCACCGACCACACCTCGGCGCCCACACCCCACTGCTCGGCCAGCATGTCGCGCGCCTGGACGGCCCACGGCAGCGCGACGCCGGACGCGAGCAGGCGGACCTGCGGCCCGTCCTCCTTGTTCGTGCCCAGGTAGCGGTAGATGCCCTTGAGCACGCCGTCGGTGTCGAGGCCCTCCGGCTCGGCCGGCTGCGGGTAGGGCTCGTTGTAGACCGTCAGGTAGTAGATGACGTTCTCCGGGTCGTCGCCGACCATGCGGCGCAGCCCGTCCTTGACGATGTGCGCGATCTCGAAGCTGAACGCCGGGTCGTACGACACGATCGCCGGGTTGGTCGCCGCCAGCAGCAGCGAGTGCCCGTCGTTGTGCTGCAGGCCCTCGCCGGTCAGCGTGGTGCGGCCCGCGGTGGCGCCGACCAGGAAGCCGCGCGCCATCTGGTCCGACGCCGCCCAGATCGAGTCGCCGGTCCGCTGGAACCCGAACATCGAGTAGAAGACGTAGACCGGGATCATCGGCTCGCCGTGCGTGGCGTACGAGGTGCCCGCCGCGGTGAACGATCCGACCGAGCCCGCCTCGTTGATGCCCTCGTGCAGCAGCTGGCCCTGCTCGGACTCCTTGTAGGCCAGCATCAGCGAGGCGTCGACGGACGTGTAGTGCTGCCCGTGCGGGTTGTAGATCTTCTGCGTCGGGAACATGGAGTCCATGCCGAACGTCCGGGCCTCGTCCGGGATGACCGGCACGAAGCGCGGGCCGATCTCCTTGTCCTTGATCAGCTCGCGCAGCAGCCGCACGAACGCCATCGTGGTGGCGACCTCCTGCTTGCCGGAGCCCTTCCGGACCGCGTCGTAGACCTTGTCGCCCGGCAGCACCAGCGGCTTCGAGGTGGTGCGCCGCGAGGGCACCGGCCCGCCCAGCAGGCGGCGGCGCTCCTTCAGGTACTGGATCTCCGGCGCGTCGTCGCCGGGGTGGTAGTACGGCGGCAGGTACGGGTCCTGCTCGAGCTGCGAGTCGGAGATCGGGATGCGCTGCTCGTCCCGGAACTGCTTGAGGTCGTCCAGGGACAGCTTCTTCATCTGGTGGGTCGCGTTGCGGCCGGCGAAGTGCGAGCCCAGGCCGTAGCCCTTGATCGTCTTCGCCAGGATCACGGTCGGCTGGCCGTGGTGCTCGGTCGCGGCCTTGTACGCCGCGTGGACCTTGCGGTAGTCGTGCCCGCCGCGCTTGAGGCCCCAGATCTGGTCGTCCGTGAGCGGCTCGACCATGGCCTTCGTGCGCGGGTCCCGGCCGAAGAAGTGGTCGCGGACGTACGCGCCGTCGTTGGCCTTGTAGGTCTGGTAGTCGCCGTCGGGCGTGGTGTTCATCAGGTTGATCAGGGCGCCGTCGCGGTCCTGGTGGAGCAGGGCGTCCCACTCCCGGCCCCAGATGACCTTGATGACGTTCCAGCCGGCGCCGCGGAAGAAGGCCTCCAGCTCCTGGATGATCTTCCCGTTGCCGCGCACCGGGCCGTCGAGCCGCTGCAGGTTGCAGTTGATGACGAAGGTCAGGTTGTCGAGCTGGTCGGTCGCGGCCACCTGCAGCATCCCGCGCGACTCGGGCTCGTCCATCTCGCCGTCGCCGAGGAAGGCCCAGACGTGCTGCTGGCTGGTGTCCTTGATGCCGCGGTCGTTGAGGTAGCGGTTGAACCGCGCCTGCATGATCGCGTTCATCGGGCCGATGCCCATGGAGACCGTGGGGAACTCCCAGAAGTCCGGCATCAGCCGCGGGTGCGGGTAGCTCGGCAGGCCGCGTCCCGGCCCGCCGTGGCTGACCTCCTGGCGGAACCCGTCGAGGCGGTCCTCGGTCAGCCGGCCCTCGAGGTACGCGCGGGCGTAGATGCCGGGGGAGGCGTGGCCCTGGATGTAGACCTGGTCGCCGCCGCCGGGGTGGTCCTTGCCACGGAAGAAGTGGTTGAAGCCGACCTCGTAGAGCGTCGCCGACGACGCGTACGACGAGATGTGCCCGCCGACGCCGATCCCCGGCCGCTGGGCGCGGTGCACCGTCATCGCCGCGTTCCAGCGGATCCACCGGCGGTAGGCGCGCTCGGCGTCCTCGTCGCCGGGGAACCACGGCTCACGGTCGGTGGGGATGGTGTTGACGTAGTCCGTGCTGGTCAGCGACGGGACTCCGACGTGGCGCTCGCGGGCGCGCTGGAGCAGCCTGAGCATCAGGTAGCGGGCGCGCTGCTGGCCCGCGTTGTCCAGCGCGGCGTCGAACGAGTCCAGCCACTCGGCGGTCTCCTCGGGATCGATGTCCGGGAGGTGGGCCGCGAGACCGTCACGGATGACGTGGACGCGTCGCGGGCCGCCGGTGCCGTTGCTGGCCGGGTTGTCGCCGCCGGTGGTGCTCTGGCCGGTCAAGGGGTCTCCCTGGGTGGCTCGTACAGGTGTTCGTGCAGTGTGTCGCGTTCCCCGGGGTCGTGCCGGACGGCAGCCCCGGGCGGTACCCCCTATCGTGCCCCTCGCCGCATGATCACGGAACGGCGGTTGCGCGGGGCCGCATGGTCGTGTTCGGATTCCGCATCCGAACCGACTCTCGGTGGCGCGTCGTCGTGCCGCCGTATGCGAGGAAAGAGGTGCACGCGTGGTCGCCGCGGAAGATGCCGGACGGTCGTCCGACATCGCGGGCAAGCTCGGCGTCGAGCCGGGCATGGTCGTCCAGGAACTGGGTTATGACACCGACGTCGACGACGCGGTGCGCGAGGCCGTCGAGGACGTCACCGGCGAGGAGCTCCTCGACGAGGACGCCCAGGAGGTCATCGACGTCGTGCTCCTGTGGTTCCGGGAGGGCGACGGCGATCTCGTCGACACCCTCGTGGACGCCCGGGGCATGATCGCCGAGAACGGCATGATCTGGGTGCTCACCCCGAAGACGGGGCGGAGCGGCCATCTCGAGCCCAGCGAGATCGCGGAGGCCGCGCCCACCGCCGGCCTGGCGCAGACGTCGAACGTCAGCATCGGCGAGGACTGGGCGGGTGCCCGGCTCGTCTCCCCGAAGGCGGGCAAGAAGCGCGCCTAGGACCTGTCCGGGCCGAGGCGGGCCTCCGCCCGCTTCGGCGCGAACAGCTCGACGGGGTTCCCCGACGGGTCCTCGACGAGCACCTGGTCGCCGCCCACCCCCTGCACGAGACCGCCGCGGAAGGCCACGCCCGCCGCGCGCAGCTCCTCGGCGAGGGTGGGCAGGTCGTCGACCTCGAGCGCGAAGCGGTTCCACCCGCCCGGCTCGGGGACGCGGCCGTCGTCGGTCGTCCGGCCGCCGCCCCCGGGCCCGCCGGGCGCGCTGAGGACGAGCCGCAGGTCCCCGCGGGTCAGCATGGCCATCGTCGGGGCCGGGTGCATGGTCTCGGTGAAGCCGAGGTGGGTGGTGTAGAAGTCGATCGCGGCGTCGACGTCGTGGACGATGTACCGGACGCTGACGGTGGCCATGGCGTACCCCCGGTTCGCTCGCCGGCCGGGACCGGGCGTCCCGCCCCGCGCTCCACACCGTAGGCCCTGTGCGGCCTAGTAGGCTCGGTCCGACGTCGCCCGCGTACCGCGGGCACCCGCATGCCTTCGAGGAGAAACGACGCATGGCACCCGAGGTGGGCACCAAGGCCCCGGACTTCACGCTGAAGGACCAGGACAAGCAGGAGGTGAGCCTGTCCTCCTTCCAGGGCGACAAGGCCGTCCTGGTGGTCTTCTACCCGTTCGCGTTCTCGGGCATCTGCACCGGCGAGCTCTGCACCGTCCGGGACGACCTCTCGTCCTTCCAGAACGACGACGTGCAGATCCTCGCGGTCTCCACCGACCCCACCTTCTCGCTCAAGGCCTGGGCCACCGCGGAGAACTACACGTTCCCGCTGCTGTCGGACTTCTGGCCGCACGGCGAGGTCGCCAAGGCCTACGGCGTGTTCAACGAGGGCGCCGGCATGGCCGTCCGCGGCACCTTCCTCGTCGACAGGGAGGGTGTGATCCGCTTCGCCGAGGTCAACCAGCCCGGCGAGGCCCGTGACCAGGAGGGGTGGAAGAAGGCCCTGGCGGCGTTGTAAGGCCGCACCTGGGCGGTCGCCCGCCCCGGTCCCGGGCGCGTAGCTCAGCGGGAGAGCACTCGGTTTACACCCGAGCGGTCGCAGGTTCGATCCCTGCCGCGCCCACCC
>NZ_JNYD01000034.1 GCF_000717175.1 Pseudonocardia autotrophica | reverse complement strand
GGGGTATGTGACCGCGCTACGTGCTGGTGGTCGACGAGTTCCCGATGACCGTGACCGGCAAGGTCCGCAAGGTCGAGATGCGGGAGAAGTCCGTCGGCATCCTCGACCTCGGCGAGGCCGCCGCGGTCCGCAGCGCGTGAGCACCGCGTCCTACGGCCGGACGCACCTCGCCGGCCTCCCCGAGGCCGTCACGATCTGCGAGGTCGGGCCGCGCGACGGGCTGCAGAACGAGTCGACCGTGCTGCCCGTCGAGGTCAAGGCGGAGTTCGTGGCCCGGCTCGTCGACGCCGGGCACACCGTCGTCGAGACGACGAGCTTCGTGCACCCGAAGTGGGTGCCCCAGCTCGCCGACGCCGAGGCCCTGCTGGGCGCGATCACGCCCGCCGAGGGCGTGCGCTACCCGGTGCTGGTGCCCAACGAGCGCGGGCTCGACCGAGCCCTGGACCTGGGCGTGCGGGACATCGCGGTGTTCGGCAGCACCACCGAGACCTTCGCCGAGCGCAACCTCAACCGCACCGTCGACGAGTCGCTGGAGATGTTCGCCCCGGTCGTCGGCCGCGCCCGGGAGGCCGGGCTCGCCGTGCGCGCGTACCTGTCGATGTGCTTCGGCGACCCGTGGGAGGGCGAGGTCCCGGTCCCGCGGGTCGTCGACGTCGCCACCCGGATGATGGCGCTGGGCTGCACCGAGCTCGGCCTCGGCGACACCATCGGCGTCGCCACCCCCGGCCGGGTCGTGGCCCTGCTCGACGCGCTCACCGCCGCCGGCGTGCCGGTCGGGCGGATCGCGGTGCACTTCCACGACACCTACGGCCAGGCGCTGGCCAACACCCTCGCCGCCCTGCAGCACGGCGTCACCACCGTCGACGCCAGCGCCGGCGGCCTCGGCGGCTGCCCGTACGCCGGCAGCGCCACCGGCAACCTCGCCACCGAGGACCTGCTCTGGCAGCTCGAGGGCCTGGGCATCCGCACCGGCGTCGACCTGCGGAAGATGGTCGAGACCAGCGTCTGGCTGGCGAAGGAGCTCGGCCGCCCCAGCCCGTCCCGCACCGTCGCCGCGCTCGCCGGCTGAGGAGTTCGCCGAGGAGCGCCCGCCGGCCCGGGCGGGCGGACCGCCTCACGCTCTACGGTCTGCTCGCAGGACTGACCGAGGGGGCGGGGCATGCGCGAGCTGCGGGCGGAGCCGGTGACGGGGCCGGTGGCCCACCACGGGGAGGGGCCGGTCTGGCACCCCTCCTGGGCCGGCGTCCGGTGGGTGGACATGCTCGCCGGCGACATCCTCGAGCTCGCGGGCGGCGAGGTCCGGCGCACGCACGTCGCCGACGTGGCCGCCGCCTTCCGCCCGCGGCGCGGCGGCGGCGTCGTCCTCGCCGGCGAGCGCACCCTGCTCCTGCTCGACGACGAGCTGCGCTGCGAGCGCGACCTCGGTCCGGTGTGGAGCGATCCGGGCATCCGGTTCAACGAGGGCGGCTGCACCCCCGACGGCGCCTTCTGGTGCGGGTCCATGGCCTACGACGAGCGCCCGGGCGCCGGCACCCTCTACCGGCTCGACCCGGACCTGACCGTGGAGCCGGTGCTCACCGGCGTCACCGTCTCCAACGGGCTGGGCGTGGATCCCACCGGCACCCGCGTCTACTACAACGACACCCCCACCGGCCGAGTCGACGTGTTCGACCTCGCCGCGGGCCCGGCGTCCCGACACCCGTTCGTCGAGGTCACCGGCCACCCGGACGGGCTCACGGTCGACGCCGGGGGTGGGGTCTGGGTCGCGTTGTGGGGAGGCTCCGCGGTGCACCGCTACACGCCGGAGGGCCGGCTCGACGCCCGCGTCCGGCTGCCGGTTTCGCGGGTCACGGCCTGCGCCTTCGGCGGTCCCGACCTCGACACGCTGTACGTGACCACCTCGGCCGAGGGGATGGAGCCGGGCGCGGAGCCGCTGGCCGGCGCGCTCTTCGCCGTCGATCCCGGGGTGCGCGGGCTGCCGGTGCTGGAGTTCGCGGGCTGACGGCCGGGCCCGGCGGTCAGCCGACCCGCCCGGTGAACAGGTAGTAGCCGATCGCGGCGAAGAGCCGGTCGGTCCGGTGGAGCTCGGCGATCGTCGCGACCCAGCGCGTGGCCGCCTCCTGGTCGATCACCCCGGCCGCGCCGGCGGACCGCCCGATCCCGGTGAAGTACTGCGCCGCGAGGTCCGGGTCGAACACGACCATGCGGCTGGCGACCCGGACGTCCCGGACGCCCAGGTCCAGGAGGTGTCCGCGCAGGTCACGGGCAAGGAGCCCGTGGACCACGGCGGTGTCGCACTCGTGGGCGAGCACCGCGCGGGCGAGCGCCTCGTCCGGGACGTTCACGGTGTTGGTGTCGAAGTCCGGCGCGATGATCGCGATCACACCGCCGGGCCGGGTCACCCGGACGATCTCGCGCAGGGCGGCCCACGGGTCGTCGAGGTAGATCAGGACGCGCTCGATGCGGGTGACGTCGAAGGACGCGTCGGCGAAGGGCAGGTGTCGCGCGTCCGCCCGCAGGAGCTCGACGGGCACCCCCTCGGCGGCCGCGCGGCGCCGGCCCTCGGCCACGAAGTCCGCGCTGAGGTCGACGCCGGTCACGGCGCCGCCGGGCTGCACACGCCGGGCGAGCCGGAGGGTCTCGAGCCCGAACCCGCACCCGACGTCGAGCACCCGGCTGCCCGGTCCGGTGCCGGTGCGCTCGATCGCGAGGGCCTTGAGCTCGCGCAGGAGCGGGAGCCGGTCGAAGGCCTCGAGCGCCGCGACGTAGGTCGCGGGGAGTGCGGCGTGGTCGAGGTCCGTGAAGTCGTGAAGCGCGATGTCCGGGCTGTCGGTGCTGCTCACGGGCCCTCCTCGGCGCGATGATCGGCACCGGCCGGTTCGCCCGGATCGATCGCCGCGTTACCCCGTCGGCCCGACCACGCCCTCAGCGCTTGAGCCGGCGGCTGCCGCCGTGCCAGTCCTCCACCAGCCCGACCTCGCCGGTCCGCACGCCGAACGAGGGCAGCTGCGGGCGCTCGCGCAGGCTGCGCTTGAGCTCGGCGAACCCGGGGAAGGCGGCGAGCGCCACGACGTGGTCCCAGAGCGCGACCGCCTCGTCCTCGGCGGGCAACCTGCTGATCACCGGGCCGAACAGCGCGGTCCCCTCCGGCGGGGCGAAGTGCAGGATCGGGGTGCCGACGTCCTTGCCGGTCAGCGCGAGGGCCTCGTCGGTCTCCGCGCGGACCACCGCGTCGAGCCCCTCGTCGTCGAGCGCGGTGCCGAGCCGGGCCGGCAGCCCGACCGCTTCGAGCGCCCCGGTCGCGATCGCGCGCGTGCGCGAGCCCCCCTCGTCCGGTTGCTCCGTGCGCTCGTAGAGGAGCCGGCCGAGCGCCTCGTACAACGGGGCGACCACGTCGGGCCCGTGCTCCTCGCGCACCCGGGCGGCGAGCCGCAGCAGCCGCAGGCCCGCGGTGTGGCCGGCCTCGTAGCCGGCGGGGAAGTGGGCGTCGTAGTCGACGTGGGCGTTGAGCAGGCGCAACGAGACGAACCGCCACTCGACCTCGTAGGCGCGCCGGCGCTGCACGGTGCGCACCCACTTGCTGGTCATCCACGCGAACGGGCACGCCGGGTCGAAGTAGAACCGCAGATCGGGCACATGCCCACGGTAGGCGCGCCGACCGTCGATCGTGGGGCGTGAGCCCGCGCGCCCCGGGTACGCCCCCGCCATGGCGTTCCAGGTGACCGAGGTCCAGAAGGCGCTCAAGGGCGCGGACTACCCCATGAACGGCGACCAGCTCGCCGAGCTGGCGCAGAAGAACGGCGCCGACGAGGAGTTGGTGCAGAACCTGCGCGGGCTCCGCCAGGTCGACGGCCCCAACGCGGTGATGGCCGAGCTGAAGGGTGAGCTCGGCGGGTCGACGCCGGGCGGCAACTCGCAGGCCGAGCGGCCGACCAAGGACATCGACGGCCCGGCCTTCCAGGTCAACGAGGTGCAGCGGTACCTCAAGGGGGTCGACTACCCGGCCGACGGCTCGCGGCTCGCGGAGACCGCGAAGCAGAACGGCGCGCCGGACGACCTGGTCGACACGCTGAAGGGCCTGCGCGAGGTCGACGGGCCCAACACCGTGATGAAGGAGATCAAGGACCACCTCGGCGGTCCGGCCTGACCTGCGGCGCCCCGGTCGTCAGCCGAGCCGGCTGACGACCGGGGCCAGCAGCTCCGGATGGGTGATCGGCACCATGTGCCCGCCCGCCGGCAGCGTGAAGGCCCGGCCCCTCGGCGCGGTGCGTGCGAGGTGTTCGGCCCAGCCCGCGG
This sequence comes from Pseudonocardia autotrophica, assembly GCF_000717175.1. Taxonomy (GTDB): domain Bacteria; phylum Actinomycetota; class Actinomycetes; order Mycobacteriales; family Pseudonocardiaceae; genus Pseudonocardia; species Pseudonocardia halophobica. The sequence continues at coordinate 54,000 of NZ_JNYD01000034.1, read as the reverse complement.
GGGCGATCCGGTCGTGCCGCCCCCGCACCACGAGCACGGGGCAGCGGACGGCCGCGAGCGCCGGCTCGATCCGGTGCCGGCGGGCGACGTGCAGCGTGCGCGCCATCCCGCCGAGCCCGGTCCGCAGGTAGTCCCGCACGAGCAGCGGCGCCTGCGCAGGCCACTCGTGCGCGGCCGTGCGCAGCCAGCGCTCCACCAGCCGCGGCCAGGTGCCGCCGGAGGGGTCCGTCGTCGGCCCGACGAGCACCAGCGCCCTCGGCGGGCGCGGTGCCCGCGCTGCCGCCTCCGCCACCACCTGGCAGCTCGCCGAGTGCCCCAGGACGACCCGGTCGGCGAGATTCGCCGCTTCCAGCACGCGACAGGCCTGCGCCGGCGGATCGAGCCGGTCGCCCCGGCGGACGCGCTCGCCGAACCCGGGCAGTGTGACGACGTCGGCGCCCGCCCCGAGCTCGCTCAGCGTCGGGCCCCAGCTCGCCCCGGACAGACCGAGCCCGGGGACCAGCACGAACGGGTGCACCGGGCCGCTCAGCCGCGCCGCCAGTCGTCGGACGGGAGGTGGGAGCCCGCCATCGGGCCCATCTGCAGCATGCCGCCGTCGACGACCCACGAAGCGCCCGTGACGTACGACGCCGCGGGCGAGGCGAGGAACGCGATCACGTCGGCGATCTCGGCGGCGTGCCCGGGCCGCCCGAGCGGCACGCCGGGCCGCGAGGTCCCCGTCGGGTCCTCGTCCTCCTGACCCGTCATCGGCGTCGCGATCTCCCCGGGCGCCACCGCGTTGACGGTGATCCCGTGCTCGGCGAGCTCGATCGCCGCGGTCCTCGTGAGCAGGCCGAGGCCGCCCTTCGCCGCGCAGTACGGCGCCGCGCCGACCCGCGGCGCGTGCTCGTGCACGCTGGTGATGTTGACGATCCGCCCGCCGCGGCCCGCGTCGACCATGCGCCGGGCGGCCCGCTGCAGGCAGAGGAAGGCGCCGTCGAGGTCGGTGGAGATCACCTCGCGCCACTGGTCGAAGCCCAGCTCGAGCAGCGGCGTCGAGGTTCCGGTGCCCGAGCCGTTGACCAGCACGTCCACCCCGCCGAGAGCGTCGGCGAGCTCGTCGACGACGTCGGCCGCGCCGGGCAGCCCGGTCAGGTCGAGCCGGCGCACCTCCGCGCGGCGGCCCAGGCCGCGGACCTCCTCCGCGGTGGCCTCGGCGCCCTTGTCGTCCTCGTGCCAGGTGATGCCGAGGTCGCAGCCGGCCCTCGCCAGCGCGACGGCGGTGGCCCGCCCGATGCCGGAGTCCGAGCCGGTGACGATCGCGGTGCGGGGGAAGTCGTGGGGAGTCTGCACGGGGCACGGGTGCCCGTTCCGCGCGGAGTCACGCTCCGCTGAGCGACCACCGACGGCCGTCCGCCGTCACCCGCGCGGCCCAACTTCGCGTCACCGCGCGTTCCGCATCACCGGATCGGGTACCTGATGCCGTCGACGGAGGGAGACACGGTGACGGTGGCGACGACGGGCGGCGGCCACGTTCAGCGTTCGGGCGGTGGCGGCTCCAGCGGGCTCGCCGACGTCGTCGAGCTGATCCTCGACAAGGGGCTCGTGATCGACGTGTTCGTGCGCGTGTCGATCGTCGGCATCGAGCTCCTCACGATCGACGCGCGCGTGGTCGTGGCCAGCGTGGACACGTTCCTGCGGTTCGCCGAGGCCACCAACCGGCTCGACCTCTACAGCAGCGAGAAGCGGGGCACCGACCTCCCGGAGATCCTGCAGAAGACCACCGAGAAGGCGATGCGCTGACGCCGCGCCTCAGTTGCCGCGGGGGCCCCCGCCGCCGTTGGCGGTGGCCTGGACGGTCGCCTGCGGCAGGAGCACCTCCTGGCCCTCGTCGAGGCCCGCGCGGACCTCGGTGAAGCTGTCGCCGACCACGCCGGGCGTGAACTCGCGGGTGACCGCCTGGCCGTCGGAGCCCGGTACCGACACCACGGTCCGCCCGTTCTCCTGGCGCACGGCGGCGGCCGGGACGCGGAGCACGTCGTCGACGACCTTCGTGAGGACGTCGGCCTGCGCGGTCTGGCCGTCCTTGAGCTGCGGGTCGACCTGGGTGAGCACGATCGTCGCGTAGAAGCTGACCACGCCGGAGATCTGGTCGGCGGTCGGCGCGACGGCGACCACCGTCCCCGGCGAGGTCAGGCCCGGCACCGCGTCCACCGTCACGTCGACGCGCTGGTTGGGCGCGACCTGCGCCGCGTCGCTCTCCTCGAACGGGACGACGAGCTGGAAGGTCTGCAGGTCGTTCAGCGTGATGAAGGCGCCGTTCGAGGCGGAGTCCGCGGCTGCCGCGTCGGCCGAACCGGCGGCCGCCGGGATGCGGGCGTCCGTGCCGGGGGCCAGCGGGGTGGCGCCGCCGGCCGCGGCGACGAAGTCCCCGACCGCGCCGTTGACCGCGGACACGGTCCCGGCCACCGGAGCGCGGAGCACGGCGTTGTCGACGGCCCGCTGGGCGTCGGCGACGGTGTTCTCGGCGTCGCGGACCACGGCCGCCTGCACGTCGATGTCGGCCGGGGCGTCGTTGCCGGCGCTGTCGAGCTGGCTCTGGGCGTCGGAGACGGTGCTCTCGGCGTTGGCGATGTTCACCCGGCCCTGAGCCCGATCGGTGTCGCGCTGGTGCTCGGCGGCGTCGAGGGCGGTCTGGGACGAGACCACGTTGGCCTTGGCGGTCTGCACGGCCTGCTGGTCGGTGCGGAGGGCTGTGCAGGCCGGGTCGGTGCTGGTGTCCCCGTCGGCCCCGGTCCCTGTGCCGGTCCCTGTCGACCCGGTGTCAGCGGCACCTCCCGTGCTTCCCAGCGGAAGCAGCGTCGTGCTCGACGATTCAGTCGCAGCCGCGGTCGCCGCCGCACACGCCTTCTGGTCCTTCTGCAACTGCCGCTTGGCCAGTTCCAGCTGCTTCTTGTCGAAGGCGAGCTGCACCCTCGCCCGGTCGACCGCGGAGGCGTCCGCCGCGTCGGTGGCCGCGACCTGGTCGCGGGTGGCGTCGAGGACCTCGTGGGCGGAGTCGAGCGCCGCCTGCGCCGCCTCGACCGAGTTCCCGCCGGTCAGCTTGCCGAGCGAGGCCTGCTGCTGGTCCAGCTTGGCCTGGGCGGAGGCGAGCTGGGAGCGGGCGGCGGCGTCGTCGAGCCGGGCGAGCGGCTGTCCGGCCTGGACGGCGTCGCCCACCTTCACGAACAGCTCGGCGATCTGCCCCCGGTCGGCGAAGCCGAGGTTCTGCTGGGTGATCGAGACGAGGCTGCCCGACGCCGAGACGGCCGAGGACACCGTGCCCCGGTCGACGGCGGCGGTCGGCGGCGCCGGGGTGTCCCCGGTGCACGCCGCGGCCAGGGCGAGCAGGCCGGCCAGTCCGGCGGCGCGCAGCACCCGGGTCCGGGCCTTCGCTGTGGTCCGTGCGGTCACGACGGGATCACTCCCCGGGTCGTCGGGATCATTGGTGCCGGAGGGCGTCGATGGGCCGCATCCGGGCGGCGCGGTTGGCGGGGTAGCCGCCCGCGACCAGCCCGATGAGCAGGCTGACGGTGAAGGCGAGCACCACCGAGCCCACCGACACGGACGGGGCGGGGAAGTCGGTGACGAGCTGCGGGAGCACGATGCCCGCGGTCACCGAGAGGCCGATGCCGAGCAGGATGCCCAGCACCCCGCCGACCCCCGTGAGGATCATCGACTCGATCAGGAACTGCTGGAGGATCGCGCGCCGGCGCGCGCCGATGGCCTTGCGGATGCCGATCTCGCGGGTCCGCTCGGTGACCGTGACCAGCATGATGTTGGCGACGCCGATGCTGCCCACGATCAGCGAGATCCCGGCGACGGCGGCCACGAAGATCGTCACGAAGGACAGGACCTGCGAGGACTGGTCGAGCAGGCTCTGCAGCGCCGTCACCGTGAAGTCCCGCTCGCCCGGGTCCCGGATCTGGTGCCGCTGGTCGAGGATCGCCGAGGCCTGCTGCACGGCCTGGGGCACGACGTCGGTCGAGGCGGCCCGCACCGTGATCGAGTCGACGACGTCGCCGCCGCCGAGCAGGTAGCTGCGCGCGGCGCCGAGCGGCATGACCGCGACGTCGTCCTGCTGGCCGTTGCCCTTGAGTACGCCGATCACGCGGAAGGTCGTGCGGCCGACGCGGACGTCCTTGCCCAGCGCCTCGCCCGCCTGCCCGCCGAAGAGGGTGGCGACCGGGTTCGGCCCGAGCACCACGACCTTGGCCTTGTTGCGGGCCTGCTGGTCGTCGAAGAAGGAGCCGACCACGAGCTCGCGGTTGGCGACGTCGAGGTAGTCGGCCTGGGTGCCCAGGATCGACGACCGGTACTGCCCGTCGCCGACCACCTGCAGCAGCGCGCTGCCGTTGACGGACGGCGTGACCGACCCGATGGCAGGGGCGCGGCTCCGGTCGGACAGGGCGTCGACGTCGGCGTCGGTGAGGTCGCGGGCGGCCCGGTTGCCGCTGATCGCGCCCTGGGTCTTGGTGATCTGGATCTGGTTGGCCAGGGGGCCGAAGGCGTCGGCGACGAAACGCTGCAGCCCGTTGCCGAACGCGACCAGCACGATCACCGCGGCGACGCCGATGATGATCCCGAGCATGGTCAGGACCGACCGCAGCTTGTTGGTGCGCAGCCCGCGTGCGGCGATCCGGGCGGCTTCGGCGAGGTTCACCGGCGCTCGTCCCCCACGATGTGACCGTCGCGCAGGGTGACCACGCGCGAGGCGAACTCGGCGACCTCGGGCTCGTGGGTGATCAGCACGATCGTGCGCCCGGCCTCGTTGAGCTCCACGAAGAGGTTCATGACGTCGACCGTCGAGGCGGTGTCGAGGTTCCCGGTCGGCTCGTCGGCGAGGATCATCGTCGGGTCCGTGACCAGGGCGCGGGCCACCGCGACGCGCTGCTGCTGTCCGCCGGACAGCTCGTTGGGCTGGTGGTTCGCGCGCTCGGCCAGGCCCACCCGCGCCAGCGCGCGCCGGGCGCGCGTGCGGCGGTCCTTCGTGCCGGCGTAGACCATCGGCAGCTCGACGTTGCGGATCGCCGAGGTCCGCGGCAGCAGGTTGAAGGACTGGAAGACGAAACCGATCTTGCGGTTCCGGATGTCGGCGAGCCGGTTGTCCGACAGGCCGCCCACGTCCGTGCCGTCGAGGCGGTACACGCCCGAGCTCGGGACGTCGAGGCAGCCGAGGATGTTCATCATCGTCGACTTGCCGGACCCGGAGGGCCCCATGATCGCGACGAGGTCGCCGTCGTCGATCCGCAGGCTCACGTCGTCGAGCGCCCGCAGCGCGATGTCCCCGGTCCGGTAGACCTTCGACACGTGCTCCAGCTCGATCATCGTCCCCCCGGCCGTGGTCCCCCCGAACCACTCGTTCGGCCCAACGACCGGACGAGCGTTCGGTGATCACCCGGTCCGGCGAATCGGGCGGTTCTTCCGCCGACGCCCGTTGATCGGTAGCGTCCGGGCGCGCTCCCCCGAGTGACCCGGTGACACACAAGGGGGAGTCATGCCAGGAGAGAGTTCGGTCGACGTACTCGTGGTCGGTGCCGGTCCGGTCGGCCTGACCGCCGCGCTCGAGCTGCGCCGCCGCGGCGTCGCCTGCCGCGTGATCGACAAGCTCGTCGAGCCGCCGCAGTACGCGAAGGCCGTCGGCATCCAGCCGCGCACGCTGGAGCTGTGGGAGGCGGCGGGCGTGTTGCGCTCGGCCCTCGACGCCGGCATCCAGATGCGCGGCCAGATCGTGCTGCGCGACGGCGACCAGGTGGCCCGCGTGGACCTCGAGGTGCCGCCGGACGTCCCCTTCGCCTTCCTGGCGCTGCCGCAGTACGAGACCGAGCGCCTGCTGGCCGAGGCCCTGGCCGGGTACGGGACCCGGGCGGACCGCGGCGTCGAGCTGCTCTCCTTCACCCAGGACGACGAGGGCGTGACGGCCGAGCTGTCCGGCGGCGAGCGTGTGCGGGCCAAGTACCTGGTCGGGGCCGACGGCGCGCACAGCGTCGTCCGCAAGGGCCTCGAGCTCTCCTTCGAGGGCGGCGCGTTCGCCGAGGAGTACATGCTCGGCGACGTCGAGGTGGACTGGTCGCTCCCGCGCGGGTACGCCCTGCGCGCCACCCGCGACGACGACCTCCTGGTCGCCATCCCGCTCCCCGGCGACCGCCGCTACCGGATGTCCATGCTGGTCCCGCCCGACCTCGCCACCCCGGCGAGCGGCGAGATCACCCACGGCTTCGAGGCGGGCCGCACGCCGCAGCTGCACCACATCCAGGCCGTGCTCGACCGGCTCGCGCCCGAGCCGTGCACCGCGTCGACCCTGCGCTGGTCCTCGGTCTTCCGGATCAGCCACCGGATCGTCGACACCTACGGGCGGGGCCGGGTGTTCGTCGCCGGCGACGCCGCGCACATCCACCCGCCGACCGGCGCGCAGGGCATGAACACCGGCATCCAGGACGCTGTCGGGCTGGCCTGGCGACTGGCCCTGGCGGTCGACGGGGTCGCCGCGCCCGGCCTGCTCGCGACCTACGACGACGAGCGGCGGCCGGTGGGCGAGGAGGTCGTCGGGCGGACGGTCCGGGCCGCGACCAGCGGCGGCGTCCAGATCGACCGGGACGACCCGTGGACGACGGTCCGCCGCGAGGCGCAGCTGCTGGTCGGCTACCGCGGCAGCCCGGCGGTCTCGCCGGCCGACCCCGGCCTCGCTGTCGACGCGCCGCAGCCAGGCGACCGGGTGCCCGACGCCCGCGGGCTGCTCCGCGAGGTGGTGCGGTTCCCGGTGCGCCTGTTCGACGAGCTCGCGGATCCCGACCATGCGCTGCTGCTGTACGCCGAGACCGCCGAGGGCGCCGCGGCCTTCGACAAGCTCGCCGCCACCACCGCCGAGCTCGCGCACGGGCGGATGCGCGCGGTCGCCGTGCTCGCTCCCGGGATCGACGCGCCGTACCTGCGGATGCCGGTGCTGCGCGACGGGGCGGGGGAGGTCCGCGCGCACCTGCGGGCCGCGGACGGGGAGGCGTTCGTCGTCCGTCCCGACGGGTACCTGGGTCACCGCGGTCCGGCGGCCGATGTCGCCGGGGTGGGCGGGTACCTGGGGCGGGTGTTCGGCTGAGGCGAGCTCGCGGAGCGGGCGTCGGCGCTGATCACCCCTCCGTTCGGTCGTGGCAGGGGGCCCGCGCGCCGCGTTGAATGGTGGGCGAGGCGCGGTTCGAGGGGAGCGAGGCACCGTGGGCAGGACGGACGAGCTGGTGGTCACCGACGGACGGCCGGTCGTGGACGGCACGGTGCGCTCCTCGGCGCAGCTGCGCGCGGAGATCCGCGAGCAGCTCGACGCGCAGGAGGACGGGCGCGACGACGATCTCGCCCGCGAACGGGTCGAGCTCCGCGAGAGCCTCGAGCGGCTGGACTCCGGACTGCAGGCCCTGCGGGCCCGACTGAAGGAGAAGGCCGTGCATGCCGCGAAGATCGCGGGCGGGGTGGTCGGGGTGGGTGCGGCCCTCACCGGCGCCGCGATCGTGTGGTGGAAGCGGTCGGCGCCGGAGTGAGTGCGGCCGGCAGTGCCTCAGGCCGCCTCGCCCGGGCGGTGCACCCGGTACCGGAGGTGGACCACGTCCCGGCCGTCGATCCGACGGAGCAGCTCCAGCTCGGTGCGCCGACCGTCGAGGTGGTCGAACAGCCTCCGCCCCTCGCCGAGCAGGACCTGCACCAGATGGATCTCCATCTCGTCCAGGAGGCCGACACGCAGGAGTGACTGCGCTGCGCCCGCCCCGTGGACCAGGACGGCCCGGTCCCCGGCCGCAGCACGGGCCTCGCGCACGCACTCGTGGACGTCGGTGACGAACCGCGTGTGGCCGGGCGGCGCGTCCCCGTCGTCGACGTGGTGCGTGAGGACGAGGACGGGCACGCCGCCGTGGTGGTCGCCCTGCCACCGGCCGGCGAGCTCGAAGGTCCGTCGACCCGAGATCACCGCCCCGGTCTCCATGGCCTCCCGGAAGACCTGGCCGTTCGGTCCCTCGGACTCGCGGTCGTCGAGCCAGTTGAACAGTCGTCCCCCACCGCGGCCGAGCTCCTGCCCGGCCCGGTCGTCGGGACCGGCGATGTAGCCGTCGAGCGACATCGACATGTACAGCCGGATCGGACCGCTCATCGTGAGGCCTCCCGTCTCTCGTCACTCGAGCGAGGTAGTGGACGGGAGACCGTCTTCGGCCTGCGTACTCATCGGCCCTCATCCCACGGGCTGGAGGAGGGGTGGTGGTTGTCGGCGGGGTGTGCGGGTGTGGTCGATGCTGCCGCGAACCCGCACCGCGTCGTCGGGACGCTTCGCTCGGCCCCCCTCGCTAGGCTCCGCCCGGTGGAGAACGACGACGAGCGGATCGCGCTGTTCCTCGACTACGAGAACCTCGCGATCGGCGCGCGTGACGGGCTGGGCGTGGCGCCCTTCGACCTGGGCCCGGTGGCGGACGCGCTGGCCGAGCGGGGCCGGGTCGTGGCCCGGCGGGCGTACGCGGACTGGTCGGCCTTCGACGAGGACCGCAGGCTGCTCGCGCGGCAGCAGGTGGAGCTGATCGAGATCCCGCAGCGGCTCGGGGTGGCCCGCAAGAACGCCGCGGACATCAAGCTCGCCGTCGACGCGATCGAGCTGGCCTACGAGCGCGGCTTCATCACCACGTTCGCCATCGGCACCGGGGACTCGGACTTCACCCCGCTCGTCCACAAGCTCCGCGAGCTGGACAAGCGCGTGATCGGGATCGGGGTGGAGTCGTCGACGTCGCGGCTGCTGCCGCCGGCCTGCGACGAGTTCCTGTTCTACGACCGCCTGCCCGGGGTGGAGCCCCGGCCGGCCCCGCGGCGATCCAGGAGCCGGACCGTCGTCGTCGAGCCGGACCCGGTGCCGACCCCCGAGCCGGAGCCCGCGGAGGACACGGAGGACACGGAGGACGAGGAGCGGGAGGACGTCGGCAAGCTCGTGGCCAGCACGCTCGCGGGCCTGCAACGGCACACCGACGGGCCGGTCCTCGCCTCGCGCCTCAAGCGGGCGATCCTGCGCAAGGATCCGACGTTCGACGAGGCGGACTGGGGCTTCCGCGGGTTCGGCGAGCTGCTCCGCCACCTCCAGGAGGAGAGGGTGGTCGAGCTCGGCGAGGGGGCGGCCCAGGGCGACCCTTCGGTGACGTTCCCGGAGCCCGGGCCGGACGACGACGCGTTCGGCCTGCTCGTGGAGGTCGTCCGCGCCCTGGGTCGCCCGCAGCTGTCCGGGCTGAAGAACCAGCTGCGCAAGCGGCGCCCGGACTTCAGCGAGAAGCGCTACGGCTTCAACGGATTCCTGACCTTCGTCCGGGCCGCCCGCGCCCGCGGTCTCGTCGAGATGGAGCGCGACGAGGACCTGGGCGACTACGTCCTGTCGGTCCGGCGCTGAGGACGCCCGTCAGGGGGTGGCGGCCTTGGAGCCGTCGGGCGCCACGGCGAACCACGTCCCGCCGGTGCCCTGCCCCGCGGTGGTGGTGAGGCTGCCGTCGTCGCCGGCGTAGCGGTAGAGCGGCCAGCCGGCGAGGGTGACCTGCTGGGTGCCGTCCTCACGCGTGACCGTGCCGACCTTGCTCGCGTCGACGCCCATCAGCTCGGGCTGCTGTCCGTCGCCGAGCAGCACCGGCGGCCACTCCGCGGCGCAGTCCTCGGTGCAGGTCGTCGTCGACGGGGAGGCGGAGTCGTTGTCGTAGCGGTGCATCACGTGCCCCGCCGCGTCGGTGACGACCGTGCCGAGCGGCCCGCTCTGCACGGCCCACAGCTCGACGCCGCCGTCGCCGTGGTGCATGCCGGCCATGTCGCCGCTCATGTTCGACATGTCGTGGCCCTGCATGGACGACATGTCGTGACCCTGCATCTGGGTCTGTGCCTGCGGGGTGACCTGCTCGTCCTGCGCCCCGGAACCGCAGGCGCTCAGGCTGAGGACCCCGGCGGCGAGACCGGCCAGGATGAGGTGCGTGCGGCCCATCGGCGTCTCCTCTCGTGTCGGCGGAGACGGTAGGCCCGGCACGACGGGAGGACGCGCGACCTGAAGGGGAGGTTGCGTCCGCACCGCCGATTCGTGCCCACGGCGAGGCGAATGGCCACGGGTTGCTCCGGGGGGAGCAGCCGGCTCGGCCGGACGTGCGGTGCCCTGTTCTCAGGTTCGTCGACGAGCGGGCGAGCGGCCGCGCGGCACCGGGCGGCCGCTCGTGGGCTCTAGGCGTTCCGGATCGTGAGCCCCCCGTCCACCACGATCGTCGCGCCGGTGATAAACGACGACGCGGGCATCAACAGCGACACGGTGGCGTGCGCGACCTCCTCCGGGTCCCCGTAGCGCCGCAGCGCGGTCCGGCGGCGGGCGAAGACCTCCTTGTCGGCGTCCGGGATCCGGGCGGTCATGCCGGTGCGGATCGGGCCGGGGCACACGCAGTTCACGGTCACGCCGGTCTTGCCGTACTCGACGGCGAGGGACCGGGTCAGGCCGATCACGCCGTGCTTCGAGCTGGTGTACGGGGCGATCTGGGCGGTCGCGCCCAGGCCCTCGGTGGAGGCGATGTTGACGATCCGGCCGTCGCCGTTGCGGACCAGGTCGGGCAGCGCGGCGCGGGCGAACAGGGTCTGCGCGGTGAGGTTCACGGCGAGGGTGGTGGCCCAGGCCTCGGCGAACCCGTCGTCGGAGAAGGGCAGGTGGATGCTGACGCCGGCGTTGTTGACCAGCCCGTCGAGCGGGCCGAGTTCCTGGCGGACCTCGGCGACGGCGGCGGCCGGCGCGGCGGGGTCCGACACGTCCGCGACGACGGGGTGCACCGTCGCCCCGACCCCGCGGATCTCGTCGGCCACGGCCTTGAGACCGTCGGCGTCGCGGTCGACGATCCCGACCTTGGCGCCCTCGTCGGCGAGCAGGTGGGCGGTCGCGCGCCCCATCCCGCTCGCGGCGCCGGTGACGAGGACGACCCGGTCGGCGACCGACCGGCTGAGCTTCGTGAGACGGGCCATGGACCAGGACTACCAGGAAACCGGCCGGAACTGAACGCTCGCTCAGGAGTAGGGCTCTCCCACACGGGTATGCATAACTCATGCATGAGTCGCGCCTCGGCAACCTGCTCGGCGCCGCCGCGCTCGCCCTGTCCGACCTGATGCTGGCCCGGGTGCGGGAGGCGGCCGGGGTGAGCGTGAGCGGGGCCGCCGCGCTGGTGGTCCTCGCCCACGCGCCCGGGGTCAGCGTGACCGAGCTCGGCCGGCGGGTGGGGCTGTCCCAGCCGGCGACCGCGCGGATGGTGATGTCCCTGGAGGCGGCGGGCCTCGCTCTCCGCGGCCCCGGCGAGGGCCGGACGGTCCCGGTCGCGCTCACGCCGGCCGGGGAGCGGACGGTCCGGGAGGTTCTCACCTCCCGGGCGGCGGGCACGGAGCAGGTCCTGGCCGGGCTCGACGAGGACGACCGCCGCGTCCTGACCCGCCTCCTCGAGGGGCTCCTCGCGCAGCTCCACACCGAGGTCGGCAGCGCGGAGGTGCTCTGCCGGCTGTGCGACCGGGCCTGCTGCACCGCCGGCGCGGTCTGCCCCGTCGGGCAGGCCGAGCGGGAGCGGTGACCGGTGGGCGCCGCACTCGCCCTGGTCTCCGCGCTGAGCTACGGGCTGTCCGACGTCGTCGGGGGCATCGTCGCGCGCCGGATGCGGGCCGTGCACGTGGCCTTCCTCGGCCAGCTCGGCGGGCTGCTCGCGGTGGCGGTCGCCGCACCCCTCCTGACGCCTGCGCCGCCGACGCTCCCCGATCTCCTGTGGGGCGGGCTGTCCGGGCTCGGGACCGGGCTCGCGATGGCGTTCCTCTTCCGCGGCATGGGCCGGGGCGCGATGTCGGTCGTGGTTCCGGTGAGCGCGGTCGGCGGGGTCGCCCTCCCCGTCCTGGTCGGGGCCACGGTGCTCGGCGAACGGCCCACCTGGCCGACCTGGCTCGGGGTAGGGCTGGCCCTGCCCGCGCTGTGGCTCGTCTCCCGCGCGGGCGGCCCGGCACGGGGCGGGGCGACGCCGGGCGCGGTGGCGGACGGGCTGGTGTCCGGCGTCGGGATCGCGATCCAGTACCTCGCGCTGGCCCGGGCCGGCCCCGCGTCCGGGCTGTGGCCCGTCCTCGCCGGCCGGGTCACCGCGCTCGCCGCGGTCGGGTTACTGGCCTGCACGCTGATGCGCGCCGCCGGCACGGACGGCGAGCGCCGGGCCGGCGCCCGGGAGGCGGTCGCGGCGGGCGGCGCCGGCGTGCTCGCCGCCGTGGCGCTGGGCGCCTACCTGGGCGCGGCGCAGAGCGAGTTCGTGACCGTGGCGGTGGTGCTGTCCTCGCTCTACCCGCTCGTCCCGGCGGTGATCGGTGTCGCCGTGCTCGGCGAGCGCCTGTCCCGCGGGCAGGTGCTCGGCCTGGTCGTGGCGCTCGCCGCCGCCGTCCTGATCGCGCTCTCCTGATCCTCAGGGCAGGAAGAGCCGCACGACCTGCCGCTCGACGGCCGCGCCGGTCGACAGGTCGGCGACGAAGCTCGAGACGATCGTGCCGGTCGCACCGGCGTAGCGGCCGCGGCCGGCGACCCGCCACGCGATCGTGCCCTGCATGACCGGCTCGCCCTCGGCCGAGGGCTCCATCGACCCCTGCCCGATGGTCGTGAGGTCCAGCGTGCCGTCGCCGAGGTTCATGGTCCCCACCTCGTCGAACGTGGTCTGCCCCGTGAGCTGCACGCGGCTCTCGTAGCTCGCGAGGTCCGGGGCGTCGCCCGGGTCGCCGTCGAGCACCGTGACGCGGCCGCTGCCGGACTTCACCGCGAGGACGGGCGGCTCGCCCTCCGGGGGCGTGGACTGGGGCTCGAACGTCAGCAGCAGGGTCAGGCGTCGCACGGCGGCCTCCTCGCGTCGGTGTGCGGGGAGGCTCGACCCGATCTCGGCAACCGTTAGGCCGGGACCGGCTGGGTCAGGTTGACCGCGTTGCCGTCGGGGTCCTGGATGTGCGCCACCCGCTGGCCCCAGGGCATGTCGTTGGGCGGGCCGAGGACGGTGCCGCCGAGCGGCTCGACGCGCTCGAGGCGCGCCCGCACGTCGTCGACGTCGATGCTGAGCAGGACGCGGCCCGGCCCGGCGGGCGCCTTCTCGTCGTCGATCAGGCCGAACTCGGCCGCGCCCGCTCGCAGCCCGACGTAGAACGGCTCGCCCTCGGGCGGCTGGCGCACGGTCTCCTCGGCGTCGAGCAGGCCGCGGTAGAAGGCGAGCATCCCGGGCAGGTCGGCCGTCACGAGGATCGGCTGGATCGTCGTCATGCCAGGGAGGACCGGCCCGCGCGGCCGAAGTCATCGCTCACGCCTGGATCCACAGGCTCGCGGCCAGGCCGAGGCCGGCGAGCCCGATGGCGATCCGCAGCGGCGTGGCCGGCACCCGCCGGACGATCGCCGGCCCGATCCGCGCTCCGAGGAGCAGCCCGGCGGCCAGTACCCCGACCGCGGCCCAGTTCACGGGCGCGACGATCGCGAACACCACCGCCGCGACCAGGTTCGCCGCGCCGGTCGCGAGGTTCTTCGCGGCGTTGGAGCGGGCGAGGCTCTGCGACCACGCCACCGACAGCAGGGCCAGCATCATCACGCCCGCCGCGGCCCCGAAGTAGCCGCCGTAGAGCGCGACACCGAACGCGGCGGCGAGGGTGAGCGGGCCGAGCGGGGTGGCGCCCCGGATCGTGCCCGACGACTCGGCGCGGCGCTCGGCCCACCGCCGCAGCCGCGGCGCCGCCACCAGCAGCACCGAGGCCAGCGCGATCAGCCACGGCACGATCACCTCGAACGTTTCCGACGGCGTGACCAGCAGCAACGCGCCGCCTGCGGCCCCGCCGACGCCGGTGAGCAGGCAGAGCCGCAGCAGGGTCCGGCCCTGCCCGACGAGCTCGGGGCGGGACCCGGCGACCGAGCCCACGGTCGTCCCGAGCATCGCGACCGTGTTGGTGACGTTGGCGATCACCGGCGGCAGCCCGACCGCGAGCAGCGCGGGGTACGAGACCAGCGAGGCCAGCCCGGCCACGGAGCCGGTGAGGCCGCCGCCGATCCCGGCCACGAAGAGGAAGGCCAGCTGCCAGACGCTCACGGGACGGGGGTGACCAGCGTGCCGTCGGCCAGGAAGCGGAGGGTCTCCGCCGGCGAGGGCTTCATCCGGCCCATCGAGAGCACGTGCGTCATCCGGTCCCCTTCCGTGGGACTCCATCCTGCGGCAGGCGCGGTGGAGCGCTCCACGGAATGTGAGCCGTCACAGGTTCGCGAACGCCGCCAGGATCTGCGCCTCGGCGGTGCGCAGGTAGCTCGCGACCTCGGCCGCCGCCCGCTCGCGCTCGCCGGACTCGACGAGCCGGGTGATGGCGTCGTTGCCGTCGAGGTAGGGCTCGTGGAACTCCCGCACCGAGGTCATCCGGTGGAAGACCAGCCGCATCTCGGCGAGCAGCAGGCCCATCTGCTGGTCGAGCCGTGCGCTGCCGGCCAGCCCGACGAGCGCGCGGTGGAAGTGCTGGTTGGCGCCGGCGACCCCGGGCCAGTCGTCCCGCGCGGCGGCCTCGCGGCCCTCCCGCACGGCCGCCCGCAGCCGTCCGACGGCCTCCGGGTCGTCCGCGCGCTCGCCCTCCCGGACTGCGGCCGGCTCGATGAGCAGCCGGGCGCGGTAGACGTCGCGGACCGCCTCGGCGTCGGGCACGGCGACGAACACGCCGCGGTTCGGCTCGCGGACCAGCACCCGCTCCGCGACCAGCTGTGACAGGGCCTCACGCACCGTGTTCCGGGAGACCCCGAGCGCATGGGACAGCGCCTGCTCGGGTAGTCGGCCGCCAGGGCGCAAGCGACCCTCGACCACCTCGTTCCGCACGGCGTCGGCCACGCGTTCGGCCGTGGAGGTGCGGGCGACGAGGGCCCGCGCCCCGGTGAGCGAGGCGAGAGCGGCGCCGGCCGGATCCGCGATCGTCACGGGCAGAGCCTACGTGACCATCGTGTTTCCGCATCCAGGCTTCCTCTTGCTGAATTGTTGAGCAATTCTTACGCTCACCACCTGAACGACCGGGTGTGGTCCCGGTCATGGTCCGGCGGGAGGGCACGTGAGCGCGAACGGCGGCAAGGCACAGGACGGCGACCCGGCGGTGCGGGCGCGGGACGCGGGCCCGGAGGGCCCCGGCGGCGGCACCGGCAGACGGGAGGGCGACGAGCGGGGCCGCGCGGCCACGCGCCCGACCACCGCCGTCGCGAAGGGCGGCCGCGGCGCGCTGCTCGGCGCGATGTTCCTGATGGCGACCAGCGCCATCGGTCCCGGGTTCATCACCCAGACCACGACCTTCACCGTCCAGCTCGGCGCGGCCTTCGCGTTCGCGATCCTGGTGTCGATCCTGATCGACGTCGCCGTGCAGCTGAACGTCTGGCGGGTCGTCGGCGTCTCCGGCCGCCGCGCCCAGGACCTGGGCAACCGGGTGGCCCCGGGCGTCGGCTGGGTGCTCGCCGCGCTGGTGCTGATCGGCGGGTTCGTCTTCAACATCGGCAACGTCGGCGGCACCGGCCTCGGCCTCAACGCGATGCTGGGAGTCGACTCGAAGATCGGCGGCGCGATCTCGGCAGTGATCGCGATCGCGATCTTCCTGAGCAAGCGGGCCGGGGTCGCGCTGGACCGGATCGTGGTGGCGCTGGGCGTCCTGATGATCGGCATGACGACGTACGTCGCGATCGTCTCGCAGCCCCCGCTCGGCGAGGCGCTGCGCAGCTTCGTGCTGCCGGACACGGTCAACTTCCTGGCCATCACCACCCTGATCGGCGGCACGGTCGGCGGGTACATCACTTACGCCGGCGCACACCGGATGCTCGACTCCGGCGTGACCGGGCCCGAGAACGTCGGGCCGATCACCCGCAGCTCCGTGCTGGGCATCATCGTCACCGGCGTCATGCGGGTGGTGCTGTTCCTGGCGGTCCTCGGCGTGGTCGTGGGCGGCGTCGCGCTGGCGAAGGACAACCCGGCGGCGAGCGCCTTCCAGGCCGCGGCCGGCCAGGTCGGGCTGCGCCTGTTCGGCGTGATCCTCTGGGCGGCCGCGATCACCTCGGTGATCGGCGCGGCCTACACGTCCGTCTCCTTCCTGACCACCGAGCGGACCTCGCCGCGCACGCGGAACCTGCTGACCGTCGGCTTCATCGCCCTGAGCGCGCTGGCGTACCTGCTGATCGGCACCGCGCCCGTCACGCTGCTGGTGTTCGCGGGCGCCTTCAACGGCCTGATCCTGCCCATCGGGTTCACCGTGATCCTCTGGGTGGCCTGGCGGCGCCGCGACCTGTTGGGCGGCTACCGCTACCCGCGCTGGCTGCTCGGCGTGGGCGTCCTCGCCTGGCTGATCGCGCTCTACCTCGGCTGGTCCTCGCTGGCCGCGGTGGGCAGCCTGTTCTCGTGATCCTTCTCGACCCGGAGGTGCCGTCGTGACCGCCTTCGACCTCAACTCCGACCTCGGCGAGTCCTTCGGCCGCTGGGAGCTCGGCGACGACGAGGCCATGCTGGACGTGGTGACCAGTGCGAACGTCGCCTGCGGCTTCCACGCCGGGGACCCGGCGACACTGCGGCGGACGGTGGCGAGGGCCGCCGCGAACGGCGTCGTCGTGGGGGCCCAGGTCGCCTACAACGACCTGGCCGGCTTCGGTCGCCGGTTCATGGACCTGCCGGCCGCCGAGCTCACCGCCGACGTGCTCTTCCAGATCGGCGGCCTGGAGGCCATGTGCCGGGTGGCAGGGACGACCGTGCGGTACGTCAAGCCGCACGGGGCGCTCTACAACGCGACCGTGCACCACCGGGAGCAGGCGAAGGCCGTGGTCACCGCGGTCGCCGAGTACGACGCCTCGCTGCCGATCCTCGGCCTTCCCGGCTCGGAGCTGCTGCGCGCGGCCGAGGAGGCGGGCCTGCGCGGGGTGCCCGAGTTCTTCGTCGACCGCGGCTACACGCCGGAGGGCGCGCTGGTCTCGCGGCGGGAGGAGGGCGCCGTCCTGCACGATCCGGAGGAGGTCACCGCACGGCTGCTGCGGATGCTCGAGGAGGGTGTGGTCCGGGCCGTCGACGGCTCGGACGTGCGGGTGTCCGCCGAGTCGGCCTGCGTGCACGGAGACTCCCCGGGCGCAGTCGGCATGGCCGCCGCCGTGCGTGTGGGGCTGCAGAAGGCCGGCGTGGAGCTGAAGGGGTTCGTGTGAGGGTCCTGCCCTACGGCGACGCCGCGCTGCTCCTCGAACCCGAGGGGGAGATCGCGCAGGTCGTGGCGCTCGCCGACGCCTGCCGGGAGGCGGAGCTGCCCGGGGTGCTCGACGTCGTCCCCGCGGCCCGGGCCGTGCTGCTCGTCGCCGAAGCCGGCTCCGACCTGGGGCGGCTGCGGGCGGCCGTCGACGCCCTGGAGATCCGCTCGACCGAGGCGGGCGCCCCGGCCGGTACCGTGGAGATCCCGGTGGTCTACGACGGCCCGGACCTCGACGGCGTCGCGCGGCTGACGGGCCTGGACCATGCCGAGATCGTCGCCGCGCACACCGGCACGCCGTGGCGGGTGGCCTTCGGCGGGTTCGCGCCCGGCTTCGCCTACCTCTCCGGCGGCGACCCGCGGCTGCAGGTGTCGCGCCGCGAGGAGGCCCGCACCAAGGTCCCGGCCGGGTCCGTGGGGCTGGCCGGTGAGTTCAGCGGGGTCTACCCGCGGTCGTCGCCCGGCGGGTGGCAGCTGATCGGCCGCACGGACGCGCAGCTCTGGGACCTCGACCGCGACCCGCCCGCGCTGCTGCAGCCGGGCGCCGAGGTCCGGTTCGTGGAGGCGTCGTGATCGAGGTCCTCGACGCGGGTCCGCAGGCCCTGGTCCAGGACCTGGGGCGGCCCGGGCTGGCGGCGATCGGCGTCGGGCGCTCCGGGGCCGCCGACCGGGCCGCGTTGCGGCTCGGCAACCGCCTGCTGGGCAACGACGAGGGTGCCGCCGGCGTCGAGATCCTCCTCGGCGGGTTCGCCGCCCGGGTCGGGAGGGACCTGCTGGTCGCGCTGACCGGGGCGCCCGCCCCGGCGACCGTCGACGGCCGTCCGGTCGGCCACCACGCGCACGTCCGGCTCCGGCGGGGGCAGGAGCTGCGGCTCGGCCCGCCGCCCACCGGCCTGCGCACCTACCTGTGCGTGCGCGGCGGGATCACGGTGCCGCCGGTGCTGGGCTCGCGTAGCACGGACGTCCTGTCCGGTATCGGGCCCGAGCCGCTGGAGAAGGGCGCGGAGCTGCCGGTCGGTCCGGAGCCGGAGGAGTTCCCGCCGATCGACTTCGCGCCCGTCGCGACGCTCCCCACGGGGCTCGTCACGCTGCGCGCGATCTCCGGGCCGCACGCCGAGCACGCCGTCGACCCCCGGGCGCTGGCCACCGCGCGGTGGGTCGCCTCCGGCCGCACCGACCGCGTCGGGATGCGGCTCGAGGGTGCGGCACTGGAGGTCGCCGAGGGCGCCGGCTCGCTGCCCAGCGAGGGCCTCACCCGCGGGGCGATCCAGCTGCCCCCGGGCGGCGAACCCGTCGTCTTCCTCGCCGACCACCCCGTGACCGGGGGCTACCCCGTGATCGCGGTCCTGCGCGACGCCGACGTCGACCGCGCCGCCCAGGTCCGCCCCGGCCAACCCGTCCGCATCACCCTGTGAGTGGCGATAGTCGTTATAGCGACTATCGCCACTCACAGGGGCTGACCAGGGAGAACACGTGCAGAACCTGACCCCCGCCGAGGCCCGCGAGCGCTTCCGCGCCGGCCTCGTGACCCCGACCGCCGGCTGGTGTGCCGGCTTCACCCAGGCCAACCTCATCGCCCTGCCCCGCGACCTGGCCTGGGACTTCCTCCTGTTCGCGCAGCGCAACCCGCAGCCCTGCCCGGTGCTCGACGTCCTGGAGCCCGGCGAGTTCGGCGGCCCGATCCTCGACGGCGACGTCCGCACCGACATCCCGCTCTACCGGATCTACCACGACGGCGTGCAGGTCGCCGAGACGCCCGACGCCCGCGAGTTCTGGCGCGACGACCTGGTCGCCTTCCTCGTCGGCTGCAGCTTCACCTTCGAGCGGGCGCTGCTGGCCGCGGGCGTCCCGGTGCGGCATGTCGAGGAGGGCCGCAACGTCCCGATGTACCGGACGAGCCGGCGGTGCCGCGGCGCCGGGGCACTCGGCGGCCCGATGGTCGTCTCCATGCGCCCGGTCCCGGAGCACCTGGTGGACACGGCGATCGCCGTCACGGCCCGCTACCCGTCCGTGCACGGCGCGCCCGTGCACGTCGGCGACCCCGGTGAGCTGGGCATCGCCGACCTCGCCGCCCCGGACTACGGCGATGCCGTGACCGTCCGGGAGGGCGAGGTGCCGGTGTTCTGGGGGTGCGGGGTCACGCCGCAGGCCGCCGTCGTCGAGTCCCGGCCCTCGCTCGCGATCGCGCACGCGCCCGGCCACATGTTGATCACCGACGCCCATGACGCGGACTACCTCGTGGGCCCCGAGCCGCTGGTGGGCGCCAACTAGCCGCAGATCTGGTCCAGGTAGGCGGTCAGCGTGCGCCGGATCGCCTCCGGCGAGGTGAGCCGCGGCCGCGCGCTGCCCTGGAAGATCAGGCCCTGGAGCAGGGCGTCGAGGCAGAAGGCCGTGGCCTCGGGATCCAGCTCCGGCCGCAGCTCCCCGCTGGCCTCGAGGACGCCGACGGCCCGGCGGGCGAGCCGGCGGATCCCGACGCCGGTCTCCTCGCTGATCGCCGCCAGCGCCGGCGACGACCGGGCGTGCGCCGCGAGGGCGAGATAGGTCTCGGGGTCGGCGCGCTGCCGCTCGTCGACCGGCAGCAGCTCGAGCAGCATCCGCTCGACGCCCTTGCGGTCCACCGCCTCCACCAGCAGCGGCACCACCCGGGCGGCGCCGCTCGTGACCGTCTCGACCATCGCCGTCTGCAGCAGGGCGTCCTGCGACGGGAAGTAGTAGCGCAGGGCGGTGGGGGACAGGCCTGCCTCGGCGGCGACCGTCCGCACGGACACCCCGGTGAGGCCGTCGCGCCGGAGCACCCGCCAGAGGGCCTCGACGATCTCCGCCCGCCGGGCGTCGTGGTCGGCGAGGCGCGGCACGGGCTTTGTCTACCACGCCGCGGCGGGTAGGTTCTGGTACGGCCGTACTAGCAACGCTCCGTGCCGGTGGGTGACCGACGGGGGGTCGGCACGGGGTTCGTGACGTGCGGTCGGGGCGCGGTCCCGGTCCCAGGACCGGGGCCGCGCTCCCCCGAACGCCGTCTCAGGGGTGTCTCAGCGTCGTAGCGGTGCTTGCATCGGATGTTCACGAGCCACCGCTAGGGTCGGCCGCGTGCTGCCCACGCTCCGAGCACGCCTCGCGTCCTGGTTCGTCCGCCGTCAGCTGGCCCGCATGAACCGGAAGGGGCTCGACCTGGGGTCGCTGCTGCCCGACTCCGCGCTCATGCCGTTGCGCCGCGACCGGCTCGACCCGGTCCCGGCCCTGGCCGAGAGCCGGGAGGCCGCACCGGTCAGCCGGCTCGACCTGCCGCTGAAGATCGACGTCTGGCTGGTCACCGGGCGTGACGAGGTCCGGTCCGTCCTCGGCTCCGTCGACACCTACTCCAGCGACTTCAACCACCTCGCCGTGCAGGTCGGGATGGCCGAGAGCGAGAACCCCGGCGGGCTCGGCTTCTCCGACCCGCCCGTGCACACCCGGCTGCGCAAGCTCCTCACCCCCGAGTTCACGATGCGCCGGCTCGCCCGGCTCACCCCGCGCATCGAGGAGATCGTGGGGGAGTGCCTCGACCGGATGGACGCGGCCGAGGGCCCGGTCGACCTCGTCGAGGAGTTCGCGCTGCCCATCCCCTCGCTCGTGATCTGCGAGCTGCTCGGGGTGCCGTACGCCGAGCGCGAGGCCTTCCAGGAGGTCGCCACCGCGCGGTTCGACCTGCTCGGCGGGGCCAGTGCCTCGCTCGGCGCGATCTCCGACTCACTGGTCTTCCTGCGCGAGCAGGTCAAGAAGCAGCGGGACGCCCCCACGGACGGCCTGCTCGGCATGATCATCCGGGAGCACGGCGACCGGGTGGACGACGAGGAGCTCGCCGGCCTCGCCGACGGCGTCCTGACCGGCGGGTTCGAGACCACCGCCAGCATGCTCGCCCTCGGCACCCTCGCGCTGGTCGAGGACCGCGAGGCCGCCCGGATGGTCCGCGAGGACGACGCCGCGGCCGGCCCGATCGTCGAGGAGCTGCTCCGCTACCTCACCGTCGTGCAGGTCGCGTTCCCGCGGTTCGCCACCCGGGACGTCGAGATCGGCGGGGTCGTGGTGAAGGAGGGCGACGCGGTGGTCTGCTCGCTGCTCTCCGCCGACCGGGACGGCGAGCGGCTGGAGACCTTCGACCCGCACCGCGTGCCGGGCTCGCACTACGCCTTCGGCCACGGCATCCACCGCTGCATCGGCGCCGAGCTGGCCCGGATGGAGCTGCGCGCCGCCTACCCGGCGTTGTTCCGCCGGTTCCCCGACCTCCGCCTGGCCGTGCCGGTCGACGAGCTGGAGTTCCGGGACGCCTCGATCGTCTACGGGGTGGAGACGCTGCCCGTGCTCGTGCGCTGAGCGCGCCTGCTCTCGCAGAACTCGACGAACGCCGCCGCCCGGCGGGTGAGCCGGACGCCCGCCGGCGTCGCCACCACGACCGGCATCGGCGGCGGGGGTGTGCGCGGCACGCCGGCCGCGCCCATCCTGGGCGCAACCGATGACGGAGGTCGACGATGACCGCACCCGACACCCGTGGCTGCCCGGTCCGCGCGGACGTGGACCCGTTCGACCCGGCCTACCTCGCCGACCCGTACCCGCTGCTCGCGGAGCTGCGCGAGCACGAGCCGGTCGCCTACCTGCCGGTCCTCGACATGTGGGCCGTCACCCGGCACGCCGACATCGACGCGGTCTTCCGCGACCCGGCGACCTTCTCGGCCTCGATCGCGCAGGACCCGATCTTCCCGCCCGCTCGGGAGGCCCGGGAGGTCCTGGCGGGCTTCCGCGCCGCACCGACGATGTCGAACTGCGACCCGCCGAAGCACACCCGGATCCGCCGCCACACCGCCCGCGCCTTCTCGGCGCGACGGATCGCGGTGGTGGAGCCGGCGATCCGGGCGAAGGCCGGCGAGCTGATCGCCGCGATGCTCCGTGAGCCGGAGGCCGACGTCGTCGAGTCCCTGACCTTCCCGCTGCCCGCCTCGATGATCTTCACCCTGATCGGCTTCCCGCCCGGCGACACGGAGATGCTGCGCGGGTGGTGCGGCAATCGCACGGCCTTCAGCTGGGGCCGGCCGACCGTCGAGGAGCAGACCGGGATCGCCCGGAACATGGTGCGGTACTGGCGTTACTGCGAGGACTTCGTGCACGCGCGGCTCGCCGATCCGGCCGACGACTACACCAGCGACCTCCTCCGGGCCCATCTCGCCGACCCGGAGGACCTGACGGTCGACGAGATCGTCAACGTCGTCTACGGGCTGAGCTTCGCCGGCCACGAGACCACGACGAACCTCACGACCAACGGCCTGCGCCGGCTGCTGGAGGACCGCAGCCGGTGGGAGGCGCTGTGTGCCGATCCGGCGCTGATCCCGGCGGCGGTCGAGGAGGTGCTCCGGTACGACACCAGCGTGATCGCCTGGCGCCGGCGCACCACGCGCCCGGTCTCGGTCGGTGGCGTCGACCTGCCGGAGGGCGCCCGCCTGCTGCTCCTGCTCGGCGCGGCGGGTCGTGACCCGCGGGCCCACCCCGAACCGGACACCTTCGACCTCCGCCGCGAGCCCCGCCCGCACCTCGCCTTCGGCAAGGGAGTGCACTTCTGCCTCGGCGCCCCGCTCGCCCGCTCGGAGTTCCGGATCCTCCTCGAGCTGCTGCTGGCGGCGGCGCCGGATCTCGAGCTCGTCCCGGACCAGGAGCTGCGCTTCTCCCCGAACGTCAGCTTCCGCGGCCCGCGCCGGCTGCTCGTGCGCCGCGGGGGCGGGTGAGCCTGTTCGCCGGCGCCCGGCGTCGTTGCCCCTGGTGTTCACGCCCGCCGGGTGAGGCCCGGGGGCCTACGCCGCGGAGGGGAGGTCCGCCCGGGCGAGGAAATCGGCGACGAGGCTGCGGCAGGCGTCGGCGAGCTCGTCGGCCCGGGTGACCAGCTCGGCGCGCACCGCGTCGAGGTCCACCTCGGCGGCGACGGCGGCCCGGACGTCGGACGGCTTCGACTCGAACCAGGCGTCGAAGACGTCCGGGGTGATCTCGGGGTGGAACTGCAGGCCGAGGTGCGGGCCGAGGGCGAAGGCCTGCAGGGCGACGGCGTTGCGGGACAGCTCCTCCGCCCCGGGCGGCAGGGTGAAGGCGTCGTAGTGGAACTCCATCCACCGCCCGGCCGGGAGCACGTCCGGGCGGAGCGTGTCCAGGTCGACGAGCCCGCGCTCCGGCTCGGGCGCCCGGCCGACGGTCCCGCCCAACGCCCGCGCCAGTGCCTGCCCGCCGAAACAGATGCCGAGCACGGGCGTGCCGACGTCGACGGCCCGGCGCAGGAACGCCAGCTCGGGCGCGAGCCACGGCAGCGAGTCGTCGTACGCGGCGTGCGCCGAGCCCATGACCACGACGAGGTCACGGTCGGCGGGGTCCGGGACCCGACCGCCGCCCATGAACGTCGCGATCTCGGCGTCGACGCCCTGCTCGGCGAGGGCCGGCAGGACGGTCCCCGGAATCCGGCGCTGCCGGAGGGGATCGGTCTCGTGGACGACGACGAGTGCGCGGGGCATGCCCCCGTGGCTACCGCCCTCAGCCCCTCCCGTCCACCCCGCCGTGAGCTGCCCCGCCCCGACTCACCCCGCCCCCACCAACCGGAGGGCGAACTCGGTCTGCTGCCACACGACCTCGTTCTCGCTGAGCTCGCCCTCCTCGCGGTACCAGGTGGCGAGGCCCATGCCGAGGTCGAGGATCGCGTAGGAGGCCAGGCGCGCCGAGGGGACGCGGAAGCGGCCGGCCGCGACCCCCTCCTCCACCAGCCGTCGGAAGGAGCGCTCGTACTCGGCCCGCTTGCCGAGCACCGTCCCGCGGTGCGGCTCGGCCAGGCTGCGCATCTCGCTGGCGCCGACGAAGGCCTCGAGCCGGTGCCGGGCGTGGAAGCGGACGTGCGCGTCGACGGCCCGGCGCAGCCGCTCGACCGGGTCCGCGGTGCCGGCGAGTGCGACGCGCTGCAGCTCCAGGAGGCCGTCCATGGTGGTGGTCATCAGTTCGACCAGCAGGTCCTGCTTCGACGCGACGTGCTTGTAGAGGCTCGGCCCGCGGATGCCCACGGCGGCGCCGATGTCTGCCATCGTGGTGCCCTCGTAGCCGCGGGCGGCGAACAGCTCGAGCGCGGCCGCGCGGATCGCGGTACCCGTGGCGCCGGTACCCATGCCCACCCCCTCCGGGCTAACGAGTGATAGCCGCGACCGTGACAGTACCCGTCGTCGTATGGTCCGATGGCTAGCAGTCGTTAGCCGATCGATCCGAGGAGGCACCGTGGCCGTGCAGGGACTCGACCTGCCGAAGCTCCAGGCGTACGTCGAGGAGCACGTCCCGGGCACCGGCCCGCTGACCGCCGAGCTGCTGCACGGCGGCCGCTCCAACCTCACCTACCGGCTCACCGACGGCACGCAGACCTGGGTGCTGCGCCGGCCGCCGCTGGGCGGGCTCACGCCGTCGGCGCACGACATGAAGCGCGAGTACACCGTGGTCGCGGCGCTGTACGGGCACGGCGTGCCGGTCGCGCGGCCGATCGTGCAGTGCGAGGACGACTCGGTGATCGGGGCGCCGTTCGCGGTCGTCGAGTTCGTGGACGGGCGGGTGATCCGCACCCGCGACGAGCTCGACGCCCTCACCGACGCCGAGGTGCACGACTGCGCCTTCGCCCTGATCGACGCCCTCGCCGCGCTGCACGCCGTCGACCCGGCGTCGGTCGGGCTGGGGAGCTTCGGGAAGGCGCAGGGCTACCTCGGCCGGCAGGTCCGGCGCTGGTACGACCAGTGGACGCGGGTGCAGACCCGCCCGCTGCCCGACGTCGAGACCCTGCACGAGCGGCTCGCGGCGATGACCCCGGAGGAGTCCGGAGCGTCGATCGTGCACGGGGACTTCCGCATCGACAACGCGATCCTCGGCCCCTCCGACGTCACCGAGGTCCGCGCGCTCGTCGACTGGGAGATGTCCACGCTCGGCGACCCGCTCTCGGACCTGGGCCTGCACATCGCCTACTCCGACCCGGCCTTCGACCCGGTGCTCGCGGGCGGCGCGGCGGCCACCTCGACGCGGATGCCCCCGGCCGACGAGCTGGTGGCCCGCTACGCGAAGACCTCCGGCCGCGACGTCCCGGACTGGCCCTTCTACCTGGCCCTCGGCTACTTCAAGGCTGCGGTCATCGCCGAGGGCATCCACGCCCGGTTCGTGGCCGGCAAGACCGTCGGCGAGGGCTTCGAGACGGTCGGCGGCGCGGTCGAGCCGCTGGCCGCGGTCGGCGTGCGCGCACTCGGGAGCCAGTAGACCTACAGCGCGGCACGGCGCCGGTACAGCAGCAGGGTGTCGCGGCCGAAGGACCAGAGCAGCGCGGTGAGGGCGGCGGCCACGAGCACGACGGTCGCCGCCACCGGCAGGATCCCCGCCGCGGCCACCACGAGCACGATCCCCTGCACCGCGGCCACGGCCTTCGCGGAGAACCGGGCCGGGAGGCTGCCGGTGAGCCACGGCAGCATCCAGCCCGCGGCGACGAACGCGTACCGCAGCCCGCCGATGACCAGCACCCAGGGCCCGGTCACGGCGGCGACCTGCACGCTCAGCACGAGCACCAGGAAGGCGTCGGTCTCCATGTCGAACCGCGCGCCCAGCTCGCTCACGGTGCCGGTCCGCCGGGCCACCCGCCCGTCGACGAAGTCGAGCGCCAGTGCGACCGAGGCCAGCGCCACGAGCGGGACCGGCGCCGGCTGCCCCGCCACGAGCCCGTCGACGACCAGCGCCGTCACCCCGCCGATCAGCACCGCCCGGCCGAGGGTGACCAGGTCCGCGGGGCCCAGGGCCTCCGTCCGGGCGCGGCGGGCCGCGCCGGCGAGCAACGCGTGCAGCCCGGCCGCGTAGCCGACCCCGGCCAGCCAGCCGGCGGGACCGAGGCCGGCCGCCGTCGTGAGCGCGCCGAGCAGCACGAGCTGGAGGACGGCCGCGGCGGCCTGCTGCCGGTCGAGCGGCAGGGCCGTGCCGGGGGACGTCGTCAGGGGGCTCTGCAGGTACACACTCCCTACACGGACGGGCGGCGGCGACGGTTCAACGGAGGTGCGGATGGAGTGGGACGCGAGGTGGAGTACCCCGGGATCACCGGTGTGCGCACCGGACTGGCTGGCCCTGCGGGAGCCGGCCGACGCCGAGGCCCGGGCCCTGGACCTCGTCGAACCCCTGTGCGCGCTGGAGCCTCCGCTCGTGGTGCGCGATCTCGGCTGCGGCAGCGGGTCGATGGGCCGCTGGCTCGCCCCGCGGCTGCCCCGGCCGCAGCGCTGGTACCTGCACGACCGTGACCCGCGGCTGCTGGCGATCGCGGCGGAGAGCGTCCCCGGCGAGCCGGTCCAGGGGGAGCTGGCCGAGCTCACCGACCTCGCGGGCACCTCGCTGGTGACCTGCTCGGCCCTGCTCGACCTGCTCACCGCCGACGAGGTGCACCGGCTCGCCCGGTCGTGCGTCGAGGCCGGTGCCGCGGCGCTGTTCACCCTGTCCGTGACGGGCGGGGCCCGGCTGACCCCGGCCGAGCCGCTGGACACCGCGCTCGCCGCGGCGTTCGACGACCACCAGCGCCGGGTCGTCGAGGGCCGACGGCTGCTCGGGCCCGACGCGGGCGCGGTGGCGGTCGAGGCCTTCCGCGCCCTCGGCGCGACGGTGACCACCCGGTCGAGCCCCTGGCGGCTCGGCCCGGGGCACCGGGAGCTGACCGAGGAGTGGCTGCGCGGCTGGATCGCCGCCGCGTGCGAGCAGGAGCCCGCACTCGCTGACGACGCGGGCCCCTACCTGCGACGACGGCTCGCCGCACTCGCAGCGGGTGAGCTCCGGGCGGAGGTCGGGCACGTCGACCTCCGCGCGCTGCCCGCTACCTGAACGTGTCGAGGAACCGGTCGCGGAAGGCGTCCATCCGCCAGACGGGCGCGTCCGGGGCCGGCTTCAACCCGGGCTGCCACTGCCACCCGGCGACCTTGTCGAGCACGGACCTGTCCTTGGTGACCACCGAGATCGGGACGTCGTGGTTCGGGCTGCCGCCGGTGATGATCGGCGCGGCCTGGTGGTCGCCGAGCACGATCAGCACGAGGTTGTCGTTCCCGTAGTTCTTCACCCAGGACACCAGCGAGTCGAGCGAGTACTGGATCGTCCGCCGGTAGCTGTCGCGCACCCGGGCCGGGTCGCTCCAGACGACGTCCGGCGGGTCGGCCGCGCGGACCTCGTCGTCGTACACGCTGCCGTCGCCGAGGGAGTTCCAGTCCCGCATGGTCGGCACGGGGGTCCAAGGCACGTGGCTGGAGGTCAGCGTGACCTCGCTCATCAGCGGCCCGCGGCCGGGCGCCCCGTACTCGAGCTGCTGGAACCTCGACAGCGCGAACTGGTCCGGCATCGGGGACCAGCTGTAGTTCAGCCCGCGGTAGCCGAGGGCGTGGACGTCGTAGTGCTGGTCGACGCCGTAGAAGCCGCCCTCGGGCCAGGCCTCGGTGGTCCCGGGCATCACGTCGGCCGTGCGCCAGTCCGCGCGCTGGAAGGCCTTGGTCAGCGTGAGCCGGTCGCTGGAGGTGAGGCTGCGGTAGCGCTGCTGGTTGTCGATCCACAGCCCGGACAGGAAGGTCGCGTGCGCGAGCCAGCTGCCGCCGCCCGCGATCGGTGAGGTCAGCCAGCCGCTGCGGGAGTCGAAGCCGGCGGCGGCGAGGTCCCGGTCGCCCTGGGCGAGCGTCGCGCCGACACCCTGCGCGTACTGCGGGTCCTCGACGGCGCTGCGGCCGTAGCTCTCGACGTAGGCGACCACGACGTCCTTGCCCTTCAGCGCGGTGAGCAGCTGGTCGGGCGGGGTGTCGCGGAAGGCGTCGACGGCGGACAGCCGGGTGAACTCCCGCTCGTCGGCGAGGCTGACCGGCACCTGCTTCGCCGTGGCCCACGCCAGGGAGGCCGCGCTGCGGGAGGCGAACGGGACCGGCGGCAGGAGCTGGGCGCCGAGCACCGCGCACACCACCCACGCCGCCGTGAGGACCCCGACCACCCGCGCGCTCACCCGCCGGCGCTCGCCCAGGAGCCCCGCCAGCCGCCGCACCGCCAGCGCCAGGAGCACCGGCACCGCGACGACGAGCAAAACGGCCCCGACCAGCGCCGCGATCCCGCCGGCCCGGCCGAACGACTCGTTCAGGAAGTCGACGGCGTTGCCGAGCAGCACGCCGTCGAGCACGGGGTCGAAGGGCCGGACCAGGACGGAGCGGAAACCCAGGTCGGTGATCCGCAGCAGGAGCAGCACGCCGAGCAGCGCACCGAGTACGAGCGCGACGACCCGGCGGGTCCGGCCGCGCAGCACGAGCAGCAGCGCGACCCCGGCGAGGCCCTCGACCGGGAGCCGCAGGAAGGCCAGGGGCTCGAGCTGCGCGACCTCGGCGGGTGTGGTGAGCGCGACCAGCACGAGAACCGCCGCGAGCACCGTCAGCAGCACCGACCCGATCCGACGGACCCGGCGCGGGCGGTCGTCGGACGCGGGCGGCGCGGTCTCGGACGGGCTTCTCACGGTCATCGGTGGTACTCCTCGGCACGGCGCGCGGCACCCCGAGCGGGCGCCGGCACCAGACGACACGGCCCGCGGCGCTCCGCGGTTCACCCGTCAGCCGAGCAGCTCGACCTCGTCACCCATCCGGATCGTGACGCCGGGGGTGTCCGGAACGAGGTTCGTCCCGAACACGACCTTTCCGCCGATCCGCCGGTGCCGGGCGAGCGTCGCCAGCGGCTCGCGGCCCTTCTCGGCGGTGTCCGGGTCGATCGTCGTGAACACGCAGCGGCCGCAGGGCTTGACCGCGCGGAACCGGGCCCCGCCGATCCGGAGCGCGGACCAGCCGTCCTCGGCCCACGCCTCCGACCCGGCGACGACGACGTTGGGCCGGAACCGGACCATCGACACCGGGCCCTCGCCGGGGTTCGGCCCCGCGGCGACCAGCTCGTTCAGGGCCGCGAGCGAGGCATCCGTGGTGAGCAGCAGCGGGAACCCGTCGGCGAAGGAGACGGTGTCGCCGGCGGCCCCGAACTCGGGGTCGACGGCGCGGCGGGTCGGGTCGTCGAGGTGCACGAGCTGCAGCGGCCGGCCG
Organism: Pseudonocardia autotrophica; assembly: GCF_000717175.1. Taxonomy (GTDB): domain Bacteria; phylum Actinomycetota; class Actinomycetes; order Mycobacteriales; family Pseudonocardiaceae; genus Pseudonocardia; species Pseudonocardia halophobica. The sequence goes on along the minus strand of NZ_JNYD01000034.1, from coordinate 24,658 downwards.
AGGACCTCGGTGAGCCACGCGGCTGCCTCCTCGCCGGCGAACGTGGCCTTGACCCGGTCCCGCCACACCACGACGTCGACCAGCGGGCCGCCGTGGGGCACCGGCACGGCCAGCGGGGTGACGCCCGGGCCCCGCAGGGTGAGGCCCTCCCCGTCGGGTTCGGGGTGGACCAGCACGAGCCGGGGCAACGCCCGCGCGGTGACGAACGTGCCGTCGGGCTCGGTGACCATCCAGCGCCGGTCGCCGGCGAGCCCCCACGGCTCCACCCGGGCCTCCGCGACCTCGGCGCCCCGGCAGGACTTCACGGGATACCGGGCCAGCCGGCTCACGACGAGCGTCACCGACCGAGCCTAACCACCCGCGACCCGGGGCCGCGGCGCCCGTTGCCGCCGCCGGGCAGGATCGGGCTCGTGCGTGTGTTCGTCGCCGTCGTGCCGCCGCCCGAGGCGGTCGCGGAGCTGGTGGCCGCCGTGGCGCCCGTGCGCCGGGACCTCCGCGGGGTCCGGTGGACGAGCCCGGAGCAGTGGCACCTGACCCTGGCCTTCCTCGGCGAGGTCGACGGGGAGACGCTCGACGGCGTGCAGGCCGGTCTGGCCGCGGTCGCCGCCGGCGGCGCGCCCGTCGAGCTGGCGTTGTCCGGCGCCGGGCGATTCGGCGAGCGGGTGCTGTGGACCGGGCTCACGGGCGACACGGACGGGCTCGCCACCCTCGCGGCCGGGGTGGCCGCGGCCGTCCGCACCGCCGGCGTCGCGTTGGAGGACCGGCCCTTCCGGGCCCACCTCACGCTGGCCCGCGGGCGGGGCGGCGTGAGCGGGCTCGCCCAGGCCGTCCGGGCACTGGCCGGGTTCGCCGGGCGGCCGTGGCGGGCCGAGGCGCTGCACCTGGTCCGCAGCCGCCCCGGCCCGGCCTACGACGACCTGGCGACCTGGCCGCTCAGTTCCCGGTGAGCCGTTCCACCACCGGCGCGAGCGCCTCGGCGAACGGCTCGCTCACGGCCAGGTAGCTCACGCCCAGCTCGGCACGCCGACGGTCGAGCTCGGCGGCCATCTCGTCCGGCGTGCCGCGCAGCACCGCGAGGGTGTCCGGGTCGCGCAGCGCCTCCGCCGCCCCCGGGCCGGCCCAGCGAACCGCCCAGTCCGGGATCTCGTCGCCCACCACGAAGACGTTCATGCCGATCTCGAGGTCGCGGCCGGCGGCGCGGGCCCGCAGGTCCCCGGCCATGCGCTTGACCTCGGGGCGCGGGGTGGTGGGCTGCGCGGCGAGGGTGACGATGTCCGCCACCTCCGCGGCGAGCCCGAGGGCCCTCGGCCCGGACGCGGCCATCAGCACCGGGGTGTGGACCGGGGTTTCGGCCCTGCCGTCGAGCTCGCGCAGCGCCGCGATCGCCGCCCGGACCTGCGCGAGCCGCTCGGCCGCGGTGCCCCAGGGCATGCCGAGCGCCTCGGCCTCGGCGCGGGCCGCGGGCCGGCCGGTGCCGAGGCCGAGGTCGAACCGGCCGCCGGTCAGCGCGGTCATCGTGTGCGCCTCCCACGCGGTGGCGCGGGGGGTGCGCAGCGGCCCGGCCAGCACGAACGGGCAGACCCGCAGGCCGGGCGCGGCCGCGGCGGCCGTCGCGAGCGCGGGCAGTGGGGCGTGCAGGTGCAGGTTGTCCGGGGCGAGCAGGGTCGAGTAGCCGAGGTCGGCGACGCGGCGGGCGCGGGCGGCCCAGGCCTCGCCCGGCCCCTGCGGCGCCGCGACGACCCCGAAGCGGAACGGCCGGCTCATCGGGCCGGCTCCGGGTTCCGGGTCGCCGGGAGGGCCACGGCGAACGCCACGAGCACGAGGACGCCGCCGAACCGCCCGACCGGGATGAGCGGGTAGAGCGCGTCCGTGATCAGCGCGAACGTGCTGAGCACGGCGAGGCCGCCGATCACCAGCGCGGCCCACGCGAGCCAGCGCGGCACAAGCCGACGGATCAGGGCCGGCACCCCCAGGCCGAGCAGCAGCAGGCCGAGCGGCGCCGCGAAGCCGATCCCGCCCGCCGCGAACCAGAGCCAGACCAGGGCGCGGGCCAGCGCGGCGTCCCCCAGGCCGGCGGTCTGCGCCGCGACCCACCCGACCAGCGCGCTGACGCCGAGCGAGCCCGCGGCCAGCACGGCGCCGGCGAAGCCCATGAGCGGGCCGGGCGCGGTGACGCCGAGCCGCTGCAGCCGCCACACGGCCGTGGCGGCGTAGACGACCAGCGGGAACGCCGACCCGAGCAGCAGGGCGGCGCCGACCGACATCAGGGTGCCGTGGGCGGCGGTCCAGACGAGCGTCGCCTCGGCGCCGGTGCCGGGCCGTGGGCCCGACGAGCCGAGCACGGCCCCCGCGACGGTGAGCGCGGCGAAGGCGAGCGCGGGCACGAGGAGTGGAGGCCCGCCCTGACGATCGGGGCGGGTGCGTGCGGGCCGGGTGGCGGTCATGGTCATCGTTCCCCCTGTGATCCGTTACGCAGAAGAATCGTTCACTTGTGTATACAGTTTGTCAAGGGATACGGTTCTCCCGTGATCGACCCGAGCGGCCCCGGTTCCGCCTTCCTGCTGGCGCAGCTGGGCGCCCATGCCGCGGGGCGCTTCGCCGAACGGATCGCGGAGCTCGACCTGACCCCGCCGCAGACGGGCCTGCTGCGCGCGATCGCGGCCGAGCCCGGGCAGTCGCAGCAGGCCCTCGCCCGGTTGCTCGGCACACCGCCCAGCCGGCTCGTCGCACTGGTCGACGGGCTGGACGAGCGCGGCCTGGTGGAGCGCCGCCGCAATCCCGACGACCGGCGCCTGCACGCCCTGCACCTCACGGAGGCCGGGGAGGCCCTGCTGCGGCGGATCGCCGAGGTCGGCCGGGCGCACGACGACGCGATCTGCGGCCCGCTCGACGAGGCCGACCGGACCCGGCTACGCGACCTGCTCGCCCGGCTGGCCGACGCCCACGGGCTCACGCCGGGTGTCCACCCGGGATACCGGCGGTTGTAGACCTCCAGGCGATGCCGCCGGCGGCGGGCGATGACAGGGTGTCGAGCATGAGCGACACCCGGCCCGCGGCTCCGTCGGCCCAGGAGCACGCCGATCGCGGCTTCTTCGGCCAGCCGTCCATGCTCTCCGCCCTCTTCGGGGTGGAGATGTGGGAGAGGTTCTCCTTCTACGGGATGCAGGGCATCCTGCTGATCTACCTGTACTACTCCGCCGAGCAGGGCGGGCTGGGGATCCCGGAGGCCACCGCCGCCGGCATCGTCGGGGCCTACGGCGGCCTGGTCTACCTGTCCACGATCGTCGGGACCTGGCTCGCCGACCGGGTGCTGGGCGCGGAACGGACCCTCTTCTATGCCGCGATCGTGGTCATGGCCGGGCACATCGCGCTCGCGGTGATCCCGGGCCTGGCCGGGGTCGGCGTCGGCCTGGTGCTGGTCGCCCTCGGCAGCGGCGGGGTGAAGGGCAACGCGACGTCCCTGGTCGGCACCCTCTACGCCCCGGACGACGAGCGGCGCGACGCCGGGTTCTCGCTGTTCTACCTGGGCATCAACCTCGGCGCACTGGTCGGGCCGCTGCTCACCGGGCTGCTGCAGTCCACGGCGGGCTTCCACGTGGGCTTCGGCCTCGCCGCGGTCGGCATGGCCGCCGGGCTGATCCAGTACGCGATCCGGCGCAAGAACCTGCCGGCCAAGGCGCACGAGGTCCCGTCCCCGCTGGGCGACCGGGAGCGCCGCCGCGCGATCGTGGGCGGCGCCCTCGCCGTCGTCGTGATCGTGGTGCTGGCCCTGACCGGGGTGCTCAGCGCCGACCGGCTCGACCTCGCGGTGATCGTCGTGACGAGCGCCGCCGCCGTCGGCTACTTCGCCCTGATGCTGGGCAGCGGGCGGGTGACCCCCGTCGAACGGCACCGGGTGCTCGCGTTCATCCCGCTGTGGATCGCCAGCGCGGCCTTCTGGTCGCTCTACCAGCAGCAGTTCACGGTGGTGACGATCTACTCGGACCAGCGCCTCGACCGGAACCTGTTCGGCTGGGAGTTCCCGGTCGCGTGGGTCCAGTCGATCAACCCGATCTTCATCATCGTGCTGTCGGGGGTGTTCGCCGCCCTGTGGACGAAGCTCGGGTCGCGCCAGCCACCGACCCCGGTGAAGTTCGGGCTCGGCGCGGCGATCATGGGCGTGGCGTTCCTGCTGTTCCTGCCGATGGCCGGCGGCGGCCCGAACAGTGCGCCGCTGCTCGGGCTGATCGGCGTCCTGTTCGTGTTCACGATCGCCGAGCTGATGATCTCGCCGGTCGGGCTGTCGGTGTCGACGAAGCTCGCGCCGGAGGCCTTCCGGGCCCAGATGGTCGGGCTGTTCTTCCTGTCCGTGGCGCTCGGCAGCGCGCTCTCGGGGGCCCTGGCGGGCTTCTACAGCGAGGAGTCCGAGCGCGCGTACTTCGGGGTGCTCGGGGCCGTCGCGATCGCGATCGGCGTGCTCGTCGTGCTGTCGACGCCGCTGCTGAAGCGGCTCATGGAGGGGGTCAGGTGACCGTCCGCTGGGGAATCGTCGGGCCGGGGCGCATCGCGCGGAAGGTGGCGGCGGACTTCGCCCACGTGCCGGACGCCGAGGTCGTGGCGGTCGCATCGCGGTCGAAGGAGCGGGCGGAGGCGTTCGCGGCCGAGGTCGGCGCCGGCACGGTGCACGACACCTACCGCGGGATCGTCGAGGACCCCGACGTCGACGTCCTCTACATCGCCACCCCGCACCCGCTGCACCGCGCGGTGGCCCTCGCCGGGCTCCGGGCCGGCAAGGCGCTGCTGGTCGAGAAGGCCTTCACGGTGTCGCCGGAGGCCACGCGGGAGATCGCGGCGCTCGCGGCCGAGCGAGGCCTGTTCGTGATGGAGGCGATGTGGACGCGCTTCCAGCCCGCGATCGTGCGGATGCGCGAGCTCGTCGCCGAGGGCGCGATCGGCGACGTCATGGCCGTCCAGGCCGACCTCGGCGCACAGCAGCCCAGCAGCCCCGACGACCGCTTCTACAACCCCGCGCTCGGCGGCGGTGCCCTGTTCGACCTGTCCGTCTACCCGATCTCGTTCGCCCAGATGGTGCTGGGCAACCCGGAGTCGGTCACCGTGCACGGCTACATGGTCGAGGAGGGCGTCGACGTCGAGGAGGCGATCCTGCTCGGCTACCCCGAGGGCCGCAGCGCGACCCTCTTCGCCTCGCTGCGCTGCCAGTCCCCGGGGATGGCGCGGGTGGTGGGCACGGGCGGCTGGATGGAGGTGCCGCCGCGCTTCCACCACCCGTCCCGCCTGCTCGTGCACCGCAACGGCCACGAGCCCGAGGAACTGCACCTCCCCCCGACCGGCGCCGGCTACTCGCACGAGATCGCCGAGGTGACCGAGGGCGTCAAGGCCGGGCTGGCCGAGAGTGCCGTGATGCCCCTGGCCGAAACCGTGGCGGTGCAGGACATCATGGGCCAGGTCGCCGACCAGCTCGGCATGGCCGTCGCCGAGGGCCCCGCGGACCTCGAACAGTAGTTCGATCCACAGGTGTGGACGAACCTGTGGACAACTCCCTGTGAGTGGCGATAGCCGCTATAGCGACTATTGCCACTCACAGGCTCAGCGGCGGCGGGTCCGGCGGGTGGTGGGCATGTCCATCCGGTCGCCGAGCATGGTCCGGCAGATCCGGACCGCATGGGTGCGGAGGTGCTCGTCCTCGGCGGCCCGCAGGGCGATCTCGTCGAGCAGTGAGGCGAGGCCGAAGGCGTACTCCGGATGTGTGAGGCCCGCATAGCCGGCCTGGACGGCGTCGTGCCGCAGCCAGGCCGCGGCCCGGCCGATGATCTCCTGGTCCGCGCGCAGGGCGGCGTGACGGCGGCGCTCGTACGGATGCACCGGTTCCCCCGAGGGTCGTGCCGAACAAAGGACGTGGCCCGGGGGAAGCGGACCGGGGACCCACTCTGCCCCGTCCGCCCGCCCCGGGCCATCCCCCGCTCGGTCACACCACGAGCAGTACGGCCGCCGCCACCGTGAGCAGTGTGTGCAGCAGCGCAGTCCCGATAGTTGTCAGGGTGACGAGAACGGGGAGGATGATGCCGCCACCCCCAGCCCGCCGGCCCACGTCGCGACGGTCGTGGGCGTGGTCGCGTCGGCGGTCCGCCCGGACGACCGGACGAGCCCGGAGTTGAACGCCGCGTTCATCTCGACGTGCAGGGCGGCGACGTCCGGCGGCATCCCCACCTGCTCGAGCGCGCCGATCATGGCCTCTTCGGGCACCCGCACGTAGCCGAGGCCCGGCAGCCCGACCCGCGGTCCGAGGTCCGCGAGCGCCTCGGGCACGGTGAGGTCGACCGGGCCGAGCAGCTCGCGCACGCCCGTGCGGGTGCGGGTGAGCAGGGCGGCGGCGGCCGCGTCGCCGACGTCCCGGGTCGCGATCATCGGCAGCCGGGTGCCGGGGTCGATCGTGTCGGCGTGGACGCCCTCGGCCCGCATGGCGTCGAGGCTGTACAGGAACGACTCGAAGAACAGCCCGGGCCGCAGGAACAGCACGTCGGCGTCGAGGGTGCGCAGCCGCTGCTCCTGGCGGTGCAGCGCGGTGAGGTAGCCGGTGCCCGCGGGGACCTCGGCGCCCAACGCGCTCAGCGCCACGACGTACGGCACCCGGGCCGCGCGCAGCGCCGCGGTGACCGCCTCGCCGAGGCGGTCCTGCACGGTGTGGTAGTCCGGCGTGAACAGGTCGAACGGCAGCAGGACGTAGGCCGCGTCCGCCCCGGTGAAGGCCCGGGTCAGGAAGTCGCGGTCGCCGGCGTCGCCCTGCCACGGCTCGGCCCCGGGGACGGCGCGGCCGGAGCGGGAGACCGCCCGGACCTGCTCGCCGGCCTCCGCGAGCCGCGCGGCGACCCGTCCGCCGGTGTTCCCCGTGGCGCCCAGAACGGTGATCATGTCATGTCCCTTCCTCGGTGGTGTGCGTCCAGCCTGGGGCCGGCGGCGAGGACGGAGAACGGTCGAGTATCCGGGTTTCTTGCTCGATCGTCCAGATGGTCTGGACCCACGGGCACACCGCCGCGACAGTGGTGTCGTGACGTTGCACCCGCCCTGGACGCCGACGGACGCCGTCGGGGAGGCCCTGCACGTGCTGCGGATGAGCGGGACCTTCTACTGCCGCTCGGAGCTGTCCGCGCCCTGGGGCTTCACGCTGCCCGCGATGCCGGGCTGCCTGTGGTTCCACGTCGTGACCGCCGGCGGCTGCCTGCTCGAGGTGGGCGACGGCGTGCGGGAGCTCCGCGAGGGCGACCTCGTCCTGGTCCCGCGCGGCGAGGGGCACGTGCTGCGCAGCGATCCGCGGGCGTCGACGCCGTCGATCCTCGCGATCCCGCACGACATGCCGGACTCGCGCTACGCCGTGCTCCGGCACGGTGGCGGCGGGGCGCCGGCGACGATGGTCTGCGGCGCGGTCCGCTTCGACCATCCCGCCGCGCGCACGCTCGTCGGGCTGCTGCCGGACCTGATCCACGTGCCCGTCTCGCCGCTGACCGACCGGCTGCGGGACACCCTGCGCCTCATCGCCCTGGAGGTGGAGGAGCTGCGCCCCGGCGGCGAGGCCGTGATCACGCGGCTGGCCGACGTGCTGGTCATCCAGGCCATTCGGACCTGGATGGGGACCGCCGCGACCGCCCGCACGGGCTGGCTCGGCGCGCTCGCCGACCCGCAGATCGGGCGGGCGCTGGCGCTGGTGCACCGCGACCCGGCGCGGGACTGGTCGGTCGCCGCGCTGGCGGCCGAGGTCGCGATGTCCCGCTCGGCGTTCGCGGCGCGCTTCACCGCGCTGGTGGGTGAGCCCGCGATGGCGTACGTGACGCGGTGGCGGATGCACGTCGCGCTGGACCGGCTCGCGGGCGGGGACACGGTGGCCCGGATCGCGGCGGAGCTCGGCTACCGGTCGGAGGCGGCGTTCAGCCGGGCCTTCACCCGGGTGGTGGGGGAGCCGCCGGGTGCGGCGCGGCGGGCCCTCGCGGCGCGGGACGCTCCGGCGGGGTGGGAGACGGCCGTGGGGTGACGAGCGCCCGCGCGGCCGGGGTCGCCAGCCAGGCCGCGGCCAGCACGGACACCACCGCGAGCCCGGCGAGACCGGGGACGAAGCCGTGCCCGCCGCCCACGACCGCGAGCAGCACGGGCACGAAGAAGCCCAGGTAGGAGCACGCGTAGAAGGTGCCGGTGAGGGCGCCGCGGGCGGCCGGGTCGGCCAGGCGCGCGACGAGCGTGAGGCCGGTCGCGAGGCAGATCCCGTAGGCGAGGCCGAGCAGGACGGACACGGGCACGACCAGCGGCCACGCCCCGGTGAGGTCGGCCAGCAGCCCGAGGGCGATGCCGGCCGCGCCGAGCGCCAGGGCGATCGCGCCGGCCCACGTCGTCCCGAGGCGGCGGACCAGCGGCTGGACGACCACGCCGGTCCCCATCGTCAGCCCCGCCACCAGCCCGGTGACGGCCACGCCGATCCCGGGCATGACCGGCTCCAGCTCCAGCGGCAGCACGTTGACCGCGGTCGCGGCGAAGGCGAACACCCCGATCGCGATCGGCGCGACCACCAGCCCGAAGGCCCGCCCGGAGCCCGGCGGGACCCCGAGGTTCACCAGCGGGCCGCCGGTCCGCCGGTGCTCGGGCGCCAGCGTCTCCGGTACGCGCGGCAGCAGCGCGAGCGCGGGCAGCATCAGGGCGACGTGCACGAGGTAGGGCAGCACCGCGGGCCCGCGCGCCCACTGCCCGAGCAGCCCGGACACCAGCGGCCCGAGCGCCCAGCCGCCGCCCAGGGCGACCGCGGTCAGCCGGGCGGCCCGGGCGCCGCCGTCGCCGGTCGTCGACATCAGCTCGCCCAGCCAGGCCGTGCCCACGCTGAACACGACCCCCGACACCGCGCCCTGCAGGAACCGCCCCGCGAACAGCACCCACGGCGCCGCGGGTACGGCGAGGAAGGCCAGCGTGGTGACCAGCGCGAGCGCCACGAACGGGACGACCACCCGTCGCCGGCCGACCGCGTCCGACCACGGTCCGGCGAGCAGCAGGGCCGGCACGAGCCCGGCGGCGTACACCCCGAACGCCGTGGTCAGCGCGGTCGGCGAGAACCCGAGCGTCGCGCGGTAGTGCAGCAGCAAAGGGGTGGGGACGTTCGTGCCGTAGGCCACGGCGAAGACCACGAACCACAGGGCGGCCCAGCCCGGCACCGCGTGACGCCCTCGTCCCCGCACCCGGGCACCGTAACCCGATCAGGCGTCGGGCCGGGAGTCCGTTCCGGCCGGGCGGCGGTCGGACGTCAGCCCGGCAGCCATTCCAGCCAGGCCGCGCTCGGGTGGGCGCGGCCGAGGACCGTGCCGCGCCGCTCGCCGTCGCGCACCGAGACCCGCCCGATCACCCCGAACACCCCGCCCTCGCGGTTCTCCGCGATCCAGTGGTCCGGCACGGCCAGACCCTGGACCGTGCTGCGGGCCTCCGGTCCCAGCGGGACCAGCGGGTCGACCGAGATCCACTCGAGGTCCCGGCCGGCCCGGGCGAGCGCGTCGCCGAACGCGGCCAGCCGTTCCGGCCCGAGGAAGACGTGCACGTACGTGTCCACGAGGCACACCAGCGCGTCCGACGGCAGCCCGCTGACGACGTCGACCAGCACGTCGACGACGTCCCCGCGCACGATCGGCTCCGGGTCCGCCAGTGCGAGGTCGGTCGCGGTGGCGAACCGGGACACGGCGCCGGCCTCGGGCGGCACGCAGGCGGCCAGCCAGGTCCGGGTGGCGGGGTCGGCGAGGTCGTGCGGCTCGACGTCGACGCCCACCCGGGCGGTGATCACCGGCGGCTGCGGCGGGACCGGCGGCGTCCCCCCGCGGACCTCGCAGGACAGCTCCAACGGGCCCGCTCCGCAGCGCAGCTCGCGGCCGTCCGGCAGCCGGTAGCAATAGGCGTAGCGGTCGGGGCGCAGGCCCAGCCCGGCTCCCGTGCCGAGGTCGACCAGGGCGAGCGGACGGGGGTCCTCGGCGGCGACCACGGCCAGCGCCGGGAGCACGTCGAGGCACCGCGCGACCTCGGTCATCTGGTAGCGGTGTCCCGCGCACAACCGCGCGAGCTCCTCCCGTTCGGCGCGGGCGAAGGCGGCGAGCGCGGGGGTGAAGCCGGCGTCCTGCGCGGGCTGCGGTTCGCCGGGCACCGGGAAGTAGCGGGCGAGGTCACCGCCGCGCTCGACGGCGAGCTTCCGGACCGCGGCGGACAACAGCAGGGCGGGCTGGCGGTCGGGCGGGAGGTCGGCCGCGATCCCGAGCAGCACCTCGTCGTCGGCGATGCCGCGGAGCAGGGCGGCGGTGAGCCACCAGCTCGCCGGGGCACCGGGCGCGGACCAGGCGTCGGCGACCGCCCTGGCCTGGGAGACGACCTGCGCGGTCCGCTGGCTCACACGTCCGGGCTCGCGCCCGTCGCCCGTCTCGTTAGCAGGTACGGCGCCGGGTCGTGAGCAGTCTCGATCTGAGACAGGGGGTCCGCATGTGATCCAGCACACTGGATGGATGCGCGCGATGCAGGTGCTCCGGCTCGTCGTCCATGCGCGGAGCCGGCAACCGGTGCTGGTGCTCGGCGAGGTCGACGGGGAACGGTGCGTACCGATCTTCCTGCGGCCGCAGCAGGCCGAGGTGATCGCGGTGGGCCCGCGCGAGGGCGGCGACCCGGCCGCCGGCGAGACCGCCCTCGTGCAGGACGTGCTGGTCCCGCTCGTCGGAGCGCTCGGCGCCCGCCTCACCGGCGCGGAGATCACCGACCTGGTCGACGGCGTCTACACCGCCGAGCTCGTGCTGCGCGACGAGGCCGCGGCCGAGGTGCGGGTGAAGGTCCGGCCCAGCGACGCGCTCGCCGTCGCGGTGCGCGAGGGGCTGGCGATCGGGGTGGCCGACGCCATCCTCGACGAGGTCGGGCAGGACACCTCCGAGGTGTTCCCCGACGGCACCGACGCGCCGCCCCACGAGCAGCTGCGGGAGTTCCGGGAGTTCCTCGACGACGTCACGCCGGACGACTTCCGGCGGTGACCGCGCGGTCGTCGCGGTCCGCGTCGTAGTCCGGCAGGTCGATCGCCTCGGCCCGGGTGAAGAACAGCCGGCGCGCGAGCCCCCGCAGCGGTCGGCTGACCATGAGCTTCATCGTCCAGATGCGGTTGCGGATCGCGGCCCGGCTGTGCGGCGCGTAGCCGCGAATGCCGCCGGGCGGCAGCACCTGGCCCTGCGTGACGTACGGGCGCATCCGCTCCTCGTAGGCGGCGAAGGCGGCCTCGTGCGAGGCGTGCCGGCCCAGCTCGCCGGCCAGCACGTACGCCCCGACCAGGGCCAGGCTCGTGCCCATACCGGTGAGCGGGCAGGGGGCGTAGCCGGCGTCGCCGACGAGGGCGACCCGGCCCGTGCTCCAGCGGTCCATCCGGACCTGGGCGACCAGGTCGAGGTAGAAGTCGTCGGCGGTCTCCATGGCGGCCAGCAGCTGTGGGGCGACCCAGCCCGTGCCGCGCATCCGCTCGGCGACGATCGCGCGCTGGGCGGCGAGGTCGCGGCGGTCGTACTCCAGCGGCTCGGAGAGGAACGACAGCCCCGCCTTCGCACGGCCGGGCGTGCTGTCCGGGCGGATCGACGCGACGCGGCCGGGCTCGTTGTACATCTCGTACCAGCCGTCGAGGCCGACCGGGTCCGGCGCCGTGAACCAGGCCGTGTAGCCGCCGACGGGCCGCACGAACTCCTCCTCCGGCCCGAACGCGAGCCACCGGATCCCGGAGTGCGGTCCGTCCGCCCCCACCACCAGGTCGAACGTGCGCGTCCCGCCGTCGGAGAAGGTCACGGCGACGCCGTCCGGCCCGTCGTCGAGCGCGGTCACCCGCACGCCCCAGAGGTACTCCGCGGTCGTCGCCCCGAGGAGGATCCGGGACAGGTCGCCCCGGAGGATCTCGTACTCGCTGACGATGCCGTCGCCGCCGAGGTCCGCGACCCGCATCTCGGCGAGGTGCCGCCCGGTCGCGTCGACGTACGCGAGGCCCTCCTGGTCCATGCACGCGGCGCGCACGGCGGGCATGAGCCCCATCCGCTCGACGACGGTGCGCCCGGCACCCCGCAGGTCGACGGTCTGGCCGCCCGGGCGCGGGGCCGGGGCGCTCTCGACGACGGTCACGGCGACGCCGCGCCGCTCCAGCCAGTAGGCGAGGGCGGGGCCGGCGATCCCGGCCCCCGAGATGAGGACGGTGCGGGTCATGGTGCGTACCTCCTTGGTGCTGATGCACTGAAGGTACGGCGTACGCAGGTGTTCTCAATGCTTCTCGCTGCGGATACGATCGGATGGCGGAACGCGCTCTAGTGCACCTTCGTGGTGCACCCGGAGTGCACTGGGTGCGGGGGAGGGCACGTGGCGTACACGGAGGTCGTCGAGGTCATCCGGGCCCGGATCACCGCCGGCGACCTGGCTCCGGGCGACCGGATCCCGTCGACCCGGCAGATCGTCGCGGAGTTCGGCGTCGCGATGGCCACGGCGAGCAAGGTGATCGCGGCGCTACGGCAGGAGGGGCTCGTCCGGGTGCTGCCCGGCGTCGGGACGGTCGTCGCGGGCGGAGTGGCGGAGCCGGAGCCCGAGCTCGGCCGCGGGCGGATCCTGCGCGCCGCGATCCGGATCGCCGACGCCGAGGGCATCGACGCACTGTCCATGCGCCGGGTCGCCGCGGAGCTGGGGACCGGGGCGATGTCGCTGTACCGGCACGTGCCCGGCAAGGAGGAACTGCTCCTGCTGATGCGCGACGCCGTTTTCGGCGAGTTCCCGCTGCCCCCGGTCCCGCCGCCGGGGTGGCGGGCGCAGCTGGAGGTCTCCCTGCGGTCTTTGTGGGCGCTGTACCGCCGGCATCCCTGGGTGGCCCGCACGACGTCGATGACCCGGCCCTACGCCGGGCCGAACCAGATGCCGTACTCGGAGTGGAACCTGCGTGCCCTCACCGGCCTCGGCCTCGACGACCCCACGATCTTCCGGCTGCACCTCGCCCTGTTCGGGTACGTGCACGGCTCCGCCGCGAGCCTCGAGGCCGAGGCGCGGGAGGAGGCCGAGACGGGCCTGACGCTCTGGCAGTGGATCCGCGCCCGCGAGACCGAGAACCGCGCGCTCATGGAATCCGGTGCCTTCCCGAACGCGGTCCGGGTGTTCCTCCGGACCGACACGGGCTTCGACCTGGACACGATCTTCGAGACCGGCCTGGCGAGGATGCTCGACGGCATCGCGGCCCTGCTTCCCCGTGAGCAGCGGTAGTCGCACCCACCACGGTCAGGCCGCCGTCTCGACGGGCTCGTCGAACTGGGTGCGGTAGAGCTCGGCGTAGCGGCCGGACCGCGCCAGGAGCTGCTCGTGCGTGCCGCGCTCCGCGATCCGTCCCTGCTCGACGACGAGGATCTGGTCCGCGTCGCGCACCGTGGACAGCCGGTGCGCGATCACCAGCGCCGTCCGCCCGTCGAGCGCCTCGGCCAGCGCGGCCTGCACCGCCGCCTCGGAGGTGGAGTCGAGGCTGGCCGTGGCCTCGTCGAGCACCACGATCCGCGGCTTGGCGAGCAGCAGCCGCGCGATCGTCAGCCGCTGCCGCTCCCCGCCGGAGAGCCGGTAGCCCCGCTCGCCGACGACGGTGTCCAGCCCGTCCGGCAGTGTCGCGACCAGCGCGCCGAGCCGGGCCCGCCGCAACGCCGACCACAGCTCGTCCTCGCTCGCCCCCGGCGCGGCCAGCAGTAGGTTCGCGCGGATCGTGTCGTGGAAGAGGTGGCCGTCCTGGGTCACGAACCCGACGTCGCCGTGCAGGTCCGCGGCCCGCACGTCCCGGACGTCGACCGCGCCGACCGACACCGTGCCGCCGTCGACGTCGTAGAGCCGGGCGAGCAGCTGCGCGATCGTCGACTTGCCGGCGCCGGAGCTGCCGACCAGCGCGGTCAGCGAGCCGGCGGGGACGGTGAACGAGACGTCGTGCAGCACGGTGTCGCCCCCGCGGGCGTCGAGCGTCGCGACCTCCTCCAGCGAGGCCAGCGACACCCGCGCCGCGGCCGGGTAGGCGAAGTCGACGTGGTCGAACCGGACGTCGAGCGGCCCGGCCGGCAGCGCGCGCGGCTCGTCGGGGTCCTGGATCGCCGGCTCCAGGTCCAGCACCTCGAAGACCCGCTCGAAGCTGACGACCGCGCCCATCGCCTCGACCCGGGCTCCGGCCAGCGCGGTCAGGGGCGCGTAGAGCCTGGTCAGGAGCATCGCGAGGGACACGACCGCGCCCGGCGCCAACATCCCGCCGAGCGCGAGCCCGCCGCCGACGCCGTAGACCAGTGCGAGCGCCAGGGCCGAGACCAGCGTCAACGCCGTCACGAACACCCACTGCACCATCGCCGAGCGCACGCCGATGTCGCGCACGCGCCCGGCCCGCGAGGCGAACTCCGCCGACTCCTCCGCAGGCCGGCCGAACAGCTTGACGAGCGTGGCGCCGGGTGCGGAGAACCGCTCGGTCATCTGCGTGCTCATCGCGGCGTTGTGGTCCGCGGCCTCGCGCTGCAGCCGGGCGAGCCGCGAGCCCATCCGCCGCGCCGGCACCACGAACACCGGCAGCAGGACCAGCGCGAGCAGCGTGACCTGCCACGAGATGCTCAGCATCACCGCGAGCGTCAGCACCAGCGTCACGACGTTGCCGACCACCCCGGACAGCGTGTCGCTGAAAGCCCGCTGCGCGCCCAGCACGTCGTTGTTCAGGCGGCTGACCAGCGCGCCCGTGCGGGTGCGGGTGAAGAACGCGACCGGCATGCGCTGCACGTGGTCGAACACCGCCGTGCGCAGCTGCAGGATCAGGCCCTCGCCGATCGTCGCGGAGAACCAGCGGGTGAGCAGCCCCAGCCCGGCCTCGGCGACCGCGACGACGGCGATCAACCCGGCCAGCCCGCCGACGACCCGGAGCCCCTCCCGGGCGTCGATCGCGTCGACCACCCGCCCGGCGAGCAGCGGCGTGACGACGGTCAGCACCGCCCCCGCCACACTGAGCAGCACGAACGCGGCGATCCGCCGCTTGTGCGGCCGCGCGAACCCCGCGATCCGTCGCAGCGTGACGGGCACCGGCGCCCGCGTCTCTTCCCGCTCGCGGGAGGCGGTGCGCAGGGCGCTCCAGGTGTTCACGTCCATGAGGGGACGGTAGAACCTGAAGTGAACTACAGGTCAAGCGTCGCTGATCCACGGTTCGGACGTCCTGGGCGGACCGGCGCGGATCCGCAGGCACAACCCCTCGTGAGTGGCGATAGTCGCCATAGCGACTATCGCCACTCACGGGGTCACTTGGTCGCCTTCTCCGCGGCCGTGATGACGTTGCGGAAGAGCATGGCGACGGTGGTGGGGCCCACCCCGCCCACCCGCGGGGTGATGGCGCCGGCCACCTCGGCGCAGGACTCGTCGACGTCCGGGAGCAGCCGCTTCCCGGAGTACCGGACCCCGCCGCCGATCACGGTCGCGCCCGGCTTCACGTGCTCCGGCTGGATGATGCCCGGGACGCCGGCCGCGGCGATGAGGATCTCGGCGCGCCTGGTGTACCGGTCCCAGTCCGGGACGCCGGTGTGCACCACGGTGACCGCGGCGTTGGCGGTGGGCCGCTTCTGCGCGAGCAGCATCGCCAGCGGGCGGCCGAGGGTGGCGCCGCGGCCGAGGATCACGACCTCGCGGCCGGAGACCGGGATCTCGTGGAAGGCCAGCAGCTCCTCGATGCCCGCGGGCGTGCAGGGCAGCGGCCCGGGCAGGCCGACGGCGAGGCGACCCATGTTCATCGGGTGCATGCCGTCGACGTCCTTGTCCGGGTCCATCTCGGCCAGCGCGGCGTCGTAGTCGAGGTGGCCGGGCACCGGGTACTGGATCAGCAGGCCGTGCACCGCGGGGTCGTCGTTGTAGCCGCGGATGGCCGCGACCAGCCGCTCCTGGGTGGCGTCCTGCGGCAGGTGCGTGTGCGGCGAGTCGATGCCGAGCTCGGCGGCCTGCTTCTGCTTGATGCGGATGTAGCCGGCGGAGGCGTCGTCGTCGCCGACGAGGATCGTGGCCAGGCTGGGTGTGACGCCGCGGGCGCGCAGCGCGTCCGCCCGGGCGGTGACGTCGGCCAGGACGCGATCGGCGACGGGCTTGCCGGGTAGCAGTCGTGCGGTCATGGGTTCCCTCGTGACGCGGGGGCCCAGGCGGTCGACCCCCGCGGACGTCAGCTCCCCGATGGTCGTTGCCATCCTCGGTATGCCGCCAGTCGCGCGTTCGCCATGATTGTTCCACGTGCGCACCGACCGCCGCCCGGCCGCAGCCACTGCGCGGGAATTGGCCCTTGGTGGGAAGGCCACCTCGAAGGATCCTGGGAGGGTGGATCTCCGCCCGCTCCCCGTCACGCACGCCCCGCTCCGCCGGCTCCCGCAGCTGCTCGCCGGCCTCGCCCTCTATGGCACCTCCATGGCGATGCAGGTCCGCGGGGCGCTCGGGCTCAACCCGTGGGACGTCCTGCACCAGGGCCTGGAGACGCGGCTGCCGCTGAGCTTCGGGCTGATCACCGCGATCACCGGCGCCGTGGTGCTGCTGCTGTGGATCCCGCTGCGGCAGCGCCCGGGCGTGGGGACCGTGGCCAACGTCGTGGTGATCGCCGTGTCCGTCGACGCCGCCCTGGCCCTGATCCCCGAGGCCCACACCTGGCCCGCGCGGGTCGGGCTGATGGTCGGCGGGATCGTGCTCAACGGCGTGGCCTCGGCCGCGTACATCGGCGCGCGGCTCGGCCCGGGCCCGCGGGACGGCCTGATGACGGGACTCGCCGCCCGCACCGGCCGGTCGATCCGGCTGGTGCGGACGGCGATCGAGGTCGTGGTGCTGGCCACCGGCTGGCTGCTCGGCGGCACCGTCGGGATCGGGACGGCGCTCTACGCGCTGGCGATCGGCCCGCTCACGCAGGCGTTCCTCCCGCTGTTCCGGGTTACGGGCGACCCGCGGCCCGTCGCTTCTGCGCCCGCCGCACGTACCAGCCGTTCCACACCATGAGCCCGACGAACGTGGCGATCCACAGCGCCTCGGTCACGTCGACCGAGACGTCTACGGGCAGCAGGTAGACCGTCGAACGTCCTCGTCGGGGATCCACGAGCCGTGGAAGCCCGCGGGCACGCCGCGCGGCAGCGTCACCCGCGCGACGGGCGCACCGGCGACGTCCGTGGCGTCGAGCACCAGCAGTTCGGAGGCCTTGCCGTCCCGGGTGGTGGTGATGGAGAGCAGCCAGCCGTCCGCCTCGGCGCGGTCCGGCGCCCCGGACGGGACGAACACGGCCTCTCCGGCGACGACGTCCGGCCCGAGCCCGTGCGCCGCGACCGTGCCGCGCTCGGCGTCGTGCTGCAGGATCCCCTCGGTGTCGGACACGGCGTAGAGGTACCGGTTCGGCCGGCCGACCCGTTCGTCGTCGACGGTCGGGAACTCCAGGCCCGCCTCGGAGAGCTGGGCCTGGGCGACGGTCCCGGCGGCCGGGTCGATCGTCCAGCGGTGCAGCGTGGCGACGCCCGCGGCCGCGGCGGCCGCCGCGTGCCCGGACGGGCTCGGGCCGATGGCCTGCCAGGTGGCCGCGATGGCGTCGCGCGTGTAGCGGGCGACGTCGAGCACGATCCGTCCCGCCTCGTCCTCGTACGCGTTGCCGACGTGGAAGACGTAGCAGGGGTCGATCTCGAACCACCGCACCGCGCCGGGCCGGTCCAGCGGCATGACGCCGAGCCGCGCGCCGTACGCGTCGTCCCAGCCGTAGGGCAGGCCGGCCCGCATCTGGAAGGTCATCGGCAGGTCGAGGAACACGGCGTGCCGGGCGGTGACGGCGAAGTCGTGCATCATCGTCGGCCCGGCGACCGGGACCTCGGCGCTCTCCACGAGCTCGCCGCCCGCCGAGAGCCGGTGGTAGGTGAGGTACGGCGGCAGCGGCGAGTAGCCGAAGAAGTGCAGGTCCCCGGTGACCGGGTCGGTCTTGGGGTGCGCGGTCATCGCCGTGGTGAGGCGGCCGGCGAAGTCGTCCGGGCCGACGGTCTCGAGCTCCGGCGTCACGACGTACGGGAGGCCGTTCTCCACCAGCGCCAGGATCCGCCCGCCGTGCTCGATCACGTGGGTGTTGGCGTGGACGGCGGTGCGGTCGAAGGTCCCGTCCGGGCGCACGAAGGGGTGGCCCTCCAGCGCACCGGTGCGGACCCAGCGGTTGCGGTACCACTCGGCGCGGCCCTCCCGGAGTCGGACGCCGTGCAGCATCCCGTGGCCCGCGAACCAGTGCCCGGCGTTCTCGCCCGGCAGCGGGTTGGGCCCGTTACGGAGGTACCGGCCGGTGAGCTCCGGTGGGAGCGTTCCCGTGACGGGCAGGTCGACGGCCTCGATCTCGTCCGGCACCGGGGCGAGGTGGCCCTGCAGGTAGAGCGGCGTCTCCGTCGTCGTCATGGGGAGAACGGTGCACCCTCCATGCACTACATGTCAATACTGACATGTCGGGTTCGACAGGTAGGCTGTGCGCATGTCGCTGTCGCACGCACTGCTGGGTCTGCTCTCCGTCCACCCCCGGAGCGGGTACGAGCTGACCAAGGCCTTCGAGCGCGACCTGGGCCGGTACGCCTGGCAGGCGGGCCACACGAGCATCTACCCGGAGCTGAACCGGATGGCCGAGGCCGGCCTGGTGGAGGTCGCGCACGAGGGCGCCCGGGGCGCGCGGACCTACGACGTCACCCCGGCGGGCCGCGAGGAGCTGCGCACCTGGCTGCTGACCCCGCCGAAGCAGGCCAAGGTCCGCAACGAGCAGGTGCTGCGCATGTTCCTGCTGTCCGCGCTCGAGCCGGCCGACGCGCTCGTCGTGCTCCACCGGATCGCCGAGGCCACCGACCAGGGCGTCACCGACCTGCGGAAGGTCCGGGAGGAGCACGCCGACGCACCGATGACCGGCGCGGAGGGATTCGGCCAGCTCGCGGCGGAGTTCGGGCTGCGGCAGTATGAGGCGGTCCGTGACTGGGCGCGGTGGGCGATCGAGCGCCTGGAGCGCGAGCAGGGGGCCTGAGCGCTCCCGCGAGAGCCCCGAGAACGCCGACGGCCCCGGGCGCGGGCCGGGGCCGTCGGTGGGGTGCGGATCAGGCGGTGGTGCCGGTCAGGCGACGGCGGGACGCTCGTCCACGAGCTCGGGCTCGACGGCGGCGGGGGCGCTCTCCTCGTCGATGTTCCCCAGCGTCCAGGGCCGGACGACGGCGAGCAGCATGGTCAGCGCGAGCACCTGCGAGCCGGCGATGGTCAGCCCCATGGCCAGCGCGTCGTTGCCGAGCAGCCCGACGACCGGGGAGGTCAGGGCGCCGACCCCGAACTGGACCGCGCCGAGCAGCGCCGCCGCGGTGCCGGCGCGCTCGCCGTGCCGGGAGAGGGCGAGCGCCGGGGCGTTGGGCAGGGCGAGCCCGACCGAGGCCAGCACCGCCCAGAGCGGCACGACCACGCCGACGAGTCCGCCGGTCCCGGTACCGGCGAGCAGGGCGAGCACGGCCGCGGCGACGGTCCCGGACACGCTGGCGGTGAGCAGCAGCTGCCGCGGCTCGAAGCGGCGCAGCAGCGCGGCGTTGGCCTGCGTCGCCCCGATCAGGAAGATCGCGCCGGCGCCGAACAGCAGGCCGAACTGCTGGGCGTCGAGCCCGAACTCCTGCTGGAACACGAAGCTGGACCCGGAGACGTAGCCGAACATGCCGGCCATCGCGAACCCGGCGACCAGGATCAGGCCGACGTAGACGCGGTCGCGGAAGAGCGCGCCGTAGGCCCGCAGGGTGGGTCCGACGGCGGCGCTGCGGCGGCGCTCCGGCGGCAGCGTCTCGCCGAGGGCGAAGTACAGCACGCCCAGGATGACCAGGCCGTACACGGCCAGCGCGACGAACACGCCGCGCCAGTCCGCGACCCGCAGCAGTTCCCCGCCGAGGGTCGGGGCGAGCACCGGGGCCGCGCCCATCACGAGCATCAGCCGGGAGAGCAGGGTGGCCGCGGCGCGGCCGGTGAACAGGTCGCGGACCACGGCCATCGCGACGACCGCGCCGGCGGCGGACCCGACGCCCTGCAGCACGCGCAGCACGCCGAGCACCTCGACGTTCGGCGCGACCACGATGAGCAGCGAGGACACGACGTGCAGCGCCGTGCCGGCGAGGAGGGGCTTGCGGCGGCCGACGGCGTCGGCGAGCGGGCCGATGAACAGCTGGCCGAACGCCAGGCCGATCAGCGTGCCGGTGAGGGTGAGCTGGATCGTCGACGAGGACGTCTGCAGCTCGGTCGCGATGCCCGGCAGCGCGGGCAGGTACATGTCGATGGTGAGCGGGCCGAGCGCGATCAGTGCGCCCAGCAGCAGGGCGATGCGCGCGCGGCCGGGCGTCGTGGGCGCGGGTGTCGCTGGTGGTGTGGGCAACGGCGGGGCCTTCCTGGTACTCACGGGTCCGGATCGCCCGGCGACGTCGCTCGGTCGCGGTTCGTACCCGCCGGTGGTGTTCCGGGTGGTTCAAGGCCCGATGACCGGCGTGCTGTTCCGGTTCCCCGAACAGGTGTGTCATGGGTCACGTACTCGCGAGTAGCTACGCTCGGCCCCATGCGCAGCGAGGCACGTACCGTCCGCACCCCGGACGGCCTGGACCTGGCCGTCCACGTCACCGGCCCGGAGGGCGCCCCGGTCGTCGTCGCGGTGCACGGCTACCCGGACGACCACACGGTGTGGGACGGCGTCGTCCCCCTGCTGGCCGACACCTTCCGGGTGGTGACCTACGACGTCCGCGGCGCGGGCGCGTCGCAGGCCCCGGCGGACCGCGAGGGGTACCGGGTCGAGCGGCTGGCGGCCGACCTGGTCGCGGTGCTCGACGCCGTCGCCCCCGACCGGCCGGTGCACCTGCTCGCGCACGACTGGGGCTCGATCCAGGGCTGGCACGCCGTCACCGACCCGGCGCTGCGCACGCGGTTCGCCTCCTACACCTCGATCTCCGGCCCGTCCCTGGCGCACATCGGGGCGTTCGGGCGCAGCGCGCGGCTGCGTGACCGGCTCCGGCAGTTGCGCCGCTCCTGGTACGTCGGGTTCTTCCGGCTGCCGGTGCTGCCCGAGCTGGCCTGGCGCTCGGGCCTGGCGGGTGGGCTCGTCGCCCGCCGGGAGGGGATCCCGCGGCCCGCGGCGCGCGACGCCGTGCGCGGGCTCGAGCTCTACCGCGCCAACCTCGGCCGCGGCGGCGGGGAGCGGCGCACGGAGGTCCCGGTGCAGGTCCTGGCCCCGTCCGGGGACCGGTACGTCACGGAGGCCCTGCAGGCGAGCGCCGAGCGGTTCGCCGACGACTTCCGGTTCCGCAGGGTGGCGGGCGGGCACTGGCTGCCCCGCAGCCGCCCGGAGGTGGTCGCGCGCTGCGTGCGCGAGCTGGTCGACGCCGTGTCCGCGCCCACCGGGGCGCCGCGCCGCACGCGACCGACCCCGGGCCGGTGGACCGACCGGGTCGTGCTGGTGACCGGTGCGGGCAGCGGGATCGGCCGGGCGGTGGCCCGCGGCTTCGCACGGCGGGGCGCGGTGGTCGTCGCGGCGGACAAGGAGCTCTCGACGGCGCGGCAGACGGCCTTCGAGACCGGAGGGCACGCCTACCAGGTCGACGTGGCCGACCCCGACGCGATGGCCGCGTTCGCCGACCGGGTGTGCGCGGAGGTCGGGGTGCCGGACGTCGTGGTCAACAACGCCGGCATCGCGGTTTCCGGCCCCTTCCTCGCCCACGAGCCCGCGGACTGGCGGGCGATCGTCGACGTCAACCTGATGGGCGTGGTGCACGGCTGCCGGCTGTTCGCGGCCCGGATGCGTGAGCGCGGCGAGGGCGGGCACCTGGTCAACGTGGCCTCCGCCGCCGCGTTCACCCCGACGACCTTCCTGCCCGCCTACTGCGCCACCAAGTCCGCGGTGCTGATGTTGTCGGAGTGCCTGCGCGCCGAGCTCGCGGTCGACGACATCGGCGTCACGGCCCTGTGCCCCGGCTTCCTGCCCACCGGCATCGGCGGCTCCGCGCGGTTCGTCGGGGTCGACGACGCGACGGCGGCCGAGCGGCGCCGCTCCGCCGACCGGCTGCTCAAGCGCCGCCGGTACCCGCTGGACAAGGTGGCCGACGCGGTGGTCGCCGCCGTCGAGGCGAACCGGCCGATCCAGCTGCTCACAGTGGAGAGCCGCACCGCCTACGCACTGTCCAAGGTGGCTCCCGGCGCCCTCCGCCGCCTCGCCCGCCTGCCCGTCCCGAGCATGTAGCGTCCGCACGTGCGCGTCGACGACCTCACCACCCCCGCGCTGCTCGTCGAGCGCGGGGCCCTGCGCCGCAACCTCGACACCATGAGCGCCGCGCTCCCCGGCGCCCGGCTGCGCCCGCACGTCAAGGCGCACAAGTGCACGTCGCTCGCGCGCTGGCAGCGCGACAACGGCCATCCCGGCTTCACCTGCGCCACGATCCGCGAGTGCGAGGTCATGGCGGAGCACGGCCTCGGCGGCGACCTGCTGCTGGCCAACGAGGTCGTCGACGCCTCCCGGCTCGGCAAGCTCGTCCGCGACGGCGCCCGGATCACCCTGGCCGTCGACTCCCGGGAGACGATCGCGGCGGCGTTGCGCGGCAACGTCCTCGAGGTGGTGATCGACGTGAACGTCGGCCTGCCCCGCTGCGGCTGCCCGCCCGAGCGGGCCGGCGAGCTGGCCGATCTCGCCCGGCGCAACGGCCTCGAGGTGCGCGGCGTGATGGGCTACGAGGGCCACCTGATGATGGTCCAGCCCGCCGAGGAGCGGCGCCGGCTCGTGCGCGAGGCGATGGAGAAGCTCGCGGCCGCGGCCCGGGACGTCGGCGGCGAGCTCGTCAGCGCCGGCGGCACCGGCACGTACGACGTGAACGAGTGGGCCACCGAGATCCAGGCCGGCTCGTACGCGCTGATGGACAGCGCCTACACCCAGCTCGGGCACCCGTTCGAGCAGGCGGTGTTCGTACTGGGCACGGTGATCTCGATGTCGGCGGAGTGGGCGGTCGTCGACGTCGGGCTCAAGGCGCTGGGCATGGACCACGGCAACCCGACCATCCCCGGCGCCCAGGTCTGGTTCTGCTCGGACGAGCACACCACGTTCGCGCCCGGGGACCTGCGGCTGCGGGTCGGCGACCGGATCCGGGTGGTGCCGGCGCACGTCGACCCGACCGTCGCGCTGCACGATGCGATGTGGCTGGTCGACGGCGAGCAGGTCGCCGAGCGCTGGGCCGTGGACATGCGAGGGTGGTAGCCATGCTGGTCCCGCGGCTGCGCCCCTTCACGTCCACGATCTTCGCGGAGATCACCCAGCTCGCCGTCCGCACCGGCGCGATCAACCTCGGGCAGGGCTTCCCGGACACGGACGGGCCGGCATCGCTGCTGGCCGACGCCGCCGCGGCGATCATCGAGGGCGGGGTCAACCAGTACCCGCCGGCCCCGGGCCTGCCGGCGCTGCGCGAGGCGGTGGCGGCGCACCAGAAGCGCTTCCACTCCCTCTCCGTCGATCCCGCCGATGTGCTCGTCACCATGGGCGCCACCGAGGCGATCGCGTCGGCGGTGATCGCGCTCTGCGAGCCGGGCGACGAGGTCGTGGTCTTCGAGCCCTACTACGACTCCTACCCGGCCGTGATCGCGATGGCCGGGGCCACGCGCCGGACCGTCGCGCTGCGCGCCCCGGACTTCCAGCCCGACCCGGCCGAGCTGCGGGCGGCGTTCGGGCCGCGCACGCGGGCGGTGCTGGTCAACACCCCGCACAACCCGACGGGCGCGGTGTTCGGCCGGGACACCCTGCGCGCGATCGGGGACCTCGCGATCGAGCACGACGCCGTCGTGATCACGGACGAGGTCTACGAGCACATGACCTTCGGGGCCGAGCACGTCCCGATGGCCACGCTGCCGGGCATGGCCGAGCGCACGCTCACGATCTCCAGCGCCGGCAAGACCTTCTCCGTGACGGGCTGGAAGATCGGCTGGGTGCACGGGCCGGCCGAGCTCGTCGCGGCCGTGCGGGCGGTGAAGCAGTTCCTGACCTTCGCCGGCGGCGCTCCGTTCCAGCCGGCCGTCGCGAACGCCCTCGCCCTGCCCGACGACGTGTTCGCCGCGATCTCCGGCGACCTGCGGCCGAAGCGGGACCTGCTGGCCGACGGCCTGCGCGAGGCCGGGATGCGGGTGTTCGAGCCGAGCGGCACGTACTTCGTGGTCGCCGACCTCGCCCCGCTCGGCGTGACCGACGCCGCCGCCTACGCCCGCGCCATGCCCGAGCGGCTCGGCGTGGCCGCGGTGCCGGTCAGCGTGTTCTGCGACGACCCGCACCTCACCCCGACCCTCCTGCGCTTCGCCTTCTGCAAGCGCGACGAGGTGCTCCGCGAGGCGGTCCAGCGACTTCGTCCGCTGTGAGTGGCGATAGTCGCTAGAGCGACTATCGCCACTCACGAGGTCAGGCGGGTTCGGCGGGGTTGCCGCGCCGACGTGTTCTCACGCCCGTTCGAGGCGGACGACGACCCATTTCGAGGTGGGGGTGCCCGACTCGAGGGCCTGGGAGTCGAGGGGGACCAGGGGGTTGGTTTCGGGGTAGTAGGCGGCGATGCAGCCCTTGGGGGTGTCGTAGGAGACGAGCCGGAAGTTCTCCGCCCGGCGCTCTGTGATGACGCCG
>NZ_JNYD01000033.1 GCF_000717175.1 Pseudonocardia autotrophica | reverse complement strand
GCCCGGCACTGCCCACACACCGCCCGCCAGTTGAGGATCACGAAGTCACCCGGGGCGACGTCGGTGACGCCCTCGCCGACGGACTCCACGATCCCGGGTAGTGCAGGTCGGTGTGGCAGACCCCGCACGCCTGGATCTTCACGACCGCCTCGCCGGGACCGGGGTCCGGGACCACGATCGTCTCGACGGAGACCGGCTTGCCCTTCTCGAGGGAGACGACCCCACGGACCTCTTGCGCCATGCTTCTCACTCCTGTGTCGGTCCACGCCGCGCGGGATGCGCGCATCGTGACCCTTTCATGGATCGGACGCGAGGTGCCCGGCGTCCCTCGCCCCGGAACGTCCCCCGGGGGAGGGAAGCCCGCTCAGCCTGCGAGGTCGAGCGGGCGCAGCCAGATGCCGTTCTTGGTCTGCACCAGGTCCAGCCCACGGGGGTCGGTGCACGCACCCTTCGGCCGGTGCGCGTCGAAGAGCCTGACGTCGTCGAACACCGCGCCGCAACCCCCGAATCGGCGGCAGCAGTGGGCCCGGTCGGCGCCGACCCACGACGAGCCGCAACAGGTGATCCGGATCAGCTCGGTCGACGCCACGGCGGCGAGGGTACGTGCCCCCACCGACAGAACCGGGCGCCGGTGATCACTCCGCGGGCCGGTCGTCCCCACCGCCCCGGTCGACGAGCGTCCGGATCACCTCGTCGGCGTAGGCCTGGAGTACCTCGCCCCGGGGGGCGAGGGCGGGCGTGGCGTGCGCGAGCTGGGCGTGCCCGAGGTAGGCGGTGTAGGCGAGGAGGCTGCGGCGCTCCGCCTCGGCGGCGGGGAAGCCGAGCCGGGTGAACAGGGCGGTCAGGTAGGCGAGCCGGCGCCGGGAGACGCGCTCGAGCACCGGGGCGACGAGCGGGTGCCCGGCGTCGCCCTGCAGGCCCAGCTCCACGGCGTTGCCCGCGCGCTCGGTGGTGGCCCCCAGGACCAACAGCAACAGGGCGCGCAGCCGGGCGAGGGGATCGGGCTCGGCCTCGACGGTGCGGATGACCTCCTCGGTCTCGACCCGCTCCCAGCGGTCGAGGGCGGCGGCCAGCAGCTCGTCGCGGGAGCGGAAGTGCCAGTAGAAGCTGCCCTTGGTCGCGCCGAGCCGGGCGGCGAGCGGCTCGACGGCGACGGCCCGCGTGCCGCCCTCGGCGAGCGCCCTCAGGGCGGCGGCGGCCCAGTCGTCCGCGGTCAACGTCCTGCGTCCGGCCCTCGACATCACCGTACGCTAGCGTATGGTTGCTTCCGTACGGTGGCGTACGGAGGTTTCCGATGGTCAGGAACGTGCACGAGCGTGAGCTCCCCGCTCCCGCGGAGCGGGTGTGGGAGCTGGTCGACTCCCTCGGCGGGCCGGGGGACCGGTTGTGGCCCGCGGGCTGGTCGCCGATGACCCTCGACCGCCCGCTCGGGCCGGGGGCGTCGGGCGGTCACGGCGGGCTGCGGTACGCGGTCTCCCGCTACGAGCCGGGCCGGCTCGTCGAGTTCACCGCGGCGCCCGGCCAGGGTCTCGACGGCACGCACGCCTTCGTCGTCGAGTCCCGCGGGCCCGGCCGCTGCGTCCTCCGGCACGAGCTGCAGCTGCGGACGGGCGGCGCCATGCGCGTGCTCTGGCCGCTGGCCGTGCGCCCGCTGCACGACGCCGTGCTCGAGGACCTGCTCGACACCGCCGAGCGCGCGCTCGGCACCGGGCCCGGGCGCCCGGCGCGCCGGTCCCCGCTGGTCCGGGTGCTCCGGCGGGCCGCCGAGCGGCCGCGGGCCACCGCCGTGCCCGTGCCGGACACCGCGCTGCTGCGCGGGGCGTTGCCGCGGGTCGACGCCGCCGACGCCTACGCCGTGCCCGCGCCGGCCGGCGCGCCGACCGACCCGCAGGCCTGGGCGGACGCGGTGTTCCGCCGGGTGCCGGGGTGGGTCGCGGCCCTGCTCGCCCTGCGCAAGGCGCTGGTGGGGATCGTCGGGATCGAGCGGGCCGACCGGTCGGCCTTCGACACCCTGCGCCGCACGGACGACGAGGTGCTCCTGGGCACCGACGCCGGCCACCTGGACTTCCGGGCGTCGGTCCTGCGCGAGCCCGGGCGGGTGGTGCTGAGCACGGTCGTGCGGATCCGCGGCGGCCGGGGCCGGCTCTACTGGGGCGTGGTGCGGCACCTGCACCCCGTCGTCGTCCGGTCGATGCTGGCGGCGGCGGCGCGCCGGCTGTCGCCGAGGGCACCCGCAAGGTCGACGACGACGGGTGGGAGGGCACATCCGGGGTAGCGTGCCCGGCATGACGCGGACGGCCGCCGACCTGCTCCCGCCGGACCCGCCGCTGGGCACGGCACTCGGCGTCGTCGCCGGGTCGGGGCGCCCCGGGCCGTCGCGGATCGTGGCGCCCGCCGGCACCGCGTACATCGACGTCGGCACGCTCGCCGCGGCCCAGGACGGGCCCTACCCGGCCCTGCTGTCCGAGCCCACGCTCGACGGCCTGCTCGCGGCCGGCCGGCCGGCGTGGCGGGAGGTCCGGGAGTGGCTGGCCTCGTGGCTGGCCGACCCCGAGCGGCTGGCGCCGTACGCCCTGCCGCACGCCGGCGTCGTCCCGGTGCTGCCCTTCACGGTCGCGGACTACGTCGACTTCTTCGCCTGCGAGCAGCACGCGGCCAACGCCGCCGCGATCGCGAAGCCGGGCGCCACGGTGACCCCGAACTGGAAGCACCTCCCGGTCGGCTACCACGGCCGCGCCGGCACCGTCTACGTGAGCGGCAGCCCCGTCGTCCGGCCCGCGGGCCAGCGCGGTCCGGGCGACCTGGGCCCGACGAAGGCGTTGGACTTCGAGGTCGAGCTGGGCTTCGTCCTCGGCGGCGCGAGCAGCGGGCCGGTGCCGCTGGAGGAGGCGCTCGACCACGTCTTCGGCGTGGTCCTGCTCAACGACTGGTCGGCGCGCGACCTCCAGTCCTGGGAGTCCCGCCCGCTCGGCCCGCTGCTGGGCAAGTCCTTCGCGACCTCGATCTCCGCCTGGATCACCCCGCTCGACGAGCTGGCGGGCGCCTGGACCGAGCCGCCCGCCCGGGACCCGCAGCCGCTGTCCTACCTGCTGGGCAAGTCCGACCGGGGGCTCGACGTCACCCTCGAGGTGCGGCTCAACGGCGAGCGGATCTCCACCCCGCCCGGCGGCGACCTGTACTGGACGCCGGCCCAGCTCGTCACGCACCTGACCACGAACGGCGCCCCGATCCGGCCGGGCGACCTGCTCGGCTCCGGCACCGTCTCCGGGGCCCGCCGCGACCAGCGCGGCTGCCTGCTCGAGCTGACCTGGGGCGGCCGGGACGAGTTCGCGCTGTCCGACGGCACCACCCGCCACTACCTGCACGACGGCGACGAGGTCTCGATCGTCGCCAGCGCCCCGCGTCCGGACGGCGGCCGGTTCTCCCTCGGAGAGGTGCGTGGCACGGTCCTGCCCGCGGGCTGACGCCGCTGCGCCGTGGGGCGGAACGGCGGTAACGACACGCGGCGTATCAGCGAGCGTGTGGTGACGGTCATACCGACGGCCGGGACCACCCGGCCGCGCCCACGAGGACGGAGACCGGAGATGCCGGACTTCAAGAGCTCGCACGACAAGAGCCACCACGGCGACAAGCACCACGACAAGCACGAGCACCACGACAAGCACCACGACGACCACGACAAGCACGGGCACGACAAGCACGACCACGACGGGCACGACAAGCACCACGACTTCGGCGACCACCACTGGAAGCACGACGACCACGACTGGAAGCACGACGACCACGACTGGAAGAACTGCGACCACGAGGACCACGGGCACCAGCACCACGAGCACTCCGGGCACGACCACAGCGGCGGCGTCGTCCACTAGGGCCGCCGCCGACAGGACCACCGCACGGGGCGCGGGCCTCCCGCGCCGGTGACGGCCGGGGCACGCACGCGCCCCGGCCGTCCGTCACGTTCCCCGCGGGCCCTCCCCGGCCCGTCCCCGCCCGAGGAGGAGCCCGGTCGTGGCCACGCCGGAACCCGTCCGCAACCCCGTCGACGAGGCGCTCGACCTGCTCGGCACCACCCTCGCCGGTGCGGAGGCCAACGACCGCGAGGACCTTGCCCGCCGGCTGCGCGCCGCCCGGGACGACCTGGCGGGCGCGACGACGGCCGGCCGCCGGGTGGCCGCGATGCGTGCGGCCTCGCAGGAGCTCGTCCGGGCGCTCGACTCGCTGCGCTCGGACCTGCGCTTCCGCCGCGCCGCGCTGGCCGACCCCGCCCGCGGCGCCCGGCTGCGCGCCGAGCTCAAGGCGCTGCGCACGCGGTCGTCCCGGCTGCGGGCCGTGTCCCGGGAGTGGTCGCAGATCCTCGGCGACGGCTTCGCCGGGCTGAGCTCGGACGTCGAGTTCTCCCTGCGCACGCGCACCCGGGCGGTGCTCGCGGACACCGAGCGGGACATCGGCGAGCACGACCCGGGGAAGGAGCGGGCCGCCATCATGGGGCGGTTCCGGGACCGGCTCGCGGCCGAGGCGGACCGGCTCCGGGTGGAGCTGGACTACGGTGTTCGGGTTGTCGCGGACCGGCTGACCGAGGGCACCGAGCTGACCGAGCGGCTGCCGATGCCGCACATCCCGATCCCGCCGGGCGCCGAGACCGTCGCGCTGATCGAGGAGCCGCCCGCGGGCGACGCCGGGCGGACCCCGATCCCGGCCCGGCTGCTCACCGTGGTCATGCCCTCGTACGGCGGGATCATGATGGCCTTCGTGCTCACCCGGTTCCTCGGCGTGGCCGTGCCGGTGTGGATGCTGGTCACGGGCGCGTGCCTGGGCGCGATCGGGCTGGGCGGCGCGGCGCTGAGCGGCGAGCGCAAGCGCGGCCTCGACCGGCGTCGCGCGGACGTGCGTACCGCGGTCCGGACGATGATCGACGAGTTCCAGCTGACCGTCGGCAAACAGGCACGGGATGCCGCGCGCTCGGCCAACGCGGAGCTGCGCCGGGCCGTCACGGCCGCGCTGACCCGCCGCGACGACGAGCTCGACTCCCGCCTCGGCTCCGCCCTGTCCGCCGTGGAGGGGCTGGAGAAGGTGGCCGCGGACCTCACCGACATCGACGACGACATCGCGACGATCGACGGGCTGCGCCGCCGCGCCGGCACCCTCATGCCGCAGTTCCCGCGCTGACGCCGACCAGCATCATCAGGGTGTCGGCGAGCTGGTCGATCCCGCGGTCGTCGTGCACCCAGACCGGCGCCTGCGACATCGCGGCGTGCATCGCCTGCAGGGTCGGGTCCACGGCGACCACGGTGAACTCGCCGCCCCGCAGCCCCTCCTCGAGGACGGCGCGGAACACCGCGTCGTGCCGGCGGCGCAGGGCCGTGATCCGGGACCGCTGCTCCTCTGGCCACTCGTCCGGAACCAGGAACATGCGCAGCGCCGCCGGGTACTCGCGGACCGCGATCCGGATGTGCTCGCGAAGCAGCGCCCGCAGCCGCTCGGTGGGCGACCCGGCGACGGGCAGCGCCTCCAGCCGGTCGGTCCAGTCCGTGCCCAGGGTCTCGATCGCGGCCGTGACCAGCTCGTCCTTGCTCGCGAAGTAGTAGTAGAGCGAGCCCTTCGTGACGTCGAGCCGGTCGGCCACGTCCTCGAGGCTCACTCCTGCGTAGCCGCGCTCGCCGAAGAGCTCGGCCGCGGCGGTGAGGATCGCCCGCACCCGCTGCCCGCGCTTGCGCGCCACTCGTTGACTCACGATTCACATCTTGACCCAAGAGTCAAAGTTTGTCACGGTGGTCGGCGAACGAGACGAGGGAGTCGACGTGACCTACAGCCCTGATTTCACCGACATCGTTTACGAGGTCGACGGCACCACCGCCGTCATCACGATGAACCGCCCGGCCCGGTACAACGCCTTCCGTGCGAAGACCGTCGAGGAGCTGACCAGGGCGTTCCGCGCCGCGTGGGCGGACCACGACGTGCGCGCGATCATCCTCACGGGGGCCGGGGACAAGGCGTTCTGCACCGGCGGCGATGTGAAGCAGCGGGCCGAGACCGGTGACTACGGGCCCAGCGACAGCGGGATGTTCGAGATCGGCTACCTGCACAAGCTGATCCGGGACGTGCCGAAGCCCGTGATCGCGGCCGTCAACGGGCTGGCGATCGGCGGCGGGCACGTGCTGCACGTGCTGTGCGACGTCACGATCGCCGCCGACACCGCCCGCTTCGGCCAGAGCGGGCCCAAGGTCGGCTCGTTCGACGCCGGGTTCGGCTCCGCCTACCTCGCCCGCGTGGTGGGCGAGAAGAAGGCCCGCGAGATCTGGTTCTGGTGCCGGCAGTACTCGGCGCAGGAGGCGCTCGACATGGGCCTGGTCAACGTGATCGTCCCCGCCGCCGAGCTGATGGACACGGCCAGGGCCTGGGCCGCCGAGGTCGCCGACAAGAGCCCGACGGCGATCCGCGTGCTCAAGCACTCGTTCAACGCCGACACCGACCACCACGCCGGACTGTCCAACATGGCGATGTCCGCCCTGGACCTGTTCGCGGTGTCGGACGAGGGCATGGAGGGCGCCCGCGCCTTCGCCGAGAAGCGCCCGCCCGAGTTCGCCAAGTACTACCAGGCCCACTGACCGTGGACTTCTCGCTCAGCGCCGAGCAGGAGTCCTTCCGCGACCGGGCCCGCGCACTCGCCGTCGGGACGTTGCTGCCGGCCTACCGCGGGCGGGAGCGGATCGAGCCGGAGCTGCGCAAGGAGATCGGCGCCGCCGGCCTGATCGCCCCCGAGCTGCCCGCCGGGCTGGGCGGGCACGGGACGGACCGGGTCACCGCCGGGCTCGTCACCGAGGAGATCGGGCGCGGCGACGTCTGCGTCGGGTACCTGCAGGTGGTGGGCTCGCTCGTCGGGCAGATCCTCGCGGGCAACGCCCCGGAGCTGGCCGCCGAGTGGGTGCCGCGGATCTGCTCGGGCGAGGAGATCGTCGGCATCGGGCTGACCGAGCCGCACGCCGGGTCCGACGCGGGGACGCCCCGGCTGACCGCCCGGCGCGACGGGCCGGACTGGGTGCTCGACGGCGTCAAGTCCCTGTCCTTCGCCGCCGACGCCGCGGCCGTGGTCGCCTTCGCCCGGACCGGGCCGTCCCAGGAGCGGGGCCGCGACATCAGCGCGTTCCTCGTGCCACTGGACCGGCCCGGCGTGACCCGCGAGCCGTACCCGGACATGGGCACGGCCGCGGTCGGGCGGGGCGCGGCGCACCTCGACGGCGTCCGGATCCCCGCCGACCACCTGATCGGCGCCGAGGGCCGCGGGTTCTCGCAGGTCATGCGGGGCTTCGACGTCAGCCGCGCGCTGATCGGCCTGCAGGTCCTCGGCTGCGCGGCACAGACGCTCGACGAGACGTGGGAGTACGTCACCCGCCGCGAGGCCTTCGACCGTCCGTTGTCGACGAACCAGGGGGTCGCGTTCCCGCTCGCCGAGGCGGAGACCCTGCTCGACGCGGCCCGCCTGCTCTGCCTGAGGACGTTGTGGCTGAAGGACCACGACCTCCCGCACACCGCGGAGGCCGCCAAGTGCAAGTGGTGGGCGCCGAAGGTCGCCCACGACGCCATCACGCAGTGCCTGCTGCTGCACGGCCAGTACGGCTACCGCACGGAGCTGCCGCTCGCACAGCGCATGAACGACGTGCTCGGCCTGCAGATCGGCGACGGCACCGCCCAGATCATGAAGCTCGTGATCGCCCGGCAGCGGGTCGGCCGCGAGCTCGCCCCGTAAGGAGGAACAGTGTCCAGGATCGCCATCGTGACCGGGGCCGGCCGCGGGATCGGCCGGGCCATCGCCGAGCGGCTCGCGGCCGACGGCGTCACGGTCGTCGCGACCGACGTCGACGAGGCCACGGCGAAGGAGACCGGGGAGGCCGTCGGCGGGGTCGGGATCCGCGCCGACGTGACCGACCGCGAGTCCGTGAACGCCATGGTCGCGCAGGTCCAGGAGCGGTTCGGCCGGATCGACGTGCTGGTCAACAACGCGGGCTGGGACAAGGCCGGCCCGTTCGTCGACTCCGACCCGGCCGACTGGGACACGGTCATCCGGATCAACCTCTACGGCGTCCTGCACACGTGCAAGGCCGTGCTGCCGATCATGATCGAGCAGGGCGGCGGCACGCTGGTCAACCTCGCGTCCGACGCCGGGCGGGTCGGCTCGTCCGGCGAGGCCGTGTACTCCGCGGCGAAGGGCGGGGTCATCGCCTTCACCAAGACCGTGGCGCGCGAGACGGCCCGGCACGGGATCAACGCCAACGTCGTGTGCCCCGGCCCGACCGACACCGCGCTGTTCGCCTCGATGGGCGGGGACAACCCGAAGCTGCGGGAGTCCCTGACCAGGGCGATCCCGTTCCGCCGTCTCGCCCAGCCCACCGACCTCGCCGGCGCGGTGGCCTTCTTCGCCTCGCCCGACGCCGCCTACATCACCGGGCAGACCCTCAGCGTCAGTGGCGGGCTGACCATGAGCTGAGCGCCCGTCACGTGAGACGGCGTGAAGGTTCCCGCGAGTCGGGAGTTCCGGCACCGCGAGTCGGGACTTCTGGCACCGCGAGTCGGGAGTTCCGGCACCGCGAGTCGGCAGTTCCGGGCGACCGAGTGTGCGATGTCGGGAGGCCCTGGGTCAGGTCGTGTCGCGGGTCAGACGGTGGAGCGTGACGCCGTCCTGCCCGGTCGGCCGGCTGGTCACGGTCCAGGTCGCCCGGGCGTCGGCGAGGAACTCGGGGGCCAGTGCTCGGCCGGGGTCCGTCAGCCACACCTCCCGCGCGAGCCGGGGGAGAACCGCCAGCAGCTCGACGACGTTGCGGTGCCCGTAGAGCAGGTCGGCGCCGAGCACCAGGTCGACGGGCTCCAGCGCCGGATCGGACCAGCTGCGCGCCTCGGCCCGCAGCACGAGGTCGTTCAGCTCGGCGCTGCGCCGGACCAGGCCGATCGCCGTCGACGACTGGTCGGTGGCGAGAACGTCGGCACCCGCCCGCGCGGCCGCGAGGGCGGGGAGCCCGAGACCGCAGCCGATCTCGAGCACCCGCGTGCCGGACGGGATCGCGGTGGCGGTGTGAGCCAACGCGATCCCGCTCGGCCAGATCTCCGCCCAGTGCGGGGGCAGCAGCTCGTCGCCGAGCTCGTCGAACGGCACCTCGACCCCGGATGCCGGCCGCACGACGACGATCTCGCCGCCCGGCAGCACCAGCGACTCCTGCACCACCTCGATCACGCCCCGACGCTGCCGGGTCCCCCGGGTTCCGGCAAGCCCACGATCCTGTGTCCCGGAATCGCCGACTCGGTGACCGGAGAGTGCCGACTCGCGGTGCCAAATCTCCCGACTCGCGGTGCCGGAGCTCGCGACTCGCGGTGCCGGAGCTCGCGACTCGCGGTGCCAAATCTCCCGACTCGCGGTGCCGGAGCTCGCGACTCGCGGTGCCGGAGCTCCCGACTCGCGGGAGGCGACAGAGCGACTCATGGGGCCACGGCGCGACTCGCGGGACCCACCTCCGCCCCATCTCCGCCCCGCCTCCGCGCCGAACCTCCCCCTCACGCCCGCCCGGGTCTCACCTCACCTCACCTCACCTCGCCCGCTCTGGTCACGACGTGGTCGACGAAGCCGTAGGCGAGCGCTTCCTCGGCGGAGAACCAGCGGTCGCGGTCGAAGTCCTCGGTGATCCGCTCGACCGTCTGCCCGGTGTGCTCGGCGATCAGCCGGGCCATCTCCTCCTTGTTGCGCCGCAACAGCTCCGCGCGGATCCGGATGTCGGTCTCCGCGCCCCCGACCCCGGCCGAGGGCTGGTGCATCAGCACCTTCGTGTGCGGCAGCACGTACCGCTTCCCGCGGGTCCCGGCGGACAGCAGCACCTGGCCCATCGACGCGGCAAGCCCCATGGCGTAGGTGGCGACGTCGCACGGGATGAACCGCATGGTGTCGAGGACGGCGAGCCCGTCGTGCACGGAACCGCCGGGCGAGTTGATGTAGAGGGAGATGTCCGCCTCGGAGTCCTCGGCCGCGAGCAGCAGCATCTGGCCGGCGATGCGGTTGGCGATGTCGGCGTCGACCTCCTGCCCGAGGACGACGATCCGGTGGGTCAGCAGCCGCTCGAACACCGAGTCGGCCAGGCCGGGCGCGGAGGCGGGTGCGCTCATCCGGACCGGGGGCAGCGGGCCCGACAGCGGCGTGGCGGGCAGGTGGAACGGCGGGTTCGGGGACGGGATCGGGACGGGCACGGGTACCTCCTCGCGGGCGACGCCGCGGACCGGAACGCGGTCGCGACGGCGGCGGGACCTGACCCGGCCGACGCTAGGGTCGGCCGGGCCACCGGGAACCCTGCTTCGCCCACGGCGAATCCGGGACCTGCGGTTTTCACCCACCGTGAACGCCCTGAACCTGGTCAGGCCGCGACCGGCGCGGCGAGAACCACGACCGCCGCGACCGGCGCGGCAAGAACCACGACGGCCGCGACCGGCGCGGCGAGAACCACGACCACCCCACCTCAGACCGCGACCGGTCCCCGCCGCAGCACCACGACCACCCCCACCGCCGCACCCACGAGGACGGCGCCGGTGACCGCGAGGGTCGCTGCGTCGGGGGCGATCAGCGACTGCCCCCGCAACGCCTGCCACGTCACGACCGCGAGCAGCCCGGCGTAGGTGGCCGCGGCGACCCCGATCAGCCCGGCCCGGACGTCGACGGACCGCAGCACCGCGACCCGTGCCGCCAGCAGCTCCAGCCCGACGAGCACGAGCGGGAGCACCTGCAGCGCGTGCATGCCCACGAAGTGCGGGATCCGCAGGTCGCCGGCCTCGGTGCTCCAGCCGAGCAGCGGCAGGCCCGCCCCGCCGTCGGCCAGCCCGACGGTGTGCGCCCCGGTGATCCCGGCCGCGGCGGTGGGCCCGGCGATCCCCGGCAGCGTCATCAGGACCCCCAGCCCCATCCCGACGACGGCGAGCACCGCGCCGGCGCGGACCGCCCGGCCGCGGGCGGGGTCGAGCCCGCGGACCCGGTAGAGCTGGGCCGCGGCGTAGAGCGAGGCGAGCCACACGGCGACGATCGAGACCGCCATGATCGTGAAGAGGGTCGAGTCGACCGGGGTCGTACGGTTGAAGTGGCTGGTGGTGCCCCGCACGACCTGCAGGACGATGATCACCAACTCCGCCCCGAGCAGCACCGCGGCGACGGTGCCGGCCCGGTGCGTCCACCGGGCCGCCTCGGGCCGGTGCTCGCGGACGAGGGCGACGAGCCAGGCCCAGGTCACGGCGTAGATCAGGGTCGAGAGGGCGAACTTGGTGGGCTTGGCCCAGATCGGCAGCCCGGTGAGCACCCGGTCGTCGGCGACGAGCCCGACGAGGCCGACGACGCTCAGCGCGGCCATCGCGACGGCGAGCACCATCAGCGGCCGGTGCCAGCCGAGGGCGCCGCGGAGGGTCAGGGACGGGACGGATCCGGTGGTGGCGGGCATGGCGTCTCCCGGGAGGGCGGTGGGAACCGTTGGGCGGACACGTGCTCCTGCGCGAGCCGGCGGAGGGCGGCGAGCAGCCGCTCGCCGAGGACCGTGCCGACCAGCGCGGTCTCCACGCGGGTCTCGGGGTCCTCGACGGCGGTGACCGTGTCGAGGTCGGCCTCGGCGATCCGTTCGGCGGCCTCGGCGTAGACGTCGGCCAGGCCGGTGAGCCGGTCGCCGGTCACGCGCTGCATCGTGGCGAGGACGTCGATCGCGGCCCGGCGGGCCAGCGGGTCCGGCGAGAGCCGCCAGCCCCGCTCCGCGACGATCGCGTCGAGCCGTGCGGCGGCGGCCGCGTGCAGGGGGTCGTCGACGGCAGGCGCGGGCGCGTCGGCGGCGTCGATGGTGAGGCCGAGGGTGTCGTGCAGCGGGACGGCCGGGTCGTCGATCGCGGCGAGGACGGCCCGCACCGCGGCGATCGACAGGCCGCCGACCTCCACCAGCGACCGGACGAGCGCGAGCCTGCGGACGTGCTCCTGGCCGTACCGCGCCTGGTTCGGCGAGGTCGTGACCTCCCCGCGGGGGAGGAGCCCCTCGCGGAGGTAGTACTTGATCGTCGCGACCGGCACCCCGGTCACGCGGCTCAGCTCGGCCATGCGCATGGCCGATACTTTAACTATCCGATAGCGACGCTGTCCACTATTTCTCGAGAGCCTTGCGGAGCAGGTCGGGGAGCGGGCGCTTGCCGGAGCCGTCCGTGGCGATCACGACGTAGACGGTGCGGCCCACGCACGTGACCTCGTCCCCGCGGCGCACCTCGAAGTGCAGGTCGAAGCTGGTGGTGCCGATCCGCCCGGCCGACACCGCGATCGCCACCGGGTCGCCCCAGCCGACCCCGGCCCGCCAGTCGATCTCCGACCGCACCAGCTGGACGTCGTACCCCGCCGCGACCAGGTCGCCGTAGGCGAGCCCGGCATGGTCGAGGAAACCGGACATCGCCTCGTCGAACCAGGCCAGGTACCAGGAGTTGAAGACGACGCCCTGCTGGTCGACCTCGTGGTACCGGACGTGCCACGGATGGACGTACTCCTGCGCCGTCGCCACGCCCGGAGCCTAGAGGCGTGCCCGAGGGGGATCGTTCGCGGCGGGTGATGCCGCTCCCGTCCCGCGGGGCGACGGTGGCGCGACCAGCGCCGCCGTCGAGGAGGAACCCATGACCGAGACCGCGATCGCCGACCACGGACTCATCGGCGACCTCCACACGTCCGCCCTGGTCAGCACCGAGGGCACGGTCGACTGGTTCTGCTGCCCGCGCGTCGACTCGCCCAGCGTGTTCGGCGCCCTGCTCGACGACGAGCGCGGCGGCCACTTCCGGCTGGCCCCGGTGGATCCGCACACCTCCCGGCAGATGTACTTCCCGGACTCGGCCGTGCTGGTCACGCGCTTCTTCACCGACTCCGGCGTCGGCGAGGTCGCCGACTTCATGCCGGTCCTGGGCCGGCACAACGGCGGGAGCCGACTGGTCCGGATGGTGCGCTGCGTGCGGGGGCGGATGCGCTTCGCGGGGCACATCGCGCCGCGCTTCGACTACGGCCGGCGCGCGCACCGGACCGAGGTCACGGATCAGGGCGCGGTGTTCGCCACCGACGCGCTCACGTTGACCCTGAACCCCGTCCGCGAGCCGGAGGACCCGCGCATCGCGCAGGTCAAGGTCGAGGAGGGCGACGTCGGGTTCACCCTGGAGCTCGCCGCCGGCGAGCTGCGCGGGGTGGTGCTCGAGGCCGACGCCACGGACCCGCCGCGCGAGATCAGGGTCGAGGAGATCAACCGGCTCTTCGACGACACCGTGGCCTTCTGGCACACCTGGCTCTCCCGCTCCACGTACCGCGGGCGGTGGCGGGAGATGGTGAACCGGTCGGCGATCACGCTGAAGCTGCTGACCTACGACCCGTCGGGCGGGCTGGTCGCGGCCCCGACCGCGGCCCTGCCCGAGCAGGTCGGGGGCGAGCGCAACTGGGACTACCGCTACACCTGGGTGCGCGACGCGTCGTTCTCGGTGTTCTCGCTGCTCAAGATGGGCTTCGTCGACGAGGCGTCGCGGTTCGGCGGGTGGCTGGGCGACCGGGTGCGGGAGCGGATCGGCGGCGAGGGCGGCCCGCTCAACATCATGTACCGCGTCGACGGCTCCTCGGACCTCAAGGAGGAGATCCTCGAGCACTGGTCCGGATACCGCGGCTCGTCCCCCGTCCGGATCGGCAACGGCGCGGCCGAGCAGCTCCAGCTCGACATCTACGGCGAGGCCGCGGACAGCATCGCGGCGCTGGACCGGGCCGGGCTCCGTGCCCCGCACCGCGGATGGCAGGCGATGACCGAGGTCCTCGACTGGCTCTGTGAGCACTGGGACCAGCCGGAGGAGGGCATCTGGGAGACCCGCGGCGGCCGGCAGTCCTTCACCTACGGCCGCGTGATGGGGTGGGTCGCGCTCGACCGCGGCATCCGGCAGGCGATCGAGTCCGGCCGCCCGGCGCCGCTGGAGCGGTGGCGCGAGGAGCGCGATCGGATCTACCGCCAGGTCATGGAGCGCGGCTGGAACGCCCGCCGCGGCGCGTTCGTGCAGCACTACGACACGGAGGTCCTCGACTCCTCCCTGCTGCGCATGGCGACCGTCGGCTTCATCACGCCGGAGGACCCGATGTGGATCTCCACGCTCGACGCGATGGAGGCCGAGCTGGTCACCGACAGCCTGGTGTACCGCTACGACCCGGCCGCCTCGCCGGACGGGCTGCGCGGTTCCGAGGGCACGTTCTCGCTGTGCTCCTTCGCCTGGGTCGACGCGCTCGCCCGGGCGGGCCGGCTCGACCAGGCGCGGCAGGCGTTCGAGAAGATGCTGACCTACGCCAACCACCTGGGCCTCTACTCCGAGGAGATCGCCCTCACCGGTGAGCAGATCGGCAACTTCCCGCAGGCGTTCACCCACCTCGCGCTGATCGACGCGGCCACCACGCTCGACGCCGCGCTGGACCGCCGGCGCTGACGGGAGGACACCGTGTGCCTGTTCGTCGGACTGCTGCTGTTCGGGCCGCGGATCGTGGACGTGCTGTGGTGGCTCGTCGACCCCGTCCGCTGGAACGCCACCTTCGACACCGTCCTGTGGCCGATCCTCGGCATCGTGTTCCTGCCGCTCACGACGCTGGTCTACGTCCTCGTCGCGCCCGGCGGGATCCACGGGTTCGACGCCGTCTGGCTGGCCCTCGCCTTCCTGATCGACCTGTCGGGGTACGCCGGCAGCCGGCGCTACGGCCGCCGGGGGAGGAGGGTCACGGCCTGACGGGATCACCTGCGCGAGGTGATGCGACCGGTCGGCGCGGCCGGACGATGGACCGTGCCTGGGGGAGGTGCGGCCGCCGCGTGGGACGGCCGCGCCGGGAGGGGGTTCCACGTGCTGCTCGTCCTGCTGCCGGTCGCGCTTGGCCTGCCGGTGCTGCTCATGCTGGCCGTCCTGCTGCTCGCCCGGCTCGAGGCGGCCCTGCTCGCCCCGGCGCGGCGCCGGCCCGCGCCCGGCGCGGCGCGGAACCCCCGGTCGCGGGCCGCGGCGGTCGCCAGGACGCGGGCCCGTCCCGCCCGGGTGGTGCCGCGCCCGGCGCCCGGCCCCACACCCGGCCCGACGCTGCCGTCCTGCCGGACGGCCCGCCCGCGCGTCCGGCGGTCCTGACGCCGCCCGTCACCCGCCGTTCTTCGTGGTGGCCCGCTGTACGGCGCCGAGCAGCAGCTTCGCCACCACGCCGACGGCGAGCAGCCCGGTGACCATCTGCGTCGTCACGATGATCCGCGCGACCTGCGAGACGGGCGTGATGTCGCCGAACCCGACCGTCGCGAACACGGTCACGGTGAAGTACAGCGCGTCCGTGCGGCCGAGGTTCTGCGTGAACGACGCGGGCGCGGCGGTCGACATGACCGTGTAGACCGACGCGTAGAGCAGAAGGAGTGCGGGCAGGCCGATCATCGCGGTCTCGGCCGCGCGCAGCCGGGGCACGTCGGACCGGATGATGGCCCGGGTCTGCCACACGACCGCGAGGGCGAGCGCGACCAGGCCGGCCACGAACCAGAACAGGGTCCCGGGATTGATCCCCCGGTCGAGGGGGGCCCGGTAGTAGACGACGACCAGCAGCACGGTGGTGAGCACGGAGCGGGTCAGGGAGGCCACGGCCTGGCGCCGCCGGGACCCGAGGCGCTCCGGGCGGCTGTTCATCCGCCGTGTCCGGCCGGTTGCCCCACGCCTCCCACCCGATGCCTCCCTCCGCGCGAGCGGCCAGTCTCGCCGCGGATCCGGGGCGGCGGGTCACCCGCCGGAGGTGGCCCCGGTCTGCGGCGAGCGCCGCGCGGGCGGGTGCTCGGAGCGCTCCCGGATCGTCCGGTTCACTGCGCGCCCGAACGCCGTGACCACGCCTTGCACCGTGACGGGCTTGAGCCGGGAGAGCGCCGCCGCCAGCCGGGACCGCTGCTCGGCGGGGCGGCCCGCGTCCCGGTACGGCTGCAGGACCTCCTCCTGGAACAGCGTCATCAGGTCGTCGGCGAGCGCGGAGGTGTGCCGGTCGATGACCTCGCGGGAGCGGCGCCAGAAGTCGGCCGGCAGCCCGAAGTCCAGCGCGTCGAGCCCCGCGCCGAGCGCGATCGGGCCCTGCACGCGGTAGCGGTCCCCGTCCACGGGCTCGACGGCGCCGTAGGCGACCAGCTTGTCGACGGCCCCCTCGTCGAGCCGGCGCCCGGCCTTGGCCTCCAGCCCGGCGTGGTCGACCTCGTCGAGCTGCTCGGGCGCCCACGGCGTGAGCAGCGCGAGCTGCAACGCGAGCTCCTCCGGCCCGGCCGAGTGGGGGAGCCGCTCGAGGTGCCGCTCGATCGCCGTCAGGGTGAAGCCGAGGTCGGAGAGCTCGGCGACCAGGAGCAGCCGGGCGACGTGGTCCGGCCCGTACAGCCCGGTGCGCCCGCGCAGCTGCGGCGGCGGGAGGAGCCCGCGACCTGCGTAGTAGCGGATCGTCCGCACCGTGGTGCCGGTGCGGGCGGCCAGCTGGTCGACCGTGAGGAGCTCGGGATCGGGTCCCGCAGGCGCTGGTGCTGCCATGGCGGCAGGTTACGGCACGGGTTGACCCATGTGACAGTCCTGCTGTAACAATTCTGGTGTCACGATCGGACGCGGGGCGGCGCCACCGCCTGCGCTCCGGGCAGACTTCTTCACGAGAGGGTTCGCATGAGCGAGACCGCCCCATCGATCCCACAGGCGTACGTCTACGACGCGATCCGGACCCCGCGGGGACGCGGGAAGGCCTCCGGCTCCCTGCACGAGGTCAAGCCGGTCTCCCTGGTCATCGGCCTGATCCAGGAGCTCCGCGCCCGGTACCCGGAGCTGGACCCGAACGTCATCGACGACGTCGTGCTCGGCGTCGTGTCCCCCGTCGGCGACCAGGGCGGTGACATCGCCAAGACCGCCGCCATCGCCGCCGGCCTGCCGCACACCGTCGCCGGCGTGCAGCTCAACCGGTTCTGCGCGTCCGGCCTGGAGGCGGTGAACACCGCCGCCCAGAAGGTCCGCTCCGGCATGGAGGAGATGGTCCTCGCCGGCGGCGTCGAGGCGATGAGCCGCGTGCCGATGGGGTCGGACGGCGGCGCCTGGGCCATGGACCCGGACACCAGCTACACCACCGGCTTCGTGCCGCAGGGCATCGGCGCCGACCTGATCGCGACGATCGAGGGCTTCTCCCGCGAGGACGTCGACACCTTCGCCGTCGAGTCGCAGACCCGCGCCGCCAAGGCGTGGGCCAACGGCTACTTCGCCAAGTCCGTCGTGCCGGTCAAGGACCGCAACGGGCTGACCGTGCTGGACCGCGACGAGCACGTCCGCGCCGGCGCCACGCTCGAGAGCCTGGCCGGCCTCAAGCCCTCGTTCGAGATGATGGGCCAGGAGGGCGGCTTCGACGCCGTCGCGCTCCAGCGCTACCACTGGGTCGAGAAGATCGACCACGTGCACCACGCCGGCAACAGCTCCGGCATCGTCGACGGCGCGTCGCTGTGCCTGATCGGCACCGAGGCGGCCGGCAAGGCCGCGGGCCTCACCCCGCGCGCCCGGATCGTCTCCACCGCGCTCTCCGGCGCGGACCCGACGATCATGCTCACCGGGCCCGCCCCGGCCAGCCGCAAGGCCCTCGCCAAGGCCGGTCTCACGGTCGACGACATCGACCTGTTCGAGATCAACGAGGCCTTCGCCGCGGTGGCCCTGCGGTACATGCGGGACATGGAGATCCCGCACGACAAGACCAACGTCAACGGCGGCGCCATCGCCATGGGCCACCCGCTGGGCGCCACCGGCGCCATGATCCTCGGCACCCTGCTCGACGAGCTGGAGCGCCGGGACCTCCAGCGCGGGCTCGCCACGCTGTGCGTCGGCGGCGGCATGGGCATCGCGACCATCATCGAGCGAGTCTGAGGGGAACGA
This sequence comes from Pseudonocardia autotrophica, assembly GCF_000717175.1. GTDB lineage: Bacteria > Actinomycetota > Actinomycetes > Mycobacteriales > Pseudonocardiaceae > Pseudonocardia > Pseudonocardia halophobica. The sequence continues at coordinate 44,352 of NZ_JNYD01000033.1, read as the reverse complement.
CAGCAGTGACCGACCAGAAGGCCGTGCGCTGGGAGAAGGACTCCGACGGGGTCGCGATCGTCACCCTGGACGACCCGAACGCCAGCGCCAACACCATGAACGACGCCTACAAGCAGGCCATGGGCGAGGTGATCACCGAGCTCGAGGCCGCGAAGGACGACATCACCGGCGTCGTGATCACCTCGGCCAAGAAGACCTTCTTCGCCGGCGGCAACCTCGACGACCTGATCTCGGCCAAGCCGGACGACGGCCCGGCGGTGTTCGAGAACGTCACCGAGGTCAAGGCGCAGCTGCGCCGGCTCGAGAAGCTGGGCCGGCCCGTCGTCGCGGCGATGAACGGCACCGCGCTCGGCGGCGGCCTGGAGATCGGGCTCGCCTGCCACCACCGGATCGGCCTCGACGCGAAGGGCGTGGTCTACGGCCTGCCCGAGGTCACCCTGGGCCTGCTGCCCGGGGGCGGCGGCGTCACCCGCATCACCCGGCTGCTCGGCATCGCAGGCGGGTTCATGAACGTGCTCGCGCAGGGCCAGCGGCTCACGCCGGAGAAGGCTCTGGAGCTGGGCGTGCTCCACGAGCTGGCCTCCTCGAAGGAGGAGATGCTGACCAGGGCCAAGGCCTGGATCGCGGCGAACCCCGAGGCGAAGCAGCCGTGGGACACCCCCGGCTACAAGATCCCGGGTGGCACGCCGTCGAACCCGAAGCTCGCCGCGATCCTGCCGGCCTTCCCGGCGAACCTGCGCAAGCAGCTCAAGGGCGCGCCGATGCCCGCCCCGCGCAACATCCTCTCGGCCGCGGTCGAGGGCGCGCAGGTGGACTTCGACACCGCCCTGCGCATCGAGAGCCGCTACTTCGTGGACCTGGTCGTGGGCCAGGTGTCGAAGAACATGACCAAGGCGTTCTTCTTCGACCTGCAGGCCATCAACGGCGGCAAGTCGCGCCCGGACGGGTACGACCGGTACACGCCGCGCAAGGTCGCCGTGCTCGGCGCCGGGATGATGGGCGCGGGCATCGCGTACGTCTGCGCCCAGGCCGGGTGGGAGGTCGTGCTCAAGGACGTCTCGCTGGAGGCGGCCGAGAAGGGCAAGGGCTACTCCGAGGGCCTGGTCGCGAAGGGCGTCAAGCGCGGCAAGGTGACCGTGGAGAAGGGCGAGGCGCTGCTCGGGCGCATCACCCCCACCGCGGACTACGACGACCTCGCGGGCTGCGACATCGTCATCGAGGCCGTCTTCGAGTCGGTGGAGCTCAAGCAGGAGGTCTTCCGCGAGGCGATGAAGGTCGTCGAGCCGGACGCGCTGCTCTGCTCGAACACCTCCACGCTGCCGATCACCGAGCTCGCGGCCGGCCTCGACCGGCCCGGCGACTTCATCGGCCTGCACTTCTTCTCACCGGTGGACAAGATGCCGCTGGTCGAGATCATCAAGGGCGAGCGGACCTCCGACGCCACGCTGGCCAAGGCCTTCGACGTCACCCTCGGGATCCGCAAGACCCCGATCGTCGTCAACGACTCGCGCGGGTTCTTCACCAGCCGCGTGATCGGGACGTTCGTCAACGAGGGCATCTCGATGCTCGCCGAGGGCATCGACCCGCAGACGATCGAGCAGGCGTCGGCCCAGGCCGGCTACCCCGCGCCCGTCCTGCAGCTGATGGACGAGCTCACGCTCACCCTGCCGCAGAAGATCCGCAAGGAGACGCAGGCGGCCGCCGGCGACTCCTGGGTCCCGCACCCCGCGGACGAGATCGTGGACCGCATGGTCGACGAGTTCGGCCGCAAGGGGAAGAGCTCCGGCGCCGGGTTCTACGAGTACGCCGAGGGCAAGCGCGTCCGGCTGTGGCCGGGCCTGCGGGAGCAGTTCGGGGCCACGAACCACGAGGTGGACCTGCAGGAGCTCTCCGAGCGCATGCTGGTGATCGAGTCCCTCGAGACGGTGCGCTGCTTCGACGAGGGCGTGCTCGAGACCGTGCCCGACGCCAACATCGGCTCGATCTTCGGCATCGGCTACCCGGCCTGGACGGGCGGCGTGATGCAGTACATCGAGGGCTACCCGGGCGGGGTCGCCGGCTTCGTGAAGCGGGCGGACGAGTTCGCGGCCAAGTACGGTCCGCGCTTCGAGGTCCCGGAGTCCCTGCGCAAGCGCGCCCAGGAGGCGGCTGCCGCGGCCTGATCGACGTTCCCATGAACGGCACTCTTGTGCGGTAGGTCCGCACGAGAGTGCCGCTCGTGCGTCCGGGGCTCGCCCTCGCTCAGGTTGTTTTCAGGCAAATCGGGCACCCTGGCTAGGTGGCCGACTGGGTTTTCTCGATCGTCGACCGTCTCGGAGCCGCCGGGGTGGGGCTCCTGATCTTCCTCGAGAACGTGATCCCGCCGATCCCGTCGGAGGTGATCCTGCCGCTCGCGGGCTTCCGCGCCCGGGTCGGCGCGATCGACGCCCTGTGGGTCTGGCCGGCCGCGACCGCGGGGTCCGTCGCCGGGGCGCTGGTGCTCTACGGGCTGGGCGCCTGGCTGGGCTACGAGCGGCTCTACGAGCTCGCCGGCAAGCGGTGGTTCGTGCTGTCCAGCCGCAAGGACCTCGAGCGCGGGTACTCGCTGTTCGCCAGGCACGGCAGTGCGATCGTGCTGCTCGCGCGGTGCGTGCCGCTGATCCGCAGCGTCGTCTCCATCCCGGCCGGCCTCGCCCGGATGCCGCTCTGGCGGTTCACCCTGCTCACGGCCATCGGCAGCGGGGTGTGGAACGCCGTGTTCCTCGGCCTGGGCTGGCTGCTGGGGGAGAACTGGGAGCGGGTCGAGGGTTATCTCGCGCCCGTCTCCAAGGTCATGCTCGTCCTCTGCCTCGTGGGGCTCGTCTGGCTGGTCGTGCGCCGGCTGCGGGGCCGGAACCGGCGGGGTGGCGCACACCGCGCCCGGTGAGCTTGCCCCCGAGGGCGGGACGGGCGACGATCGCTCACCGGCGGACGGCGGAGGGGTGAGCGGTGACCACGGAGCAGGACTGGGCGGAGGACCGGCGGCGCTTCGCCCTGCCCGACGACCGGATCGTCGGGCCGCTGGCCGGCGAGTTCGTGGCGCTGGCGTCCGCCCTGCTCGAGGCGGGCACCGTGCGCGACGTGCTGGACCGGGTGATCAGGTCGGCGAAGGCCGTGGTCCCCGGGGCCGACCTGGTGAGCGTCACGCTGCGCGACCCGGAGCGCGGCTTCCACACCCCCGTCGAGACCGAGGAGCTGGCCACCCGGCTCGACGAGCTGCAGTACCGGCTCGACGAGGGCCCGTGCGTGGCTGCCACCCGGCGCGAGGGGATGGGCCTGGTGCACGTGGCCGACCTCGTCGACTCGCGGGAGTTCCCGCGGTGGGGCCCGGCCGCCGCCGCGCTCGGCGTGCGTGCCGTGCTGGCCGTCGGCCTGTTCCCCGAGGGCGACACCCCGCGGATGGGTGCGCTGAACCTCTACTCGCGGGAGGTCGGCGGGCTGGACGTGGCCGAGCGGGACGTGGCGGTGGTGCTGGCGGCGCACGCGTCGACCGCGCTGGCCGCCACCCAGGCCTGTGCGGCGGCGGACCTGGAGACGGCGCAGCTGCGCCGGGCGCTGCAGAGCCGGGACGTGATCGGCCAGGCCAAGGGGATCCTGATGGAGCGCCGCGGAATCTCGGCCGAGGAGGCCTTCGACATCCTGCGGCGCACCTCGCAGGCGCTCAACGTCAAGCTCGCGCAGGTCGCCGAGACGCTCGCCAGCCGCCGGTCCGAGCTGTGAGCCGGCCCGTCACCCGGCCGCGGGCCTGGGCGGGCGGTGCGTCGACCCGGTCTTCAGGCGGCCGGCGAGGCGGACCAGCCCGCACAGCCCCTCGTGACACCCCGTGAGTGGCGATAGCTGCTCCAGCGACCATCGCCACTCACGACGCTCCGAGCCCCGGTCCGGGCCTCTCGGGCACCCCGTGGGTCCGGCGTTCCCGTCAGTCCGCTTGACACCGCCACCTCAGTGGCTGCATGGTTACCTACATGAGTAATGAACCAACGGACTGGGACCGGGCGGGGCGGTCGCCGTGATCGACGACGGGCGGCCCCTCTTCCTCCAGATCGCGGAGCAGATCGAGGCGTCGATCATCGACGGCTCGCTGCCGGAGGAGGGCCAGGTCCCGTCGACCAACGAGCTGGCCGCGTTCCACCGGATCAACCCGGCGACGGCCGCGAAGGGCGTGAACCAGCTCGTCGCCGACGGGGTGCTGTACAAGCGGAGGGGGATCGGGATGTTCGTCAGCACGGGCGCCCGCACGCAGCTGCTGGAGCGACGCCGCGAGGAGTTCGCGAAGCAGTACGTCGCGCCGCTGCTGATGGAGGCCCGCAGGCTCGGGATGGACGCCGAGCAGATCAAGAAGATGATCGACGTCTGGGGGGACGACGAATGACGGCGGTGCGGATGCGCGGGGTCGTGAAGCGCTACGGCGGCTTCACCGCGCTCGACGACGTGAACCTCGAGCTCAGGGAGAACACCGTCCACGGCCTGCTCGGCCGCAACGGTGCCGGCAAGACCACCATCATGCAGATCCTGACCGGGCAGGGCTTCGAGACGGCGGGCGAGGTCGAGGTCTTCGGCCTGCACCCGTACGAGAACCCAGCCGTGCTCGACCGGGTCTGCTTCATCCGGGAGGCGCAGAAGTACCCGGACAACTTCCGGGTGGGCGACGCCCTGCGCACGGCGGGGATGCTCTACCCGAACTGGGACGCCGGCTTCGCCGCGTCGCTGGTCGAGGAGTTCCACCTGCGCCCGAAGCAGATGATCAAGAAGCTCTCGCGCGGCCAGCTCTCGGCCGTCGGGGTGATCATCGGGCTGGCCTCGCGGGCGCCGCTGACCTTCTTCGACGAGCCCTACCTGGGCCTCGACGCGGTCGCGCGGCAGCTGTTCTACGACCGCCTGCTCGCCGACTACGCCGCGCACCCGCGGACGATCGTGCTGAGCACGCACCTGATCGACGAGGTCTCCGACCTGATCGAGCACGTCGTGCTGATCGACAGGGGCCGGATCCTGATGGACGAGGACGCCGACGTGCTGCGCGGCCGGGCCGTCACGGTCACCGGGCCGGCGGCCGCGGTGAAGGCCTTCGCCGAGGGGCACACCGAGCTGCACCGCGAGGAGCTGGGGGGCTTCCTGCGGGTGACGCTCGAGGGCGCCGACCCCGATACCCGGCTGCGCTCGGAGGGGCTGGAGTTCGAGCCCGTCTCGCTGCAGCAGCTCGTGGTCCGCACGACCCAGCTCGCGACGGAACCCCGGCGCGAGAACCACGACGGCCGGGAGGTGGCCGCGCGATGACGACCCCGACCACCGCACTCGACTCCGTCCCCGCCGCCCTGGACTCGCCGGGCCGGCGCCGCCGCCCGCTCGCCGTGGCGCGGATGCAGCTGGTCAACCTGCCGGTGCAGCTGGGCATGCCGTGGCTGATCCTCGGCATCGCCTTCGCGATCAACCTGGTGATCTTCGCGCTGGTCCCGGATCCGCCGGCCGGGGAGCCGAAGGTGACCGGCGGGCTCCTGTCGATCTACATCTTCGTGATCGTCGCCCACCTGGTGACCATGACGCAGGTCTTCCCGTTTGCCCTCGGGCTGTCGGTGACCCGCCGCGACTTCTTCACCGGCACGGCGCTGTTCGTCCTGGCCCAGTCCGCGGTGCAGGGCCTCCTGCTGACGCTGCTGCTCGCGCTCGAGCAGGTCACCGGCGGCTGGGGGATGGGGCTGCACTTCTTCGGCATCCCGTTCCTGACGCAGCAGAACTGGGCGCTCCAGTGGCTGGTCTACACGGTGCCGTTCGTGTTCTTCTCCTTCGTGAGCATCCTGGCGGGCACGATCCTCAAGCGGTTCGGCCAGGTCGGCATGTGGATCGCGTCCGTGGGGCTGCTGTTGCTCGCCGGCGTCGCCGCGGTGATCGTCACCTGGCAGGAGGCGTGGCCGGCGGTGGGTCGCTTCGTCAGCGACACGCCCGCGGCGGTGCTGTTCGCCGGCTACCCGGCGATCGTCGCGGTCCTGGCGGCCGGCGTCGCCTACCTGTTCCTGCGCCGCGCCTCGGTGTAGCGCACACGGCGGTGGGGGGACCGCCGAGGGGGGAGCGGGGGTCGTCGTCCCGGATCGGGGGGTCCGGGGCGGCGGCCCCCGGCGTTCCCAGGACGTCGGCCTTCTCAGGTCCGGACGACGACGTCGGGCCCGGGGGCGCCGGGGAAGTACCGGTGCTCCTGGGCGAGGAAGCGGGCGCGGTGCGGTGCGTAGCCCGGCCAGTCGGGGCGGGCGCGCAGCCGGCGCTCCCGCTCCCCGGGCGGGCAGTCCACCCGGATCGCGGTGCTGGTGAAGGGGCGCAGCGCGGCCGCACCGGAGCCGCAGCCCTCCAGCACGACCACCGGCACGCACGGCTGGGTGCGCGGGTCCGGCGAGCGCTCGTCGCGCTCCCAGACCCATGGCCACCAACGGGCGGGGCGGCCGTGGAAGAGCGGCTCGGCGATCCACTCGCGGGCCAGCGGGATCGCGGCGGCGAGACCGTCCCAGCCGGGGTAGAGCTCCTCGATCGAGAGGACCGGGGCGTCGAGGGCCCGGGCGAGCCGCACCGCGAGCGCACTCTTCCCCGAGCCGGACCAGCCGTCGACGGTGACGAGCCGGCACCCGCCCGGCCCGGGAGGACGCTCCCGGACGAGGTCGGGCAGGGCGCCGGCCGTCACCGTCACGACTGTCACGGCGTCAGCCTGCCGCGGCCTCCCGCTGCGCGGCGCGGTACCCCCGCCAGGCGTCGACCAGCAGGAACGCGAGCAGGCTGAGACCGAACAGCGGGGCCAGCCAGCCGATCGCCACCGCCGCCAGCACGACGGCGAAGCCGACGGGCTGGCTCAGCTCCCGGAACTGCCCGCGCCCGACGAGCGGGGCCGGGCGGCCGGCGTCGGGCCGCCGGACCCACCACATGCGGTAGCCCAGCAGGATCACCGTGACCAGCCCGATCCCGAACGCGACGAGCACGACCTGGTTGGCCACGCCGAAGAGCGCGCCCATGTGGGCGTCGATGCCCCAGCGGGCCAGCTTCGCCATGAACGGGTAGTTGGCGAACCGCACCTCGTCGACGACCGTGCCGGTGCCGGCGTCGATCGCGATCGAGTCGACCTGGGTGGGCCAGCTGCGCTTCACCTCGGTGACGGTCCAGGGCCCGCCCGCCTCCGCGGGCACGCCGACCTCGACCTGGCGCGCGTCGATGCCGGCGCCGCGGGCTGCCGTGAGCACGCTGTCGAACTGTCCCGGGCGGACGGGGACCGGCGCACCCGGGGCACCGCCGCCGTGACCGGCGTGGTCGCCGCCCCCGGTGTCGAGCGCGGGCGTGCTCCAGCCGACCTGCGCCCGGATGTCGCTGATCCCGGCGCCCGCGTAGGTCGACCAGGTCAACCCGGTCGCGGAGAGGAACAGCATGCCGAGCAGCAGCCACACGCCGAGCGCGCCGTGCCGGCCGAGCAGCCGGCGTCGGCCCTTCACCCCGCGCTCCGGCCGCACCAGGTCGGCCGCGCGCCGGATCCGCCGGGCGCGCCAGCGGGCGATCCACAGCACCAGCCCGCCGAGCGCGACCACCCACAACCACGAGGCCGCGAGCTCGGAGTAGAGCCGGCCCGGCTCGCCGAGCAGCAGGTTGCGGTGCAGCTGGTCGAGGGTCATCCGGAGCGGGAGGACGCCGCTGGTGCCGTAGGTGACCAGCTCGCCCCGGACCTCCGCGGTGCCGGGGTCGACGAAGACGGTCCAGCGCTCGGACTCGCCGAGGCCCTCCTGCGTGAACAGCACGCGGGTGGTGTCGCCGGGGTTCGGGGCGGGGCGGACGGCGTCGAGCGTGCCGGCCGGGTTCGTGGCCAGCGCCGCCGCGACCTGGTCGGCGAGCGGCAGCTCCCGGGAGGTGGCGGGAACGTGCAGGTGCTCGTCGTAGATCCACGACTCCAGCTGCGGGAGCAGCGCGTAGAGCACCCCGGTCACGGCCGCGACCAGGATGAACGGGCCCACGAAGAGCCCGGCGTAGAAGTGCATCCGCAGCGCCAGGCCCTTCCAGGCCGAGCGCCGGAGGTGCGGCGGTGCGGGCGGTGCGATCGGTGGGGAGGCGGTTCCCTCGGGGGTGGGTTCGGACACGAGCGACATCGGGGTCTCCGGGTGGGAGGGCGCGTGGGGGCGCGGGGGCACCGCCGGGTCCCGGGGAGGTGGGACGACGGCGGGGAGGACAGCGGATCCGGCCCGGGCCGATGCGCCGCGCGGCGCCGCGACTCCCGTCGGCGACGGATCCGTGTGGGTGGTCGACCGCGGAGGACGGGCGGCCGGTTCAGGGGGCGAGCGGTGGGCCGCGATGGACGATCGCGTGGCGCAGCCGCACACCCCGGACACGGGGCGCGACCGGGGCGGGGCGCCGGACGACTGGTCCGGCAGGACGCGGGAGAATCCGTCCGACCAGGGCGGTGACCAGGGCGAACAGCGCCGCGAGGGCGCGGCGGGACAGCTCGATGGCGCGGCGCTCGCCGCAGCGCAGCCACGCCGCCGCGACCGCGGCGGAGGCGAGGTGGGCGACGAGCACGATCCCGGGACCGAGGCCGTCGTCGTGACCGTGGGCGTGCCCGCCGACCGACGGGCCGGCGGTCGCCTCGAACAGGAGGTGCACCCCGAGCTGCGCGGCGAGCTGGGCCGCGGCGAGCCGTTCCCACCCGCGCTCGTCCCGCGCGAGCCACCATCCCGGACCGGCCAGGGCGAGCACCGCGAGGAGGACCCCGGCGGGCGTGGGCAGGTCGCCGCCGCCGAGCGCGTGCCCGCCGATCGCGGTGACCAGGGCCGTGAGCGTGACCGCCGCCGTCCGGGCGGTCCGCCCACACGGCACCGGACGGCGCGGGCCGTACCGGTGGGCGTGGTGGAGCACTCCGGACCTCCGCGGACGGCCGTCGCGTTCGGGGCGTGCGGGGCGTGCGGCAGCGTCGATCACCGAGCGTGCGCCACCGGTCGCTGTCTGAGTTGGACCATACGGGCGAGCCGGACCCGGGAGCAAGACGCCCACCCGTGGTCGCGCTCACGGTCCGCCGTCGTCGTCGCCGGCCCGGGGGCCCGATCCGGTTCGTTCACCGCGAATTCGGTCGACCGCGGACCGCCCCGCCCCCCAGACTCGGGGCCGTGTTCGTCACCCTTCGTCCCCTCGACGAGCCGCTGCTCGTCGCCCTGCTCGACGCCGCCGTCGCGGGAGCCGAGCCGGCCGAGGTCATGCCCCCGGTCGCCGGTGCCGAGGGCTGGAGCGACGCGGCCCGTGCCGCCTTCCTGACCTTCCACCGCAGCCGGTCGGTCGGCGCGGTCGCGCCGGTGGAGCGGACCTGGGTGATCCTCGAGGGCGACACGGTGGTGGGGGCGGGCCGGCTCGAGCCGGTGGCCGACGGCCTGGAGGTCGGGCTCTGGCTGGCCCGCGGCGCCCGCGGGCGGGGGATCGGCCACGCCGCCGTCCGCGAGCTGGTCGCGCGGGCCGGGGGCCGGCCGGTGGTCGCCGCGACCACCGCCGACAACGTGGCCGCGGTCGCGGTGCTGCGGGACCTCGGCGCGGTGCTGGTCGAGAGCGACGACGCGGTGCACGCGGTCCTGCCCGGCGAGCGCGTCACGGAGGTGGCCGGGCCGGGCCCGGCGCGCTGACGTCCCTCGGCTGCGCCGTGGTGCTCGCGCCGTCCGGGGGGTAGGCCTGTCGGTATGAGGGCTGCGTTCTACGACCACACCGGACCCGCGCGCGAGGTCCTGACCGTCGGCGAGGTCGACACCCCCCAGCCCGGGCCGGGGCAGGTCCGCGTCCGGGTGCGGGTGTCGGCGGTCAACCCGACGGACGTCAAGACCCGGGACGGCACGACGGCCCGGCCGTTCCAGGGCGTCCGCGTGCCGCACCAGGACGGCGTCGGCGAGATCGACGCCGTGGGCGAGGGCGTCGACCCGGTGCGCGTCGGCCAGCGGGTGTGGCTCTGGCTCGCCTCGCCCGGCGGGCCGGGTCCCGCGCCGGTCGCCGAGTGGGGCACCGCGGCCGAGTACTGCGTGGTCCCGCAGGAGCAGGCCGTCCCGCTGCCGGAGTCGGCGTCGGACGAGCTGGGCGCCTGCCTCGGCGTCCCGGCCATGACGGCGTACCACTGCCTGTTCACCGGCGGCTCCCCGGGCAAGTCGAACGTGCTGGTCGCGGGCGGTGCGGGCGCCGTCGGCCACTACGCGGTGGAGCTCGGGACCTGGGCCGGGGCCACGGTCGTCACCACCGTGTCGGGCCCGGAGAAGGCGGAGCTGGCCGCGCGGGCCGGCGCCGACCTGGTGGTGAACTACCGCGAGCCCGACGCGGAGCAGCAGATCCGCGCACTGGTCCCGCAGGTCGACCGGATCGTCGAGGTCGCGTTCGGGGCGAACCTCGACCTCGACCTGGCGCTGCTGGCCAACGGCGGCACGATCGTCACCTACGCCGCCACGCCCCAGGACCCCACGATCCCGGTCCGACGGCTCATGACCGCCAACGCCGTGCTGCGGTTCGTGCTGCTCTACGCCGTGCCGCGCGAGGACCTCGGCACGGCCGCGCGCGAGATCACGGTCGCGGTGTCGGAGGGGGCGCTGAGCCCGCTGCCGGTGCACCGCTTCGGGTTCGACGACATCGCCGCCGCCCACGAGGCCGTCGAGTCCGGCACGACGGGGAAGGTGCTCGTCGACATCGGGTGAGCGCTGAGGTCCGACTCACCCGCCCGGGTGGGACGCGGGGTGCGGTGGGTAGTCCTCGCGTATGCCGGACGAGCTGATCCCCGAGCCCGTCGGCCACGCGGCCGCGGACGGCGAGACCGAGACCGATACCGAGACCGTCACCGTCGTCGGCCTGCTCGCCGACCCGAACCTGCCCGGCGAGCTGGCCACCCGGCTCGCCGAGGGCCTGCCGCAGGTCCTGGCCGCGCGGCTGGACGCGCCGCGGACCTGGGAGGTCGAGACCGTCGTCGAGCCCTTCGAGGCCAACGACCGCGGCGAACGTGCCCTGGACCGGGCGCGCGAGCGGGTCCGCCGGACCCGCTGGGACGTCGCGGTGTGCCTCACCGACGTGCCGGCCAGGTCCAGCGGCGTCCCGGTCGTCGCGCAGGTGGGGGAGCGGGACCGGGTCGCGGTCGTGTCCGTGCCCGCCCTCGGCGGGGTGCGGCTGCTCCCGCGGGTCCGCGACGCCGTCGTCGAGCTGGTGGGGCGGCTGCTCGGGATCGACGCGGCGGCGGCGGCCCGCCGGCCGACCCGGCGCGCGGCCCTGCTGACCGATCCGGACGCGCTCGGCGACGACGCGGACGACTCCGACGAGACCGTGCTGACCCGGCGCGGCTCGCTGCGGCTGCTCGCCGGCATGGTGCGCACCAACCGGCCGTGGCGGCTGGCCGTCGGGCTCGGCACGGCCCTCGCCGGGGCTGCCGCCGGATCGGCCTTCGGGCTGCTCTACTCCAACCTCTGGACGCTCGCCGCCGCGCTCGAACCGTGGCGGCTCGGGCTCGCGTTCGTCGGCTCGATCGCGGTGTTCGTGGCCTGGCTGATCGTCGGCCACCGGCTGTGGGAGCGCGGGGACCCCGAGCTCGGCCTGGATCGGCTGCTCAACCTGGGCACGGTCCTCACGTTGGCGACCGGGACGGGCCTGTTCTCGCTGGCCCTGCTCGTGCTCAACTCGATCGTCGCGGCGGTGATCATTCCGGCGTCGTACCTGAGCCAGGTGCTCGGGCATCCTGCCGGGCTCGCCGACTACGTGCCGATCGTGGTCCTCGCGACGATCATGGGCGTCGTCGCCGGGGCGGTCGGGTCCGGGCTGGAGGACGACGCCACGGTGCGGCTGGTCGCCTACGGCCACCGGCAGCGGGAGCGCCGGGACATCGCGGCCCGGCTCGAGGCCGGGGCCCGGGAGGAGTGACTACCCCACGACCGTCGTGACGCCGTCGTCCCCGACCACCAGCCCCGTCCGGCCGCGTGCGGTGAGCCAGCGCGCCGCGTCGGGCCCGAGGGCGTAGGCGGCGGTGGCGTCGACGTCGGCCTCCGTGAGCGAGGGCGCGATCACGGTGACCGAGCCGAGGCCGGCGGGCGGCAGCCCGGTCCGCGCGTCGACCACGTGGGCGCCGCGGTGGGCCGCACCCGAGGTGGCGACGGCCCCGGTCCGGACGGGCACCACCGCGACCAGCCGCCGGGCGTCGCGGGGATCCTCGACGCCGATCCGCCACGGGGCGTCGTCGGGATGGAGGGTGCGGCAGGTCAGATCGCCGCCCGCGGAGAGGCAGAAGTCGGTGTCCGGCAGCGCGCGCAGCGGCGCGGCCGCCCGCTCCACGGCCCAGCCCTTGACCACGCCGGACGGGTCCAGGCGCCCGTCGCGCCGGACGTCGAACGCGCCGTCGGAGTCGCGGCGGGCGGCCTCGCCGATCGCCAGGACCTCGTGCAGCTCGGGCGGGCAGTCGGACTCGTCGAGCTCGCCCCGATCCAGCCGGGACACCACCGAGTCGGCCCGGAAGGTGCTGAAGACGCGGTCCGCCTCGCGCAGCACGGCGAAGGCCTCGGCCCAGGCGGCGCGGGCGTGGGCGTCGGTGGTGTGCCGGCCGCGCAGGGCGAGGCTGACCGGCAGCCCCATGACGTGCTCGACGTACCGCGCCGGGCGGGGTGCGACGGGCGCCGTCACGCGAGGCCCGCCTGGTCGAGGGCGCTCTGCAGGGACTCGAGATAACCCTGCGAGGTCACGGTCGCGCCGCTGACCATGTCGATGTCGGCGTTCTGCGCGCTGATCGTCTCCTTCGTCAGCACGGGCAGGGCGGACGCGTTGATCTGCTGGTCCTTGCCGTTGCCGTCCGGGTACTGCGGCACGGCGACGTCGGTGATCCTCCGGTCGGCCACGGTGATCGTGACCTGCACGGGTCCCAACCGGGTTTGGGCGACGGAACCGGTGTACGTGGTGGTTCCGGTGCTGCCCGAGGTGCCGGTGCTGCCGGTGCTGCCGGGGCTGCCGGTGCTGCCGGTGTTCGAGCCCGTGCCCGGTGCGGCGGCGACGGGTCCGAGGTGGGGGTGGCGGAGGCGCCGGTCGAGGTCTTGTAGCCGAACAGCAGCGCGACCACGGCGACCGTGCTCAGGAACCAGGTCAGGATGCGGCGCACGCGGTCACCATCCGAAGGTCTCGACGTGGATGCGGCTCGCCGGCACCCCGGCGGCGGCCAGGGTGCGGCGCACGGAGGCGGACCAGGCCTCGGGGCCGCAGAGGTAGACGTCCCGCTGGGCGACGTCGGGGATCAGGCCGAGCAGGACGGCCCGGTCGTCGCCGGGGCCGACCCCGTCGCCGAGCCAGGAGTCCGGCGCGCGGCGCGGTCCGGGGAGCCGGTGCACCTGCAGGCCGCGCTCGCGGGCGAGGACGTCGAACTCGGCGGCGAACAGCGGCGCGCCGCGCTGGAGCAGCACCGCGTCGCCGGGGGCGTAGGGCAGACCCTCGGCCAGCGCCCGCAGCGGGGTGATCCCCACGCCGGCGCCGATCAGCGCGACCCGGTCGCGGGTGCGCGGGCGGGCGGTGAGCCGGCCGTAGGGGCCCTCGACCAGCACGCGGGTTCCGGGGCGCAGGCTGCGGGTGAGCCGGCTGCCGTCGCCCAGGTCCTTGACGGTGATGCGCAGGCTGCGGCCGTCGGGGGCGGCCGAGAGCGAGTACGGGTGCGTGCGGGACCAGCCGGGACCGGTGAGGAAACGCCAGCTCAGGAACTGCCCGGCCGCGACCGGGAGGCGGTCCATGTGCCGGCCGGTCAGGTAGACGGACACGACGTCCGCGGCCTCGGGGACCACCGAGGTGACCCGCAGGTCGTGGCGCAGCGAGCGGACGAGGGGCAGGCCGACCCGCCAGACCAGGACCGCCGCGGCGGCCGCGGCCCACAGGGTCCACCAGTAGACGGTCGCGGCCGTCGAGGACAGGAACTCCTGCCCGGTCCACAGCTGGTGCGGCAGTGCGAGCCCGACACCGAGGTAGGCGTAGAGGTGCAGCAGGTGCCAGGACTCGTGGCGGAGCCGGCTGCGGGCGGCGCGCACACTCGTCACCACGACGAGAACCAGGCAGACGGTGCCGGCCAGCGCCAGCAGCATGCCGGGGTAGTCGACGGTGAGCGTCCAGAAGGTGCCGGGGACCGCGGTGAGCCGGCCGCCGGCGTAGCCCCACGTGATCAGCGCCAGGTGGACGAGCATCAGCGTGAACGAGCCGAACCCGGCGAACCGGTGGACGCGGGCGAGCCGGTCCTGGCCGACGGCGCGCTCCAGCGGCGGGATGCGGGCCATCAGCAGGACCTGGACCAGCAGGAGGTCCGAGGCGAGCAACCCCGTCCACCGGCCGAGCGAGGTCAGGCCGTCGGCCCAGGACGCGAGGTCCTGGATCCCGCCGCCCGCGACCCAGAGGTACGTGACGACCACGAGGCTCGCCGCGACCAGGGTGCCGGCGAGGTAGCGGACGGCGGCGTCGGTGCGGGCCGGGCGGGTGTCGATGCGCGAGCCGTGCCGGGGGACGGGCGGGTCGAGCGTGACGCTCACGCGGAGAGCCCGGTGGTGGTTCCGGTGGTTCCGGTACTCGAGCCGGACCCTGACCCGGTTCCGGCGCCGGTCCCGGTGCCGCCGGTTCCGGTGCCGCCCTGCGGGAGGGCCCCGTCGCCCGGCGTGCCGAGGCCCTGGCCGTCGCCCGGGGCCTGCCCGCCGAGGCGATGACGCTCCCCGCCGAACCCGCCGAGACCACTTGTCCCGCCGTCGATCCCGGCCGCGGGGGTCCCGCCGGTGGCGTGCCCGATCGCGTACCCGCCGGCCCCGCCGGCGAGCACGAGGCCGGCGGCGGCGGCCACCAGCACGACGGTCCGGCGCACGCCCTTTCGGCCGGATGGCCCGGCGACGGCGTGCGTGGCCGTCGAGGTGATGTCGTAGACGGGGTGCGGCGCCCGGTTCTCGCTGTGGTCGTCGGGCGTGATCGGCCCGTCGGGGTGGGCGAGGACGGGGCGCGGGGAGGAGAAGGGTTCCCAGCGGGACCCGCTGGAGGACAGGTCGTTGCTCACGGTGCTCCTTCGGCATCGGTCGAGGACCAGCGTCCGGGGCGTTCGTGGGCGGCGACGGTGTGCGGGCTGTGAACGGGCTGTGGGGCGCCGGCCCTTCCCCACCGGCGAACGGCGGGGTCGACCCGGCGGGGCGGCGGGCGTGAGGATCGGTGTCGTCGTCACGCGGAGGAGGTCGCATGCCCGTCGCTCACTTCCATGTCGTGCGGGCGGGCGTCGACCCCGCCCGGCGACGGAGGCTGCTGGTCGAGGCGAGCCGGATCTACGCCGAGGTACTGGACTCGCCGATCGAGAGGGTGCGCGTGTTCGTGGTCGAGTACGACGCGGAGGCCGCGGCCGTGGGCGGCGAGATCGTGGCCGAGGGAGCGCCGGCCGCGCCCTACTTCACCGCGATCGTGCTCGCGGGCAGGCCGGCGGCGCAGCGCGAGGAGCTGCTCGCGCGCCTGACCGACCTGGTCGTCGACGTGCTCGGGGTGGAGCGACGGCGGGTGCGCGGCCGGATCGTCGAGGTCGCGCCGGAGAACTGGGCCATCGGGGGTGTCGCCGCCGCGAGCGCCCGGGCCGACGAGATCGCCGCCCGGGCCGCCGCTCCGTAGCGCGGCCCGTCACGACATCAGACCGCGGCGCAGGGTGGCGAGGGCGCGGGCGAGCAGGCGCGAGACGTGCATCTGCGAGAGGCCGACCATCTCGCCGATCTCGGACTGGGTCTTGTTGCCGAAGAAGCGCAGCAGCACGATCCGCCGCTCCCGCTCGGGCAGCCCGGCCAGCAGCGGCCACACGCTGCGGCGGAACTCCACGTCGTCCATCGCGGGGTCGGCGTCCCCGAGCCGCTCGCCGAGCGGCGGCTCGCCGGGCTCGATCGACGCGTCGAGGCTGGCGCTGCGCCGCTCGGCCCGGACGGCGATCGCGTCGATCACGTCGTCGACGCGGACCCCCAGGTGCTCGGCGAGCTCGCTCGGCCGCGGCGCCCGCCCCAGCCGCTGGGTGAGCGGGCCGACGGCCTTGTCGAGCGTCACGACCAGCTCCTTCACCGGCCGCGACACCCGTACCGACCACGTGCGGTCCCGCAGGTGCCGCAGGATCTCCCCGCGCACGCAGGGCACGACGTACCCGAGCGCGTCGCCGCGCGCCGCGTCGGGATCCCAGTGGTCGATCGCGTGGATCAGCCCGATCACGCCCGCCTGCGTCAGGTCCTCCCGGGCGGCGTCGTCGCCGTAGCGCCGCGCGAGGTGCTGCACGACCGGCAGGAAGGCGAGGATCAGCGTGGACCGCAGGCCCGGCCGCCGCGGGTCGTCGCCCGGCAGCGCGGCGTACTCCGCGAGCGCCGGCAGGAGCCGGGCGTAGTCGCTGGGGGCGTCCACCGTGCGCGCAGCCTCCTCCGCGGAAGGGGGTGGATCCGGCGTGGCCGGAGGGGAGGACGGGACACGGCCGCCCGCTGCCGCCGCTGCCTGCCGGCGGGCCCGCCGCGCGGAAGCGCCGGGAGTGCGGGGCGGGTGCCCGGGGCCGGGCGGGCCAAACCGGCCACGCAGAGGTTTCCCGTGCTCACCGGCCCGGGGTTTGGCCGGCCCTGCCGGGGGCATGCGGAGCGACGATCCGGGCGGCGACGTGGACGTCGATCCGGACGGCGGGAAGGACTGGTGCGGGATGCAGCTGGTGCGGCATCGTGCGGGTGGCCGCGTGCCACCCGCGCTGGACGTCGAGGTCGCGGGGGTGCTCGAGCTCGCCGGCCTGCGACACGACCTGGGGCGCCTCGCCAGGGACCGCGGCTACGCCGTCGACCGGCAGGCGCGGCTGACGATCGCGGTGGACGAGGTCGTCGCGCACGCCCTGGACCTGGGCGCGCGGTCCGTACGGGTCCGGTGGTGCTCCCGCACCGACGGCGTCCGCATCCGGGTCGACATGGGGCTGTGCGACCCACCCGCCGCCGACGCCCTCCGGGTGGCCACGACGCTCGCGGAGGTCACCGTCCTGCATTCCGCCCGCGGCACCACGGTCCGGCTGGCCTTCCCCTCGTCCGTCGACGACCAGAGCGGCGGCGGGGCGGCGTAGGCAGCCGGACGGCGCCCGGCTCGACCTGCGAGGGGCCGCCCGCTGCGGCTGGGTTCGCGGTGGTTCCTGACCGCACCTGTCAGGGATCCACGGAAGCGTGGGGCGCATGGCGGAGGAGATGGCAGCACTGCGGGGCAGGGTCGCGCTGGTCGCGGGGGCGACCCGGGGCGCGGGGCGGGGGATCGCGCTGGAGCTCGCGGCGGCGGGCGCGACGGTCTACGCGACCGGGCGGAGCACGACCGGGAGGCCGTCGGAGTACGGCCGTGCGGAGACGATCGAGCAGACCGCGGAGCTGGCGGCGGGGTTGCCCGGGCGGGTGGTCCCGGCCGTGGTCGACCATCTGGACCCGGCGCAGGTGGAGGCGCTGTGCGCCCGGATCGACGCCGAGCAGGGCCGGCTCGACGTGGTGGTCAACGACATCTTCGGCGGCGACCCGCTGACCGAGTGGTTCCGCCCGGTGTGGGAGCACTCCCTCGACGACGGCCTGCACCTGCTGCGCCTCGCGATCGACACCCACATCGTGACGGCGCGGTACGCCTTCCCGCTGCTCGTCCGCGAGCCGGGCGGGCTCGTCGTCGAGATCACCGACGGCACCGCGGAGTACAACGCCGAGAACTACCGGCTGACCGTCTACTACGACCTGGCCAAGGTCGCGCCGATCCGGCTGGCGCGCAGCTGGGCGCACGAGCTGCGCGAGCACGGCGGCACCGCGGTCGCCGTGACCCCCGGCTGGTTGCGGTCGGAGGCGATGCTGGACCACTTCGGCGTCACCGAGGACACCTGGCGGGACGCGCTGACCACCGTGCCGCACTTCGCGATCTCGGAGACGCCGCGGTTCGTGGGCCGCGGGATCGCCGCGCTGGCGGCGGACCCGGACCGGGTGCGCTGGACCGGACGATCGACGTCGAGCGGCGAGCTCGCGCAGGTCTACGGCGTCGACGACCTCGACGGTTCCCGGCCGGACGCCTGGCGCTACGTCGTGGAGGTGCAGGACGCGGGCAAGCCGGCCGACACGACCGGTTACCGGTGATCAGTCGAGGGCGCCGCGCCGCGCGAGCCGGCCGATCACCAGCGCGCTGAGCAGCGGCACCGCGGCCAGCACCACCCACGCGACGACGGGCGGGGCGACGGCCGGGTCGAGCAGGGCGCCGGCCGCGGTGCTGCCGACCAGCACCGCGAGCCCGCCCGCCGAGGACAGCACGCCGAAGTAGGCGCCGAGCCGGCGCTCCCCGGCCAGCCGGGGCACGAGGTCCTGCGCGACCGGCACGGCGAGCATCTGCCCCGCGGTGAGCAGCACGACGAACGCGACCGCGGGCCAGAGCGCCGGGGGCAGTGCGGCGATCGCCACCGCCACGACCGCGAAGGCCGCCGCCATCAGCACGAATCCGAGCACCAGCGGCCGCAGCCCGCCGCGCCGCCGCGCCCAGCGCGTGACCGGCAGCTGCCCGACGATCACCATCACCGACGCCAGCACGAACAGCCAGCCCAGCGCCGCCCGGCCGCCGGTCGCGCGGGTGAGCTCGGCGGGCAGGGCCAGGTAGAGCTGGTTGTAGCAGAGCAGGTAGCCGGAGTAGCCCGCCGCGAACGCGAGGAAGCGCCGGTTGGCCAGCACCTCCGCCCACCCGGCGAGGATCGGCTCGCCCGCGTGCGGGGCGGGCCGGCGCGGCAGCCACGCGGCGTGCGCGGCCAGGATCAGCACGAACGCGCCGGCTGCGACCAGGCAGGCCAGCCGGAAGTCGACGAGCAGGAGCGCGGTGCCGAGCAGCGGCCCGAGCACCGAGCCGATCTGGCCGCTGACGGCGAACATCGCGAAGACGTCCGCCCGCGCGACCCCGCCGACCTCCTCCTGCGCCCCGGCCTCGCGGGCCAGCGACGACTCGACGGCCGGCGAGAACAGGGCGGCCGCGAACCCGGTGAGCAGCGCCCCGGCCAGCACGCCCGGCAGCGCCGTCGCGAGACCGAGGAGCACGAACCCCGCGACGCGCAGCACGCAGCCCGCCAGGACGACCGGTTTCGCGCCCCACCGATCGGCGAGTGCCCCGCCCACCACGAACAGGCCCTGCTGGCTGAACGTCCGCAGCCCGAGCACCAGCCCGACGACGCCGCCCGCGAGCGCGAGGTCCTCGGCGAGGTGGGTCGCCAGGTACGGCAGCACCATGTAGAAGCCGACGTTGAACGCCAGCTGCGTGGCCACGAGCAGCCGCATGACCGGCGGCAGCCGCCCGAAGTTCGCCAGGGCGGCGAACCGGCGCAGGCCGGCCCGTGCGGGGGATGGGCCCTCGGGCCGGGTTCCGGGCATAACCGCCCATTACTAGCATTTGCAGTGGAGACGCGATAGGGGACCCGAGCGATCATCGGTGCGGCATTCATGCAGGTCGATGCACATGATTGACAGCTTGTTCCGATGCACGGACGATCTCGGCGGCCCGGCGGCGCCTGCCGGCCCGGCGCCGTGCCGGCCACGAAGCCGGCCCACGGTGCCGAGACCAGGGTCGCGACCAGGGAGGCCTCGATGCCCCGCCCCACCTTGCCCCGTCCGGGCCGGCGCGCCCGTGTCCGGCCCGGCGTCGCCCTCGCGGTCGTCGCCCTGGTCGGTCTCGTCACCGCCTGCGGGTCCGGCGCGACGCCGACCGGCACCCCGGTGCCGGACGGCGAGCTCCGCCTGGCCGCCCAGTTCGCGCCGCGCTCGGGCTACGCGATGGACACCGACGACGCGTTCGTCCTCGCGCAGCTGGGGTCGGCCGAGGCGCTGGTGAAGGCCGGGCCGGACGGCACGCCGCAGCCCGGCCTCGCGACCTCCTGGGCGCAGACCACCGACCCGCGCACGTGGCGGTTCGAGCTCCGGCCCGGCGTCACCTTCCACGACGGCACCCCGCTCACCCCCGCGGCCGTGGTCACCGCGCTGTCCTGGGTCGCCGGCGTCGCCGCCCCGCCGCGGGCGATCAAAGGCATCGGGCTGCAGGTCGCCGAGGACGGCCCGGCCGCCGTCGCGATCACGACGGCGGAGCCGGACCCGATCCTGCCGTTGCGGCTGAGCAGCGTGAACACCGCGATCCTCGCCCCGTCCGCGTACACCGGCGGCCCGCCCGCCGCCGTCGGGACGGGGACCGGGCCGATGAAGCTGGTCGCCGCGAACGGCACCCAGTCGGCCACCCTCGAGCGCAACGACGCCTACTGGGGCGGGCGGCCGCAGCTGGCGAAGGTGAGCGTGCGGTACGTGACCGACCCGGCGGCCCGGGCGCTGGCGCTGCGGGCCGGGGACGTCGACGTCGCCCAGGGGCTGCCCGAGTCCGCGCTGCTCGAGTTCACCCCCGACAGCGGCTACGACGACCAGACCGTCGCCGCCCCGCGGACCGTCTCGCTGATGCTCAACCAGTCCGCCGCGCCCTTCTCCGACATCCGGGTGCGGCAGGCCGTCGCCAGGGCGATCGACCGCACCGCACTGGCCGAGCAGGCGCTGGCCGGGTCGGCCGTGCCGGCGTCGGAGCTCTACGGTCCGGCGGTCGCCTGGGGCAGCCAGGGCCCGCCGCCCGCGCCGGACCTGCAGGCCGCGAAGGATCTGCTCGCCCAGGCCGGCTACGGCCCGGACCGGCCGCTGACCGTGCGGCTGCAGACCTACCCGAACCGCTCCGAGCTGCCCACGCTCGCCACCGCGGTGCAGGGCATGCTCCGCGAGGTCGGCGTCGACGCGCAGATCCGGATCGCCGAGTACGGGCCGCAGGAGCCGGAGCTGCTGGCCGGCCGCTACGACATGTTCCTGCTGTCCCGCAACTACCTCACCGACGTGCCGGACACCGGGTCCACGCTGGTCACGGACTACTCCTGCGCCGGCTCGTACAACATCAACCGGTACTGCTCGGCGGAGTACGACGCGCTCCTCGCTCCGCTGGCCACGACCACGGACCCTGCGCAACGCCAGGAGGTGTTCAGAGCCGCGGCGGCGAAGCTGACCGCGGACGCCGTGGGCCTGCCGCTGGTGCACTCGCAGGAGAACGCGGTGACCAGGGGCGTCTCCGGGTACACCGTCGACCCGCTGGCGAAGTCGCTGGTCACGCCCGAGCTGACCCGCACCGGCTGAGTGGGCGGCACCCTCGCGCGCCGGCTGTCGACCCTGCCGGCGGTCCTGCTCGGCGCCTCGCTGCTGATCTTCCTGCTGCCGCGGCTGGCCGGCGTCGACACCGTCCGGGCGGTGCTGCGCGGCCGTGTCGCGGAGGCCGAGCCGGACCCGGCGGTGGCCGCGCGGGTGGCGGCCGAGCTGGGCCTGGACCGCTCGTGGGCGGAGCAGTACCTGCGCTGGCTCGGCCACGCGCTCACCGGGGACCTCGGCGTCTCGTACGCCACCCGCACGGCGATCGCGCCGCAGCTCGCGGCGGCGCTCGGGGTGTCGGTGGTGCTGGCGGCGCTCGCGCTGCTGGTCGCCGCGGTGGTCGGGATCCCGCTCGGCGTTCGGGCGGCCCGACGCCCGGGCGGCGTGCTGGACCGGGTGGTCACCGGGTGTTCGGTGCTGGGCGTGGCCGTGCCGGAGTTCGTGCTCGCGCCGCTGCTGGTGCTGTTGCTCGCGGTCGCGGTGCCGCTGTTCCCGGCGACCGGCTGGGGCACGCCCGCGCAGGCCGTGCTGCCGGTGCTGACCCTGGCCGCGTTCCCGGTCGCGCTGGCTGCCCAGCTCGCCCGTGCGGAGACGGTCGACGCCCTCTCCCGCCCGCACGTCGCCGTCGCCCTCGCCAAGGGGGTAGGCGGATCGCAGCTGCTCTGGCGGCACGGGGCGCGGCTGGCGCTGACCGGCGTCACGGCGCTCTCCGGGATGTTCTTCGCCGGCCTGCTCGGCGGCGCGGTGGTGGTCGAGGTGGCGTTCGGGATCCCCGGGCTGGGCCGGCTGCTCTACGACGCCGTGACCGCCCAGGACCTGCCGATGCTGCAGGCCGGGCTGCTGGCCGTGGTCGCGGTGGCGGTGCTGGCGGGGGTCGCCGCCGAGCTGCTGCAGCTCGCCCTGGATCCCGTGGCCCGGGCGGAGGTGGAGGTGTGAGGCGCGATCCCGTGCTCGTCGCGTTCGCGGTGCTCGCCGGGCTGCTGGTGGTGGCCGCGCTGCTGCCGGTCGACGCGCTCACCACCGACCTGTCCGACCGGTTCGCCGAGCCCTCCCTCGCCCACCCGCTCGGCACGGACAACCTCGGCCGGGACGTCGCGGCCCGGCTGCTCGTCGGCACCCGCCTGTCCGTGTGGTTCACCCTGGTCGCGGTGCTGGCCTGTGCCGCGGTCGGCACGCTGCTCGGGATCGTCGCGGGCTACGCGGGCGGGGTCGTGGGGCAGCTCCTGCAACGCACGCTCGACGTCCTGGTGGCGATCCCGACCGTGATCGTCGGCCTGGTCGTGGCGGCGGTCCGCGAACCCGGGCCGAGCACCCTGCTGATCGCCGTGCTGCTCACCGGCTGGACGCCGTTCGCCCGGCTCGCCTACCAGCTCACGGTCCGGGAACGGGCCCGCGAGTACGTGGAGGGGGCGGTCGCGCTGGGCGCCGGGCCCGGCCGGATCGCGGTGCGGCACATCCTCCCCAACGCGCTGCGTCCGCTGACGGCGCACGCCTGCCTGCGGTTCGCGAACGTGCTGCTCTCGCTCGCCGGGCTCTCGTTCCTCGGGCTCGGGGCCCAGCCGCCCACCCCGGAATGGGGCGCGATGCTCGCCGAGGGGCGGCAGTACCTGTTCGTTGCCCCGCAGCTCGTGCTGGTGCCCGCCGTGGCGGTCGTGGCGGTGTCACTGGCCGTCACGCTGCTCGGCCGGAGGCTGGAGTCGCGGTGTTCCGGCCGATAGGGTGCTCCTGCCAGTAACTTGCGAAAGGGGCTCCGGGTGGCGGTCACGAATGCGGGCGGGCGGCGGCACGGCGAGGTCCGGCCGGAGTGGAAGGAGACGCTCGGCGGCGTCGGCCGCGTCCCGCCGGTGGTGACCGACCTGCGCGCGGGCCTCGCGGCCGCGGGCGCGGCGATCGTCGCCGGCTACGCCACGCCACGGACCCCGAGCGGCTGGTCGACGCGGCCGCGACCGCGCTCGGCGGCCGCCTCCGCGAGCTCTTCGGCATCCGGCCGCAGGGCGGGCCCGACGCGCCTCCGCTCGGGCTGCACTCGGACGGGGCGAACGTCGTGGTCGACGTGCACGGCCGGTCCGTCCGGCTGCGGGACCCGGACGAGGACTGGCTGCTCATGCTGTGCGGCAGGGCGGCCGACGACGGGGGCGACTCCGTGCTGATCGACGGGTACGCGCTGGTCGAGGCGCTGCGGACCGCCGGTGAGCCCGAACTGCGCGAGGTGCACGACTTCCTCGTCGGCACGGACGTCGACTACTTCGGCACCTGGGTGAACCCGGCTCGAGGGGTGCCGGGAACCCCGTTGGTGCGGCGGCTGGTCGAGTACACCCGCGCCGGCCGCCGGGTGGTGCGGGCGAGCGACTACGCGGCCCCGGTCCCGCGCGAGCCGGAGTGGGACCGGCACCTCGAGCTGATCGAGCGGTACGCGGACGCGCTGGCCACCGCGATGGAGGTGGCCCCGCGCTTCCGGCTCGACGCGGGCGACCTGTTCGTGCTGGACAACTACCGGTTCCTGCACGGGCGGGACGGCTACCGGGGCGAGCGCACCCTGCACGTGCTCACGGTCCGCTCCACCGAGGCGGCGTAGCTCCCGCACCGGTGCACGTGCCGGCCCGGCCCGGCGTCGACCACCCGGCCGTCGGGCAGGCGGATCTCCGCCCGGGTCCCGGGCGGCACCTCGACGTCCACGAGCAGCCCGTCGGCGTCCCGCCGCCAGGCGCTGCGGATGCGCCCGTTCGGGCTGTCGTGGGTGGCGTCGGCCCAGGTCAGGCCGCCGCCGGGCTGCGGGGCGACCACGAACCGGCGATACCCCGCCGCCTCCGGCCCGGGGTCCTCGGGCAGCCGGATCCCGGCGACGTACCGGTGGAGGAAGCCGATCACCGCGCCCTTGGCGTAGTGGTTGAGCGAGCCGGGGCCGCGGGGGTCGTCGGGCCCGGCCCAGTTCTCCCAGATCGTGGTGGCGCCGCGGTCGATCATGCCCAGCCAGGACGGCTCGCCGGGGCTGAACAGGACCCGGTAGGCCTCGTCGAGGTGGCCGGTGTCGGCGAGGACGGGGAGCAGCAGGCCGGTGGAGAGGAAGCCCGTGGCCAGGTGGTGGTCGTTCGCCCGGAGCAGGCCGGTCAGCCGGTCTGCCACCGCCGAGCGCACGTGCGGAGGCACCAGATCGAACGCCAGAGCCCGGACGTGGTTCGCCTGCGTCGGCACGGCGAGCTCACCGTCCGCGGACAGGTACTCGCGCTGCCACGCATCCCGGGCGGCGTCGGCGAGCCGGTCGTGGCGGACCCGGTCGTCGTCGCGGCCGAGGAGCCCGGCGATCCGGCTCAGCAGCCGGGCCGAGCGCGCGAGGTAGGCGGTGGCGACGATCCCGTGGTCCCGCGCCGGGTCGAGGTCCGGGACCTCGCCGGGCTCGAGCCATTCGCCGAAGTGGAAGCCGGTGTCCCAGAGGAACTCCTCGTGCGGCGCCGGCGTGGGCCTGGCGGCCGCGCGGTCCGGGTGACGCCGCGAGCCTGCACACCCCGCGGCGTACCCGACCCACCGCACCATCGACGGGTACTGCCGGGCCAGCAGGTCCCGGTCCCCGTAGGCCCGCCACAGCGTCCACGGGACGATCACCGCGGCGTCGCCCCAGCCGGCGGAGCCGTCCATGGCGAGCGTGGCCGCGCCGCCCGCCGGGTCGGCCGGGTCGGGCACGATCGTCGGCACCCGCCCGTCGGCGCGCTGGTCCGCGGCCAGGTCCCGCAACCACTTGTCCCCGAACCCGGCCACGTCGTGGGTGAAGGCGGCGGCGTCGGCGAAGACCTGCCAGTCGCCGGTGAAGCCCGACCGCTCGCGCTGCGGGCAGTCGGTGGGGATGTCGCAGGCGTTGCCGAGGAAGCTTCGGACGGCGGCCTCGTGCAGCGCCTCGAGGCGGTGGTCGCCGCAGCGGAACCAGCCCGTGCGCGGCAGGTCGCTGTGGACGACGACGGCGCGGAGGTCGTCGGCGGCGAGGTCGGGACGGCCGTCGACCTGCACGTACCGGAAGCCGTGCGTGGTGTGCCGCGGCTCGGCGGTCTCCCCGCGCCGGCCCGCCGCGGTGACGGTGTCGACCTGGCCCGCGGGCAGCCGCTCCCCGGTGGCGAAGTCGAAGGCGCGCAGGTTCTCGGTGGTGACCCGCCCGGCGTCGTCGCGCAGTTCGCCGTGGGTGAGGGTCACGACGGTCCCGCGCGGACCGAGGTCCGCGAGGCGGACCCACCCGTTGAGGTTGATGCCGAAGTCCGCGACGGTCCCGCCGGGTACGCGGTGCAGCGCGACGGGCGCGAGCTCCTCCACGGCCCGGACCGGCGGGGCCACCGGCAGCTCCAGCCGGGCGGCGGGACGGTCGGTCACCGGTGCGGGTCGCCAGGCCGGATCGGCGGGGTCCCGCCGGCTGCCGGGGGCCGGAGCGCGCAGGTCGGTGTGCTGGCCGTCCATCAGGTCGGCGATGATCCCGCTCGGGCGCGACCACCAGTCCGGGCCCGTCGTGACCGTGCGGGTGTCCCCGCCGGGGAGCCGCAGGTCCAGCGCGAGCAGTGCGGCGGTGCGGGTGCCGTAGCCGTCGGCATGGCGCTCGAACCCGTGCCGGCCCCGGTACCAGCCGTCGGACAGCAGGATCTCGAGGTCGTTGGCGCCCGCCCGCAGCAGGCGCGTGACGTCGTGGGCGTGCACCTGCAGCCGGGTGCGGTAGGCCGTGAAGCCGGGGGTGAGCTCGGCGTCGCCGACCCGGTGCCCGTTGACGAACAGCTCGTACATGCCGTGCGCGGTGGCCCAGGCGACCGCGGCCGCCGGTGCCGCGGCGAGGGTGAAGGAGTGCTGGAGCCGGTGTGCGGGCCGCGAGCCGGGCGCAGCGGGCTCCGGCTCGTGCGGCGCGATCCAGACCGCCGCGTCGAGGCCGGGGAAGAGGGCCACGCTCGTCCACGGCGCGGGCTCCGACCAGCCGCTCGCGCTGCGGTCGGTCCACACCCGGATCTGCCAGGTCAGGGGATCGGCGGTGGCGGGGCGTCCGGTCAGCTCCGCCGGCACGTCGAGGTCGACCAGGGCCGACCCGCCGCCCGCGCGGCGCCCGGACTCCCACACCGGCCCGTCCGGCCCCGAGATCCGCACCGCGTAGGCCTGTTGCGCGGCCGTGCCGGCGGGCAGCCGCCACGAGCCGCGTGGCCGCGCGGCGCCACAGGCCTGGCCCGGCGGGAGGTGCTCCAGGCGCAGCCGGGTCGGGACGGTCATGCCTCGGCTCCGA
Organism: Pseudonocardia autotrophica; assembly: GCF_000717175.1. Classification (GTDB taxonomy): domain Bacteria; phylum Actinomycetota; class Actinomycetes; order Mycobacteriales; family Pseudonocardiaceae; genus Pseudonocardia; species Pseudonocardia halophobica. Next base: position 17,955 of record NZ_JNYD01000033.1, on the reverse strand, counting down.
GGGCGTTGGCCCGGGCGACGCGGCCCAGCCACGCCAGACTCGGCTTCGGGGTGCGGCGGAAGGTGCTGCGGTCCACCGCGACCAGCCCGAACGTGGGCCGGTAGCCCGCGAACCACTCGAAGTTGTCGAGCAGGCTCCAGTGCAGGTAGCCACGGACGTCCGCGCCGTCGGCCATCGCGGCGTGCAGACTGCGCAGCGCGCCCTCGGTGTAGGCGACGCGTTGCGCGTCGTCGGCCGTGGCGATGCCGTTCTCGGTGATCAGCAGGGGTGTCCCGGGCAGCACCTCGGCGGCCCGGCGGACCGCCGCGCCGAGCGCGCCCGGCCGGTACTCCATGTCCGCGAGCGTGCGCAGGTCGTCGGGCGGGGCTACGGGGCCGTCCGGGCCGATCCGGGCGCAGCTGTAGACCTGCAGCCCCACGAAGTCGTCGTCCGCCGCGGCCGCGAGGAACTGGTCCTCCATGGCCGCGCGGTGCGCCGCCATCTCCTCGACCGCGCCGTCCTCGGCCAGGAACTCCTGCCCGACGAGGGTGAGGCCGGAGGGCGGGGCGCCGCCGTCGCGGAGCACGGTGCGGGCCCGCCGGTGCAGCTCGAGCAGGGCCTCGGCCGTCTCCTGGTCGGGCCGCGGCAGCCCGCCGACCCGCTCTCCGCGCGCGGCCGTCGCGGCCAGGACGGGCATGCAGGCCATCAGGTTCGGCTCGTTGACCGTGCAGACGTACCCGGCGTCGGCGACGACCGGCAGCACCGTCTCGGTGAACCGGGCGAACCGGTCGCCCGCCTTCGGCCCGGTCCAGCCGCCGTCGCGGGCCATCCAGCGGGGCATTGTGAAGTGCGCCAACGTGACCACGGGGGCGAGCCCGCGATCGCGGCAGCCCGCGACCATCCGCCGATAGTGGTCGAGCGCGGCCCGCGAGATCTCGCCCTCCTCGGGCTCGATGCGGCTCCACTCCAGGCTGAACCGGTAGGCGGTGAGCCCGGCCGCGGCGAGCAGGTCGAGGTCCTCGGCCCAGCGGTGGTAGTGGTCGCAGGTGTCGCCGCTGGGCTCGGCGAAGGGGCCGTGCGGGTCGTGCTCCCACTCCCAGTAGTGGTTGCCGACGTTGCCGCCCTCCACCTGGTGCGCCGCCGTGGCCGCACCCCACAGGAAGCCCTCGGGGAACCGGGTCACCGGGCGCCCCGGATCGGGAGGATCAGCAGCGCACCGAGGAGCCCGGCGACGGCGCCGAAGAGGAACAGCGCCGTGAAGTTCTGCGGGTGCGCGGCGCTCGCGCCCACCGCGAGCACGGCGGGCGCGACCGCCGGCACGATCGTCGACGGCAACGTGTTCGCCAGGTTCATGATCCCGAGGTCCTTGGCCGGGTTGGCGGGGTCCGGCAGCACCAGCGTGACCAGCGCGATGTCCACCGCGAAGTACACGCCCTGACCCAGCCCGATCACGCCCATCGCCACGAGGAAGGCCGGGAAGCTCTGCGCGACGGACGCCAGCGCGAGCCCGACGGCGAAGATCACCGCGGCGCCGATGACGAACGGCTTGCGGCGGCCGATCCGGTCGGAGACCTTGCCCGCGACGGGGGCGAAGAGCAGGGCGGCGGCGGTCAGCACGAGCGTCGACAGGAACACCGCGCCGGCCACCTCCGCAGGGGCGAAGTGCAGCACCGCGATCAGGTAGAACGCCTGGTAGGCCTGCACGGCGGCCACGCCGAGGAACAGCAGCAGCCGGCTGGCCCACGCCCAGGCGAAGTCGGGGCTGCGCCGCGGGCTGACCCAGAAGGTGCCGAGGAAGGCCCGCCAGTCGAACGGGGGCCGCTCGGCGGCGGTGATCCGGCGGTCGCGCAGCACGGCGGCGAACAGGAGCGAGCCCAGGGCACCGACCGCGGCCGGGACCAGGATCATCAGCGGCAGGCTCGGCGCGAACAGCTGCGCCAGGAACAGCCCGACGACCGCGCCGACCGGCAGGCTCAGCCCGACGATCGCCGAGGCCGGGCCACGGCGGTCCGGCGCGAACTGGTCCGGGATGGCGGCGGTGCACGCCACCATCGACGCGCTGAAGCCGACCTGCGTGAGGATCCCGGCCAGCGCGAGCACGGGCGTGCTCCCGGCGACGACGGTGCCCAGCGCGCCGAGCAGCACGAGCACCGCACCGGCCAGCAGGAACGGGCGGCGCCGGCCGAGCCGGCTCGTCGTCCGGTCGCTGAGCCGGCCGAGCGCCGGGAACGCGACCAGGGAGAACACCGACCCGACGGCCACCACCACGGACAGGATCGAGGTGGCGTTCGCCGGGTCGATCACCGTGGCCTTGAGGGACAGGGTCAGGACGAGCGGGACCAGGTTCGCCATGGCCGCGCCGATCGCGGCGACGCCGAGGAAGAACAGGAAGCCGCGGCGCGGGTTCGTCCAGGTCGGCACGGACTCCGGGGTGCGGGTGCCGGGCGCCCCGGTGCCCTCGAGCGGTGAGGTGGTCATCTCCGAGCTCCTTTGCTGGTGGACCGGTCGGGATCAGCCGGCGAGCGCCGGGGTGGGGTGGGAGGTGTGGGAGGCGCCGCGGGCGCGGTCGAGGACGGCGGCGGCGTGCCGGGCGTCGGACCCCCGCCAGGCGACGTGCTGGTCCGGCCGGACCAGCAGCAGCGGTGCGCCGTAGGCGTCGGCTGTGCCGGGCACGTCGAGCAGGGTCAGCGGCACCCCGGTCCGGGCGGCCGCGGCGGTGAAGGGCCCGGCGTCGGCGCGGGGATCGAGGCGGAGCAGGGTGAACCCGGGGCCGAGGTGGTCGAAGAGCGACGACCCGTCGGCCAGCCAGCGGTGCGGCAGCCGGGCCCCGGGGCGGGGCGAACCGTGGTAGCGCAGCGGCTCGTGCGTCGGGACCGGCGAGCCGTCGTCGACCACGACCGGGGAGTCCGCGTAGTGGTAGCCGAGCACCAGACCGAGGCTGTGGAACTCGCCGCGCTTGGCGGCCAGCGCCTCGGCCGCCGCGGCCCGGCGGGCGACGCCGGCGGGCCCGGCGGCGTCGAGGTCGGGGTGGGCGAACGCGTGCGCGAGCAGGGGTTCCTGCGCGGCCGCGTCGTCGATGGTCTGCCGGGCGACGGGCCGGCGCTCCGGTTCGTAGCTGTCCAGCAGCGCCGGACCCGCCCACCCGTGCAGCACGGCGGCGAGCTTCCAGGCGAGGTTCACGGCGTCGCCGACGCACGTGTTGTAGCCGTGCCCGCCCCACGGCGGGTTGAGGTGCGCCGCGTCGCCGACCAGGAAGGTCCTCCTGCCCCGGTAGCGGTCGACGAGGAGCATCCGCGCCTCCCACGGGTCGGCCGCGCGCACCTCCACCGGCACGTCCGCGCCGATCAGCCGCCGCACGAGCCCGACCGGGTCGGTGCCCGGCGGCACGTTCTGCGCCACGGTCCACCAGGTGCCGTCGAGGTCGGCGCGCCCGACGATCCCGCCGGCGTCGGCGCCGAGGACCCAGTAGTGCACGGCGCGGGCGCAGAGCAGGTCGTCGCCGAGGCCGGGGGCGCGGAAGGTGACGTTGAGGTTGGGTCGGGCGCCGCTGCCGCCGGCGTACCGCGCCCCGATCGCCGCGCGGGCCACGCCGTTCGCGCCGTCGCAACCCAGCAGGTAGTCCGCGTGCACCTCGCGCTCGCCGACCGGCCCGGAGACCGCGGCGCGCACGCCGTCCGGCCCGTCGACGGCGGAGACCAGCCGGTGGCCGAGCAGGAGGTCGACGGTCGGCAGGGCGGCGACCGCCTCCCGCAGCACCCTCTCGACGACGGGCTGCGGGATCTGCTGGCCGCACTCGGCGAGCTCGTCGCGGCGCTCCGCGTAGAGGCCGAAGGCGTTGCGGAAGCGGGTGATCTCGCGGCCGGCGAGCCGCGTGCAGAACACGACGTCCTGGGCGTAGGAGACCGGCAGCGGCGCGGCCGCCCGGACCCGGTCGACCAGGCCCCACCGGCGGAACAGCTCCATCGTGCGGGCGCTGGTCGTCTTCGCCTTGGGCGGGTCGGCGGCGACCTCGGTGCGCGGCTCGACGACCGCGCACCGCACCCCGGCCCGGCCGAGCTCGATCGCGGCGGCCAGCCCGCTGGGCCCGCCGCCGGCGATCAGCACCGGGTACCGGGTCGTCACCGCTCCTCCGGCCCGACGATCGGGGTGCGGAGCACGCCCAGGCGGTCGACCTCGACCTCGACGACGTCGCCGGGGCGCAGGAACCGCGGTGGCGTCCGGACGTAGCCCACGCCCTCGGGGGTGCCGGTGAGCAGCACGTCGCCCGGCTCGAGCGTCAGGGTGCGGCTGACCAGCGACAACACCGTGCCGACGCCGAAGATCAGGTCGCGGGTGTCGCCCTCCTGCACCACCTCGCCGTTGACCCGGGTGGTCAGCCGCAGCCCGGTCGAGAGCGGGCCGGACTCGTCGACGGTGACCAGCGGGCCCATCGGGCCGCTGCGGTCGGCGTTCTTCCCGAGCGTCCACTGGGCGGTGAGCTTCTGCGCGGTGCGGGCGGTGAGGTCGTTGACCACGGCGTGGCCGAGGACGGCCCGCTCGGCGGTGGCCGCGTCGACGTCGGACAGCCGATCCCCGACGACGGCGGCGACCTCGCCCTCCCAGTCCAGCCCGGGTTCGTTCGCCGGGACCGGGACCGGGGTGTCGCCGACGGTCAGCGAGCGCGTCCAGCGGCCGAAGATCGTCGGGTGGTCCGGGACGCCGTAGACGCCCTCCTCGGCGTGCCGGCGGTAGTTGAGGCCGAGGCACAGGACCCGCGCCGCGGCGGGCACGGGCGGGGCGAGCCGCGCCCCGGCCAGCGGCCGCTCGCCGGCCGTCACCGCCGCCGCGGCCGCCCGCCACTTCAGCACGTCGGCGTAGAAGTCGTCGACCTGGGCCACCGGGGTGAGCCGGTCGCCGAGGACACGGGAGACGAGCACGTCCCGGCCGTCGCGCAGCCCGACGAGCCTCACCGCGCCACCGCCGCGGGCACGCGCACCGGCACCAGCCGGACGTCGAACGGGAACTCCAGGAACGGCCCGTCGACCTGCCACCGGGCGGACTCCGCGGGGTCGGTCCGCGGCACCGGGGTCACGACCAGCGCGTCCTTGACCGCGAAGGCCGCGTCCGAGTCGAGGTACGGGTCGTCGGCCACGAAGACGTGGGTGGTCACGGGGCGGTGGCCGGGCGCCTCGACCCGCAGGTGCACGTGGGCGGGGCGCATCGGGTGCCGGCCGAGCGCGGTGAGCAGCTCGCCGACCGGGCCGTCGGTCGGCACCGGGTAGCTGGCCGGGAGCACGCTGCGGAACCAGTACCCGCCGTCCGGACCGGTGGTGAACAGCCCACGCAGGTTGCCGCGCGGTTGGGCGGGGTCCTGGGTGTCGTAGCGGCCGTCGTCGTCGGCCTGCCACACGTCGACCGTCGCGCCGGCGATCGGCACGCCCTCGGTGTCGGTGACCCGCCCGTGCACCACCATCTGCTCGGCGCGGGCGCGCTCCGGCCCGTCGGCGATCCAGGCGCCCGGCGGCCGGGCGGGCGCGGGCGAGTGGAAGGGACCCTCGACCGACGACGGCGTGGCGTCGGCGGGCCCGGCGTGGTTGACCTCGTCGACGGCGGAGGTCAGGCCGAGCATGTCGGACAGCAGGATCAGCTCGTTGCGCTCGGGCGTGCAGGTCTGCCCCACGCGGACCAGGAAGTCGATGCCGCGCAGCCACTCCTCCTCGGTGGGGCGCAGCTCGCGGACGAAGGCGTGGAGGTGGCGGACGGCCCCGGTGACGACCTCGGCGAGGCGCGGGTCGTCGGCGCGGACCTGGGCGAGGACCTCGCCGAGCAGGCGGTCGAGCTCGTGGTCGGTGCTCATGGCTCTCCTGTGTGCGGCAGGGCGCATCGCCGCGCGGGCCGGCGGCCGGCGCGGGACGGGTGTGGGTGGTCAGCTCAGGTGGTGGCGGAGGAAGTCGAGGGTGAGGTCGAAGGCGGTCCGGGCGTGCTCGGGCGTGCCGAGCCACATGTGGTCGGCGCCCTCGAGGAGCTGCAGGTCGTGCGGGGCCCCGGCGGCCGCGAGGGCCTCCGCCAGCCGCTCGGACTGGCGGCACGGGACGAACCGGTCCGCGGTGCCGTGGACCAGCAGGAAGGGGGGTGCGGCGGGGTGCACCCGCGCGACCGGGGAGGCGGCCCGGGCGACCTCGGCCGCCGCCTGCGGGGGCGCACCGAGCAGCAGGGCCTCGCGCGAGTCCGGCGCACCGGGGTCGGTGACCGCGATGCCGGTGGCGGCCGCGTCCGCGGGCAGGGCGGCCAGGTCGGACGGGCCGTACCAGTCGGCGACCGCGCGCACGCCCGGCTCGGTGAGACCGAGCAGGGCGGCCAGGTGCCCGCCCGCGGACTCGCCCCACACGGCGGTGCGCCCGGTGTCGAGGCCGAGCTCCGCGGCGTGCTCGCGCAGCCAGGCGAGGGCGGCGGCCACGTCGTCGAGCTGGGCGGGGAAGCGGGCCTCGCCGCTGAGCCGGTAGTCGACCGAGGCGACGGCGAACCCTGCTCCGACCAGCCGCGCGAACGGCGACGGGTCCCAGTCGGCGAACGCGGGACCGACCGCTGCGCGGCTGCCGACCCGCCAGCCCCCGCCGTGCAGGAACAGCACCAGGGGCACGGTCGCGGTGGTGTCCGGCCGGTGCAGGTCCAGCAGCAGCGGGCGGTAGCCGGGGACGACGGCGTACTCGACGGCCCGCCGGGTCGCGACGCCGCCGGCCCGCTCCGGTCCGGGGATCGGCGCCGGTCGCAGCGGCGGCGGCCCGGCCGGGGCGTCAGTCGAGGAGGCGGACATCGTGGCGGAAGTCGTTCCGGTACTCGCGGGCGGCCGCCCCGAGCTGCTCCGGCGAGGGGACGACCGGCGTCGCCGGCGGCATCCGGGAGTCGGTGCGCTCGCCCGCCGCGGCGAAGAAGCGCTCGAACCCGCCGGTGTTCACCCCGAGCGTGCGGGCGCGGTGCGACTCCACCCGGAAGGTGTGCAGGTGCCCGGCCGGCACGTACCCGAAGTCGCCGCTGGTCAGCAGGCGGTCGTGGCGCACGCCGTCGGCGTCCTCCACGACCACGCGCACCTTCCCGTCGAGCACGTAGAAGATCTCGTGGACCGCCGCGTGCGAGTGCACCGGGATCGCCTGCCCCTTCGGCGCCTCCATGGTGAACACGCCGAACTGGCCGTCGGTCTCGTCGCCGGACAGCAGCACGGTGAAGAGCTGGTCGAACAGGTGGGCCCGTTCGCCCTCGCCCGCCTCGAGGAAGAACGGAACGGGCTTGCCGGGCAGCGCGAAGTGCGGGCCGCCCGCGGCGGGAGTGGCGAACTCCAGGGTCATCGAGGTCCTCCGGGTCGGATCGTCGGTGGTCCGGCGTGCGGCCCAGGATGGGGGGCCCGCCGACCGGTTGTCCGTGGGCGTTCCAGTGAATGGCATGCGATCCTCGTACCGTGGACGCGCCGCCGCGGCGGGGGAGGAAGCCCCTGCAGGGGGACCCGGTCGTCCTGCGTGCGCTGGCCCTGCTGGCGGCGTTCGACGCCGAGCACCGGGCGCTGAGCCTGGCCGAGCTGGCCCGCCGGGCCGCGACCCCGCCCAGCACCACGCTGCGCCTGGCCCGCCGGCTGGTCGAGTGGGGCGCCCTGGAACGCGACGACGAGGGCCGCTACGTCGTGGGCCTGCGGCTGTTCGAGATCGCCTCGCTGGCGCCGCGCAGCCACGGCCTGCGCGAGGTGGCGCTGCCCCACCTCGAGGACCTGCACGAGGTGTCGCGCCAGCACGTCCTGCTCGCGGTGCGGGAGGGCGAGGAGGCGCTGCTCGTGGAGCGGCTCTCGGCGCACGGCGCGGTGGAGATCGCGTACCGGGTCGGCGGGCGGATGCCGTTGCACGACACCGGCGTCGGCCTCGTGCTGCTGGCCGGGGCCGAGCCCGAGGTGCGGGCCGGGTACCTCGGGAGCCTCGAGCCCGCCGCCGCGGAACGGCTGCGCCGCCGGCTCGCCGACGTCCCGCGGCTGGGCGTCGCGATCTTCGACCGGCGCCGCCCCGCGCCCGTCTCCTCGGTCGCCGCGCCCGTGCGCGACCGGACCGGGCGGACGATCGCCGCGGTGTCGGTCGTCGTCCCCGCGGGGAGCGCGCGGCCGCAGGCCTACGAACAGGTGGTGCGGGCGACGGGACTCGCCATCTCCCGCGAGATGGGGCACCGCCGGAGCGGGTGAGTCAGCCCGCGCTGCGCACCGTCAGGTCGCCCAGCAGGGACCACACCCGCAGCCGGACGACGGGCGCGCCGGGCACCCGCGGCACCGGTGCGAGGTCCACCTTCTGGTCCCCGAGCAGCGAGAACCCGCCGATCTCGACCTCGACTCCCTCCGGCACGGTGAGCTGCACGTCGCCGATCAGCGACCAGGTGTCGACCACGATCGGCTCGTCGGACGTGCCCTGCTCGACCACCGCGCCGCGCAGGTCCAGGTCGACGTCGCCGAGCAGGAGCAGCACGGTGGTGCGGCGGCGCAGCGACCAGCGGCCCTTGCGCCGCAGGTCGCCCAGCACGCCGACCAGGACCGAGCGGCCGGGACGGGTCGCGCCCACCACCGGCGTGGGCAGGTCGGTGAGCAGCCGCTCGATCGCCACGCCGTCCTCGGCCGCCCACACCCGGCCGACCCGGTCGGTGAACTCGTCGAGGGTCAGGCGGCCCTCGCCGACGGCGCGTTCCAGCCGCTGCTGCGCGTCGCGGCGTCGGGGTTCGAGGTCGTCGGGCACGGCGGCGGTCACGGCCCGACCGTACCGATGATCGTGATGCCGTCCAGCGGGTTCCGGCGGGACATGATCCACGGCCCGGCAGGGGAACGTCCGGTGACCGAGCGTTCTGCTTCCCGGACGGGGATCACCGAAGGGAAATCGGTGGCGGCGACACCCGGACCGCCCCACCCTTCACCGACGATGACCATCCTCTCCGCCGCCCAGGTCCGCGCCTTCGTCGACGACGGGTTCGTCCGGCTCGAGGAGGCCTTCCCCCGCGCGCTCGCCGACGAGTGCCGCACCCTGCTGTGGGAGCAGGTGCGCACCGAGACCGGCGCCGCGCCCGACGACCCCGCCACCTGGACCGTGCCCGTCCACCGCATCGGCGGCCGCGCCGACCCGCCCTTCCGGCGGGCCGCGACCACCGGGCGGCTGCACGGGGCGCTGGACCAGCTCGTCGGGCCGGGGCGGTGGCGGCCGCGGCTCGGTCTCGGCACCTTCCCGATCCGGTTCCCGCACCCCGACGACCCGGGCGACGCCGGCTGGCACGTCGAGGGCAGCTTCGCCGGCCCCGACGGCGGGTTCCGGCTGAACCTGCGCTCGCGCGGCCGGGCGCTGCTGATGCTCTTCCTGTTCTCCGAGGTCGGCGAGTCGGACGCCCCCACCAAGGTGCGGATCGGGTCGCACCGGGAAGCGGCGCGACTGCTCGCCCAGCACGGCGACGAGGGCGCGGACTTCTTCGCCTTCGCCGGCGAGGCCGTCCCGGCCACCGAGCACCTGCCCGTCGCGCTCGCCACCGGCCTGCCCGGGGACGTCTACCTCGTCCACCCGTTCCTGGTGCACTCCGCGCAACCGCACCGCGGGACCCGGCCGCGGTTCATGGCCCAGCCGCCCCTCGACCCGACGGGCCTGCTGGACCTGCACGCGTCCGACCCGACGCCCGTCGAGGAGCCGGTGCTCGCGGCGCTGACGGCCGCCGGGTGAGCCTCGACCTCGTCCGCGACCCACGCTACCCGCGCTCCGCCGGCGACGACGCGGCCTGGCTGGTCGCCTGCGACCGGGGCCCGAACCCGTTGTGGCTGCTCGCCGCCCGGATGCGCGGACGCCGGCGCCGCCGGTCAGCGTCCGGTGGCGGCCGGGGGTGCGGCGCGGTCGGCCAGCGCCCGGATCTCGCCGGCGACGCGCGGCCAGAGCTCCCGCGGCAGGTCGTGGCCGACGCCGGGCAGCAGCACCAGGCGGGCGCCCGGGATCGCGGCCGCGGTGGCCCGGGCCGCCGACGGGCGGACGACCGGGTCCTGCTCGCCGTGCAGGACCAGCGTGGGCGTGCGGACCGCGGCCAACCGGCCGCCGCTCCACGGCGCGCCCGTCTGCCTGCCCTGCGCCCCGGCGTCGTGGAGGCCGTGGGAGATCGCCAGCTCCCGCCGCACGGCGGTGCGTGCGGTGGTCTCGTCGAAGGCGTACCCGGGTGAGGAGATCCGCCGGGCCAGCGCCACCCCCGCGGCGACGTGGCCCTCGTCGTCCTCCGGGGTGGCGAGCCGGGACGCCCGGAGCACGAAGCCGAGGCGGACGTGCCGCAGCTGCGCGAGCCCGCGCGCGTCGCTGGGCATGGCGCCGGAGACCGTGATGGTCCGGGCCCGGTCCGGGTGGCGCAGCGCGAAGCGTTGCGTGAGCAGGCCCCCCAGCGAGTGGCCGAACAGGTGCGCGGTGTCCCAGCCCATCGCGTCGAGCACCGCGACGGCGTCGTCCGTCATGTCCTCCGCCGTGTAGGCCACCGGCCGCCGCCGGAAGAGCCCGACGAACGGGTGCACCTGCTCGTGGTCGGTGAAGTGCGTGGACTCGCCCGCGTCCCGCTGGTCGTAGGAGACGACGTGGAAGCCCGCCTCGACCAGGGCCGCCACGAACCCCGCCGGCCACCAGGCGCGGGAGGCGCCGAGGCCCATGACCAGCAGGAACGGCTCGCCGCCGGCTCCACCCAGGTCCTCGTAGGCGATCCGGACCTGGCCGTTGTGGGCGTACCGCGTCACCACCGCTGCCTCCTTCGCGATCGGCGTTCGCAAACAACGGTAGCCGATCGCGTACGTCGTTCGCAAAGTGCGGGGCGGAACGCTTCCCCTCGCAGCGGGTCGCTGCCACGATGGCCGCATGAGCGGGATCAGGAGGGTGGCGGGCGCCATCCTCGCCGTCGCCGACCAGGACCGGATGCTGGACTTCTTCGGGCGGCTCGGGTTCGAGACCGTGACCGACGCCGAGATGTGGCCGGGTGCGCGCTGGGTGGAGGTGCGGCCGCCGGGAGCGGAGACGTCGGTGGTGCTGAGCGCGGCCAAGGACTTCGGCCGCGACCCGGACCAGGGCTACCCGATGACCTTCGCGACCGACGACGTCGCCGCCTTCGCCGCCGAGGCCCGGGCCGCCGGCGTCGAGGTGTCCGAGCCGACGACCGAGGGCTGGGGCACGTTCGTCAACGTCACCGACCCCGAGGGTCGGCAGCTGCTGGTGGCCGAGCGGACCTGACCGGCCCGGCTCAACCCGCCAGTCGCACCGCGGCGGTGGCGGTGCGCCACCGCTCGTCGAGCCGCGTGGAGTTCGCCGTGCCCGCGCGGTGGCAGTCCTCGATGGTGCCGATGAGCCGGTAGAGGGCCTCGGCCACGAAGCCGCCGGGCAGCGTGGCGACGGCCGTGCTCGCCTCGGAGATGGCCCGGGAGACCTGCGGCGACCGCGGCGCGTGCCGCAGCGCGGCGACCGCGAAGTAGACCGCGCGGAGGGCGCGGCGCAGCTCCCGGTCCGGCGCCGTCGCGCGCCGGTCGCGCTCCGCCCGGCCCTGCTGGTGGATCCGCCCGTCCATCCGCACACACACCTCCTGCGTCGGTGTCCCGTCGGTGCCCGTCAATACCGAGTTGACGTTCGTCAACCTATCATTGACGAGGGAGGCGTCAAGCTAGCATTGACGCGTGTCGGCTGACGGTGGCCTCAAGCACGTGCAGAAGGCCCTCGACGCCCTCGCGGCCGCCGGGAGCCCCCTCGAGGCCCTGGCCGCGGCGAGGGACCTGCGCCGTGCCGCTGAGGAGGTCGAGCGCCGCCGCGCGGCCGAGGCCCGCGAGGCCGGCGCGAGCTGGTCGAAGATCGGCGCGCTCTACGGCACGACCAAGCAGAACGTCCAGCAGCGCTTCGGCGCCGCCCGGAAGCGGGCGGGGAACGAGCCGGCCTGATCCGCCGCTCAGGCCCGCGTGGCGAGGGCCGAGGCGAGGCGGTCGGGGTCGGGCTGGGCGGGCCCGGGGACCGCGTCGTGGTGGGTGGCCTGCACCTCCCGGACCCGGGCGACGACGGCGGGGTCGGTGTAGACGTCCTCGGGGCGGGCGAGCATGCCCCGCACCGAGGTGGCGGCGCGGAAGAGGGGCGCGTCGACCAGGGCCGCGGCGGAGAGCTCGTCGAACCCCACCCGGTCGGCCGACGGGGCCGGCGGCGGGGGCGCCGCCGGTGCGGCGGGCCGCCCGGCGAGCACGCCCCGCGAGTGCAGCACCCCGCGGACCCGGGCGAGCCGGGCCGCGTCCGTGCGTGCCTGGTCGACGTAGAACGGCTCGACGCCCTCGGTGATCGCCGCGTCGTGCGCCAGGGCGCGGGCGTGCGGGTCGCGGGGGTGCGCGGCGAGGACGTCGACGAGGTCGAGCGCGGTGCGGAGGGCCACGCCCAGCCCGCGGGCGAGCGTCGGGTTGGTGGTGCAGACGCCGTCGCCCACGGCGTGCAGCCCCAGGGCGATCGGGCCGGCCTCGTCGACCAGCCGGTGCAGGGTGTTGTGGAGACCGCCCATCGGGAACACGTCGCTGATCGGTTCCAGCACGTCGAGCCAGCCCCGCAGGCCCGGCACGGTGGCGAAGACCGCGGTGAACACGTCGGGGTCCTTCAGGACGCGGAATCGATGGTCCTCGGCCAGCGGGCACAGCCCCAGCACGACGGTCCCGTTGTCGGCGCCCCACATCCCGGCGACGAACTCGTCGAGCGGGAGGATCGTGCGGTTGTCCGCGCGCCCGGGCAGGCCGTCCGTGCTCCGCAGCCGGTAGTGCCGGCTGTAGTAGGCGAGGCCGCAGTCGGCCGTGACGAGGGGCCGCGGCCGCGCGCCTGCGTCGGCCAGCCAGCCGTCGATCCGGGACCGCCGCCCCGCCGCGTCGACCACGACGTCGGCGGCCACCTCGCCGTGGCCGAGGCGGACGCCGGTGATCTCCGGCGGGGCGCCGCCCCGGGTCCGCAGCCCGCGGACGGTCGCGCCGGTGCGCAGCGTGATCCCGGGCTCCGCGCGCACGCATGCGTCGAGGACCCGGTCCAGCGTCGACCGGCGGGTGAGCAGCATGGTGTAGCGGTCGTCGTCGGGCTCGGGGACGAGGCCGCGGAGCGTGGGCGGGAGCTGGGCCTCGAGGCGGGACTCGACGGCACCGTCGCCGACCAGCCCCGCGTGGACGTCCGGCAGGTGGTCGCGCAGCAGGAGCCGGTAGCGGGCGAGCAGCACGTGCGGCTGCACGATCTGCGGCGCGGTGCGGCGGAAGGCCCGGCCGGCGGCCTCCTCGACCGACCCGGCGGGCTCCAGCGCCTCGCGCTCCAGCACGGTGACCTGGTGCCCGGCGCGCGCGGCCAGCAGCGCGGCCATCAGTCCGGCCGCACCCGCGCCCACGACCACGACCTGCATGCCGCCCCCCGGAGTCGTCCCCGCCTCAGTGGAGCAGCATCTTCAGCCCGATGACCAGCCCGCCCAGCGCCGCGCTGCACAGGCCCCAGCCGACCGCCTGGACCACGGAGGCCCCGGCCCGGCGGGCCGCCACGTGCCCGAAGCCGCCGAGCATGACCGTGGCGAGGCCGAGCGCGACGAACACTGCGAGCGGGAGGCGCCCGGTGAGCAGCGCGAGGACGACCAGCAGCACGAGCGGCGTCAGCCCCGCCTCGACGACGGGGAGCCCGCGCCGCAGCGCCGCCCGCACCCGCTCGGCCCGGCCGCCGGCGTGGACGGCGGCGGCGAGCACGTCCGCGTACCGCTCGGCGGCCCAGTACACGGCGACGGTCACCACCACGGTGAGGACGATCTCGCGGAGGTCGCCGTGCGCGCTGCCGACCGCGATCCCGGCCGCGCCGATGACGGTGCCGTAGATCGCCTGGGAGAGGTCCTCCTCGCTGTGCCACCGGTACCGGCTGAGCGGGGTGTGCCGGAACAGCCTGCGGGGCAGCCCGGGACGGGTCGACGCGGCGGGGGAGCCGCCCGTCGCCACCCCGCTGCCGTGACGATCGGGTGTGCGGGCCACGGCCCGACGATGGACCTGCGGCGGCCGGGGGCCGTCACCCCGCACGGGTGAGACGGACCCGCCCACACCGCCGGGGTGAGGGGGCGCGCCGCCGGTCGCGCCATGCTGGGCGGCGTGAACGGGGAGTCCTCGCCGGTCCCGGGCCTGGCGATGCTGCGGTCCTACCGCCGGGCGTGGCTGCCCCGCGACCTCGTCGCCGGCCTGGTCCTGACGGCGCTGCTCGTGCCGCAGGGCATGGCCTACGCGGAGCTGGCGGGGCTGCCCGCGATCACCGGCCTGTACACGTCGATCCTCTGCCTGCTCGCCTACGCGGTCTTCGGCCCGTCGCGGATCCTCGTGCTCGGGCCGGACTCCTCGCTCGGCCCGATGATCGCGGCGACGGTCCTCCCGCTCGTCGCGGCGGACGGCGACCCGCAGCGCGCCGTCGTGCTGGCGTCAGCGCTCGCGCTGATGACCGGCGCGATCATGATGGTCGCCGGGCTGGGCGGCCTCGGGTTCGTCGCGGACCTGATCTCGAAGCCGACGATGATCGGCTACATGAACGGGCTGGCCCTGACGATCTTCGTCGGGCAGCTCCCGAAGCTCTGCGGGTTCTCGGTCGACGCCAAGGGCTTCGGCGGCGAGGTCGCCGGGTTCGTGCAGGGCGTGCTCGCCGGTGAGGTCGTGCCGGCGGCGCTGGCCGTCGGCCTCGGCGGCCTGATCCTCATCGGGGTGCTGCCGCGGGTGCTCCCGCGGATCCCCGGGGTGCTCGTCGTGGTCGTGCTGTCGATGCTTGCGGCGGCCCTGTTCGGGCTGGACGAGCGGGGCGTCGTGCTCGTCGGCACGCTGCCGCAGGGCTTCCCGCCGCCCACCCTGCCCCTGATCGGGCTGTCGGACGTCCTCCCGCTGCTGGCCGGCGCGGCCGGCATCGCGCTCGTCTCGCTGACCGACACCATCTCGACCGCCTCGTCCTTCGCGGCGCGGGAGGGCCGGACGATCGACGGCAACCGGGAGATGGTGGGGATCGGCGCGGCGAACCTCGCGGCCGGCTTCTTCCAGGGCTTCCCGGTCAGCACGAGTGGGTCGCGCACGGCCGTGGCCGTGCAGGTCGGGGCGCGCACGCAGGTGACGGGCCTGGTCGGGGCGGCCGCGATCACGCTGATCCTGCTGCTGGCCCCGGGCCTGCTGCGCACCCTGCCGCAGCCGACGCTCGCGGCCGTCGTGATCGCGGCATCCGTCTCGCTCGCCGACGTCCCCGGGACGGTGCGGCTGTTCCGGGTGCGGCGGACGGAGTTCGCGCTGTCGGTCGCGGCCTTCCTCGGGGTGGTGCTGCTCGGCGTGCTGCCGGGGATCGCGGTGGCCGTCGCGCTCTCGATCGGCAACGTGTTCCGCCGCGCGTGGTGGCCGTACCAGACGGTGCTCGGCCGGGTGCCCGGCCTGCCGGGCTTCCACGACGTCCGCAGCTACCCCGAGGCCGAGCTGCTGCCGGGCTGCGTCCTCGTCCGGTTCGACGCGCCGCTCTTCTTCGCGAACGCCCGCACCTTCCGCGAGCAGCTGGAACGGCGCAGCCGCAGCGACCCCGCGCCCCGCTGGATCGTGGTGGCCGCCGAGCCGATCACGGACGTCGACACGACGGCGGCGGACATGCTCCACGACCTGGACGTCGCCCTCAACGGCCGCGGCGTGCACCTCGTGTTCGCCGAGATGAAGGACCCCGTGCGCCGCAAGATCGACCGCTACGAGCTGACCGGGACCCTCGACCCCGCGCACTTCTTCCCGACCCTCGACGCCGCCGTCGACGCCTTCCGGCGGGAGACCGGCGCGCGCTGGACCGCGCCGCAGCCGGGGTGACGGTCAGGTCCGCCGGCCCCGGCGCCGCCGGTGGACGACGATCCACGCCGCCCCGGCCAGCGCCAGCCCGCCGAGGAACACCGCCGCCTCCGCAACGACCAGGCCGACCAGGATGCACAGCGCGGCCAGCGTGACCAGCACGGGCAGGAGCCAGCGGCGCCTGCCGGTGGGCGGCCCGAGGCCGCGCCCGAGCCGTTTGTCCAGCTCCGGGTCCTCCGCGCGGAGCTGGCGCTCGATCGCCGTGAGCAGGCGTTCCTCGTCGCCGCTCAGCACGCTGCACGCCCCGTGCCGGGCGTGCCCGTCCGTTCGTCCGCCGCAGGCACCGCGACCTCCC
Source organism: Pseudonocardia autotrophica (assembly GCF_000717175.1). Classification (GTDB taxonomy): domain Bacteria; phylum Actinomycetota; class Actinomycetes; order Mycobacteriales; family Pseudonocardiaceae; genus Pseudonocardia; species Pseudonocardia halophobica. Next base: position 1,816 of record NZ_JNYD01000033.1, on the reverse strand, counting down.
CCGCTCGCCGTGCATCGGACGATGGGCGGCCCGCCGTCCCCGCGCCTCGCCCCGGTGGGGTGAAGGTCGGTCGGGTGTGGAGCGATCGGCCGGGCGGGGGCTGCCGAACAGGGCTTTCGTCACTTCCCAGCCCTACCGCCCCGGTGCGACCGTGCCCTGACCATGGCCCGCACCGAGTACTACCACCATCCGGACCCGCCGCGGCCCACCCTCGTCGCGCCGAGCGTCTTCGCCGTGGTGCGCGACGACGCCGACCGGGTCCTGCTCGTGCGGCGCGCCGACGACGGGTTCTGGGAGCTCCCCGGCGGCCGCGTCGAGGTCGGCGAGTCGGCGGTCGACGCGGCCGAGCGGGAGGTGGCGGAGGAGAGCGGGGTCGCGATCAAGGTGCTGCGGGTGGCCGGGGTCTACAGCGACCCCGGCCACGTCATCGTCGACGGCACCGGCGAGGTGCGCCAGCAGTTCGCGGTGTGCGTGCACGCCCGGCCGGTGTCCGGGGACCCGCGGCCCGACGGCGAGGAGACGAGTGAGGCGGACTGGGTGGCCCTCGACCGGCTCGACGGGCTGGCGATGCACCCGGCCATGCGCGAGCGGCTCCGGCACGCCCTCACCGAGCCCGGCCACGCGCACGCCGGATGAGGGGCGCGCCGCCCGGGACCGGAGGCGTGGGGCCCTGTCGGAACGGCCACGTCGCCGGGAAGACTGTGGCGCGTGACAGGTGACCAGGCTCCCGCGGCCGAGCAGCTGCTGCGCGTGGAGTCGCGCCGGGCGGGGCCCGCGATGGTGGTGACGGTCGCGGGGGAGGTGGACATGTTCACCGCCCCGCGGGTGGAAGCGGCGGTCGGCCGGGCGCTCGCCGACCCCGCGGTGGACGTGATCGTGGTCGACCTCACACAGGTCGAGTTCCTCGACCAGGCGGGGCTGAGCGCGCTGGTCACCGCGCATCGGGCGGCCCAGCGGCAGGACGAGCCGCTGCGGGTGGTCGTCGACCACAACCGGCCGGTCGTCCGGCCGCTCGAGATCACCGGCCTGGAGCGCGTGCTCGCCCTGTACTACGACGTGGCCGAGGCGCTCGGCGAGCCGCGCGGCAGCGGGGGCTGACCCGGCGGGACGCCGTGCGGCGGCCCGGCTGGTCCTGCGGGGGCAAGGCGCGTCACACTCTCGGGTAGTGCCAGCGCATCGGGACCAGTCTGACCGTGCGGGCCCGCCTCCGGGCGTGGGCCCGGGTCGTGCCGCGCCCCGGGCCGCCGGGCATGGACACGCCTGGGAGATCCGCCTCCCCGCCGTGCTCGAGACGCTGGGCCTGGTGCGCACCGGGCTGCGCCGCCGCTTGGCGCAGCTCGGGTGGCCGGAGGACGCCGCCCTCGACGTCCTCCTCGCGGTCAACGAGGCGGTGAGCAACGCCGTGGAGCACGCCTTCCCCCCCGGGGCGCCGGACGGGACGGTCGAGGTCGTCGCCGAGGTCGAGCCGGTCGACCGGCAGCGGCGGCTGCGGGTCCGGATCCGCGACACCGGCCGCTGGCTCCCGCGGCCCGGCCCCGAGGAGGACGTCAATCGGCGCCGCGGGCTGCCGATGATGTCCGTGCTGATGGCGGAGGTCCTGATCCACCGCGGCGGCCCGGCGCCCGCCGACGGCACGGTGGTGACCCTGCTCAGCCCGCCCGTCCCCACCCTGTGAGTGGCGATGGTCGCTATAGCGACTATCGCCACTCACGGGGTCAGTAGTGCCAGGGGTAGGGCGACCAGTCGGGGTCGCGTTTCTGCAGGAAGGAGTCGCGGCCTTCGACGGCTTCGTCGGTCATGTAGGCCAGGCGGGTGG